>NZ_JOAK01000002.1 GCF_000720455.1 Streptomyces virginiae | reverse complement strand
GCGGGGATCCGGTGGCTCCGCCCGCATCGGGTCCGGTCTGCGGGCCGGGGGCCCGGGAGGCTGGACCACTGCCGACGGCAGGAGCGTGGCCCGCAGCCGGGCCGTGGGTCGGGGCCGGGGCGGGGGTCGGGGCCGGGGCGTGGGCACGGCCCGGAGCGTGGGCACGGCCCGGGGCCGGAACGTGGCCCGCAGCCGGGGCGTGGCCCGCAGCCTGGGCGCCGGCCGGGTGTTCCGGGCCGGCGGGATGCACGAACCTCGGCCCGGCGGCCGCGGGCCAGGTCACCGGGGCGGGGTCGGCCGGCTCCAGGAGTTCGGCGTGCAGGGCGCGCAGGGCCGGGCCGGGGTCCGTGCCGAGCCGGTCGGCGAGGTCCCTGCGGACCTCGTCGTAGGCGGACAGGGCCTCCGCCGGGCGGCCCGCGTCGCGCAGGGCGCGGATCCGCAGCGCCTGGAACGGCTCGTCCAGCGGCTGGCGCGCGCACAGCGCGGTCAGCTCCGGCAGGCACTGCTCGGCCTGGCCCAGGGCCAGGGCCGCCGTGAGCCGGCCCCGGCGCGCGTCCATCCGTACGGCCTCCCAGCGCGCGGCCTCCGCGGCCGGGTCGGGCAGGTCCGCGAGGGCCGGGCCGCGCCACAGGGCGAGGGCCTCCTCGTACCGGGCGGCGGCCTCGGCCGGGTCCCGTGCCTCGGCGCCGGCCCGGGCCAGCCGCTCGAAGCGGTACAGGTCGACGTCCTCCCGCTCGGCGGCCAGCTGGTAGCCGCCCTCGGCGGACAGCACGGCCGTGTGCCCCAGCGCCCGGCGCAGCCGGCCCACCAGGGCCTGCAGGGCGGCCACGGCATCGGCCGGCGGGTCGGCGTCCCACACCTCGTCGACCAGCAGCCGCACCGGCACCATCCGTCCCGGGCGCAGCGCGAGCGCCGTCAGGAGGGCGCGCAGACGCGCGCCGCCGACGGGTACGGGGGTCCCGTCGTCGCGGAGGGCCTGGGCGGAGCCGAGAATCGCATAGCGCACCGGCCCATTGTCCCCGGAGCCCGGCCCGGCCCCGAACCGTTTTCCGTACGCGGCCCGGGATAGGTTTCCCCGCATGGGTCATCAGGGTGCCCGCCACGAGCGGCGGATCAGTTCGGTATTCCTCGGCATCTTCGCCGTCATGGCCGTCACCGGCTGGGCGGTGTGGACGGGGTACTCGACGAGCACCGGGCTCGCGGTGTTCCTCTTCGTGACGTCGGCGTGGATCGTCTCCCTCTGCCTGCACGAGTACGCGCACGCCCGGACCGCCCTGCACGGCGGCGACCTCACGGTCGGCGCCAAGGGCTACCTGACGCTGAACCCGCTCAAGTACACGCACGCGCTGCTCAGCATCGTCCTGCCGGTGGTCTTCGTGATCCTGGGCGGGATCGGCCTGCCGGGCGGCGCCGTCTTCATCGAGCGCGACCGGATCCGGGGCCGCTGGAAGCACAGCCTGATCTCGGCGGCGGGACCGCTCGCGAACGTGGCCTTCGCGGTCGTCTGCACGGCCCCGTTCTGGCTGGACGCGCTGGACGGGGTGCCGCTCGCCTTCCGCTACGCGCTGGGCTTCCTCGCGATGCTCCAGGTGACGGCGGCGATCCTGAACTTCCTGCCGGTGCCGGGCCTCGACGGCTACGGGGTGATCGAGCCCTGGCTGTCGTACCGGGTGCGGCGCGAGGTCGAGCCGCTGGCGCCGTTCGGCCTGATCGCCGTCTTCGCGCTGCTGTGGATCCCGGGGGTCAACGCCGTCTTCTTCGACGCGGTGTACGGCGTGCTGTCGGCGCTGGGCGTGTCGGGTCTGGAGACCGACTGCGGCCGCGAGCTCTACCGCTTCTGGCAGGAGGGCAGCGGCTTCTGCGAGGTCCCGCAGGGCTAGAGGTGTCCGCAGTCGGCGATCATGAACGTCGACGACGGAGGGAATGGGTCCATGGGGAACCTGGAGATGAGCACCGGCGACATGCGGGTCGTGATCCGGCTGCTGACGGCGGTGGAGCGGACGCCCGAACAGGATCGCGTCCTCGCCATCGCGCGGGACCGGTGCGCGCGCACCGACGCCCGCCTCGCGGACCACGGCATCACGCTGGGCGTGCCGGTCGCCCGGGCACTGGAGGAACTGCTGGCCGACGGCCCCAGCACGGACATGGAGCCCGGCTACCGCTACGCCTTCCAGGCGCTGGTGGCGGTGAACTTCTCCGACACCTACGACCTCGGCCACTGGCGGCGGCCCTCCTGGTTCCACACCGTCGACGAGGAGATGACCCGCCACGGGGTCCCGGCCGACCTGGCGCCCGCCGAACTCCTCTTCTCGGGCCCGCCGATCCGCCTCCCCCACCCGGGCGACGCCCTCCCGGCCATGGGCACCTTCCCGGCCTCCCGGGCCGCAGAACTGGTCCGGGCGTACGAGGCGGTCCTGGACCGGCTCGACCCCGAGGTGCGCGAGACGGCGCAAGTGCTGCTGGAGCCCATGCGGGTGGAGGCCGGGGAGTGGGAGCGGACCAAGAAGGCCGGCCGCACCGAGGACACCGTCTTCTTCTGGCTCCACTGAGCGGCGGCGGCCGCCGCGGCTCAGACGTTGCGGGCGGTGGCGGCCTTCTCGGCCTTGGCCTTGCGCATGTAGTACCAGGCCATGTTGGACGTGAGGCCCGCCAGCAGCACCCACACGATCCCGAGGAAGCTGCCCTCCACGAAGGCGACGACGGCCGCGGCCACGGCGAGGGCGCAGACGACAACGGCGAAGACGGCAAGGCGGGGCATGGGAAGAGCTCCTCGGGAACACGGAAGGCGGTAGAGCCCCTCCAGTGTCCCCCATGCCCCGCAGTGCTGCCGTAAAGGACCCGGCCGGGGCCGGGTGGTCAGACGTCCGTCGTGCGGAGGCCCGCGTGGGCCTTGTAGCGGCGGTTGGTGGAGATCAGGTTCGCCACGAGGGCCTCGACCTGGTGGGCGTTGCGCAGGCGGCCCGCGAAGATGCCGCGCATGCCGGGGATGCGGGCGGCCAGGGCCTGGACGATGTCGGTGTCGGCGCGGGATTCGCCGAGGACCATGACGTCGGTGTCGATCTCGTCGATCGACTCGTCCTGGAGGAGGACCGCCGAGAGGTGGTGGAAGGCCGCGGTGACGCGGGAGTCCGGGAGCAGGGCGGCGGCCTGCTGGGCGGCGCTGCCCTCTTCGACCTGGAGGGCGTAGGCGCCCTGCTTGTCGAAGCCGAGCGGGTTGACGCAGTCGACGACGAGCTTGCCCGCGAGGTCCTCGCGGAGTGCTTCGAGGGTCTTGGCGTGGCCCTCCCACGGCACCGCGATGATGACGATGTCGCTGCGGCGCGCGCACTCGGCGTTGTCCGCGCCCTCCACTCCGTGCCCCAGTTCGTCGGCGGCGGTGCGGGCGCGGTCGGCGGCACGGGAGCCGATGATCACCTTCTGGCCGGCGCGGGCGAGCCGGTAGGCGAGGCCCCGGCCCTGGTCGCCGGTGCCGCCGAGGACGCCGACGACGAGGCCGGACACGTCCGGCAGGTCCCAGGGGTCCTTGGCCTGGGGCTTCTGCGTGCTGTCTGAGGAAGTCATGGGGGCGAGAGTACTGCCGGGTAGCCCAAGGTCGAAGAGCCGGGAACCGCCCCCCGTGTCGGCGTGATGCGGCAGGATGCCGCCATGGATGCCGTCAGGGTCGCCCTGCTGCGCGAGGTGCTCGCCGGTACGCAGTGGCCGGGCGACGCGCGCCGCTTCGCCGGCTCGCTGCGCCGGTCCGTCGTTCCGGCCAGCGGGAACCTCCTGCTGGTGGGGACCGAGGGCTACGAGCCCTGGCACCTGGCGGCGCACCTCGTGGACGAGGCCGCCTGGTCGGGCAGCCCGGAGCTGGCGCCGACGCTGGTGCGCCACCGGGTACGGCCCGGGGAGCCGCCGCACCTGTCGGTGGGGCTGGGCCGGCTGGCGGCGGCCGGGCGCGGGCACACCGTACTGGTGGTGGCGCCCCGGGAGCCCGGCGAGGGGCTGCTGGAGCGCGTGCACGACGCCCGGCGCGCGGGGGCGACCGTACTGTCCCTGGACGGCGGGGACCCGGACCTGGGCGCGCTCTCGCACGATGCGCTGTCGGTGCCGGAGGGCGGCGCCGAGCTGGATCTGGACACCGTGCAGCACCTGGTCAGCGCGGCGGCCGGGGAGAACGGCCCGCCGGCGCCGCGCGGGTCCCGCCGGCTGCGGGACCGGCTGGCGGGGCTGGCCGACCGGCTGACCGCGCCGCCCCCCAGCCGCTGGTAGTCGCCTGCGGGCCCGTCAGCCGGCCGTGCCCGTGCCCTCTTCTTCCTCGCGGGTCTTGTCGTTCCAGTTGGGGTCGTTCTGCCACTCGAGGTTGCGTTCCTGCGCCGTCTCCATGGCGTGGGCGGCCTCCTCGGGCGTTCCGTAGGGGCCGAACCGGTCCTTGGCCGGGCACTCGGGGCCTTCCTCGACCTTGTGGTGGACCAGGCAGTAGTACCACTCGCCGGCTTTGCCCACCTGGCGCTTCTTGAACAGGGCCATCGTCGTCCAGGCTCCTCTCGATGCCTCCGCAAGCCGCTGTGTGCCGCTCTATCCCGCCATGCTGCCCCATCCCCGCTGGATACACTCGCTTGCATGTCCGGTCAGTCGCTGCTCGTACCAGGCGAGCTCTCTCCCGCCCGTTCCGTTCCCGGAAACATCCGCCGTCCCGAGTACGTCGGCAAGCCCGCGCCCACTCCGTACACCGGACCGGAGGTGCAGACGCCCGAGACCATCGAGGCGATGCGCATCGCCGGCCGGATCGCCGCCCAGGCGATGGAGGAGGCCGCCAAGCTGATCGCGCCGGGGGTGACCACCGACGAGCTCGACCGGGTCGCCCACGAGTACATGTGCGACCACGGCGCCTACCCCTCGACGCTCGGCTACCGCGGCTACCCGAAGTCGCTGTGCTCCTCGGTCAACGAGGTCATCTGTCACGGCATCCCCGATTCCACCGTCCTGCGCGACGGCGACATCGTGAACCTCGACGTGACGGCGTACATCGGCGGGGTGCACGGCGACAACAACGCCACCTACCTGTGCGGCGACGTGGACGAGGAGTCGCGGCTGCTGGTGGAGCGCACCCGCGAGGCGCTGAACCGGGCGATCAAGGCCGTCAAGCCGGGCCGTCAGATCAACGTCATCGGCCGGGTCATCGAGTCGTACGCGAAGCGCTTCGGCTACGGCGTGGTCCGGGACTTCACCGGCCACGGCATCAACTCGTCCTTCCACTCCGGCCTGATCATCCCGCACTACGACAGCCCGCACGCCACCACGGTCATCGAGCCGGGGATGACCTTCACGATCGAGCCGATGCTGACCCTGGGCACCCACGACTACGACATGTGGGACGACGGCTGGACGGTCGTCACGAAGGACCGCAAGCGCACCGCGCAGTTCGAGCACACCCTGGTGGTGACGGACTCCGGGGCGGACATCCTGACCCTTCCCTAGCCGGTCCCCCGGCCGGATTTTTTACCGACAAGGCGTCGGGAACTCATTGACTTAGGCAAGCCTAAGTAGGAGTATCGGGCGTGGCGGCAATGCCGCCACGCCTGTTTCCTCTTCCTGGAGGTCCGCCTTGGACGCCTTCTCTACGGTCATCCGCGTCGCGTCGCACGAGCAGCACACCGAGGCCGAGACGTCGACCTTCATGAGCGACCTGCTGGGCGGACGGCTCGGGGTGGACGCGTACACGCGGTACACCGAGCAGCTGTGGTTCGTGTACCGGGCCCTGGAGGAGGCGGCCGAGTCCCTGAAGCACGACCCGGTGGCGGGCCCGTTCATCCGGCCCGAGCTGATGCGCGTCGCGGAGATAGAGCGGGACCTCGCCCACCTGCTGGGCCCGCAGTGGCGCGAGAACGTGGTGGCGCTGCCCGCGACCGAGGCCTACGCCGCACGGGTGGCCCAGTGCGCGGCCGAGTGGCCGGGCGGGTACGTCGCCCACCACTACACCCGCTACCTGGGCGACCTCTCCGGCGGCCAGATCATCCGCGACAAGGCGGAGCGCACCTGGGGCTTCGAGCGCAAGGGCGACGGCGTCCGCTTCTACGTCTTCGCGGACATCTCCAACCCGGCGGCCTTCAAGCGGACCTACCGCGAGCTGCTGGACGCGATCGCCGCGGACGACCTGGAGAAGCAGCGCATCATCGACGAGTGCAAGCGCGCCTTCGACTTCAACGGCGCGGTCTTCCGCGAGCTGGGCGAGGAGTTCCCCCTCAGCGCGTGACCCCGGGTGCGGGTACGAGTACGGGGCCGGGCCGGGCGCACAGTGCGCCCGGCCCGGCCCCGCGGCCGTTTCAGGGGCCGTTTCAGGGGCCTGCCGCGATCACCCAGAGGACGAGCCAGGTGACGAGCAGTACGTTCGGGTAGAAGAGGGCCATGAGGCAGCCCGCGCTCCCCAGCGCGAGGCGCCGCCGACGCTGCGCGTCCGTCCGCGGCGGGATCCAGGTGGTGGCCACCAGCGCCAACGGGATGACGTAGAACAGGGCGTAGGGGCCCCGGGCACCCGGCCCGTACGAAAGCGTCTGGCCGAGCCACACGGCGGCCGGCGCGAGCACGGTGAAGAGCAGTGCCACCGGCAGCCACGGCCGCCGCCCGTCGGGGTGCGCGGGCATCGAGTTCGACGTCATGGCGCCATTGCACCGCGGCACGCCGGTGCGCCGACAGCGCCCGCGTACTCAGCTTCCCGGGTGCGGGATACCTAGGCGGGGTGCGCGGGCGGGGCGAAGCGGACGCGGCCGCCGACCTCGATGGTGCCGTCCGCGCCGGGGGCGGTGAGGATCTGGGAGCCCGCGCCCTGGGTGATGTTCAGGGCGCGGTCGAGTTCGGCCGTCAGCAGGATCGCGGCCGAACCGGTGGCCTCGTCCTCGGCGATGACGCCGTCGGGGCGCCGCGGGAAGCCCCGGGCGCGGACGCGTCCCGCGGCCTCGTCCTCCCACGCCCAGGCGTAGAGCCAGCCCTCGCCCGGCGGCGGCGCGGGGAGCGCCTCGACCTCGGCGACGCTGTCGTACTGCCGGGTCCGCTTGCCCTCGACCCATTCGGGCCGGGCCGTGATCCAGGTGAACTCCCCGTCGTCACGGGCCCATACGGAACCGACGGGCGGCTGGAGCTCCTCGATGTCCAGCAGCCACGCGACCCCGACCAGCGGGTGTCCCGCGAAGGACATCCGCGTGCCGGGGGTGCGGATGTCGACGACCCCGCGCTCGGGGTCGTCGACGAACACCGTCTCGCTGTAGCCGAGTTCGGCGGCCAGCGCCTGGCGGGACGCGTCGTCGGGGCAGGTCCTGCCGTCACGCACGACACCGAGCAGGTTGCCGTACCGGCCGTCACCCGCGCAGAAGACCCTCAGCACATCGAGATCGTTCACGCGGGAATTCAAGCACGGTTCAGACCTGGGCCGTACGCCGCCTGCGCGCGAGGAGGACCGCGCCCGCGCCGGCCGCGATCACGACACCGGAGGTGGTGAGCAGGGCCCCGGCCGGGATCTCGGCGCCGGTGTTCGCGAGGTTGCCGCCGACGGAGCCGCCGCCCGCGGTGCCGCCCGTACCGCCGGCGGTGCCGCCCGTCGAGCCGCCCGTGGCGCCGCCGTCGGTGCTGCCGCCGGTGGAGGGCAGGGTGGCGTCCTTGTCCACCGCCACCGAGAAGGTGAGCGGGTCGATGGCGTCGCCCGCCTTGTACATGGAGCCGGTGGTGTCGTTGGCGAAGGCGGCCGCGCCGTCGGCGGTGAAGGCCGCCGGTACGGCGTTCAGCGCCAGCACGCCGTTCTTGGTCCTGTAGTCGGTTTTCGACAGGTCGAGCGTGGCGAAGGCGACGCCGGTCCTGCTGCCGGCGGCGTTCTTGACGTCGACGTAGAGGGTGCCGGACTTGCCGGTGGCGTCGACGCGGGGGTTGGCGAAGGTCATGTCGATGCCGTGGGCGGCGTACTGGAAGCGGAGGTTGCCCTCGAAGGAGGCGTTCAGCTTCTGCTTCTTCACGTCCAGCTCGCCCTTGCCGAAGGCGAAGTCGAAGAGGTCGCCGTTCTTGGCGGCGCCGCCGGCCGGGGTGATCGAGCCCGCACCCAGCACGTAACGGCGGAAGGACTCCTTCACGCCCCACGTCAGCTTGCCGTTCAGGACCTTCTGCGTTCCGCCGGCGGGAACGGTGGGGCTCGGGTCCTTGGTGGGGGCGGGGTCCTTGGTGGGCGTCGGCTTCGTCGGGGTCGGCTCGGGGGCCGGGGGCTCCTCGAACTTCAGGTTCGCGGTGAGCGGGTCGCCGGCCTTGCCCTCGTAGCCCGCGGAACCGAGCGCGTCCGCGGCCTCCTTGGTGAGGGTCGTCGCGAGGCCGGTCATCGACTGGCCGGCGAAGGCCACCGTGGCCAGCGGCACGTCCTGGGCCGTGGCGCCGGACTTGGTGACGTCGGCGGTCAGCTTCTTGGTACCGGTGTCGATCCGGATGTCCGAGAGCTTGACCTCGAAGCCGTGGCCGGTCGGCGGGGCGGGCGAGGAGAAGGTGACGCTGCCCTTGAAGGCGGCCTTCACGACGTGGCCGCCGGCCGGGTCGTACTGGCCGGTCGGCTCGACGAACCGCAGGGTGCCGTCCGCGTTCTGCTGGGCGCCGTCGGCGACGGTGATGGTGCCCTTGGCCATGCCGGTGACGTAGGCGCGGTAACTGGCGAGGACGCCCCAGTCGAGGGACCCTCCGACGATCTTCACGGGCCCGGTCGGGGGGCCGCCCGCGGCGGTGGCCGGCAGGGCGAAGGCGGTGGCGCCGAGGGCGGCGGCGGTCAGGACGGCTGCCGCGAGGGAGATCGGGCGGCGGATGGACGACATGGCGGGCAACTCCTGGGAGAGGGATGGGGGCAGGGGGCACAGGGGGCAGGGGTGGGGCACTACTTCGAGGCGTCGGCGGCCGCCTCCGAGGCCCGGACCGGGTGCTCCGCCCGGGCAGCGCCCGAGTCAGCGACAGCCACCGCGGGAGTGACCGGGTCCGGGCTCTCCACCCCGGCCGAAGCAGCCGCCCCACCGCCGTCCGGCTCGGCGGCCGCAGCCGGTGCGGGCTTCGCGGTGGCGGGAGCGGCAGCGGCCGGTGCGGGTGCCGTGGTCGTGCCGGTCGGCATCGACGGCTCCACGACAGCGGACGGCGCCTCAGCCGACGCCGACTCCGCGGTGGCGGCAGCGGCCGGGGTCGCGCAAGCAGAGCCGGAGGCCGGAACCGATGCCGAGGCCTGGGCCGAACCGGAGGCCGAAGCCGGAGCGGACGCCGGGGCGGCCGAGCTTGAAGCCGACGCCTGGGCCGCAGGGGCGGCCGAGCCCGAAGTCGACGCCTGGGCCGAACCGGAGGCCGGAGCCGGAGCGGAAGCCCGGGCCGAGGCCGGCATCGTGCCGGTGGCCGGGGCGGGCGCCGGGGCCGCGGAAGCCGGTGCCGAGCCCGAAGTCGACGCCTGGGCCGAACCGGAGGCCGGAGCCGGGGCCGAGGCCGGCATCGTGCCGGTGGACGGGGCGGGCGCCGGGGCCGCGGGCAGGGGCGGCCGAGCCCGAAGTCGACGCCTGGGCCGAACCGGAGGCCGGAGCCGGAGCGGAAGCCCGGGCCGAGGCCGGCATCGTGCCGGTGGCCGGGCCGGAGGCCGGGGCCGGGGCAGGGGCGGCCGGGGCCGGGGCCGCGGAGGGGGCGGGCTTGGGGGGTGTCTTGCGGCGCTTGCGCAGCAGGAGGGCTCCGGCGCCGGCCAGCAGCAGGACGGCCGCGGCCAGGCCGGCGTAGAGCCCGGGGTGCGAGGCCGAACCCGACTCCGCGGCGGGGGCGGGTCCGCCCGCCGACGGCGCGGTCGCGGGCGCCGCCGACGGCGGGGCCGTGGAGCCCAGGTCGGGCAGGGCCGGCAGCTTCGCGGTCGCGTCGAGGGCGACGGCGAGCGAGACGGGGTCCATCTCGGTGCCCGCCTTGTACATGGAGTTGAAGGCCTGGGAGCCGCCCTCGGTGAGGGTGGCCGGGGCCTCGGTCAGGGTGACCAGCGCCCCCTCGCTCGTGAGGCCCTTGGCGTCGAACTCGACCAGCGGGACGGCCCTCTTCGTCGTGCCCGCGGTCGTGACGTCCGCGGACAGCACGCCCTTGCCGCTCTCCACCTTCACGCCCACGGCGCCGAGCGTCAGGTCCAGATGGGCGCCGGTGAACCGGACGGCGCCGGCGAAAGCGGCCTCAAGGGTGCCCTTCCCGCCGTCGTACGCGCCCCTGCCCTGCGGGAAGCGGAACAGCGCGCCGCCGTCCTGGGCCCCTTCGGCCAGCGTCCACGCGCCCTGACCGATCGAGCCGGTGACGTACTCGCGGAAGGTGCGGCGCACCCCCCAGTCGACGGCGGCGTCGGCGAAGCCGCCGGGCGCCTGCGACGGCTGCGACGCCTGTGCCGTGGCGCTCGGCTGCGGGGCCACCGGCGGCGAGGACTGGGCGGCCGGGGCCGTCCTCACGTCGGCCGACAGGGAGAGGGGGTCGAGCTGCGCACCGGCCGCGTAGTAGCCGGCGAACGCCCGGGCACCCTGGGCGGTGAGGGTGACCGGGATGTTCGTGAGGGTCAACGGGGTCGCGCCGCCCGCCATGTTGATCCCGCCGACGCCCAGCGTCGCGAAGGGCACCTGGCTCTGGTTGCTGACCGTGCCGGTGTCCTTGGCCTTGCTGGAGACGTCCACGTACAGCGTCCCGCTGCCACCGCTGATCTTGACGGTGGGGTGGCTGACGGTCATGTCCAGCTCGTACACGCCGTCGGACTTCTGGTGGCCCTGGAAGGTGACTCCGCCTGCGTACGAGGCTTCGAACGCGCCGGTCCCGGGGTCGTAGGAGCCGATCGCCGAATGGAAGCGGAACAGGCTTGCGCCGACCGTGGCGGCTCCGCCCTTCAGCTTGAAACCGCCTTTCGCCACCGGACCGGTGACATAACTCTGGAAGGACGACTTGATGCCCCAGTCCAGCCGGCCCCCCTGCACGGCGCCCGCGTGGGCGGCGGTCGCCGGGAGCAGGGCCCCCAACAGGCCCGCCAGCAGGGCGATGGTGAGCGCACGGACGGGTCTCGCGGGCATGAATGCCCCCTCCAAGGTCTGGCAAGCAAGGTTAGGCTAACCTAAGCTAAGCCTCGGCCGGATGAAAACCCCCCGGTCCCCAGAACCTCAGTCGGACGATCAGGACGGTGCCTTCGTGCCTACGCCCGCCGCGTCACACCGCTTCCCCCGTCTCGCAGTTGCCGTGGCAGCACTGGCACTCGCGCTGACGGCTTGCGGAGGTACGGCCACCCCTTCGGGCTCATCCGCCCCCGCCCCCGCCCCCGCCCCGGACCGGGTGGAGCCCCTCGCCGCGACGCCGCGGCCCGCCCTGCCGGTGACCGTGGCCTCGGCCGACGGCACCCAGGTCACCGTCGCGTCCGCCGACCGGGTGATCCCGCTGACCGGCAGCCTCAACGAGATCGTCCACACCCTGGGCCTCGGCGAGCACGTCGTCGCCCGGGACATCACCGCCACGTTCGAACAGGCCGCCGCACTGCCGGTGGTGACACGTGGCCACGACGTCTCCGCCGAGAGCGTGCTCTCCCTCCGCCCGACGCTCGTCCTGGCGGAGGCCACCACGGGCCCCGCCGAAGCGGTCCAGCAGATCCGCGACGCCGGCATCCCGGTCCTCGTCGTGGCTCCCGCCAAGGGGCTGGACGACGTACCGAAGCGGATCGACACCGTGGCCGCCGCACTCGGCGTCGAGGACGCCGGTGCGCAGCTGAACCAGCGCACCGCGGACCGGATCGCCGCCGCCCGCAGGAACGTCCCCGCCGCCACGGCCGAGCACCCCCGGGTGGCCTTCCTCTACCTCCGCGGCACCGCCTCCGTCTACCTGCTGGGCGGCTCGGACTCCGGAGCGGCCTCACTCCTCGAAGCGGCCGGCGCCGTCGACACCGGCAAGGAGTCCGGCCTCGGCAAGGACTTCACCCCGATCACCAGCGAGGCCCTGGCGGCCGCCGCCCCCGACGCGATCCTGGTCATGTCCAAGGGCCTCGAATCGGTCGGCGGCATCGACGGCCTGGTGAAGATCCCGGGCGTCGCCCAGACCCCGGCCGGCATGGACCGCCGCGTGGTGACCGTCGACGACGGCGTCCTCCTCAACTACGGCCCCCGCACGGACCAGGTGCTGTCCTCCCTGATCACCCAGCTGTACGGCAAGGGCTGACATGACGCTCCCTCACGAGGCCGAAACGGCGGCGCCCGAAAGCGGACCGGAGCGATCCCCGGCCGGTCCCGGCGGGGCCGGGAGCGCGTCGCGGCGATCCCCGCAGGGCGCCGAACGCACCGCCGCCGCACCGTCCGACGCCGAGAACCGTTCGGCTCCCGAGGAGACGCCCCGGCGCGCGCCCGGCCCCGCCGAAGCCACCACGACCAAGGCCGACCCCGCCAAGCCCGCCAAGCCCGCCAAGCCCGCCGCAGGCGTACGGCGCGGCCGGAAGGCCTTCTGGCTCACCCTCACCCTCCTCGCCACCCTGCTCCTCCTCGCGCTGGTCTCGGCCGGCACCGGCGCCTACCGCATCCCCACCGCCGACGTACTCGCCTCCGCCCAGCACCGCCTGGGCCTCGGCGGGGCGCCGCTCGACCGCGTCGGCGAGAGCGTGCTGTGGAACGTACGCCTCCCCCGCGTCGTGCTCGCGCTGCTCGTCGGCGCCAGTCTCGGCTGCGCGGGCGCGCTCATGCAGGGCGTCTTCGGCAACCCCCTCGCCGAGCCCGGCGTCATCGGCATCTCGGCGGGCGCCGCGGTCGGCGCGGTCGCCGCCATCGGTCTCGGCCTCAGCTTCTTCGGCAACTGGACCATCACCGTCTGCGCGTTCGTCGCCGGGCTGATCACCGTCAGCTCGGTCTACCTCCTCTCCCGCAACGGCGGGAAGACCGAGGTCGTCACGCTCATCCTCACCGGCATCGCCGTCAACGCCTTCGCCGGCGCCCTCATCGGCCTGTTCGTGTTCTTCGCGGACAGCGGCCAGGTCAACCAGATCACCTTCTGGCAGCTGGGCTCCCTCGCCCAGGCCACCTGGCCCAAGGTGCTCGCGGTCCTCCCCTGCGCCGTCGCCGGCCTGCTCGTCGCCCCCTTCTACGCCCGTCGGCTCGACCTGCTCTCCCTCGGCGAGCGGCCCGCCCGCCACCTCGGCATCGACGTCGAACGGCTGCGCCTCGCCCTCATCCTGGTCGTCGCGCTGCTGACGGCGGCCGCCGTGGCCGTCGCCGGCGTCATCACCTTCATCGGGCTGCTCGTGCCGCACCTGCTGCGCATGGCCAACGGTCCCGGCCACCGCTTCCTGGTCCCCGGCAGCGCCCTGGCCGGCGCCGTGGTCCTGGTCGCCGGCGACCTCGCCGCCCGGACCCTCGCCCAGCCCGCCGAGCTGCCCCTCGGCGTCCTGACCGCCCTGATCGGCAGCCCGTTCTTCTTCTGGCTGCTGCGTCGCACCCGCCGCAAGCAAGGAGGCTGGGCGTGAACCGCACGACCGGCACGCCGACCCGCACCACCCGCACGTCGGCCCGCACCCCCCGCACGCCGGCCCGCCTGTTCGCCCGCGGCCGCCGCACCGTCCCGGCCCGGCCGGTCCCCGGCTCGGCCCTGGCCGAGGCCGTCGACCTGCACGTCCGGCTCGGGCAGCGCGACGTGCTCGCCGGCATCGAGCTGACCGCCCGCGCGGGGGAGGTGCTCGCCCTGGTCGGCCCCAACGGCGCGGGCAAGTCCACCCTGCTGGGCGCACTGGCCGCCGACCTGCCCGCCGCCTCCGGCGAAGTGCGGATCGACGGCCGCCCGGTCGGCGACTGGAGCGCCCCCGACCTGGCGCTGCGCCGCTCCGTCCTGCCCCAGTCGGCCGCGCTGTCCTTCCCCTTCCCGGTGGAGGACGTCGTACGGATGGGGCGCGCGCCCTGGGCCGGCACCCCCTTCGCCGAGGCGGACGAGGAGGCCGTGGCCACCGCGATGGCCGCCGCCGAGGTCACCGAGTTCGCCGCGCGCCCCTTCTCCGCCCTCTCCGACGGCGAGCGGGCCCGGGTCGCGCTGGCTCGCGTACTGGCCCAGCGGGCCCCGCTCCTGCTGCTCGACGAACCGACGGCCGCCCTCGACCTGCGCCACCAGGAACTCGTGCTGCGCATCTGCCGCGAGCGGGCCGCGGCCGGTGACGCGGTCGTCGTCGTCCTGCACGACCTGGGGCTGGCCGCCGCCTACGCGGACCGGGCCGCCGTCCTGCACGGCGGGCGGATCGCCGCGGACGGTCCGCCCGCCGAGGTGTTCGAGGACGCCCTCCTCAGCCTCGTGTACCGGCAGCCGGTCGAGGTGCTCCCGCACCCGCGCACGGGGGCTCCGCTCGTGGTCCCCGTACGGGCAGCGGGCGACGACCGCATACCGCGCGGTCTGCCCTCTTGACCCCCGCTTGACCGGCCCATGGGCTTGCCGTGGAACGTCCGTGACTCGGCTGTGTCCGTGGCCGGAACGTGAGAGCTGAATCACTGCACGAGGGGGTATGGGTCAAGTAAGGCTCGGTTAAGTTAGGTCCGCCTCACTGGCCTCTCCCCCTCGGGACGGCCCTCGCCCGACGCCCAGGAGCCCCCTATGCGCCCCGCCCGCCTCACCGTCGTCGCCACCTCCGTGGTGGCCGCCCTGACCGTCGTCACCGGCTGCTCCGAGAAGAGCGACAAGGGCGACGACGCGATCCGCGTGGCGGCTTCCGACAGCGCCTGCGACGTGTCGAAGACGGAGTTCCCGGCCGGCAAGGTGCAGATCGACGTCGAGAACAAGGGCTCCAAGGTCACCGAGGTCTACGTCCTCTTCCCGGACGCCCGCATCGTCACCGAGCGCGAGAACATCGGCCCGGGCACCAAGGCGTCCATCACCGCCGAGATCAAGGCGGGCGACTACGAGATCGTCTGCAAGCCCGGCATGAAGGGCGACGGCATCGCCAAGAAGGTCAAGGCGACCGGCGCCCAGGCCGGCGGCGAGAAGCGCAGCCCGGAGGCGGACGCCGCCGTCGCCGCCTACCGCGCGTACGTCGTCGCTCAGGCCGAGGAGACCCTCCCCAAGGCGCAGGCCTTCGCGGACGCGGTCAAGGCCGGCGACGTCGAGGCCGCGAAGAAGGCGTACGCGCCCTCCCGCATCGGCTGGGAGCGCACCGAGCCGGTCGCCGAGTCCTTCGGTGACATCGACCCCAAGGTCGACGTCCGCGAGGACGGCCTGGAGGCCGGCCAGGACCCGGCGAAGGACTGGACGGGCTGGCACCGCCTGGAGAAGTCCCTGTGGGCCGACAACAAGATCGACGACAACGACAAGAAGCTCGCCGACACCCTGATCGCGGACCTGACCGACTGGCAGAAGAAGGTCGGCCAGGCGGAGATCACCCCCACCTCGATCGCCAACGGCGCCAAGGAACTCCTCGACGAGGTCGCCACCGGCAAGGTCACCGGTGAGGAGGAGCGTTACTCCCACACCGACCTGGTCGACTTCAAGGCCAACGTCGAGGGCGCGCAGAAGGCGTACGAGCTGCTCAAGCCGATCGCCGAGAAGAACGACCCGGAGCTGTCCAAGCAGCTGGACACCCAGTTCGCCGCCCTGAACACCCTCCTGGACAAGTACCGCGCCGACAAGACCTCCTACGAGTTCACCTCGTACGACAAGGTCGGCGAGACCGAGCGCAAGGAGCTCTCGGACGGCGTGAACGCGCTCGCCGAGCCGCTCTCCAAGCTCGCCGCCGCGGTCGCCAAGTAACGGGCGCACCGGAAAGCAGACGGACAGCAGACGGGAGTAGATGATGACCGAGTCGGACGCGGCCTCCGGACAGCCGCAGCAGGACGGCGGCAACCCCGCCGCGGCCCCCGGGGCCGCCCCTTCCCGTCGTGCGGTGCTCGGCTGGGGCGGGGCCGGGCTCGCGCTCGGCGCCGCCGCGGCCGGCGGTGCGGCCGCGGCCTTCGGCGGCGGCACGGACATGGTGTCGGCGTCGGCCGCCGGCGCGGCCGTGCCCTTCCACGGCGAGCACCAGGCCGGTATCGCGAGCGCCGTGCAGGACCGTCTGCACTTCGCGGCCTTCGACGTGAAGACGAAGGACCGCGCGGAGCTGGTCAAGCTCCTGAAGGAGTGGACCGCGGCGGCCCGCCTGATGACGGCGGGCCTCCCGGTCGGCGACGTGTACGAGGGCCTGCCGGAGGCCCCGCCGACCGACACCGGCGAGGCCCTGGGCCTGAAGGCGTCCCGGCTCACCCTGACCGTCGGTTTCGGGCCCGGGCTGTTCGCCAAGGACCGGTTCGGGCTGGAGGGCAGGCGCCCCGAGGCGCTGGTGGACCTGGAGCTGTTCCCCGGCGACAACCTGGACCCGGCCCGTTCCGGCGGCGACCTGTGCGTCCAGGCCTGCGCCGACGACCCGCAGGTCGCCGTGCACGCCATCCGCCAGCTGGCCCGGATCGGCTTCGGCCGGGTCGCGGTGCGCTGGTCGCAGCTCGGCTTCGGAAAGACCTCCTCGACGACGCCCGACGAGCAGACCCCGCGCAACATGATGGGCTTCAAGGACGGCACCCGGAACATCTCGGGCACCGACCGGGCGGCCCTGGACAAGCACGTGTGGGTCGGCGCGGGCGACGGCAGCGACTGGCTGACGGGCGGCTCGTACCTGGTGGCGCGCCGGATCCGGATGAACATCGAGACCTGGGACCGGACCCCGCTGCAGGAGCAGGAGGACATCTTCGGCCGCGACAAGGGCGAGGGCGCCCCCGTGGGCAAGTCCAAGGAGCGCGACGAGCCCTTCCTGAAGGCGATGAAGCCGGAGGCGCACGTACGTCTCGCGCACCCGGACTCCAACAGCGGTGCGACGATCCTGCGGCGCGGCTACTCCTTCACCGACGGCACGGACGGCCTCGGCCGCCTCGACGCGGGCCTGTTCTTCCTCGCCTACCAGCGTGACGTCCGCAAGGGCTTCGTCCCGATCCAGCGCAACCTGGCGAAGTCCGACGTCCTCAACGAATACATCCAGCACGTGGGTTCGGCCGTCTTCGCCGTCCCGCCGGGCGTCCGCGACAAGGACGACTGGTGGGGCCGGACGCTGTTCGCCTGAGTCCCCGCCGGAGAGGAAGAACCAACGTGTTCGGCAACTATCTGATCGGCCTGCGCGAGGGGCTGGAGGCCAGCCTGGTCGTCTGCATCCTCGTCGCGTACCTGGTGAAGACGGAGCGCCGCGACGCCCTGCGTCCGGTGTGGCTCGGCATCGGGATCGCGTGCGCGCTCTCGCTCGCCTTCGGCGCGCTGCTCGAATTCGGCTCCCAGGAGCTGACCTTCGAGGCGCAGGAGCTGCTGGGCGGCAGCCTGTCGATCATCTCGGTGGGGCTGGTGACGTGGATGGTCTTCTGGATGAAGCGCACCGCGCGGCACCTGAAGGCCGAGCTGCACGGCAAGCTCGACTCGGCGCTCGCCATGGGCACCGGCGCGCTGGTCGCGACGGCCTTCCTGGCGGTCGGCCGGGAGGGCCTGGAGACCGCGCTGTTCGTGTGGGCGTCCGTACGGGCCAGCGGCGAGGGCTCCTCGGCGCCGCTGATCGGGGTGCTGCTGGGCATCGCGACGGCGATCGTGCTGGGCTACCTGTTCTACCGGGGTGCCCTGCGGATCAACCTGGCGAAGTTCTTCCGGTGGACCGGCGCGATGCTCGTGGTCGTGGCCGCGGGCGTGCTCGCGTACGGCGTCCACGACCTCCAGGAGGCCCGCTTCCTGAGCGGCCTGAACGACAGGGCCTTCGACATCAGCACGGCCGTCCCGCCGGACAGCTGGTACGGGACCCTGCTCAAGGGAGTCTTCAACTTCCAGCCGGACCCGACCGTCCTGCAGCTGACCGTGTGGGCGCTGTACCTGGTTCCCGTGCTGGTGTTGTTCTTCGCCGAACGCGGCGGCCGCCGCCGCCCGGCGAGCGCGGCCACGCCCTCCGACAGCCCGACCTCCGCTCCCGCCGCCTGACGGTTCACCAGAGCCGGTCGACGCTCCCGGGGTGGAGCGGGACGCGCACGCCGGTGAAGGCCTCGCGGTCCCCGGCCGGGTCGTCGGTGAAGAAGGCGGCCACCACCACCTTGTCGAAGCCGGGGGCGTCGGTGGCCAGCGGGTCCCCGGGGGTGCCGCCGACGAGGACCGTGCCGGGCAGCGGGGCGAAGCCGGCCGCCCCGTAGAACGGCACGAGGGGCCGGTCGCAGCTGAACAGCGCCAGGTCCACGGCCGGGTCCGCGGCCAGCTCGGCGCGGGCCGCCGCGACCAGTCGGCCGCCGAGCCCGCGGCCGCGCAGTTCCGGCAGGGCGACCACGGAGCTGAGTCCGGCGGCCCGGTACGTGCGGTCCGCGAGCGGGACCGGCTTGTACAGCAGCGACAGCGCGGCGGTCACCGTACCGACCGCGTCCACGAGCAGCATCGTCCTCGGGTGCAGCGCCGGGTCGTGGCCGGGAGCTGAGCCGGGCCACACCCGCGCCTCCAGCTCGGTGACCTGCCGCGCCAGCCGTGCCGGCAGGTCCGCCTCGGCGTATCCGATCACCCTCACGAATCCAGCCCCTCCGGCGTTCGAGGAGCGGGGTCCGGGGCGGAGCCCCGGGAGTCCGGGCCGATGGGTTCGCCGCTCACGGGATGCGGACGCCCTCGCCGCCCACGCGGACGCGGGGGTCGCCCTCGCGCAGTTCCACCGTGAGCACGCCGGGGCGGCCCATGTCCGCGCCCTGGTGGAGGGTCAGCTCGGCCTCCTCCGGGACCAGGCCGAGCTCCCGGGCGTACGCGCCGAAGGCGGCCGCCGCGGCCCCGGTCGCCGGGTCCTCGACGACGCCGCCGACCGGGAACGGGTCGCGTACGTGGAACTCCGCCGGGCCCGCGCGGTGCACCAGCTGGACCGTGGTGAGGTCCAGGCGCTGCATCAGCGCCTCCAGCCGGGCGAAGTCGTAGTCGAGGTCCGCGAGGCGGGCCCGGGTGGCGGCGCCGAGCACCAGGTGGCGGGCTCCGGCATAGGCGATTCGCGGCGGGAACGCCGGGTCGAGGTCGGCCCGCGGCCAGTCCAGCGCGGCGAGTGCCTCGGTGAGGTCGGCGTCGCCGATCTCCTCGGTGTGCGGTTCCACGCTGGTCAGCGTGGCGCGCAGGCGGCCGTCCTCGACGGTGACGGACACCGGCACGGTGCCCGCCGGGGTGGCGAGGAGGAGCTCACCGGGTCCGATCCGCTCCCCCAGCGCGACGGCCGTGGCGATGGTGGCGTGGCCGCAGAAGGGGACCTCGGCCTTCGGGCTGAAGTAGCGGGCGGTGAAGGAGCGGCCCTCCGGCCCGCCGAGCCCCTCCGGCGGTGCGGTGAGGAAGGCCGTCTCGCTGTAGCCCAGCCCGGCGGCGATCTCCAGCATCGCGGCGTCGTCCAGCCCGGCGGCGTCGAGCACGACCCCGGCGGGGTTGCCGCCGTTCGGGTCGCCGGAGAAAGCGGTGTAGCGCAGTACCTCGGTATCGGTCATGCGTTCATGATCGACGCCCGCCCCGCGCGGTGGCAACGGAGATCGGGAGGGGAAGGTGCTCAGCCGCGGCCGATGTACGGCATGGACGTGGCCATCACCGTCGCGAACTGCACGTTCGCCTCCAGCGGCAGCTCGGCCATGTGCAGGACCGTGCGGGCCACGTCGGCGGCGTCCATGACCGGTTCGACGGCCAGCTGCCCGTTGGCCTGGAGGATGCCGGTCTGCATCCGCTCGGTCATCTCGGTCGCCGCGTTGCCGATGTCGATCTGGCCGCAGGCGATCCGGTACGGCCGCCCGTCCAGCGACAGGGACTTCGTCAGGCCGGTCATCGCGTGCTTGGTCGCGGTGTAGGCGATCGAGTTCGGGCGGGGCACGTGGGCGGAGATGGAGCCGTTGTTGATGATGCGGCCGCCCTGCGGGTCCTGCTGCTTCATCTGCCGGAAGGCGGCCTGCGCGCACAGGAAGGCGCCGGTCAGGTTGACGTCCACGACCGAGCGCCAGGCCTCGTAGGTGATGTCCTCCAGCGCGACCCCGCCGGGCCCGAAGGTGCCCGCGTTGTTGAAGAGCAGGTCGAGGCGGCCGTACCGGGCGCGCACTGACTCGAACAGCCGAGTCACGCCGTCCGGATCGCTCACGTCGGCCGGCACGCACAGCACGTCGGCCCCGGTCCCGGCCGCGGCGGCGGTCTCCTCCAGTGGTTCGGACCGGCGGCCGGCCAGGGCCACGGCCCATCCCGCCGCGGCCAGGGCCAGCGCCACGGAGCGGCCGATTCCGGAGCCCGCGCCGGTCACCACGGCGATCTTCTTCGTACGTTCGTCCATGGGGCCGCAGGGTACGTCACAGCGCGCTCCGGTCCCGGGACGTTCCGATTGCTGAGAGCATGGGTCGGTCAGGGGTGCATAAAAGCAGATGAGAAGACTGGAGTTCCGCATGTCGGAGAGAGGCCCCGCGACGGCACCCTCGCACGACTCGTCGCCCGAATCGCCCTCCGCGCCCACCACCGCGCCCCTGAAGGCGGCACGCCGTACGAGCCTGCTCGTCACCTTCGTACTCGGCGGGCTCACCGCCCTCCCCCCGCTGTCCATGGACATGTACCTGCCGGCCCTGCCGCAGGTCACCGACGCCCTGCACAGCCCCGCCGCGACGATCCAGCTGACCCTCACCGCCTGCCTCGCCGGCATGGCCCTCGGCCAGCTCGTCATCGGCCCGATGAGCGACAAGTGGGGGCGCCGCCGGCCGCTGCTCGTCGGCATGGTCGTCTACGTCCTGGCCACCGCGATCTGCGCGCTCGCCCCGACCGCCGAGCTGCTGATCTCCTTCCGGCTGCTCCAGGGGCTGGCCGGGGCCGCCGGTGTCGTCATCGCGCGCGCCGTCGTGCGCGACCTGTACGACGGCGACGAGATGGCCCGCTTCTTCTCCACCCTGATGCTCATATCCGGGGCCGCCCCGATCGTCGCGCCGCTCATCGGCGGGCAGGTGCTGCGCTTCGCCGACTGGCGGGGCGTCTTCGTCGTCCTGACCGGCGTCGGCACGGTCCTCACCCTGATGGTCTGGCGCGGCCTCGGTGAGACCCTGCCTCCCGAGCGGCGGCACACCGGCGGTGTCGGCTCCGCGCTGCGGACCATGCGCGGGCTGCTCGGCGACCGGGTCTTCACCGGCTACACCCTGACCGGCGGCTTCGCCTTCGCCGTCCTCTTCTCCTACATCTCCGCCTCCCCCTTCGTGGTCCAGGAGATCTACGGGGCCTCGCCCCAGACCTTCTCTCTGCTCTTCGGCCTGAACTCCGTCGGCCTGATCCTCGTCGGCCAGATCAACGGCAAGCTGCTGGTCGGCCGGGTGCGCCTGGACAAGGTGCTGGCCGTCGGCCTCGCGGTCGTCCTGTCCTCCGCGGTGTCCCTGCTGCTGATGGCGACGGGCGTCTTCGGCGAGGTCGGGCTGATCCCCATCGCCACCGCGCTGTTCGTCCTCATGTCGGCGATGGGCATCGTGCTGCCGAACACGAACGCGCAGGCGCTGATGCGGACCCCGCACGCGGCCGGATCGGCCTCCGCGCTGCTCGGCACCTCCTCCTTCCTGGTCGGCGCGATCGCGTCACCGCTGGTGGGCATCGCGGGCGAGGACACGGCCGTTCCGATGGCCCTGGTGCAGCTGGTGTGCGCGGTGCTCTCCGCGAGCTGCTTCCTGGTCCTGTGCCGGCCGTGGCAGCAGCGCGACGCGCAGACCGCGCCCGCTCCGGCCGGCGACTGAGCCGAGGGGCCGGGGCCGGGTCGGCGCCTCGCTGACGGCGCCGGCCCCGGCTCGCCGTAAACTCGGCAGGTGAACGTCTCCGCCCCCACCACCGCCGAGACCCTCCGCAGCACGCTCGGCGGGCTGCTCGACGGTCTTCCGCCCAAGCAGGCCACGGCCGCCGTCGAGCGGCTCATCACCAACTACCGGGGGCGGACCCCCACCGACGCGCCCGTACTGCGCGACCGCTCGGACGTCGCGGCGTACGCGGCCTACCGCATGCCGGCCACCTTCGAGGCGGTACGGGCCGCCCTGGACGCCCTGGCCGAGGCGGCGCCCGACTGGGCGCCGGGCTCGCACGTGGACGTGGGCGGCGGCACGGGTGCGGCGACCTGGGCGGTGGACGCCACCTGGGAGGGCCCCCGCCAGACCACGGTGCTGGACTGGGCCGAGCCCGCACTTGCCCTCGGCCGGGAGCTGGCGGCGGCCTCCGGCTCGCCGGTGCTGCGCGGCGCCGAGTGGCGGCGGGCCGTCATCGGCGCCGGGATGTCCGTCCCCGACGCCGACCTGGTGACGGTGTCGTACGTACTCGGCGAGCTGAACCCGCAGGCCCGCACGGCCGTCGTCGCCGAGGCGGCGCGGGCCGGCCGGGCGGTGGTGCTGATCGAGCCGGGCACGCCGGAGGGGTACCTGCGCATCCGCGAGGCCCGCGACCAGCTGATCGCGGCCGGACTGCGGGTCGCCGCACCGTGCCCGCACGACGGGACCTGCCCCATCGAGGTCGGCCAGGACTGGTGCCACTTCTCGGCGCGGGTCAGCCGCTCCTCCCTGCACCGGCAGGTCAAGGGCGGCTCGCTCCCGTACGAGGACGAGAAGTTCAGCTACGTCGCCGCGACCCGCTTCCCGGTGGAGCCGGCCGCCTCCCGGATCACGCGCAGGCCGCAGATCCGCAAGGGCCTCGTCCTGCTGGAGCTGTGCGGCCCCGAGGAGGGCGACGGGGCGGGCCTGACCCGGGTCAACGTGACCAAGCGCCACGGCGGCCTCTACAAGGCCGCTCGGGACGCCGACTGGGGCCAGGCCTGGCCGCCGCCCTCCGAGGACTAGGCCCTACGGGCGCAGCTCCTGGGTGCAGCACTTCACGCTGCCGCCGCCCTTGAGCAGTTCCCCGAGGTCCATCGGGACCGGTTCGAAGCCCCGGTCACGCAGCGGGCCGAACAGCCCGGTGGCCCCCTGCGGGAGCAGCACGTGCCGGCCGTCGGACACCGCGTTCAGGCCGAGGGCGGCCGCGTCGCGGCCGTCGGCGATCAGCGCGTCGGGGAAGAGCCGCCGCAGCACGCCCTGGCTGCCGGGCGAGAAGGCGTCGGGGTAGTACATGACCTCGTCGCCGTCGAGGACGCTGAGCGCGGTGTCCAGGTGGTAGTAGCGCGGGTCCACCAGGTCCAGGCCGATGACGGGGCGGCCGAAGAACTCCTGGGCCTCGGAGTGCGACAGCGGGCTGGAGCGGAAGCCGCGGCCGGCGAGGACGAAGCTCGCCGTGACGGCGAAGTCTCCCTCGCCCTCGTTGACGTGGGCGGGCTCGTGGACGTCCTGGTAGCCGTGGTCGCGGAACCAGTCGAGGTGGATGCGGGCCTCGGGGCCCCGTTCCGGGTAGGCGAACCGGGCCCCGAGGACCCGGCCGTCGACCACCAGCGCCCCGTTCGCCGCGAACACCATGTCGGGCAGCGCGGGATCGGGTACGAGGGTCTCGACGGTGTGACCCAGGGACACGTACCGGTCCCTGAGGTCTTCCCACTGCGCCTGGGCCAGGGGCAGGTCCACCGGTTTCGTGGGATCCATCCACGGGTTGATGGAGTACGTGACCTTGAAGTGTGCGGGTGGGCACATCAGGTAGCGCCGGGGTGTGGCGTCTCTGCGCAAAGAAGGCTCCTCACGACTTTCACGACTCGGGACGAGTGCTGGAACGAATCGTCTCTCCTGGACCGGTACGACGCAGTGGACCGATGGGGTGGTTTACGAAATCGATGAACACCGGGCACGCCGAGGAGACGAGACGTCTCGCTGCGATACTTCGGGCATGACCAAGACCCCTGACGCCACGCGTCGCAGCGACCGCTCCCGGCGCGCCATCCTCGACGCCGCGCTCGCCCTGGTCGGGGAGGTCGGCTACAACAAGCTGACCATCGAGGCCATCGCCGCCCGCGCCGGCGTCGGCAAGCAGACCATCTACCGCTGGTGGCCCTCGAAGGCGGCCGTCCTCCTCGAGGCCTCCCTCGCCGGGGACGCGGAGACGGACGCCGAATGGACCGGCTTCCCCGACACCGGGGACCTCGCCGCCGACCTGAAGCACGTACTGCGGGCGACGGTCGACGAGTTCAACGACGAGAAGTACGAGGCCCCCGCGCGCGCCCTGACCGCGGCAGGAGCCACCGACCCCGAGCTGGGCGCCCGCTTCACCGAGCAGCTGCTGGAGCCGCAGCTCGCCCTGTACGAGGCCCGGTTGCGGACGGCCCGCGAAGCCGGCCAGCTCGCGCCCGACACCGACCTGCGGCTGACCGTCGAGATGCTGGTCGGGCCGCTGACGTACCGCTGGCTGATGCGCACCGCGCCCCTCACGCACGCGTACACCGACGCGCTCGTGGACAGGGTGCTCGGCGGGGTGGCAAACGTCACCGCCCGCTAGCCGCCCGACAACCTGCGTTCACCCGGGAATGTTTGCCCTGATTCTGTGGGTATGTTGGGGTTGGCGCTCACCCGTCCCCGGCCCCCCGGTCGTCGAGAGCGGTCACCCGGGGCGCAGGATGGTGGGACCATGTGAAGGTCTGCCGGGGCAACGGTGAGGTGAGGGGATAGATGGGGTCTGATTCCGGCCGCGTCAAACGCGGCGAGCAGAGCAGGATTTCCCAGTGGCTGCGCCGGCGGCAGAAACCCACCGCCGAGGACCCCGCACGAGAGCGCGAGGCGCTCCTCCTGGCCGTCGCCGCCGCCGGTATGCCGCTCGCCCCCGCCGCCCATCCCGTCGGCTACCGATGTTCGTGCGACCGCATCGGCTGTCCGACCCCGGCCCGACATCCGGCCTCCTTCGCCTGGCAGACGCAGTCGACCACCGACCGCGCACAGATCGAGCGGTGGGCGCGCAACGAGCCCCAGGCCAACTTCATCACCGCGACCGGCATGGTCCACGACGTGCTCGACGTCCCGCTGGAAGCCGGCGCCGCCGCCCTCGCGCGGCTCCTGGAGGCCGGCATCAAGGTCGGCCCCGTCGCCGAATCGGGCGGCAGCGGCGACCAGGCCCGGATGCTCTTCTTCACCGCCACCCGCGGCACCCCCGAGGACGAGGACGAGTGGTGGCCGTGTGCGCTGGACTGCCACCCCGAGACGATGGACGAACACCCGGGCCTGCGCTGGCACTGCCGCGGCAGCTACGTCCTGGTCCCGCCGGCGGCCCTCCCCGGCGACCAGGCGGTGACCTGGGTCCGCGGCACGGAGCACCCCCTCCCGGACCCGCTCACCCTCCTGGAAACCCTGACCGACGCCTGCGCCGCGTACGCGGACACCTCCGAGCGCACCCCGGCAACGGTGGCCTGGCCGCTGGGGCGTTGAGCCGCGGGGCGCCGGGACGGGAGGCACCGGGGGCCGTGCCCCCGGCCACGATCACGGCGCGTCAGTGGTGGATCTGCGTCACGACGACGTCGAGGGACCAGGCCCGGCCCGCCTTCGCGGGGGCTTCCGTCTCGACGACGTAGCCCAGGTCCCGCAGGGCCGTCACCAGCTCGGCCGGCGAGCCGGGCACGGCCCCCGCCACCAGCAGGTCCCGGACCAGCCGGCCCTTGGTCGCCTTGTTGAAGTGGCTCACCACGGACCGCTTATCCACGCCGTCCACCATCTGCGAGTGCAGCACCCGCACGGTCGCGGTCCGGCCCGCGACCTCACCCTTCGGCTTCCAGGCGGTCGCGTACGCCGCCGAACGAAGGTCCAGCACCAGCCCGTCCCCGGCGGCCGCGGGCAGCACCTCGGCCATCGGCCCGCGCCAGTACGCGCCGAGCGCGCCCAGCCCCGGGAGCTTCACACCCATCGAGCAGCGGTACGAGGGGATCCGGTCGGTGACCCGCACCGCGCCCCACAGCCCCGAGAAGACGAGCAGCGCGTCCTCGGCGCTGGCCCGCGCCGCCGCGGGCAGGTCGGCCAGGCCCAGCGCGTCGTAGAGCACGCCGGTGTAGATCTCCCCCGCCGGGCGGGCCGCCGCCGAGCGCAGTTCGGCGTTCTTGGCGACCTCGCCTCGCAGGCCCTCGCTCAGGCCCAGCACGTCACGGGCCTTGAGCTCGTCGCCCGCGCACAGCTCGACCAGTTCCTCCAGCACCGCAGCCCGGGCCGGCGCCAGACCGGGCAGCGACAGCTCCTGCGGCTCCAGCGGTGCGCCGGAACCGCCGGCGGCCTTTCCCTCGGAGGGCGGCAGCAGCACGAGCACGGTGGTTCTCCTTCAATACGACACGACGCGAGGGATGCGGCCCCCCGGCCAGCCTAGACGCCCGCCCGCCCCCACCGCCTACGCCGGCCGGCGGAGGGCGGTGACCAGGGTGCGCGGGTCGTCGGCGTGGAAGCGGATGGTGCGGGCCGTCGCGCGGGCGCCGAGCGGGCGGGTGAAGGTGAGCGGGCGGTTCAGTTCCAGGGTCACCGTGGTCTGGCTGCCGACGACGAGGTCGAGCACCCCGTCCTCGGAGAGCGAGACGAGCCGTCCTTCGGGGTAGCGGCGGTCCACCCGTACCGAGGCCACCGCGTCCTGCGGGACGGCGAGGTCGAAAAGGGCGCCGTAGCGGATCCGCAGCGAGCCGTCGGCGCCGACCACGTGCGGCCGGGTGACGCAGGCCGCGTGCAGGGCGAGCAGCAGCACGACCCCGTACACGTCCAGCACGAGCACCACCCGGTGCACCGCCGGCCAGGGGATGAGCAGGGCCAGCGCGAAGGTCTCGATCACCGACACGAAGACCATCCCGTACATCATGGCCGTCTGCGGCCCGGTGTAGCCGGCGGCCAGGTCCCCGGGGCGCACCCCGTGCTTCCTGCGCAGGACCCACCGGCCGAGGGAGGCGCCGGCGCGCAGCTCGTGCCGCAGCAGCCGCCGGACCTGGACCGGCACCACGGCCCGGACCGCGCCGCGCAGAGCCTCCCCGCGTGCGGCACCTGCTGCCCGGGCGGCGGCGTACAGCGCGCGCAGCACCCACGCCTCCAGCAGGAGCGCCCCCAGCACCAGGGCCTCCGCGGCGGCGAGGGCCGGCGCGGGCAGCCGCACCCCGGCCGCGGCGCACACCACGAGTGCCAGCTCCGCCGGCAGGACCGCGGCCACCGCGATCCGTGCCGCCCGCACCCCGCGCACGGCGCTCATCTCCCACCCCTGTCCATGAAGGCCTCCATGACCCGGCGGACGACCTCCGCCTGTGCGGGCGCGTACTCGGCGAGCAGCGCCTCCTTGAACCCGGTCACGACCGCCCCGTCCCGGGGGATCGCCGCGAACACCTCCTCGGGGACCGCCGCCACCAGCTCGGCCGCCAGGCCCGGGATCCGCGGGTCGTCCACGGGGGCGTCGGCGAGTTCGTCCAGCCGCTCGTACAGGGCGAGCACCCCGGGGTCCTCGGCCAGCGGCCCGAGCGCGGCGTAGACCTCCTGGCCGCCCGCGCCCGACGCGTCGAGGAGGGTCAGGTGTTCGCGGTCCTTCGCGGCGGTCGGGGACGTCGTGCGCGGCGCCTTCGCCAGCAGCGCGGCGAGCGCGGGCGAGAGGGGCTCGCCCTCCCCCGGCCCGGCGGCCAGGAGCACCGCGAGCCGCCGCCGGCGCTCCTTGATCTCGGCCTCCTGCCGGGCGAGGTCGGCGTCGAGCTCCTCCAGCACGTCGGCCAGCTCGCGCCCGGCGTCGTCCGCGAGGACGTCGCGCACCTCGTCGAGGCTGAGCCCCAGTTCGGTGAGCCGGCGTACGCGGGCCAGCAGGACGGCGTCGCGGACGCCGTAGGCCCGGTATCCGTTGGGGCGCCGCTCCGGTTCCGGGAGCAGGCCGACATGGTGGTAGTGCCGGATCGCCCGGGTGGTGACCCCGACGACCGCGGCGATCTCTCCGATCCGCATGCCCCCAGTAGAAACCCTGCCGTTGCGGCAAGGTCAAGCGGCGACGGCACAGCCGGTAACATGGTCGCCACGGCAGACGAGTCGGCCGGGCGGCCGCGTCGGGGTCCTCAAGGATCCCGCCGAGGAACGTCCGGGCTCCACAGGGCAGGGTGGTGGGTAACGCCCACCCGGGGTGACCCGCGGGACAGTGCCACAGAAAACAGACCGCCGGGGGCTTCGGCCTCCGGTAAGGGTGAAACGGTGGTGTAAGAGACCACCAGCGCCTGGGGTGACCCAGGCGGCTAGGTAAACCCCACCTGGAGCAAGGTCAAGAGGATCCGTCCCCGGACGGGTCTGCGCGAACGCTTGAGGGCTGCCCGCCCGAGTTCGCGGGTAGACCGCACGAGGCCGGCGGCAACGCCGGTCCTAGATGGATGGCCGTCTCCCCGGCGACCGCGAGGTCTCCGGGCGACAGAACCCGGCGTACAGGCCGGCTCGTCTGCCGCCTCCACGCCCCGAACCGGGCTTCTCCGGTCCGGGGCGTTTGCGTAGCATCGGTCCCCCGGCAGAGACCATGAGGTGGGCAAGATGAGCGTCATATTCCTGCTGCTCCTGGCCGCCGCCGTCGGCGGGGCCGCGTGCGTGGCGTGGGCGGAACGCGGCGGACCCCGCTGGGTCCGCATCGTGGCGAGCGTCACGCTGGGCATCACCTCGATGGTGCGCGGAGCGCAGAAGAGCAGCCGCCGACGCACGACCAGCGGCGGCAGCAGCGACTAGGGGTCGTCCGGCGGGTCAGGACCGGACCCGCCGGTAGGAACTGCGCGCGGGCCCTCGTCCGGCTGCCGGAGTCCCGGCGCGACCGCGGATCCGCCCTGGGTGGTTCGGCGGTGTGCGGGGTGGGGCGGTGCCCCGCCGGAATGTCTCCTCGGCTCGGCGCGTGCCCGCTTGGCTCCCGCCGGGGGTGGCCGCGCTTGGCTCCCGCCGGGGGTGGCCGGGGCTTCCGCGGGCCGGGAGCGCCTGGTGTGGGGCGGTGCCCCGCCGGAATGTCTTCTCGGCTCGGCGCGCGCGGGCATGTCGCGGCCGTCGGGGGATGGTTGCGCGCTCGTCCTGCGGGGACACTCCGCCGTGTCCCCACCCCACGCCAGTGCTTCGACGACCCGGGGGGCGGTTCCGGGCGCGGCGGACGGTGCCCGTTGGCGCTGATGACTGTCGGCGGGCCCGCCGATGCGGCACGCTCGGCTCATGAGCGACCACTCCGAGCGCGCGGCCGCTGCCGCCGCGCACATACGCGACCTGGCCGAAGCGACGACCGACCCCCGCAACTCCTACGCGAGCCCCGCCGAGATCACCGCGGTGACCGGGGGCCTTCGCGAACTCGCCCGCCATCTCGAAGACGCGCTGCGTCATCTGGAGGTCCACATCGGGCGGCGTGCCGACGGCGACTGGGTCGCACCGGACGGGGAAGGGCCCCCGAACGCCCGCCAGGTGCGCGGAGCCGTCCAGTCGGCCCAGGCCGACGCTCGGAACATGGTCCGCGCCCTCGACCGGGCGCTGGAGACCCTCGGCCGCCCCGGGCCCGCGCGGAAGCAGTGACGGCCCGCCCCCGCCACGGGCTGCGTCGGCGGGGGCGGTGCGTCGGCAGGGCCTACCGCAGGTGGGAGGTGTCGTTCAGGAGGCGGACCGAGGCGTTGCCGTCCGCGTAGTAGGCGACCGCCGAGAGGGACGCCGCCGAGAGTTCCATGCGGAAGAGTGATTCCGGCGGGGCCCCGAGGGCGAGGCGGACCAGGATCTTGACCGGGGTCACGTGGGTGACCAGCAGGACCGTGCGGCCCGCATGCTCGGCCAGCAGGCGGTCACGGGTGGCCGAGATCCGGCGGGTGGCGGCCGCGAAGCTCTCCCCGCCGCCGGTGGGGGCGGCCTTCGGGGAGTCCAGCCAGGCCTGCAGGTCGTCCGGGAAGCGTTCCCGGACCTCGGCGAAGGTCAGGCCCTCCCAGGCACCGAAGTCCACTTCGCGCAGGCCCTGTTCGACCGTCACGTCCAGGCCGAGGCGGTCGGCGACGGCCTGCGCGGTCTCGCGGCAGCGCAGCAGCGGGGAGCTGATGACCGTCTGGACGGTGCCGCGGGCGGCGAGCGCCTCGGCGACGGCCGCCGCCTGGCGGCGGCCCGCAGGGGACAGCTCGGGGTCGCTCCCCCCGCTTCCGGAGAACCTCTTCTGCGGGGTGAGCGCGGTCTCGCCGTGGCGCAGCAGCACGAAGGTGGCCGGCGCCCCCATGTCGGGGGCCCAGCCCTGCCCCGCTGCGGGGGCGGTGGGTGCCGCCGTGTGACCGGCCCGGTCGCGCACCTCCGCGGGCGCCGTGGCGGTTCCCGCCGGGCCCGGCTCGGCCTCCGCGAACAGCGTGTCGGCACCGGCGGCGGTGCCGCGGGAGGCGGCCAGGGCGGCGCGCGCCGCCGCGGCGCCCGCGGCGGCGTCCCCGGGCGGGCCGGACGGCGGCGGGGTGGACAGGGACCGGGCCGCGGACGCGTCGAGGGCGGCCGAGGAGGCCGACGGCTCCCACTGCTCGCCGCGCTTGCCCGCGTCCATCGCCTCGTTGGCGAGCCGGTCCGCGTGCTTGTTGCGCTCGCGCGGGATCCACTCGTACGTGACCTGCGCGCGCGGCAGGATCCGCGCGGCCTCGGCCGCGAGCGGCTTCATGTCCGGGTGCTTGATCTTCCAGCGGCCCGACATCTGCTCGACGACGAGCTTGGAGTCCATCCGGACCAGGACCTGCGCGTCGGGCGCGAGGTCACGGGCCGCCGTGAGTCCGGCGATCAGGCCCTTGTACTCCGCCACGTTGTTCGTCGCGACGCCGATGTACTCGGCGCGTTCGGCCAGCGTCTCGCCCGAGGCCGGGTCGAGGACGACGGCGCCGTAGCCGGCGGGCCCCGGGTTGCCCCGGGACCCGCCGTCCGCCTCCACGACAAAACGCGGCATCAGATGCCCGAGTCGGCCGTACGGACCAGGATGCGGCCGCAGTTCTCGTGACGGACGACCTGATCACGGGCCGCGGCCTTGATCTCGTTGACCTCTGCCATGTCGAGCTCCAGCCGGCAGCCCTCGCAGCGGCGCTGGTAGAGGCGCGCCGCACCGACGCCGCCCTGCTTGACGCGGATCTTCTCGTACAGGGCCATCAGGTCGGCCGGCATGGAGGTGACGATCACCTCGCGGTCCTTGGTGACCTTCGCGACCTCGGCGTCGATCTCGGCGGTGGCCGCGTCCCGACGGGTGGTGGCGTCCGCGACCTTCGCCTCCAGGGCGGAGACGCGCTCGGTCAGCTCGGAGACGCGCTCCTGCGCGGCCTCCAGGCGCTCCATGACCTCCAGGACCACGTCCTCCAGGTCGCCCTGGCGCTTGGCGAGGGAGACGACCTCGCTCTGCAGGTTCGCCAGGTCCCGGGCCGAGATGCCCACGCCGGAGTCGAGCCGCTGCTGGTCGCGGACCGCGCGCTGGCGCACCTGGTCGACGTCCTGCTCCGCCTTGGTCTGCTCGCGCGCCGTGTCGCTCGCCTGGGTCTGCGCGGCGACCAGCAGGTCGCGCTGCTGCGTCAGGTCCTTGGTGAGCGTGTCGAGCTCGGCGTGCTCGGGCAGCGACTTGCGCTTGTGGGTGAGCTGAGACAGCCGGACGTCCAGCGCCTGGACATCGAGAAGTCGGATCTGGTCGGCGGGCTCGGCGTTCAGTTGGGGGCTCCAGAGATAGAAGGGGAGGGTACGGACGGCGCGTGCACCGTCCACGGGTCGGTGACGGTGCGCGAGACATGGGTGCGCAGACCCCAGGCGTGGCGCTCGGAGATCGCGTCGAGCTGCGCGGCGGCCTGCTCGCACCAGGGCCATTCGGTGGCCCAGTGGGCGGCGTCGACGAGGGCCAGCGGGCTCTGCTCGCGGGCCTCGGACACCGGGTGGTGACGCAGGTCGGCGGTCACGAACGCGTCCACACCCGCGGCGCGGACCTCGGCGAGGAGGCTGTCGCCGGAGCCGCCGCTGACGGCGACGCGCCGGATCATCGCGTCCGGGTCGCCGGCGACGCGGATGCCCTGGGCGGTCGGCGGCAGCCAGGCCGCGCAACGGGCGGCGAACTCCCGCAGGGGCTCGGGGCGGTCCAGCTCGCAGATCCGGCCGAGGCCGCGGCGGCCTTCGGGGTCGCTCGGGTCCGGCACGAGCGGACCGGTGATCCGCAGGTCCAGGGCGCCGGCGAGGGCGTCGGACACGCCGGGGTCGGCGGTGTCGGCGTTGGTGTGGGCGACGTGCAGCGCGATGTCGTTCTTGATCAGCGTGTGGACGACGCGGCCCTTGAAGGTGCCGGCCTCGACCGTGGTGGTGCCCCTCAGGTAGAGGGGGTGGTGGGTGACGATCAGGTCGGCACCCAGTTCCACGGCTTCGTCGGCGATCTCCTGGACGGGGTCCACCGCGAAGAGGACCCGGCTGACCTCGGCATCGGGGTCGCCGCACACGGTTCCGACCGCGTCCCACTGCTCGGCCCGCGAGGGGGGCCAGAGAGCGTCCAGCGCGGCGATGACTTCAGAGAGACGGGGCACGGGCCAAGGCTACCGTCCGTGGCGGCCGGCCCGGTCAGCACCGGTACCTGCGAAGCGGCCCGCCGCCCGCCCGCACCGCCTGCCTTTCGATGCCGCACAGCACAACCGCATCGCCCATCACAGACGAATCGCCGCCCGGACACCCTTACGTGTGAAGCCGCCTTGGTCGTGTTGTTCGGCGGGAATCCCGAAAACTAGCTTCCTCACCGGAGGTGACGGCCCGGATGACTGTCTGTGCCATCGAGATGACGACCACGGCCCCGTTCACGATCTCTGCGGACGGGTCGTACGCCGCCCGGCTCGCCGGGGACGGCGAGGCGCGCTACGCGGAACGCTGGACCCTCGCCGGTCCCGAGCCGTACGCGGTGCCGCTGCCCCTCGCACAGCCCGAGGAGGCGGACAGCGAGCTCCTCCCGCTGGCCGACGGGCGCGTGCTGATCCACCGCCGCGTCGCGGACCGGCACGCCTTCGCCCTGCTCTACCCGACGGGCGCCGCGGCCGGGCCGCGCACCGGGGAGCTCCAGCTGGGCGGCGTGGACGCGGAGGAGGGCGTACGGGTCTTCCTGCTCCCGCCGGCCCCGGACGGCTGCGGCGCCTTCGCCGTGGCCGCGTCGGACACCGTGACCACGCTGTGGCAGGTGGCCGGGTGCGCCTTCGGGCCGCAGCGGGTGGCCCGGATCCCGGGGCGCTGCTCCGGCGGGGTGTGGCTGGACCGGACGGGCCGGCTGCTGGCCCTGGACCGCGAGCTGGAGGGCACCGCCAAGGCCGTCGCCGTGGACCTGGGCGGCGACGGCAGGGTCACCCCGCTGCTGCAGATCACCGAGGACAGCGACGACCGGCTGCTGCTGGCCGACCCGGACAGCGGGCTGCTGCTGATCCGCTCCGACGCCCCGGGCGAACCGCGCTTGGGCTGGGGCGTGCTGGGCAGCTCGCGTCCGGTCCGCTTCCCCGAGTGCCTGCGGCTGGGTGAAGCCCTGCCCTTCGCCGTCCAGCCGGGCCAGGCCCTGATGCCGGAGACCTGCGGGGTGGCGCTTCGGCTGCCCGAGGGGGACATCGGCCTGTGGCGCCCCGCCGACCGGCACGTCTTCCGGCTGGCCGCCCCGGCGGGGTGGCTCGGCGGGGCGGGCCTGTGGAGCCCGCAGGGCCGCCTGCACCTCCCGTACGCGATCCCGGAGGTGCCCTGCGGGATCGCCGGGATGGCCCTGCCCGCGTCCCCTCCCCCGCCGGTCCACGTGGAGCCGCCGGTCCGCAGGGATCCACCGCCCCCGCCCTCACCGCGGCCCGTCCCCCTGCAGCAGGCTCCGCTGGCGGGGCGGTAGCGCCTGTTCCGCCGTGCGCCCGCCGTCGTCAGCCGTGCGCGGGCCGTGCCTCAGCCGTGCGCGGGCCGTGCGTCAGCCGTGCTTGAGGCCCAGGACCTCCGGCGCGGCGAAGGTCTCGTTCGCCGGGCGGGAGTCGTAGTGCGGGGTGAGGAGCCCGTCGAGCTCCTCGTAGGAGAAGGACTCCTTGCCCGTGTCGAACTTGGCGGCGACCTTCGGGCGTTCCATGACGACCACGATGCCGCCGTGGACGACGAAGAGCTGTCCGTTGGCCTTGGCGGAGGCGGGTGAGGCCAGGTAGCCGACGAGCGGCGCGACGTGCTCGGGGGCGAGTGCGTCCAGCTTGCCGTCCTGCGGGACCTCGAAGCCGGCGAAGACGTCCTCCGTCATACGGGTGCGGGCGCGCGGGCAGATGGCGTTGGCCGTCACCCCGTACTTCGCCAGGGCCAGGGCGGTCGAGGTCGTCAGGCCCACGATGCCGCCCTTGGCCGCCGCGTAGTTCGGCTGACCGGCCGAGCCGCCGAGGAACGCCTCGGAGGAGGTGTTGACGATCCGGCCGTAGACCGGGCCGCCCGCGGCCTTCGACCGTTCGCGCCAGTGCGCGGAGGCGAAGTGGGTGGTGTTGAAGTGGCCCTTGAGGTGGACGCGGATCACCGAGTCCCACTCCTCCTCCGACATCGAGAAGATCATCCGGTCGCGCAGGATGCCCGCGTTGTTGACCAGGACGTCGAGCTTCCCGTACGTGCTCACCGCCAGTGCGACCAGCTCGCGCGCCTGCTCGAAGTCGGCCACGTCTCCGAGGTGCGCGACGGCCTGCCCGCCCGCGGCGCGGATCTCCTCGGCCACCTCCTGCGCCGGGGCGGCCGAGGCCTCGCCCGAGCCGTCCCGGCCGGGCTGGCCGAAGTCGTTGACGACCACGCTCGCGCCCAGCCGCGCGAGTTCGATCGCCTCGGCCCGGCCGAGCCCGCGGCCCGCGCCCGTGACGATGGCGCAGAGCCCCTCAAGTGGGAGTGACATCCGTGGTGTTCCTCTCAGAGCGGGTCGGATCCGGCAGAGCGGTCAGAGTTCGATGCAGGTGCGCAGGGCGACGCCCGTGCGCATCTGGTCGAGGGCGTCGTTGACCTCGGCCAGGCCCACCCGGTGCGTGATCAGGTTCGCCAGGTCGATCCGGCCGGCCCGCCACAGCGCGATGGTGCGCTCGTAGGAGCGCAGCACGTCTCCGCCGCCGTACATCGAGGGCAGGATCTTCTTCTCGTCGAAGAACAGCGAGAACATGTTGATCTGGAAGTTGTCGTCGAGGGCTCCCGCCCCGACCACGACGACCGAGCCGCCGCGCCGCGTCATCTCGTACGCCTTCTGCGCGGTCGCGGACTTGCCGACGACCTCGAAGACGTAGTCGAAGCCCTCGCCGGCGGTGATCCGGTTCTTGGCGTCGGCGAACTCCTCCGGGGAGACCGCCTCGGTGGCCCCGAACCGCAGGGCCGCCTCGCGGCGGGACTCGACGGGGTCCACGGCGATGATCTGGGCCGCGCCCTGCACCTTGGCGCCCTGGATGACGGATATGCCGACGCCGCCGCAGCCGATGACGGCCACCGAGGAACCGGCCTGCACCTTGGCGGTGTTGATGGCCGCGCCGAGGCCGGTGGTGACGCCGCAGCCGATCAGCGCCGCGATGTCGAAGGGGACGTCGTCGGGGATCGGGACGGCGCAGGCGGCGGGGACGACCATCTCCTCGGAGAAGGTGCCGGTGCCGGCGAAGCCGAAGACGGCGCCTTCGCCCCGCTTGAAGTTGGGGGTGGCGACGTTCCCGAAGGCCTCCAGGCACAGGTGGCCCTGGCCGCGCCCGCAGGACGGACAGTGGCCGCACGGCGGCAGCCAGCAGACGAGGACGCGGTCGCCGATCGCGTGGCCGGTAACGCCGTCGCCGACGTCGGTGATCACGCCGGAGCCCTCGTGGCCGGGGATGAAGGGGGCGGGCTGCGGCAGCACTCCGCTCATCGCGGACAGGTCCGAGTGGCACAGGCCGGTGGCCCTGACCCGGATCTTCACCTTGCCGGGGCCGAAGCCCACGGCCTCCATGTCGTCGACGACTTCCAGCTTGTCCTGGCCGATCTCGCTCTGCAGTGCTGCGCGCACGGTGCGGCTCCTGTCGGTGCTGTCGGGGTGGAGGATTACGCGTGTTCGACGACCGTGTCGGCGAGAACCGGCGCGTCGTCCCGTTCGACGGCGGTCACCGACACCAGGACGCGGCCGGGCTCCTGCCACATCCGGATGCGCAGCGTCTCGCCCGGGAAGACGATCCCGGCGAAGCGCGTGCGGTAGGCGCGGACCCGGGAGACGTCCCCGCCGAGGGCCGTGTCGACGACGGCCTTGAGGGTCATCCCGTACGAGCACAGGCCGTGCAGGATCGGCTTGTCGAAGCCGGCCAGTTTGGCGAACTCGGGGTCGGCGTGCAGCGGGTTCCAGTCGCCGGAGAGGCGGTAGAGGAGCGCCTGGTCCTCGCGGATGTGCCGTTCCTCGACCCGGTCTGGGGCGCGGCCCGGCCGTTCCTCCTTGACGGAGGGTCCGCGCTCGCCGCCGAATCCGCCCTCTCCCCGTACGAAGATCTGCGCGTCGCTGGTCCACAGCGGCCCGTCGGCGTCCGCGACCTCGGTGCGCAGCACGATCACGGCCGCCTTGCCCTTGTCGTACAGGGCGGCGACCTTGGCGGAGGAGGTGGCCTTGCCCTTGACGGGGATGGGCCGGTGCAGCTCGATGGACTGGCCGCCGTGCAGGACGTGGGCGAGGTTGACGTCGATCCCGGGGGCGGCGAGGCCGCCCATCATGGCCATGCCGGCGCCGGCGACGGTCGCGAAGCTGGGGAGGACGTGGAGCTTGGATTCGAGGGTGTAGCGCAGCTCGTCCGGGTCGGTCGCCGGCAGGCCCGCGCCGAGGCCGAGGTGGTAGAGCTGGATGTCCTTGTGGTCCCAGCCGATGTCCCCCTGGCGGGGGTCTGCGGCGAGGGCCCTGGCGGCATCGATCGGCATGAGGACGCGGCTCCCTGTCGTTGGAAAATCGCTGCCTGGAAGACCTCGGCGCGGTCGTCCGCACCGTCGGCCGCACCGAGGTCGTATGCGGGGCGGCTGGCTCTAGAACGCGTTCTAGGATCGGCCGGTGAGGGAATGTATAACGCACGCCCCCGCACTTGGGAAGACTCTTGACTCCCCGTCAGATAGGCTTGTCGGGTGGACGAAATGCCCGTGGAACACCGTCAGGCCCGCGCCCTGCGGGTCCTGCTGGACCCGCACAATCCGGCCCTGGCGCTCCAGCTCGGCCTCCAGCCCGACATCGAGGTCGTGCGGGACCCGACGGCCCGCCCGGCGGTGGCCCTGGTGGAGGAGCTCGCGGCGGTGAACGCCCTGCTGGAGGACGATCCGGAGTGCCGGATCCTCGTCATGACGGGCTCGGCGCACCCCGGCCTGAGGGAGGCGGCGCTCGCCGCCGGTGCGGCCGGTCTGGTCCTGCGGGACGGCCGGGTGGAGGACCTGGCGGACGCGGTCCGCCGCGCCTCGACGGGCGAGACGGTGGTCGATCCGGCCCTGGGGTGAATCCTTTCGGGGTGCCCACGCCTCTTGTGTATGTTGCCGACGCCGAGGTCGGCACCTGACCTGGAGGTTTCCGTGATCACTGTTGTCATCGTCGCCGGCGCGGCCGTCCTGCTCTGCGCGTGCACCGTCGCCGTCCTGCGCCGCCGGGGCCGGGCCCGTGGCTGACCGGACGGACTGGCCGGGCGAGGCCCTGATCGTCGCCGCGCAGGGCGGTGACCTCGATTCGCTCACCGCCCTGGTCGCCGGCTCGCATCCGAACGTACGGCGCTTCGCGCACTCCCTGTGCGCGTCGCGCGAGGACGCCGAGGACGCGGCCCAGGAGGCGCTGATCATCCTGTACCGCAGGATCGGGATGCTCAGGGCGTCCGGGGCGCTGGCGTCGTGGATGTTCCGCATCGTCCGCAACGAATGCCTGCGCCGGGCCCGGCTGATGCCGAGGGAGCGCCCGCCGCTGCCGGACACGGCCGTCATGTCGGCGGAGGACGAGGTCCTGCGGCGCCTGGAGGCGGGGCGGGTGGCGGAGGCCATCGCCGAGCTGCCGGCGGACCAGCGGCGGGTGTTGATCATGCGGGACGTCCAGGGCCACAGCGGCCGGGCCGCCGCCGAGGCCCTCGGCCTGAGCACCGCCGCGATGAAGTCGCGGCTCCACCGGGCGCGTGCGGCGCTCCAGCACACCTTGGGAGACACCCGTGCCTCTGCTCACCACTGACACCACCTCCGGCTTCGCGAGCGCGTCCGTGCCGCGGCACCTGGCGCGCGGCGCGGTGGGATTCGGCTCGCTGATCGCGGCCTTCGCCCTGATCCCGGCCTTCGGCCCGGTCACCCTGCTCCTGGCTCCGGTCGGCGTGGTCGCCCTGCGCGGCTGTCCCATGTGCTGGGCGATCGGCCTGGCCGAGACCGCCTCCCGGGGCCGGCTCCGCCGCGAGTGCACGGACGGGCGGTGCGAACTGAAACCGGCGTCCCGCTGACCCCGGCACGGCCCGGCACGGCGCGGACCCGACCGTTCGTTCCGGGCCACCGATTGACGGATTCCGCCGCAGCGCGCGCCCGCGCACTGGACCAGGATGAGGCTCCTCAACCCGGTTCGTGGAGAGGTCCGTCATGCGCTTGTCCGCCCTGCCCGCCGCCGCGCTCGTACTCGCGACCCTTGCCGCAGGCGCGGCTCCGGCCACCGCCGACGCTCCGGTCGGCCCGGTCCTCCCGGTCGACCTGGAGGCCGGCAAGGGCCGCCACCACAACACCGCGACGGTGCTCTACGAGCGCGTCGACGGCGCGGTGAACTCGGTCAGGATCAAGTCGGTGTCGATCACCAGCGGCGAGCTCGACTGCGCCTGGGTGGCGTGGAACGATCCGCACGGCACGGACGGCTGGTCCAATCTGACCACCGAGCCCTCGTGCAACGGCACCGGTCTGGGCGAGCACCCCGACATCATCATCAAGGCGCCGGCCGGGCACCCCCTCAAGGTGCGCCTGGCCGCCGACCACCTCGGCTCCGACGTCGTGCACAAGGACATACAGAAGCTCTGACCCGGCCCCCCGCCTGCGGCTCACGGGGGCGGAGCCCGGCTCTCCGCCCCCGTGGGCCCAGTGCTCGCCCCTATCCCCGGCGCAGCATCGTGACGACCGCCGCGCCGCCCAGGCCGATGTTGTGGGCCAGGCCGACCCGGGCCCCCGGCACCTGCCGCGGCCCCGCCGCGCCCCGCAGCTGCCACACCAGTTCCGCCGCCTGCGCCAGCCCCGTCGCGCCGAGCGGGTGGCCCTTGGAGATGAGTCCGCCCGAGGGGTTGACCACCCACCGCCCCCCGTACGTCGTGGCCCCGCTCTCCACCAGCTTGCCCGCGGCCCCGTCCTCGCACATGCCGAGCGCCTCGTACGTCAGCAGCTCGTTGATCGAGAAGCAGTCGTGCAGCTCCACCACGTCCACGTCCTCGATGCCGAGCCCGGAGGACTCGTACACCTGCCGCGCCGCGGCGGCCGTCATCGGCTTGCCGACCACGTCGATGCAGGAGCCCGACGCGAACGACTCCTCCGTGTCCGTCGTCATCGCCTGCGCGACGATCTCCACCGCCTTGTCGTGCAGCCCGTGCGCCACCAGGAAACGTTCGGACACCACCAGGGCGGCCGCCGCGCCGTCCGAGGTCGGCGAGCACTGGAGCTTCGTCAGCGGTGCGTGGATCTCCTTCGCCGCGAGGATCTCCTCCACCGAGTACACGTCCTGGAACTGCGCGTTCGGGTTGTCCGCCGAGTGCCGGTGGTTCTTCGCGCCGACCGCCGCCAGCTGCGCGGGCGTGGTCCCGTAGCGCTCCATGTGCTCCCGCGCCGCGTTGCCGAAGATCTGCGCCGTGGGCGGGGACATCTCGAAGCCGTGGCCCGCGGCCATGATCCCGTAGTGCCGGGCCACCGGCGAGGTCTTGAAGTCGCCGCCGCCGGCCCCGCCCCCGAGTGCCCCGCGCTTCATCTTCTCGAAGCCCAGCGCCAGCACGCAGTCGCTCAGTCCGCCCTCCACGAACTGCCGCGCCATCATCAGCGCCGTCGACCCGGTCGCGCAGTTGTTGTTGACGTTGTAGACCGGCACGCCGCTCAGCCCCAGCTCGTACGCCGCGCGCTGGCCGGCGGTGGAGGCCTGGAAGCAGTAGCCCACCGGCACCTGCTGCACCAGCCCGTAGTCCACGCCCGCGTCGGCGAGCGCCGCGGACCCGGCCGCCTTCGCCATGTCCCAGTACTGCCAGTCCCGCGACTCGGGCTTCTCGAACTTCGTCATGCCGACGCCCACGATGTACGACTTCATGCCCCTGGTGTCCCTTCAGTCCCTCGGGAGGCCGAGAATCCGCTCGGCGACGACGTTGAGCTGGACCTGCGTGGTGCCCCCGGCGATGGTCAGGCAGCGGGACATGAGCATCCCGTGCACCGCCCGCTCCCCCGCCCCCTCCCGCACCGCGCCCGCCGGCCCCAGCAGTTCGAGCGCCAGCTCGGCGGTCCGCTGCTGGTGCGGGGTCTGGACGAGCTTGCGTACGGACGCCCCGGCGCCCGGCTCCAGCCCCGACACCTGCTGCAGCGTGGTGCGCAGCCCGATGCAGGCCAGGGCGTGCGCCTCGGCTGCCAGCGCGCCGATCCGGGCTCGGTGGGCGCCGTCGAGGGCGGCGGCGCGTGCGAGGAGCGCCTCCAGTCCGGTGTCGAAGGTCATCTGGTCGGCCATGTGCACCCGTTCGTTGCCGAGGGTGTTCCGGGCCACCTTCCAGCCGCCGTCGGCCGCGCCCACCAGTGCGTCCGCCGGCAGCTCGACGTCGTCGAGGTACACCTCGTTGAAAAGGGCCTCGCCGTTGATCTCCTTCAGCGGCCGGACGTCGATGCCGGGGGTGTTCTTCATGTCGACGACGAAGTAGCCGAGGCCCTTGTGCTTGGGGGCGGCCGGATCGGTGCGGGCCAGCAGGATCCCGAAGTCGGCGCTGTGCGCGGAACTCGTCCACACCTTCTGTCCGTTGACCAGCCAGGAACCGTCCTCCCGCCGCTCCGCCCGGGTCCGCAGCGAGGCCAGGTCGGAGCCGGCGCCCGGCTCGGAGAAGAGCTGGCACCAGGTGATCTCGCCGCGCAGGGTGGGCAGGGCGTAGGCGTCGCACTGCGCCTGCGTCCCGTAGGCCAGCAGGGAGGGCACGATCCAGGTGGCGATGCCGAGGTCGGAGACCTTGACCCCGGCGGCCGCGAGCTCCTGCTGGACGACGAGCTGCTCGACGGGTCCGGCGCCGAGCCCGTAGGGCGGCGGCAGGTAGGGGGCGGCGTAGCCGGTGGGGGCCAGGATCCGCCGGGCGGCGGCCGGATCGAGCCCGCGCGCGTCCTCGATGGCGGCCCGGGCCTTCGCGCGGTACGCCTCGGCCCGCGCCGGCAGCTCCAGGCGCAGCTCGCGCCGCGCGCCACCCGCCGCGCAGCGCACGGCCCGTACGCGGTGCCCGTCGCCGGGACCGAGCAGCTGGCGGGCGACGATCGCCCGCCGCAGGTGGATGTGGGCGTCGTGCTCCCAGGTGAAGCCGATCCCGCCGAGGATCTGGATGCAGTCCTTGGCGCAGGAGTAGGCGGCGTCCAGGGCCGTCCCGGCGGCGAGGGCCGCGACCAGCGAGCGCACGTCGGCGGGCTCGTCCATGGCTTGAGCTGCGTCCCAGGCCAGCGCGCGGGCCTGTTCCAGCCGTACGAGCATGTCGGCGCACAGGTGCTTGACGCCCTGGAACTTCCCGATGGGCCGGCCGAACTGCTCGCGCACCTTGGCGTACTCGGCGGCCGTGTGCAGGGCCCAGGCGGCGGTGCCACAGGCGTCGGCGGCGAACAGGGTGCAGGCGAGGTCGCGGACGAGGGCCGCGTCGAGCTCCAGCAGCCGCCCGGCGGGGACGACCGCGCCGCGCGCCCGCACCTCTGCGGTGGGGCGGGTCGGGTCGGCGCTCTCGTGCGTACGGATGTCCAGCGCGGAGGCGTCCACGGCGAACCAACGGGTCCCGTGCGCGGCCTCGGCGGCGAGCAGCACGAGGTCGGCCTCGCCGCCGCCGAGCACGGGCGGCGCGAGTCCGTCGAGCAGGTGCCCGCCGCCCTCGGTGGCCACGGCGGTCAGGGTCCCCGGCCCCAGCGCGACCGCCCCGACCCGGCCGGAGAGCGGCTCGGCCCCGGCCCGGTCCAGCAGTACGGAGGCCAGCGCGCTCGGCAGGTACGCGCCGGGCAGCGCCCCCCGGGCCGCCTCCTCGACGACGACGGCGAGATCGAGCAGGGTCCCGCCCTCCAGGTGCGGCTCCAGGAGCCCCGACGCGGTCAGCGCGTCCCAGTAACCGGGCCGCACCCCGGTGCGCGGCGGGGAGTCGAGCAGCTTGCGCACCTCTTCGGGCGGCGAGACCCGCGCCACCCAGCCGCGCACCGCCTCGGCCAACTCCCGCTGCTCCTGCGTGATTCCGATGCCCATGCGCGGCAGATTAGAACACGTTCCAATCTGACGGAAGGTCAGATGGGCGTGTTCTTCTCACGGGGGTGGACCATGGCGAGAGGCTCCACCCCGGAAAGGAAGGTCCGCATGGCCACCCCCGACTGCCCGCGCTGCGGGCGCACGCTGACGCCCTTCAGCGTCATGCTCCGCCGCAACCGCTGGGGCGGAGCGGGACCGGCGCCGCGCCCCGAGGCGTGGTGGGAATGCCCCGGGTGCGGCTGGCTCGGCTGCGAGCGCCGCGCGGGCGCACCACCCGCCCGCATGCGGCGCCTGGAGGGCGAGGACGCGGACTGCGTGTTCTGCGGCGAGGAGGAGTCGAACGTCGCGTCCGAGCCGCACCTGCGGGAGGACGGCCTGCTCGGCGACTGGATGGTCTGCCTGGCGTGCGGCACGAGCAACGGCCGCCGCCTGGGCCCGCCCTCCCGCTAGGCCGTGCGCGGCCGGCGGACGGCGGGCCGGGCCCCGGTCAGCGGCGCGTGGCGGTCTTCAGGGCGGCGCGGGCGGCTTCCTTCGCCTTCGTCTCGCAGGCGCCCTTGGCGTACGGCGTGGCCTTCAGGCCCACCCGGACCGACAGGTTGCCCTCACGTACGGCGAGGACGCAGGTCCAGTCGGCGCTGGAGGACTCCCAATAGGCCTCGGTGCCGAACCCGAGGCGGGTCGCCGCGCGCTGGCCGGCCGCCTCCGCCTGGAAGTGCCGCCGCTGCGTGGCCGCGTTGGTCTCCGCGTTCCCGCCGAGGCTCAGGTTCCACCTGACCCTCGCGGTCGGCGACGCGGCGGTACCGGCGCCCCCGCTGCACGACATCTGCGCGCCGTCGACCGTCCCGATCCAGCTGTCCGTGCCCGACGGCCGCAGGTCCAGGGGCACTTTCTCGCGCGCCTCCTGGCATCTGGGGACCTCCGCGTAGGCGACGGGGGCGTTCATGCGGTCCCGTACGTACAGCGCACCGCCGGTACCGGCCACGAGGAGGACCCCGGCCGCCACCAGCGCCGCGACCCGGCGCCCCCGGGCGCGCCGCGGGCCGCCGGAGCGGGTTTCCTCCGGTGGCGCCTGCGGGACGGGCGTCGGCGTGTCCTGCGTCGGCACCGTGACCGGATCGACCTCGGTCACGGATGCGGGCACGGGCGAGGACTCCGGCTCCTCGGCGGGAACGCCGGCCAGGAGGCCGTCGATCCGGGCCCGTTGCTCGGCGAGCATCCCGTAGACGGCCGACGGCCACTGGCGGCCCGCCGGGGTCACCGGGCCGATCAGCTCGTGCAGCTCCGCCGGGGTCGGCCTGGCCGCCGGGTCCTTGGCCAGGCAGCGCGCGACGAGGTCGCGCAGCCCCGCCGGTACCGCGCTGAGGTCCGGCTCGCCGTGCGCCACGTCGTACAGCGTCTTGAGCGTGGAGGTCCCGGCGAAGGGGCTGCGGCCCGTCAGCGCCATGACCAGCACGGAGCCGAGGGAGAACACGTCGCTGGCGGGCGTGAGCGGCATGCCCTCGGCCTGCTCGGGCGACATGTACGCGGGCGATCCGACGACGAACCCCGTACGCGTCAGCCCCGTGTCGCCCTCCGGCTCGCCCTCGGTGGCCCTCGCGATGCCGAGGTCGATGACGCGGACGCCGTCCTCGGCGAGGAGCACGTTGTCGGGCTTGAGGTCCCGGTGGACGAGCCCGGCCCGGTGGATCTCGGCCAGGGCGGACGTCAGGCCCGCGGCGAGGCGGCGTACGACGTCCTCGGGCAGCACCCCGACCGCCTTGACCACGGCTCCGAGGGAGGGCCCGGCGACGAAGACCGAGGCCAGCCAGGGCGTCGGGGCGTCCGGGTCGGCGTCGATCACGGCGGCCGTGTAGGCGGCCGAGACCTTGCGCGAGGCGGTGATCTCACGGCGGAAACGGGCTCGGAAGCCCTCGTCGTCGGCGAAGTGCGCGAGCACCTGCTTGACGGCGACGAGCCGCCCGTCCGGGCCGGCCGCCAACAGCACCCGCCCCATCCCGCCCTGCCCGAGCACGCCGACGACCTCGAACGGCCCGACGTGCGTCGGGCCCCCCGGCCCTACCTGCTCCATGTCCCCCGCCCCCTACTCCCCGAGTCGGGAGCGGATCATACCGAGACGGCCCTCACGAACGCCTCGAAAGCGGCGGGGCGAACGGCGAAAACGGGCCCCTCGGGATTCTTGGAGTCCCGCACGGCGACGAGGCAGGGCTGGGCCGCGACCTCAACCCATTCGGCGCCTGTGGTACCGCTGTACGAGGACTTACGCCACGCCAGGGCGCCGAGCGGGGCGCACTCGACACATTCGCCACCGGTGTCGCCGCTGTACGAGGACTTACGCCACTTCGCGCCCGTCAGGTGCTGGTTGGTCTCCATAGCGCTCCTCCAATACGCGGGCGATCAGCGCCGCCGAGTCCTCCAGGGAGAGCGCGGCGGCCTGCAAATGATCGTATCGGAGCGAACCCTCCCTGAGAGCTTGCGGATTGGCCGTCATATGTCCTTGCACGAAGTCCTCGGTGTAGACGATGTCCGGGTCGTCGTCGAACCGCAGGGCGGTGAACGAACCCATCTGTCCGGCATGTGCGCCCGCCTCGAACGGCAGGATCTGCACCCGCACCCACTCCCGCCTCCGCAGCTGCAGCAAGTGGGCGAGCTGGTTCCGCATGACGTCCCGGCCACCGATCTCCTGGTGCAGCACGGCCTCGCTCAGCACGACCCACATCAGTGGCGGGTTCTCACGGTCGAGGATCCGCTGCCGCTCCATCCGGGCGGCCACCTTCGGGTCGAGGTCCCCCTCACTCCGCACACCCAGCACCGCCCGCGCGTACTCCTCCGTCTGCAACAGCCCGTAGACCAACTGCGCCTGGAAGGTCGAGATGTAAGCCGCCCGTGCCTCCATCTCCGCGTACGCCTGGAACCACGTCGGCAGCTGATGCCGGAGCACCAGCCCGACCAGCCGCGAGAACACCCCGCCCGTGCCCAGCGCCGCGTCCACCCGTTCCGAGAAGTCCCGCGTCGGGACCCTGCGCGTGGTCTCGACCTGGCCGATCAGCGAGCCCGTGCAGAAGACGATGCTGCCGAGCTGCGCCTGGTTGAGCCCCGCATCCTCTCTGAGGCGGCGCAGTTCGGAGCCGTAGTAGTCCAGCGGTGAGGCGCTGGGATCGAGATCGCGCACGCCGACCATGGACGGTCACCCCCAAGGCAGTTGCCGGTTCCGTGGCCGAGCGTAACCATGCGGCCACACTCCGGTGGCTCGATTTATCCAACGGGTTACACGGTCGGCGATAATGCGCACGTGGGGGAACTGATCGAAAACCGGTACGCGCTGCAGGAGTTGCTCGGCCAGGGCGGCTTCGGCGAGGTGTGGCGGGCAGATGACGGCCGGGTGGGGCGCAGTGTGGCCGTCAAGATCGGCTATCCGCAGACGCCCGAGGAGACCCGCCGCTTCGAGCGGGAGGCCCGCCTCGCCGGGAACCTCGCCCATCCCAACATCGCCACCGTCCACGACTTCGGCCGCATCGAACGCAACGGTCGCGATGCCGTCTTCCTCGTCATGGAGCTGTTGCGGGGCCGCAGCCTGGCCGACGTGCTGGAGGCCGGCGTGCCGCCGCTCGTGGACGCTCTGGAGTGGGCCGGGCGGATCGCGGACGCGCTCGGCGCCGCCCACGCCGCCGGGATCGTCCACCGGGACGTAAAGCCGGCCAACGTGATGGTCACCGGGACCGGGGTGGTGAAGGTCCTCGACTTCGGGATCGCCAAAGCCGGAGCCGGGTCGGGGGCCGGCACGGATCTGACCGGCACCGGAATGGTCATCGGCTCGTTCCCGTACATGGCTCCTGAGCGCTGGACCGGTGGGGCGAACGGGGTCCCGGTCGACGGCCGGGCCGACTTGTACGCCCTCGGCTGCGTCCTCATGGAACTGCTTACCGGGGCCCGGCCGTTCACAGCCCGCGAGATGCACGAACTCCTCACCCAACACCTCACCGCCGAGCCGCCCGCGCCGAGTTCGCTGCGGGCGGGGCTGCCTGCCGCGCTGGACACCCTCGTACGGGACCTGCTGGCGAAAGACCCGAGCGACCGGCCCGCGGACGCGGCGGAGGTCTCCCATCGGCTCGCCGAGATCGCCCGCGGCGAGGCACGCGTCACGGGGGCGGCCGCCTCGTACCCGCCGCCGCCCGCGTACGCCCCGACCGTGCACACCGCCGCGGGCGACCACGTCCGCACGATGCTGGACCGTCGGCTGACGCAGCTGCTGGAAGACTCCCCCAGCGACGTCGTCGACCGGCTCGCCATGCTGGTAGACGACCTGACCGATGAGCTGGGCGCGCAGGACGCGCTCACGGTCCGGGCCGCCTACCACCGGGCCGTGCGGGTCCGCCGGCAGTCCACGACCGATCTGGAACGGATCCTGCCCCGCATGGTGCGGGTGCTGGGCCTGGAGCATCCGGACACGATCACCGCCCGCGTCACCTGCATTGGCGAGGCCGCGGCCTTCGGGCCCGGCGACGGCCGCCGCCACGAAGAAGAGCTGCGCGAACTCATCGGGCAGGCCGGGAGGGTGTTCGGCGCGCACGGCGTCGTCACGCTGACCGCCCGCTACCACCTGGCCTCGGCGATGCACCGGGGCGCCGGCGACCGCGACGGCCAGTGGGACGCACGCACCCGTGAGCGGGCGGAGAGCGAACGCGCCTGGCTGGGGCCACTCCTGCCCGATCTGGAGTGGGCCCTGACCGCCGACAGCCCCGTCCTGCTCGACGTCCGGCGCCGGCTGGCCCACGACGCCTGGCTGGTCGAAGACTTCGCGGGCGCCGCCGAGCTGTATTGGCGGCTCTTCCCGAACCTCGCCGAACTCGCCGAGCACGGCGATCCCGAGGTGGCCCACCGCGTGCTGCTCAGCATCGGCGAGGCAGGTGATCCCGTGAGCGCGCTGGCGCACATGGACCTGCTGCTGCACCGGCTGCCCTTCTTGAGCGGCAGCCAGCGGCTGGCGCAGAAGGTCTCCGACACCCGGTCGGAATTCCGGCGTGCCGTACGCGAGCGGCGGCGTGCAGAGGGGACGGGCGGGACCAGCGGCCTGTCGCGGCTGTTCGGCCGCTGACCCGTCGCGTATCCGCGGCGACCCCGCCATGGACCCCTACCAGCGGGTAGGGCAGCATGGGCCGCCACACGCAGCTCAGCAGGAGGAACGACATGGCCAGCCCCAAGCCGGAGACCCTCGCCGCCTTCGAGACGGCCAAGGGGTTCATGCCCGTACGGGAGGGCCTCGCCCTGTACGAGGCGGCCGCCGCGGCCGGGGCGCTCGGGCTGCCGCTGCTGGAGGTCGGCACGTACTGCGGGCGTTCGACGATCCTGCTGGCCGACGCGGCCCGTGAGGCCGGCGTGGCCGCGATCACCGTGGACCACCACCGGGGCAGCGAGGAGCAGCAGCCGGGCTGGGAGTACCACGACCCGACGGTCGTGGACCCCGAGATCGGGCTGATGGACACCCTCCCCACCTTCCGCCGGACCCTCCACGAGGCAGGGCTGGAGGAGCACGTGATCGCGATCGTCGGCCGCTCCCCGCAGGTCGCCGCGACCTGGGGCGGCAAGCTCGGCTTCGTGTTCATCGACGGCGGGCACACCGACGAGCACGCCACCGGCGACTACGAGGGCTGGGCCCCGCACGTCGCGGAGGGCGGCACGCTCGTCATCCACGACGTGTTCCCGGACCCGGCGGACGGCGGCCAGGCCCCGTACCGGATCTACCTGCGCGCCCTCGCCTCGGGCGCCTTCGAGGAGATCTCCGTCACCGACTCGCTGCGCGTGCTGCGCCGCACCGGCCCGGGCATCTGACACCACCGTTCATATAAGCGCACCACGCCCCCGGATGGCGCAGTCCCGGCCGGGCGGGCGGACGGCGGTCTAGCATCGCGGACGTGCGCTACGACGACAGCCCCCCGCCCCCCGAGTCCGGCTCCTCCGCGAATCCGGACCGGCACTGGTTCACCCGACGCTCCACGCTCGTGGTCGGGATCGCCGCGCTCGCCCCGGCCTGCCTCGCCGGCTGGGTCCTGACCCAGGCGCTGTCCGGCGCCGGGCCGGACGAGAACCGGCCCCGCTCGGCCCCGCAGCCCGCCTCGCACTCCACCGTCTCGCCGGGCCAGCGGGACGCGAAGCCGGGCTCCACCCCCAGCGGCGGCCCGAGCACGGAGGCGGGCGCACCCGCCGCGGCCCCCGCACCGGCGCCCGCCAAGGGCCCGCTCACCGGCAGGACCGTGGTCGTCGACCCCGGGCACAACACCGGAAACTTCAAGCACACCGACGAGATCGACCAGCAGGTCGACATCGGCACCAACCGCAAGGAGTGCGACACCACCGGGACCACCACGAACTCCGGCTACATGGAGGCCGAGTTCACGATGGACGTGTCGAAGCGCCTGCGGACCGCCCTGGAGGCCCAGGGCGCGAAGGTGGTCCTCACCCACGAGACGGGCGCCCGCGCCTGGGGTCCCTGCATCACCGAGCGCGCCCGCATCGGCAACGACGCGAACGCCGACGCCGTCGTGTCCGTCCACGCCGACGGCGTCTCGGCCGGCAACCGCGGCTTCCACGTCATCCTCCCGGCCAAGGTCAAGAGCGGCGCCGCCGACACCGCGAAGATCGTCGAACCCTCGCGCGATCTGGGCGAACGGATCGCCGGGAACTTCGCCCGCACCACCGGCTCGGCGCCCGCCAACTACCTGGGCGGCGGGACCGGTTTGGTGGTCCGCGACGATCTGGGCGGACTGAACCTGTCAACTCGGCCCAAGGTGTTCATCGAATGCGGCAACATGCGTGACGCCAAGGACGCGGCGCAGCTGACGAGTCCGGAGTGGCGGCAGAAGGCGGCCCAGGGCATCGCGGACGGCATCGTCGGCTTCCTCGGCGGGTAGTCCCTCTCGGGCGTCCCGCCGGGACGCCCGCCGCCCCGATCCTCTCGGCCGCGGGGAACCTCCGTACCATGGTGCCGCCCGCCCTGCTGCAGGCACGATCTGCGCTGCGACCGCGGCACCACGAGACGACCGAGACCGAGAAGGACACCTAAGACGTGAACATCCGCTCCCTCACTCGAGGCGACGGCGTGGTGATCGGAGCAGCGGCGCTGCTGTTCATCGCCTCGTTCTTCGATTTCTACTCCACCACGGGTGGCGACCTGCCGAGCGCCTGGGACACCGACGCCTACCGCCTGGTGCTCCCCAGCGTCTTCCTGCTCGGGTTCATCGCCGCGGGTCTGCTCGTCGCCGGCCGCTTCCAGCCGGAGAGCCGCAAGGTCATCGGCATGCCGCTGTCGGCGTGGGGCACCGTGCTCGCCGTCTCGGCCGCCTGGTCGGCGCTGTGGGCGCTGATCACCTGCCCGAGCACGCTCGACCTGGGCGCGGGCGCCGTCATCGCCTTCCTCGCCACCCTGGCCCTGGCCGGCGTGGCCGTCTTCGGCGCGAAGGTCCCGGCGCTCGCCGGGTCCCTGGTGCCGGAGGCGCGGCCCGCCGCCCCGCAGCCGTACGGCGGCCAGCCGCAGCCGGGTGCCGGGTACGGCTACCCGGGCGGACAGCAGCAGCCCTACGGTTCCACCCCGCAGCCGGTCCCGCCGTACGGCGGTACGCCGACTCCGGCGCCCGGTGCGCACGACTCCGGCGCCGGTCACCAGGCGGCCGCGGCGCCCGCCCCGGCGGGGGACTTCAGCCCGTTCTGGTTCGCGGTGCCGGTGGCCCGTCCCCTCTTCGCCGAGGACGGCTCGCCCACGCAGATCGCCGAACTCGCGCCGGGCACCTGGTACCTGGCCGTCGAGCAGCGCGGCGCGGCCGCCCTCGTCGCGCAGACCCAGGACGGCCGTCGCGGCATCCTGAGCGACACCTCGGGGATCCAGCGCGGCTGATCCGCGTACGCCGTTCCGCTCCACGCTTGCGTTCCACCACGACGCCCCACCGGTCCACCGGTGGGGCGTCGTGCGTTCGAACTGCGTTCGGATCTGTCGGTCCGGGTCAGTAGCATCGGCCCCAACCAGTACTCATATTCGATGAGTTGCAAACGGGTGGGGAACTACGTGATAGCAAGTCGCATGCGCGGAACGGCTCTCGCCGCCGCGCTCGGCGTCGTCGCGACGCTGTGCCTGCCGGGCGTGGCCGTGGCCGCCGGACCCGGTCCGGACCGGGCGGGCAGCAGCGCGTCCGGCGCTTCCGCCGGGACGGGCGGCCCCGTCGAGGGCACGGTCCGCAGGCTCGCGCTGGAGCCGAAGGGCACCACGGAGGCGACCGTCTCCGCGCACGGCACCGAGCGGTTCGGCCTCATGGGCGTGTCCTGGAAGGACGCCGCCGCCGAGGTGCAGGGGAAGATCGAGGCCCGCAGCCGGAACGCCGTGACCGGGGCGTGGACGCAGTGGGTCACGCTGGAGCCGCTCAAGGCCGGCCTCGACGGCAACCGGCCGGGCGCGCGCGGTGCCACGGAGCCCGTGTGGGTCGGCGCCGCCGACGGCGCCGAGGTCCGGGTGAGCGGCGGCACGGCCGCGCTGCCCGCGGGCCTGGAGCTGGACCTGGTGGACCCGGGTACGGCCGGCCGTGACGGAGCGGCGAAGTCCAAGCCGGGCCAGGGCGCTGCGGCCTCGGGCGCGCGGGCGGCGGCCGCCGCGGTCGCGCCCGGCCCGGAGTCGACGGCTCCGCGACCGGACGTCGTCTCCCGCGCCCAGTGGGGTGCCGACGAGTCCCTGAACAACGAGGGCCCGATCTATCTCGCGGGCGGGAAGATCAAGGCCCTGTTCGTGCACCACACGGCGGCGACCGCCCCGTACGAGTGCACCGACTCCGCGGCCATCGTCCGCGGTCTGCACGTCTACCACGTGAAGACCAACGGCTGGCGCGACCTCGGCTACAACTTCCTCGTCGACAAGTGCGGCACCCTCTTCGAGGGCCGTCAGGGCGGCGTGGACCAGCCCGTGATGGGCGCCCACACCTACGGCTTCAACTCGGAGTCGACGAGCGTCGCGGTCCTCGGCGACTACACGAACGCCGGGGCCTCGCCGGAGGCGCTCGAAGGCATCTCCAGGATGGCGGCGTACAAGCTGGGCCAGTACGACGTCGACATGAACGGCACGACGACGCTGACGGCCGGCGCCACGCAGAAGAACTACGCCGGCACCAGCTTCACCGCCGGTCAGCCGTACCAGTTCAGGACGGTCTCCGGCCACCGGGACGGCTTCAACACCGAGTGCCCGGGCCACCAGCTGTACCCGCAGCTGGACACGATCCGGAAGTCGGGGCCCGCGGCCCAGCTGAAGATCGTTTCCGTGAACGAGAAGCCCGTCGCGCCGGGCGGGACGGCGAAGACCCCGGGACAGCTGGTGGTCGGCTTCTCCACCAGCACGGCCGCTCAGCTGCTGAGCTCCTTCGAACTGCTGGTGGACGGCGCCCCGGCCGCGACGGTCGCGGGTGACGCCACGAGCGCCGCCACGATGCTGAGCCTGGGCAGCCACCGGATCCAGATCCGGGCGACCGCGAAGAACGGCAAGGTGTCCACGAGCCTGCCGGTCACCGTCGACGCGGACGTCTCGGACGTCAAGTACGTCCCGGTCCAGCCCAAGCGCCTGATGGACACGCGCGAGGGCCTGGGTGTGCCGCAGGCCAAGGTCGGGCCGGGCGGCGTGGTGGCCCTGAAGGTCGCGGGCGTCCAGGGCGTCCCGGCGTACGGGGTGACCTCCGTGGTCCTGAACGTGACGGCGACCAACCCGACGGAGGCCGGCCACGTGTCGGTCTACCCGAACGGCACGGTCCGCACGAGCGCGTCGAACCTCAACTTCACCCCCGGGCAGACCGTCCCGAACCTGGTCGTCGTTCCCGTCCAGGACGGGATCGTCCAGTTCTACAACAGCGCGGGCAGCGTCGACCTGATCGCCGACATCACCGGCTACTTCCTCGCGAGCGGCGAGGGCGGCACCCACATGAACGTCGGCCCGAAGCGGGTCCTGGACACGCGGGACGGCACGGGCGGCGTGCCGACCGCACCGGTCGGCCAGGGCGGGGTCCTGGACCTCGACCTCTCGGCCGTCGACGGGCTCCCCGCACCGGACGGCCTCACCGCGGTGGTGCTCAACGTGACGGCGACCAACCCGACGCAGCCGAGCTTCGTGTCCGTCTACCCGACCGGCACGACCCGCACCAGCGCCTCGAACCTCAACTTCACCGCCGGCCAGACCATCCCCAACCTGGTCATCGTCCCCGTGGTGAACGGGAAGGTCAGCTTCTACAACAACGCGGGCAGCGTCGACCTCATCGCCGACATCACCGGCTACTTCACCACGTCGAGCGCGGGCGCCAAGCACTCCAACCTCGGCCCGAAGCGCCTGATGGACACCCGCGAGGGCCTCGGCGTCGCCAAGGCCCCGGTCGGTCAGGGCGGTGTCGTCACCCTGACCGTCGCGGGCGTCGAGGGGGTGCCGGCCACCGGTGTCACCGCGGTGATCCTGAACGTGACGGCGACCAACCCGACCACGTCCAGCCACGTGTCGGTCTACCCCAGCGGCACGACCCGCACCAGCGCCTCGAACCTCAACTTCACCGCCGGCCAGACCATCCCCAACCTGGTCATCGTCCCCGTGGTGGACGGCAAGATCAGCTTCTACAACAACGCGGGCAGCGTCGACCTCATCGCCGACATCACCGGCTACTTCAGCAAGTAGCCGGGCCCGGAGCCACGGCCCCCCACCCTTCCGGGCGGGGGGCCGTTGCCCTACAGTCACCTGACGCACCGTCAGTTCCGGCTGGAGGGACCCGCTCATGCGCCTCGGACTCGCACTCGGATACTGGGGCCGCGGCCCCTCCCCGGCCCACCTCGACCTCGCCACCGAGGCCGAGAACCTCGGCTACGACTCGGTGTGGACCGCCGAGGCCTGGGGCTCCGACGCCTTCACCCCGCTGACCTGGATCGCCGCGCACACCTCGCGGATCCGCCTGGGCACCGCCATCGCACAGATGGCCGCCCGCACCCCGACCGCGACCGCCATGCACGCCCTGACCCTGGACCACCTCTCCGGCGGCCGGATGATGCTGGGCCTGGGCCTGTCCGGCCCGCAGGTGGTCGAGGGCTGGTACGGGCGCCCGTTCCCCGCGAGCCCGCTGACCGCCACCCGCGAGTACGTCGACGTCATCCGCCAAGTGCTGCGCCGCGAGGGCCCGGTCGCGCTGGCCGGCCGCTTCCACAGCCACCCGTACCGCGGCGCGGACGCGGCCGGGATCGGCAAGCCCCTCAAGCCCATCACCCACCCGCTCCGCGCCGACCTGCCCCTCCTCCTCGGCGCGGAAGGGCCGAAGAACATCGCCCAGACCACCCGCATCGCGGACGGCTGGCTGCCCCTGTACTGGTCACCGACCCGCACCGACGTCTACCAGGCCTCGCTCACGGACCTCCCCGACGGCTTCATGATCGCGCCGATGGCCCGCGCCAAGGTCTGCGACGACGTCACCGAGGGACTGCTCCCGGTCAAGGCCATGCTCGGCTTCTACATCGGCGGCATGGGCCACGCGGCCCGCAACTTCCACGCCGACCTGATGGCCCGGATGGGCTACGAGGAGGAGGCCCGCCGCATCCAGCAGCTCTTCCTCGCGGGGCGCAAGGAGGAGGCGGTACTCGCCGTCCCTGACGCCTTCGCCGACGAGATCTCCCTGGTCGGCCCGCGGGAGCGGATCGCGGAACGCCTCGACCTGTGGCGCAAGGGCCCGGTCACGGACCTCCTCGTGACCGCCCCCGACCCGCACACCCTGCGCGTCCTGGCGGAACTCAACAGCTGAGGGCGGCGGGCGGCGGGCGGCGCCACGCGAGCCTCAGTAGCGGTACACCGAGGCCGGACCCGCCATCTTGGTGCACCCACCACCCGGGGCGACGGCACACAGATAGAGGTTCGCGTTGATCGCCGGTCCCTCGTAGCGGACGGCAACGGTCCCGGGACCGCATATCCTCCCCGCGTCGTGCACGGCACTCGGGAAGCCGAAGACGGCCTCCGTGACCACCGCGCTGTAGCAGCCGGAGCCCGTGTTGGACAGCGTCCCGCCCACGGTGAGGGTCCGCGAGAGCGTGTAGCCGTCCTCCCGGGTCACGGTGGTCCAGTGGCTGACCCCGCTGCCACTCGCCGTCTGGAGGTTCAGCGACCAGGGCAGGGGCGTGGTGGTCACGGTGTCGGCGGCGGCCGACGGGGCCAGCCCGACAGCGGTGGCCGTGAGAGCGGCGGCGGCGAGCGCCGTGGTACGGGTGCGCACAGGCGTACTCCTGAGACTCGGGATGCACTGCTCGGGCGACCATCGTGTGGCGTGCGCCCCGACCCCTCAAGGAAATCCCGGACATCCGCTCCCAGAAGCGCGGAATTCCGGCGTCCGGTGGACGGGACGCCGGAAATGCGGCAGGGGACCGGACACCCCCTAGTCCGCCTTCGGCACGGCCTCCAGCAGTTCCCGCACGTCCAGCGGCATCACGGCGATCTCGATGCTCCCGCCGCCGTCGTAGGAGCAGGTCACGATCCGCGACCCGGGATTGATGGAGATCCCCTCCTTCATCGACGGCACCCGCAACCCGGTGGCCCGCCCCCCGGGCAGCTCAACGGCCTCTCCGCGCTCCGGAACCCAGCGGGCCGCGCCCCCGTCGACGTACACCCGCCCCGGCCGCCACCGCCCCTGCCCGGCCGGCATCCGCGCCATCCCGGGAATCCCGGGCACGGGCCCGGCTCCCGCGCGCGCCCGATGCCTGCGCCGCACCAGCCACCCGATTCCGACGACCCCACCGGCAAGCAACACGTACTCGATCACACGCCCATTCAAACAGCCCCACGGCCGGGGGCGCCGTGACGCCCGCCCCGACCGTGGGGCCGTCGAGCCCTAGCCGCCGAGCTGGGAGGCGCTGGGAACCTTGTCGGTCACCGTGGCGCCCGCGCTCTTGCCGGCCTCCTTCACACTGCTGATGACATCGTCGAAGGACGAGATGTCGGCGTCACCCGCCTGGCCCTTGCGCAGCTTGGTGCCCAGCCCCTTCAGAGACTCGATGCCCGCCGTCAGCGGGGCCATCGCCTTCGACAGCAGCGGGTCGCCCTTGGCGTTGTCGGCGGCCGCCTTGAGCCGGTTGTACGCGAACGCGCCCGCCAGGCCCGCCTTGATGAGCGCGAAGGTGCGGCCCTTCGCACCCTTCTTGAACTTGCCCGCCCGGTACGGCTTGACGATCCACTGGTACGTCGCGCCCGCCGCGAGCCCCGCGTTGGCGACGAAACGCGTCTTGGCGAACTTCTGCTTCTCGGCGGACGTGCTCGGCGACGGCGTGGCCGCGGCCAGCTCGTCGGCCTCCGCCGCCGCCGGCTCCGCCGCGGCGAGCGCGGCCAGCTCCCCCATCGAAGCGGCGGACAGTTCCTCCCGCTGGGTACCACCGCCACCGCAGGCGGTGGCACCGGCCAGCAGCGCGGTCGACAGGACCACCGCCGTGAGGGCGCGACGGAATCGGACGGTCGAGGGTACGGACACGGTTTCCTCCGGGGACTCAGGCGTCCCCCGCAGCCTCACCCCGCCCCCACCGGCCCGCCACCCGGTGGACCCGTTCGGGTTTGCGACGCGCCCGGGCGGCAACACGCGCAGCATGACCTCACACACGCGAGTACGCACCCGAGGAAGCAGTCAGGCAGGCCGGGCCGTCGCTCTGGTGGCGGACGTGCTTGCCTTCGTGATCGTCCTGTGGATCCTTCTCTACTTCCTGGACGCCAACCAGGGCAACGAGCTCGTCAACTTCATCCACGACACCGCGAGCTGGCTGGCCGGCTGGTCCTACGACCTGTTCACCTTCAGCCGCGAATGGGTCCAGGTCGTCATCGGCTACGGCCTGGCCGCCGTCGTGTACGTCCTGGTCGGCCACGCGATAGCCGGCTGGCTCTACCGCCGCTGACGCGCTCGGCCGCCGCGGGCACGAGCGACGCGAAGGGGCCCTCCCCCGCCGACCGGCGGGAGGGGCCCCGTTCGTTCACCTGCGGGTGCGGATCAGCCGCAGCAGTCCGGCTCCAGCCCGGCCGGGAGCGAACCCCCGCCGAACACCTCCGTGGTGGCCTCGTCCCCGCCCAGCGCCGCGACCGCCAGCAGCAACGACCCGGCGGTCCACGTCGTCTGCTCCACCGGCCACACCGCCCTGTCCTGGAAGACGTACCCCGTCCAGTACATGCCGTTGTCCGCGCGCAGGTGCCCGATCGACCGCAGGATCTCCAGCGCCCGGTCCGACTCCCCCGTCGCCCACAGCGCGAGCGCCAGCTCGCAGGACTCGCCGCCCGTCACCCACGGGTTCGGCAGCACGCAGCGCACCCCCAGGTCCGGGACCACGAACTCGTCCCAGCGCGCCTCGATCCGCGCCGTCGCCTCCGCGCCCGTCAGCGCGCCCCCGAGGACCGGGTAGTACCAGTCCATCGAGTAGTGGTCCTTGTCCAGGAACCGCTCCGGATGACGGCGGATCGCATGCCGCAGCGCGCCCGCGGCGAGCTCCCAGTCCGGCTGCGGCTCCTCCCGGTGCTCGGCGATGGCCAGCGCACAGCGCAGCGCCTGGTGGATGGAGGACGACCCCGTCAGCAGCGCGTCGGTGACGGCCGTGCCGTCCGCCTCACGCTTCCAGCCGATCTCGCCGCCGGGCTGCTGCAGCGACAGGACGCACTCCACGGCCGCGTACACGGACGGCCACATCCGGTCGAGGAAGGTGTCGTCACCGGTCGACAGGTAGTGGTGCCACACACCGACGGCTATGTAGGCGGTGAAGTTGCTCTCGCGGCTCGCGTCCTGCGGCTCGGCGGTGTCCACGCCGTCGGGCCGGTCGGCGTAGGCCGCGTACCAGGAACCGTCCTCGTTCTGGTGCCGGGCCAGCCACACGTACGCCCGCTCGGCGGCCTCGTGCTCGCCGGCCGCGTCCAGCGCCATCGCCGCCTCGGTGTGGTCCCACGGGTCGAGGTGGTGACCCCGGAACCACGGGATGGCGCCGTCGTCGCGCTGCACCGCCAGGATGCCCGCGACCGTCTCGGCCGCCTGCTCCGCGGTCAGCACGCCGTCCAGGACGAGGTGTTCGGTACGCCCGGGCGAGCTCACTGGGTCGCGCCGACGGGGAGGTGGGGCTTGGTCGCGTACGCCACGAAGCTCTTGCCGATGAGCGGGTTGAGGGCCTGCTCCGCCACGCGCGTCGCCAGCGGCTTCTTCATGATGTCCCAGACCAGGAGCTTGTGGTACGCCTTCACCGGCAGCGCCTTGTCGTTGTCCACGCCGAAGGCGCACTTGAGCCACCAGTACGGCGAGTGCAGCCCGTGCGCGTGGTGCGTGCCGTACGGCTTGAGGCCCGCCGCCCGCATCTTGCCCAGCAGCTCGTCCGCCTTGTAGATGCGGATGTGGCCGCCCTCGACCTCGTGGTAGGCGTCGGACAGCGCCCAGCAGATCTTCTCCGGGCCGTAGCGCGGCACGGTCACGGCGATGCGGCCGCCGGGCTTGAGGACGCGAACCATCTCCGCGAGCACGCCCTTGTCGTCGGGGATGTGCTCCATCACCTCGGAGATGATGACGACGTCGAAGGACTCGTCGGGGAAGGGCAGCGCCAGCGCGTCGCCCTCCATCGCGGTGGCGGTGGCTCCGACCGGGGCCTCACCGGCCTCCTTCATCGCGGCGAACCACTTGGCGACCTCGCGGATCTCCTCGCCGTTGCGGTCGACGGCGACCACCTGGGCGCCTCTCCGGTAGCACTCGAAGGCGTGCCGGCCTGCGCCGCAGCCAAGGTCGAGTACGCGGTCGCCTGCGGCGAGCGGGAACCGGGAGAAATCGACGGTCAGCACGGGGTCCTGCCTTCGCGGTCGCGGGGGTGTACGGGGGTGGGGACGGTGTGGATGAGGCGGAAGGTCACCGCGCGCGGCGGGCGCGGGCGGCCTGCTCGATGGCGGCGCGGTAGTGCGCGGCGGTGCCCTTGGCCGCCGCGGCCCAGGTGAAACGGGTCAGGACGCGTTCACGTCCGGCAGCGCCGACGCGGGCCCGCAGCTGCGGGTCGCCGAGCATCCGGCCCAGCGCGGCCGCCAGGGCGCCGGCGTCGCCGGGCGGCACGGCGAGGCAGGTCTCACCGTCGGTACCGGTGACCTCGGGAATCGCGCCGCCCGTGGTGGCGACCAGCGGAGTGCCGGTGGCCATGGCCTCGGCCGCCGGGAGCGAGAAGCCCTCGTACAGCGACGGCACGCACGCCACCTGCGCGCTGCGCACCAGGTCGACCAGCTCGGCGTCGGTGATGCCCTTGACGAAGCGGACGGCGTCCTGGAGGCCGTACGTCTCGATGGCGCGGGCGACGGGGCCCTGCTCGGCGCGCTTGCCGACCACGACGAGGTGGGCGTCGGGCTGCTCGGTGCGCAGCTTCGCGAGCGCCTCGACGAGGAACACCAGGCCCTTGAGCGGGACGTCGGCGCTGGAGGTGGTCACGATGCGGCCGGGAACCTCGGCCACGGACGGGTCGGGCGACCAGAGGTCGGTGTCGGCGCCGATGTGCACGACGTGGATGCGCTCGTCCTGCACGCCGAGGTGGTCTGCGATCTCCTGCTTGGAGGATCCGGAGACGGTGAGCACGGAGGGCAGCTTGCGGGCCACGCGGCCCTGCATGCGGGTGAAGGCGTACCAGCGGCGTACGGAGGCACGCTTGACGCGGCCCTGCGCGGCGTCGAGGTCGAGCTTGCGGTCGACGGTGATGGGGTGGTGGATCGTCGTCACCAGCGGCGCGCCGAGGTCGCCGAGCAGCCCGTAGCCGAGGGTCTGGTTGTCGTGGATGACGTCGAACTCCCCGGCCCGCTCCCGCAGATGGCGGCGGGCGCGCAGCGAGAAGGTCAGCGGCTCGGGGAAGCCGCCGGTCCACATCGTGGCGACCTCGAGGGCGTCGATCCAGTCGCGGTACTCGTCGCGTCCCGGTGTCCGGAAGGGGTCGGGGCTGCGGTACAGGTCGAGGCTCGGGAGTTCGGTGAGCGTGGCGCCCGTGTCGAGCACCGGGTAGGGCTGGGCGCCGATGACCTCGACGGAGTGCCCGAGGCGGACCAGCTCGCGCGAGAGGTGCCGGACGTAGACGCCCTGACCGCCGCAGAACGGGTTCCCCTTATAGGTGAGGAGGGCGATGCGCAGCGGACGCTCGCCGTCGTCGGCGGAACCCGCGAAAGGGCTCGTCACCACGGCCTCAGCGGTCACTCTCGGCCCCCTTCTCGCTGCACTTTCGCCGGAGCGTAACCGCTCGGATAATGTAGAACAAGTTTCAGACTTGATCCGTCTAAGAGCATTGAATCTACCGGCCGGAAACCACACCGTAAGAGGTGGAGCAGGTGATTCACGCCACGACTGCGGCGCCTGCGATGCTGGCTGCGGATCACCCCGGAGACAGCCCGCGCAACGACACGGAACGGGACACATGACAGCGGAAGTGAAGGCCGTCACCACACCGGCGTCGCCTCCCCTGACGGAGCGCCAGGAGGCGCGCCGCCGCCGGATCCTGCACGCGAGTGCCCAGCTGGCCAGCCGGGGCGGCTTCGACGCCGTCCAGATGCGCGAGGTCGCGGAGGCGGCCGGCGTGGCGCTGGGCACGCTCTACCGCTACTTCCCGTCCAAGGTGCACCTGCTGGTCGCCACCATGCAGGACCAGCTCCAGCACATGCACACGACGCTGCGCAAACGCCCGCCGGCCGGTGACGAACCGGCGGCCCGGGTCGCGGAGACCCTGATGCGCGCCTTCCGCGCCCTCCAGCGGGAGCCGCAGCTGGCGGACGCGATGGTGCGGGCCCTGACCTTCGCGGACCGCAGCGTGAGCCCCGAGGTCGACACCGTGTCCCGTCTGACCACGGCGATCATCCTGGACGCCATGGGCCTCGAACACCCGCCGACGGCGGAGCAGCTGTCGGCGGTCCGGGTCATCGAGCACACCTGGCACTCGGCGCTGATCACCTGGCTTTCGGGCCGCGCCTCGATCGCCCAGGTCAAGATCGACATCGAAATGGTCTGCCGCCTGATCGACCTGACGTCCCCGGGAAAGTCCCCGGAAAAGTCCTGAACCGACCGCTGGGGGGGCGGGGGCGGGGCGGAGGTGGAAGGGCAAGGGGAGCTTCGGGAGATCGGCCACTCGGGCGGTAGTCAGAGACGTGCTGGGGGTTTCCCGTCAGTCCCATCGTCTCTCCGCGTCGGGCCGGCCCTTCAAGGGCGCTCCCTGCGGTCGCGTCACTTCGTGATGGCCTTCGGCCACCCTTGACCGCCCGTCCCGCCCCGGAAATCCGAAAGACTGCCGGGAAGCCCCCGAAGGAACGGGCCGGGTGTTCCTTTTCCGAGACGGGGCGGTCAGCGATGCGCGGGCGGAGCCCAGGGCGCCCCAAATCGCTACGCGCTCCTGCCGGACGGCGTCCGCGAGACGTCTGCGGCTGGACATAAGCCGCCTCAGATCGCTACGCGCTCCTCCCTCACGCGTCCGCAGCCCGTCCAGTCCGGGGCCGGCCGTGAGCCACCGGAATCCTTCCGTCGTTTTCCCAGCACGGGGAATCAGGGAGGGAATTTCATGAACATTGCCGGTGGATCCGCCAGAATGGGGAGTCGTGACGTTCAGGACGGACGCATCGACGGGCTCTTTCGGCGCGCAGTCACAGGCATGCATCAGCCCGTCCACCGGCGGCACCTGGTGTCAGCGTGGACTGGTTCCACTCGCCGCACCAAGCAGTAACTTCCGGGAGGGTGCGGTAGGTTGCGAGTCGCTCCGAGGCTGGTCGTCACGCGCGCGACCCCGGGGCGGCGCCACCTCCACGTCGGGCCCACCCATTGAACGGGGGAAGAACAATCACACGCTCAACACGTGCTCGCGTCGTGCGGGTCGCCGCGTCTCTCGGAGCCGGTCTCCTGCTTGGCCTCGTGGGCCCCGTTGCCGGGAAATGGGACAATCCATTTTGCGTCGCCGTGAGCATTGTTTTTTCCAGCGGCTGGCCGTGGGCCTGCTACGCCCTGGTGGTGGGGTACTTCCGTCCATCCAAGATCGAATCGGCATTGCTGGCAGCTTTGGGGCTGGCCATCGGTGTCGTCACATACTACGTTTTCAAGGACATCAACCCCACCATTCCCGCTGGAATGGAAGAAGCCACCTCCGTGCCGGCCGGAATGGAGCCTGACACCTCCGGCCAGGGGCAGATCCTTCTGTGGGGAACAGCGGCATTCGTGTTCGGCGCGCCCGTGGGACTCATGGGCAACGTAGCGCGAACACCCGGAGTCGGTGGCCTCCTGTTCCGTCTGGTTGTTCCTCTCACCGCCTTCTTCGAGGCGACTCAGCGGTTGAGCGTGGAGGCGGACTCGGAGGGGGCGGTTTTCGCTCTGACCTGGAACGTGACTCGTGTTGCGGCATGCGTCGCCGCCGTGGTTCTCATCGGGCACACCGTGTGGAGCCGGCGCGTTCGGCGTGGCCGGGTCGACGGGCCGCCGGAAGCCGCCGAGCCTGTGAGGCGCCTCTAAACCGGCGGGGGAAGGCCGTGGTTCGGGGTGCCACCCCGCAATCTCGGTGGACAGGAGTCGGTGGGCTGTTCGATAGTCCCGCCCATGGCTTCTCTCGTACGACACATCACAGTTGACTGCTCCGACGCCTACAGCCTCGGGCAGTTCTGGGCCGCCGTTCTGGACGGCTCGCTCGCCGACGACGACTTCCCCGGGGACCCCGAGGCGCTGGTCACGGCTCCCGGATCGACGCTGCTCTTCGTGACGGTTCCCGACGCCAAGAGCGTCAAGAACCGTGTGCACGTGGACCTCCAGCCGCAGGACCGCACCCGCGACGAGGAGGTGGAGCGCATCGTGGCGCTGGGCGCCACCGTCGTCGGCGACCACCGCAGGCCCGACGGCACCGGGTGGGTGACCCTCGCCGACCCCGAGGGCAACGAGTTCTGCGTCGAGCGGAGCGCCGCCGAGCGAGAGTAACCGCCCGTGCACGTCCTCGTGGACCGGGTCGCCGAGGACGGCCGGGTCGCGTTCCGCTGTACGGACGGGCGTGGAAGCGCGGTCGCCCACTGGATGGGCGACCGCTTCCGGCGCCGGGCACCGACGCCTTCGTGGAGCTCGCGGTCCCCGGCCCCCTCACCGAGTGGTCTCCCGCTCCGCCGACGGCCACGGCCGGCTACTCCTCCGGCGGGAAGACCGGTTCGCCCGTGGCGGCCAGGGTGATCATGATGGCTTCGACCGGGCAGCCCTCCGCCGCGGTGAGGACCGGTTCGTTCGCGTCCGACTGCGGGCTGCGGGGGTGGGACTGGCGCGCCGAGTCCAGGACGAAGCCCTCCGGGGCGTGGTTCACGCACATGCCCGAGCCGATGCACACCCCCCGGTCGACCTCGACCTGCCAGCGGTCGCCCATCAGGCACCCGCCTCGTAGCCCGCGGGCAGGTGGATCATCTTGTGCTCCAGGTACTCGCTCAGGCCCTCCGGGCCGAACTCCCGTCCCAGCCCGCTGTTCTTGTAGCCGCCGAACGGCCCGAGCATGTCCAGGCTGAAGGTGTTCACGTTGAAGGTGCCGGTGCGGATGCGCCGGGCGAAGTCGATGCCGTGCTCGACGTCGCCGGTCCAGACGCTGCCGCTGAGGCCGAAGTCGGAGTCGTTGGCGACGCGTACGGCCTCCGCCTCGTCCCCGTACGGGATCAGGCAGACGACCGGGCCGAAGATCTCCTCGCGGGCGATCCGCATGGTGTTGTCGACGTCGCCGAAGAGCGTGGGCTCCACGTACCAGCCCTGTTCGAGGCCCGCCGGGCGGCCGCCGCCCGCCAGGACCTTCGCGCCCTCCTCCTGGCCGATGCGGATGTAGTCCAGGGAGCGCTGCTGCTGGCGCCGGGCGACGAGCGGGCCGAGCTGCGTCGCCGGGTCGAGCGGGTCGCCGACGACGAGCGCGCCGGCCGCGGCCGCGAGGGCCTCGGCGACCTCCTCGTACCGGCTGCGGGGGGCGAGGATCCGGGTCTGGGCCACGCACGCCTGGCCGTTGTTCATCCAGGCGGCGGGCACGATCCCGGCGACCGCGGTCTCGATGTCGGCGTCGGGGAGGACGACGGCTGCGGACTTGCCGCCGAGTTCGAGGGTGACCCGGGTGAGGTTGCGGGCGGCGACCTCCATCACGCGCTTGCCGGCGGCGACCGAGCCGGTGAAGGCGACCTTGTCGACGCCGGGGTGGCCGACCAGGTACTCGCTGACCTCGCGGTCGGCGGGCAGGATCGACAGCACGCCCTCGGGCACTCCGGCCTCGCGCGCGATGTCGGCCAGGATGAAGGAGTCGAGCGGCGCCTCCGGGGAGGGCTTGAGGATCACGGTGGAGCCGGAGAGCAGCGCCGGCGCCAGCTTGGCGGCCGCGACGAACTGCGGGACGTTCCACGGGATGACGGCGGCGACGACGCCCACGGGCTCGCGGCGCACCAGGATCGGGCCGAGCACGCCCTGGCGGTGCTCCTCGTACGGGTAGTCGCGGGCGACGGTGATCGCGGCGTCGTAGACCATCATCGGGCCGAGGGCCTGGGCCAGGACGCTCCAGGAGTAGGGGGAGCCGTTCTGGGAGCTGATCGAGCGGGCGATCTCCTCGTGGCGGACGGCGATGGCGTCCTTGATGCGGGAGACGACCGCGATGCGCTCCTCCAGCGTCATCCGGGGCCAGGGGCCTTCGTCGAAAGCCTTGCGGGCGACGGCGACGGCGCGGTCGACGTCCGCCTCCGACGCGTGCGGGACGGAGCCGATGACCTGCTCGGTGTGGGGGGAGACGATCCGGATCGTGTCGGTGCCCAGCGGATCCGTCCACTCACCGCCGATGAACAGCTTTCCGTGTTCCACGAGCTCCGTCATGGCTGAGGCCTCCTGCGGCTTGGCGTTCCCGAACTGATACCAGTTCTAGTTCTAGGAGTCCACGGCCAGGACGGAAGAGCGGAGAAGATCCAACGACTAGTCAGAATCCCGCGAAGATGGTCGACTTGGGCTACTACTGGAACGCGTTCTCGTCGGAGGACGGCGGTCGACAGGCGGAGGGCTCATGCCGCAGGACACGTCACAGGTCACCGATCACGGCGGAGGCGTGTGGGGGATCAAGGTGCCCATCCCCGACAACCCCCTCGGACACACCCTCGTCCACGTCCTCGACACCGACCGCGGCCCGGTCCTCGTCGACACCGGCTGGGACGACCCCGAGTCCTGGGACACCCTCGTCGCCGGCCTCGCCGCACTCGGCATCGCGATCGCCGACGTCCACGGCGTGGTCATCACCCACCACCACCCCGACCACCACGGCCTGTCCGGCCGGGTCCGCGAGGCGTCCGGCGCGTGGATCGCCATGCACGCCGCCGACACCGAGGTCGTCGTGCGCACCCGCTCCTCCGAGCCCGGGGTGTGGTTCGACTACATGAGCGCGAAACTCGCCGCCGCCGGGGCCCCCGAGGAACACATCGCACCGCTGCGCGCCGCCCGCGCGAGCGGCCGCATGCGGACCCTGCCCGGACTGCGCGCCGCCGTCCCCGACCGGGAGATCGTCCCCGCCGAGCTGCTCCCCCTCGCCGGGCGCCGGCTGCGGGCGATCTGGACCCCCGGCCACACCCCCGGCCACGTCTGCCTGCACCTGGAGGAGGAGCATCCGGCGAACCTCCCCGGCAACGGCCGCCTCTTCTCCGGCGACCACCTGCTGCCCGGGATCTCCCCGCACATCGGCCTCTACGAGGCCCCCGAGGACACCCGCGTCACCGACCCCCTCGGGGACTACCTCGACTCCCTCGAACGCATCGGCCGCCTGGCGCCCGCCGAGGTGCTCCCGGCCCACCAGCACGCCTTCACCGACGCGCCCGCCCGGGTACGGGAACTGCTGGACCACCACGAGGAACGCCTGGCGGGGCTGTGGGCGCTGCTCGCCGAGCCGCTGACCCCGTGGGGGCTCGCGGAGCGGATGGAGTGGAACCGGCCCTGGGAGCAGATCCCGTACGGCTCCCGCAACATCGCCGTCTCGGAGGCGGAAGCGCATCTGCGGCGGCTGGTGAAGCAGGGCCGCGCCGAGGCGGTCCCGGGCACGGACCCGGTGTCGTACCGGGCGGTCTGAGGGGAGGCCCGCCGGTCGGACCGGGTGCCGGGCCCGGGCGTGATCCAGCCGACACCCCCGGGCCCGGGGGCTACGGGCCGGTAGAGTGAGGCGGTCGTCCACACCCCGTACGGGGGGAAGCCGGTGCGATTCCGGCGCTGACCCGCAACCGTGACCCGCCCCCGGCACCATCCGGGCGGGAAGCCGGAATGCCCCGTACCGGAGTGCGCGGCTCGTGCCGCCGGTCTTCCCGGCGGCCGGCACCGTCGAGGAAACACGGAGCCGGAGCCCGGTGCCTGTGCGTGCCTGCCCCGGTTTCCCCAGCAGGAGAGGCACCCTCCCCCATGACCGTCCGCCGCAGCGCCGCCGCGCTCGCCGCCTCCGCCGTGCTCTGCGTGGGTGTCGCCCCCGCAGCCCTCGCCGACACCGCGCCGCCCTCCCCCTCCGCGCCCCCGGTCATCCCCTCCGGGCTCTACGGCAAGAAGGACCCCGCCTTCGACGGCGTGTGGCGGCAGTCCTTCGCCCTGCTCGCCCAGGACACCGTCGGTGTGAAGCCCGCCGCGCAGGCCGTGGACTGGCTGGTCGGCCAGCAGTGCGCGAACGGCTCCTTCCCCGCCTTCCGGGCGGACACCACCAAGGACTGCGACGCGACGGCCTACATCGACTCGAACGCGACGGCCGCGGCCGTGCAGGCGCTGACCGCGCTCGGCGGCCACGACGAGAGCGTGAAGAAGGCGGTCGGCTGGCTGAAGTCCGTCCAGAACGAGGACGGCGGCTGGAGCTCCAACCCCGGCGGCTCCATGGACGGCGGCACCGACGCCAATTCGACCGCCATCGTGATCAGCGCCCTGACCGCGGCCGGCGAGAAGCCGGCCGAGACGAAGTCGAAGGCGGGCAAGTCCCCCTACGAGGCGCTGCTCTCCTTCCAGCTGGGCTGCGCCGCCGAACCGGCCGCCGACCGGGGCGCCTTCGCGTTCCAGCCCGTCGACGGCAAGCTGCTCGCGAACGCCGACGCCACGGCCGCGGCGACCCTGGCCGGCCTCGGCGCGGGCACGGCCGTCGTCCCGTCCGGTACGGACACCCCCGCGACCCCGCTGACCTGCCCGGCGGCGCCCGGCGCGGACCCGGCGGCCGGCGTCGCGGCCGCCGCCCAGGGCGCGGCGGGCTACCTGGCCGAGGCCCTCAAGAAGGACGGCCACCTGACGGCCGTGACCCCGGGTGCGGACCAGCCGACGGCGGACACCGGCAACACCGCCGACGCGGTGATCGCCCTGGCCGCGGCCGGGCACAAGCAGTCGGCGGCGGGCGCCCTGGAGTGGCTGAGGGCGAACTCCGCCGAGTGGGCCAAGGGCTCCCCGGCGGGTCTGGGCACCCTGATCCTGGCCGCGCACGCCACGGGCACCGACCCGAAGTCCTTCGGCGGCACCGACCTCGTGGCCGCGCTGAACGCGACGGGCCCGGCCCCGCAGGGCGCGGACACCGCCGCGACCGAGGTGGAGAGCGAGAAGGACGAGCCCTCCGGCGGCGCGAACCTCTGGTGGATCATCGGTGCGGGCGCCGCGGCCGGTGTGGGCATCGGCATCCTGCTGAGCGGCCGCCGGAAGAAGAACCAGCTCTGATGCGCCGCCGCCTGCCCGCCGTGGCCCTTGTCCTCGGCACCGTCCTGGCCCTGCTGGCCGCCGCTCCGGCGCTGGCGGCCGGCTACCGCTACTGGTCGTTCTGGGACGGCGCGGCGGGCGGCCAGTGGTCGTACGCCACTCAGGGGCCGTCGCTGGCCCGCCCCGCGGACGGCTCCGTCCAGGGGTTCCGCTTCGCGGTGAGCAAGGACGCGGCGGCCGAGGCGGCCAAGCCGCGGGCCGCGGCCGACTTCGAGGCCGTGTGCGGGGCCACCGCTGCGGCGGAGGGCCGCAAGCGGGTGGCCCTCGTCATCGACTTCGGTGTGCAGGCGGACGCCCCGTCGGGCGAGGTCGTGCCGCAGGAGGCCCCGCGCACGGCGTGCGCGCAGGTGGCGCCGGAGGCCACGACCGCCGAGGCGCTGGCGGCGGTCGCGAAGCCGCTGCGCTACAACAGCGCGGCGCTGCTGTGCGCGATCGCGGGCTTCCCGCAGCACGGCTGCGGTGAGCAGATCGCCGACAGCGGTGCGGCCGAGGCGTCCGCCTCGCCGTCCGGCTCCGCCCCGGGCGGCGGTGGCGGCGGCCCGTCCGCCGGACTGCTGGCGGGTATCGCCCTGGTCGCGGTCCTGGCCGCCGCGGGCGTCTGGCAGTCCCGCCGCCGGGGCCGATGACGCACCCCGCGTCCGGCTCGCCCACGGGAGCACCCACCGGAGCCGCACCCGCCCCCGTGCCCCCGGCCCGCCGGAGCGGGCCCGGGGAGCGGGGCTCCCCGCGCCGGTCGTCGTACGAACGATGGAGGGCGCCGCTGGGCAGCCGCGCCACCGCCCTGCACGCGGGGGCCTGGTGGCTGTGGGCCCTCGGGCTGGCCACCGCCGCGTCGCGCACCACCAACCCGCTCGTCCTCGGCCTGATCGTCGGCGTCGCCGGTTTCGTGGTCGCGGCCCGCCGCACGGACGCGCCGTGGGCCCGTTCCTACGGGGCCTTCCTCAAGCTCGGCCTCGTCGTCGTCGGCCTGCGCCTGCTCTTCTCCATGCTCCTGGGCTCGCCCATCCCGGGCACGCACGTCCTCTTCGTCCTCCCCGAGGTGCCGCTGCCCGCCTGGGCGCAGGGCATCCGGTTCGGCGGCAGGGTCACCGCCGAGCAGCTCGTCTTCGCCTTCTACGACGGTGCGAAGCTGGCCGCGCTCCTCGTCTGCGTCGGCGCCGCGAACGCCCTCGCCAATCCGGCCCGGCTCCTGAAGTCCCTGCCGGCCGCCCTGTACGAGGCCGGGGTCGCCGTCGTCGTCGCCATGACCTTCGCGCCGAACATGGTCGCCGACGTGGTGCGCCTGCGCACCGCCCGCCGCCTGCGCGGACGCCCCACGGGCGGGATCAGGGCGGTCCTCCAGATCGGCCTGCCGGTCCTGGAGGGCGCCCTGGAGCGGTCGGTCGCCGTCGCGGCGTCGATGGACGCCCGCGGCTACGGCCGTACGGCCGAGGTCCCGCCGGCCGTCCGGCACACCACCACCGTCCTCACCCTCGGCGGCCTGCTCGGGATGTGCGCGGGCACGTACGGTCTGCTGGCCGCGCAGGGCGCCGCGTACGGGCTGCCCGTGCTCGGCCTCGGCGCGGCGTCGGCCCTGGCGGGTCTGCGGCTGGGCGGGCGCCGGTCGGTGCGCACCCGCTACCGGCCCGACCGGTGGGGTGCGCGTGCCTGGCTGGTCGCCGGTTCCGGGGCGGCCGTCGCGGGGCTGCTGATCCGGGCCGGCGGTGTCGACCCGGCCGGTCTGCACCCGGGCGTGGTGCCGCTGGTGGCGCCCACGCTGCCGTTGTGGCCGGCCGCCGCGGTCCTGATCGGCCTGCTGCCCGCCTTCGTGGCACCCGTACCGCCGAAGGAGGCGTCGAAGTGATCCGGTTCGAGCAGGTGTCGGTCACCTATGACGGTGCGGCCGGCCCCTCGGTGCAGGGCGTCGACCTGGTGGTTCCGGAGGGCGAGCTGACGCTGGTCGTCGGCCCGTCCGGGGTCGGCAAGTCCACCTTGTTGGGGACGGTGAGCGGGCTGGTCCCGCACTTCACGGGCGGCACCCTGCGCGGCCGGGTGACGGTCGCGGGCCGTGACACGCGTACGCACCGGCCGCGCGAGCTCGCGGACGTGGTGGGCACGGTGGGCCAGGACCCCCTCGCGCACTTCGTGACGGACGTGGTGGAGGACGAGCTGGCCTACGGGATGGAGTCCCTGGGGCTGCCGCCCGCGGTGATGCGGCGCCGGGTGGAGGAGACCCTCGATCTGCTGGGCCTGAACGAGCTGCGCGACCGGCCTGTCGCGACGCTGTCCGGCGGCCAGCAGCAGCGGGTCGCGATCGGCTCGGTGCTGACCACGCACCCGAAGGTGCTGGTACTGGACGAGCCGACGTCCGCGCTGGACCCGGCGGCGGCCGAGGAGGTCCTGGCGGTCCTCCAGCGCCTGGTCCACGACCTGGGCACCACCGTGCTGATGGCGGAGCACCGGCTGGAGCGGGTGGTGCAGTACGCCGACCGCGTCCTGCTGCTGCCCGCCCGTGGCGCGGCCCCGGTCCTGAGCTCCCCGGCGGAGGCGATGGCGGTCTCCCCGGTCCACCCGCCGGTGGTCTCCCTGGGCCGCCTCGCGGGCTGGTCCCCCCTCCCCTTGTCGGTCCGCGACGCCCGCCGCCAGGCCGCGCCGCTGCGGGACCGCCTTTCGTCGGTGCCTGCCTCCGAGGGCGCCCGCGGCTCCGCTTCCCGGGCTCTGCCCGGACCCGCGCCTCAAACGCCGGCAGGGCTGAAATACCCAGCCTCGTCGGCGTTTGAGGCGCGGGGGTCCGGGGGCAGCGCCCCCGGGAGCGGCGCCGCACCCGGGCTGCTCGCCCGCCTGCTGGGCCGCGGCAGGCCGCAACCCGCCCAGCCCGCCGTCCCCGCCGAGCCCGCCGAGCCCGCCGAGCCCGCCGAGCCCGCCGCAGGCGAAACGGCCCGCGCCCGGAACCTCGGCGTACGCCGCGACCGCACCGACGTGCTGCGGGCCGTCGACCTAGCGGTGGCGCCCGGCGAGACCATCGCCCTGATGGGCCGCAACGGCGCCGGCAAGTCCACCCTGCTCGCCGCCCTCGTCGGTACGCTCCCCCCCGCCACCGGCGAGGTGACCGTCGGTGGCCGGACCCCGCACCGCACCCCGCCGCCCGAGATGGTGCGCCACGTCGGCCTCGTCCCGCAGGAGCCGCGCGACCTGCTCTACGCCGACACCGTGGCCGCCGAGTGCGCCGCCGCCGACTCCGACGCCGGCGCGCCCCCCGGCACCTGCCGCGACCTGGTCGCGGGCCTGCTGCCGGGGGTGCTCGACGACATCCATCCCCGGGACCTCTCCGAGGGGCAGCGCCTGGCGCTGGCCCTCGCGCTGGTCCTCACGGGCCGCCCCGCCCTGCTGCTCCTCGACGAACCCACCCGCGGTCTGGACTACGCCGCCAAGGCCCGCCTGGTCGAGATCCTGCGCGGCCTGGCCGCCGACGGGCACGCCGTCGTCCTGGCCACCCATGACGTGGAGCTCGCCGCCGAGCTGGCCGATCGCGTGGTGATCCTGGCGGGCGGGGAGGTCGTCGCGGACGGCCCGACGGCGGAGGTCGTGGTGTCCTCGCCCGCCTTCGCACCCCAGGTGGCGAAGGTGCTGGCGCCGGGCCACTGGCTCACCGTGGGCCAGGTCGCCGAGGCCCTCGGCGCGGAGGGGACCCGATGAGCCGCCCCGCGAGCCGCCCGGTCCGGATCGGCCCCCGGGCCGCCGCCGCCCTGGTCCTCGTCTCGCTCATCGGTGTGGCGGCGTTCGGGTGGCCGCTGCTCGCCGACCGGCAGTCGGGGCTGGCCCACTCCCAGGACGCCCCGTGGCTCTTCGCGGCGCTGCTGCCGCTCCTCGTCGCCGTCGTCGTGGCGACGATCGCCGACACCGGCATGGACGCGAAGGCGGTGGCGATGCTCGGCGTGCTCGCGGCCGTCGGGGCGGCGCTGAGACCGCTGGGCGCGGGCACGGCCGGGCTGGAGCCGATGTTCTTCCTGATGGTGCTGAGCGGCCGGGTCCTGGGTCCGGGCTTCGGTTTCGTCCTGGGGTCGGTGACGATGTTCGCCTCGGCCCTGCTGACGGGCGGGGTCGGGCCGTGGATGCCGTTCCAGATGCTGGCGATGGGCTGGTTCTCGCTGGGGGCGGGGCTGCTGCCGGGCCCGGAGCGGATCCGGGGCCGGGCGGAGCTGCTGATGCTGGCCGCGTACGGCTTCGCCGCCGCCTTCGCGTACGGGGCGGTCATGAACCTGCAGGGCTGGGTGATCATCCAGGGCATGGCGCAGGGCATCTCCTTCCATCCGGGGGAGCCGTTGGCCGCGAACCTGGTGCGCTTCGTCGCGTACTACCTGACGACGTCGCTGGGCTGGGACCTGGGCCGGGCGTCGCTGACGGTCGTACTGACGCTGATGCTCGGCGGCACGCTGCTGAGGGCGCTGCGGCGGGCGACTCGCAAAGCCGCCTTCGACGCCGCCGTCTCCTTCGATTCCGGCGAGCGTGCGGCCACCGAGGGTGAGTTCGGGGGGCTCCGCCGGTGAGGCGGCCCACAGGACGCAGGTCACATACGAGGGCTGGTAGTAGACCTCAAGGCGGCCGACAAGGGCCTGTTCGTCCGGTTCGGGGGGTTCGATGGGCCCGCATGTGCGGGGGGGGGCTAGTAGGCGGGGCCTTTGCCAGGGCACCGGAGCGTCTGTAGAACTGGATGAGTCGCAAGGCGGCAGGGGTTACTTCACCCGCCGCCGACGAACCCCTCTCCTTCGCGTGAGTGGCTCACGCATGTCCTCGGCATGCCCGCGACCGCCCTTGTCCCCTTCGGAAGGTTCATCCGTGTCCAACGCTGTCATCCGCCGCATCGCCGCTTCCAAGAAGACCCTCGTCGGTTCCGTCCTCGCCCTGGGCGTTGCCGGTTCCATGCTTGCCGCGGTTCCCGCGCAGGCTGCTCCGGCGGGTGCGAAGGCGATCGCCCAGCAGATGATCAAGGACCCGGCGCAGTTCGCGGCCTTCGACAAGATCGTCTCGCACGAGAGCGGCTGGAACCCCTCCGCGACGAACGCCTCCTCCGGCGCGTACGGCCTGGTCCAGGCCCTGCCGGGGTCGAAGATGGCCTCCGCGGGCGCCGACTGGAAGACCAACCCGGCCACCCAGATCAAGTGGGGCCTGGACTACATGAACGAGCGCTACGGCAGCCCGGTCGGCGCCTGGAACTTCTGGCAGGCCAACCACTGGTACTAAGCCGCCGCACCCGCTGTCGCAGGAGCGGTAGCAGTAGCAGTAGCAGCAGCAGCAGCAAGACATTCGAAGGCCCCGGTGGCCGGCCTCCCCAGGTCCGGCCCCGGGGCCTTCTGCATCCCATCCCACGGGATCGCGGGCGCCTGCGCGCGGGGGGTGTGCGCGCGTGCGCGGTCAGAGGCGCTGGATGATCGTGCCGGTCGCCAGTGCGCCGCCGGCGCACATGGTGATCAGGGCGAACTCCTTGTCGCGGCGTTCCAGCTCGTGCAGGGCGGTGGTGATCAGGCGGGCGCCGGTGGCGCCGACGGGGTGGCCGAGGGCGATGCCGCCGCCGTTGACGTTGACCTTCTCCAGGTCCTGGTCGAAGACCTTGGCCCAGCTGAGGACGACGGAGGCGAAGGCCTCGTTGATCTCGACGAGGTCGATGTCCTTGAGCGACATCCCGGCCTTGCCGAGCACGGCCCGCGTCGCGTCGATCGGCCCGTCCAGGTGGTAGTGGGGGTCGGCGCCGACGAGGGTCTGGGCGACGATCCGGGCGCGCGGCTTGAGCTTGAGGGCGCGGGCCATCTTGCGCGAGGCCCACATCACGGCGGCGGCGCCGTCGGATATCTGTGAGGAGTTGCCCGCGGTGTGCACGGCGGTGGGCATGACCGGCTTGAGCCGGGCCAGGGCCTCCATGCTGGTGTCGCGCAGGCCCTCGTCCCGGTCGACCAGACGCCACATGCCCTGTCCGGCGGCCTGTTCCTCCTCGGTGGTGGGCACCTGCACGGCGAAGGTCTCGCGCTTGAACCGCTCCTCGGCCCAGGCGGCCTGGGCGCGCTCCTGGGACTGCAGTCCGAGGCGGTCGACGTCCTCGCGGGTCAGGCCGCGGTTGCGGGCGATGCGTTCGGCGGCCTCGAACTGGTTGGGGAGGTCGACGTTCCACTCGTCCGGGAAGGGCTTGCCCGGGCCGTGCTTGGAGCCCGAGCCCAGGGGCACGCGGCTCATGGCCTCGACGCCGCAGGCGATGCCGATGTCCATGACCCCGCCGGAGATCATGTTGGCGACCATGTGGTTGGCCTGCTGGGAGCTGCCGCACTGACAGTCCACGGTCGTCGCGGCGGTCTCGTACGGGAGCCCCATGGCGAGCCAGGCGTTGCGGGCGGGGTTCATGGACTGCTCGCCGGCGTGGGTGACGGTGCCGCCTACGATCTGCTCGACGCAGTCCGGCTGGATTCCGGTACGGGCGAGGAGTTCGCGGTAGGTCTCACCGAGCAGGTAGGCGGGATGGAGGTTGGCGAGCGCGCCTCCGCGCTTGCCGATGGGTGTGCGTACGGCTTCGACGATGACGGGTTCCGCGGCCATGAGCTCGTCCTCTCCTGCACAGCGCCAGCGCGGCGGGCCGTCCCGGCGCCCCGCCCCGAACTAGTACGCGTTCTAGTTCTATCCGCAGTCTTATGACCTGGGACCCCGGCACGCAAGGGTCTTGCACGCGGCCTGCACGGATTCCACACGCAACAGTTGGCGCCCCGACCCTTGTCACTTCTAGAACTCGTTACTACCTTCGAGCCAACTTCTGATGGTCCGTCAGACTTTGGAGTTGCCCGATGTCCTGCCCCGCGCTCCCCGACGGCTTCGACGCCACCGACCCCGACCTGCTCCAAAGCCGGGTTCCGTACCCGGAGTTCGCGCAGCTGCGGCAGACCGCACCCGTGTGGTGGTGCCCGCAGCGGCGGGGGGTCACCGGTTTCGACGACGAGGGCTACTGGGCCGTGACCCGGCACGCGGACGTCAAGTACGTCTCCACGCACCCCGAGCTGTTCTCCTCGACCACCAACACCGCGATCATCCGCTTCAACGAGCACATCCAGCGTGATGCCATTGATGCCCAGCGCCTGATCATGCTGAACATGGACCCTCCGGAACACTCCCGCGTACGCCAGATCGTGCAGCGCGGCTTCACCCCGCGGGCCATCCGCGGCCTGGAGGAGGCCCTGCGCGACCGGGCCCGGAAGATCGTCGAGGAGGCCTCGGCCGCGGCCGCCGACGGCAGCTTCGACTTCGTCACCCAGGTGGCGTGCGAGCTTCCGCTCCAGGCGATCGCCGAGCTGATCGGCGTACCGCAGAAGGACCGCGCCAAGATCTTCGACTGGTCGAACAAGATGATCGCCTACGACGACCCGGAGTACGCGATCACGGCCGAGGTCGGCTCCAACGCCGCCATGGAGCTCATCGGTTACGCGATGAACCTGTCCGCGCAGCGCAAGGAGTGCCCCGCCCAGGACATCGTCACCCAGCTGGTGGCGGCCGAGGGCCAGGGCAACCTCGGCTCCGACGAGTTCGGCTTCTTCGTGCTGCTGCTGGCCGTCGCCGGCAACGAGACCACCCGCAACGCCATCAGCCACGGCATGCACGCCTTCCTCACCCACCCCGAGCAGTGGGAGCTGTACAAGGCGACCCGGCCCTCCACCGCCGCGGAGGAGATCGTCCGCTGGGCCACCCCGGTGGTGTCCTTCCAACGCACCGCCACCCAGGACACCGAGCTGGGCGGCCAGAAGATCAAGGCGGGCGACCGGGTGGGGATGTTCTACTCCTCCGCCAACCACGACCCCGAGGTCTTCGAGGACCCGGACGTCTTCGACATCACCCGCGACCCGAACCCGCACCTGGGCTTCGGCGGCGGCGGCCCGCACTTCTGCCTCGGCAAGTCCCTCGCCGTGATGGAGATCGACCTGATCTTCAACGCCCTGGCCGATGCGCTGCCCGACCTGCGGATGGCCGGGGAGGACCCGCGCCGCCTGCGGGCGGCCTGGCTCAACGGCATCAAGGAACTCCGGGTCAGCCACGGCTGACCCGTGACCCAGGACGGCAGGGGCCGCTCCTCCCACGCCCCGGCCCCTGCCGTCCGCTGGTCGCCCCTGACCGGTCGCGCCTGACCCGCCGTTCGAGTGGCGGACCCGCCCGAACGGGGTGACCCTTACTCACAGCGACGATCCGGCCGAAGGGGCGCCGGGGCATGGTGTGCCCCCGGCGCCCCTTCGGTCCGCGCCCGGCGCGACCCGGCGGCCGGGTCAGCGCGCGCGCAGGATCGCGCAGGTCGTGGTGGCGTGGGCGTACAGCTTGCCGTCGTGCGTGCCCGTGACCCGGGCCTCGGCGGTGGCGGTGGTCCGGCCCACGTGCAGGGCGGTGCCCTCGCAGCGCAGGGTGGGGGTGTCCGCCATGACCGGCCGGATCATGTGCACCCCCAGCTGCACCGTGGTGTAGGCGGTGCCCGCCGGGAGCAGGGTCATCACGGCCGAGCCGAGCGCCGAGTCGAGCAGGGTGGCCAGGAAGCCGCCGTGCACCGTCCCCATGGGGTTGAGCAGGTGGTCGCCGGGGTCGCCCTCGAAGACGGCGACGCCCTCGGCGGCCTCGGTGAGCCGGAAGCCCAGGGTGCTCATCATCGACGCGCCCGGCAGTTCGCCCTTCAGGCTCGCCCGGAGGATCTCCAGGCCGCTCATGCCGAGGATCTCCGGGGTCATGTCCGGCCGCGGCTGCCAGGTGTGCGTACGGCTGCGGACCGGGGCACTGGTGTCATACGTGGTCATGGCAACGACCCTAGGGGCGTCCCCGGCCGGACCGGGAGTGTCGGATCCGGCAGCTTCCGTACCGATTCCGACAGCCCGGGCGGGACCGGGCAGCGCTACCTTGGAGCGGTGAAAGTCGCCGTACTGGCCCTCGACGGGGTCTTCGACTCGGGCATCTCGGCCGTCCTGGACGTGCTGCACACGGCCGACGCGCTGCGCCGCCGAGTGGCCGGAGCCCCACCGCCCGCCTTCGACATCGTGACGGTGGGCGTGCGGCGCCGGGTCCGCACCGGGCTCGGCCACCGCATCGACACCGCGCCGGCCGCCGCGGCCGGGGACGCGGACCTGCTGGTAGTGCCCGCGTTGACGGAACGCCGCCCGGAGGCCCTGGTCGAGGCGGTCGCGTCGGCCGCGTACCGCCCGGCCCGCCGGCTCCTGGCGCAGGCGCGCGAGCGCGGCACCCCGCTCGCCACCTCCTGCACCGGAACGTTCCTGCTCGCCGAGGCAGGGGTGCTGGACGGGCAGCGGGCGACGACCAGCTGGTGGCTGGCCCCCCTCTTCCGGGACCGCTACCGCCGGGTCACGCTGGAGGAGACGCGCATGGTCGTCAGCTCCGGCGGGGTGACCACGGCGGGCGCCGCGTTCGGCCACCTCGACCTGGCCCTGTCGATCGTCGGCACGCGCAGCCCCGCCCTCGCGGACCTGGTCCGCCGCTACCTCGTCGTCGACGACCGGGCCTCGCAGGCCGCGTACGCGATCCCCAGCGCGCTGGCCCGCCACGACCCGCTCGTCGCCGCCTTCGAGCAGTGGGCGCGAGCCCGCCTCGCCGAGCCGGCGCCGATCGCGGACGCGGCCCGTGATCTCGGCGTCAGCGAGCGCACCCTGCAGCGCGCGGTCGCCCGTACCCTCGGCCGCACCCCGGTCGGACTGGTGCAGGACCTGCGGGTGGAGCAGGCCGAACACCTGCTGCGCACCACGGACCTGCCCCTGGCGGCGGTCGCCCGGCGGGTCGGGTACGAGAGCCCGGGACCGCTGCGCTCGCTGCTGCGCAGACGGCGCGGCGGAGGCTGACGGGACACCCGCCGGACACCCCTCAGGGGCGCGACCCCGCGACGGGCTGGGCGGCGGGTGCCCTGTCGGGCGGGACGGGCGCCTCCCGGTCCGCGCCGTCACCGCGCTGCGCCGGAAGGCTCGTGTGCAGGCCGCGCGGCCCGGACAGCACGTGGACGAGCCCGAAACCGGCGATGACGACGGCCGCTCCGCCGACCGCGTCCAGCACCCAGTGGTTGGCGGTGGCGACGATCGCGCACACCGTGATCAGCGGGTGCAGGGCCCCCAGCAGCTTCTGCCAGCCCTTCGGGGCCAGCACCACGATCACGATCCCGCACCACAGCGACCAGCCGAAGTGCAGCGAGGGCATCGCCGCGTACTGGTTGGAGATCGCCGTCATGGCCCCGTACGACGGGTTGGCCAGGTCCTGCGGGCCGTGCACGGTGTCGACGAAGCCGAGGCCCGGCATCAGGCGCGGCGGGGCGAGCGGGTAGAGCCAGAAACCGGCGAGGGCGAGGACGGTGGCCAGGCCCAGGGAGGCGCGGGCCCAGCGGTAGTCGCCGGGGCGCCGCCAGTACAGGACCGCCAGGATCGTCAGCGGCACCACGAAGTGGAAGGAGGTGTAGTAGAAGTTGAAGAAGGCCTCCAGCCAGGGCGTGTCCACCACGGCGTGGTTCACGGCGTGCTCGATGTCGATGCCCAGCGCCCGCTCGATCCCCAGGATCTGACTGCCGTTGCCCTCGGCGAGGGAGCGGCTGGTGGGGGCGGCGGCCCGGATGTGGGAGTAGAGCGAGTAGCCGACCCTTATCAGGAGCAGTTCCAGCAGGAGGTTGGGGCGGGACAGCACGCGCCGCCAGAACGGCAGCAGCGGCACGCGCGACCAGCGGGCCTGCGCCGGCCGCCCGTAGTCCGTCGGTACGGGGTCCCGCCAGTACGGGGACGAGCGCGGCAGGAACGGCACCGCGCAGGCCGCGGCGACCGCGGTGAGCAGCAGCACGTTGTCGCGTACGGGGGCCAGCGCGGTCAGGTTCGGCAGCAGCACCGCGCTCGGCAGGGTCATGGCGAGGACGACGGCCACCGGCCACACCCGGCGGTCGGCGGCTCGCTTGCCGACCTTGCCGGCGACGGCGAGCAGCACCCACAGCAGCTGGTGGCGCCAGCCGGTCGGGGACACGGCGACGGCCACGCAGCCGGTGACGGCGACGGCGAGCAGCAGCTGGCCGTCACGGGCGTAGCGGACCGCGCGGCGCAGGCCGAACCAGACGATGAGACCCGCGAGGGCGGCGTACAGCAGGACCTCGACCGGGCCGGTCAGGCCGAGGCGCAGCAGCGCGCCGTGCACGGACTGGTTGGCGAGGCCGTCGGGAGCCCCGCCGAGGCCCGTGCCGGCCAGGTGGTGCACCCAGTACGTCCAGGAGTCGCGCGGCAGGGCCGCCCACGACAGCGCGGTGACGGCGGCGAAGGTCACGGCGGCGGTCCGCGCGGCGGGGCGGCGTCCGGTCAGCCACAGCAGCGGGGCGAAGAGCAGCAGGGCCGGCTGGAGCGCGGCGGCCAGGCCGACGAGGAAGCCCGCGGGCCGGTCGCCGGGGACGCGGAAGACGGCCAGGAGCACCAGCAACACGGGAACGACCGCGGTCCGGCCGGGTGAGGCGGCCTCCCGGACGGGCAGCGAGACCATCATCAGGGCCGTCAGGACGGGCGCGGCGAGCAGCGCGGTGCGGCGTGGCACGGGGTCGGGCAGGCCGCGGGCGGCGACGAGCCCGATGGCGGCGACGAACAGCAGCGTCACGCAGGTCCAGGCGACCTCCAGGGAGGGGGCGGCGAGACCGACGAGCGGCTTGAGGACCAGCCCGGCGAAGGGGGTCCCGGCGAACTGCCCGACGTCGTAGACGGATGCGACCGCGCCGCCGCCGGAACCGCCGCCCGAACCAGGGAGGCTGCCGGGGAGGTGGAATCCGCCCAGCCACTCGGCGGGTGGCACGCGCAGCACCGCGACGGCCTGTCTGACGGCGAGCGCACCGGCCAGGGCCCACAGGAGGAGACGCGCCGCGCCGAGCCTGCTGTTACCGCCTATGACCCCGGCATGTCCGTCCGCTGTGCTGTGCTCTGCCGCGTTAGCCACGCCTCGCCGGCCTCCCGCCGTGTTGACCGCAACCCCGACTTCGCCTGGCTGCCGCGCTCCATTACCCGCACGACGATATCCCCCACGGGATCCCTAGGATGGCTCCCATGAGCATCGTGAAGATCAACGCACTGACGGTTCCCGCCGAGCAGCGGGAGGTCCTGGAGCGGCGCTTCGCCTCGCGCGCCGGGGCGGTGGAGAGCTCGGACGGCTTCGAGTGGTTCGAACTGCTGCGCCCCGTGGAGGGCACCGACCAGTACCTCGTCTACACGCGGTGGCGTTCGGAGGAGGACTTCCAGGCATGGATGGAGGGGCCGATGAAGGCCGCTCACCAGGGTGGCGGCGGCGAGGGCGGCGTGGCGGGCGCGGAGCGGCCGAAGCCGGCGGCCTCGGCGTCGACGGTGTGGTCGTTCGAGGTCGTGCAGCAGGCGGCGCCGAAGAAGGCCTGACGCGCGGAGCGCGGCTCGCGGCTCGCTCGCTGCGTTCCGGGCGCTGCGCGCGGACCGGACCCCGGGCGGGTGTCCCGGGGTCCTGGGTCTGGCGGTGCGTAGGCCTGTCGGTTCGTGGGTCTGGCGGTTCGTGGGTCTGGCGGTTCGTGGGGCCGGGGCCGTGGGGCCGTGTGCCCGGGTTCGATCAGCTCCAGAAGGCGTCTTCCTCGTCGATGTCCGCGGTGCACTGGTCGATGTCGGTGATCTTGTGGCCGACGATCGTGAAGAAGAGTCCTTCGCGGATCTCAATGCCGCGGTCGCCGCGGTCACCGCGCGCCGTGTGGAAGCTCATCACGTGCCCCCGGCCGTCCGCGAGCACGGATTCCAGGTGCACCTGGAAGGTGCCCTTCGTCTCCTCGCCGAGGCGGCGGTAGAAGTCGAGGACCTGGTCCCGGCCCTTGTGGTGTCCGGACATGGGGTTGTTGCCGGGCACGTGGTGGATGACGTCGGCGGTCATGAGCGCGGCCATCGCCTCCATGTCGCCGTTGCCGAAGGCCTCGTAGCCGCGGCGGATCAGGGCACAGTCCGGATGCTCTGCCATGGCGTTTCACACCCTCCGGGTATGCGGAATTGCCGTTTTTCCTATCATCAGCCCGCCAATGTGGATATTCCACGCGGGAGATCGCCCGCGGACTCCACAATGACGCCATGAGCACTCACAGCGAACACCGCACACCATCACCCACCTGGGCCGTGTCCCCCGAAGCGTTCAGCACGGGCGACGCCACGCGGCTGCGCCGCGCCTACTACGCCGAGGTCGCCGGCCGGTACTGGAAACGCGAGGTCACCGAGCCCGAGATCGACCAGGGGCTGCTGGACTTCCCGGACGACGGGCTGGAACCGCCGACGGGCCAGTTCCTCGTCGGCCGCCTCGACGGCGAGGCACTGGCGTGCGGCGGCATCCGCCTGCTCGACCCCGTGACCGCCGAGCTCACCAGGGTGTACGTGGACCGGCGCGCCCGCGGTACCGGCGGCGGGGCGGCCCTGCTCGGCGCCCTGGAGGCGCAGAGCCGTGCGTTGGGCGCCGAGCGGATCCGGCTGGACACCCGGTCGGACCTCGTGGAGGCCCGCGCGTTGTATGCGCGTCACGGCTACGCGGAGATACCCGCGTACAACTCCGGCCCGTATGCGGAGCACTGGTTCGAGAAGCGCCTGGTCTGATCCCGCACGTGAGGGGGAGGCTCCCCCTAGGGGGCGGCGTGGTCGCGCCGGGGCTCGGCGTCGTAGGGCTCTTCGGCGTCGGATCCGCACAGTTCGGTGTTGATCTCCTCGACCAGTTTGACCAGGTCGGTCGGCCGGTCGGGGCCCCACCAGTCGCCGAGCAGTTCGGCGAGGGACTCCTGCCGGGCGTCGCTGAGCTTCGCGGCGGCCTCGCTGCCCTGTTCGGTCAGGACCAGCGGGAGCCCGTCCCGGACGGCGAGTCCGCGTTCCTCGATCTGGCGGGCGGCGTCCGTGATGACCTTCAGCGGCACGTTGACGCGCTCGGCCAGCAGTGCGGGTTCCGCCGAGCCGTATTTGTTGATCCGCAGCAGCAGCCAGCTGGAGGCGGGCAGCAGGTCGTAGCCGGCCTTCTCGGTGATCTTCTCGTAGACGTGGCGTCGGCCTTCGCGGGTGCCGAGGACGGTCAGCGCGCGGGCGACCTCGTCGTGGGAGGAGCGGTGGACGGGGTTGGAGGCCAGGGTCTCGGTCACGTCGGGCGCGGTGACGGAGGCGCGGAGCTTGTCCTCCTTCAGGAAGCAGGCCAGCACGAAGGCGATCAGGACGACGGGCACGGCGTAGAGGAAGACGTCGGTGATGGCGGTGGCGTAGGCGTCGAGGACGCGCGGGCGGAGGTCGGCGGGCAGGGCGCCGATGGACCGGGGGTCCGCCTCCAGCTGGGGGATGCCGGCGTCGGCGGGCAGGGTGACACCGGCCAGCGAGGCGGCCAGTTTGTCGTCGAGCTGGTTGGTGAAGACCGTGCCGAAGATCGCGACGCCGAAGGAGGCGCCGATGGAGCGGAAGAAGGTGGCACCGGAGGTGGCGACGCCGAGGTCGGCGTAGCTGACGGCGTTCTGCACGACGAGGACGAGGACCTGCATGACCAGGCCGAGTCCGGCGCCGAAGACGAAGAAGTAGAGGCTCATCTCCCAGGTGGAGCTGGTGCGGTGCAGCTGATGGAGGAGGAGCAGGCCGATGGCGGTGACGGCGGTTCCGGCCAGCGGGAAGACCTTCCAGCGGCCGGTCCGGCTGACGATCTGGCCGGAGGCGGTGGAGGAGATGAGCATGCCGATGACCATCGGCAGCATGTGGACGCCGGACATGGTCGGTGAGACGCCCTGGACGATCTGGAGGAAGGTCGGCAGGTAGACCATCGCCCCGAACATCGCGAAGCCCACGACGAAGCTGATCGCCGAGCAGAGGGTGAAGGTGCGGATGCGGAAGAGCCCCAGAGGCAGGACGGGTTCGGCGGCCTTGCGCTCGACGAGGAGGAAGGCGGCGAGCAGCAGGACGCCGAGGAGGGCGACGCCGATGATCCGGGCCGAGCCCCAGCCCCAGGTGGCGCCGAGGGAGGCGACGAGGACGAGGCAGGTGGCGACGCATGCGATGAGGAAGGTGCCGAGGTAGTCGATGGTGTGTTTCGAGGGGCGTGCCGGTATGTGCAGCGCGGCGGCGATGACGACGAGGGCGACGAGACCGATGGGGAGGTTGATGTAGAAGACCCAGCGCCAGGAGAGGTTGTCGACGAACAGGCCGCCCAGCAGTGGGCCCAGCACGCTGGTCGCGCCGAAGACGCCGCCGAAGAGGCCCTGGTACCTGCCGCGTTCGCGGGGCGGGACGATGTCGCCGACGATCGCCATCGACAGCACGATCAGTCCCCCGCCGCCCAGGCCCTGGAGGGCTCGGAAGCCGATGAGCTGGGGCATGTCCTGGGCCAGTCCGCACAGTGCCGACCCGATCAGGAAGAGGACGATGGCGTACTGGAAGAGCTTCTTGCGTCCGTACTGGTCGCCGAGCTTGCCCCACAGGGGGGTGGCGGCGGTGGCGGCGAGCATGTAGGCGGTGACGACCCAGGACAGGTGGGCCATGCCGCCGAGGTCGCTGACGATGGTCGGCAGGGCGGTGGAGACGATGGTCTGGTCGAGTGCCGCGATCAGCAGGCCCAGGAGCAGTGCGCCGATGGGAACGAGCACCTCGCGTGCGCTGTGCTCGCCGGCGGGGCCGGACTTCTGCGGGCCGGGCAGGGGGTCCACGGCACCTTTGGTCGCATCCTGAGCCATCGATTCCTCCTCCGGCCGGATCAACATCTCCATCCTGAGCGGTGTGTCCGGTTATGGCCTCTCGGGCGGTTGGGAGGGCCGCGGCGGGTCTGCATAATCGCAGGCAATAAGCCAGGGAGGGAGTCCCAGTGAACGGTGAGCACTGTCCAAATTGCGACGCTGCCGGCGCCGCCTGCGGGTGTGCGCCGGGTGTGGGGTTCAACCCTCTGCGCATCCGTCCGTACGTGACGTTGTCCGACCCCGGTGAGCTTCCCGCCGAGCCCGGGCAGTCGTCCCCGCAGCCCGTGTCCGATGTGGTGACTCCCCCGCCCGCGCCCGCGCCTGCGCCCGCGCCCGCGCCTGCGCCGCAGTCGGCCGCGGCGGAGGACGACACTCCGGCTTACGGGATACCCGTGGCGCCTGCGGCGGGGCCGTGGCAGGACGGCCCGGCGCACGCGCCGCTCCCGGCGGAGACGATGCGGCTCCGCGCGGTCCCGTCAGCGGGCCGCGCGTCGGGCCCCGCGTCGGGCGGAACACAAGAGGGATGGGGCGGGGGCGGGGGCGGGGGCCCGGAGGGGCGGTCCGGTTCCGCTTTCCGCCGCCGGCCGTTGGCGCTGCTGATCGGGGCCGCGGCGACGGTGGCCCTCAGTGGCACGGCCGTGGCGGTGTGGGTGCTGCCCGCTTCCACGGACGGTGATGCGACGTTGCTGGACGCGAAGGCGTCTGCGCCCGCCGTGAGCGCGGCTCCGGTCGCACCGTCCGGCAGCCCGAGCAACGGCAGCGCGTCCCCGTCGGCCTCCAAGTCGCCGACCGCGTCGAAGTCGGCGTCGCCGTCCGCGTCGCCGAGCCCGTCCCGTTCCGCGTCCTCCGCGCCCCCGTCGCCGAGTGCTTCGCCCAGTGCGACCCGTGCGTCCAGTTCGCCGCCGCCCGCGCAGGCGCCCGTTCTCCGCTACGGGGACTCCGGTCCGGAGGTGGAGAAGCTCCAGCGGCTGCTGGCGGCGCAGGGGCTGTACCGGGGCAAGTTCCACGGAAAGTTCGACTGGAGGGTCGAAGAAGCGCTGTCGGACTTCCAGTACGACCACCGGATCGACCCGCAGGAGTGGGGCGTCTACGGACCCCTCACCCGCAAGGCGCTGGAGGGGTAGGTCGCGGGCGGGGGCCGAGCGGGGCATGGGCCGGACGAGGCGACAGGGGTCACACGCCCGCGAGTGGCGCAGACCATCCCCAGTTTTGTATCGTGTGGGAACAAAGTGGTTCCGTCCTCACTCCCTGACCGGTGGACGGAACCACTTGTTCTCTTTTCCCGCCCGTCTGGAGCCCCGTCTATGCCGGCCAGCACCACCACCGCACCCGCAGTACTCACCGCCAAGGCCCTGCTCCTCGACATGGACGGCACGATCGTCAACTCCGACGCGGTGGTCGAACGCTGCTGGCGCGACTGGGCGGTCTCCCACGGGCTGGACCCGCAGGAGGCCCTGAAGGTGGTCCACGGCCGCCAGGGCTACGCCACCATGGCCGTCCTGCTGCCGGACCGCCCCATGGAGGTCAACCTCGCCGAGAACGCGGTCATGCTGGCGCGCGAGACCGCCGACACCGACGGTGTGGTCCCCGTGGCGGGCGCCCCCGCTTTCATGGCCGCGCTCGACGGCCTGCCGCACGCCCTGGTCACGTCCGCCGACGCCGCTCTCGCCACCGCCCGGATGACGGCCGCCGCGCTCCCGATGCCCGCGGTACGGGTGACGGCCGAGTCCGTCGGCGCCAGCAAGCCGGACCCCGAGGGCTTCCTCAAGGGTGCCGCCGCCCTGGGCGTGGACCCGGCCGACTGCATCGTCTTCGAGGACTCGGCCGCGGGCATCACCGCCGGCCGCGCGGCGGGCATGCGCGTGATCGGCGTGGGTCCCCGCGCCGCCGCGCACGGCCCGACGGTGCACGTCCAGGACCTGACGTCCCTCGCCGTCACGAGCGGCCCAGACGGCTCGATACGCATCACGGTGCGGCCGGAGCCCCAGGACGCGCCCGCACGGTAGCGGCGCCCCGAACGGGCACATGCCGGCCTACTGCCCCACGCGCCCGTCGATGCGCTCCCGCAGCAGGTCCGCGTGGCCGTTGTGCCGCGCGTACTCCTCGATCATGTGGACCAGTACCTCGCGGAGCTCCATGGGCTCGCCGCCGCAGTCGCCCGTGACGCCCATGCCGGGAGCCTGCGCGACGAGCCGTTCGGCGAAGGCGACCTCGGCCCGCCAGGTCGCCCACGCGTCCGCGACCAGCGCGGGATCGGCCGCCGCGCCGGTGAACTCCCCTGCCGGCTCCGTCTCCGAGCGGTAGTGCCGGCGTACCTCCTGGCCCGCCATGACCTGCCGGAACCAGTACTGCTCGACGCCCGCGAGGTGGCGTACGAGACCCAGCAGGGACAGGTCGGAGGGTTCCACCGAGCGCCGGGCCAGGGCTTCCGCGTCGAGGCCCGCGCACTTGAGCTCCAGCGTGATCCGCTGGTCGCGCAGGTAGCCGGCGAGCACGTCCCGCTCGCCCCGGAACCCTCCGTCGGTACGGGTGTCCTCGTCGGGGTGGACGAACATGTTGGACCAGCCGAAACGGCGGTCCGGGGCGGGCGCGGGACCGGGGCCGGGGCCGGGGCCGACGGCAGGGCCGGGCCCGGCGGGGGAGGTCGAGTCGATCACGCGCCGAGCGTGCCCCTCGGCCCCGCCCTCCGCAACGGAGTTTCCGCCACCGCCACCCGGCCCCGGCCCCGGTCCCGGACCGGGACCGGGACCGGGCCCGGGCCCCGTACGTCAGCCCGCGATCGCCTCGTACAGCGAGAACGCGGCCAGCGCCGCCATCACGGCCGCAGCGACCTTGGTGATCAGCCGCAGCGGTACGTACTTCATCAGCGTGCGGCCGCCCAGGATGCCGATGCCCGCGACCGCCCACAGGGCCAGCACGGCGCCGCTGCCGACGGATACGGGGTCGTCGTACCGTGCCGCCAGGTTGGCCGTCATGATCTGGGTCAGGTCACCGAACTCCGCGACCAGGATCAGCATGAAGCCGGCCCCCGAGACCTTCCAGAACGACTGGTCGGCGGGCGGCTTGATCTCCTCGTCCCCGTCGTCCTTCTTCAGGAGCAGCATGGCCGCGCCCAGGAGGAAGAGGACGCCGACGACGGCCTGGACGAGGCGGTGCGGGAGCAGGGTCAGCACGCTGCCCGCGGCGATGGCGAGGGCCACGTGCACGGCGAAGGCGGCGGCGACGCCCGCGAAGACGTAGGAGGCGCGGTAGCGCGTGCCGAGCATCAGGCCGGCGAGGGCCGTCTTGTCGGGAAGTTCGGCAAGGAAGACGACGCCGAAGGCGATCGCCGTGATGCTGAAGCTGAACACGGGGGTGGAACCTCAATCGGTCGGGCAGGGCGCCATCGGTACCGAGAGACCTAGGGGTGTGTCAGGGGTCGCTTCGGCTCGGCGGCGCCCTGGCTTGCGCGTGCGCGTACGGAACGCGCCCACGCCGGGACAGGACACTGCGGCCAAAGGTCTCGCTGGCCGACCGCTGTGCGCGGTCTGCCTCCGGGCGCCGGCTGGGTGACCCAGCAGTATGTCGACGGTCCGGCGAAGAGCTACTCCCCTTCTGCTCCGAACAGAGTACGCGACGCCGGTGGCGGGCCGGAATGGGCCTTTGGTCCCGGCCTGCCCCGCCCTGCCCGGGCCTCGTCCGCCTCCCTGCGCCGGTCGAGCCACCCGATCACGTCGGAATCTCAACTTCCATTTAAATCAGGGGCCTTGCGCGGCTTGATGTGACGTGCTCATGTCGCCACGCTGTCACCTGGCGCCCATCCCCTCGCAACCCGGTGGCGCCAGCATGGCCACGCCCCGCCGGGGCGACACGGCCCGACCCCCCGCACCCAGGGAGCCCCTCATGGCACTCATACCCAACGTCTACGCGCGTCGAATTGGCGTGCTCGCGTCAGCAGCTGCGCTGGCCGCGCTCACCTCCCTCGTCAACGCCCCGACCGCCGCGGCCGCCCCGCCCACCCCCATGAGCGCCTCGGCCGCCCGCGCGTACCTGGCGACGGTCACGCCGAAGACGGAGGGGTCCACCAGCGGGTACAGCCGCGACCTCTTCCCGCACTGGAGCACCGTCTCCGGCTCCTGCAACACCCGCGAGACCGTGCTGAAGCGGGACGGCGTGAACGTCGTCCAGGACTCCGCCTGCGCCGCGGTGAGCGGAAGCTGGTACTCGGAGTACGACGGCGCCACCTGGACGGTCGCCACCGACCTCGACATCGACCACGTCGTCCCGCTCGCCGAGGCCTGGCGTTCCGGCGCCTCCTCCTGGACCACGTCCAAGCGCCAGCAGTTCGCCAACGACCTCACCCGCCCCCAGCTCATCGCGGTCACCGACAACGTCAACCAGGCCAAGGGCGACCTCGACCCCGGCAAGTGGCTGCCGCCGCGGACCGCCTACCGCTGTACGTACGCGCGGATGTGGGTCAACGTGAAGCAGTACTGGGGCCTGAGCATGGACTCGGGCGAGAAGACGGCACTGGTGAACGTCCTGAACGGCTGCTGACGGACCACTTTTCGCCCCGGCAGGCACGCCGCCGGCTCGCTGCCGGCTCGCCGCCGGCCCTGCGGGTCGATCTCTCCCCCGCCAGGGGGAGGCGTCGCTCCCCCTCCCCGTCGTACCGTGATCGAAGGGGCTACGGAGGAGGGGGAGTTGCATGGCCGGATTGCGTCTGGGGCCGCTGCTGCGCCACGTCGACTGGGAAACGGGCGGGGCGGCCACCATATGGGTCGAGGCCGACCGCCCGTGCACGGCCGAGGTGCGGTGCGCGGACGGGGCCGGCGGCAGCGCGCGGACCTTCCAGATAGCCGGACACCACTACGCGCTGGTGCCGGTGACCGGTCTGACCCCGGGCGCCACGACGCCCTATGAGGTGCTGCTCGACGGACGGCAGGTGTGGCCACTGCCCGACAGCGGCTTCCCTCCGAGCACGATCAGCACTCCGGTCGTGGCGGGCCCGGGGCGGCCCGGGCCCGGGCTGCGCGTCAGCTTCGGTTCCTGCCGTCAGGCCGCGCCGCCCGCCGGCCGGCGCGGGCCGCACGGCGCGGACGCGCTCGACACCCTCGCGGCGCGGCTGGCCGCGGATCCGGAGTCGGAGCGCCCGGACCTGCTGCTCCTGCTGGGCGACCAGGTGTACGCCGACGCCCTGTCGCGGGAGACCCGCCAGTGGCTCGCCGCCCGCCGGGATCTGCGGGAGGCGCCCGGCGCCCAGGTCGCGGACTACGAGGAGTACACCCGGCTCTATTACGAGTCGTGGCTCGACCCGGAGATCCGCTGGCTGTTGTCGACGGTGCCGAGCCTGCACATATTCGACGACCACGACGTCATCGACGACTGGAACACGAGCGCGGCGTGGCTCGCGGAGATGCGGGCGACGCCGTGGTGGCGGGAGCGTGTGCTCAGCGGCCTGATGTCGTACTGGGTGTACCAGCACCTGGGCAATCTCTCGCCGGCCGAGCTGGCGGCCGACGGGCTGTACGGGGCGGTCCGTGAGGATCCCGACGGCACCGACGCGCTACGGGCCTTCGCGTCCGCGGCGGACGCCGATCCGGCCACGGTGCGCTGGAGCTACCGGCGTGACTTCGGGCGGACGCGGCTGCTGATGGTGGACACGCGCGCCGCGCGGGTGCTGGCCGAGGACGGGCGCGCGATGCTCGATCCGGCGGAGCAGCAGTGGCTGCGCGAGAACGCCCTCGCCGGGCACGGGGGTTACGACCACCTGCTGATCGGGTCCTCGCTGCCCTGGCTGATGCCGCCGCTGATCCATGACGCGGAGACGTGGAATGCGGCGCTGTGCCGCGGGGAGCGCGGGCCGCGGTGGGCCCGGATCGGTGAGGACCTGCGGCGGCGCAGCGATCTGGAGCACTGGGCGGCGTTCCCGGCGTCGTTCGCGGCGCTGACGGATCTGATCGAGGAGGTGGGGACGGGGCCGCGGGCGCCGGCGACGGTGTGTGTGCTGTCGGGGGACGTGCACCACGCGTATGTGGCCGAGCCCCGAATACCGAGCACGGCGCGGGTGTTCCAGCTGACCTGCTCGCCGGTTCACAATTCCATTCATACCGTGGTGAAGTGGGGCTTTCGGCTGGGCTGGTCGCGGATGGGCCGGTGGCTGGGGCGCGGTTTCTCCCTGCACGGGCGGACGGGTCGGCCGCCGCTGAACTGGCGGCGTACGGGCGGTCCCTGGTTCGGGAACCAGCTGATGACGCTGGCGTTGTCCGGGCGGACGGCGCGGTTGCGACTGGATCAGGCGCGCAAGAAGCGGGAGGGGGCCCGTCTGGTGACGGTGCTGGACCGGGAGCTCACGGCGGCGGAGTAGGTGAACCGCTCCGGCCGGGTGGCGGGGTCTGACGGCGGGGCCGGGTGGGTGGCGGTGGCGTGGGCACGGCTGTGGTGCACGGTCCGCCCCGGGCTCCCGGGGCGGGAGTGCCGGGCGTACGCTGTATGGCTGTCAGCCGCCCCTGCCGCTCCCCCGCGACGTCGCGGCGCTTCATGCCGCAGCACGTCAACCGGACTGGGGAGTCCCGCTTTGTTTGAGACTTTGGGGTCGCTGACCGCGAGCCCATGGATCTACGCCCTGGTGGCGGTGTCCATCGTGCTCGACGTCTTCCTTCCGGTGCTGCCGAGCGGGGTACTGGTGATCACCGCCGCGGCGGCAGCGGCGGCCGCGGCCGGGACGGCCGGCCCGGTGCCGGTACCGGTTCCCGAGCAGGTGCCGGACATCCTGCTGCTGCTCGTGATCGCGACGACGGCGTCGGTGCTGGGTGACATGGCCGCGTTCCGGCTGGCCCGGCACGGCGGCGCCCGGCTGGACCGGGCCATCGCCCGCTCGCGTCGGCTGACGCGCGCCCAGGAGCGCCTGGGTACGGCCCTCGCGCGGGGCGGCGGCGCCCTGGTGGTCATCGCCCGCTTCGCCCCGGCGGGACGCTCGGTGGTGTCCCTGGGCGCGGGCAAGACCCAGCGCAAGGTGGCGGAGTTCCTGCCCTGGTCGGTCCTGGCGGGCATGGCGTGGGCCGGGTACAGCGTGGCGCTGGGCTACTTCGGCACCCGGTGGCTGGGTACCCAGTGGCTCGGCACGGCCGTGTCGATCGTCGCGCTGTTCGCCGCGGGCGCGCTCGCGGCGTTCCTGGTGCGCCGGCCGCCCTCGGCTGCGGCCGCGACCCCGGCGGCGTAGGCCGTCCGCGGCCCAGGGTGGGCTCCCCCGGGCGGAGCAGTGGCTCACCCGTTCACCCGGCCCCGATCGCCGCCTCCGGGATGGGCTCCTAGCGTCCAGAGGACGGTGCGCAACCGAATCCGCGTCACATCCGTGGCCTGGCCGCGCCGTTTCGAGGAGCCGAGGAGTTCTCTCCATGCCCGCCACGCCGCTCGCCCAGCCGCCGGCCACCGCGCCCCGCTCGCGGTCCGCCGCTCCGCGCCGTCTGATGACCGCCGCGGCCGCCGCCCTCATCGTCACCGCCGCCACGCCCGTCACGCTCGCCCACGCCGCCCCTTCCGCCACCGTCTCCCCCACCACGGTCGCCCCGGGCGGCCGGGTCGCCCTGAACGTCCAGGGGTGCGGGACCAAGGTCGCCAGGGTCACGTCGACCGCGTTCAGCGAGGTACGGCTGTCCCCCGGAAACCTCGAGGCCACCAACCTCTACGGCAACGCCACCGTCTTCAACAACGCGAGCCCCGGCACGCACCGGGTCCTCTTCGAGTGCGGCGGGCCGGGCGGCGAGCGCGTCACCGTCTCCCTCCAGGTCACCCCCGGCGCGGCGCGCGGCGGGACGGGCGGCAGCGTCGGCTCCATGAGCACGGCCCAGATCGCCGTCGGCGGCACCCTCGCCGCGGGCGCCCTGATCGCCGGCGTGTGGGTGCTGCGCCGGCGCGCCGCCGCGTAGCGCGGCCCGGGATCACGCGGGGGCGGCCTGCCCCCGTACGTGCACGCCGTCGAGCAGGGCCGCGGTGGCCTCGGCGATGGCGTCCACGGCCTCGTCGAACACCTCGCGGTTGTGCGCGGCGGGCACCCGGAATCCGGACACCTTCCGTACGTACTGCAGGGCTGCGGCCCGGATCTCCTCCTCGGTCGCCTTTTCGGGGATGGCGGGCGGACGCAGGGTCTTAATCGATCGGCACATGTCTCCACTATCCCGCTCACCGGGGCAGCTCGGCCCCGGAAAGCTTCATGATCAGTCCGGCCTGGAGGCGGGCCCGCAGCTCCGGGTCGTCGACCGTTTCCAGCAGAGCGATGGCCTGCTGGGTCGTCTCGGCGGCCCGGCGGTCGTCGCGCAGCGACGCGGTCTGGTCGGCCATGTGCTGCAGCGCGATGTCGGCCCGCCGGTGGAAGAGCTGCCCGATCAGGGTCGTGACCAGGCCCGTCGCGCTGGTGACGATGGCGAGGTACAGCTCCCCACCGGTTTCGGCCTTCCGGACGGCCAGCCCGATGCCGACGAGCAGGATCGCCGCTCCGGCGCCGGCGAACCGCTGGCTGGTCCCGAAGCTGCTGCGGGCCTGCGTGAGCCCGTAGGCGTAGTACTCGACGAGGATCGGCGTGAAGTCGTCCCGCCGGTCTCCGAGCTGCGCGGGCGGACTCCGGCGGCCCCCGACGTCCTCGAACTTCCGGGACCCCGGCACGGCGGTCGGCGGCCCTCCCTCAGGACCGGGCGCTTCGGCGAGGTGGGCGAGCAGTCGCGCCCGCTCCTCGTCGCGCTTGCGCTCGAAGCCCGCCCCCAGGGAGCGCTCCGTCATCGCCAGTACCAGCGCGGCCACGACCACCGCCGCGCCCACCGCGCCCCATGCGAGCCACTCGCCCATCTCCCGACGATCCCACGCCCTGTCGCACCGGCCAAGAGGCCCTGATGCGGACGTCCCGGCCCGCGCCTAGACTGGCGGCGTCATGAAGGTCACCGAGAGTAGGGAGACTGTCACCATGGCCAAGCGAGGCAACAAGAAGCGGGCCCGCAAGAAGAAGAAGGCCAACCACGGCAAGCGCCCCAACGCCTGAGCCGTCCGAAAGACCCCCGACCCCCACCGGGCCGGGGGTCTTCGCGTGTCACCCGAATGCGTACCGGTCAAGTCACGGATTTCCCTGCCACGCGATCCAGTGGCATGACGCGCATCTCCTCCGCGGGGCGTAATGGCGGACAAGCAATTACCGTCCCCGCGCAAGAAATGATGTGACCGTCATGCTTTCCACTCCCTCCTACCCCCTGCGCGTCGAAGCGACGCCGGATCCCCTGCTCACCCGCTGGATGTGGCTGTTCAAGTGGATCTTTGCCATCCCCCACTACATCGTGCTGCTCTTCCTGCAGGTCGGCTTCCTGCTGGTGAGCGTGGTCGCGTTCTTCTGCATCCTCGTCACCGGCCGCTATCCGCGACCCCTCTTCGATTTCAGCGTCGGCGTCATACGCTGGAGCACACGCGTCCAGTACTACTGCTCCATGGTGCTCGCCACCGACAAATATCCGCCGTTCACCCTCAAGGACGTTCCGGAATACCCGGTCCGCGTGGACGTCGCCTATCCGGAGCGGCTTTCCCGCTGGCTGGTCCTGGTCAAGTGGCTCCTGGTCATCCCGCAATTTCTGGTGGTCGGCATGCTGGTCACCAGCGGCCGGAGCGCGTACCACTACATGGAGGACTACAGCCCCTTCTCCGGTCTCATCGGCCTGCTGTCCCTCGTCGCGGTGCTGATCCTGGCCTTCACCGGGCACTACCCGCGGGGCCTGTTCGACCTCCTCATGGGCCTGGTCCGCTGGACGCTGCGCGTCCTCGCCTACGCATTCCTCATGACCGACAAGTACCCCCCGTTCCGCCTGGACTTGGGCGGCCCCGAACCCACCACGGCGACCAGCAGATAGACCGCCTGGCGGCAGGCGTCTGAGAGCCCGGCCCTACAAGCCGGGCGGAGCGTGCAGCTCGATCTTGGCGGCGCGCACGAAGCGCTCTTCTTTCTCACGGAACCGCTGAACGGCATCAAGGTACGAACTGCTGAAGGCCGGAGGACGAGACGTCCATCCCTCCAACAGGGCTCTGAACTCGTCGTCGTCCAGAGTGCCGGGCGGAAGTGCGCTCCGGGCGTCGCTACAGGACCGCGTGCTCCGCCCGGTCGGCTCGTCCTGCTCTGAGGGGCCGTTGGAGCGGAGGCCGGCGAGCGCCTCCATGAGCCTCCCGGCAGCGGCGCTCACGTCTGCCGACTCGTCCAGCATGCGGCCGAGCTTGCCCCACGCTCGCTCGTAGGTTGCCTGCTTCCCAAGCTGGTACCCGATCATTTGGGCGGCGTCCGTCATTCCTGCTGCAGGGGCGGCCACATCGTCAGGCCCTTCCAGCTCAATGACTGTTTGGGCCGCCTTGAGGCTCACGAGGGCGTCGTCCAGGGCGTTCTTCCCGGCTCTGATGGTCTCCGGCGACAGGTCCGACTCGTTGTCCCTGACGAATCCCTCGCCCAGCTCCTGCACTCGATTCGCCGCAAGGAGGAAAGAGGCGTAGGCGTCCCGTTGGATACCGCGACGCCACTGCAAGTGAGCAGCGTTCGCCTGAGCGCGAACCGCATCCAGTGCCGCACGATACGCAGACTCGGCCTGTGCCAGCCCCGCCTCGCTGGTGGCTTCGGCCGTACGCAATGCGGCCTTCATCTGCCATCGGCCCACCAGCACGCTCGCCGGAATCGCCACGGCCGCCACGACGGCCGCAGACAGCGCCCCTATCCCCTCGAAATCCATGCTGGTCATGGTGCCGCAACCCGAAGTGCGAGGTCGCACGCCCCTGGCAGCTGCGCCGACCCCGCACGCCTGCTGCCCGCCTCGGCGTCGGATGCGGTCTGCCTGCAGCAGGGGCACCGGTGGAGTGGACGTCCTCTTCAGTGCTCGTCGGCCTCGGTTCTGCGAAGGCGCCGGCCGACAGGACGCCGAGGTCCAGGGTGCGTTCGCGGCGCCGTCACCCGAAGCCGTCAAAGGCCCCCAACCAAGATCGGTTGGGGGCCTTTTGACTGGTGGGCGCGGACGGTTTCGAACCGCCGACATCTGCTTTGTAAGAGCAGCGCTCTACCCCTGAGCTACGCACCCGTGGATGAGTGGACAGCCTACATGCCGGGCACACCCCCCACGCAAACCGGTTCCCGTGGGAGAGAATGGACCGGGGCATGGCGGACACGTACGGGAGAGGGACTGTGACGACGGCATCCCGGCGGTGGTTCGGTGGGCGGGACGAGAGTCGGCGGGCGGATGCGCAGGCGGCCAAGGATGCCGCTGCGGCCGCGTTCTACGAGCTGGACACGGCGCAGCGGGATCTGCGGATCTCGATCGAGACGATCGCCGCGGCGGACGGGTCGCCCGCCGCGCGGCAGGCGACCGAGGGGTTCGCCGCGCTCGGGCAGCGCATCGACCAGGTCAGCCACGTCTACATCGAGGCGGTCGACGCGCACGATCTGGACCGGGCGGAGTTGGAGGCCTCGGTGGCCACGCGCGCGCGGGACCAGCTGACCCGGGCTCGCGATGAACTCCTGCGGGTCAAGGGGGAGCTGGAGCGGTTCGCGCAGGGTCTGCAGCCGTTGCTGGACAAGGCCGAGACGCAGCTCGCGCGGGTCGCGCCGGCCCGGGAGCGGGCCAGGGCCGCGCTGATCGGAGCCAGTGACGCGCTGGACGCCGTACGGGCCAAGGGGATGCGGGCCGACGACCTGGCGGCGCGGCTGGCGGCGCTGGGGCCGGAGCTGACCAAGCTGAACCAGGGCGCGGCCCTGCACGGGGTGCAGGAGACGGTGCAGCGCGCCGACCGGATCCTGCGCGACGCGGAGGCCATACGGGCCGAGGCGGCGCGGCTGCCCGAGCGAGCGGCGGAGATCGACCGGCGGCTGGTGAGCCTGCGGACGCGGGCGCAGGCGTTGCGCAACCGGGCGGACCGGGTGGATCCGGTACTGAGCGAGCTGCGCAGGCGGTTCAGTGCGGCGTGCTGGCAGGACCTCCAGCACGTGCCGGACGAGGCGGCGCGGGACGTGTCGCGGGCCGAGGAGCAGCTGCGGGAGGCGGGCGTGGCCCGTGACGAGCAGCGCTGGGCCGACGTGGGGGCCCTGATCGAGGCGGTCCGTGGTGCGCTGGACTCGACGGACGGGGCGGTGTCGGCGGCGCAGGACCGGCTGACGCGGCTGGAGGCGGTGGCGCGGGACCCGCAGGCGGAGGTCGACCGTACCCGCTTCGCCATCCGGGACGCGCAGCGGCTGGCGATGGCGGGCCGCAGTGTGCCCGATCCGCGGCACGCGCGGCCGCTGGACGATGCGGTGGCGCGGGTGGGCCGGGCGCTGGAAGGGCTGGAGGGGCGGCATCCGGACTACTGGGCGTTCCTCCAGGAGATGGAGGCCGTCCGGGCTTCGGTGAACCGGGTGGTGAGCGGGATCCGGGAGGAGCGCGGCCAGGGCTAGGGCGAAGGACACGGCCTGGCGCTGGGTGCTCGCCCTGCTTGTCGCGGGGCGGGTGGCGACGGATGCTGGGGGTACGGGACGGAGCAGAGGAGGCCTCCATGGCTGCCCACACCTTCCACAAGCCGCGTGCGTCCCAGGCACCACCGCCGGTGTCCCACGCGCCGTACGCGCCTCATGCGGCGTACGGGTGCACCGAGCCCCATGAGCATTACGCGCCCTACGTCGCCCACGAGCCGTACGGGACGAGCGTGCCGCCGGACCCGCACCCGATCGGGCGGCGGGTGCAGCGCGCTCTGCATCCGGTCAATGCCCGGCTCGACGAGCACCTGCCCGCCGATCACAAGCTCAGCCAGGTGTACCGGGTCGGGGCGGGGCTGACCGGTCTGCTGCTGGTGGTGTTCGGGATCCTGGGCATCGTCGACCGGATCGGGTTCTTCGACACGGGCGGCGACACGGTGCTGGCGCTGAACACCAACGGCGCGCTGAGCGTCCTGTCGATCTGCATCGGCGGTCTCCTGGTCGCCGGGATGGTGGTGGGCGGGACCTTCGCGTCGACGCTGAACATCGTGCTGGGCGTGCTGTTCATCGCGAGCGGGTTCGTGAACCTCGCCCTGCTCGACACGGGGCTGAACTTCCTGGCCTTCGAGATCCAGAACGTGCTGTTCAGCTTCGTCGTCGGCGTGATGCTGATGTGGTTCGGGATGTACGGGCGGGTGGGCAGCGCGCTGCCGCACGACAATCCGTACTGGCGTGCCCGGCACCCCGAGCAGGCGGCCCGGGAGGACCGGGCCCGCGCCGCGCGCGGACCGATCGCGCGGCCCGACACCCCCTAGAGCCGGAGCCGGGGCCGTAGCGAACGGGCGGCGGGCGCGCTTAGCCTGTGCGCATGCCTCGTTACGAATTCCGCTGCCGGACCTGCGACGACACCTTTGAGGTCAGCCGTCCCATGGCCGAGTCCTCCGCCCCCGCCGACTGCCCGGCCGGGCACGCCGACACCGTCAAGCTGCTGTCCGCCGTCGCCGTGGGCGGGTCGGGCAGCGCCCCGGCGCCCGCCCGCCCCATGGGCGGAGGCGGCGGGGGCTGCTGCGGTGGCGGCGGCTGCGGCTGACGCGGCGGCCGGCCCCGGCCCTCCCGCCCCGGACCTGCCGCCCTACCGCTTGCGCGAGAGCGTCAGCCCGTCCGAGATCGCCAGCAGGACGGAGTCCATGCGCGGGTCCGCCGCGACGTGGTCGTTGAAGGCGCGCACGCCGGCCGCCGAGCCGGTGGCCGACTCGTCGAGGACCGTGCCGTGGTACAGCGTGTTGTCGGTGACGATCAGGCCGCCGGGGCGGAGCCTCGGCACGAGCTCCTCCCAGTAGGAGATCTGGCTCTCCTTGTCGGCGTCCACGTAGGCCATGTCGATGTGGGGCTCGGCGGGCATCGCGCGCAGGGTCTCCAGGGCCGGTGCGATGCGCAGCTCGATGCGGTCCGCGACGCCGGCCTCCTCCCAGGCCTCCCTGCCGTACGCCGTCCACTCCTCGGAGACGTCGCAGGCGATGAGGCGGCCGTCGGCGGGCAGTGCCTGGGCCATCGACAGGGCCGAGAAGCCGGTGAAGGTGCCGACCTCGACGATGAGACGGGCTCCGGTCAGGCGGACGAGGAAGGCCAGCAGCGGCCCCTGCTCCTCCGCGGACTGCATTCCGGCGACATCGGGGAACTTGGCGTACGTCCTCGCCACCAGTCCCCGCTGGACGGCGTCCAGCGGGGGGTTGTGGTCGAGCATGTACCGGTACAGCTCGTCCGTGATCTTCGTGCTGTTGCCTTTGCTCATGCGTCCAGTCTGCCGAGCCGCCCGGCCTCACGGGCGAATGCGCGCACTATTTCCTCGCCCGCCAGGACGCCCGCCTCGGCCAGGGCCGTCGCCGAGGGCGCCGTCCAGGCCGCGTCGGCCAGTTCTCCGTGGCCCGGGCGCCAGGCGGCGTCCGCGGCCAGCAGCAGGTCGGCGTCGAGGAGCGAGTCGCCGGCGGCCAGGGTCGTGGTCGCTCCGGTCCGGCGGGCGACCTCGTGCATCGCCGCGCTCTTGGTGAGCGGACGGGGCACGGCGTAGATCTTCCGGCCCTGGAGGGAGACCGTCCAGCCGCGGGCCCCGGCCCACTCGGTCAGGGACTTGAGCCATTCGTCGGGGACCAGGGCCCGTTCGACGACGAGGTACGCGAAGAGGTCCTCGGCGAGCCGCGCCTTGCGCAGCCACGCCGGGTCGGCGGTGGCCAGCAGGTGCCCGTGGACCTCCTCCAGCGGGGCGCACTCCTCGGCCAGGCGCGCCGCGACCTGCCGCCGCCAGTCGCGGTCGGGCGCGCCGTCGACGAGGAGCTGCCCGCCGTTGGCGCAGATCGCGTAGCGGGCGGGGCGGCCGGGGAAGCGGATGCGCTGGTACTGCTTGCGCGTGCGGGTGGTGGTGGGGACGAAGACGACGGACGGGTCCTCGGTGAGCTCCGCCAGCAGCGCCGCGGCCGTCTCCGTCATGTAGGACAGCGGCTTGCTCTCGTGGACCTCGACGCACAGCAGCCGCGGGGCCACCGGGTCGGGCATGGTCAGCCCGAGGGCGGCCGCGGAGTAGATGAGCGTGCGGTCGAGGTCACTGGCTACGAGGACGGTCACTTGGAGGCCACAGCCTTTCCGTCGGCGCCGGTGGCGCCGCGCGTGAATCGGGGGTGGATGAGGCCGACGCACGTGTAGGGCAGGCCGTCGACCTCCTCCACCGGAACGCCGCGCTGCTCGGCGAGCAGCCGTACGTGGTCCAGGTCGGCCCCGGCGCCGCGCTGCGCCAGGATCTTCCACGGCACCCGGCGCAGCAGTACGCGGGTGGTCTCGCCGACGCCGGGCTTGACGAGGTTCACGTCGTGGATGCCGTACTCCTCGCTGATCCGCTCGACCGCCGCCCAGCCCTCCCAGGTCGGCGTGCGGTCGGCCGCGAGGAGTTCCTTGACCTCCTCGTCGACGGCGTCCGCCACGTCGTCGAAGTGGGCGGCGACGGCGTCGACGAATTCGACGGAGACGTCGGCTCCGGCGAGCTCGCGGTAGAACTTCGCGCCGTGGAAGTCGGCGGGTCCGACCAGGTCGGACCTGAGAACCGTACGCGAGATGAGACCGGACACGGTGGAATTGAGACAGGCGGAGGGGATCAGGAAGTCCTCCCGGGTGCCGTACGTGGGCACGCACGAGCCGGGGTCGGCGAGGACGACGATCTCCGGGTCGAAGCCCGGGAACTCCCTCAGGGCTTCCTTCAGCTCGCGGGTGATGGCGCCCTTGCCGGTCCAGCCGTCGACGAAGACGACGTCGGCGGGGTCGTGGTGGGCGGCCAGCCAGCGCAGGGCGTTGGCGTCGATGCCGCGGCCGCGGACGATGGAGACGGCGTAGTGCGGCAGGTCCAGGCCGTGGCGGACGCGGGCCCAGCGGCGCATCAGGACGCCCACGGGGGTGCCGGCGCGGGCCAGGGAGACCAGGACCGGGGAGGGGGAGCGCTCGGCGAGGACGGTCTCGGTGACCGTGCCGACGGCGCGGGCCACGCGGGCGGCCGAGGCGGCCAGCGCGCTGCGGTAGAGCTCCTGGTACTGGGGCGAGGGCTGGTACTCGACGGGCAGGGACTCGGCGTAGTGGGCGCCGCCGGCCTGGATGGCCTCCTCGCGCTCCTCGGTCGGGGCTTCGAGCTGGACGCCGGAGAGGTCCTGCAGCAGCCAGCCGACGTCCTCGGGGGCGTAGGAGGAGAAGGCGGGCCCACGCAGGGGCTCGGTCATGATCGGCTCCTGCCGGTGGTCGGACGTGCGGGACGGTATGGACGCCAGCGAGGCGAGGGACGCCATGGGCGGTATGTAGGACGGGACGACGGCCAGGACGAGGCGGCCGGTGTGCGGGGCGAGGGCCGCGAGGAGTCCCGTGTGCAGCTCGGGGGTGTCGCCGGCCGAGTCCACGACGGCGACGACTGTGTCGAAGCCGACGCCGTCGGACGGGCGGGCGACGTTGTAGGCGTAGCGGTCGCCGGGGCCGTCGGCGGGGGTGTCGTGGGCGGGGAAGACGAGCCGGGTGCGGATGGCGTAGCCGGGATCGTCCACGGCGAGCACCGGGGAGCGGGTGGTGGTGGAGAAGCGGACCTCGCGGGCCGAGCCCTCCTCCTCCAGCGCCTTCGCGAGGCGCAGCGGCGCGTACATCAGCTCCTCGTTGCCGAGTACGAGGACCCGTCCGGGCTCGGTGCCGAGGGCGGCCGTGAGCTGGGCGGCGAGGTCCGGCAGGGCGGCGTCCAGGCGCTGCCGGTGCGCGGGGGTGAAGCCGTGGCGGCCGCCGTCGGGGAGGCGGGCCGGCCAGTTCAGGTCGACCCGGACGACGGAAGACGGCCCCGGCCCCGGCTCCGGCCCCGGCCCCGGCTCAGGCGCCTGCGCCGCGGCACCGGCTGCGCTCTCCGCCGTGCCGGCGGCGGCCGACTCGTACTGCTCCACCAGGGCCTGCCCCTTGGCCAGGACTCCGTCCGGGAGGGACACCGTGCCCGAGGCGAGGGCGATCAGGTCCACCCGCGCGCCCAGCTCGGCGGCGAAGGCCGTGAGCCGGTCGCGGTCGGCCGGGGAGCGCATGTCGACGAGGGCGACGACCACGTAGTGCGAACGGGGGTGGCGGGCGTGCAGGTCGCGGATGGTGTTCAGGACCGTGTTGCCGGTGGAGAACTCGTCGTCGACGAGGACCAGCGGTCCGTCGCCCGCGAGCAGCCCGGGGTCCTCCGGCAGCAGCAGGTGGGAGGTGGCGTGCGAGTGCGCCTCCTCGAAACCGCCGGCCGTCGCCACGCCCGGCACGGGCCGGCGGGTGGAGTGCAGGTAGGGGGCGGTGCCCAAGCCGTCGGCGACGCAGTGGCCGAGCCCGGTGGCGGTCTCGGCGTAGCCGAGGACCACGGCCGCGGCCGCGCCGTCCTCGCCGAGCAGCGCCCGTACGCGTGTCCCGAGGCCGTACCCGGCGGCGTACACCGTGCGCGGGGACTGCGGGACGTGCTTGCCCAGCACCTGCGAGACGAGCAGGTGCGCGCGCTTGGGGTTGCGCCGCAGGGCCAGTCCGAGCAGCTCCGTCAGCCGCGGGCTCAGCCTCGGGCCCGGCCGCGGACCCGCTTCGCAGTCGTGCAGGCCGACGCCCAGCCGGTCCGCGACCCACGTACCCGACCACACCTCGTCGATCGTCTTGCCCTTCCTCGTCGTCTGCTCCGTCACCGGCCCGCTCACACCTGGAGTCCGGCCGTGAGCAGGTCGACGAAGCCGACCTGCTCCTTCGCCACACCGAAGACCTCGGCGCGCAGCATGGTGCGCTCGGCCCAGGCCCGGTGGGGCTTCACCTCATTCATTTTGTTCGTATAAGCCGATCGCATCACTCCGCCGCCGCCGCGCTCGGGCCGCAGGATGTCCTGGGCGTCGCAGAACTCCTCGTGGGAGACCACCGACAGGGCGTGCACGGGCGTGACGTGGGCGGGGTGGATGCAGGTCTTGCCGAGCAGCCCGTTGGCCCGGTCGAGCTCGATCTCGCGCAGCAGTCCGTCCAGGTCGTGCTCGATCAGCGCGGTGCGCAGTTCCTCGACGCCCTCCTCCAGGAAGGGGCTGCGGCGCAGCTGGGGCTTGAAGAGGCGCTGCTGGCTGCGGAAGTACTCCCAGACGGGGCCGGTCACGGTGAAGCCGGTGCCGTCGGCCCTGCTGAGGACGTTGACGACGTCGGCGATGACGCCGGCCACGATCTGTACGTCGTAGGCGGTCATGTCAGGAGTGCGGCGCAGCCCGTAGGCGGAGCAGAAGTCGGTCACGCCGAGGCGCAGCGCCAGGACCCGCTCGCGGTGGCTGTTGACCGTGCGGGAGATGCCGGCGAGGGCTTCGACGCGGGTTTCGAGATGGAGGAGCTCCGGGGTCTCCAGGACGGGCATGGCATACAGCCGGGCAGCTCCGCTCGCGGCTTCCGCGTCGGTGACGGCTTCGAGGAACGGGATGCCGCGCCGCTCGTCGAACTTCGGTAGAACGAATCCGGCCAGGTGCCGCACCGAGCGGCCGAGGCGGCGCGCGAGGTCCGGGATCTGCTCGGGGGTGCGGACGCGGATGAAGAGCAGGGGGAGCTCCGCACCGTCCGCCGCACCGCCGGCGCTGTCGTCGTCGAGGTCGGCGAACTGGCGGACGAGGTTCTCCTCGGCTCCGACGACGTCGGAGTCGCTGATGGAATCCTCCAGGCAGAGGACCATGGAGACGACTCCGCGGCCGGCCTGCTTGCGGATGTCCGCGGCCAGCGCGGGGCGGGTGGCCGGGCTGTAGAGGGTGGCCCCGAGGGCCGCGGCGAGGACGCGGGCGGGCGCGGCCCCGGTGAATTCCGCCGGTTCCTGGTGGAAGAGGTCCTTACGGACCGTGGGCGATACGTGCCCAAAGTGACGCATGTGCTTCCCCCGTACTGCCTCGGCGGCCCAACTGGCATGGCCGGTAATAGTACGTACGAACGTGAGTCAAGAGTTCCTCAAGCACATGAAGTTCAGGTAACCCTCTTGCACCATGCCCAGCTCTCGCGATCGGTACAAGGCCCTACGGGGGGCCGCATTGTCCCGCTCCACCCCGGGAGGGCAGGATGACGTGCATGACGCACGCGATGCAGAAGGGCTCGAACATCCCGGTGGCCCCCGTGGCGGTCCGGGCGGTGCTGCGCTGGACCGGCGGCCCCGAGGTGCCGGACGTGGACGCCTCGGCGCTGCTGGTGGGCCCGGACGGCCGGGTGCGTTCGGACGAGGACTTCGTCTTCTACAACCAGCCCCGGCACCCCTCGGGGGCCGTGTGGCGCCTCGGCAAGAAGCAGGTCGGTGACGCGATCACCGACGCCGTCCAGGCGGACCTGCGGACGGTGACCCCGTCCGTGGACCGAATCCTGGTGGTCGCCTCCGCCGAGGACGTCCCCTTCCAGCGGGTCCGCGACCTGCGGATCCTGCTGTACGACGCCACCGCGACCGGTGGCGCCGAGCCGCTGGCCTACTTCGACGTACGGCCCGAGACCGGTGCCGAGACGGCGCTGATCTGCGGCGAGCTGTACCGCCGGGGCGACGGGTGGAAGTTCCGGGCGCTCGGCGAGGGCTACTCCGACGGCCTGGTGGGCCTGGCGACCGACCACGGAATCTCGGTCGACGAGAACGCCGCCGAGCCCGACGCGGGCGCGGGCCCGGCCGCCGGGGCCGCGGCCACCCCGGCGGGGCCGAACTCGGATCGGACGGCCGCGATGGCCCCGCCGACGCAGGCTCCACCGGCCGCCCAGCCCGCCTACGGGTACCCGCAGCCGGTGTCCCCGGCTCCGGTGCCCGGTCCGGGCGGGGACCCGTCCTTCCGGCTGCCGGCGCAGGGCCCGCAGTTCATCCGCCGCTGAGGACCGGGGGCTCCGGCTCCGGGAGCTCCGGCTCCGGGGGCTCCGGCTCCGGGAGCTCCGGTCACCTCTTGGTGCTCTTGTAGCCCCGCCCCCACTGGAGCCCCCAGCCGTACAGCCGGTCCAGCTCGGACTGGAACCCGTACACGAACTTCACCTCGCGCTTCACGACGAGTTCGCCCTTGACCTTCTCCAGGGAGACGACGGCGCAGGAGCGGGCCTGCGGGTGCCGCTCGTCCAGCGGGATCTCGATCCGCGGGCCCGTCACCGGATAGAGGGTCACCATGGCGTGCGTCCGGTCGAAGGCCGGGGTCTGGTCGTAGATGTAGACGAAGACCAGCAGCCGCTTGATGTCGTCGGCGTGGTCGAGGTTGATGTAGAGGGTCTCCCCCGACCCCGACCCGAACCGGTCGTCCCCGCTGAGCTTGACGAACGGCGGGTCGTTGAGGTCGCCCAGCAGGTTGCCCAGCGGCTGGACGGCGCCGCGGGTGCCGTCGGTCAGCTCGTACAGACAGCCCATGTCGAGGTCGACGTTGACCATGCCCTGGGTGTGCGCCTGCACCATGTCCGGCTTGAACAGCTTGAACGGGTGGCGGAAGAGCTGGCCGCTCTGGCCGGAGCGGCCGCCGATGTCCGAGGTGCGCATGCGCCAGGACAGGTTGACGCGCAGGTTGCCGTGGACGGCGCCCTGCCTGGTGAGCGACACCGTCGAATGTCGTTTGGTCAGCTCGATCGCGTTCGACGAGGCACTGCCCGACTGGAACTGCACGGCACGGCTGCCCATGATGCCGTCGAAGAAGCCCATCCCCTACCCCCCTGATCCCCTGGTCCCCTGGTCCCCGCGAAGCCTACGGAAACGGGGCGGCCCGCCGGGGTCCGTGAACCCGGTGGACCGCCCCGCATTGGAGCGTTCCGCATTAACGCCGCGGTCATGCCTCGACGGTGGAACCCTCCAGTTCCAGGCGCTTGTTGCGGCGCACCGAGGACCAGAAGGACAGGGCGATCAGCACCACGCCGATGCCGCCGGTGATGAGCTCGCTGATCTCGTACTGGATGGTGACCAGCAGGATGACGGCGAGCGCGCCGATCGCGTAGTGCGCGCCGTGCTCCAGGTAGACGTAGTCGTCCAGGGTGCCCTGGCGGACCAGGTAGACCGTGAGCGAACGGACGTACATCGCTCCGATACCGAGGCCGAGCGCCATCCAGAAGATGTGGTTGGTGATGGCGAAGGCGCCGATGACACCGTCGAAGGAGAACGAGGCGTCGAGGACTTCCAGGTAGAGGAAGAGGAAGAACGCGGCCTTGCCGGCGAGGCCGACGGCGGAGACGGGCTTGCCCGCGGCCTTGGCCTTCTCCTCCTCCTCGTGCTCGCGCTCCTCTTCCTCCTCCAGCTTGTCCTCGAAGTACGAGGACAGACCGCCGACGATGAGGTAGGTGATCAGGCCGGCGACGCCGGCGAGCAGCACGGTGGCGGACTTGTCCTGGTGGCCGGTGCTGGTGTGGGCGTTGAGGGCGAAGGTCATCGCCGAGACCAGCAGCGCGATCAGGGCGATGCAGACCGACAGCATGTCGACCTTGCCGAGCTTGGCGAGCGGACGCTCCAGCCACGCGAGCCACTTGTGTTCGCGCTCCTCGAAGATGAAGTCGAGGAAGATCATCAGCAGGAACATTCCGCCGAAGGCGGCGATGGCCGGGTGGGCGTCCGTGACCAGGGCCTCGTACTGCTCGGGCTGGTCCAGGGCCAGTTCGATGGCCTCGATGGGGCCGACCTTCGCACTGATGGCGACGATCGCCACCGGGAAGACCAGCCGCATTCCGAAGACGGCGATCAGGATGCCGACAGTGAGGAAGATCTTCTGCCAGAAGGCATTCATCTTCTTCAGGATTCCGGCATTGACGACCGCGTTGTCGAACGACAGTGAGATTTCGAGGACCGACAGGATCAGCACGACCCCGAACGCCTCCCACCCCCACTGCCACGCGGCAAAGGCAAGGCCGAGCGCCGTGATGGCGAACGACCAGCCGAAGGTTTTCAGAACCACTGGCACCTGGCACCCCATGCGTCTGTGTACGGCTTTACGAAACGTTGACCCCGAAGTCTAGAGCGATGCCCCGGAGCCCCGACGCGTACCCCTGCCCCACCGCCCGGAACTTCCATTCGCCCCCGTACCGGTAGACCTCGCCGAAGATCATCGCGGTCTCGCTGGAGGCGTCCTCGGAGAGGTCGTAGCGGGCCAGTTCCTGGCCGTCGGCCTGATTGACGACGCGGATGAAGGCGTTGCTGACCTGGCCGAAGCTCTGCCGGCGGGTGTCCGCCTCGTGGATGGAGACCGGAAAGACGATCTTGTCCACGTTCGCCGGCACCCGGGTGAGGTCGATGATGATGGACTCGTCGTCGCCGTCGCCCTCGCCGGTGAGGTTGTCCCCCGTGTGTTCGACGGAGCCGTCGGGGCTCGTCAGGTTGTTGTAGAAGACGAAGTAGTCGTCCCCCAGCACCCGGCCGCCGTTGCAGAGCAGCGCGCTGGCGTCGAGGTCGAAGTCGGCTCCCGTGGTCGAGCGCGCGTCCCATCCGAGACCGATCAGAACCCTGGTGAGGTTCGGTGCGGCCTTGGACAGGGAGACATTGCCCCCCTTGGCGAGTGTGACGCCCATGTTGTGGTCCTCCCCGGACGACGGTGTGGCGATGTGACGGTGGAACAGTCGAGCGGTCGAGCGGTGGAACGGTCGAGCGGTGCGGTGCTGCTGCGGGCGAAGCAGGTCCGGCGCCGTACACACAGTGCACGGCGCCGGACGGATGCTGCTCTCAGGCTCAGACGTTGACGCCGAAGTCCTGCGCGATGCCGCGCAGGCCCGAGGCATAGCCCTGGCCGATGGCGCGGAACTTCCACTCCGCACCGTTGCGGTAGAGCTCGCCGAAGACCATGGCGGTCTCGGTCGAGGCGTCCTCGGAGAGGTCGTATCGGGCGAGCTCGGTGTTGTCTGCCTGGTTCACCACGCGGATGTAGGCGTTGCGGACCTGGCCGAAGCTCTGCTGGCGGGTCTCGGCCTCGTAGATCGAGACCGGGAAGACGATCTTGGCGACGTCGCCCGGGACGCCGGCGAGGTTGACCTTGATCGCCTCATCGTCGCCCTCGCCCTCACCGGTGGTGTTGTCACCGGTGTGCTCGACCGAGCCGTCGGGGCTCTTGAGGTTGTTGAAGAAGACGAAGTTCGCGTCGCTGGCGACCTTGCCCTGGTCGTTGGTCAGGATCGCGCTGGCGTCGAGGTCGAAGTCGACACCGGTGGTGGTGCGAGCGTCCCAGCCCAGACCGACGATGACCGCCGTCAGGTTAGGCGCGGCCTTGGTCAGCGAGACGTTGCCGCCCTTGCTGAGGCTGACTCCCACGGGTCCTCCATTGGGTTCTGTGTGGGGCGGTGCCCCGTCGTGCGGTTGCTACCGGATCAACGTTTCGATCCTAGTGACGGGTTCCCGCCTGTAAGCGGTTTTCGCAGGGAACTGCGCGTAACGGCCCGCGCAGACGAACTCAGAGGCTGTCGAGCGCCTTGATGTACTCGTTCAGGTCACGCGCGTCGGGCAGTCCGTTGACGACAGTCCAGCGCACCACGCCGTCCTTGTCGATGATGAAGGTGCCGCGGACCGCGCAGCCCTTGTCCTCGTCGAAGACGCCGTACGCGCGGGAGGTCTCGCCGTGCGGCCAGAAGTCCGACAGCAGCGGGTACTCCAGGCCCTCCTGCTCCCCGAAGACCCGCAGGGTCGGCACGGAGTCGTTGGAGACGGCGAGGAGCTGGACGTCGTCGTTCTGGAAGCGCGGGAGCTGGTCGCGCAGCTCGCACAGCTCGCCGGTGCACACACCGGTGAAGGCGAACGGGTAGAAGAGCAGCACGACGGCCTTCTCCCCCCGGAAGTCGGAGAGCCGCACGGTGGCGCCGTGGTTGTCCTTGAGCTCGAAGTCCGGGGCCTTGTCGCCGACCTCGATCGCCATCTCTCGCATCCCTTCGTTCCCGCATCCCTGCGTTGGGCTGTTCGGGTGAGTCAAAGCCTATGGGGTGTCCTGCCCCCGGAGCCGTCCCGGTGTGCCCGGGCCGTGAAACGCGCACACCCCGCCGACCGGGGTCTACCTGGTCAGCGGGGTGTGGAAGCGTGTCCGCTCGGCAGCGGGCGCGGCTCAGCGCTTGGACTTGGCGGCGGTCTTGGGCGTCACCAGCTTGGTGGCGGCCCATTCCTTGCCGACGCTGACGCTCCTGGTCTGCGAGAGACCGGCCGTCTCGGCCGCCTCGCTGATGTCGCTGGCCTCGACGTAGCCGTCACGGCCCGTCTTGGGGGTCAGCAGCAGGATCAGTGCGCCGTCCTCGACCAGCTCGGTGGCATCGACCAGCGCGTCCGTCAGATCGCCGTCGTCCTCGCGGAACCACAGCAGCACCGCGTCGGCGACGTCGTCGTAGTCCTCGTCGACGAGTTCGCCGACGTGCTCCTCGACGAGGTCACGGAATTCCTGATCGACGTCGTCGTCGTAGCCGATCTCCTGGACCACCTGTTCGGACTGGAAACCCAGCCGGGCGGCCAGGCTCTCCGCGTGGTCCGCGGTCGCGCTCACGGGGTGCCTCCTGCTCATGTTCGGTGAATGTTCTTCGGCGGCGCGCGTACGCGCAGCATTGGGCGTAGTCCACACGGGCGCGGCGGATCGCGCAAGTACCCGGCCGCCGAGACCGTCGAAACGGTGACGATTGCGGCCGTCTCGCCGCAACTTTCAGGGTGCCCGTGTGCACCTCTGGTGATTCATCCCACACCATTCCAGCTCATTCGCATCGCATGAGGACTTTCCTACCTGTTTGAGGGACGAACGGCCTCCCGGGGCCGCTGGCCGGCGTGGGCGTAAGGTTGCAATTTGGTCGCACCCGCCACCTCGCACCGCGGAACCGGACCCGGTCGCACTGCCGGGCGTCCCCGCCGATCGCAGGGATTACCCAGTGGTACGGATGACGATTACGGCCGAGCGTAAGACCATGGGAGGCGGCGCCCCCCAGTTACAGCTTCAGCACGACTTCCCCGACAGCGAAGGAACAGCGTGGCTTCCGCATCCGATCGCAATCCGATCATCATTGGCGGCCTGCCGAGTCAGGTCCCGGACTTCGATCCGGAGGAGACGCAGGAGTGGCTCGACTCCCTGGACGCAGCGGTCGACGAGCGGGGCCGTGAACGGGCCCGCTACCTCATGCTGCGCCTGATCGAGCGGGCGCGCGAGAAGCGCGTGGCCGTGCCCGAGATGCGCAGCACGGACTACGTCAACACGATCGCCACCAAGGACGAGCCGTTCTTCCCCGGCAACGAGGAGATCGAGCGCAAGGTCCTCAACGCCACCCGGTGGAACGCGGCCGTCATGGTCTCGCGCGCCCAGCGTCCCGGGATCGGCGTCGGCGGCCACATCGCCACGTTCGCCTCGTCCGCCTCCCTCTACGACGTGGGCTTCAACCACTTCTTCCGGGGCAAGGACGAGGGCGACGGCGGCGACCAGATCTTCTTCCAGGGCCACGCCTCCCCCGGCATCTACGCCCGCGCCTACCTCCTGGACCGGCTCACCGAGCAGCAGCTCGACGCGTTCCGCCAGGAGAAGTCGAAGGCCCCGTACGGCCTCTCCAGCTACCCGCACCCGCGGCTGATGCCGGACTTCTGGGAGTTCCCGACCGTCTCCATGGGCCTCGGCCCGCTGGGTGCGATCTACCAGGCGCGGATGAACCGGTACATGGAGGCGCGCGGGATCGCGGACACCTCCAAGTCCCACGTTTGGGCGTATCTCGGCGACGGCGAGATGGACGAGCCGGAGTCGCTGGGCCAGCTGTCGATCGCCGCCCGCGAGGGTCTGGACAACCTGACCTTCGTCGTGAACTGCAACCTGCAGCGCCTCGACGGCCCGGTCCGCGGCAACGGGAAGATCATCCAGGAGCTGGAGTCGCAGTTCAGGGGCGCCGGCTGGAACGTGATCAAGCTGATCTGGGACCGCTCCTGGGACCCGCTGCTGGCCCAGGACCGCGACGGCATCCTGGTCAACAAGATGAACTCCACGCCCGACGGGCAGTTCCAGACGTACGCCACCGAGTCCGGCGCGTACATCCGTGAGCACTTCTTCGGCGGTGACCAGCGGCTGCGCGCGATGGTCGAGAACATGACCGACTACCAGATCCAGCACCTGGGCCGCGGCGGTCACGACCACAAGAAGGTCTACGCGGCGTACGCGGCGGCCAAGGCGCACAAGGGCCAGCCGACGGTGATCCTGGCGCAGACGGTGAAGGGCTGGACGCTCGGCCCGAACTTCGAGGGCCGCAACGCCACGCACCAGATGAAGAAGCTGACGGTCGACGACCTCAAGCGCTTCCGTGACCGCCTGCACATCCCGATCACGGACGCCCAGCTGGAGAGCGGCGCGCCGCCGTACTACCACCCGGGCCGCAATTCGCCCGAGATCCAGTACATGCACGACCAGCGCAGTGCGCACGGCGGCTACGTGCCGACCCGTGTGGTGCGCGCCAAGCCGCTGCAGCTGCCGGACGAGAAGACCTACGCGGCCGCGAAGAAGGGCTCGGGCCACCAGTCGATCGCCACCACGATGGCCTTCGTCCGCATCCTGAAGGACCTGATGCGAGACAAGGAGATCGGCAAGCGCTTCGTGCTGATCGCGCCCGACGAGTACCGCACCTTCGGCATGGACGCCTTCTTCCCGAGCGCCAAGATCTACAACCCGCTGGGCCAGCAGTACGAGGCGGTCGACCGCGACCTGCTGCTCGCGTACAAGGAGTCCCCGACCGGCCAGATGCTGCACGACGGCATCTCGGAGGCGGGCTGCACGGCCTCGCTGATCGCCGCGGGCTCGGCGTACGCGACGCACGGCGAGCCGCTGATCCCGGTCTACGTCTTCTACTCGATGTTCGGTTTCCAGCGCACCGGTGACCAGTTCTGGCAGATGGCCGACCAGCTGGCGCGCGGTTTCGTCCTGGGTGCGACCGCGGGACGGACCACCCTCACGGGTGAGGGTCTGCAGCACGCGGACGGTCACTCCCAGCTGCTGGCCTCGACGAACCCGGGCTGTGTGGCCTACGACCCGGCCTACGGGTACGAGATCGCGCACATCGTCCAGGACGGTCTGCGGCGGATGTACGGCCCGGAGGCGGAGGACGTCTTCTACTACCTGACCGTCTACAACGAGCCGATCCAGCACCCGGCGGAGCCGGCGGACGTCGACGTGGACGGCATCCTCAAGGGCATCCACCGGGTCTCCCAGGGCACCTCGGGCACCGTCCCGGCCCAGCTCATGGCGTCCGGCGTGGCCGTGCCGTGGGCGCTGGAGGCGCAGCGGATCCTGGCCGAGGAGTGGAACGTCAGGGCCGACGTCTGGTCGGCGACCTCCTGGAACGAGCTGCGGCGCGAGGCCGTCGAGGTGGAGGAGCACAACCTGCTCCACCCGGAGGAGGAGCAGCAGGTCCCGTACGTGACGCGGAAGCTGTCGGGTGCGGAGGGGCCGTTCGTGGCGGTCTCGGACTGGATGCGCTCCGTTCCGGACCAGATCTCGCGGTGGGTGCCCGGTGCCTACACCTCGCTGGGCGCGGACGGCTTCGGCTTCGCGGACACGCGCGGTGCGGCCCGGCGCTTCTTCCACATCGACGCCCAGTCGGTGGTGCTGGCGACGCTGACCGAGCTGGCCAAGGCGGGGAAGGTCGACCGCTCGGCGCTGAAGCAGGCCGTCGACAAGTACCGGCTGCTCGACGTGTCGGCGGCGGACCCCGGCGCGGCCGGCGGCGACGCGTAGGTCTGGTGTGAGGGAGCGGGTCCCGGCTCCGGCCGTGGCCCGCGCCCCTTTATGCGTTGCTTACGATGCTCCGCATGAAGGAACCATCCCGCCAGCAGCTGTGGGAGCGGCGGAGCCAGACCCCGCTGCTCGTCCTCGCCGTGGCCTTCGCCGTGGCGTACGCCGTGCCCATCGTCGCTCCGGACGCGAGCGCGCGGGTCCACGGCGCCTGCACCTACGTGGAGTGGGTGGTGTGGGGGGCCTTCGCCGTCGACTACCTGGTGCGGCTGGCCCTGTCGGCGGACCGGCGGCGGTTCGTGCGGACCCACTGGCTGGACCTGGCGGCCGTGGTGCTGCCGCTGGTGCAGCCGCTGCGGCTGCTGCGGCTGGTGGCCACCTTGATGCTGGTGGGCCGGCGGGCCCGGATGGCCCCGCAGATCCAGCTGACGACGTACGTGGCCGGGGCGGTCGTCGGACTGCTGATGTTCGGCTCGCTGGCCGTGCTGAGCGTGGAGCGGGACGCTCCCGAGGGGAACATCAAGAACCTGGGCGACGCCGTGTGGTGGTCCTTCACCACGATGACGACGGTCGGCTACGGCGACCACTCGCCCACCACCGGCCTCGGCCGCGTCCTGGCGGTCGGGCTGATGCTGTCGGGGATCGCGCTGCTCGGTGTGGTGACCGCCAACATCGCCGCGTGGTTCATCTCCCGCTTCGAACGCGACGACCAGGCCGAGCGGCTCCAGCTCGCCGCGATCCTGGAGCTCCGGGCGGAGGTACGGGCGCTGCGCGGCGAGGTCGCCCGGCTGGGCGGCGCCGCGCAGACGGCCACCGCCCCGGCAGCCACCGCCGCCCCGCCGGTCGCCGCCCCGGGCGACCTCGCCGCGCAGCATGGGGCTACCTCTCCCACACCTTGAAGGCCCGTACCTGGTAGGGGGACTGGGGCAGCCAGACCCCGTCGCCCGGATAGGTCTGGAACTCGCCGGTCTCCGCGCACTCCGCCGACTGGTACGTGGTGACCGGGCGCCCGGTGCGGTTGACCAGCGACTGGGCGCTGGTGCCGGCGGGCAGGGCGGTGCAGCTGTTGATGTCCAGGGTGCTCAGCTCGTGGGTCTGCCGGGTGCCCTTGAAGTCCGGTTTCGCCCACAGGCACAGCTGTCCGCTGGCGCAGGCCCCGAGGCCCGGCGGGCCCGCGGCGTGCGCCGTGCCGGCGGTACTCGGGATGAGGGCGGTGAGGGCCAGGGCGGTCGCGGCGAGGGCGGTGGTGACGCGCGTGGTTCCACACGTACGCATGACGGGTCAACTCCTTGTGGACGGCGGGCCGCCGGACCGTTTCCGGTGCTCCGCCGACACCACGCTGACCTGCGGTGATGGTCGGGCGGAAGGGGGCCGGGGCGGGTCCACCCTGATAGGCGACAGCCCCCGTGGAACCGTCCGGCGGCCTTTCGCCCGTACGGAGTTGACCCTTACGGAGGTCTGCTCGGCGGGCCCGCGCCCGCCCCCGCACGGCCGCGGGCGCTTCCCCGGGCCGACCCGAACGTGTCATCGGCGACCCGCCGTTCGCGTGGCCGGCCGGGGCCGGCCGGCCCTTCGCAAACGGCTCAACGGATCGGCCGCGACGCCGTCGGTCACGGGTAACCTGACCGCCCACCCGGCGTCAGGAAGGAGCCCGGCGGTGACGATCGACGAGCGGACTGCGCCGGCCGCGCCGGTGGCCGGACTGCGTGAACGCAAGAAGCGGCGCACGCGGAGCGCGCTGCTGCGCGCCTCGCTGGTGCTCTTCGTCTCCCAGGGCTACGAGCGCACCACCGTCGACGAGATCACCGCGGCCGTGGCCGTGTCGCAGCGCACCTTCTTCCGCTACTTCGCCAACAAGGAAGAGGTCGTCTTCGCCGTCCAGGACCTGGTGGAGTCGCACTTCGTCGCCGAGCTGCGCGCCCGGCCGCCGGCCGAGGGACCCCTGGAAGCGATGCGGGGCGCCGTGCTCGCCGCGTGGGACACGCTCGACGACGTCCTGCGCGAGGTGGTCCCCGTCGACCTCTACATGCACAGCTACCGGCTGATCGAGTCCACGCCGGCCCTGCTCGCCGTGCACCTGCGGCGTTCCACGTGCCTGGAGGAGCGGATCTCCCGGCTGATCGCCGCCCGCGAGGGCCTGGACGTGGACGCCGACCCGCGGCCCCGGGTGGCGGTCGCCGCGTTCTTCGGCGTGATGAGGGTCACGGGGCGGCTCTGGGGGCGAGGCGACGACACCAGCGTGGCGGCGATCCGCCGGCTGACGGACACTTACCTCGACGGCATCGGCCCAGCTCTGGCGGGGCGCTGGCGCTGAGCCGCCCCCCAAACGCCGCATTCCGGATCTTTCACCCAAGTCTTGGCAGCCGCCCCTTCGTCCGGTTCGGGGTCCCACGGTCGGGCGTGAACCCCGTCACCCGGCGCGCCACGCCCGGAATCGGTCTCCTACGCTGGTCCCAGTGAATCTGCCCGGCCTCGCCCACACCACCGTTCCAGGCGCCGACCCGCGCCCGGCCGCCCTGCGCGCGCTGCTCGCACTGGCGGTCGTCTTCATCATGCTGGCGACCACCGGCTGGACGGCCGTGCACCGGCCCGAGGGCGGCACGCCGCTGCGGGCCACGGCCCTCGACGCCTGGTCCAAGGCCCGGTTGGACGGCCGTCCGGTGCCGCCGGCGGACGCCCCCGTGCGGACGGTGGCGCGCTTCTTCGCCGGCCTCGACGGCGCCCAGCGGGCCCGGCTCGCCGACGGCTACCCGCTCGTCGTGGGCAACCTCGACGGGGCGCCGATCGCCACCCGCTACCGGGCCAACCAACACGGCCTGGAGAAGGCCCGCCTGGTCGAGGAGGCCCGCAGCCGCGACGTCGCGCTGACCCCGGCCGACCGGGCCGAGGCCACCCGGCGTTCCCACCGCTTCGCCTCGCTGGCCGAACCGGGGCGGCAGATCCTCGCGTTCGACCCCACCGGCGGCGGCCAGGTGGCCGAGGTCTTCGGCGACCTCGTCGGCGCCGAGCGGGTCTCCGTGATCGTTCCCGGCGTGGACACCGACCTCCTCACCTTCGAGCGCACCCAGCGCCGGCTGACCTCCCCGGTCGGCATGGCCGAGGCGCTGTACGGGGCCGAGCGGACGGCCGCGCCGAACAGCCGGACGGCGGTCATCGCCTGGGCCGGCTACACCGCCCCCACCGGGGTCGGCATGGACGCCGCCACGGGCCGGATGGCCTTCGACGGCGCCGTCCGGCTGAAGGCGCTGACGGTGTCCCTGCCCGGGAATTCGAGCGTGGCGCTGTTCTGCCACAGCTACGGGTCGGTGGTGTGCGGGGTGGCCGCGCACGAGCTGCCGAACCGGGTGACGGACGTGGTGGTGGCGGGCAGCCCCGGCATGCGGGCGCAGAACGTCGCGGGGCTGCGCACCTCGGCGCGGGTCTGGGCCACGCGCGACGAGGGCGACTGGATCGCGGACGTGCCGCACCTGGAGGTCGGCGGGCTGGGCCATGGCGCCGATCCGGTGTCTCCGGACTTCGGGGCGCGGCTGCTGTCCTCGGCCAGGGCCAAGAGTCACACCGGCTATTTCGCGCCAGGAACGGACTCGGTGGCCAACTTCGCCAAGATCGGAACCGGCGCGTTCGCTTCCGTTGTGTGCGCTACCGGCGACGACGCGTGCCGGCGCGGAATTTCAGGGACAGAGCGGGACTGACGCGCGTAGAGGCGCGAAAAACGGCTCCCGCACCGAGGGGGACGCGCGGGGGCGGCGCCCTTTACCATGTGGCGCATGGGTGACGTACTGGCCGGAAACCATGCCGTCTGGGAGTTCGACTCGGACTCGGTGCTCATCCGCTTCGCTCGGGGGATGCGAACGCCAAGACTGTGGCAAGCGCTGGGTTCGCGCCGGATCCCCCTGGAAGCGGTGTCCGCTGTGACCGTGACCGCCGGAAGGCGGGACACGGTGATCCTGCGTGCCGTCCCGCGCCCGGGCGCCGATCCGCTGATGGAGGCCGCCGCCGGGCAGCTGAAAGACGCCTGCGACCCGTACCGGATGGTGCTGCCGGGCGAGCGGGCGACGTCGGCCGCCGCGTTCGCCGCCGCCCTGCGCTCCCGGCTCGGGCCCGACGCCGCCGAGCCGGCCCCGCGCTTCCTGGTCGACGTGCCGCAGCCGCCGCTCCAGCTGAAGGCGTACGACGCGCGGGTGGGCTTCGACGGCTCGTCGGTCGGCTTCCACTGGTCCCGCACCGGTGCCACCGGCACGAAGTGGAAGGCGGGCGACCAGCAGTACCCGCTGACCGAGGTCACCGGCGTCGAGTGGCGCTCCCCCGGCGGAACCGGCGGTCACCTGCGGCTGCTGCTGCGGGAACCCCAGCAGACCCCGGCCGACCCCCGCCCGGACCACGACCTCGCCACGGCCGTCTTCAGCGTCGGCTACGGGGCGGTCCACGAGTCGCTGCCGTTCGCCGCGGCCGTCCTGGCCGCCACGCGCAGCCGTACCCCGGTCGCCGCCGCACGGGGCCGCTCCGGCGACGAGCGGCTGCGGCACCTGAGCGAGCTCTACTCGGCCGGGCTGCTGACCGACGGCGAGTACGCCACCCTGCGGGACCGTTTCACCGCCGAGTCCCGCTAGCCGGCCCGGGCCCCCAACACGCCTGACAAAGGTGCCCGTTGACATGTGACGCCACGTGCAGCACCCTTTCACTACTTGACTAGTGAAAGGGTGCTGCACGTGCTGGAGTACCGCATCGACCGGCGCAGCGGCATGGCCACCTACCTGCAGATCGTCCACCAGACGAAACAGGCCCTGCGCCTGGGACTGCTGGAACCGGGCGACAAGCTGCCCACCGCGCGCGAGGTCGTCGAGGCGACGGCCATCAACCCGAACACCGTCCTCAAGGCCTACCGGGAGCTGGAGCGCGAGGGCCTCGTGGAGGCGCGCCGGGGCCTGGGCACCTTCGTGCGCAGGTCCCTGGGGGGCGCCCCGGCCGACTCGCCCCTGCGCGAGGAACTGGCCGACTGGGCACGGCGCGCGAGCGCCGCGGGGATGGAGCGGGACGACGTGGCCGCGCTCTTCACTGCCGTACTGGACCAACACTTCAAGGGGGACGACACGTGACGGACGATCCGGTGATCGAGGCGACGGGGCTGGGCGTGCGCTACTCGCGGCGCGGCGGCTGGGCCCTGCGCGACTGCTCCTTCGGGCTGCCGGCCCACCGCGTCTGCGCGCTGGTCGGCCCCAACGGCGCGGGCAAGTCGACCCTGCTCGCGCTCGCCGCGGGACTGCTGCGGCCGACCGAGGGCGCCATCAGCGCGCCGCCGCGCGAGGAGACGGCGTACGTGGGCCAGGACAAGCCCCTCTACCCGCAGCTGACCGTCGACGAGACCCTCCGCATGGGACGCGAGCTCAACCCGGGCCGCTGGGACGCGAAGAGCGCGGCGCGGATCGTCCAGGAGGGCGGGCTCGACGGCGGCGCCAGGATCCGGTCCCTCTCCGGCGGCCAGCGCACCCGGGTCGCCCTGGCCCTCGCCCTCGGCAAGCGCCCCCGCCTGCTCCTGCTGGACGAGCCGATGGCCGACCTCGATCCGCTGGCCCGGCACCGGCTCATGGGGGCGCTGATGGCCGACGCCGCCGAGAACGGCACGTCCGTGGTGATGTCCTCGCACATCGTCGCCGAGCTGGAGGGCGCCTGCGACCACCTGCTGCTCGTCGACGGCGGCCGCGTCCGCCTGTCCGGCCCCGTCGACGACGTCGTCGCGGCACACCGGCTGATCAGCGGACCGGCGACGGCCCTCGCCGACCTGGCCCCCCACACCGTCGTCGAGTCACGGACGACCGGCCGCCTGCTCACGGCGCTCGCGAGGCCGAACGGCCCGCTCGACACCGACACCTGGCAGACCGCCCACCCGTCACTGGAGGAACTCCTGCTCGCCCATCTGCGCTCCCCCGACGCCCCGGCCCTGGCCGTCGGCCCCCGCTCCGCCGAGGCGGTACGGGCATGAGCATGCTGACTCTGAAGGGCCCGCGCTGGGTCACCGTCCGCCAGCACCGGCGCGCGCTGTGGACGCTGCCCGCCGCCGTCGCCGTGAGCCTGGCCGTCTTCGTCGTCCTGCGCCGGCAGGCCGCCGGGGCGACCCCCCGGACCGGGACCGATCCGTTTCGCGAACTGCGGGAGGCGCTGGGGTACGGCGGACTCGCGGCACTGCTCCTGCCACTGCTGGTGGGGGCGTTCGTGGCCGGCCCGATGGTCGCCCGCGAGCTGGAGAGCGGCACCTACCGCCTCGCCCTGACCCAGTCGTCCACGCCCAGGGCCTGGCTCGCCTCGAAGATCACGGTGGCCGCGGTGACCGCCGTGGCCTGTGCGGCCGCCTTCGGACTGGTCCACCGGTTCGCCCGGCTCCCCCTCACCACCAGCTACGAGTACTCGTGGGCGGACCGGGGGCCGTACGAGACGCTCGGCACGGTGCTCCCCGCGTACTGCCTGCTCGGCGTGGCCCTCGGCGCCGTCGTCGGCCAGCTCGTACGGCGCACGACCGCCGCGATGGCGGTCACCGGGCTCGCCACCGGCCTGGTGATGGCGGTGCTCGGCGCGGTGCGCTGGTCCTTCCTGCCCGCCCGGACCGTCACCTCCCCGCTGGGAGCCCAGTTCCCGTATCCGCCGCGCGACGCCTTCACGACGGACTTCGGCCTCATCACGTCCTCCGGCGGGCGCCTGCCCGAATGGGCCTGCACACGCTCCGGCAGCCTGGACGGGTGCCCCGCCGAACTGAACGTGACCGGGCAGTACGTCGACTACCACCCGTTCACGCACTACTGGCCGACCCAGTCCATCGAGACGGCCGTCGTCCTGGTCCTGGCCGCGCTCGCCCTCTGGGGAGCCTTCGCCGTCCTGCGGTCCCGGCACCCCTGAGGCGGGCGCGCCGCTACGCCTCCCGGGCCGCCGAGGTGAAGGTCATGTCCGGGTAGCGGTCGCCGGCGACCTGCGCGGCGATCGGTTCCAGCAGGGCCAGCTGCGCGGGCGTCAGGGTGATCCCGGTCGCCGCGATGTTCTCGCGCAGCCGCTCCGCCCGGCGGGTGCCCGGGATCGGGACCACGGTCAGCCCGTGCACCGCCGCGCGCTGCTGGACCCAGGCGAGGGCGATCTGCGCGGGGCTCGCACCGAGCTCCCGCGCGATCTCCCGGACCGGGGCCAGCAGCGCCGCGTTGGTCTTCGCGTTGTCGCCGGTGAACCGCGGCTGGTGGCGCCGGAAGTCGCTCTCGGACAGCTCCGCGGACGCGTCCGCGAAGGACCCGGTCAGGAAGCCCCGGCCGAGCGGGGAGTACGGCACGAAGGCCACGCCCAGCTCCGCCGCGGCGCCGACCGCGCTGCGCTCCACGTCCCGGCTGAACAGCGACCACTCCGACTGGAGCGCCGCGATCGGGTGCACGGCGTGCGCCTCGCGCAGCTCCGCGCCGGTGACCTCGCTCAGCCCGAGGTGGCGCACCTTGCCCTCCCGCACCAGCTCCGCCATGGCGCCCACCGACTCGGCGAGCGGCACGGCCGGGTCGCGCCGGTGCATGTAGTACAGGTCGATGACGTCCACGCCGAGCCGGCGCAGACTGCCCTCGACGGCGGCGCGGACGTACGCGCGGTCGTTGCGGACGCCCCGGAAGGCGGGGTCGTCGGTGCGCTCTATGGCGAACTTCGTCGCCAGGGTGATCTCGTCGCGGTGCGCGGCCACGAACGGGGCCAGGAACTCCTCGTTGCGGCCGCGGCCGTAGACGTCGGCCGTGTCGAAGAGGGTGACCCCGGCGGCCAGCGCCGCCTCCAGGGTCTCCCGGGCGGCCGCCTCGTCGGTGTCACCGTAGAACTCGCTCATGCCCATGCAGCCCAGGCCCTGGACGCCGACCCTCGGGCCGCCCTTGCCGAGCTCGACCTGGTCCAGGGTGTTGCCGTACTCCGTCATCGCTGTCCCCTCCGCGAAACCGTCTTCATCGTGTGCCCGCGTACATGTCGATCTTGTAGTCCAGTACGGCCAGTGCGTCCGTCAGCTCCGTGATCCGTGCCCGCACCTCGCGCCGCGTCCGTTCCAGCAGCTCACGGCGTTCCCCGCGGGTGTGCTCGCCCTCGCGGACCAGCTCGGCGTAGCGGACCATGTCCGCCACCGACATCCCCGTGGCACGCAGCTTCCCCACGAAGCCCAGCCAGTCGAGGTCCCGGTCGGTGAAGCGGCGCTGGCCCGAGTGGGAGCGGTCCACGTGCGGCATCAGCCCGATCCGCTCGTACCAGCGCAGGGTGTGCTGGCTCAGACCGGTCCGGGCCGCCACCTCGCTGATCGTGTACCGCGTCTGCGTCAGGCTCAGGCTCTGGCTCATGACCCCACGCTAAAACCCTTGAGTGCACTCCAAGCAAGTAGGCTCGGCCGCATGGACAGCAAGGAGGCCGTCAACGGCATGGAAAGCCTGCGGATCATCGAGACCTGGCCGGTGGACACCGCCGCGGCGGCCGTCGTACGCGCCGACGGGAGCCTCGCCGGCTCGCACGGGCCCGTCGACCACCGCTTCGCGCTGGCGTCGGTCACCAAGCCGCTCGCCGCGTACGCCGCCCTCGTCGCCTACGAGGAAGGCGCGATCGAGCTGGACGAGCCGGCCGGACCCGAGGGTTCGACGGTCCGTCACCTGCTGGCGCACACCAGCGGACTGGCCTTCGACGAGCACCGCGCGATGGCCGCGCCCGGTACGCGCCGGCTGTACTCGAACGCCGGTTTCGAGGTGCTCGGCGACCACATCGCCAAGGCCACCGGCATCCCGTTCGCGGAGTACGTGCACCAGGCCGTCTTCGAGCCGCTGGGCATGACGCTGACCACCCTGGACGGCTCGCCCGCCAAGGACGGCGTCTCCACCGTCCGCGACCTGCTGCGCTTCGCCGCGGAACTGCAGGCGCCCCGGCTGCTCGACGTCCGCACGGTCGCCGAGGCCACCTCCGTCGTCCACCCCGGGCTCAAGGGCGTCCTGCCGGGGTACGGCAGCCAGTCCCCCAACGACTGGGGCCTCGGCATGGAGATCCGCGACGGCAAGTCCCCGCACTGGACCGGCAGCACGTCCTCGCCCCGTACGTTCGGCCACTTCGGGCAGGCCGGCACCTTCCTGTGGGTGGATCCGGACGCGCGCGCCGCGTGCGTGGCGCTGGCCGACCGGCCCTTCGGCCCGTGGGCGGTCGAGGCCTGGACGCCGTTCACCGACGCGGTCCTGGCCGAACTGCGCTCCGCGTAGTCCCGCTCTAGGCGGGCAGTTCCCAGATCAGCAGCTCCCCCGGGGACCCGGCGACGATCTCCAGCCCCTTCTCGGCGGTGATCCGCGCCGAGTCCCCGGGGCCGAGTTCCGCCCCGTCCAGGCGCAGGTCGCCGCGCACGACGTGCAGGTACACCCGCTCGGCGGCCGGTACGGCGACCCGCTCGCCCGCGCCGGGGCGCCGCACGCGCAGGGCGGCGCCGGCCGCCGGGACCTCGTAGGGCGTGCCGTCGGGGACGCCGCGCAGCACCTCGTACGAGGGGTCGCCGCCCGCGGTGAGCGGCGAGAGCCACATCTGCACGAAGCGCAGCGGCCGGTCGCCGTCGTTGCGCTCGACGTGGCGCGCCCCGGACCCGGCACTGAGCCGCTGGACGTCACCGGGCAGAACGGTGCTCTTCTCGCCGGTGCTGTCCTGGTGGGTGAGTTCGCCGTCGATCACCCAGGTCACGATCTCGGTGTGGCTGTGCGGGTGCTCGTCGAAGCCGGCGCCGGCCGCGAGGGTCTCCTCGTTGCAGGCCAGGACGGGGCCGAAGCGCAGGTTGTCCGGGTCGTAGAAGGACCCGAAGGAGAAGGCGTGCCGGGTGGTGATCCCGGCCGCCGGGTCCCCTCCCTCGTACCGGTCGGCGCCGCGGCGTACATCAATCATGAGGGTCACGGTAGCGGCCGGGCGGGGGCCCGGCGCGGGACCGGACTCGGCGCAGCCTTCCCGATAAGGCAGTCTTGTCCCGTGCCCCAACCCGAACGTGAGCATTCGCCCGCCACACACGCCGCGCATCCCGCTCCCGCCCATCCGCACGCCGCGACGCTGCGCCGCCTGGAGAAGTCCTCCGGCCGGCTCGCCGCCAACGCGATCGCGCGCATGGACGAGACCCTGCCGTGGTACCGGGCGATGCCACCCGAGAACCGCTCGTGGATCGGCCTGGTCGCGCAGGCCGGTATCGCCGCGTTCACCGAGTGGTTCCGGCATCCGGAGACTCCGCAGGCGATCTCCACCGACGTCTTCGGGACGGCTCCGCGCGAGCTGACCCGGGCGATCACGCTGCGGCAGACCGTCGAGATGGTCCGCACCACGATCGAGGTCATGGAGACCGCGATCGAGGAGGTGGCGGCCCCCGGTGACGAGTCGATCCTGCGCGAGGCGCTGCTGGTGTACGCGCGGGAGATCGCCTTCGCGACCGCGCAGGTGTACGCGCAGGCCGCCGAGGCGCGCGGGGCGTGGGACGCCCGGCTGGAGTCCCTGGTCGTCAACGCGGTGCTGTCCGGCGAGGCCGACGAGGGCGCGCTGTCGCGGGCGGCGGCGCTGGGCTGGAACTCCCCGGAGCACGTGTGCGTGGTGCTCGGCACCGCCCCGGAGGGCGACAGCGAGCTGACGGTCGAGGCGATCCGGCGCGCGGCCCGGCACCACAAGCTCCAGGTCCTCACCGGTGTGCTCGGGGACCGTCTGGTCGTCATCGCGGGCGGCAGCGACAACCCGATGCAGGTGGCGAAGTCGCTGATCGGGCCGTTCGCGGCGGGTCCGGTGGTGGCCGGCCCGGTGGTGGCCGACCTGCTGAACGCGACGAAGTCGGCGCAGGCCGCGGCGGCCGGACTGAAGGCCTGTACGGCGTGGCAGGACGCGCCGCGGCCGGTCCTGGCGGATGATCTCCTGCCGGAACGCGCGATCGCCTCCGATCCGGCTGCGAGGGAACAGCTGGTGGAGGAGATCTACAGACCGCTTGAGGAGGCGGGGTCGGCGCTGCTGGAGACGTTGAGCGTCTATCTGGAGCAGGCGAGCAGCCTCGAAGGGGCTGCTCGGATGCTGTTCGTGCACCCCAATACGGTGCGCTACCGGCTACGACGTGTGACCGACGTCACCGGCTGGTCGCCGTCGGATGTCCGATCGGCGTTCACGCTGCGGATCGCCCTGATTCTGGGGCGTCTGGCTGACGGTGATACCCAGTCCTAAGCTTTTGTGGGACATCAACAATTACCCCGACGGTTCTTGGTCCCTGTCCCCACGGGCGGCAGGGACCATCCACAAGAGAGAGTGTGAGGGTGCTCGTACTCGTCGCTCCCGGCCAAGGCGCTCAGACGCCCGGCTTCTTGACTCCCTGGCTCGACCTCCCCGGTGCCGCTGACCGCGTCGCCGCCTGGTCGGACGCCATCAAGCTGGACCTCGCGCGCTACGGCACGACGGCCGACGCCGAGGAGATCCGCGACACCGCGGTCGCCCAGCCCCTGCTGGTCGCCGCCGGTCTGCTGTCCGCCTCCGCGCTGGGTTCCACCTCCGCCTTCGGCGCCGTCGCGGGCCACAGCGTCGGTGAGATCACCGCCGCGGCCATCGCCGGTGTGCTGCCCGAGAAGGACGCGCTGTCGTTCGTCCGGACCCGCGGGCTGGGCATGGCGGAGGCCGCCGCCGTCACCGAGACGGGCATGGCCGCGGTACTCGGCGGGGACCCCGCCGTCGTCGTCGCGCACCTGGAGAAGCTCGGCCTGACCCCGGCCAACATCAACGGCGCGGGCCAGATCGTGGCCGCCGGCACGATGGAGCAGATCGAAGCCCTGCAGGCCGACAAGCCCGAGGGCTCCATGAAGGTCGTTCCGCTCAAGGTCGCGGGCGCGTTCCACACGCACCACATGGCCCCCGCGGTCGCCGAGCTGGAGAAGGCCGCCGAGGCCCTCTCCCCGGCCGACCCGGCCTTGAAGTACGTCTCGAACAAGGACGGCCTCGTCGTCGCCACGGGCGCCGACGTCGTCGCCCGCCTGGTCGGCCAGGTCGCGAACCCGGTCCGCTGGGACCTGTGCATGGAGACGTTCGCCGAGCTGGGCGTCACGGGGATCATCGAGCTGTCCCCCGGTGGCACCCTGACGGGTCTGGCCAAGCGCGCGCTGAAGGGCGTACCGAGCGTGGCGCTGAAGACCCCGGACGATCTCGAGAAGGCCGCGGCGCTGGTCGCCGAACTGACGGTCTGAGAGAAGGAGCCCACACAGCATGTCCAAGATCAAGCCGGCCAAGGGCTCCCCCTACGCCCGCATCCTCGGTGTCGGCGGCTACCGCCCGACCCGTGTGGTGCCCAACGAGGTCATCCTCGAGACCATCGACTCGTCCGACGAGTGGATCCGCTCCCGCTCCGGCATCGCGACCCGGCACTGGGCCTCGCCCCAGGAGACCGTCGCCGCCATGTCGGTGGAGGCCTCGGGCAAGGCGCTGGCCGACGCCGGTGTCGCCCCCGAGCAGATCGGTGCGGTGATCGTCTCCACGGTCTCGCACTTCAAGCAGACCCCGGCCGTCGCGACCGAGATCGCGCACCGGATCGGCGCGGTCAAGCCCGCCGCCTTCGACATCTCCGCGGGCTGTGCCGGTTTCGGCTACGGCCTGACCCTCGCCAAGGGCATGGTGGTGGAGGGTTCCGCGGAGTACGTCCTCGTCATCGGCGTGGAGCGGCTCTCGGACCTCACGGACCTGGAGGACCGCGCGACGGCCTTCCTGTTCGGCGACGGCGCCGGCGCCGTGGTCGTCGGCCCTTCGGACGAGCCGGCCATCGGCCCCACGGTGTGGGGTTCGGAGGGCGACAAGTCCGACACGATCAAGCAGACCGTGCCGTGGGACGAGTACCTCGGCAAGGACGCCGGAGAGAAGTTCCCGGCCATCACGCAGGAGGGTCAGGCGGTCTTCCGCTGGGCCGTCTTCGAGATGGCCAAGGTGGCCCAGCAGGCGCTCGACGCCGCCGGGATCACCGCGGAAGACCTGGACGTCTTCATCCCGCACCAGGCGAACATGCGGATCATCGACTCGATGGTGAAGACTCTGAAGCTGCCGGAACACGTCACGGTCGCCCGTGACGTGGAAACCACCGGCAACACGTCGGCCGCCTCGATCCCGCTCGCCATGGAGCGGCTCCTGGCGACCGGAGCGGCGAAGAGCGGCGACACCGCGCTCGTCATCGGCTTCGGGGCGGGGCTCGTCTACGCCGCGACGGTCGTTACCCTCCCCTAGGGCCGGGATCCACATCCCGGTCTTTCTACCCAGTTACCCAGAGAAGGAGCGCCACATGGCCGCCACGCAGCAGGAGATCGTCGAGGGCCTCGCCGAGATCGTCAACGAGATCGCGGGCATCCCGGTCGAGGACGTCGAGATCGACAAGTCCTTCACCGACGACCTGGACGTCGACTCCCTGTCCATGGTCGAGGTCGTCGTCGCCGCCGAAGAGCGCTTCGACGTCAAGATCCCGGACGAGGACGTCAAGAACCTCAAGACGGTCGGCGACGCCGCGGACTACATCCTGAAGCACCAGGCCTGAGCCTGACGAGCGTTTGTCGCCACCCGGCGGTGGCGCCGTGACAATTCAGCACCCCCTGAGACGTGGAGAAAGAATTCCTGTGAGCCCGACCAATCGCACCGTGGTCGTCACCGGTATCGGCGCAACCACTCCGCTGGGTGGCGACAGCGCTTCGACCTGGGAAGGTCTGCTCGCCGGCCGTTCCGGCGTCAAGCCCCTGGAGGGCGAGCGCTTCGCCGAACTCCCGGTACGCATCGCCGCCCCTGTCGCCGTGGACCCGAGTGAGGTCCTGCCCCGGCCGCTGGCCCGCAAGCTGGACCGCTCGGCGCAGTTCGCCGTCATCGCGGCCCGCGAGGCGTGGGCCGACGCCGGCTACACCGCCCCGGCCGGCGAGGACGAGTCCGTCGCTCCCGACCGGCTCGGCACCGTGATCGCCTCCGGCATCGGTGGTGTCACCACACTGCTCGACCAGTACGACGTACTGAAGGAAAAGGGTGTGCGCCGGGTCTCCCCGCACACCGTCCCCATGCTCATGCCGAACGGCCCGTCGGCCAACGTCGGCCTGGAGGTCAACGCCCAGGCGGGCGTGCACACTCCGGTCAGCGCCTGCGCGTCCGGCGCCGAGGCCATCGGCTACGCCGTCGAGATGATCCGCACCGGCCGCGCCGACGTGGTCGTCGCGGGCGGCACCGAGGCCGCGATCCACCCGCTGCCGATCGCCGCCTTCGCCAACATGATGGCGATGTCCAAGAACAACGAGAGCCCGCAGACGGCCTCCCGTCCCTACGACAAGGCCCGTGACGGCTTCGTCCTGGGCGAGGGCGCGGGCGTCGTCATCCTGGAGTCCGCCGAGCACGCCGCCAAGCGCGGAGCCCGGGTCTACTGCGAGGTGCTGGGCCAGGGCCTGTCCGCGGACAGCCACCACATCGCGCAGCCCGAGCCGACCGGCCGCGGTGTCGCGGCCGCGGTGCAGAACCTGCTCGACAACACGGGTCTCGACCCGGCCGAGCTGGTCCACGTCAACGCGCACGCCACGTCCACCCCGCAGGGTGACACGGCCGAGATCAAGGCCCTGCGCAAGGTCCTGGGCGACGACCTCGACCACATCGCGATCTCCGCGACCAAGTCGATGACCGGTCACCTGCTGGGTGGCGCGGGCGGTATCGAGACGGTCGCCACCGTGCTGGCGCTGTACCACCGGCTGGCCCCGCCGACGATCAACGTCGACGCGCTCGACGACGACATCGACGCGGACATCGTCGTGGGCGAGCCGCGCAAGCTGCCGGCCGACGGCCCGATCTCCGCGATCAACAACTCCTTCGGCTTCGGCGGCCACAACGTCACCCTGGCGTTCCGGACCGTCTGACGCGCGACGCACGAAGGCCCACCCGGGTGATTCCGGGTGGGCCTTCTGCGTTGTCGGGCGGGGGTCAGACCACCTGGTGGAGCCAGCGGACGGGCGCGCCCTCGCCCGCGTGGCGGAAGGGCTCCAGTTCGTCGTCCCAGGGTTTGCCGAGCAGTTTGGAGATCTCCGCCTCCAGCTCGGTCTCGCCGCGCGCCGACCGGGCCAGGGCGGCGCGCAGCCGGTCCTCCGGGATCAGGATGTCGCCGTGCATGCCGGTGACGGCGTGGAAGATGCCGAGCTCCGGCGTGGAGCTGTAGCGCTCGCCCTCGGCGGTCGGACAGGGCTCCGCGGTCACCTCGAAGCGCAGCAGGTGCCAGCCGCGCAGCGCGGAGGCGAGTTTCGAGGCGGTGCCCGCTTCGGCCTGCCAGGAGAACTCGGCTCTCCAGGTGCCCGGGGAGGCGGGCTGCCGGATCCAGTCGAGGTTCACCCGCACCCCGAGCACGCCCGCTACGGCCCATTCCACGTGCGGGCAGAGCGCGCGCGGTGCGGAATGCACGTACAGAACTCCACGTGTCGTCACCGGGACCTCCAGTGGTGGACGAGGTCGGGAATAAACTCCAGAAAACGGACAGTTTGTGACGTGATGTAATGTAACGGAAATTATTTGACATTGCGCTACGGGACCTGCGGCCGAAACGCCACGGGAAAAAGCTACCGTGCGCCAGGGGTCATGGTGTGACGTACGGTCGCTCCGAAGCCGGTAAACACAGAGCTTTCACTCAGCAGGACCCCCCGATCGACGTGGGGGTCGCAAGGAGGGGTCCTTCCCATGCGCACCACCGCCGCCGGACGCCGCGCGCGCCGTACTCTCGCGGGCGCGGGAGCGGCGGTCGCACTGCTGGCAGGGGCCCTGAGCGGGTGTCAGTCGGGCGGGTCGCCCGACCGCGGCGAGCGCGGTGCGCAGTCGGGGCCCCGGTGGAACACGGCGCCCACCTCGGTCGCGGCCGCCGGTGACTCCATCACGCGTGGTTTCGACGCCTGTTCGGTCCTCGCCGACTGCCCCGAGGTCTCCTGGGCCACCGGCAACGACCCCGCCGTCCGCTCCCTCGCCAGCCGGCTGCTGGGGGAGGCCGCGGTGCCCGAGCGCAGCTGGAACTACGCGGTGACGGGCTCGCGGATGGCGGACCTGCCGGCCCAGCTGACGGCCGCCGCCGCGCACAAGCCCGACCTGGTCACGGTGATGGTGGGCTCGAACGACGCCTGCCGCCCCACCGCTTCGTCGATGACCCCGGTGGCGGACTTCCGGTCCGGCTTCGAGCAGGCCCTCGCGCAGTTGCGGGCCGCGTCCCCGGCCTCCCAGGTGTACGTCTCCAGCGTGCCGGACCTGCAACGGCTGTGGGAGCAGGGCAAGGACCTCCCGATGGTGCGCCAGGTGTGGAAGCTGGGCATCTGCCAGTCGATGCTCGCCGATCCGCTGTCGCTGGCCACGGGGGCCACGGCCCGGCGCGAGCAGGTGCGGGCGCGGGTGGTCGAGTACAACGAGGTGCTGCGCGAGGTCTGCGGGAAGGACGCGCTGTGCCGCTACGACGGCGGCGCGGTGTTCCAGTACCCCTTCGCGGCGGAGCAGTTGAGCCGCTGGGACTGGTTCCACCCGGGCAAGGACGGCCAGGCGAGGCTGGCGGAACTGGCGCACCGCCAGGTGACGGCGGCCGAGCCGCCGCGTTGACGTCCGCGTGAGCGGAGGGTCCGGGGGCAGGTGTCAGGGCCCGCCCCCGGACCGGTTCTCAGGGGTGATTTCCGGCCATACGGCGTGTCACGCGATGTCGAGCGTCGCGGTCAGCCGGGTGTCGCCGTGCGCGTGGCTCGCGCGCACCTCGTAGGCGCCGCCGATCCGGCGCCAGCCGCCGGTCTCCTCGTCCCAGATCTCGAAGGCCCGGGCGGCCAGCGGGATCTCGGTCTCGACGCTCTCGCCGGGGCCCGCTGCGACGCCGGCGAAGCCCGCCAGCCAGCTCGCCGGGCGCTCCACGGTCGTGCTCCGCGCGCCGTCGGACGTAGTGGCGACGGGTGCCAGGTAGACCTGGACGACCTCGCGGCCCGGCCGGGTGCCGGTGTTGGTGACGCGGACCCGTACGGCGTCGGCGGTGGCCTCCAGGGACTCGTACGCCCAGTCGGTGTAGCCGAGGCCGTGCCCGAAGGGGTAGGCGGGGGTGACGCCCCGCCGCTCGTAGGCCCGGTAGCCGATGAAGAGGCCCTCGCCGTACTCCAGGCGGCCGTCCGTGGGGACGACCTCGGTGACGGGCGCGTCCTCCAACCGCGCGGGCCAGGTGGTGGGCAGTCGGCCCCCCGGCTCCGCCTCCCCGAGGAGTACGTCGGCCAGCGCGGCCCCGCCCTCCTGCCCGGGGAACCAGGTCAGCAGGACGGCGGCGACGTCCTCGCGCCACGGGAGCTCCACCGGGGAGCCGGCGTTGACGACGACCACGGTGTTCGGGTTGACGGCGGCGACGGCCCGCACCAGGTCGTCCTGGCGGCCCGGGAGGGCGAGGTCGCTCCGGTCGAAGCCCTCGGACTCCACGCGCTCGGTGGTGGCGACGACCACGACGGCGGTGTCGGCGGCGCGGGCGGCCGCGACCGCCTCGGCGATCAGCTCGTCGGGGTCGCGCCGCGGGCCGAGGTGGAGCAGCGAGAACATGACCGCCCTGAGCGGCAGCGCGCTCATGTCGGGGACCTGGAAGGTCAGCGACACCTCGACGGGCTCGCCCTCGGCGAGGGTGACGCGGGCGCGCTCGCTGGGCGCCCCGAAGAAGGCCTCGAAGGGGTCGGCCTCGTCGCCCATCTCCTGGACGCCGCTCCACAGCAGCCGCCCGCCGACGGCGAGGGCGAAGGCACCGAGTCCGCGGGTGCCGAAGGCGTGCTCGCCGCTCTCGCGCGGCACGAACGTACCGCGGACCTCGATGCTCGCCATCGTCTCGTAGGTGGTGCCCGAGGGCAGGTCGTCGCCGATCCACTGGACCTGGCCGGTGGGCAGGCCGCCCTCGCCGAGGACGGCCCCCGAGGCGTCGCGGCACACGGCGACGAGTTCGAAGCCCTTGTCGGCGGGGGTGAGTTCCTCGGAGGGGTCGGCGCCGACCGCGTAGGTCAGAGCCCCCTCCGGGAGGGCCGCGGTGAGGCCGTCGAGCGGGGAGACGACCCGTTCGGGGAAGACGGTGGCGCTGCCGCCGCCGAGCACCCGGGCGTCGCGCGCGGCTGCCCCGAGGAGGGCGACGGTGCGGCCGGCGGAGGCGTCCAGCGGCAGGGCGCCGTCCTCGTTGCGGACCAGGACGAAACCGCGGGCGGCGAGCTCACGGGCCAGCGCCCGGCCCTCGACGGGGGCCGGGGCGGTCTCGACGACGGCGGGCGCGCCCTCCAGGGCCCCGACGCGGGCGGCGAGGCGCAGGACGTTGCGCACGGCGTCGTCGACGGCGGACTCGGGGACCTCCCCGGCGCGCACGGCCTCGGCGAGGGCGGGTCCGTAGACGGTGGTCGGGCCGGGCATGGCCACGTCCATGCCGCCCAGGATGTCGCCGGTGGTGGAGCGGGCGGCCATCCAGTCGGAGACGTTGGCGCCGTCGAAGCCCCACTCCCCGCGCAGGACCTCGTTCACGAGGTACCGGTGCTCGGTCATCGTGATGCCGTTGACCCGGTTGTAGGCGGTCATGACGCCCCACGGGCGGGCGCCCTCGACGATGGCCTCGAAGGGCGCCAGGTATAGCTCGCGCAGCGGGCGGGGGGCGATGACGCTGTCGACGGTGAACCGGTCGGTCTCGGCGTCGTTGCCGACGAAGTGCTTGACCGTGGTGCCGACGCCGCCGTCCTGGACGCCGTTGACGTAGCCGCTGCCGATGGCCCCGGTGAGGTGCGGGTCCTCGGAGTAGCACTCGAAGTGCCGGCCGCCGAGCGGGGAACGGTGCAGGTTGACGGTGGGCGCGAGCAGGACGTGGACGCCCTTGCGGCGGGCCTCCTGGGCGAGCAGCCGGCCGGCGCGGCGGGCGAGCCCGGGGTCCCAGGTGGCGGCGAGCGAGGTCGGGGAGGGCAGGGCGACGGACGGGTCGTCGGCGGTCCAGCGCACGCCGCGGACCCCGATGGGGCCGTCGGACATGACCAGGGACTGCAGCCCGATGGCGGGTATCGCGGGCAGCGACCACATGTCCCGGCCCGCCAGGAGAAGGGTCTTGGTGTCGAGATCGAGCTTGCCGAGCGCCGCCTCCACGGCGTCGTCCCGAATCTGGTCGCGGACCTGATCGGCATCGGTCACGGCCGAGCCTCCTCGTTGAGAGCGGTGCGGTTGCGCGGTGCGGCGCGGTGCGGTGCCCCCATCGTGAACCCGTTGCCTGTTGAACGGTAGGGTTTGTTATTTGTTCGTGATATTCGAATGCCGTACGGTCCTCCTACGGTCCTGCGGACGGGAGTGGACGGAAGGGGTGCCATGGCGATGGCCAGGGCGAGGAGCGAGGAACGCCGCGGGGAGATCGTCCGCGCGGCCGTCGAGGTGATCGCGGAGCGCGGCTACCGGGGCGCCTCCCTGGGCACGGTCGCCGAGCGCGTGGGCCTGACCCAGCAGGGGCTGCTGCACTACTTCCCGACCAAGGAGGCGCTGCTCGTCGCGGTGCTGGAGGAACGCGACCGGTGGGACACGGGCGGCGGTTCGCGCGCCGCGGCGGACACCTGGCGCCTGGACCTGCTGGCCTCGCTGGTGGAGTACAACGCCATGCGCCCGGGCATCGTGCAGACCTTCTCGGCGCTGCTGGGCGAAAGCGTCACCGACGGGCATCCGGCCCGGGAGTTCTTCACCGAGCGCTACGCGCAGGTCCGCGCGGAGATGGCGGCGGTGCTGCGCGCCGAGTTCGGCGACCGCCTGCCCTCGGGACTCACCCCGGAGCAGGCGGCCCCGCTGCTGACGGCGGTCATGGACGGGCTCCAGTACCAGTGGCTGCTGGCCCCCGAGTCCGTGGACATGCCCGCCGCCTTCCGGGCCTTCCTGACCCTGCTGCGAGGGCCGGACAGCCCCTAGGAGTGTCCGGCGGACAGCCCTAGTCGATCTGGAGCTCGCCCATCCGGCTCCAGCCGTTCGCGCCCTCGATGGTGGTGCTGACGATCTCGGGCGTACGGGTCACCATCGGCCGCATGGTCTCCAGCGCGGCGCGGAAGTGCTCCGAGGTGACGTGCGCCTCGGCGGCGTCGTCCTGGAAGGCCTCGACCAGGACGTAGGTGTCCGGCTCCTCCAGGCTGCGCGACCACTCGAACCAGAGGTTCCCGGGTTCGGCGCGGGTGGCGCGGGTGAAGGGCGCGACCTTGTCGGGCCACGCGTCGACGTATTCGGGCTTGACGGGGAATTTCACCACAATGAAGATCACACAGGCATTTTATGCAGGTTGATCCTCACCACGGGCGAAGTCCCGGACCGCCGGGCCGGCCGGGTCAGCCGCGGAGGGCCGAGAGGTCCCGGTCGGCCAGGTCCGGACGGGACGTCAGCGCGGCGTGGACCGACTCCAGGACCGGCAGCGGCGCGCGGGCGGTGGCCAGGGCCACGTCCTTCGCGGCCAGGGAGAGCGGGAAGTGCGAGGCGTCGGCGTACGCACGTGCCACCGCGCCCGCCAGCGGCCCGCGGGCCAGCTGTGCGCGGACCAGCTCCTCCGGCAGGCCCAGGACCCCGCCCAGCCTCAGCGCCTCGGTCGTCAGGGCCACCCCGCCGACCGCCGCGGCGATCAGCACCAGTTTCAGCGCCGCACCGGATCCCGCCGGGCCGCACACCGTGACCTCGCCGAGGGCGTCCAGGACCCGCCGGACCGGGCCGGGCAGCGGGTCGCCGCCGGCCAGCACCCACAACTCCCCCGTGGCCGCCCGGTCGACGCTCCCCATCACCGGCGCGTCGGTCAGCGTCACCCCCGCCGGCAGCCGCCCGGCGAGCTCCCGTACCGCGTCCGGCCCGACCGTCGAGGTGTCGATCCAGTGGACGCCGGGCCGCAGCGCGGGCAGCACGCCCTCCGCGACGGCCCGCAGGGCCGCCGGATCGGCCAGCATGGTGATGACGAGGTCCGCGTCGCGGACGGCTCCGTCGGGCGAGGCGGCGACCGTCGCGCCGGCCCGCGCCAGTGGCCGGGCCTTCTCCGGCGTCCGGTTCCACACCGTCAGCCCGTGGCCGCGGGAGAGCAGGTGACGGGCCATCGGAGCCCCCATGCCGCCGAGCCCGAGGAATGCGATCTTCTGCGCTGTGTCCATGCCCACGACGCTAGACACGGCCCTTCCATGCGACAAGCGACTGTCTAGCATGGCTGCCATGCCGACTCCGCAGAGCTTGTACGAGGTCTTCCTGCACGTGGCGCGCCTGGGCTCCCTCACCGCCGCCGCCCGCTCCCTCGGCTACACCCAGTCCGCCGTCTCCCGGCAGATCCAGGCCCTCGAGGACGAGTGGGGCGCCCCGCTCTTCGACCGCCTGCCGCGCGGTGTCCGCCTCACCGAGGCCGGTCACGTCCTGCTCCCGCACGCCGAGGCCGTCGGCGAGCGCCTGCGCACCGCCCGCGCCGAGTTCGACGCGCTGCGCACCCTCGGCGCCGGGCGGCTGCGGATCGGCTCCTTCTCCACCGCGGACGCCGCACTGCTGCCGCGCGCGCTGGCTACCTTCCGCGACCGCCATCCCGCCGTCGCCGTCACCCGTACCGAGGGTCCCTCCGCCAAGCACCTCGCCCTCCTGTCGGCCGGGGAGCTCGACCTCGCCGTCGTCGCCGACACCTCCGGGCGGCCGCCCCGGGACTGCACCCCGCACCACCTGCTCGACGAGCGGATGTACGTGGCCCTGCCCGGCGGCCACCGGCTGGCCGGGCGGGCCGGGCTACGGCTGGCCGAACTGGCCGACGAGGAGTGGATCGCCGCCGGCACCCGCCCCGAGGAGACCCTCATGCACTCGGCGCTGGCGGGCGGTTTCCGCCCCCGTACGGGCTTCGTCGCCGCCGACTGGATCGCCAAGCAGGGCTTCGTCGCGGCAGGGCTCGGCGTCACGCTGGTCCCGGAACTCGCCGCCTCCGCGGTACGGCCCGACCTGGCGCTGGTCCCCCTGCACCCGGACGACGCCCCGCGCCGCGGGGTCTACGCGGCCACCCCGCGCGGGATCGCCCCCTCCCCCGCCGCCGCGGCCCTGCTGATCCTGCTGAAGGAGGCCGCTGCCGGACTGGCATCCTGAGCCGGTGAAGATCGCCGCCGCGCAGATGACATGCGTCCCCGCCGATGTCCGGTCCAACGCGGCGCGGGCCGCCGCCCTCGCCGTGACGGCCCGTGAGCGGGGGGCCGAGCTGGTCGTGTTCCCCGAGTTCACGCTCACCGGCTACGAACTGGAGGCGCTCGCCGCCGACCCCGGCCTGTGGACCGCCGCCGACGACCCCCGGCTGGACCCGCTGCGCGCCGCCGGGATCGCCACCGCGGTCAACGTGGCCCTGCCCGGCGAGGGCCCGCGGCCCGCCATCGCGACGCTGGTCCACGACGCGGACGGCGCGCACGTGACGACGTACCGCAAGCAGCACCTGTTCCGCCACGAGCAGGACGCCTTCGAGGCCGGCACGGACGACGGGCGCTTCGAACTCCTCGGGGTCCGCTTCTCGCTGGGCGTCTGCTACGACAACCACTTCCCCGCCGTGCCGGGCCGGGGCGCGGCCGACGGCTGCCTGGTCCACCTGGCGAGTTCCCTCTACGGGACCGGCGACGGGATCCGCGAGCGCGCCACCGTGTACCCGGGGATCGCCGAGCGGGACGGCCTGTACGTCGTCCTCGCCAACCACGTCGGCCCGGCGGGCCCGTGGACCGGCTGTGGCGGCGCGGCCGTGTGGGCCCCGGGCGGGGCGCTGCTCGCCGAGGCGGACGACCGCACCCCGTCGGTGGTGACCGCCGAGATCGGCCCCGTCGGCTGACGGGGCCGATCTCTCGGCGGGGTGCGTCAGGCGGGGTGCGTCAGGCGGGGTGCGTCAGGCGGGGTGCGTCAGGCGGGCTCGGGCACCCGCGGGTGGCGGTCCGCACGCGGGGTGACGCGGTCCGGGTGCCGCGCGGCGGTGTCCGCGCGGTCGGGGAGCAGGGCGGGCAGGACGACGGCGACGGCCGCCACCGCGTACACGCAGGTCCACAGGACCCAGCCGCCGGGCGGGGCCCAGTGCGCCGAGGTCGCCACCCACGAACCCTTGGTGCCGACGGCGAACCGGCGCAGCGTCCAGTAGAAGGCCGCCACGTCGGCCAGGACGAGGCCGGCGACGGAGAGGCCGACCAGCCGCCGCCAGGGGAAGCCGTGCCCGGGGGCGCGCGTGGCGCAGACGGCCACGGCCATCAGCGGCAGCCCGACGGCGAAGGGCAGCAGGTAGCGGCCCTGCCACACCATGCCGATCCGCTCCGCCTGGGAGGCCTGCGCGAGCACCGGCACCATCACGACGGCCGCGAGCATGCCGAGCACCGCCACCACGTCGCGCGTGCGGCCGTGGACGAGCGCCAGCACGACGACGGTCGCGAGGACCGCCATCCACACCAGGTACATGAGGGCGGGGGCGGGGGTGTCCAGCCAGCCGAAGAAGCCGAGCATCTGCTTGATGTAGACCTCGGTGTTGCCGAGGGTCTTCTTCGCGGCCACACCGGTGGTCAGCGATTCGGGGATGTCGATCTTCGAGTTGTCGGGGTGCCGCGCGGCCCACAGCAGCGCACCGGCCGTCGCCAGGCCCAGCAGGCCCGTCCAGAGCCACAGCGCCTTGCGGCGCAGCACCTGGCCCAGCACTCCGCGGCGCTGCGTCAGCAGCAGGCAGAAGACGACCGCCCCGCCGAACCAGATCAGGCCGAGCGGCCTGATGTTGATCAGCACCAGGCCGCCGACGCCGAGCCTGGCCAGCCGGCGGTTGAGCCGCACCGGGTCGGGCGACAGGACGATCGACAGCAGGGCCGTCCACACCAGGATGCCGGCGGCGATCTCGCCGCCGCTGGGGTTGACCATGCCGGCCATGTAGAGCGTCATCGGCGTGGCCGCGGCGAACACGCCGAGCATCGCCAGCGAGCGCCGCCGCCATTCGGCGGCCGTGACCACCGCGCTCGCCAGCAGGGCCGAGCAGAGCAGCGCCGACATGAAGCGCATGAGGTACAGCCCCTTCGGGCCGTCGACCAGCAGGCTCGGCCAGCCGGTCACCAGGTAGTAGCCCGGGTGGTAGCGGCCGGCCGCCGTGGTGGCCTGCACGATCTTCTCGGAGTTCCCGAGCGAGGGCGCGCAGGACGCCGGCTGTGCCTCCCGCCACGAGTAGCACTCGTGCACGGTGGGCAGGTTCCGGTACCACTGCGGGAGCTGCACCCCGGTCTCGGCGAAGTGGCCCTCGATGCCCGCGACCGTGTGCGGGACCATGACCTCGGTCCCGCCGATCTGCCCCCGGGCGACGGCGGCGGCGCGGATGAAGTGCGCGTGCTCGTCGGGAGAGCTGCCCAGCGGGCTGGCGGCCGCCCACGCGCCCGTGAGCGTGAAGAACAGCGCGAACGAGATCAGCCAGAGCCGCTTGGGTGTCCTGGCCGACCAGTCGGCCAGCCGCGTCAGTGCGGAAGTCATCGGTCCCCCGGGGTCATCGGATGAAGCTGAGCCAGCTCTGGTCGCCGTCCTTGGAGCACGTGCCGCCGGGCGCGTACTTCGGGCAGCTCCCGTCCTGCTCCGTGATGGTGTGCGACACCCACGGCAGGATCCGGTACGTGTTCTCCTTGGCCGGCATGTAGCGGTCGGCCATCGAGGAGGAGACGGTGCCGAGGAGCAGCAGCAGGGCGCACATGGCCCCGATCACCGCGCCTTCGCGGCCGGGGAAACCGGTGCCCCCCGCACCCGCCGTGGCCGCCGCGGGCTCGGCGTCCGCCGTGGACTGCGCGCTGCGCGCGGCCATCCGCTGCGAGACCAGGTGGACGACCAGCGCGCACAGCAGCAGCCCGCAGTAGAGCAGCTGGTTGTTGGTGCGGGTGTAGAGCTGGACGGTCTGCGTCTCGTACATGTTCGAGGCGATGTACATGCGCATCACCCACGCGCTGATGAACATGGCGGCGATGGTGACCACCATCGGCTTGCGCATGCCCAGCCAGATCGCGGCGCCGAGGCCGACGAAGGTGACCAGGGCGAACAGCCCGACCCCGCCGTACTCGCCGGGCAGCGGCCATTCGCCGACCTTGCCGGGCATGTCCGTGCGCCACATCAGGTAGTACGCCGGGTCGGTGAAGTTGTCGAACCGGAAGTTGTAGTCCTTGGTGGTCTGCCCCTCGGTCAGCATGACCATGAGGTAGCGCCCGGCGACCACCAGGAACGCCGCGAGGGAGGCACCGAGGAAGGCCGCGCCCTTGATCCGGCCGGTCCGGCCGTCCCGCCACGGGAAGTACAGCAGTGCGGCGAACAGCACACCCGCCGCGCTCCACAGGAACCAGCCCGAGTAGGTGAGGAAGAGCACGCCGAGCAGCGCGCCGAATCCCGCGCCCTTGAGCAGCAGCGGGCGCCAGCCCTGCGTGCCGCTGCGGCTCAGCGACACCACCATCGCCACCAGGACGGGGACCAGCACCACGAGGACGGTCTGGCTGTACGGCTTGTAGGCGTCGATCAGCGCGAAGGCGGGGGCGACGCCGAAGGCGAGGGCGCGGACGGGGCCGAGGAGCATGCGCCAGGAGAGGTAGACCAGCGGTCCGAACGCGGCGGCACCGAGGATCTGGAGGTCCTTGAAGGCGTACGCGGTGTTGCCGCCGCGGAACCACTCGGCGTAGTAGCCGAGGGTGTGGAGGGGGGCCGGCGGGTAGACCGGCGAGCCGGAGGGGCGGCCGTTGGCCACGGCGTGGGCCCACTCGACGATGCGGCCGCTGTCGCCGTTGAGGCCGAACATCGGCCAGGGCGTCCCGTGGAGGGCGACGACCGCGCCAGCGGCGACGAAGCCGCTGGCCAGGCCGGCGAGGGCGGCGGAGGCGAACCGGGTGGCCAGGTCGAAGTGCCGGCCCCCGCGCAGTCGTACGGCCAGCGCCACCGCGCCGATGAAGACCAGGCCTATGAGCGCGAACCGCAGCTGGATCGCGGCGAGGCCGCTGACCTGCGCGATCCGGTCGAGGGGGTTGAAGTTGAAGCCGCGCGCCAGCAGCGGCAGCACGAGCGCCGCGGCGAAGGCGACGGCGGCTTCGAGGAACAGGAGCGTGCCGCGTGAGCCGAGCCCGCGCCGGGCGGCCGGTATCGGGCGGGCGGGCGCGGCCGGTCCGCCCGGGGGCAGCACGGTCGCCGTGCCCTCGGTACTGACTGTCACTGCTGTGTCCCTACTGCTGGTCGGTCCTCGGCCCGGTGGCCGGTCGTGGCTCGGCAAGCCGCCGCGCGACTGCGGCCCCCCGCCGAAGCTCCGGGCCGGGGCGAACTCAAGGGCAGTGAGAAACAGCCTTGGCACTTGCTGCCATGCATCCTACGGGCCCGGGATACTACGCCGAATCCGGGAGGAGGTGCTTGGTGCCCCACGCCCCCAACGGTCCCAGGGCCGCGTTCAGGTCCTGGCCCAGCGCGGTCAGGGAGTACTCGACGCGCGGCGGGACCTCGTCGTACACCTCGCGGTGCACGATGCCGTCGGTCTCCAGCTCGCGCAGCTGGGCGGCGAGCACCTTCTCGGAGACGCCGGGGACGAGCCTGCGCAGCTCGCCGAAGCGGCGCGGACGCTGCTCCAGCTCCCACAGGAGCGACACCTTCCATTTGCCGTCGATCACGGACATCGCCGCGGCGATCCCGCAGTGATCCGCACCGGGCCTTCGTGTCATCGCCATCGCACACCCTCCCCACCTACTCGCTCACCTCGGGGTAACCACCCACTCCGAAGTGCGTACTTGAGCGCCCCACTGCCTGCAACCAGGCTAAACGTCATGACCGACACCACACCGCGGAAATCGCTCACCCTGCTCGGACTCGGCGACATGGGCACCGCCCTCGCCCGCACCTGGCTCGCCGCCGGGCATTCCCTGACCGTCTGGAACCGCACCCCCGCCAAGGCCGGACCGCTCGCCGCCGAGGGCGCCGTCGTCGCCCCGACCGCGGCCGCGGCGGTCGCCGCGAACGGGCTCGTCGTGACCTGCCTGCTGGACGACGCCAGCGTCCGCTCCACCCTGGACGGCATCGACCTGACCGGCAAGGACCTCGTCGACCTCACCACCGGCACCCCGGCGGAGGCCCGCGCCCGGGCCGCCTGGGCCGAGGCCCGCGGCGCGCGGTACGCGGACGGCGGGATCATGGCCACGCCCACGATGATCGGCGTGCCGGAGGCCGGCGGGTACGTCTTCTACAGCGGCTCGCGCGCCCTCTTCGACACCCACCGCGCGACGCTGGAGGTCCCGGCCGGGGCCCGCTTCGTCGGGGAGGACCCGGGGCACGCCGCCCTGCACGACGTGGCGCTGCTCAGCGCGATGTACGGGCTGTTCGCCGGCATCTCGCACGCCTACGCGCTGACCGAGGGCGAGGACATCGCCCCGAAGGCCCTGGCTCCGCTGCTGTCCGAGTGGCTGGGGGCGATGGGCTTCTTCGTCGGCAACGCCGCCGAGCGGCTCGCTTCGCGGGACTTCACCACCGGGGTGGTGTCCAGCCTGGCCATGCAGGTCGCGGCGACCGGCACCCTGCTGCGGACCGCCGAGGAGCAGGGGGTCAGCGCCGAGCTGATCTCCCCGTACCTGGACCTGATCCGCCGCCGGCTGACGGCGGACCCGGTCGCCCACGGCGGGGAGGACACGGCGGGAGCGATCCTGCTGCTGAAGCGGTAGGGGCCCCTACGAGGAGGCCGGCGGCGGCGGTCCGAAGCCCGCGGGGGTGGTTTCGGCGGCCGGGGTCTCGTCGGTGCGCATCAGGTCGCGCGCCATCAGGGTGGCTCCCGCCACCGCGCCCGGCATCAGGAACACCGCGACGAGCGGTACCAGGAACGCCAGCACCAGCGGCACTCCGAAGCCCAGCACCAGCAGCCGCCGGGACCGCAGCAGCACCAGCCGCTCGGGCAGTTCCACCTTGCGGCGCTGGAGGGCGACGGAGGTGAGTTCCTGGGTCAGGAAGTAGCCGGAGACGCAGAACCCGAGCACCGGGACGACGGTCTGGCCGATCACGGGAACGAAGCCGAGGACGAAGAGCCCGATGCCGTACAGCGCCACCCGCCCGAGCACCTTCACGCTGTCCCGGGCCGAGATCCACAGCTCCCGCCAGAGCGGCAGGCCGGACTGCGGGACCTCGCCGCCCTCGCTGCGGTCGACCTGCTCCGAGAGGGACTCGTAGAAGGGCTGGCCGATCAGCAGGGTCACGGCGGTGAAGGTGATCACCGCGAGGAAGAGCCCGAGGCCGAAGAAGAGGGCGGTGAGGAAGCCCCGGAAGAGGCCGAGCCAGGGGGTGGACCAGTCGTCGGCGAAGGGGGTGGCCCAGGCGGTCAGGTCGTCGGCGCCGTAGCCGAGCCCGATGAGGGCACCGGCGTAGAGGGCGAGCGAGACCAGCCCGGGCAGCAGTCCGAAGCCCAGCCATCGCCCGTGTCGCAACACCCATCGCTGTCCGGCCAGCAGGTACCGGAAGCCCCCCGCAAGATCGTGCATGGCGCCAGTCTACGGCGAAGGCCGCACCCCGATCGGGGTGCGGCCTTCGCCGTGCGGCTGCCGGATCAGACGGCGAGCTCGACGGTGATGTTGCCGCGGGTGGCCTTGGAGTACGGGCAGACCTCGTGGGCCTTCTCGATGAGCTCCTTGGCGGTGGCGGCGTCCACGTTGGGGATCACGGCGGAGATCTTGACGATCAGACCGAAGCCCTCGTCGTTCTTGCCGATGCCGACCTCGGCGGTGACCGTGGAGCCGGAGATGTCGGCGTTCACGTTCTTGGCGACGACGCCCAGGGCGCCCTGGAAGCAGGCGCTGTAGCCGGCGGCGAAGAGCTGCTCCGGGTTGGTGCCGGCGCCGCTGCCACCGAGCTCCTTGGGCGGGTTCACGACGACGTCGAGCTGGCCGTCGTTGGTGGCGACGCGGCCGTCGCGGCCGTTCTCGGCGGTGGCCACGGCGGTGTACGCGACGTCGGACTGCTGGATGGACATGAAGAATGTTCCTCCTGGTAATCGCCGCGACTCGCGCCCACGGTCACGACGGTTGTGGGGTGAGCCTAACCGGTGAAGGAAACGATCATCTTTCCGGTGTTCTCTCCGCGCAGCAGCCCGAGGAAGGCGGAGGCGGCGTTCTCGACGCCCTCGACGACCGTCTCGTCGTAGCGCAGCTCACCGGAGCGCAGCCATCCGGCGACGTCCTGGACGAACTGCTGCTGCAGGCCGGCGTGGTCGCTGACGAGGATGCCCTGCAGGCGCAGGCGCTTGCCGATGACCTGCATGAGGTTGCGCGGGCCGGGGGCGACCTCGGTGTCGTTGTAGTGGGCGATGGCGCCGCAGAGCGTGGCGCGGCCGCCCACGTTCATGGAGGAGATGGCGGCCTCCAGGTGGTCGCCGCCGACGTTGTCGAAGTAGACGTCGACGCCCTCGGGGGCGGCCGCGCGCAGCTGCTCGGCGACGGGGCCGTTCTTGTAGTTGAAGGCGGCGTCGAAGCCGTACTTCTCCGTGAGGAGCGTCACCTTCTCGTCCGAGCCGGCGGAGCCGATCACCCGGGACGCACCCTTGATCTTCGCGAACTGGCCGACGAGGCCGCCGACCGCACCCGCGGCGCCGGAGACGAAGACGGAGTCGCCCTCCTTGAAGGAGGCGACCTCGAAGAGGCCGGCGTAGGCGGTCAGACCCGGCATGCCGAGGACGCCGAGGTAGGCGGAGAGCGGGGCGAGGGCGGCATCGACCTTGGTCGCGTGCTTCGCGTCGAGCTCCGCGTACTCGCGCCAGCCCAGGCCGTGCAGGACGTGGTCGCCGACGGCGAAGCCCTCGGCGTTGGAGGCGACGACCTCGCCGACCGCGCCGCCGTCCATGGGCCGGTCCAGCTGGAAGGGCGGGATGTAGGACTTCACGTCGTTCATCCGGCCGCGCATGTACGGGTCGACGGACATGTGGAGGTTGCGCACGAGGATCCGGCCGGCGGCGGGCTCGGCGGACACGGGCACCTCACGCAGGGCGAAGTCCTCGGCGACGGGCCAGCCCTGCGGGCGACGGACGAGGTGCCACTCGCGGCTCACGGCGGGAATCTCAGACATTGCGGCGCTCCTGGTAAGAACGAAATTGCTTCACTAGGTGAAACAACCATGCGCCTGGATATTTCATGTTGTCAAGTAAACGGGTACGCTGGATCCATGCCCAGTCGTCGTGTAGACCCAGTGACCGTCGAGGTCGTCGAACTCATCGGTGACGTCGTGACCCGGTACCACATGGAGTACGAGAACGCGGCGGCCACCCATCAGCTGACCGGCGCCCAGGCGAAGGTGCTGAACCTGCTCTCGATGGAGCCGACGCCCATGCGGCGCATCGCGCAGAAGCTGCGGTGCGAGCCCTCCAACGTGACGGGCATCATCGACCGGCTGGAGGGCCGGGGCCTGGTGGAGCGCCGCCCGGACCCCGCGGACCGGCGGGTCAAGCTGGCCGCCCCCACCGAGGAGGGCCTGCGGACGGCGGAGCGGCTGCGCGAGTCGCTGGACTTCGCGCGCGAGCCCCTGGCCGGGCTGTCGCCGGCGGAGCGGGCCGTGCTGCGGGACCTGCTCAAGCGGATGCTGGCCTGACCCCGCCCTCTACGAACAGAAGATCCAGAGCACGCAGCTCTTGGTCGGCTTGGGCGTGGGTGACTGCGTCGGCGGCACCGGGGACGGTGCCTGGGTGGTGCCAGTGGCGCCCTGCGAGGGCGTGCCCGTCCCGGGCGCCTGTACGGACGGCCCCCGCCCGGAGGTGCCGGACGCCGACCCCGACACGGTCGGGGCCGGGGTCGACTCGGTCGGTCCCGGCTGCCCGGCGCTGCCGGAGGGCGCCCCGGACCCGGACTTCTTCGTGGTCGAGCCGCCGGCCTTCGTGGTGGCCTTGCCTGAGCCCGTGGGCGCGGCGGCCGTCGGCGCGTCCGGCAGCGGGGCGGGCTGCTGGGGCCCGTCGTCGGTCAGCACCACCGTGGAGGCGCGGTCGGTGGTCTCCCCGTCGGCCGCCATGCCCGCCACCATCAGGGAGCCGGCGGCCGCGAGCAGCACGCCCAGCGAGAGGGTCACCACGGTCCGGCGACGGCGCCGGTTCGTGGCCCGCCGCCGGGCGCCGGCCCTGCGCTCGTTCGGGGTGGAGAGCACCACGAGCGAGTCGGCGAACACATCGGCCAGCGCCGCAGGCGGATCCGCGGCGGGCCCCTCCACGACGGGCGGCCGGGGCGGCCCGGCGGCGGCGGGCGCGGCAGGTATCAGGTACTCGGCAGGCGTTCCGCATCCGGCGCACGCCAGCGCGCCGTTGAGGTGCCTCCGGCAGGCGTGGCAATAGTTCATGGCGCCCGCAGGCTACGCCGTGTGCGGCAACATCCGGATCCCGAGAACGTAAGGATCCTGTGTGGAATCGTTCCCTCCATGACATCTTTCGGGCCGGCCGCGTTCCAGTTGGTGCTGTTGCGGCGGATGGCCGACTTCCAGCCCGACCTCGCCGACGAGGCCCGTCGCCGGCTGGGCGCCTCGCTCGCGGACCAGCGGGCGGCGAACAAGCACTGGCAGGCGATGGTGCGCTCGCCGCGCACCCGCGGGGCGCTGGCCCGGTACCGCTCGGTGCTCGGGGCGCCGGAGTCCACCGAGCACCGCACGATCGGCGACCTGGAGTGCGAGGCCCTGCTGTGGCCGCTGCCGCTCTGGCCGGACCTGCGCTTCGAGGTGCTGGCGGCCGCGGACGGGGCGGTGTGGAACGAATGGCTCGTACGGGCCCCGGGTGCGCGCGGACCCGTACTGGAGTCACCGGACGACCTGCTGCCCTGGTCGGCGACGGTGGACGAGGTGGCGCGGGCCTTCGCGCCGGTCCGGCCGATGGAGGGCACCGCGCCGACGCGCTGGCGCCTCGCCTTCACCGCGCAGGACCGGCCCTGCGTGGCGGAGTTCACCTACGGGCTGCTCCAGCGCGTGGCCATGCCCCAGGCGGTGTCCTAGGGGTGTCCGCAGAGTCCCGCCTGCCCGGCGGGCGGCCGACGCTACTTCGCGGACACTTCCCAGCGGCAGGCGGCGCGCGCGCCGCGGGTGATCCGCCGGAGCGGCGACAGGGCGTACCCGGCCGTCACGTATCCCGCGCCGGCCGACAGGGGGGCGAGCGCGGCGAGGACCGGCAGCACGGAGGACCCCAGCGGATCGTGGGGCCACTCCCGCCCGGCGGCACGGCAGGAAGGCGGCCCGCCGTCCGCCGGTCCCGCGCAGCCCGCGGGCGCCAGGACGACCTGCTCCTGGGGTCCCACTTCGAAGAGGGGGCCGTTCCCCTCCCTCACGGCGTGTTCCGCGAGCAGGAACACGACGGCGAGCAGCGCCGTCCCGGCCATCATGAACACTCCGCCGTAGAGACAGGTGAGGCGCAGTCGGGTGACGGACCGCCGCGGCGGCGCAGGCCGCCCGTCGGCGTCGCGGGCACGGACCCGGTCCGGCATCGGCACTTCCCCCTCAGGCACGACGACCTCCTCACTGTCGCCCGTGCTCCCTAAGCAGCGCGTCAGCACCGGTGGCCGCGCGGATCCACGCCTAGGAGGCGAGGAAGGCGCGCACTCCGGCCGAGGTCCCGTCGTCTCCGAGCAGGTCGTTGTGCGCCAGGCAGCCGACCGGCGTGTTGGTGGCGCCCGCGAGGGGGACGCTGTCGTCGGGGTTGACCACCTCGTCGCAGTTCGACCAGAAGGTCGCGTACTTCACCGTGCCCGGGGTCGGGTCCCCACTGCCCAGGTTCTTCACGACGTACGACCCGGGGGTCATGTCCCGGCACGCCTGGTCCCACAGGGCGCAGGCCCAGGCGGTGGAGGTGCCCCGGTTGGGGCCGGCCAGCGAGACCCAGTGGCCGACGGTGGCCGCGCCCCCGCCGTATTTGACGTACCAGCGGCTGACCAGCGAGCCGAAGGAATGCGCCACGATGTCGACCTTGGCGGCGCCGGTCTCCCGGCGCACCTGCTCGACATGGGCGGCGAGCCGGCCGGCGAGGACCTCGTTGACGGACTGGTGGGTGTCGTAGCCGAAGGAGAAGAGCTCCGCTTCGGCGTACCCGTCGGCGCGCAGGTCGGCTCGCAGGGATCCCCAGACGCCCGGGTCGGCGTTGTACCCGTGCACGAAGACCACCGGGCTGCGCGGTGATACCCGGTCAGGGGCGGGGGCCGGGCCGCGGCCGGCGGCGTGGGCCGCGGCGGGCGCCATGAGCGCCAGGCAGAGCGTCAGGAGCGCGATCAGCGCCTGTCGGGCCGTCAGCATCGGTTCCCCCTTACCTTGTTACGCGCGAGTAGCGCGTGCAGTGCGGGCATGCTGCTGCCTGTCGGTACAGAAATCCACCCCCATGCAGCCGCGACACACCCACGGCCGGAGCATTCCAACGGGCGAATAGTCCTAATTGCCCGGGATGATATGAGAAGCGACCGGCACTTCCGCCGGTCCTCTTGCGTCAGCGCTCTCGGGAGGTTCTGCCGTGACCGTCAGTCTTGAGCAGTTGCGCCGCTGCCACGTCGCCGTCGACCTGGGGGCGGCCCGGACCCGCGTGTACGTCAAGGGCGCCGGCCTCGTGGTCGACGAACCCAGCGTCGCCGCGGTGAACACGCGCACCGGCGCACTCATCGCCGTCGGAACCTTCGCCGAGCGGATGACCGGCCGCACGCCCGACTACATCAGGGTCGTGCGCCCCGTCTCCGGCGGCACCGTCGTCGACATCGAGATGGCCCAGCGGATGCTGCGCCACCTCCTCGGCGAGAAGCTGCGGCGCGCCCTGCGGCGCAAGCCGCGGCTGCGGGCCGCCGCCTGCACACCGCACGACGCGGACCCGCTCGCCCAGCGGGCGGCCGTGGAGACCCTGGTCGGGCTCGGCGCACGGCGCGTCGAACTGGTCGACACCCTGATCGCGGCGGCCGTCGGCTGCGGACTGCCCGTGGAGCAGCCGACCGCGACGATGATCATGGTGTGCGGGGCCGCGGCCACCCAGGTCGCCGTCCTCTCCCTCGGTTCGATCGTCACCGCCCAGCGGATCCCCGTCGGCGGCGAGGCCATCGACCACGCCGTCGTCCAGCACCTGCGCCACGCGCACGAGCTGATGCTGCCCAGCCAGGCCGTCCGGCCGCTCCAACTGGCCCTGCACGGCAACGGCCTCACCTCCGGCGGGCCGGCTTCCACCCTCATCCACGGCCGTGACGTCGCCACCGGACTGGCCCGCTCCGTCCACGTGGACACCGCGGCCGTACGGGACGCCATCCACACGCCGCTGACCGCCGTCCTCGACGGGATCGGCAAGGTGCTGCGGGACTGCCCGCCCGACCTGGTGGCCGACCTGACGGACCGGGGAATCATGATGGTCGGCGGCAGCGCCCTGCTGCCCGGCCTGGACCAGATGCTGCGGGACGCCACCGGAATGCCCGTCGCCATCGCCGAACGGCCCGACGTGTGCGCCGTGATGGGTCTCGGCGCGATGCTCGAAGGGAAGATCGCCCCCATGGTCCTCAACCCGCTGGCCGGATGACGGACGCCGCACGGGAACCGGCCGGCAAACCCGACGGAAACCCCCGCGAGCGGCATGTCGAGGGACACGGCGCGGGACGCGCCGAAGGGCACGGGAGGCCCGCCGACCAGTCCGACGAGGACGCGGCGAGCCTCCCCGTGCTGCTGGAGGCCGTGCTGAGCGTCGGCTCCGAACTCGAACTGCGCGCCACCCTCCAGCACATCGTGGATTCGGCGGCCGAGCTGTGCTCGGCCCGGTACGTCGCGCTCGGGATCGTCGATCCCGAGCGCGTCCTGGTGACCGCCCTGTTCACGGCAGGGCTGACCGAGGAGGAGCGGGCGGCCCTCCCCCACCTGCCGGACGTCCGCTCCGGCCTGCTCGGCGTCCTCGTCAAGGACCCGAGGCCGCTGCTCCTGGACGACCTCGCCCTTGACCCCCGGGCCGTCGGCTTCCCGCCCGGTCACCCGCCGATGCGCAGCTTCCTGGGCGTCCCGATCCGGGTCCACAGCGAGGTCTTCGGCAACCTCTACCTCACCGAGAAACGCGGCGGCGGTCCCTTCACCGAGGAGGACCTCGCCCTGGTACGCGTCCTGGCCGCGCAGGCGGGCATAGCGATCGGCAACGCCAGGCTGTACGAGACCGCGCGCCGCCGGGAGCGCTGGATCGACGGGGCGGCCGCCGTGACGACGGCCCTGCTGGCGGGGAGTCCCGCGGCGGACGCCCTGACGTGCGTGGCCGAACGGGCCCGGCTGCTCGCCGACGCCGCGGCCGGGGTGGTGCTCCAGCCGACCCCCGAGGGCGGCATGGAGATCGTGGCCGCCTCCACCCAGGGGGACCCCGGGGACCTGGTGGGAACGGCGATCGCCCCCGGATCACCGGTGCTGGAACAACTCCTCGGCGGCGAACCCGTCTTCATCGAAGACTCGGCCACCGACCCCCGCATGACCACCCACGTCCGGATGCGGTTCGGGCCGAGCATGATGCTGCCGCTGCAGAGCGGCGGCCAGCTGATCGGCACCCTGGCCCTGCCGCGCGCCCGGGGCGGCCCGGCGTACGACGCCGTCGACCGGCTGCTCGCCTCGCAGTTCGCCTCCCAGGCCGCGCTGGCCCTCGTACTGGCGGACGCCCAGCACGACCGGGAGCAGCTCGCGGTGTACGAGGACCGCGACCGGATCGCGCGGGACCTGCACGACCTGGTGGTCCAGCGGCTGTTCGCCACCGAGATGATGCTGGAGAGCACCCGCAGGCGCGCCGAGAACGCCCCCGCCGGGGATACGGTCGGCGACGAACTCACCCGCGCCGTCGACGAGCTGGACTCCACCATCCAAGAGGTCCGCACCGCCATCTTCGCCCTCCAGCAGCCGCCGACCGACGCCCCGACCACCTTCCGGGGGCGGGTCCTGCGCGAGACGGGCGGCGCGGCGGTCCTGCTCGGCTTCCAGCCGTCGGTGCACTTCACGGGCGCGGTGGACGCCCTGCTCCCGGCAGCCGTGGCGGGCGAGCTGCTCACGGCCCTGCGCGGCGCCCTGGCCGCGGCGCACCGGCGCAGCGGGGTCACCGCGATCGAGGTGCTGGTCGAGGCGTCCCCGGCCCGGGCCCGCCTGACGGTGACGGACGACGGGCGCACGGAAGCGGGGGCGCGGGGCACGACGGTGACCTGGGAGTCGGCGCTCTGACGCGGGCCCCCTGACGCGGGCCTCCCGTCAGGGCCGGCCGGGGCGGTCGGCCGCGCGCAGGGCGATCCGGGTGTTGGACTGGGCCACCCCCGCCTCCCGCTTCAGGCGGCGCAGCAGCCCGTCGAGGGCGGCGGGGTCGGCCGCCCGGGCGCGTACGAGGTAGTCGTGCGCGCCGGTCACATGGACGACCTCGGTGATCCCGGGGAGCCCGGCGACCTGACGTTCGAACTCCTCGTTGGTGGTGTCCTGGCGCAGGGTGACGTCGATGAAGACGACGAGTCCGCCGGCGGTGTCGGCGGCCGGATCCACCACGACGGTGAACCCGCGGATCACCCCCTCCCGGCGCATCCGCCGCACCCGGTCGGCGGTGGCGTTGGCGCTGAGGCCGACGCGGACCCCGAGGTCGCGGTACGAGATCCGCGCATCCTGCTGCAGGATGCCGAGGATTTCCCTGTCGAGGCGGTCCATGCCGCGATTCTCGCAGTCGGGGCCGATATTCGCGCTCGTACCGCGGGGTGAAGGCCGACGCTGCCCCGTATGAGCGAACTGATGACGCCGGCCCTGGCGGGCGCCGCCGCCGGTCTGGGCGTGGCGATGCCGATGGGTGCGATGAGCGTGCTGCTGCTCCAGGAGGCGATGCGGCACCGCCGGACGGCGATGGCCGCGGCCACCGGCATCGCCGTGGTCGACCTCGGCTACGCGGCCCTCGCCACGGCCGTCGGTCCCTGGGTGGCCTCCCACGTCTCCCCCGTCGAGGCGTGGGTCCGGCTGGCGTCGGCGGCGGTCCTCCTGGCCATTGCGGCCCACGGCCTCGCCGGAGCCCGGGCGAAGCCGGTGACCGGCGAGGCCGATCCGGGCACGGCCGCGGCGGCCGGCCCCGCGGGAGCCAAGGGGAGCGTCACCGGCCTCCGCCCCGCCCGGACCTTCGCCCGCTATGTGGCCCTGACCGCGATCAACCCCACCACCGCCCTCTACTTCGCCGCCCTCACCACGGCCCAGGGCGCCACCCTCGGCTCCGGCCCGGCGGGGGCCGCCTTCCTCGTCGGCGTCGGCGTCGCCTCCCTCCTCTGGCAGCAGTCCCTCGTCACGCTCGGCTCCCTGGCGGGCGCCCGCATCTCCGCCACCGCCCGCGTCTGGACCTTCCGCCTGGGCTACGGCCTGGTCGCCGCCTACGCGCTGAAGATCGCCTTCCCGCTCCCGTGACCACCCCGCCCTCCGGGCCGGTCACGGGCAGCGGCGATACTCGGTCCCGTGAAGATGGGGATCCCCGGTTTCGAGCCGTCCTTCCTGGTCGGGATCGACATGGTCCGGCAGGCGCACGGAGCACGGCTGGCGGCGCTCGTCGGCCGCCGGCTGACCGGGTTCGCCCTGGTGCGCTTCGCCGAGGACGGGGACCCGTACGCCGACTGCCCGGTGGTGCTGGACTTCGAAGGCGTCCAGGTGGAGATCTGCCACTGGAAGTTCGACGAGCTCTCGATCGGGTGGGACACGATCAGCACGTCGGCCGCGATCACGGGATGGGAGGAGTCCGGCCTGACACCCGAGTGGTCCCACCGTGACGAGCGGCTCGAACCGTTCGTCGGCCGCAAGCTGCGCGACGTCGCACTCCTCGAACGGCGGCCGGAGCCGGCACGCCGCGACCTGGCCGCCGCGACGGTCACGGTGGAGTTCGTCTTCGGCGCCACAAGCCTGCGCATCGCCAACGGCATGGACGAGAACAGCATCGAGACCGGTGCGGCCCCGCCTGAGTACGTCCGGCACCGCCCGGTCCGCTGAGCGCCCCCCAGCCCCTGTTCACGAGATCTTCATGCCGCCCGGCCGGACGGTGCGCGAGGCTTGGGCATGGCTGCCGATCTCCCGGAAGGAGCAGCGTGACGTGGTCGTCGGGGCTGCTCGGGTTCACCGCCGGGCTGCTGATATCGGTCGTCACCGCGCCCGTCGGGGTCTCCGGAGCGGTCTTCCTGCTACCGGTGCAGGTCAGTGTCCTGGGGGTGCCGAGCCCGGCGGTGACCCCGACCAACCTCCTCTACAACGTCGTGGCCGGCCCCGGCGCCCTGCTGCGCCACCACAGGTCGGGGAGCCTGAGGGGGCCGCTCACCCGCCTGCTCGTCGCCGGGACCGTGCCCGGCGTCGTCCTCGGCGCGGTGATCCGCGTGTTCGCCGTCCCCGGCCCGCACGTCTTCCGGCTCCTCGTCGCCGCCCTGCTGCTGCCCCTCGGCCTGTGGCTGCTGCTGCGCACGCTGCGCCCGGCACCGGCCCGCCCGGCCCGCCCGCCCTCGCCCCGCACCACGACGGCGACGGCCTTGGCCGTCGGCGTGGCCGGGGGCGTCTACGGGATCGGCGGCGGCTCCCTCCTCGGCCCGATCCTGGTCGGCCGCGGAGCGCCGGTCGCCGTCGTCGCTCCCGCCGCGCTCGCCGCGACCTTCGTCACCTCGGTCGTCGGCGCGGTCACCTACGCCCTGCTCTCCCTCGCCGCCACCGGCTCCGTCGCCCCGGACTGGCCCCTCGGGCTGTCGTGCGGGGCCGGCGGCCTGCTCGGCGGACACCTCGGCGCCCGGCTCCAACCCCGGCTGCCCGAGACCGCGCTCCGGCTCCTGCTCGCCGCCCTGGCCGCGGGCATCGGGGCGCTGTACGCCGTCCAGTTCCTGCGCTGACCACACGGGCGCCGGCCGAAGTACTGTCGCCCGGACACGACTTCGACCTATCCGACCTGGGGTGACCCGTGACGACGACCCGCCTCTCGGCCCGCGCGGCCATCGCCTCCGTGACCGACACCGGCAGCTTCACCGAACTGCCCGCGCCCCGTCGGGAGTCCCCCGCCGACGGCCCGCTGGCCTGGGCCGGCTACGACGACTCCCGCGCCCGCGCCACCGAGCGCACCGGCGAGCACGAGTCCGTCGTCACCGGCAGCGCCCGCATCGGCGGCCGCGAAGCCGTCCTGATCTCCTTCGAGTTCGGCTTCCTGGGCGGTTCCCTGGGGCAGCGCACCGGAGACCGGCTCGAAGCCGCGTACGCGCACGCCCGCGAGCGGCGCCTCCCCCTGGTCTCGCTCATCGCCACCGGCGGCTCCCGCATGCAGGAGGGCATGCTCGCGCTGACCCAGCTGCAGCGCGTGGCCCGCCAGAGCGTCCTGACCCGGGCCGCCGGGCTCCCCCAGCTCGCCGTCCTGCGCGATCCGACCACCGGCGGCGGCTGGGCCACCCTCGGGGCCGGGGCCGATGTCGTCCTCGCGCTGCCCGGCGCCCAGGTCGGCTTCGCCGGGTCCCGGGTGCGCCCGGCGCAGGCGGATCCTGCGGCGTACACCGCCGAGGGGCAGTACGCCGCCGGTCACGTGGACGCCGTGGTCCCCGCCGCCCATCTGCCGGGCACCCTCGCGCAGTGGCTCCGCGTCCTCGCCGCGCCCCGCTCCGGCGGGCCGGTCGAGCCGCCGGCCGCGCTGGCCGGCGTACGCCCGCCCGCCACCGGCTGGGACGCGGTACGGCAGGCCCGCGATCCCGGCCGGCCGCGCGCCGAGGCGTACCTGGACGCGTACTTCGAACTCCGCCTGCACCTCTCCGGGGACCGGGCGGGCGGCACGGACCCGGGCATGCTGTGCGGGTTCGGGCTGCGGGAGGGCCGGGCCGTGGCCTACGCCGCCCAGTGCGGCACCGCCACCCGCCCGGCGGGATACCGCACGGCCGCCCGCGTGGTCCGCCTCGCGGACCGGCTCGGGATCCCCGTCCTCACCCTGGTGGACACCCCGGGCGCGGCGAACGACGCCGCCGCCGAGCACGCGGGCGCGGGCGCGGCGATCGCCGACACCTTCGCGGCGCTGGCGGCGGCCACCGTCCCGGTCACCACCCTCCTGATCGGCGAGGGCGGTTCGGGCGGCGCCCTCGCCCTGGCCGCGCCGGGGAACACCTGGGTGACCCCGGACAGCTACTTCTCGGTCATCGCCCCGGAACTGGCCGCGGCCATCCTCAAGCGCCCCCCGTCGGCCGCCCCCGCCACGGCGGACCAGCTCCGCATCCGCCCCCAGGACCTGGTGGCCCTGGGCGTCGCCCGCGGCATCGTCGGCCACGGAACGGCCTAACGGCGGCGGGCCGGCAGCCGGACGTCCATCCGGTAGAGCCGTGTCACCTGCTGTGCCAGCTCGTTGTCGTCGCTGACCAGCAGCAGCCGCAGCCGGCCGGAGCCGGCGTCCCCGCCGGTGACGACCATGCCCTCGACGTTGTCGACCAGCGGGTGGTTCTGCGGCAGCTTCGACGGCGCGCCCGGCGTGGGGCAGTCGTCGAGGTCCCCGAGCGCGGTCTTGCGGGCGATCCGCAGACCGGGGCCCGCCGTCAGCGTCCCGACCTCGGAGGTGTCCGTCGCGCCCCGCGGATCGGCGACGTACAGCCGCACGGTGATGGCGAACTCCCGGGTGAAGCCCCGCTCCAGGACGATCAGCCGGCCGTCCCCGGTGGGGGCGAGCTCGACGAGGCCGTGCCCCGCGTCCACCGGGTAGGCGTACTGCCGTCCCAGCCGGAACTCGCCGTCGCGGCCCCGCTCCCACGTCTGGATCCGCTGGAGCGTGCGCCCCTCGGCGTCCTTGCCGTCGCCGGCCAGCGGCCCCTCGACCCCCGCCACCAGGGTGCGCCCGCCGGGGAGCAGGGTGAGCGACTCGAAGGTCTGGTTCGCGGTGGCCCGCCCTTGCGGGGCGAGCCGGAGGGCGTCGGGGACCGGCAGCGTTGCCAGCACCTGCCCGTTCCGGCCGTGGCGGCGGACGGCGGGCGCGTTCTCGTCGGTGACGAGGTAGGTGCCGTCGCGGTCGACGACGACGCCTTCGGAGTCGACCGGCCTGCCGGTTCCGTCGGTGAGCGGGATCCGTGCCGTGGCCCGGGCGGCGGGGGTGTCCCCGCGGCCCACCTTCAGGGAGTAGAGCGCCGACTTGTCGGAGACCCCGACGACGGAGCCGTCCCGGTCGAGCGCGAGACCCGAGATGCCTCCGACGAGCCCGCCGTCGAGGGTGGTCTTGTCGAGCGCGTCGGAGTAGCCCGCGACGGAGAGGTACGGCGAGCAGGACCGGTCCTGCTTCGGGGCGGCGACGGCGGGCGGCGCGAGCACCGCGCAGAGCGCGGCGGCGGCCGCCGCGGTCGTGGTGAGCGGACGAAGGCGCATGGAGGCGCTCCTCCTGGTTCGGCGGGCGGGATCGGGGTGGGGGGTGGCTGCCGAACTGTCATATGACTATTCGAAATAAAGGGGAAGGCCCCGCAACACGAAGGCAACGAACCCGCCAACTCTCCTTCACAACCGCCCGGTTGCCCTGCCCACCGGTCGCGCCCTAGGCCTGCGGGGAGTGGGCGTCGTAGCGGGCGAAGTTGCGCCAGCGCAGCGCGAGCAGGCCCACCACCAGTACGCAGGCCAGACCGCCGCACGTGACGGCCACGGCCGGGGAGGTCAGATCGGCGGCGGTCCCGGCGAGGAAATCACCGAGCCGGGGTCCGCCCGCGACGACCACGATGAAGACTCCCTGGAGGCGCCCGCGCATGTCGTCGGGGGTGGCGGCCTGGAGCATGGTGGTGCGGAACACCATCGAGACGGTGTCGGCGTACCCGGCGAGGGCCAGGAAGAACAGCCCGAGCCACAGGTTCCGCGTGAGGCCGAACACCGCGATGGCCAGCCCCCATCCGGCGACGGCGAGCAGGATCGCCAGCCCGTGCCGCCGGATGCGGGACTGCCAGCCGGAGAACAGCCCGCCGAGCAGCGCCCCGGCGGCGATCGCGGCCACCATCAGGCCGACCGTCTTGGCGTCGTCGCCGTACCAGAGCACGGCGATGGCGGGGAACAGCGCCTTCGGCTGGGCCAGCACCATCGCGGCCATGTCGGTGAAGAAGGTCATCCGGATGTTGGGCCGGGTGCCGAGGAAGCGCAGTCCGTCGGCGACGGAGGCCCTCCCCCGCGCGCCGTCGGCCCGGTCCGGCTTCATCGACGGCAGCCGCCACATCGCGTAGAGCGCGGCGGTGAAGGTGAGGGCGTCGACCAGGTACGCCCACTCGTAGCCCCCGACGGCGACGATCAGCCCGCCCAGGGCGGGGCCGACCATCGTGCCGAAGGTCATGGTCACGGAGTTCAGGGCGTTGGCCGCGGGCAGCTGCTCCGCAGGCAGCAGCCTCGGGATCATGGCGGACCGCGCCGGCCCGGTCAGCGCCCCGCAGACGGCCTGCAGCGCGACGACGGCGTACAGGAACCAGACGCGGTGGTGGCCGAGCAGTGCGGCCGCGGCGAGCGCGACCGACAGCGCGGCGGCGCCGAGGGAGCTGTAGAGGCCGAGCTTGCGCCGGTCCACGGTGTCGGCGATGGCTCCGCCGTAGAGGCCGAAGACGATCAGCGGGACGAGGGAGAAGAGCCCCACCAGACCGACGGCGAAGCTGGAACGGGTGATGTCGTAGACCTGGAGCGAGATCGCGAGGGCGGTCATGGCCTGGCCGACCCAGGAGATCGTCCCGCCGAACCACAGCCTCCGGTAGTCCGGGGACGTGCGCAGCGGGGTGAGATCGGCGAATATTCGCCGCCGGGGACGGGTCGGCGCACTAGTACGAGTCACATCGGATGATAAGCATCAGCCCGTCGGCGGCCCCAGGACGCCGTCCGCCTTCTTCACCCACCGGCAACACTCGCCCCACCCTGCTCCGGGCTCTCCCGGCGGGCGGCTTATTGCCGGTAACTCGCCACTATCACCGGACATTTGACCGAATCGACGTGCGCTCCTCACCTCGGGTTCAGCTCATGATGAAAAGACTCGTATGTCCAGGGAGGCGTAGTGATCGAACCTGGCAACAGCACCACGAGCACCGGCACGACGCAGAACACGGTGCGCCCCACCGTGCCCCTCACCGTCGGCGTCGAGGAGGAGTTCCTGCTCGTCGACGTCCGCACGCTCCGGGTGGTCCCCGCCGCCCCGCAGGTCCTGGCGACGGCCGCCGGACTGCCGGGCGAGATGCACCCCGAAGGCACCCGCTACCAGGTGGAGATATCCACCCCGGTCGCGGACTCGGCGGCCTCGCTGCGCGCCGAACTCCTCACGCTGCGACGCACCCTCGGGCGGGCGGCCCGCGCCCACGGCTGCCGGCTCCTGGCCGCGCCCTCGCCGGTCCTCGCGGTGGAGGGGCCGCTGCACCTGACGGATGACGAGCCGCGCCAGCGCGAGCAGCACCGCCGCTTCGGCGCGCTCACCGACACCCTGGTCAGCTGCGGCCGCCACGTCCACATCGGCACGCTCGACGTGGACACGGCGGTGGCGGTGTCCAACCGGATCAGACCATGGCTGCCCACGCTGATCGCGCTGGCCGCCAACTCGCCGTTCTGGGGCGGACGTGACACCGGTCACTCCAGCTGGCGGGCGATGGCCTGGTCGGGCTGGCCCTCGGCGGGCCCGCCTCCGCACTTCACGTCCACGGCCCACTTCCGGCGCTCCGTGCAGACCCTGCTCGGCTCGGGGGCGGCCCTGGACACCAAGATGGTCTATTGGGACCTCCGGCCCTCCGGGCACTGGCCGACGCTGGAGTTCCGGGCGCCGGACATGTCCCCATCCGTCGACTCGGCGGTCCTGCAGGCCGAGCTGGCCCGCGCGCTGGTGGCGACGGCGCTGCGCGAGATCCGCGAACAGCGCCCCGAGCCCGCCCTGCGGGACGACGTACTGCGCCTCGCGCGCTGGCGGGCGGCCCACGACGGCCTGGAGGGCTTCGGCCTCGACCCGTACACGGGCACGGAACTCCCGGCGGCCGACCTCGCGGAGGCCCTGCTGGACCTGGTCGCCCCGGAACTGGCGGCCGCCGGCGACCTGGACCACGCGGCCAAGACCCTGGCCGGCCTCCTGCGCGACGGCTCGGGCGCCCACCGCCAGCGAGCGGCCTACGCCCGCCGCCAGGACCTGACGGACGTCCTGCGCCACCTCGTGGACGAAACGGAGGACTTCTGACGGGCCGCTCCGCAGGAACACCGAAGGCGCGGGCACGCCTGACGGCCCGGCAGCCCCAGAAACGCCAAAGCCGCAGGTGCAATCGTTTCTGCACCTGCGGCTCGCAGTGGGGCGGGTGGGACTCGAACCCACGGCCGACGGATTATGAGTCCGCTGCTCTAACCGGCTGAGCTACCGCCCCTTCACGGCGTGGCGCGTACACGTGTGCGCGCCGTCTGCCGCAGCATAGCCGCTCATACGATCTCCTGCTTCGGATGCCTCGCATGATCGGCTTCGCCTGTTCAGAGAGACCGCGCTGAGGGCTGCCCGGTAAGGGCGACAAAGAGAAAAGAGGACCCCGTGGGGTCCTCTTTTCTGCCTTGCTCCCCCGGCTGGACTCGAACCAGCAACCCTCCGGTTAACAGCCGAATGCTCTGCCAATTGAGCTACAGGGGACTGCGCTCCCCCGACTGGACTCGAACCAGTAACCTGCCGGTTAACAGCCGGCTGCTCTGCCAATTGAGCTACAGGGGATTGCTGCGGTGCATCGAACAGCCCACCTCCGGCCTTGCCGGGGGGCGAGCGCCCGTTGCGAGACATAGATTAGCGCAAGCAGGGGGGTGCTCCGCCAATCGGTATCGACAGCAGGCCGGGCACCACACGACGAAGGGTGACAGGCATGCGGTACAAGGTCACGTTCGTGGTCGGACTGGCTCTCGGGTACGTGCTCGGAACGCGGGCCGGACGCGAGCGCTACGAGAAGCTGAAGAAGTCCGCCCGGCAGGTCGCGCAGAACCCCGCGGTGCGCAACGCCGCCGAGACCGCGGGCCACACCGGGCGCGAGTACGCCGGGAAGGCCTTCGCCGTGGTGAGCGACAAGGTCGGCGACGCCGTACCCGACTCGCTCGCCGGCCGGGTGCGCGGACTGCGCGGCCGGGCCGGCGGCCAGGCCGCCGACGACGACTGGGGCACCAGCAACACCTGACGCGTCACGGGCCACACCCGGAGCCCCTGGGACCCATGAGGTTTCAGGGGCTCCGGGACGGTCGACACCGGCCCCGCGTGCGGCAGAATTCTCCGCATGGGGATAGTCGCCGGGCTGGACAGCTCTTCCGCCTTCACACGCATCGTCGTCTGTGACACCGAGACCGGCGCGGTGCTGCGCCAGGGGTACGCGCCCCATCCGCAGCCCGTGGGCGAACCGGACGGCGCCAGCCCCCACGAAACCGATCCACAGGCATGGCTGCTCTCGCTCGGCGAGGCCGCCGGCGGCGGGATCCTGGAGGGCGTCCAGGCCATCGGGGTCTCCGCGCAGCAGCACGGCCTGCTCCCGCTGGACCCGCAGGGCGCCCTGGTGCGCCCGGCCCTCGTCGGCAACGACAAGCGCGGCCAGGTCGCGGCCGCCGACCTCACCGAAGCCCTCGGCGGGCGGCACGCCTGGGCCGAGGCGGTGGGCTCGGTCCCGCACGCCGCGCAGCCGGTCGCGAAGCTGGCCTGGCTGGCCCGCACCGAGCCCGAGGCGGCCCGCCGGGTGGCCGTGCTGATGTCCCCGCACGACTGGCTGGTCTGGCAGCTGCTCGGCCGCCCGGCGCGGCGGACCACCGACCGCGGCGGCGCCTCCGGAACCGGTTACTGGTCGGCGGCCGCCGGAGCCTGGCGGCCCGACCTGGTCGAGCTGGCGCTCGGGCACCGGGCGCTGCTGCCCGAGGTGCTCGGTCCGGCCGACGCCGCCGGGACCACGCCCGAGGGGCTGCTGATATCCGCCGGCACCGGCGAGACGATGGCCGCGGCGCTCGGCCTGGGGCTGGGCCCCGGCGACGCGGTGGTCTCCCTCGGTGCCTCCGGTTCGGTGATGGCGGTGCACCACGAGGCGCTGTCGGAGCCGGGCGGGCTGATCACCTCCCTGGCCGACGCCACCGGCATGCACCTGCCGGTCGTGAACACCTCCAACGCCGTACGGGCCCTGCGCGGCACCGCAGAGCTGCTCGGCACCGACCTGGAGGGGCTGTCCGAGCTCGCGCTGAAGTCGACGCCGGGCGCGCACGGCCTCGTGCTCCTGCCGTACCTGGAGGGTGAGCGGACGCCGAACCTGCCGCATTCCGCCGGGACCCTCAGCGGTCTGCGCCGGGACTCGATGAAGCCGGAGCACCTGGCCCGGGCGGCCTTCGAGGGCATGCTGTGCGGCCTGGTGGACGCCCTCGACGTGTTGCGCTCGCGCGGGGTCGAGATCCGCCGGGTGTTCCTGCTGGGCGCGGCCGCCGAGCTGCCCGCCGTGCAGGCGGCGGCCCCCGGGCTGTTCGGCACGCAGATCGTCGTGCCGGCGCCGGCCGACTACGCGGCGCTGGGCGCGGCCCGGCAGGCGGCCTGGGCCCTCGGTGTGGCGCAGGGCACGCTGGCCCCGCACACCCCGCCGCTCTGGCCCGCCCCCGCGGCGCAGGTCTTCGAGCCGGGCGAGGAGTTCGCCGCCTGGCAGGGCGTGCGCCAGCAGTACGTCGCGACGCGGGAGCAGATCCACCCCGGCGCGTTCTGACCGGTACCGGCGCCGTTTCCGGCCCCGCCGCGGAGGTCGTAGGACCCGCGCGGCGGGGCTGGTCCTTTTGACCGGCCTTTGCGAAATCCGGTGGGGATCACAGGGCCGATTGGCCGAAGATGGGTTGAACCCCCTCGATCGTGCCGACCGGAGCCTGCGCGTGCTCATACGACTTCTGCGGACCCACCTGGGTCCGTACCGGAAACCCATCGCGGCGCTGGTCCTGCTGCAACTGCTGCAGACCAGCGCCAGCCTCTACCTGCCCACCCTGAACGCCGACATCATCGACAACGGTGTCGTCAACGGCGACACCGGCTACATCCTGCGCTTCGGCGCGCTGATGCTCGGCGTGTCGCTCATCCAGCTCGTCTGCAACGTCGGGGCCGTCTACTACGGCGCCCGCACGGCCGCGGCCGTCGGCCGCGACGTCCGCGGCGCCGTCTTCGACCGGGTGCAGAGCTTCTCCGCCCGGGAGCTCGGCCAGTTCGGCGCCCCGTCCCTGATCACCCGTACGACGAACGACGTCCAGCAGGTCCAGATGCTGGTGCTGATGACCTTCACCCTGATGGTGTCGGCCCCGATCATGTGCGTCGGCGGCATCGCCATGGCGCTCTCGCTGGACGTGCAGCTGTCGGGCGTCCTGCTGGCCGTGGTCCCCGTGCTCGGGATCTCCGTCGGCGCCATCGTCTACCGGACGCGGCCGCTGTTCCGCCAGATGCAGGACCGCCTGGACACCGTGAACCGGGTGCTGCGCGAGCAGATCACCGGCAACCGCGTGATCCGCGCGTTCGTCCGCGACGACTACGAGAAGGACCGCTTCCGCGAGGCCAACGCCGACCTCACCGGAGTCTCGCTGGCCTCGGGCAAGCTGCTGGCGCTGATGTTCCCGACCGTGATCGTGGTCGTGAACATCTCCAGCGTCGCCGTCATCTGGTTCGGTGCGATGCGCGTCGACAGCGGCGGTATGGAGATCGGCCAGCTCACGGCCTTCCTGGCCTACCTGATGCAGATCGTCATGTCCGTGATGATGGCCACCTTCATGTTCATGATGGTGCCGCGCGCGGAGGTCTGCGCGGAGCGCATCCAGGAGGTGCTGGACACCGAGTCCAGCGTCGTCCCGCCCGCCGACCCGGTGCGCGAACTCACCCGCCGCGGACTCCTGGAGCTGCGCGGCGCCGACTTCGGCTACCCGGGCGCCGAGGCCCCGGTCCTGCGCGGTGTGGACCTGGTGGCCCGCCCCGGCGAGACCACGGCGGTGATCGGCTCGACCGGAAGCGGGAAGTCCACACTGCTGGGCCTGGTCCCGCGGCTGTTCGACGCGACCGGCGGCGAGGTACTGGTCGACGGTGAGGACGTACGCCGCCTCGACCCCGAACTGCTGGCGAAGACGGTCGGCATGGTTCCGCAGAAGCCGTACCTGTTCTCCGGCACCGTCGCCTCCAACCTGCGCTACGGGCGCCCCGACGCCAGCGACGAGGAGCTGTGGCAGGCCCTGGAAGTCGCCCAGGCCAAGGAGTTCGTCTCGGCGCTGGAGGGCGGTCTGGAGGCCCCCGTCACCCAGGGCGGAACGAACGTCTCGGGCGGTCAGCGCCAGCGTCTGGCCATCGCCCGCACGCTCGTCCAGCGCCCGGAGATCTACCTCTTCGACGACTCCTTCTCGGCCCTGGACTACGCGACGGACGCGGCGCTGCGCGCGGCGCTCGCCCGCGAGACCGAGGACGCGACCGTGGTCATCGTCGCCCAGCGGGTCGCCACGATCCGCGACGCCGACCGGATCATCGTCCTGGACGAGGGCCGGGTCGTGGGTGAGGGACGCCACCACGAGCTGATGGCCGGCAACGAGACCTACCGGGAGATCGTGCTCTCCCAGCTGACGGAGGCGGAGGCCGCATGAGCGGGCCCGGAGGACGGATGATGATGGGGCCGGCCCAGCGGTCCCTGGACTTCAAGGGATCGGGCAAGCGGCTGCTGGGCCAGATCGCGCAGGACCGGGCCAAGCTGTGGGGCATGGTCCTCGCCGTCGTCGGCAGTGTCGCCTGCGCCGTCGTCGGACCGAAGATCCTCGGCGAGGCGACCGACCTGGTCTTCGCGGGGATCGTCGGCCGGGAGATGCCGGCCGGTGTGACCAAGCAGCAGGCGCTGGACGGGATGCGCGCCCGCGGTGACGAGGGCATGGCGGACATGCTGTCCGGCACCGACTTCACCCCGGGCCAGGGCATCGACTTCGGCGCGGTCGGGGTCGTGGCGATCTGGGCGCTGGTGGTCTTCACCCTGGCCGGCCTGCTGATGCTGGTCGCGACCCGGCTGTCGAACCACGTCATGAACGGCACCCTGTACCGGATGCGCGAGGAGCTCCAGGCGAAGCTGTCGCGGCTGCCGCTGTCGTACTTCGACCAGCAGAAGCGCGGCGAGGTGCTGAGCCGGGCCACCAACGACATAGACAACATCGGCCAGACGCTCCAGCAGACGATGGGTCAGCTGCTGAACTCGCTCCTGACGATCGTCGGCGTGCTCGCGATGATGTTCTGGATCTCGCCGCTGCTGGCGCTGGTCGCGGTGGGGACCGTACCGGTCTCGGTCTACGTCGCCGCGAAGATCGGCAAGAAGTCGCAGCCGCAGTTCGTGGAGCAGTGGAAGACGACCGGCACGCTCAACGCGCACATCGAGGAGATGTACTCGGGGCACAACCTGGTCAAGGTCTTCGGCCGGCAGAAGGAGTCCGCGGCGCTCTTCGCCGAGCAGAACGAGGCGCTGTACCGGGCCTCGTTCAAGGCGCAGCTGGTCAGCGGCATCATGCAGCCGGTGATGTTCTTCATCTCGAACATCAACTACGTGCTGATCGCGGTGGTCGGCGGGCTGCGGGTCGCCTCCGGCACCCTGTCGATCGGTGACGTGCAGGCCTTCATCCAGTACTCGCGGCAGTTCTCGATGCCGCTGACCCAGGTCGCGTCGATGGCGAACCTCGTGCAGTCCGGTGTCGCCTCGGCGGAGCGGGTCTACGAGCTGCTGGACGCTCCGGAGCAGGAGCGCGACGCCGACGTGCCGGAGCGTCCGCAGGAGCTGCGCGGCCAGGTCACCTTCGACAAGGTGGCCTTCCGCTACGAGCCGGACCGGCCGCTCATCGAGAACCTGTCGCTCTCGGTGGAGCCGGGCCACACGGTCGCGATCGTCGGCCCGACGGGTGCCGGCAAGACGACCCTGGTGAATCTGCTGATGCGGTTCTACGAGGTCACGGGCGGAGAGATCGCCCTGGACGGGGTGGACATCGCCAAGATGACCCGCGAGGAGCTGCGCGGCGGCATCGGCATGGTGCTCCAGGACACCTGGCTGTTCGGCGGCACCATCGCGCAGAACATCGCCTACGGTGCTTCGCGCGAGGTGACGCGCGCCGAGATCGAGGAGGCGGCGCGGGCCGCGCACGCGGACCGGTTCATCCGGACCCTGCCGGACGGCTACGACACCGTGCTGGACGACGAGGGCGCGGGCGTCAGCGCGGGCGAGAAGCAGCTGATCACCATCGCCCGGGCGTTCCTGTCGGACCCGGTGATCCTGGTCCTCGACGAGGCGACGAGTTCGGTGGACACCCGTACCGAGGTGCTGATCCAGAAGGCGATGGCGCGTCTCGCGCACGGCCGTACGTCCTTCGTGATCGCGCACCGGCTCTCCACGATCCGCGACGCCGACCTGATCCTGGTGATGGAGAGCGGCTCGATCGTGGAGCAGGGCACGCACGAGGAGCTGCTGGCGTCGGGCGGCGCCTACGCGCGGCTGTACGCGGCGCAGTTCGCCCAGGCGGTCGCCGAGGTCGACTAGGGGCGCCCGGCGGTGGGGCGCCCGGTACGTTCCGTACCCGGGCGCCCCACCGCCGTCGATAGCATGACGCCATGGCATCGGACGTGGTGATACGCCCCGCCCGGGCGGAGGACGAGCGCGAGATGGTGGAGCTGCTCCGCTCGGCATGGTCGCGCGTGAGCGAGCCCGGCCCCAGGCGCCCGGCCGGCGCGGCCCTCTTCGACGAGCGGCATCCCGTGGAGGGCTTCCTCGTCGCGGAACGCGGCGAGCGCATCGTCGGGTACATCGCCCAGGCCCCGGCGAGCCCGCTCGAAACGAATCGGCACGTGCGGCACATCCAGGGACTGGCGGTCCTCGAATCCGCCCGCGGCCTCGGAGTCGGGCGGGCCCTGGTCGAGGCCGTCTGCACGGCCGCCCGGGCCGCCGGCGCCCGCCGGATGACCCTGCGCGTGCTCGGGCACAACGAGCCGGCGCAGCAGTTGTACCGGCGGTGCGGCTTCGCGGTGGTCGGTGTCCTGCCCGAGGAGTTCCTGCTGGACGGGGTGTACGTCGACGACGTCTGGATGAGCCGCAGCCTGTCCGACCCGTACGGATCCGCGCAGACGTAGCCGGGGCAGGGCGACGGGGTGGGGCGCCCGGCGGTGCGCCCCCCGTCCCTTCCGCCCGTCCGTCAGTCGAGGTAGCCGCGCAGCTGGTCGGCGAAGGCGTGGTCGCGCAGCTTGTTGAGGGTCTTGGACTCGATCTGGCGGATCCGCTCGCGCGTCACGCCGAAGATCCGGCCGATCTCCTCCAGGGTGCGGGGGCGTCCGTCCGCGAGCCCGTACCGCAACTGCACGACTTTGCGCTCGCGTTCGCCGAGGGTCGACAGGACGGCTTCCAGGTGTTCGCGCAGCAGGAAGAAGGCGGCCGACTCCACGGGCGAGGCGGCGTCCCCGTCCTCGATGAGGTCGCCGAGCGCGACGTCGTCCTCCTCGCCGACGGGGGCGTGCAGGGAGACCGGCTCCTGGGCGAGGCGCAGCACTTCCAGGACCCGCTCGGGGGTCAGCTCCAGGTGGACGGCGACCTCTTCGGCGGTGGGCTCGTAGCCGCGTTCCTGGAGCATGCGGCGTTGTACGCGCACGACGCGGTTGATCAGCTCGACGACGTGGACGGGCACGCGGATGGTCCGGGCCTGGTCGGCGAGTGCCCGGGACATCGCCTGCCGAATCCACCAGGTGGCGTAGGTGGAGAACTTGTACCCGCGGGCGTAGTCGAATTTCTCAACGGCCCGGATCAGCCCGAGGTTCCCCTCCTGGACCAGGTCGAGCATGGTGAGCCCGCGGCCCACGTACCGCTTCGCGACGGAGACGACCAGGCGCAGGTTCGACTCGATGAGACGGCGTTTGGCCATGCGTCCCATGACGACGAGCCGGTCGAGGTCGAGGGCGAGCCGGGTGTCGAGGTCCGGGGTGGTGCCGAGCTTTTCCTCGGCGAACAGCCCGGCTTCGACGCGCCGTGCCAGATCCACCTCCTCCGCGGCGGTGAGCAGCGGGATCCTGCCTATCTCGCGCAGGTACTGGCGGAACAGGTCGGCGGAGGGTCCCGCTCCGCCCCCGTTGTCGCCGCTGTCCCGCCTGCGCTGCACGGGCACCGGCTCGATCAGCTCCAGTACCTCGGGCTCTTCGTCCACGGCTTTGGCCTCCGAGGACTCGCTCGCGTTCACGGTCAGGGTCCGGGTCTGCACGGGGGCGACCTCCAGGGCTCCGAGGACGGGGGCACCGCATTCAGTGTGGGGTACGACACATCGCTGCCACGAGGGGCGTGCGAGCACTTTCTGAGTCCGGCGCGTGACCGATGGTTACCCCCCGCCGGGAACCCCGATGCGGATCGGACACATGTCCGAGATGATCGGCTCCATGCATGAGTACGAAACCCATGTGACGGTGCGCTGCGCGGACGCGGCGGAGCTGGCGCGGCTCGACGCCTGGGCCGCCGCACGGGAGTTGAAGGTGACCCACATCCAGCTGGCGCGGGGACGGATGGTGTCGCAGCCGATGCTGACCCTGCGGGACCGCACGGGCCACGAGCGGCTGGTCCCGCAGCTGCGGGCGGACGGCTTCGATCCGGTGCGGGTCAAGGTGGAGACGGTCCCCTGGACCACGGACCTCCCGGGGCCGGGCGGCGGCTACTTCGAGCACCACCTCGAACTGCTGCTGCCCGCGGACTTCGACCGGCCGGCGCTGGAGGCCCTGGTGGCGCCGCACGGGGCGCACCTGTCGTGGAACGCGCGCCGGGTAGGGGGCGGGGGCCGGCACACGCGGTTCGTGACGCAGCGGTGGCGCGGCGCCGCGGGGGCGGCCGGTGCGGGGGCGGCCTTCGACGCGCTGGTCCTGGAACTCGGCTCGGCCGGGTACGAAATGGGCTCGGGAGAGCGGGAGTTCGTGCTGTACGACAGTGACCTGTCGGTGGACGACGGGTGGCTCGAGACGGGCTCGGCCGTCTGAGCGGGAGGGGTGCGCGATGAGCTCGTGGCGGACGTTCGGGATGGACAGCACGCATCTGCCGAGGGAGCCCCTGGACGATGAGACGCGCGCGGCCCGGCACCTGCCGCTGACGCTGCGTCCGGTCGTCGGGGACGACGTGCGGCAGCGGGCGGTCTTCGACCCGTCGCTGCGGCACAACTTCCAGGGCTACCGGGCCGGTGACCCGGTCTTCGACGACCCGGAGCGGACCGTCGCCTGGGTGCGGGCGCGGCGCGCGGCGATGGATGCGGTCCTGCTGGCGGTCGCGGAGTCCGAGTGGCGGGACTCGCTGGTGCTGCGGGGCAGCGTGCTGCTCGCGGACCGGTTCGGGCAGGAGGCCCGGGAGCCGGGCGACCTGGACTTCGTGGTGGTCCCCGAGACCTGGCGGATGGAGGACGGCCGCACCGGCCGGATGCTGGACGGCATCGCGGCGGCGGCCGACGGACGGGCCGGGATCAAGGCCTCGGGGGCGGTGTCGGAGGAGATCTGGACGTACGACCGGGTGCCGGGGCGGCGCATGGTGCTGCCGTGGTCCGTGCCCGGCCTGCCGGACGGGCAGGTCCAGCTGGACTTCGTCTTCAACGAGCGGCTCCCGGTCCCGCCGGAGCCGGTCGAACTCGCCTGCGGTGCGGTGGTCCTCGCCGCGACTGCGGCTCTGTCGCTGGCCTGGAAGGTGCTGTGGCTCGTCAGCGACCGGCATCCGCAGGGCAAGGACCTCTACGACGCGGTCCTGCTGGCCGAACGGCACCGGCTGCCGAACTCCCTGCTCCAGGAGGTGTTCCGGCAGGCGGGCGAGGCCCCTCAGCCGAACCGGGACGTGGAGCTCCTCGACATCGTGCACATCGCCCCCGAGGGCTATGTGGGCGCCGAGTGGGAGCACTTCGCGGCGGAGTACCCGGAGCTGGCGGCTCCCGGCGACGAGGCCTTCCTGGCCCGGCTGGTGGAGGCCCTGCGTCCGACCTTCGGCGACGTCTCCTAGGCGGGCTCGACTCGGACCGCGCAGACCTTGAACTCCGGCATGCGGGAGATGGGGTCCAGGGCCGGGTTGGTCAGGGTGTTGGCGCGTCCCTCGCCCGGCCAGTGGAAGGGCATGAAGACCGTGTCCGCGCGGATGGCGTCGGTGATCCGCGCCGGGGCGACGGCGCGGCCGCGGCGGGAGGTGACCGCCAGGGGGCTGCCGTCGACCGCGCCGATGCGGGCGGCGAGGCGCGGGTGGAGTTCCACGAAGGGGCCGGGGGCGGCCTCGTTGAGCTCGTCCACCCGGCGGGTCTGGGCGCCGGACTGGTACTGGGCGACCACGCGGCCGGTGGTGAGCAGGAGCGGGTACTCCGCGTCGGGGACCTCGGCGGCGTCGCGGTGCGCGACGGGGACGAAGCGGGCCCGGCCGTCGTCCGTGGCGAAGCGGTCCAGGAAGAGGCGCTCGGTGCCGGCCGAGCCCTCGGGGCAGGGCCAGAAGACGCCCTGTCCGGACTCGATGCGGTCGTAGGTGATGCCCGAGTAGTCCGCCGGGCCGCCGGCCGAGGCGCGGCGCAGCTCGTCGAAGACCTCCTCGGGGGCGGTCGGGAAGCCCTTCTCGACACCGAGGCGGGCGGCGAGCCCGTGCAGGACGTCCAGGTCGCTGCGGACCCCCGGGGGCGGGGTCAGGGCGCGGCGCCGCAGCAGGACGCGGCCCTCCAGGTTGGTGGTGGTGCCGGTCTCCTCCGCCCACTGGGTGACGGGGAGGACGACGTCCGCGAGGGCGGCCGTCTCGGAGAGCACGACGTCGGCCACGGCGAGGAAGTCCAGTGAGCGGATCCGGTCCTCGATGTGCGCGGCGCGCGGCGCCGAGACCACCGGGTTGGAGCCCATCAGCAACAGGGACTTCACGTCGGTGCCGAGGGCGTCGAGGAGTTCGTAGGCGCTGCGGCCGGGCCCGGGGAGGCTGTCGGGGTCGACGCCCCAGACCCCGGCGACGTGCGCCCGCGCGGCCGGGTCGGTGAGCTTGCGGTAGCCGGGGAGCTGGTCGGCCTTCTGGCCGTGCTCGCGTCCGCCCTGGCCGTTGCCCTGGCCGGTGAGGCAGCCGTAGCCGGAGAGGGGGCGGCCGGCCCGGCCGGTGGCCAGGCACAGGTTGATCCAGGCGCCGACGGTGTCGGTGCCCTTGGACTGCTGCTCCGGGCCGCGGGCGGTCAGCACCATCGCGGAGTCCGGGGCGCAGAAGAGGCCGACCGCTTCGCGCAGGGCCGGGACCGGAACGCCGGTGATCCGTTCCACCAGCTCGGGCCAGTGGGCCATGGCGGCGGCCCGGGCCTCTTCCCAGCCGGTGGTGCGGGCGGCGATGAACTCCTCGTCGGTGCGGCCGTAGGCGACCACGAGGTGCAGGAGGCCGAGGGCGAGGGCGAGGTCGGTGCCGGGGCGCGGGGCCAGGTGCAGGTCGGCCTGTTCGGCGGTGCGCGTGCGGCGCGGGTCGATGACGATCAGGGTGCCGCCGTTGGCCTTGAGCTCGGTGAGGTAGCGCAGGGCCGGCGGCATGGTCTCGGCCAGGTTCGAGCCGACGAGGATCACGCAGCCGGTCCGGGGGATGTCCTCCAGCGGGAAGGGCAGGCCGCGGTCGAGCCCGAAGGCCTTCTGGTGCGCGGCGGCGGCCGAGGACATGCAGAAGCGGCCGTTGTAGTCGATCTGCGAGGTGCGCAGGGCGACGCGGGCGAACTTGCCGAGCGCGTACGCCTTCTCGTTGGTGAGGCCGCCGCCGCCGAAGACGCCGACCGCGTCCGGTCCGTACGCGTCGGCCGTGCGGGCGAGGCCCGCGGCGACGGCGTCGAGGGCCTCCTCCCAGGTGGCCGGTTCGAGCCGCCCTGCGTGGGTGCGGACGAGCGGCTCGGTCAGGCGTACCCGGGAGGAGAGCACGGCGGGGGCGGTGCGGCCCTTGCCGCACAGCGCGCCCCGGTTGACCGGGAAGTCGGCGCGCTCCTCCACCGTCACGCCCGCGCCGCCCGGCTCGGGGCGCAGGTTCATCCCGCACTGCAGCGCGCAGTAGGGGCAGTGCGTGGCGGTGGTGGCTCCCGGGGTGTGCATGCGGTCCAGCGTGCGTCGGGGGTGTTACGCGCGCCGCCGCCCCGCGTTACGGCTCGGGGTGCTCCGCCTCAGCACGGCGCGCCGCCCCCGGTGAGGGCCGCGGCGAAGGCTGCGGTGAGGGCCGGCCGCAGCTCGGGCCGGTCGAGGACCTCCACGAACATGATCCGGCCGTGGACGACGTCGAGGATCAGGTACCCCCGGGCCGGGATCAGCGCCACGTTGCGGTGACCGGGCCCGTAGGGCGTTCCCGGCCGGTGGGGCTCGGTGCGGAAGCTCTGGCAGAAGTCGTCGCCGCAGCCGCAGTCGGCGAGGAGGCGGAGGTCGTGGGCGCAGATGGCGAGATCGCGTTCGCCCTCCTCCTCCAGCAGCCGCACGAGTTCGGCGCTCAGCCCGGGGAGGACGTCGCGCAGCAGGGGCGCGGTGGTGTGGTCGTCCTTTTGCACAGGGCGGACCGTAGCCCTGCGCCCCCGTCGACGGCACGCGATTATGCGGCCGCGGGACGGCGCGAGCAGGGCGGGCGGCGAGTGCGGCGGGCGGCGAGTACCGCGGGCGGGAGCCGCCGGGCGGGTCAGCGGCCCGTCAGGTGTTTCACCGTCAGGCCCGCCGTCCAGCCGCCGTCCACCGCGAGTTCGGCGCCCGTCATGTATCCGGCGGCGTCGGAGAGCAGGAACGCGACGGCGGCGGCCACCTCCTCGGGGACGCCGACGCGGCCCATGGGGGCGCCCGGGTAGTTGCCCTCGCCGGCCTGGATGCCGACCGGGGCGGTCATGGGGGTCAGGGTCATGCCGGGGTGCACGGAGTTCACGCGGATCCCCGCCTCGGCGAGCTCGACCGCGCCGATCTTCGACAGGCCGCGCACGCCCCATTTGGAGGCGCCGTAGCCGGCGGTGAGCGCGAGACCGGTCAGCCCGGCGGCGGAGGAGATGTTGACGACGGACCCGCCGCCGTGGGCGCGCAGCAGCGGGATCGCGGTCTTGATCCCGATGAACGCACCCACCAGGTTGATCTCGACGACGCGGCGGAAGCTGTCGACGCTCTCGTGCTCCAGCAACTGGCCGGAGGCTATGCCGGCGTTGTTGACGAGGCCGTCGATCCGGCCGAACTCGGCGACCGCGTACTCCAGCGCCGCCGACCAGTCGGCCTCGCTCGTCACGTCGTGCCTGGTGAAGCGTGCCGCGCCGCCGAGCTTCGCGGCGGTCTCGGCGCCCTCCGCCTCCAGCACGTCGGTGATCAGCACCCGGCCGCCGCCGTCGACGACGGCCTGCGCCGCCGCGGCGCCCAGACCGCGGGCTCCGCCGGTGATGACGACGACCTTGCCGCTCAGATCCACAACAGCCACGGTCCACACCCCTGACGCTCGTAACCGACCGAACCGGCATATGACTAATCGGTATATCCAGCGGTGCGTCAGTCTGCCAGAGCCGCCAACGCCCGCGACACCCCTTGTTCCTTCGGTCCCAGGAAGTGCGGTGCGGGCTTGAAGGCCGCGTCCAGAACCGCCTTGCCCGAGGCGAAGAACTCGCGCGCCTGGCCGTAGTACCAGGTGGCGTCGTGCACGTCGGCCACCCCGACGCCGTACGAGTCCAGGCCCGCCGCCTGGCACAGGGCGACGGCCCTGCGTATGTGGAAGCCCTGGGTGACCAGCACGGCCCGCTCGACCCCGAAGATCTCCTTGGCCCGCACACAGGAGTCCCAGGTGTCGAAGCCGGCGTAGTCGCTGACGATCTGCGTGTCCGGAACCCCGTGTTCGGTCAGGTACCGGCGCATGGCGTCGGGCTCGTCGTACTCCCTGCGGCTGTTGTCCCCGGTGACCAGCACCACCCTCACCTTGCCCGTGCGGTACAGCTCGGCGGCGGCGTCGAGCCGGTCGGCGAGATACGGGGTCGGCCGCCCCCGCCACAGACCGGCCCCGAACACCACCGCCACGTCCGCGGGGGGCGCGTCGGCCGTCGTCCGCAGACGGTCGGAGGCCGACGCGTGCGTCCACGCCGACGGGAGCAGCGCCAGCACACAGGCCGCCATGACGGCCTGCACCGCCAGCCGCCTGCCCGGGACCCCCCGCAGCCGCGGTGGCCACCCCGGCACCCTCGGCCGCCGGTCCGCCACCGCCCCCACCAGCGCCCGCGCCCCCGCTCTCACCCTCGCCACCGCCCGCACCCTCATCCGGCCCTTGATCTCCATGACGCCCCTCCCGGACACCGCCCGCACCGCACACCGTTCGCACACCGTTCGCACACATTGACGATCACCGCCCGGCCCGGAGTTCCGCCGTCGTCCCCTTTCACTCGTACGAACGACCGAGTGAGCACCCCGCAAACACCCGTCACCCCGGCGCAACGCACCCGCAATGTCCGACCCGCAGGATCGGTTCATGACGGAGCCGGTGCACCCTCCCGACAGCCTCTCCCTCCCGTTCGGCAGCACGGCCGAGCTGCTGGCCCGGATCACAGCCCAGCTCGGCACGCAGCTCAGCGGACTGCGACCGCCCCGCACCCGCCCCCTCGGAGACCGCCCATGCAGCAGCCCACCCTCGTCGCCGTGGCCCACGGCAGCCGCGACCCGCGCGCCCTGCGCACCGCCCTCGCCCTCCTCGAACGGGTCCGCGAGCTCCGCCCGCGCCTCGACGTCCGGCTCGGTCACATCGAGCTGAACGAGCCGCTGCTCGACGACACCCTGCGCGCGACGTCCGGCGCGGCCGTGCTCGTCCCGCTGCTGCTCGGCCGGGGGTACCACGTCAAGCAGGACCTCCCCGCGGCCGCCGCCCGGGCCACCCACCTGGACACCCGGGTGGCCGCACCGCTGGGCCCCCACCCGCTGCTCGTCGAGGCCCTGTACGAAAGGCTCGTGGAGGCCGGCTGGACCGCCGGCGCCGCCGTGGTGCTCGCCGCCGCCGGCTCCCGCGACCCCGACTCGGCCGCCGACACCCGCCGCACCGCCGCCCTGCTCTCCGGACGCCTCGGCGGCGTCCCGGTGGTGCCCGCCTACGCCTCGGCCGCCACGCCCAGCGCCCCCGAGGCCGTCCGGGCCCTCGCCGCCCGCGGCCACCACCGGATCGCCGTGGCCTCGTACTTCGCCGCTCCCGGCCGGTTCGCCACCCAGACCGCCGCCGCCTCGCCCGCCCTCGCCGCCGCCCCGCTGGGCGACCACCCCGCTCTGGCCCGGCTGTTGCTGCGCCGCTACGACGAGGCCCTGGGCCGTCCCGCCGCCCGCCCCCGGCCGGAACTCGTCTCCGCCTGATCCCGGTTTGTCAGTCGTTGCGGTTACCGTCTTGTCATGGAAGGCACCGCGCACGCCCCCGCAGACGACCTCTACTCGCCCTACGACCCCGCCGACACCGAGCGCTGGGCCACCGAGCCCGACAAACGGCCCGGGCGCACCGCCTTCCAGCGTGACCGCGCCCGCGTGCTGCACTCCGCCGCGCTGCGCCGCCTCGCCGGGAAGACCCAGGTGGTCACCCCCGGTTCCCGCTCGTACGACTGGGACGCCAGCCCCCGTACGCGCCTGACCCACTCGCTGGAGTGCGCCCAGGTGGGACGGGAGCTCGGCGCCGCGCTCGGCTGCGACCCCGACCTCGTCGAGGCCGCCTGCCTCTCGCACGACATGGGCCACCCGCCCTTCGGCCACAACGGCGAGGAGGCGCTCAACGAGTTCGCCAAGGACTGCGGCGGCTTCGAGGGCAACGCCCAGTCGCTGCGCCTGCTGACACGGCTGGAGCCCAAGCGGTTCGTGCCCGACCAGGCGAGCGGGCGGCCGGTCAGCGTCGGCCTCAACCTCACCCGGGCCTGCCTGGACGCCGCCACCAAGTACCCGTGGGCCCGCGGCGGCCACCCGACCGACCCCGACTCGGTCAAGTTCGGGGCGTACGAGGACGACCTGCCCGTCTTCGAGTGGCTGCGGCTCGGCGCGCCCGCCGACCGCAAGTGCTTCGAGGCCCAGGTCATGGACTGGGCGGACGACGTCGCGTACTCCGTCCACGACTTCGAGGACGGCCTGCACGCCGGGCACCTCGACCCCAACCTCCTGTTCGCCGAGCCCGAACGGGCCGCGATCTGGCAGGTCGCCATCGGCCGGTACGTCCCCGCCGACACCTCCCCGGAGGAACTGCGCGCCGCCCTGGACCGGCTGATGGAGCAGGAGTGGTGGCCGCACGGGTACGACGGTTCCGCCGTCGCCCAGGCCCGCCTGAAGGACGCCACGAGCCAGCTGATCGGCCGTTTCTGCCTGGCCGCCGAAGGAGCCACCCGGGAGGCGTACGGCTCGGGCCGCCTCACCCGCTACGGGGCCGAACTGGTGGTCCCGCGCGAGGCGCGCCACGAGTGCGCGGTGCTCAAGGCGGTCGCCGACCTGTACGTCATGCAGCGCGACGAGCAGGAGCGCATCCGCGCCGACCAGCGCATCGTCCTGGCCGAACTGGCCGAGGCGCTCAGCGCCCGCGCCCCCGAGGGCCTGGACCCGCAGTTCCGCGCCATCTTCGACGCCGCCGCGGACGACAAGGCCAGGAAGCGGGCGGTCATCGATCAGATCGCGTGTCTCACCGACGCTTCCGCCCGTTCCCTCCACGCACGTCTCACCCGGCGCACCCGACGCGCCGAAGGGTGAGCTGATCGAGCCACTCCCCCTTCACGCGGCAGGCTCAGTGCGGGACGCTCGCATGTGGTCGCATGTGGCGTAGAGGTTATGAGGAGGCATCAGGTGGTCGACGCACACCGGACATTCGTCATCGTCGGCGCGGGGCTCGCCGGGGCGAAGGCGGCCGAAACGCTGAGGTCGGAGGGGTTCACGGGGCGGGTGATCCTGATCGGCGACGAGCGTGACCATCCCTACGAGCGCCCCCCGCTGTCCAAGGGGTACCTGACGGGCAAGGAGGAGCGGGAGAGCGTCTTCGTCCACGAGCCGTCGTGGTACGCGGCCTCCGACATCGAGCTGCACCTCGGCCAGCCGGCCGTCCACCTCGACCGGGAAGCCAAGCGGGTGGTCCTCGGGGACGGCACGGTCGTGCACTACGACAAGCTGCTGCTGGCCACCGGCGCCGAGCCGCGCCGGCTGGACATCCCCGGCACCGGGCTGGCCGGGGTGCACCACCTGCGCCGGCTCGCGCACGCCGAGCGGCTGCGCCACGTCCTGGCGGGCCTCGGCCGGGACAACGGCCACCTGCTGATCGCGGGCGCCGGGTGGATCGGACTGGAGGTCGCCGCCGCGGCCCGCGGGTACGGCGCCGAGGTGACCGTCGTCGAACCGGAGGCCACCGCGCTGCACGCCGTGCTCGGTCCCGAGATCGGCCGGCTCTTCGGCGACCTGCACGCCGATCACGGGGTCCGCTTCCACTTCGGGGCCCGGCTGACCGAGATCGTGGGCCAGGACGGCATGGTGCTGGCCGCCCGTACGGACGACGGGGAGGAGCACCCCGCGCACGCGGTGCTCGCCGCGATCGGGGCCGCGCCGCGGACGGCGCTCGCCGAGACCTCCGGGCTGGCCCTGGTCGACCGGGAACACGGCGGCGGCATCGCGGTGGACGCCTCACTGTGCACGTCCGACCCGGACGTCTACGCGGTCGGCGACGTGGCGGCCGCGCACCACCCGGCGCTCGGGACCCGGCTGCGGGTCGAGCACTGGGCCAACGCGCTGAACGGCGGCCCGGCCGCCGCCCGGGCGATGCTGGGACAGCCGGTCAGCTACGACCGGGTGCCGTACTTCTTCTCCGACCAGTACGACGTGGGCCTGGAGTACTCCGGATACGCCCCGCCCGGCGGCTACGACCAGGTGCTGATCCGCGGGGACGCCGGCAAGCGGGAGTTCATCGCCTTCTGGCTGTCCGAGGGGCGGGTCCTCGCCGGAATGAACGTGAACGTGTGGGACGTCACCGAGCACATCCAGGCCCTGATCAGGTCAAAGGCCCCCGTGGACCGCGAGGCCCTCGCGGATCCGTCGGTTCCGCTTTCCTCGCTGGTTCCGGCGGAGGGGGCCTGACGGGTTTGTCCGCGCCCGGCCGTAGACTTCACGGGTGGCAGGACGGATCAACGACGACGACGTGAAGGCGGTACGGGACGCGGTCCCGATCGACGCCGTGGTCTCCGACTACCTCCAGCTGCGCAACGCGGGCGGCGGCAACCTCAAGGGCCTGTGCCCCTTCCATGACGAGAAGTCCCCTTCCTTCCAGGTCAGCCCGAGCAAGGGGCTCTACCACTGCTTCGGCTGCCAGGCGGGCGGGGACACCCTCGACTTCGTCATGAAGATCGACCACCTCTCCTTCTCCGAGGCGGTCGAGCGCCTGGCCGGCCTGGCCGGGATCACCCTGCGGTACGAGGAGGGCGGCTACACCGCCGGCACCAGCGGCCGCGGCGAGCGCATCCGGCTGGTCGAGGCGCACAGGGCGGCCGCCCTGTTCTACGTCGACCAGCTGGACGGCCCCGAGGCCGAGATCGGCCGCAAGTTCCTGGCGGAGCGCGGCTTCGACCAGGCCGCGGCCGCCCACTTCGGCGTGGGGTACAGCCCTGCCGGATGGGACCACCTGACGCGCTTCCTGCGCGGCAAGGGCTTCACCGACAAGGAACTGATCACCTCCGGGCTCGCCCAGGACAGCCGCAGCGGCAAGCCGATCGACCGCTTCCGCGGCCGGCTGATGTGGCCGATCCGCGACATCAGCGGCGAAGTGGTCGGCTTCGGCGCGCGCAAGCTGCGCGACGACGACAACGGGCCGAAGTACCTGAACACCCCCGAGACGGCGATCTACAAGAAGTCCCAGGTCCTCTACGGCATCGACCTGGCGAAGAAGGAGATCGCGAAGACCTCGCGGGCCGTGGTGGTCGAGGGCTACACGGACGTGATGGCCTGCCACATGGCCGGCGTCACCACCGCGATCGCGACCTGTGGCACCGCCTTCGGCGGCGACCACATCAAGATCCTGCGCCGACTGCTGATGGACAACGCCACCGCCGAGGTGATCTTCACCTTCGACGGCGACGCGGCGGGCCAGAAGGCCGCCCTGCGCGCCTTCGAGGACGACCAGAAGTTCGCGGCCGAGACCTCGATCGCGATCACCCCGGGCGGGATGGACCCCTGCGACCTGCGCCTCGCGCAAGGGGACGCGGCGGTGGCCTCCCTGGTGGACTCCCGCACTCCGCTGTTCGAGTTCGCGCTGCGCCACATCGTCGCCCGGCATAACCTGGAGAACCCGGCCGGGCGGGCCGCCGCCCTGGACGAGGCGGCTCCGGTCGTCGCCAACATCAAGAACATCGCCATCCAGCACGAGTCCGCGGTCCAGCTGGCGGGCATGCTGGGCATCCGCGACGAGCAGTTCGTGGTCAAGCGGGTCGCCCAGCTCGCCCGGTGGGCACGGGAGCGCGGCCAGGGCGGCGGGCCGCAGGGCGGACAGCACGGCGGCCCTCAGCGGGGCGGTCCGCAGCGCGGCCGGCCCTCCTACGAGGCCGATGAGGCGCCCGCCGCCCAGCCGGCCGGCGGCCCCGCGCTGAACCTGCGCAGCCCCGCGCACCGCACCGAGCGCGAGCTGCTGAAGCTGGCCCTCCAGCGGCCCGCCCTGGTCTCCCCGGCCTTCGACGCGTACGGGATGGACGAGTTCACCGCCCCGCCCTACGCCGCCGTGCGCCAGGCGATCCTGGACGCGGGCGGCGCCGCGCTCGGCACCGAGGACTACCTGGCGCGGGTGCGCGAGGCCGCCCCGAACGACACCGTGCGCGCCCTCGTCACGGAGCTGGCGGTCGAGGCGATCCACGCGAAGACGGTCGACGAGGTCTACGCCGGGGTCCAGCTGGTCCAGGTGCGGCTGCGGGCGGTCGACCGCCGGGTCCACGAGATCCAGGGCTCGCTGTCCCGGCTGGGCGCGCAGGCCCCGCCGGAGCAACTGGCGGCGGTCCAGGAGGAGCTGTGGGTCCTCCAGCAGTACGGCCAGCGCCTGCGCAACCGCGGCGCCGAAGGGCTCTAGGGGGTGTCCGGCGGATCAGGGTCGGACAGGCCGGGCTGTCCTGTGGCGTGGATTGCAAGGCGGAGGAGGCAGTCGATGCGGAGCGTCGGCGACCGACGACAACGCGGCAAGGCGCGGCACCGGGCGGGCCGGGCCCGGCCATGATCCGCCGGACACCCCCTAGTCCGGCTCCAGGGAGTGCCGGGACGGCTTGCCGGAGCGGTTGAACCAGTCGCCCCCGGGTATCTCGGTCCCGCGTTCCCGCAGGTCGCGGGCGATCAGCGGGGACGCCAGATAGACCCAGGCGCGGACGGCGGTGCCGTCGGGGCGCAGGGCGTCGCGGACGATCCGGTCGTAGACGTTCCCGGGCCGCCCGGGGCCCTCGTACTCCTCCAGCTGGTCCAGCGCGGCCAGCAGCGCCCCGTAGCCGCCCGGCGCCGCGGTGATCAGCTCCCCGACGACGGTGGCGCCCGGCCGGTGGACGGCGTACGGATAGCCAGGGCCGTCGTAGAGGACCACGTCCGGCAGGGTGGCGGGCTCCTCGGAGGCGGTGCGGCCGCGCAGGAACAGGTCGTGGTTGACCTCGCCGGGGCGCAGGGTCCCGTACACGAAGAACGGAAGCGGAACGGTGGTCGTCTCTTGCGGCCGTTCGACCGGTGTCACGGAGCCCTCCCTCGGCTGCGGCGCGGCGCTTCGCGGCCGGGGCCCGGAGTCCCGGCTCCGCCGCGCCCCACCACCGTAACCACCGCCGTCGCGCAACCGCCCGGCGCCCGTGGCCCGGGCCGGGCGGCGTCGGACCCCGCTGTGGCCGACGGCCGTCCGGGTCACTCGGTCACCCGGACGGCGCGGGCGGCCCGGATGGCCCCACGCCCATTCTGACCTGCACGAACGCCCGCCGTCGGCAGACGGCGGGGCAGACCTGACGGGACATCAGCAGGCGGGCGGCGGGCGGGCCGGGTTTCCTCGGATACACGACCCCGTGTCTTCAGGGAGAGTCCCATGCGCCGACGTACCGCACACGTGCTGACCGCGACCGCGCTGACCGCCGTCGCGTTCGCCGGACCGGTCGCCGGCGCGGTCGCCGCCGCGGACCTCGGCATGGTCGGCTTCGCGCCCGGGGACTTCGCCGCGCTGGAGGTCTGGCCGAAGTCCGCCGCCCCCGGAGCGACCGTCACCGTGAACACCACCGCCTGCGGCCCCGGCAGCCACGCCGACGGCGATGCCACCACGGTCGGCGGCGGCCGGTTCAAGCTGGTCCCGGGCACCCACAAGGAGGTGGTCGTGGGGCAGTTCCAGGTGGCCCGCGGCACCCGCCCCGGCACCTACGGCATCGGCGCGACCTGCGCGAACGGCAAGTTCGCGACGGGCGACCTGGTGGTCACCGAACGCGGCCCGCAGGGCCACGTCAACACCGGGGTGGGCGGTGGCACGACCACCACCACCGACCCCGCCAAGATCGCGGCGGGAGCGGCCGTACTGGCCGCGACCGCCGTCGGCGGTACCTGGCTCCTGCGTCGCCGGGCGAGCGGCACGCGGAGCTGACGGACGCCCACCGCGGCTCCGGCCGCGGTCCGACCGGTACCGTCCCCCGTCGCCCGCCCCGCGAGGTCCCCCCGTTCGCGGGGCCGGGCGACGGCCAGTCACCTCGGACGAGAGGCGGAGGGGGTGCGCATGGCCGGCGACTTCCGTCCGACCGCCCGCCACGGCGGACTCGTCGCGCTCGCCGCCTGCATCGGCATCTGGCTGGTGACCAGTGGTTCCCGTGAGCCGGTCGGGCCGCCCCTGCCCTCCCCCGCCGAGGCCCTGACCGCCGCCGGCGCCGTCGGCCCCGGCATCGCCCCGCTCCCCGGCTCGCCGCCCGGCCGGATCAGGATCCCCTCCATCCGGGTGGACGCCCCGCTGATCGGGCTCGGGCTGGACCGGGCCGGTCACCTCGAAGTGCCTCCGCCCGACCGGCGGGACCTCGCCGGCTGGTACCGCGAGGGCACCACTCCGGGCGCCACCGGTACCGCGGTGATCGCCGGGCACGTGGACGACTCCGCCGGGCCGGCGGTCTTCTACCACCTGGGCGCACTGCGCCGCGGCGCCTCGATCGAGGTCCCGCGCGCGGACGGCCGGACGGCGGTGTTCACGGTCCACGCGGTCGAGGTCCACGACGCCAGGACCTTCCCCGACACCCGCGTGTACGGCCCTTCGTCGCGTGCCGAGCTACGGGTGATCACCTGCGGCGGCGGGTTCTCTCCGCGTACGGGTTACCGCGGCAACGTGGTCGTCTTCGCGCACCTCACCGGGACGTACTGAGCGGTGCGGGGCGGTCAGCCCCACTGCTCCAGGCCGAGCTTGACCACCAGCGCGCCGACCACGGTGAGCAGCACGCCGCGGACGAAGCCGCTGCCCTTCTTGAGCGCCATGCGGGCGCCGATCATGCCGCCGGCCAGATTGAACACCGCCATCAGCGCGGCCAGCTGCCACAGCACCATGCCCTGGTAGGCGAACATCGCGAGTGCCCCCGCGTTGGTGCAGCAGTTGACGATCTTGGCGGTGGCGGAGGCCGTGACCAGGTCGAGGTGGAGCAGGGCCGTGAGCGCGAGCACCAGGAAGGTGCCGGTGCCCGGCCCGATGAGGCCGTCGTAGAAGCCGATGCCGAGGCCGGCGAGACCGATGGCGAGCAGGACCCGCGCCCGGCTGACGGGCGAGGTGGAGGGGGCGGTGCCGAAGCCGGGCCGGAAGAGCACGAAGCCGGCGACGATCACGAGCACCACCATGATCATCGGTCGGAGCGCGTCCTTGCTGATGCCGCCGGCGAGTGCGGCGCCGCCCATCGATCCGGCGAGCGCGGCCAGACCGATGCGGACGGCGAGCTTCACGTCCACCGGAGCCTTGCGGACGTAGGTCACGGCCGCGCCGGCCGTGCCGACGATGGCCACCGCCTTGTTGGTGCCGAGGACGGTGGCGGGATGCGCGTTGGGCAGGCCCAGCAGGAGCGCGGGCAGGAGCAGCAGGCCGCCGCCGCCCACCACCGCGTCGATCCAGCCCGCCGCCGCGGCGGCCACGCACAGCACGATGATCATGGTCGTTGATATGTCAGGCACGTACCGACCCTATGGAGCTGTCGGGTGCAGTGGCCATTCAATTCCCGGAAACTTGCGCAAAGGTTGAGCTTTGCCGGGCGGGGGCCCGGTCCGGGGCCACCGGAGCGGCCGGGTCCACGACCGCCGTGAGCGCGCTGGCGGCCAGCACACTGGCGGCCCCCAGCCCCGCCGCGAGCCGCCCCGCCGGGGGTACGCGGGCCAGTGCGGCCAGTACGGTCCGCACCGGCGAGGGTCTGCGGGGCTTGCGGTGCCGGGCGGCGGGCGCCGGGGCCGTGACTGCGACGGGCACGGACAGGGCGACGTGCAGCGGGTGACGCACGGGGCGGGACTCCTCAGGGACGCGCGAAAGGGGAGGGACGGGGAGGGACGGGGAGGGACGGGGGGGCGAACGGCGGGCGCGGAGCGGCGGGGCACCGCCCCGCGCGGCTCAGAAGCTGAAGGCCTCCGAATGGATCCGCCCGGCCGGCACCCCGGCCCGCAGCAGCGCGGCCCGCGTCGCCCCGGCCATCCCCGGCGGCCCGCACAGGTAGACGTCGTGCTCGGCCAGGTCGGGCACCAGCGCGGCCAGCGCCCGCGGGGCCAGCGGGTCGTAGGCGGCGTCCGAGGGCCCGAGGAGGTAGTGCAGCCCCGCCCGCCGCTCGGCGGCGATGGCCTCCAGCTCGGCGCGCAGCACCAGGTGCTCCTCCGCTCCGGCCCGGTAGAGCAGGGTGATGTCCCCGGGGCCGCCCGGCAGCGTCTCGAACAGCGCCCGCATCGGGGTGATCCCCACCCCGCCGGCGATCAGCAGCACTTTGGGCCGGGTCCGCCGGGCCGCCGTCAGCGCACCGAACGGCCCGGTGGCCAGGACCCGCGTACCGGGACGCAGCCGGCGGATGCGGCGGGAGTGGCCGCCGAGGCCCTTCACGGTGATCCGCAGCGTATTCCCGCGGACCGGCGCCGACAGCGAGAACGGCAGGGCGGTCGGCCACAGTCCCCGCCGCAGGAACCGCCAGCGCAGGAACTGCCCCGGCTCCGCGCGCAGTTCCGCCAGGTGCTCGCCCCGGACGACGACGGAGACGACCCCGGGCCCCTCGAAGCGGACCTCCGCGACCCGCAGCGCGTGCCGCAGGGCCTGCCGTACGGGCACCACGGCGCGGTACCAGACCAGCAGCACGGCGACCACGGTGTGGGCGAGCGCCCAGAACCAGGCCGCGGCGGCGAGGTCGGGCCCGGCGAGCTGGTGCCCGAAGGCGAGGGCGGCGGCGAGGTATACGAGCAGGTGCACCCCGCGCCAGGTTTCGTACGACATCCGGCGGCGTACCGTCCGGGCGGAACTCACACCGACCGCGGCCAGGAGGACGGTCCCGGCCGCGGCGGCGGCTATGGCGGGGTAGCCGAGCAGCTCCCGGACGGCGCGGACCAGGTCGGCGCCCGTGTGCACGGCGTACCCCAGCAGGGCGAAGAGCCCGTGGCCGAAGCAGAGGAGCAGGACGTGGCGGCCGCCGAACGCGTGCCAGCGGGCGAGCCGGTCGGCGCCGACCCCGTGCTCGACCGCGGGCACCCGCGCCATCAGGAACAGCAGCACCAGCACCCCGTAACCGGCGAGCAGACCGGTCAGGTGCGCGGCGGTGGCGAACAGCGCGTCGGGCCGCGCCGAGGGCCGGACCTGTACCGCCCAGAGCAGGACCACCACCCCCGCCCCGCCCAGGATCCCGCCCCTGACCCGCACCGCCGCATCTCGCATGCGGATCACGCTAAAGGCGCCGACGGCGGCCGTGATGATCCTTAAGGCGGCCTTGAGGAAGGCCTCACCGGCCCTTAAACCGGTCGCTGAGGTCGGCGTTCCGTCCGGGTAACAGAGGCGATGCGGCGGGGAAACAGCGGCCGCGCACCCTCATGGCATGACCTCGGAAAAGCGTGTGGTGGTGATCGGCGGCGGCCTCGCGGGCCTGCGGCTCGCGAGCCGGCTGGGCCCGGCCGCGACGGTGACCGTCCTCGGCGAGGAGACCCACGTCCCCTACAACAGGGTCCTGCTGGCCGAGGTCCTGGCGGGCAGGTACGCGCCGGAGGTGACCGCACTCCCGGCCCCCGGCCCGGTGCTGCGGCGCGGGGTCCGGGCGGTGCGCGTCGACCGCGCGGAGCAGGCCGTGCACTGCGACGACGGCACGGTGGCTCCGTACGACACGCTGGTGCTGGCCACCGGATCGAACGCGGTGCTCCCGCCGCTGCGCGGGCTGTTCGAGCCCGAGGGGCGGGAACTCCCCGACGGGGTCCACGCGTTCCGCACGATGGACGACTGCCTGGCCCTCTCGGCGGCCGTACGGCCCGGGGTGCGGGCGGTGGTGATCGGCGGGGGCCTGCTGGGCGTCTCGGCCGCCCGGGCGCTCGCCGCGCGCGGAGCGGTGGTGGTCCTCGCCCAGCAGGGCGAGCGCCTGATGGAACGCCAGCTGGACGCGGACGCCTCCGCCCTGCTGGCGACGCACCTGACCGAGCTCGGCGTGGAGATCCACACCGAATGCCGGGTCCGCGGGCTCGTCACGACAGGATCGCCCGCGGCTGGTTCTTCGGCCCGTCCGGCGTTCGAGGACCGGGTCCGGGCGGAGCCCGGGACACGGCGCGGCGCGGACACTGCGCGCAAGGTCACCGGCGTCGAGCTCGCCGACGGCTACCGGCTGGAGGCCGACGCCGTCGTCCTCGCCTGCGGCGTACGCCCCCGCACGGGCCTGGCACAGGCCGCCGGCCTGGAGACCCGCAAGGGCATCGTCGTCGACGACGAGCTCCGCACCAGCGACCCCCGCATCCACGCCATCGGCGACTGCGCCGAGCACGCCGGCCAGGTCTACGGACTGGCCGGCGCCGCCCTGGAGCAGGCCGACGCCCTCGCCGGGGTCCTGACGGGCGGCCGCGCACCGTACACCGGCACCCGCGCCCTCACCCGCCTCACCCTCGGCTGGACCGGCGACGACTCCCTGGACCTCGCCGCCTTCGGCGAGACCACCCCCCGCCCCGGCGACGACGTGCTCCGTCTCGCCGACGGCACCCGGCGCACCTACCGCAAGGTCGTCCTGCGCGGCGACCGCCTCGTCGGCGGGGTGCTGCTCGGCGAACTCTCCACGGTGGGCGCCCTCGCCCGCACCTGGGAGGGCGGGGAAGCACCGCACGACCTGTTCCACCTGCTCACCGACGACGGAGGCCACTGACATGACCGAGCCCTTGCCCACGATCGTGCTCATCGGGCACGGCATGGTCGGCCAGCGCTACCTCGAAGCGCTCGCCGAGCGCGGGGTCACCGCCACGCACCGGATCACCGTGCTCTGCGAGGAGCCCCGGCCCGCCTACGACCGCGTGCACCTGACCTCGTACTTCTCCGGCAGCACGCCCGAGGACCTGTCCATGACGCCCGCCGGGTTCATGGTCGACCACGGCATCGCCCTCCACCTCGACGACCCGGCCGAGCACATCGACCGGGCCGCCCGCACCGTCACCTCCCGCTCCGGGCAGGTGTTCCCGTACGACGTCCTGGTCCTGGCCACCGGCAGCTTCCCCTTCGTGCCGCCCGTCCCCGGCAAGGACGCCCCCGGCTGCTTCGTCTACCGCACCATCGAGGACCTCCTCGCCATCGAGGCGTACGCGAAGGACAAGACCACCGGCGCCGTCGTCGGCGGCGGACTCCTCGGCCTGGAGGCCGCCGGCGCCCTCCAGGGACTCGGTCTCGCCACCCGCATCGTCGAATTCGCCCCGCGCCTGATGCCCGTCCAGGTCGACGAGGGCGGCGGCGCCGCCCTGCTGCGCACCATCGAGTCCATGGGCCTCACCGTCCACACCGGCGTCGGCACCCAGGAGGTCGTGACCGGCGAGGACGGCCGCGTCAGCGGAATGCGGCTCTCCGACGGCTCCACCGTCGACACCGACCTCGTCGTCTTCTCCGCCGGCGTCCGCCCCCGCGACCAGCTGGCCCGCGAGGCCGGTCTGGACGTCGGCGAGCGCGGCGGTATCGCCGTCGACGCCCGCTGCCGCACCTCCGACCCGCACGTCTACGCCATCGGCGAGTGCGCCCTGGCCGTCGACGGCCGCGTCTACGGCCTGGTCGCCCCCGGCTACGAGATGGCCGAGACCGCCGCCGACGACCTGCTGGGCCGGGAGAAGGAGTTCACCGGAGCCGACCTCTCCACCAAGCTGAAGCTGCTCGGCGTGGACGTGGCCTCCTTCGGCGACGCCCACGGCACCGCCCCCGACAGCCTGGACGTCGTCTGGTCCGACTCCCGCTCAGGCGTCTACAAGAAGCTGGTGGTCTCCCCCGACGGGGTCCTCCTCGGCGGGGTCCTGGTCGGCGACGCCGACTCCTACGGCCTGCTGCGCCCGCTCACCGGCAGCATCCCGCCCGTCGCCCCCGAGCAGCTGGTCCTGCCCGCGGGCGTCGGCGCGCCCGTCGCGCTCGGGCCGTCCGCCCTCCCGGACCACGCGGTGATCTGCTCCTGCCACAACGTCACGAAGAAGGCCATCACCGCCTGCACCACCCTCCCCGAGGTCAAGAAGTGCACCAAGGCGGGCACCGGCTGCGGCTCCTGCGTCAAGGTGATCGGGCAACTGCTCCCGGCCGCCGCCGACAAGGGGCTGTGCGGCTGCTTCCCGTACACCCGCGCCGAGCTCTACGAGATCGTCCGCACCCGTCGGCTGACCTCCTACGAGCGGATCCTCGACGGCCACGGCCGCCCCGAGGCCCGCGGCGGCGACGGCTGCGAGGTCTGCAAGCCGGCCGTCGGCTCGATCATCGCCTCGCTCGCGGCGACGCTCGGCGCGAGCGGCTACGTCCTGGACGGGGAGCAGGCCGCCCTCCAGGACACCAACGACCACTTCCTCGCGAACATGCAGCGCAACGGCTCCTACTCGGTCGTCCCGCGCATCCCCGGCGGTGAGATCACCCCCGACAAGCTGATCGTGATCGGCGAGGTGGCCCGCGACTTCGGGCTCTACACGAAGATCACCGGCGGTCAGCGGATCGACCTCTTCGGCGCGAGCGTGGACCAGCTCCCGCGGATCTGGGCACGTCTCGTCGACGCCGGCTTCGAGTCCGGACACGCCTACGGGAAGGCCCTGCGGACGGTGAAGTCCTGCGTGGGGCAGACCTGGTGCCGCTACGGCGTCCAGGACAGCGTGCGGATGGCCATCGACCTGGAGCTGCGCTACCGGGGGCTGCGCGCCCCGCACAAGCTGAAGTCGGCGGTGTCGGGCTGCGCCCGCGAGTGCGCGGAGGCGCAGAGCAAGGACTTCGGGGTCATCGCGACGGCGAGCGGCTGGAACCTCTACGTGGGCGGCAACGGCGGCGCCACGCCGCGCCACGCCGACCTGCTGGCCCAGGACCTGTCGGACGCGGAACTGATCCGGCTGATCGACCGGTTCCTGATGTTCTACATCCGTACCGCCGACCGGCTGGAGCGGACCTCCACCTGGCTGGAGCGGCTGGAGGGCGGCCTGGACCACCTGCGGGACGTGGTCGTGCACGACTCGCTGGGGCTGTGCGCGGAGCTGGAGTCCCTGATGGCCGACCACGTGGCCAACTACCGGGACGAGTGGGCCGAGACGCTCCAGGACCCGGAGCGGCTGCGCCGGTTCGTGTCCTTCGTGAACGCGCCCGGCGCGCCCGACCCGACCGTGAAGTTCGTCCCCGAGCGCGACCAGGTCAAGCCCGACCTGGCCGTCCTGACCATAGGAGGTGCCGTCCGATGACCGTGGAACTGCAAGTGGCGCAGGGCTGGCTGACGGTGTGCGAGCTGTCCGCGCTCATCCCCGGGCGCGGGGTCGCGGCGCTGCTGCCCGACGGGAGCCAGGCCGCGGTGTTCGTCGACCGCGCGGGGCGTGCGTACGCCATCGGCAACCAGGACCCCTTCACGGGGGCGCAGGTGCTCTCCCGCGGTCTGGTGGGGGCCACGGCGGGCCGGCCCTTCGTGGCCTCCCCGCTGCTCAAGCAGCGCTTCGACCTGGAGACGGGGCGCTGCCTGGACGACGAGGAGGTGGCGGTCCTCACCTACCCGGTGCGGACCGCCGCGACCTCCTGACCGCCAGGGGTGGTCGTGGTGGGCCCGGTGGTCAGTCCTGCTTCTGGACGACGGCCGGGTCCATCCACATGATCTCCCAGGTGTGGCCGTCGAGGTCGTCGAAGGCACGGCCGTACATGACGCCGTGGTCCTGGGCCGGACGGGGTTCGGTGGCGCCGGCCGCCAGGGCCCCGTCCACCAGCTCGTCGACCGCGGTGCGGCTCTCGGCGCTCAGACACAGGAGCACCTCGGACGTCTTCGTGGCGTCCGCGATCTCCTTGTGGGTGAAGTCCTTGTAGCGGGCCTCGGTGAGGAGCATCGCGACGATGGTGTCGCTGATGACCATGGAGGCGCAGTTCTCGTCGGTGAACTGGGCGTTGAAGGAGTAGCCCAGCTTGCCCCAGAAGGCCTTGCTGGCGTCCAGGTCCTTGACGGGCAGGTTGACGAAGATCATGGTCGCGGACATCGAGGTCCCTCTCTCTGCTGCTCGGTGGTGCTTTCAAGAGGTAGACCGCGGGGCCGCGGAAAACTCATCGCCGCTCGCGAAGTTTTCCGAACCTTTCCGCCGGAGCGACGAAACCCCAGGTCAGGGCGGTTAGTGTGACTGCGGCGCCGCCGGGCCCGGCAGGCCGGGCCGACCGGACCGGGCGGAGCACCGGGCGGGAGAGCCCATGACACCTCCTAAACCCCGGGCGCCGAGACAGGCCGGAACTGGCGGGTGCCGTCCGCCGGGCGCTCCGTACCGCGGGCGCCGGGTCGCGGGGGTCTTCGCGGACGCGGCGCTGTGCGAACGCCGCCCGCCGTACGCGGACCCGGCCCCGGGAATCCGCCCCGCGCCGACGCTGCCGGGTTCCCGAAGGCCTCCGGGAAAGAAAGCCCGCGGGCGCGCGGAAATCCCCGCCGCGGGATTGAACGCCGAGCGGTCGCTCGGGCGTAATGAGGATTTGGCGCCACGTCAACTGGCGTCTTCTAGGTTCCTCGACGCGTGCGACCCCGCGTCCGACCGGCCGCGGGGCCTTCCTCCCACAGGAGTGACCGTGGAACGTCGTACCTTCCTGCGCGGCGCAGTGATCGGTTCGTCGGCCGCCGCTTTCGGCGGCACGTTGATGCACGGGGCGGCCTACGCGGCGCCCGCCCAGCCCGGGGCCGGTCCCTACGGGGCGCTCGGGGCCGCCGATGCCAACGGCATCATGCTCCCGAGCGGTTTCACCAGCCGGGTGATCGCCCGCTCCGGCCAGACCGTCAGCGGCACCTCCTACGCCTGGCACAGCGCTCCCGACGGCGGTGCGTGTTTCGCCGACGGCTCGGGCTGGATCTACGTGTCCAATTCGGAGATCGATCCCTCCGGCGGCGCGAGCGCGGTGAAGTTCAACTCCTCCGGCACCGTCACCGGCGCCTACCGGATCCTCTCGGGCACCCGGCAGAACTGCGCGGGCGGCAAGACCCCGTGGAACACCTGGCTGTCCTGCGAGGAGGTCAGCCTCGGCTACGTCTACGAGACCGACCCGTACGGCGTGAACGCGGCCGTCCAGCGCCCGGCGATGGGCCGCTTCAAGCACGAGGCGGCCGCAGCGGACCCGGTCCGCCAGGTCGTCTACCTGACGGAGGACGAGACGAACGGCTGCTTCTACCGGTTCATCCCCACCACCTGGGGCAACCTCTCCGCCGGCACCCTCCAGGTCCTCAAGGCCGGAACGGCTACCTCAGGCTCCTTCACCTGGCAGAACGTCCCGGACCCGGACGGTTCCCCGACGGCGACCCGCAGCCAGGTCTCCGGCTCCAAGAAGTTCAACGGCGGCGAGGGCTGCCACTACGCCAACGACACCGTCTGGTTCACCACCAAGGGCGACAACCGGGTCTGGCAGCTCAACCTCACGAACAACACGTACGAGCTGGCCTACGACGACTCGCTCGTACCCGGCGGCGCCGCCCCGCTGACGGGCGTCGACAACGTCACCGGCTCCTCGTACGGCGACCTGTACGTCGCCGAGGACGGCGGCAACATGGAGATCTGCGTGATCACCCCGGACGACGTGGTGGCGCCCTTCCTGCGGATCACGGGGCAGTCCTCCTCCGAGATCACCGGCCCGGCCTTCTCGCCCGCCGGCAACCGCCTCTACTTCTCCAGCCAGCGCGGTACGAGCGGCAGCTCCTCCGGCGGCATCACCTACGAGGTGACGGGCCCGTTCCGGGTCTGACCCCGCCGGCGTTCGAGGCGCGGGGTCCGGGGCGGAGCCCCGGGAAGAGGCGCCGCGCCCGCACGACCGGCCGCACCCCGACGGGTTCGCCCCGCCGGGGTGCGGCCGCACCTCACGAGGCCACGGCCCCGCCCTTGAGCAGGGCGGCTCCCAGCGGGGTCACGGTGTGCAGGACCGCGTTGCCGCGGCGCAGGGTGGTGACCAGGCCCGCCTCGCGCATCACGCAGGCGTGCTGGCTCGCGGAGGCCAGCGAGACGCCGGCCCGGCGGGCCAGCTCGCTGGTCGTGGCGCCGTCCCCTATGGCCCGCAGCACGACCGAGCGGGTGTGCCCGACCAGCTTGCCCAGGGTGCGCTGGCGCTGGTCCTCCGCGGGCCGGGTCGCCTCGCCGCTGCCCGGCGCGGAGGCCAGCTGCGCGGCGGCCGGGTAGACCAGCACCGGTGGCAGCTCGGGGTCGTGCAGGGTCACCGCGGTGCGCCGGCAGAAGAAGGACGGCTGGAGCAGCAGCCCGCGCCCCCGCAGCCGTACGTCCCGGTCCACGGGGTAGTCGCACTCCAGCACCGGGGCCCGCCAGCGCAGCATGGGCGGCAGCGAGGCCAGCAGCTCGTCGGCGCCGCCGTCGAGCAACGCGCGGCCGCGTGCCGCCCGTTCGGCTTCTATCTGGGCCTGTATGTGGGTCCAGTACGGCTCCACGGCGGCCCGGTGGTAGGCGCGCAGCTCGCCCATCAGCCTGGGGAGCTGCTTGGTGCCGCCCTCCATGAAGTCCCGCAGCCGTGGCGTCGTGGGCGCTCCGGCGCCCAGCAGCTGGAGCTCGCGGCGCATGCGCTCGGGACGGATCCCGCGCAGCGCGTCGAGCCCCACGTCCCACCCGTACTGCCCCTCCACAGGGGTCAGGAAATCGGGGAAATAACCGCGACTCGGTATGAGCATACCGAGCGTGCGTGTTTCACTATTCAACCTGCTCCGGGTTTCCGTACGCCATTCACCGAACAACCGGGCGTCACGCCGGTCTCTTAAGCGGTGAAAGCTGAGAATCGTTTCCCACAACGCATCGGGACGCCCTGCCATCCGTACGCGTGCCAGGTCCACTCCAGTGAAATGGATACGCAGCACCGAACCCCCACCTGTGCAACCGCAATCCCCCCGCCCCATGAGTATGCACGCAGTCACACGTGGTCACCACGCCCTTTCGGCCACAGTTGAAACCCCTTTCGGCAGGGGCGTGACAACCGAAATCCTGTACTCCGCCGGGCACACTCCGGTGCGACCGAAACGCTCCGCGAAGGCCGTGGGGGGCTTTGCGGGGCCTGGCGGTCGGTCGCACTGGGAAGCGCCGACGTGCCCGGCAGAATGACAGCGGCGGTGGACGGGTGGGGATCCGTCCACCGCCTGCTGGCGTAAAGATTCGTTGAACAAAAAAATTGAGGCGCGCCCGCCCCCGGGCAGTCAGGGAACCCGGGGACAGGCGCGGTCTATGGGGCCCTTGGGGCCCGGCGGGGTCAGCGGCTGTCGCTGCCCTTCGCCTCGGCGGCCGCACGACCGGCCTCCAGGCGCGCCACCGGAATCCGGAAGGGCGAGCAGGAGACGTAGTCGAGGCCGACCTCGTGGAAGAAGTGGACGGACTCGGGGTCACCGCCGTGCTCGCCGCAGACGCCGAGCTTGAGGTCGGGACGGGTGGCCCGGCCCAGCTTGGCCGCGTGCCGGACCAGCGAGCCGACGCCGTCCTTGTCGATGGTCTCGAAGGGCGAGACCCCGAAGATGCCCTTCTCCAGGTACGCGGTGAAGAAGCTGGCCTCGACGTCGTCGCGGGAGAAGCCCCACACCGTCTGGGTCAGGTCGTTCGTACCGAAGGAGAAGAACTGCGCGGCCTCGGCGATCTGGTCGGCGGTCAGCGCGGCGCGCGGCAGCTCGATCATGGTGCCGATGGAGAGCTTGAGGGTGGTGCCGGTGGCGGCCTCGACCTCGGCGATCACCGCGTCGGCCTCCTCGCGGACGATCTCCAGCTCCTGGACGGTGCCCACGAGCGGGATCATGATCTCGACGCGCGGGTCGCCCTTGGCGTTCTTGCGCTCGGCCGCGGCCTCGGCGATCGCCCGGACCTGCATGGCGAACAGGCCGGGGATGACCAGGCCCAGGCGGACACCGCGCAGACCCAGCATCGGGTTCTGCTCGTGCAGCTTGTGGACGGCCTGGAGCAGGCGCAGGTCGTTCTCGTTGGCGTCCTTGCGGGACTCGGCGAGGGCGACGCGCACCGACAGCTCGGTGATGTCGGGCAGGAACTCGTGCAGCGGCGGGTCGAGCAGGCGGACCGTGACGGGCAGGCCGTCCATCGCCTCGAACAGCTCGATGAAGTCCTTCTTCTGCAGCGGCAGCAGGGCACTGAGTGCCTCGTCGCGCTCACCGTCGGTGTCGGCGAGGATCAGGCGCTCGACCATCTCGCGGCGCTCACCGAGGAACATGTGCTCGGTGCGGCACAGGCCGATGCCCTGGGCGCCGAAGCGGCGGGCGCGCAGCGCGTCCTCGGCGTTGTCGGCGTTGGCGCGCACCCGCAGGCGGCGGACGCGGTCCGCGTACGCCATGATCCGGTGAACGGCGGCGACGAGCTCGTCGGCGTCGTCGGCGCCGGCGTGCATGCGGCCCTCGAAGTACTCGACGACCGGGGACGGTACGACGGGTACCTCACCGAGGTAGACCTTGCCGGTGGAGCCGTCGATGGAGACGACGTCGCCCTCTTCGATGACCGTCTCGCCGACCGTCATGCGGCGGCGCTTGGTGTCGACGTCGAGCTCCTCGGCGCCGCAGACACAGGTCTTGCCCATGCCGCGGGCGACGACGGCCGCGTGGGAGGTCTTGCCGCCGCGCGAGGTCAGGATGCCCTCGGAGGCGATCATGCCGTCCAGGTCGTCCGGGTTGGTCTCGCGGCGGATCAGGATGACCTTCTCGCCGGAGCGGGACCACTTGACGGCCGTGTAGGAGTCGAAGACGGCCTTGCCGACCGCCGCGCCCGGGGAGGCGGCGATGCCGCGGCCGAGGAGGGTGGTCTTGGCGCCCTCGTCGAAGCGGGGGAACATCAGCTGCGCCAGCTGGTGGCCGGTGACGCGCTGGAGGGCCTCGGCCTCGTCGATCAGGCCCTGGTCCACGAGCTGGGTGGCGATGCGGAAGGCGGCGCCGGCGGTGCGCTTGCCGACGCGGGTCTGCAGCATCCACAGCTGGCCGCGCTCGATCGTGAACTCGATGTCGCAGAGATCCTTGTAGTGGGTCTCCAGCGTCGTCATGATCGTCATGAGCTGGTCGTACGAGGCCTTGTCGATGGACTCCAGGTCCGCGAGCGGCACGGTGTTGCGGATGCCCGCGACGACGTCCTCGCCCTGGGCGTTCTGGAGGTAGTCGCCGTAGACGCCCGCGTGGCCGCTGGCGGGGTCACGGGTGAAGGCGACGCCGGTGCCGGAGTCGGGACCCAGGTTGCCGAAGACCATGGAGCAGATGTTGACGGCGGTGCCCAGGTCGCTGGGGATGCGCTCCTGGCGGCGGTAGAGCTTGGCGCGGTCGGTGTTCCACGAGTTGAAGACGGCCTCGACGGCGAGGTCCATCTGCTCGCGGGCGTCCTGCGGGAACTCGCGGCCGGCCTCCTTCGCCACGATCTTCTTGAAGACCTTGACGAGCTTCTTCAGGTCGGCGGCGTCGAGGTCGGTGTCGACGGTGACCTTCTTGGCGGCCTTGGCCTCGTCGAGGGCGTCCTCGAAGAGCTCGCCCTCGACGCCGAGGACGGTCTTGCCGAACATCTGGATCAGACGGCGGTAGGAGTCCCACGCGAAGCGCTCGTCACCGGCCTGGGAGACGAGGCCGGTGACCGACTCGTCGGAGAGGCCGATGTTCAGGACGGTGTCCATCATGCCGGGCATCGAGAACTTGGCGCCGGAACGCACGGAGACCAGCAGCGGGTCGTCCGACTGTCCGAGCTTCTTGCCCATCTTCGACTCGAGGGCCGCAAGGTGGGCGCTGACCTCGTCGCGCAGCGCGGCCGGGGCCGAGCCGCTCTCGAGGTAGACCTTGCAGGCCTCGGTGGTGATGGTGAAGCCGGGAGGGACCGGCAGACCCAGGTTGGTCATCTCGGCGAGGTTGGCACCCTTGCCGCCGAGAAGGTCCTTGAGGTCGCGGTTGCCCTCGGTGAAGTCGTAGACGAACTTCTGATCTTTGTTTTCCGACACGGGTCTCGACTCCTCGAGGCTCGGTGGCTGCCCTGACGGCCAGGAACATACCCAGATCGAAGGCTTCTGGGTACGTCCACTTGGCCGTCATGCGGCCGTAACCACCCGTGCGCCAGCAGATCGAAAGTAACTCAAGGGTAACCAGAAGACACCAAGAGCGTTCAGATCCCGAAGGGAGAGGGGGCTCCTGAGGCTTGTTTACGCTCGGATGAGCGATCATCGATACATTTGCGTTCAAGTATTGAACGCACAAAGGGTGGCACCCAGTGCCACCCTTTGAAAGTCTTACCCGTGACTTATCTGCTCATCTGAGCGAAACCTCTCCCATGCGTGGCGTATATCACGCACCACGGAGGGCGATTTGTCAGCCTCCGGAGGTGTCCAGTTCCGCGTCCTCGCTCACGCCCGCGCAGTCGTACGGATCCTTCAGCCAGCCGTCCGGCAGGACAACTCGGTTGTTTCCGGACGTCCGGCCGCGCGGACCGTCGGCACTCTCCGGCCATGCTTGATCCAAGTCGAGCTCGCTCAGATGAGCGTCCAACTCGGCCAGCGAAGAGGTCACCGCGAGCTTCTTGCGCATCTCGGACCCGACCGAGAAGCCCTTCAGGTACCAGGCGACGTGCTTACGGAAGTCGATCACGCCGCGCGTCTCGTCGCCGATCCACTCCCCCAGCAGCTGGGCGTGCCGGTGCATGGTCGTGGCGACCTCGCGCAGCGTGGGCCGGTGGAAGTCCTCCGGCCGCCCCTCGAAGGCCGCCACCAGGTCGTTGAACAGCCACGGCCGCCCCAGGCAGCCGCGGCCGACGACCACGCCGTCGCAGCCGGTCTCGCGGACCATGCGCAGCGCGTCCTCGGCGCACCAGATGTCGCCGTTGCCGAGGACCGGTATCTCCGGCACGTGCTCCTTCAGCCGCGCGATGGCGTCCCAGTCGGCGGTGCCGCCGTAGTGCTGCGCGGTGGTCCGTCCGTGCAGGGCGATGGCGGTGACCCCCTCCTCGACGGCGATGCGGCCGGCGTCGAGGTAGGTGAGGTGGTCGTCGTCGATGCCCTTGCGCATCTTCATGGTCACCGGCAGGTCGCCGGCCCCGGCGACGGCCTCGCGCAGGATCGCGCGCAGCAGGTTGCGCTTGTACGGCAGCGCGGAGCCGCCACCCTTCCGGGTGACCTTGGGGACGGGGCAGCCGAAGTTGAGGTCGATGTGGTCGGCGCGGTCCTCCTCGACGATCATGCGGACCGCCTTGCCCACCGTCACCGGGTCCACCCCGTACAGCTGAATGGACCGGGGCTTCTCGGTCTCGTCGAAGTGGATCAGCTGCATGGTCTTCTCGTTGCGCTCGACCAGGGCGCGGGTCGTGATCATCTCGCTCACGAACAGCCCCTTGCCGCCCGAGAACTCCCGGCAGAGGGTACGGAACGGGGCATTGGTGATGCCGGCCATGGGCGCGAGCACCACCGGGGGCTGCACGGTGTGCGGGCCGATCGCGAGAGGCGGGGGGAGCGTGGTCATCCGCCCATTGTCCCGCATGCCGAGGGGGTCGGGCGGACGTAGCATCGGCGCATGATCGAGCCGAGTCACCGGCAGCGCACGATCGTCCTGGCGATCTGCTGCATGAGCCTGCTCATCGTCAGCCTCGACAACACCGTGCTCAACGTGGCGCTGCCGTCGATGCGCCGCGAGCTCGACGCCTCGGTGGCGGGGTTGCAGTGGACCATCGACGCGTACACGCTCGTCCTGGCCTCGCTGCTGATGCTCATGGGCTCCACGGCCGACCGGATCGGCCGCCGCAAGGTGTTCGTCGCCGGTCTGCTGGCCTTCGGCCTGGGCTCCCTGCTCTGCTCCCTCGCGCCGAGCCTGAGCTGGCTCATCGTCTTCCGGATGGTGCAGGCGGTCGGCGGCGCGATGCTCAACCCGGTCGCGATGTCGATCATCACCAACACCTTCACCGATCCGGCCGAGCGGGCCCGGGCCATCGGCGTGTGGGGGGCGGTCGGGGGCGTCTCCATGGCCGCGGGTCCCCTGATCGGCGGGGTACTGGTGGACTCCGTGGGCTGGCGTTCGATCTTCCTGATCAACCTGCCGATCGGCCTGGCGGCGCTCGTGCTGACCCTGCGCCACATCCCGGAGTCCCGGGCGGCCCGGCCGCGCCGCCCCGACCCGCTGGGTCAGGTGCTGGTCATCGCGCTGCTCGGCAGCCTCACGTACGGGATCATCGAGGCGCCCGCCGCCGGCTGGCGCTCACCGCTGATCATGGGGTGCGCGGTGGTGGCCGTCGCCTCCTTCGTGGGGCTGCTGGTGCACGAGCCCCGGCGCGCGGAGCCGCTGATCGACCTCCGGTTCTTCCGCAGCGCGCCGTTCAGCGGCTCGACCGTGATCGCGATCAGCGCCTTCGCCGGACTGGCCGGCTTCCTCTTCCTGAACACGCTCTACCTCCAGGACGTACGGGGGCTCAGCGCCCTGCACGCGGGGCTCTACATGTTGCCGATGGCCGGCCTGACCGTGCTGTTCGCGCCGCTGGCGGGGCGGCTGGTGGGCAGCCGGGGGCCCCGGATCTGCCTGCTGATCGCGGGCGTGGCGATGGCGGCGAGCGGCCTGCTGTTCGCCCTGTTCGAGGCGGAGACGTCCAACCCGCTCCTCTTCACCGGATACGTGCTGTTCGGGCTCGGCTTCGGCATGGTGAACGCGCCGATCACCAATACGGCGGTGTCCGGGATGCCGCGCTCCCAGGCGGGTGTCGCGGCCGCCATCGCCTCCACCAGCCGGCAGACCGGCGGCACGCTGGGCGTCGCGGTCATCGGCTCGGTCCTGGCCGCCGGGCTGGCCGGCGGCCAGGACTTCTCCGGGGCGGCCCAGCCGGCCTGGTGGATCATCACGTTGTGCGGGCTGCTCGTCCTGGTCGTGGGCGCGGCGACGAGCGGCAGCTGGGCCCGCCGGACGGCGGAACGCACGGCCCGCACCCTGGAGGAGTCCAGCGGGCCCGCCGCGACCGTGGGGTCTCCGCGCGCCTAGGGAGTGTCTTCCGGATCTTGTCGGCCGGGCCCGCGCTGCCCCTTTCGGACCCTGTCGGCCGGGCCCGCGCCTCTACTCGCCGCAGTCGAAGTCTTCGGCCGAGGTGTTGACCCGGTCCAGGAGGGCGCGCAGATGGTCGCGCTCCTGGGCCGACAGGCTCGCGAACATGCCGTCCTCGACCTCGTCCAGGGCGGCGTTCGTCTTCGCCAGGGCGGCTTGCCCGGCGGGGGTGATGCCCACGTTGTGGCGGCGGCGGTCGGCGGGATCGCGGCGGCGTTCGGCGAGTCCTTCGCCCTCCAGGTCGTTGAGGACCCCGACGAGGACGCTCGGGTCGACCTCCAGCCGGTCGGCGAGCGCCCGCTGGCTGACGGGGCCGCCTTCCAGGTGCATGAGCGTCATCGCGTGCCGCGGGGTGAGCCCGGCCGCGCCGAGGGCCTGCTTCATGCGGGTCTGGGTGACCGCTCCGTGCCATGCCAGCAGCAGGCCCAGTCGCTGCGGCGGGTGCGATCCGTCCTGATCTGCCGTCATGGTCCACATCGTAGCGCCTGAGAAATGATTGCGATGGGCATATCGTTGATGCTATTCAATGATCTGACACCATCAATCGTTGGAGCTCCCCATGTTCATCGCCTACGCCGTCGTCGGCGGCCTGCTCGCCCTCGCCCTGACCGCCTCCGCCACCTTCACCCTGCAGCGCAACGACCAGATCGTCGCGAACATGCAGAAGGTCCAGGTCCCCGACTCCTGGCTGCCGCGACTGGCCACCCTCAAGGCCGCCGGCGCGGTGGGCCTGGTCGCCGGCCTGTGGGTCACTCCGCTCGGTGTGGCCGCCGCGGTCGGCGTGACCCTCTACTTCATCGGCGCGGTCGTCTCCCACCTCCGGGTCAAGGACTACGAACTCGCACCTGCGGCCGTCCTCGCCCTGGTCGCGGCGGCGGCGCTGATGCTGCGCATCCTCGCCTGACACTGACGGGTGACAGATATTGAAATCTGTCACCCGTCATGCCATTCTCGTTCCATGACGAAGAACGAGAGCATCGACGCGACCACCGCCGCCCCCGCCGGCGCCACCACCACGACCACCGCCCGCCGACGGCGCCTCGGCAGCACCGGCCCCTCCGTCTTCCCGCTCGGGCTGGGCTGCATGGGGATGTCCGCCCTCTACGGGGAAGCCGACCGCTCCGAGTCCATCGCGACCATCCACGCGTACCTGGACGCCGTCCCCGAGGGCACGAACACGCTGCTCGACACCGGCGACTTCTACGGCATGGGCCACAACGAGCTGCTGATCGCCGAAGCCCTGCGCACGGCACCCGCGGCGGCCCGCGACCGGGCGCTGACCAGCGTCAAGTTCGGCGCGCTGCGCACGGTGGAGGGCGGCTTCGCCGGCTATGACGGCCGGCCCGAGGCCGTCAGGAACTTCCTGGCCTACTCGCTCCAGCGGCTCGGCCGGGACCACATCGACATCTACCGGATCGCCCGCGTGGACCCGGACGTGCCGATCGAGGAGACCGTCGGAGCCATCGCCGAAGCGGTCCGGGCCGGGCATGTGCGCCACATCGGGCTCTCCGAGGTCGGCGCCGACACCATGCGCCGGGCCGCCGCCGTGGCCCCGATCTCCGACCTCCAGATCGAATACTCACTGATCTCCCGAGGGATCGAGGAGGAGATCCTGCCGACCGCCCGCGAGCTCGGCATCGGCGTCACGGCGTACGGCGTGCTGTCCCGCGGCCTGATCAGCGGTCACTTCACCCGCGACCGCGCCCTGGCCCCCGGCGACTTCCGCGGGATGAGCCCCCGCTTCCAGGGCGAGAACCTCGACCGGAACCTGGACCTCGTCGACGCCCTGCGCAAGGTCGCCGACGACAAGGGCGTGAGCGTCGCCCAGACGGCCATCGCCTGGGCGCTCTCCCGCGGTGAGGACATCGTGCCGCTCGTGGGCGCACGGCGCCGGGACCGCCTCACTGAGGCACTGGGTGCCATGGACGTCACTCTCGGCCCGGCGGACCTGGCCGCCATCGAGGAGGCCGTGCCCGCCGGTGCGGCGGCGGGCGACCGCTATCCGGCAGCGCAGATGGCCCACCTCGACAGCGAACACTGAGCTGACGGTACGGTCGTACCCATGCCACCCGCTGCCGCCGAGCCCCTCACCCCCGAGCGCATCCTCGAGACCACCGAGGAGGTGCTGCGGCGCTTCGGCCCCACCAAGGCGACCGTGGTGGACGTGGCGCGCGCCCTGGGAGTCAGTCACGGCAGCGTCTACCGGCACTTCCCCTCGAAGGCCGCGCTGCGCGAGGCCGTCACCGACCGCTGGCTCGCCAAGAGCGTCGTCGTGCTGGAGCAGATCACCTCGGCTCCCGCCGAGAGCGCGCCCTCCAAGCTGGAGGCGTGGCTGGAGGCCCTGTTCCAGGCCAAGCGCCACAAGGCCGGCGACGATCCGGAGCTGTTCGCCACGTACACGGTGCTCCTCGCCGAGAACAGCGGGACGGTGGAGCAGCATCTGACCGAGCTGATCGACCAGTTGGCCCGGATCATCGCCCAGGGCGTCGCCGACGGTTCCCTGGCGGCATCCGACGTACCGGCTGCGGCCCGTGCGGTCTTCGACGCCACCGGCCGTTTCCACGACCCGCAGTACGCGGCGGAGTGGTTCTCCCCCACCATCGTCGCGGAGTTCGAGGCGGTCACCGCTCTGGTGATCCGGGGCCTGCGCGCCTGACGCACGTCCGGCACCCACCGGATCACCCCGAACACGCCACCTGGCACGGCTTTGTGATCATTTTGGGCGCACCAGCCTTGTCCGTGGGCTGTCAAGATTCCTACGGTTCCCCTACCGGCTTCATCAGGCACTTCACGGGGGAACCATGTCCGCACAAGAAGCTCCGACAGAACGACCCGCGCCTCCGGCGCGTTCCGGCGGCGCGGCCGCGCTCGGCTGGATCCTGACCATCGGGCTCAACGTGGTCGCGCCGATCATCACGTACAACCAGCTGCACGACCACGGCTGGAGCGAGTTCAGCGCGCTCCTGCTCAGCAGCGCGTGGCCCGTGCTCGACAGCGCGATCCACCTGGCCTGGCGCCGCAAGCTCGACGAGTTCGCCGTCGTCACCCTGGTCTTCCTGGTGATCACGGCGGTCGTCTCGCTGATCGGCGCGCACTCGGCCCGCGCCCTGCTGATCAAGGACTCCGGCGTGACCGGGCTCTTCGGCCTGCTCTGCCTGGCCACCCTGCTCGCACCCCGGCCGCTGATGTTCTACTTCGGGCGGAAGTTCGCCACCGACGGCACTCCCGAGAGCACGGCCTGGTGGAACGGCCTGTGGCAGTACGAGGGCTTCCGCCGGACGATGATCGTGATGACCACGGTCTGGGGCGTCGTGTACCTGATCGAGGCGGGGGTGCGGATCGCCCTGGCCTACGTCGTGGACACCGACACGATGGTCGTGGTCAGCCCGGTCATGATCTACACGGTCCTCGGCTGCCTCGGCGTGTGGACCGCGCTGTACGGCAAGCGCTCGCAGGCCGAGGGAGAGAGGCGGGCCGCCGCCGCGGCCGAGGCTCAGGCCCAGGCGAACGCCTCGACGGCCTGACCGCAGGACGTACGACAACGACCGGTGGCCCGGCGCGCAGTGTGCGCGCCGGGCCACCGGTCGTTGGTGCGACGTCCGTCAGCAGCCGAGCAGGCGGCTGCCCAGGTAGCCCTGGATCTGGTCCAGGGAGACGCGCTCCTGCTTCATGGTGTCGCGCTCGCGCACGGTCACCGCGTTGTCGTCCAGGGTGTCGAAGTCGACGGTGACGCAGAACGGCGTACCGATCTCGTCCTGGCGGCGGTAGCGGCGGCCGATGGCGCCCGCGTCGTCGAACTCGATGTTCCAGTTCTTGCGCAGGTCGGCGGCCAGGCCCTTGGCCTTCGGCGACAGCTGCGCGTTGCGGGACAGCGGCAGGACGGCGACCTTGATCGGGGCCAGGCGCGGGTCGAGGCGCATCACGGTGCGCTTCTCCATGACGCCCTTGGCGTTGGGGGCCTCGTCCTCGTTGTAGGCGTCGAGCATGAAGGCGAGCATGGCGCGGTTCACACCGGCCGCCGGCTCGATGACGAACGGGGTGTAGCGCTCACCGGCCTCCTGGTCGAAGTAGGTGAGGTCCTGGCCGGAGGCCGCGGAGTGCGCCTTGAGGTCGTAGTCGGTGCGGTTGGCGACGCCCTCCAGCTCGGAGAACTCGCTGCCACCGAAGTTGAAGCGGTACTCGATGTCGGCGGTGCGCTTCGAGTAGTGGGACAGCTTCTCCTTCGGGTGCTCGTACCAGCGGATGTTCTCCTCGCGGATGCCGAGGTCGCGGTACCAGTTCCACCGCTCCTGCATCCAGTACTCCTGCCACTGCTCGTCCTCGCCGGGCTTGACGAAGAACTCCATCTCCATCTGCTCGAACTCGCGGGTGCGGAAGATGAAGTTGCCCGGCGTGATCTCGTTGCGGAAGGACTTGCCCATCTGCGCGATACCGAAGGGCGGCTTCTTGCGCGAGGTGACCTGGACCTGGGCGAACTGCGTGAAGATGCCCTGCGCGGTCTCGGGGCGCAGGTACGCCTTGGAGCCGGTGTCCTGGGTCGGGCCGAGGTGGGTCTCCAGCATGCCGGAGAACTGCTTGGGCTCGGTGAACTGGCCCTTCACACCACAGTTGGGGCAGTTGACGTCGGCCAGGCCGTTCTCGGGGAGGCGGCCGTGCTTGGCCTCGTAGGCCTCTTCGAGGTGGTCGGCGCGGTGGCGCTTGTGGCAGGAGGTGCACTCGGTCAGCGGGTCCGAGAAAGTGGCGACGTGGCCGGAGGCCACCCAGACCTCGGGGGCCAGGATCACGGACGAGTCGAGACCGACGACGTCCTCACGCCCGGTGACCATCGCCTTCCACCACTGGCGCTTGATGTTCTCCTTGAGCTCGACACCGAGCGGGCCGTAGTCCCAGGCAGCCCTGGAGCCGCCGTAGATCTCACTGCACGGGAAAACGAAGCCACGGCGCTTGCTCAGGCTGACGATGGTTTCGATCTTGTCGGCGGCCACGGTGCTCTCTTCATTACGAGGACGAACGGCGAAGTCTTTAGATTACCGGCGCCCGCACCCCCCCTTTCAAATCGGTTCCCCTTCCACGCCCGCCCACCCGGCCCTCCCACCTGGGTTTTTGACAATCGTTTCCATCTTTGATGAAAATGGATGTCATGAACGTACGACGCCTCATACCCACCGCCGCCCTCGCCGGCGCCGTCGCCCTCGGCGCCGCGGCCCTGACCTCCTGCTCCGGAGCGGGTGCCGTCGGCGGCGAGGACGGCAAGCTCGGCGTGACGGCGTCGTTCTACCCCCTGCAGTTCGTCGCCGAGCAGATCGGCAAGGAGCACGTGAAGGTCGACGGCCTGACCAAGCCGGGCGTCGAACCGCACGACCTGGAGATCACTCCCAAGCAGACCGCGCAGCTCGGCGAGGCCGACGTGGTCCTCTACCTCAAGAACCTGCAGCCCGCCGTCGACAAGGCCGTCGCCCAGTCCGGCGTGAAGAACATCGTCGACGCGGCCACCCTCACCGAGCTGGAGGCCCACGGCGCCTCCGGCCACGACCACGGCTCCGAGGAGGCCCACGCCGAGGGCGAGGGCCACGACCACAGCCACGGCGAGGGCGGAACCGACCCCCACGTCTGGCTCGACCCCGTCAAGTACGCGGAGATCGCCAAGGGCGTCGGCGCGGCCCTGGAGAAGGCCGACCCCGGCCACGCGGCGGACTACAAGAAGAACACCGACGAACTGGTCGGCAAGCTGGCCGCGTTGGACACCGAGTTCAAGGACGGCCTGAGGAACACGGCCTCCAGGACCTTCATCACCACCCACTCCGCCTTCGGGTACCTCGCCGAGCGCTACGGCCTCGACCAGGAGGGCATCTCCGGCGTCGACCCCGAGTCCGAGCCGAGCCCGGCCCGGATGAAGGATCTTCAGGCGGTCGCGAAGAAGGACAATGTCACCACCGTGTTCTTCGAGACGCTGGCCAGCGACAAGACGGCCAAGACCCTCGCCACGGACACCGGCCTGAAGACCGACGTCCTCGACCCGCTCGAGGGCATCACCGACACGTCCCAGGGCGCCGACTACTTCGAGGTCATGCGGTCCAACCTGAAGAACCTCCAGAAGGCACTCGGAGCCAAGTGATGACAGCAGCAACGGAGGCGCGAGCCATGCAGTCCCCGCCCCGACCGGCCGACGACCGGCCCGTCATATCCCTGCGCGGGGCCAAGGCCTCGCTCGGCTCGCGCCCCGTGCTGCGCGGAATCGACCTCACCGTCCAGCGCGGCGAGGTCGTCGCCCTGCTCGGAGCCAACGGCTCCGGCAAGTCCACGGCCGTCCGCGCCGTCGTCGGCCAGGTCCCGCTGACCGACGGCTCCCTCAGCCTCTTCGGCACCGACTTCAAGCGCTTCCGCGACTGGTCGCGCATCGGGTACGTCCCGCAGCGCACCACCGCCGCCGGCGGCGTCCCGGCCACCGTCCGCGAGGTCGTCTCCTCCGGCCGGCTCGCCCGCTCCCGCTTCGGGCTCCTGCGCAAGGCCGACAAGGAGGCCATAGAGCACGCCCTGGCCCTGGTCGGCATGGACGCGCACGCCGACGTCTCCGTGGACGCCCTCTCCGGCGGCCAGCACCAGCGCGTCCTCATAGCCCGGGCGCTCGCCGTCGAACCCGAACTGCTGATCATGGACGAGCCGATGGCGGGCGTGGACCTCGCCAACCAGGAGGTCCTGGCGAGCGCCCTGCGCGCGCAGGTCGCCGCCGGCTCCACCGTCCTGCTCGTCCTGCACGAGCTGGGCCCGCTGGAGCCCCTGATCGACCGCGCCGTCGTGCTGCGCGACGGCTGCGTCGTCCACGACGGCCCGCCGCCGGAGGCCGTGGGCCAGCACGCCCTGCCCGGCCACGACCACGTACACCCCCACGCGGCGCACGACGCCGAGCCCCTGCGGACGGGACTGCTGAGCTGATGGACATCCTCGACTACGCCTTCATGCAGCGAGCGCTGATCGCGGCCGCCCTCGTCGGCATCACGGCCCCCGCCATCGGCACGTACCTCGTCCAGCGCCGCCAGGCGCTCATGGGCGACGGCCTCGGCCACGTCGCCATGACCGGTGTCGCGCTCGGTTTCGTGCTCCAGACCAGCCCGGTCTGGATGGCGACGCTCGTCGCCGTCGTCGGCGCCGTCGGCATGGAGCTCATCCGCGCCCGCGGCAGGACCAGCGGGGACGTCGCCCTCGCCATGCTCTTCTACGGCGGCCTCGCCAGCGGCGTGATGATCATCAACCTCGGCGGCGGCCAGACGGCCAGCCTCCTGGGCTCCATGTTCGGCTCGATCACCACAGTCGCCACCGAGGACGTGACCGCGATGGCGATCCTCGCCGCGTTCGTCCTCGCCGTCGCGATCGGTCTGCGCAGGCAGCTCTTCGCCGTCTGCCAGGACGAGGAGTTCGCCCGGGTCACCGGGCTGCCCGTGCGCGCCCTGAACCTGCTGATCGCGGTCACCGCCGCAGTCACCGTCACCGTCGCCATGCGCATCGTCGGCCTGCTGCTGGTCAGCGCGATGCTGGTGATCCCGGTCGCCGCCGCCCAGCGGCTCACCCGCAGCTTCGCCACCACCCTGGGCCTGGCCATGGCCATCAGCGTGACCGTCTCCCTGACCGGCACGGCGGCCACCTACTACATCAACGTGCCCTCGGGCGCGACGATCGTGCTGCTCGCGATCGGCGTCTTCATGGTGCTGACCGCTCTCTCCGCCCCCCTGGCCCGCCGCCGGGCCAAAGCCGCCCTGGCGGTCGAAGAGGTCTGCACGCGCGACGATGTGAAGGTCTAGCGGGCTGGCACAATGGCCGCAGGCCTATACGAGGAGGAACCGGTGGCGACTGCGCCTGGCGAGATGAATACCGCGCCAGTACGAGGACGATCCACCCGGCAGCGGGCCGCGGTCGCGGCGGCGCTGGACGAGGTGGACGAGTTCCGCAGCGCCCAGGAACTCCACGACATGCTCAAGCACCGTGGTGACTCCGTGGGCCTGACCACCGTCTACCGCACCCTCCAGTCCCTCGCGGACGCCGGAGAGGTCGACGTCCTGCGCACCAGCGACGGCGAGTCCGTCTACCGCCGGTGCTCCACCGGCGATCACCACCACCACCTGGTCTGCCGCAAGTGCGGCAAGGCCGTCGAGGTGGAGGGGCCGGCCGTGGAGAAGTGGGCGGAGTCCATCGCCGCCGAGCACGGCTTCGTGAACGTCGCCCACACGGTGGAGATCTTCGGCACCTGCGCCGACTGCGCGGCCGCCGTCTAGAGCCTTCGCAGCTTCCGCCCGAGGAGCTCACGGATCCGGTCCAGCTCCTGGTCCGTCAGGGCGGCGCGCTTGGGCAGCCACAGCAGAGTGCCGTCCTCCTTCGTCAGGAGCAGGATCAGGTTCCGGCTCTCGCCGAAGCCCGCGCACTGGCTCCACAGGATCCGCGACGAGGTCCCGTCGGGCATCCGGGTCACCACTCCCGTGTCGGAGTGGATGCAGTGGTACTCGCGGTGCCGGGCCGCCCACTCGTACAGCCGGTGCGCCTGCCGGTCCAGGCTCAGGTACGCCCCGTACCAGCCGACGAGCGGCCCCAGAACGGCCAGCAGCAGCAGCTGCTCGGCCGCCATGCCCTGGACCGCCCCCAACGTGATGGGCACCAGGGGCAGCCCCAGCCACATCAGCATCCCGGCGCGGCCCTTCGCCGTCTTACGGGCGTACCACCTCATGGCCTCGCGGGCATCACCGGGCCGGGGGCTGTAGTACGCCTCGATCTCCGCGCCGACGGCCGGCTCCGCCCCGCCTGTGGTGTTCATGGGGGCAGAGCCTAGGGGGTCAGCCGGTGGAGCCTTCGGGCTGGTTGGGGACGGCGCCGCCGAAGCGGCGGTCGCGCTGGGCGTACTCCAGGCAGGCCGCCCAGAGGTTGCGCCGGTCGAAGTCCGGCCACAGCACGTCCTGGAAGACCATCTCGGCGTACGCGCTCTGCCAGAGCAGGTAGTTGGAGGTGCGCTGCTCGCCGCTCGGGCGCAGGAACAGGTCCACGTCCGGCATGTCCGGGTAGTAGATGTACTTGGCGAAGGTCTTCTCGTTGACCTTCGACGGGTCGAGCTTGCCCGCCGCCACGTCCCGGGCGATGGCCTGCGCCGCGTCGGCGATCTCCGCGCGGCCGCCGTAGTTCACGCAGAAGTACAGGGTCATGGCGTCGTTGTCGACGGTCTGCTCCTGCGCGACCTGCAGCTCCTGGACGACCGACTTCCACATCTTCGGCATGCGGCCGACCCAGCGGATGCGGATGCCCAGCTCGTTCATCTCGTCGCGGCGCCGCCGGATGACGTCGCGGTTGAAGTTCATGAGGAAGCGGACCTCGTCGGGCGAGCGCTTCCAGTTCTCCGTCGAGAAGGCGTACAGGGAGAGGTTCTTGACGCCCATCTCCAGGCAGCCCTTGAGCACGTCGAGCACGACGCCCTCGCCGACCTTGTGCCCCTCGGTGCGGGGCAGGCCGCGCTCCTTGGCCCAGCGGCCGTTGCCGTCCATGACGACGGCGACGTGGTTCGGGACCAGCTCGCCGGGGATCTTCGGCGGGACCGCGCCGGAAGGGTGCGGCTCGGGAACCTTGTACTCCCGGCGAGAGCGTCCCAGAATCCCGCGTCGTGCCATGTGCCCAGCTCCTATTTCTCGACGTATCGCAGGGAGCGTAGCCCGCGCTCCAGATGCCAGTGCAAATAGGCGGAGACCAGCCCGCTGCCCTCCCGCACGTGACGCGCCTCACACGCGTCGGCATGCCCCCAGTCGCCCGTCAGCAGGGCGCTGAGCAGGGCGATGGCCTCCGACGAGGGTACGACGCTGCCGGGCACGCGGCAGTCCCCGCATATGACCCCGCCCGCGGCGACGGAGAAGTGCCGGTTGGGGCCGTGGATCCCGCACTTCGCGCAGTCCTCGAAGCTGGGCGCGTAGCCGTTGACGGCGAGCGAGCGCAGCAGGAAGGCGTCCAGGATGAGGTGCGGTTCGTGTTCGCCGCGCGAGAGCGTGCGCAGGGCTCCCACCAGCAGCAGGTACTGCTGCACGGAGGGCTCGCCCTCGTTCTCGGTGAACCGCTCGGCGGTCTCCAGCATGGCGGTGCCGGCGGTGTAGCGGGCGTAGTCGGTGACGATGCCGTTGCCGTACGGGGCGATGATCTCGGTCTGGGTGCAGAGCGGCAGGCTGCGGCCGACCAGTTCGCTGCCGCGGGCGAAGAACTGCACGTCGGCATGGGAGAAAGGTTCCAGCCGGGCGCCGAACTTGGACTTCGTGCGCCGCACTCCGCGGGCGACCGCCCGTACCCGGCCGTGGCCCCGGGTCAGCAGCGTGATGATGCGGTCCGCCTCACCCAGCTTCTGGGTGCGCAGCACGATGCCGTCGTCGCGGAACAGACTCATGCGCCCATTGTCCCGTACGGGGATCCGCGCGCAGACAGCGACGACCCCTCGCCCGGACGTCGGTCCGGGCGAGGGGTCAGCACCCCTTGGGAGGGTCAGGGAGCGGACGGGGACGGCGTGGGGTCGGCGTCGTCCGCCTTCTCGGCCGAGGGGGCGGGGGAGGCGGCCTGGGCCGGTACCGCCGCGGGTACCTCGGGGGCGGTGGCGTCGGAGCCGGGCGCCGTGTCGACCTCGGCCTCGGCGAGGGCCTGGGCTCCCGCCTGCGGGGCGTCGTGGGCGTTGTCCTCGGCCAGCCCGTTGAAGATGAGGTTGAGCACGATGGCGGCCGTGGCGCCGAGGGTGACACCGCTGTTGAGGAGCGAGGACAGGTCCGCGTCCATGTGCTTGGTGAAGAACACCGGGACGGTCGCCGGGAGCAGGGCGAAGGCGAGGGAGACGCCGACGATCAGGGCGTTCTTCTCCTCCTTGAGGTCCACCTTGCCCAGGGTCTGGATACCGGCCAGGGCGACCATGGCGAACATGACGGTCGCTGCGCCGCCGAGGACTCCGTGGGGGACGGCGGCGACGATCGCGGCGGCCTTGGGCAGCAGACCGAGGACGATCATGAAGACACCCGCGGCGACGACCACGAACCGGCTCTTCACCTTCGTCATCCGCACCAGGCCGACGTTCTCGGCGAAGGCGACGTACGGGAAGGAGTTGAGGACACCGCCGAGGGCGGTGGCGGCGCCGTCGGCACGCAGGGCGCGTGCCACGGTCTCGCTGTCGACCTCTTTGCCGACGATGTCGCCGACGGCGTAGGTGTCACCGGTCGTCTCGACCATGGTGATCAGCATGACGATGAGCATCAGGACGATCGGGAACCACTCGAACTTCGGGATGCCGAAGTGGAAGGGGGTGGTGACGCCGATCCAGTCGGAGTTGCCCACGTCGCCGAACTTCGCGTCGCCGAGGAGGAAGGCGACCCCGGTGCCGACGACCAGGCCGAGGAGGATCGCGATGCTGGAGAGGAACGGCTTGCCGATCTTCATCAGGACGAGGATGAAGAGCATCGTGCCGCCGGCGTAGGCGAAGTTCTCGGGTTCGCCGAAGTCGGGGCTGCCGAGGCCGCCGGCGGCGTCGTTGAGGCCGACCGGGATCAGGACGATGCCCAGGACGGTGATCACCGTGCCGGTGACGACCGGCGGGAAGAGCCGCATGACCGTCCGGAACGCCTTGGCGGGCAGCCAGGCGAAGGCGAAGGTGGCGATACCGGCGGTTATGACCGCGCCGTAGATGACCAGCAGGGCGGCCGTTCCGCCGCCCGCTCCGAGGCCGATGGCGATCATCGGGGACACGGCGGTGAAGGTCACGCCCTGGATCAGCGGCAGTCGCGCGCCGATCCGGCCGATGCCCCAGGCCTGGATGATCGACGCGATGCCGCAGGTGAAGAGGTCCGCGTTGATCAGGTAGACCAGCTGTTCAGGGCTCAGCTTGAGTGCGCTGCCCACGATGATCGGGACGATCACCGCGCCGGCGTAGAAGGCGAGTACGTGCTGGAAGCCGTACAGCGCGAGCTTGGGGAGGGGGAGCACCTCGTCGACCGGGTGCGTGCTCTGCTTTCCGTCGGTGGAAAGCCGGGCGGCGACACGTGCCATCTCAGCCTTGCCCTTCAAGGTAGGTAAGTGAGAGGAGATCTGGTTATCCCTGGGCGAAGTGGGTCGTTAACCCGTTGGTTCGCCAGGGTTTTCAGTACGTTCACGTGGGTCGAAGTCCCGCTGTGCGGGGCGGCGGCTTCTCGGCGTGTGACCGGAATTGAACGCCTGTGGGGGGCTTCACAGATATCGTCGACTTCTACAAACTGTTGACCACACTCGGCTTCAGATCTGTAGATTTCTCCAGTGGTGGAGGATCCGGCACAGGGGTATGAGCCGGACCTTCCACAGGAGGGCGCCCCAGCCGCGCGAGTGCGAACCGCACCGGCCATGAGCTGCCACGACGCGCTTTGCGGCCCCTCGGCGACGCAAAGGAGAAGGGCCCGTTCCGGCGCCCTCACGGGCGGCCCGAACGGGCCCGGAGTCATCGACTCCGCTGTTCACAAAGTGTTCACCAGGCGAGATTTCGGCCTCCATGAGGCCGGATCGTTACGTCAGACCGACTCGTTCCGGACGGTTCCGGGCGGCGCCGGCGCTCCTCAGGGCGCGCGCACCGCCGACAGCAGCCGGGCCACCTCGTCCGCGCCGATCCGCAGCGCCGACCCGACGGTGGCGAGCACTTCGCGCTCGGCCGGGATGTACGGGCCGTCCGCGAGGGCGATCCGCGCGCCCTGGAGCAGGATCGATTCCCGGCCCGGGCCCGCCAGGTGCGGGGCGAGCGGCTCCAGGGCCTCGTGGAGCTCTATCGACAGCGCGGCCCCGCAGCACTCCGGGATGTCGTACAGCCCGAGCCGGCCCTCGTCCGTGGACAGCGCCTCCACGAGGGACTCCAGCTGCTCCTCGGTGCAGTCCTGGAAGCCCGCGGCCCGTACGGCGCACACGGCCGCCTCCAGCGCGCTGCGCGAGGCCGTCCCGCCCGCCGTGAGCACGGCCAGCGCCACGGTGTGCACGGCGTCCCGCAGGAGCGCGGTGAACCGGGTGGTGGTGAGGTGGTCCAGGACGTCGGTGCCGAAGCGCGCGCGGCAGCCCTGGCACTCGACGACGGGCCCCGCCTGCCCGCGCGGCAGCAGCGGCACCCCGAGGACGGTGAACCGGCGGCGGCCGGTGCGCCTGCGGTAGTTGCGGTCCCCACCGCAGTCCGGGCAGAAGAACTCCCCGTCACCCACGGTGCTCCAGGTGGTACGGATGCCCCAGACCGTCAGCTTCCGGCCGTCCCCACCCCGAACTGGCAGCACGTCGCACCTCCGTGGTCGTCCGGCAGCATCGCCGGGTTGGCGTGATGTTAGCCACATCGGTGAGGATGCGTCAGTCGTGCGACAAGACAACATGTCCCCCGCCCGGGAGTTGGCCGATCTGCACCCCCGGTTCCGCTTAGGGTCTGCCGCATGAACGAGAAGTCGTGTCTGGTGACGGGGGCCGCGAGCGGGATCGGCCGGGCCACCGCCGTGCTGCTGGCCCGCTCCGGGGCCCGGGTGACCGCGGCCGATATCAACGGCCCCGGGGTCGAGGCGCTGCGTACGGATCTGGCCGCCGAGGGCCACGCGATCACCGTGGTGCGCGGTGACGTCTCCGATCCGGACGACAACCGGGCGATGGTCGCCGCCGCCGTGGAGGCCTACGGGCGCCTCGACGTCGCCGTGGCGAACGCCGGGGTGCTCCCCCTTTCGGACGTCCGGGAGACCACCGCGCGGGACTGGGACCACGTCATGGCGGTCGACGGCCGCGGGATGTTCCTGACCTGCAAGTACGCCATCGAGGCGATGACCGCGCAGCCGCATCCCGGCGGGGCGCTGGTCTGCGTGTCCTCGATCTCGGGCGTGGCCGGGCAGGCCCGCCAGGCGGCGTACGGACCGGCGAAGTTCGTCGCGTCGGGGCTGACCAAGCACCTCGCGGTCGAGTGGGCGGCGCACGGGATCCGCGTCAACGCGGTGGCTCCCGGAACGATCCGAACGGAGCGGGTGATCGCGCTGCAGGACGAGCCGGGCGGGCCGGAGTACCTGGCGGAGGTCACGGGGGCGCACCCGATGGGCCGGCTCGGCGAGCCCGATGAGGTGGCCCGGGTCATCGCCTTCCTCGCCTCGGACGCGGCCTCGTTCGTGACGGGCGCCATCGTGCCCGTGGACGGCGGCTACCTCGCCCGCTGACGCCCACGCGGCCCGGAAGCCCGGACACGACGGAACCCCGCCCCTCCCGAGGGAGGAGCGGGGTTCACGTACGAGTGGTCAGCGGCCCGCGCGGTTGACGGCGGAGATGACCGCCTTCAGGGAGGCGCGGGTGGTGTTGGCGTCGATGCCGATGCCCCACAGGACCCGGCCGTCGATCGCGCACTCGATGTAGGAGGCGGCCACGGCGGACGCGCCCTCGCTCATGGTGTGCTCGGTGTAGTCCAGCAGGCGGGCGTCGACGCCGATGCCGGCCAGCGCGTCGAAGAACGCCGAGATCGGACCGTTGCCGGTGCCGTTCAGGACCGTCTCCACGCCGTCCACGATCGCCTCGACGGTCAGCGTGTCCGTGCCGTCCTTGTCGGTTGCCGTCGAGCCGGAGCGCAGCTGGATGCGGCCCCACGGGTTCTCCGGGTTGGGCAGGTACTCGTCGGAGAAGACGTCCCAGATCGCCTGCGGCGTGACCTCGCCGCCCTCGGCGTCGGTCTTGGCCTGGATGATCCGGGAGAACTCGATCTGCATGCGGCGCGGCAGGTCCAGCTTGTGGTCGTTCTTCAGGACGTACGCGATGCCGCCCTTGCCGGACTGCGAGTTGACCCGGATGACCGCCTCGTAGGAGCGGCCGACGTCCTTGGGGTCGATGGGCAGGTACGGGACCGCCCACTCGATGTCGTCGACGGTCTTGCCCTGGGCGGCCGCGTCGGCCTCCATGGCGTCGAAGCCCTTCTTGATGGCGTCCTGGTGGGAGCCGGAGAAGGCGGTGTAGACCAGGTCGCCCGCGTAGGGGTGGCGCGGGTGGACCGGCATCTGGTTGCAGTACTCGCTGGTGCGACGGATCTCGTCGATCTGCGAGAAGTCGATCTGCGGGTCGATGCCCTGGGAGAACAGGTTCATGCCCAGCGTGATCAGGTCGACGTTGCCGGTGCGCTCGCCCTGCCCGAACAGGCAGCCCTCGATGCGGTCGGCGCCGGCCATCAGGGCCAGCTCGGCGGCGGCGACGGCGGTGCCGCGGTCGTTGTGCGGGTGGACGGAGATGCAGATGTGCTCGCGGCGGGTCAGGTTGCGGGCCATCCACTCGAAGCGGTCCGCGTGCGTGGACGGCGTCGAGCGCTCCACGGTGGCGGGCAGGTTCAGGATGATCTCGCGGCCCTCGGCCGGCTGCCAGACGTCGCAGACGGCCTCGCAGACCTCCAGGGCGAAGTCCAGCTCGGTGTCGGTGAAGATCTCCGGGCTGTACTGGTAGCCGAAGGTGGTCTCCGGGCCCAGCAGCTTCTCCGCGTACTCCATGACCAGGCGGGTGCCGTCGACGGCGATCTGCTTGATCTGCTCCTTGGAGCCGCGGAAGACGACCCGGCGGAAGGTCGGCGCGGTCGCGTTGTACAGGTGCACGGTGGCGCGCTTGGCGCCGACCAGGGACTCGACGGTCCGCTCGATCAGGTCCTCGCGGGCCTGGGTCAGTACGGAGATCGTCACGTCGTCCGGGATCGCGCCCTCTTCGATGATGGAGCGCACGAAGGCGAAGTCGGTCTCGCCGGAGGACGGGAAGCCGACCTCGATCTCCTTGTAGCCCATGCGCACCAGCAGGTCGAACATCTCGCGCTTGCGGGCCGGGGTCATCGGGTCGATCAGCGACTGGTTGCCGTCCCGCAGGTCGGTGGACAGCCAGCGGGGGGCCTTGGTGACGCGGGCATCGGGCCAGGTGCGGTCCGGGATGTCCACCTGCTCGTACGAGCCGTACTTGTGGATCGGCATCCCGGAGGACTTCTGGGTTTGGGTCGCGTTCGTGATGGGCGTGGGGCGACCGACAAAAGGCTGCTGGCTCATGGCGTTGGGCTCCTCGCGTGTCCGCGGTAGTTCGCTGGGACGGCCGACGGCGGTCGTAAAAACCGCAACACCAAACTCCGCGGGGAGGGGGCCGGCCTACGACTACAGACCCTCGCCGCGGCAGCTAAGGAGAAGCAGCCCGAAACGCATGATGGGCCGAGCCTAGCCGAGCCGCGCCGTAACGCGAGGACCTGTTTCAGTATGCAAGACCCGCACATCCGATTTGCACCAAATGTGAGCCAAGCCTCGTTCACTCCGCACAGGTCGGGGCGATCCCCCGAAAGACCCTCCGGCCCGGCCGTGCGATCGCACCAGGCACGTTTCTGCAGCGGCGGGACGTGACACAACCGAATGAATCATGGTTGCACCTAGTGACATAAAGGTGACGCGGTGCCACATTGCCGGCATGGATGCCTCCCACGCTCACCGCCACCCCGTCTTCTGCACCGTCGTGCCGCCGCACCTCCTCGACAAGGCCGCGCTGTCCGGCGACACCCGGCGCGCCGACCTCGCCCAGCGCACCCTCGAACGCGACTCCCTGCTGCGCACCCGGCGCCGGGTCACGGCCGTGCGCGGGATCGTGCCCACGCTCGCCGCACCCGCCGGCGACGACCCGCAGCGGACGATCTTCGACGCCCAGCACCGCACCCAGCTCCCCGGGACGAAGGTCCGCGAGGAGGGCGACCCGCTGAGCAAGGACGCCACCGTGAACCGCGCCTACGCGGGACTCGGGGCGACGTACGAGCTGTTCCTGAAGGGCTTCGGGCGCCGCTCGATCGACGATTCCGGACTCCCGCTGGACGCCACCGTCCACTACGGCGAGGACTACAACAACGCCTTCTGGGACGGCCAGCAGATGGTCTTCGGCGACGGGGACGGGGACCTCTTCCTCGATTTCACCGTGTCGGTGGACGTCATCGGGCACGAGTTGACCCACGGCGTCACCCAGTACACGGCGAACCTGCGCTACCGCGGCCAGTCGGGCGCCCTGAACGAGTCCATGTCGGACGTCTTCGGCTCCCTGATCAAGCAGTACTCGCTGGAACAGACGGCCGAGCAGGCCGACTGGCTGATCGGCGCCGGGCTGCTCGGCCCCCACGTGACCGGGGTCGCGCTGCGCTCGATGAAGGCGCCGGGCACGGCGTACGACGACGACGAGCTCGGCAAGGACCCGCAGCCGGCCACCATGGACGACTACGTGAACACCCACAGCGACAACGGCGGCGTCCACATCAACTCGGGCATCCCCAACCACGCCTTCTACATCGCGGCGACCGAGCTGGGCGGCAAGGCCTGGGAGCGGGCCGGACAGATCTGGTACGACACCCTGACCGGCGGGGACCTCACCCCCAAGGCGGACTTCGCCGACTTCGCCCGGCTCTCGACGGCAGCAGCCGCCACCCGGTACGGGGACGGCGGGGCGGAGCACCAGGCACTCCAGAAGGCATGGTCGGCCGTGGGCGTCCCGCTCGCCGGGTAGAAAGCTCCCATGCGGATTCAGGTGGTACGGACGGGCGGCTTCGCGGGCATCGAACGCCGGGCCGAGGTGGACACCTCGGGCCTGCCGGACGAGGAGGAGTGGCAGGCCCTGGCCCAGCTCGCGCTGCGGCCCGGCCCGCCGGGCGACCCGGCGGACCGGGTGCGGGACGGCTTCTCCTACCGGATCACGGTGGACGGGCGGACGGTCTCCTGCGCCGAGCCGCGCCTGTCGGAAGCCCAGCGGGCGCTGATCTCACGGGTCCTGAAAGAAGGTGCCTGAAGGACGCCCCTTTGCTTGGATGGCCGGATGACCAATCCCATGATCGATTCCACGCTGTCCGAGCTGGAGCAGTACTACGACACGGTGCCGCGGGTGGGCGGCGCCCGGGCCGAGGACTTCGGGCCCCTGACCCTCTTCGTCCAGGAGGGCTCGGGCTGGCCGTTCTACGCGCGGCCCGCGCTCGGCGGCCGCGACGCGACCGCCGCCGACGTGGAGCGGGTGCTCGCCCGCCAGCGCGAGCTCGGCGTGCCCGAGGCCTTCGAGTGGGTCGCCGAGACCAGCCCCGCGCTGCGCGCCGCCGCGGAGGAGGCGGGGCTCCACGTCCACGCGCACCCGCTGATGGTGCTGGAGGCCGCCGAGGAGCTGCCCCCGCACCCGGAGGTACGGCTGCTCGACGCCGAGGACCCCCTGCTGGCGGCCGCGCTGACGGTCCCGGCGCTGGCCTTCGCCGAACCGGGGACCGCGTTGGGCGAGGCCGGGCCGGCGGAACTGTCGGCCGCGCTGGCGGACCCGTCGGTGGAGACCCGCCGGGCGAGCGTCTCGGCGAAGCTCGCCGCGGGCACCTCGGGGATGGCCGCGGCGGTGCGGGACGGCGTGGTCCTGTGCTCGGGCATGTTCAATCCGGTCGGAGACGTCGCCGAAGTGGTGGGCGTCGGCACCCTGCCGTCCGCCCGCCGTCAGGGCCTGGCCCTCGGGGTCACCGCGGCCCTCGTCGCGCAGGCCCGCGAGCGGGGCGCCCGTACGGTCTTCCTCTCGGCCGGCGACGAGGACGTGGCCCGGATCTACGCCCGCGCCGGCTTCCGCCGGGTGGCCACGGCCCTGATCGCGGAGCCGCCGGCGCAGCCCGCGGCCTGACCGACCGGTTCCGGCCGCTGCGGGGTCGGCCGGAGCCGTTCTGCCCGCACGGCCCCTGTTTGCCAAGTCGGCAACAATGTTTGCCAGTGAGTGCGAGGCGGGCGCAGCATCGGGGGCACGAGACGCCGAGCGGAAGAGGCCCCCATGCCGAAGCACGACCACCACACGCACGAGCACGCACACGAGAACGCGGCGGAGGACGGGAACGGCCCGGTCCCCGGCGGCGAGGAGTTCTGGGACGGGCGCTACAGCGAGAGCACGCGCATCTGGAGCGGCAATCCGAACGCCCTCCTGGTCCGCGAGGCCCAGGACCTCGCCCCCGGCCGGGCCCTCGACCTCGGCTGCGGGGAGGGCGCCGACACCGTCTGGCTGGCCCGCCGCGGGTGGCGGGTCACCGCCACCGACATCTCGAAGGTGGCCCTCGGCCGCGCCGCCGAGCACGCCGCCGAGGCCGGGGTCGCCGACCTCGTCGACTGGCAGCGCCACGACTTCGCGCAGTCCTTCCCCGAGGGGGAGTTCGACCTCGTCTCGGCGTGCTTCCTGCACAGCTACGGGGAGTTCCCGCGCGAGCGGATCCTGCGCAGGGCCGCCGCCGCGGTGGCCCCCGGCGGGACCCTCCTCGTGGTGGGCCACGCGGGGGGACCGTCGTGGAACCCGGACGCCCTCGCGGACATCCACTTCCCGACCCCGGAGGAGGTCCTCGCGCAGCTGGAGCTGCCGGAGGGCGGCTGGGAGGTCCTCACCGCGGCGGAGCACGTCCAGCCCATGACCGACCCCGAGGGCCGGCCCGGGACCCGTCCCGACAACGCGCTGAAGGTCCGGCGCCTCGCCTAGGTCGTGTCCGGGGCCGTGTCCGGGCGGCCGGTCAGAAGCCGAGCTTGCGGAGCTGCTTGGGGTCCCGCTGCCAGTCCTTGGCGACCTTCACGTGGAGGTCGAGGAAGACGGGGGTCCCGAGCAGCGCCTCGATGTGCTTGCGCGACTTCATCCCGACCTCCTTCAGGCGGGAGCCCTTCGGGCCGATGATGATGCCCTTCTGGCTCGGCCGCTCGATGTAGACGTTGGCGTGGATGTCGAGCAGCGGGCGGTCCGCCGGACGGTTCTCGCGCGGGATCATCTCCTCGACGACCACGGCGATGGAGTGCGGGAGCTCGTCGCGCACGCCTTCCAGCGCGGCCTCGCGGATCAGCTCCGCGACCATGACCATCTCGGGCTCGTCGGTGAGGTCGCCCTCCGGGTACAGCGGCGGGCTCTCCGGCAGCAGCGGCGCGATCAGGTCGGCCAGCAGCTGGACCTGGCTGTCGCCGACCGCCGAGACGGGGACGATCTCGGCCCACTCGAAGCCGAGCTCCTCGGCGAGCTGGTGGACCGCGATGAGCTGCTCGCCCACCTGCTTGGACTCGACCAGGTCGGTCTTGGTGATGATGGCGATCTTGGGGGTCTTCTTGATCCCCGCGAGCTCCTTGGCGATGAACTTGTCGCCGGGGCCCAGCTTCTGGTCGGCCGGCAGGCAGAAGCCGATGACGTCGACCTCGGCCCAGGTGGTGCGCACGACGTCGTTGAGGCGCTCGCCGAGCAGGGTGCGCGGCTTGTGCAGGCCGGGCGTGTCGACGAGGACGAGCTGGGCGTCGGGGCGGTGCACGATGCCGCGGACGGTGTGGCGGGTGGTCTGCGGCCGGTTGGAGGTGATCGCGACCTTGGTGCCCACGAGTGCATTGGTGAGGGTCGACTTGCCGGCGTTGGGGCGGCCGACGAAGCAGGCGAAGCCCGCACGGTGCGGGGCGGTGGACTCGGGGGAACGATCGCTCATACGGGCCATTCTCCCCGATGCGGCTCCCAGCGCCGACCAGACCAGTGCGACGACGGCGAGCAGGGCCGCCAGCGGCGGGTGCGCCGCGTAGGCCGCACGGCCCTGAGCTGTGCTTCCGTCGGCCCGCGCATGCACCGTGACCTGGGCCCATTCCACGTCGGGCGGGCCGTCCCAACGGGTTGCGAGGCGTACTTCCTGACCCGGCAGCAGTTCGGCGGGCAGCCCGGTGAGCCCGCGGTCGAGCAGCCGACGGCCGAGGGCGCCGGTGGCGGTGAGGCCGGCGCGGGGCCGGAGGGTGACGTTGCCGGTGTTGTGGAGCGTGTACGAGATTTCCGCGGCGGAGCCGCGTCGGTGCACGGTGACGTCGCCGACGGCGAGGGCGGGCGCGGTGGGACCGGTCACCCGCAGGTACATCCGGGCGGCGACGGCCTGCCGCACCCCGATGCCCGTGGCGGCGTCCGCGGCGCCGGGGCCGCCGGCCGCCTCGGGCCGCTCCTCCAGGGCCACGACGGCGCCGGGGTGGTCCCCCGGTTCCGCGCGGTCGGGGACGGTGAGGGTGAAGCCGACGCCGACCGTGCCGCGGGCCGGCACGGTGACCCGCTCCCGGTCGAGCCTCGTCCACGCGGCGGCGGCCCGGCGCGGCTCGTCGGGGCCGCGAACGGCGAAGCCGCCGTCTCGAGCGGTGTTGTAGGCGTCGGCGGCGTAGAGGCGGAAGGTGCGGGGGTGGTCGCTGCGGTTGGTGAGGGTGACGGCGTCGGTGACGCGCTGGCCGGGGGCGGCGGCGAGGTAGAAGCAGGGCCGTGTGCCGATGGTGCTCGCGGCGGGCAGCACGGACCACTGGCCGTCGTCGGCCTCTGCCGTCCCGGCGGGCAGCAGCACGAGGCCGATCGCGGCCGCGGCCATGGCCGGCACGGCTGCCAACCGCGACCAGGAGCCCCGCGCTGCGGCGCCGCTGCCGGGGGCCCGGCCCCCGGACCCCCGCGCCTCAAACGCCGGCGAGGCTGAACATGTCACGACAGGATCAGTGTCAGGACCGCCGTGTAGGCGCCCGGTGGGGTGTACGGCGGGACGTGCAGGGTGACCGTCGCGTCGATCGTGAACGTGCCGCCGACCAGCGGCGCGTCCGGGGTGGAGGCCAGGAGCGCGCCCTCCGGGCCGACCACGCCCGCGCTGCCCGGCGTACAGGCGCTCCGGCTGCCGGGGGCCGCCACGCAGGACGGGGTCCAGGACAGGGACGCGCCCGGGATGCGGATCCCGCCCGGTCCGGTGAAGTCGGTGACCTTGCCGGTCAGGGACCAGCCGGCCGGGCCGCCGCGGGCGTCGGTGACGGTCACGGTGCCGATCCGGCCGGGGGCGGCGCCCCCGTCGCCGTACGGGACCGGGCCGAGGGTGATGTCCTGGCCCGCCTGGGTCATGCCCAGCGCGCCCGGCTCGACGGTGGCGGTGACCTTCTGGGTGGCGGACGCCGGCGGGGCGGCGTCGACGACCGTGTACGCGGCCGGGCCGGAGCCCTGCCGCGCGGACCAGGCCGCGCCCTCGTAGGCGACCACGGCGGTGGTCGTGCGGTCCGTGACCGGCAGCTGCACGACGGCCGTGCCCAGGTCGTCGGCGGTGGCGCTCACCCGGTCGGCGGTCTCGGCGGCGCCGGCCCGCCCGGCGACGGTCACGGCCGCGCCCGGGGGGAACCCGGCGGCGGTGACCCTGACCCCGGCGCCGGGCCTTCCGTGGGCGGAGGCGAGGAACACGCTGCGCAGGTTGGCCGTGGGCAGTTCGGTGGCGTTGAGGCGGGCGGAGACGGGGCCGGAGGCGGTGCAGGTGGTGTCGAGGTCCACCAGGTGGCCGGTGTGCAGGGTGTAGGGGCCCGGGGCCAGGGTGATCTCGCCGGGCGCGGTGACGGTGAAGGTGCCGGTCATGGTGACGGCGGGCAGGGGCGCGCCGGCCGGGACGGGGTCGTTGCGCTTGGCGCCGACGACGGTGACCTCACCGCTCTGGGCACCCGCCAGCAGGATCCGGCCGGTCGGGGTGAGCACGTCGGCGGGGAGTTCACCGCCGACGCCGCCGACCGGGTTCCGGGCCGGGGTCCTGACCACCTGGTAGGTCACGGTGACGGTGTCGCCGACGCGGGGAGCCGGGTCGTCGACGGTGATCCTGGCGGTGGTCGGCCCGTCCGCGGGCGGGAGTCCGGCCTCCTGGGGCGCCAGGCACTGCGTGGGGAACTCCACCTGCCCGGGGGGCGTCTCCCCCTCTGCCGCGGCGGGTGCACCGAGGGCGCCCCCGGTCGTGGCCACGAGTGCGGCCACGGCGACCACTGCCGACCATCTCCCGTTCCGCGCCCGTGTTCGCACTGCCCGCCCCCTGGGTTCCCTCGCGCCGAGCCCCGCGCAGGGGGCCATTCACGAGCGGGCGGCGGGAGAAGTCAATGCGCGGGCCCGGCATCAACTGATGGCCCATCAGGAGATGGCATCGTGGCACCGCCTCCCCCGGTGGCACGGAACGTACGCCGGTAGGCCGTCGGGCTCACCCCCAGTGCCGCCTGCACGTGCTTGCGCAGCGACTGCGCCGTCCCGAAACCGCTCTCCCGCGCGACCCGCTCCATCGACAGCTCCGTCTGCTCCAGGAGTTGCCGGGCCCGCTCCACCCGCTGGCCGGTGATCCACTGGCCCGGGCTGATGCCCGCCTCCTCGCGGAAGCGGCGCGTGAAGGTCCGTACCGACATGGCCTCCTGCCGGGCCATGTCGGTGAGCCTGAGCGGCTCGTGCAGCCGGTCCAGCACCCAGGCGCGGGCCGCCGTGGTGGTGGCGAGCTGGGGCTCCGGCATCGGGCGTTCGACGAACTGCGCCTGTCCGCCCTCGCGGTGGGGCGGTACGACGGTCCGCCGGGCCGCTTCGTTCGCGACGGCCGCGCCGTGGTCGCGGCGCACGATGTGCAGGCACAGGTCGATGCCGGCGGCGACGCCCGCCGAGGTCAGCACGTCCCCGTCGTCGGTGTAGAGCACGTCGGGGTCCACCCGGACGGCGGGGAAGAGCCGCTGGAAGTGGTCGGCGGAGGCCCAGTGGGTGGTGGCCGGCCGGCCGTCGAGGTAGCCGGCGGCGGCCAGGACGTAGCCGCCCGTGCAGATGGAGACGAGCCGGGTCCCGGGGCGCAGGTGCGCGAGGGCCGCGGCCAGCTCGTCGGTCAGTCTGCCCTCCTCGTAGGCCGGACCCAGCTCGTACGAGGCCGGCACGACCATCGTGTCGGCGGTGGCGAGCAGCTCGGGGCCGTACGCGACGTGGATGTCGAAGTCGGCGTCGGTGGGGACCGGGCCGGGAGCGAGCCCGCAGGTGAGGATCTCGTACAGCGGCCGCCCCGCCGGGTCCTTGGCGCGGCCGAAGATCCGGTGGGGGATGCCGAGCTCGAAGGGCAGCAGCCCCGGGAGGGCCAGGACGACGACGCGGTGCGGCGAAGGTTCCATGGCCCGATCGTATCGAAGCGTGACAGTCAGGCCACTGTCCTACGGTGCTCCGCCGGCCGGAAGCTTCTCTCGTGACCCAGACAGCCCCCGCCCCCGGCACCGCCGCCTCGCGCACCCGTCCCCCGCGGCGGACCGGACGCGTCCACCGCGCCTGGTACGTCGCCGCCGTCACCTTCGTGACGATCATCGGCGCGGCCGGTTTCGCCTCCCTGCCCGGCCTGCTCGTCGAACCGTTGCACGAGGAGTTCGACTGGTCGCGCGGCACCATCGGCGTGGCCGTCTCCGTGAACCTCGCCCTCTACGGGATCACCGCACCCTTCGCCGCGGCGCTGATGGACCGCTTCGGCATCCGCCGGGTCGTGGCACTGGCCCTGGCCGTCATCGCCTGCGGGGCGATGGCCACGGTGTGGATGACCGCGCCCTGGCAGCTGGTGCTGTGCTGGGGCGTGCTGGTGGGGCTGGGCAGCGGCTCGATGGCGCTGGCCTTCGCCGCGACGGTGACGGGCCGCTGGTTCACCGCCCGGCGCGGCCTGGTCACCGGCATCCTGACCGCCGCCGGCGCCTCGGGGCAGCTGGTCTTCCTGCCGCTGCTGGCGTGGCTGGTGGACCGCCACGGCTGGCGCCCGGCGACGGTGACGGTCGCCGTGGCGGCCCTGGCCGTCGTGCCCTTCGTCTGGCTGCTGCTGCGCGACCATCCCGCGGACCTGGGGCTCGCCCCGTACGGCGGCACGTACGCACCCAAGCCGGCCCCGGCCCGGGGCGCGGCGCGCCGTGCGCTGAAGGTCCTCGCCGACGCGGCCCGGACCGGCCCCTTCTGGCTGCTGGCGGGCACCTTCGCGATCTGCGGGGCCTCGACGAACGGGCTGGTGCGGACCCACTTCGTGCCCGCCGCGCACGACCACGGCATGCCGGTGACTGCGGCGGCCGGCCTGCTGGCGGTGATCGGCGTCTTCGACGTGGCCGGCACGGTGGCGTCCGGCTGGTTCACGGACCGCTTCGAGTCCCGGCGGCTGCTGGCCGTCTACTACGCGCTGCGCGGGATCTCGCTCCTCTTCCTGCCGATCCTGCTGGCGCCGTCGGTGCGGCCGCCGCTGATCTTCTTCATCGTCTTCTACGGCCTGGACTGGGTCGCGACCGTCCCCCCGACGATCGCCCTGTGCCGCGAGCACTACGGGGACGACGGCGCGATCGTCTTCGGCTGGGTGCTGGCCTCGCACCAGATCGGCGCGGCGGTGGTCGCCTTCCTGGGCGGCCTGGTCCGGGACCTCACGGGCTCGTACGACGCCGTCTGGTACGGGTCGGGCGCCCTGTGCGCGGTGGCCGCGCTCATGGCGATGGTCATCCGCCGTCGGCCTCCCGGCGGGGCGGCCGAATCCGTTTGAGACGCGGGGTCCGGGGCGGCCCCAGGAACCCGGCTCCGCCGGGCACCGGGCTCCCCCCGGACCCGCGCCTCAAACGCCGGCGAGGCTGAATCCGGCGGCTACGGGCCGGCCGGGGTCGTGGACTTCAGGGTGCCGTCCGGGGCCGCCAGGAGGACCGGGGTGTCCGGGCCGCCGAGGTCGCGGACGGCCGCGCGGTCGGCCTGCGACGGGGCCTCGGCCGCGCTCACTACGGCTGCGGCCTCCAGGGAGCGCGCGCCGCTGGCCACGGCCATCGCGACCGCGGTCTGCAGCGCGCTCAGCTTCAGGGAGTCGAGCTCCACCGTCCCCGCGACGTACGTCCGTCCCGTCTCGTCCCGTACCGCCGCCCCCTCGGGCACCCCGTTGCGGGCCCGGGCGCTGCGCGCCAGCGTGATGATCTTGCTGTCCTCGGGGTCGATCCCGGTGCTCTCCGTCATGGTCGAAAGCATAGGGAGCGCCTCCGCCCGGCCGTGCAACGACCCCGCCGGGGGCCCGGATCAGGGCCGGTCGAGCTTCAGGCGCTCCGCGCGCGGCAGCCCCGCGACCACCAGGTCGTAGGAGTCCTCGACGAGCTCGCGCAGCATCGTGTCGGGGATCCCGCCCACGGTCACCGTGTTCCAGTGCCGCTTGTTCATGTGGTAGCCCGGCGCGATCGCCCCGTGCTCCTCGCGCAGCCGCACCGCCAGCTCCGGTTCGCACTTGAGGTTGATCTTCAGCGGCTCGGCGTCCAGCGCGCTGAGCGCGAACATCTTGCCCTTCACCTTGAACACCGAGGTCTCGGGCGTGAAGGGGAACTCCTCCACCGCCGCGTTGAAGCCCAGCAGGAACTCCCGCAGCTGCGCCGGGGTCATTCCCCCTCCTCCCCCGCGGTCTCCGCCGCGGCCACCGGTTCGACCAGCACGGTCACGATCTTGTTCCGCCGCCCGGCCGGTGATTCGGCCGTCAGCCGCAGCGGCCGGCCGTCGGGCAGTTCGACCATCGCCGAGGCGCCCGCGATCGGCACCCGGCCCAGCGCCTTCGCCAGCAGCCCGCCGACCGTCTCGACGTCCTCGTCGTCGAAGGCCTCGACCTTGAAGAGCTCGCCGAGGTCGGTGATGTCGAGGCGTGCCGTGACCCGGTAGCGGTCCTCGCCCAGGTCCTCGACCGGCGGGAGCTCCCGGTCGTACTCGTCCGTGATCTCGCCGACGATCTCCTCGAGGATGTCCTCGATGGTGACGATGCCGGCCGTGCCGCCGTACTCGTCGATCACGACGGCCACGTGGTTGCGCACCTGCTGCATCTCGCGCAGCAGGTCGCCCGCGTTCTTGGTGTCCGGCACGAAGACGGCCGGCCGCATCGCCGTCGACACCAGTTCGGCCTCGGCCTCGCGACTGATGTGCGTCTTGCGGACCAGGTCCTTCAGGTAGACGATCCCGACGATGTCGTCCTCGTTCTCCCCGGTGACCGGGATGCGCGAGAAACCCGACCGCAGGGCGAGCGTCGTCGCCTGACGGACCGTCTTGTAGCGCTCGATGCAGACCAGGTCGGTGCGCGGCACCATCACCTCGCGCACGAGCGTGTCGCCCAGTTCGAAGACCTGGTGCACCATCCGGCGCTCGTCGTCCTCGATGAGCGATTCCTTCTCGGCGAGGTCGACCATCGCCCGCAGCTCGGCCTCGGAGGCGAAGGGCCCCTTGCGGAAGCCCTTCCCGGGCGTGAGCGCGTTGCCGATGAGGATCAGCAGCTGCGGGATCGGCCCCATGATCCTGGCGAGCGGCACGAGGACGTACGCGGCCGCCGTCGCCGTGTTCAGCGGGTGCTGGCGGCCGATCGTACGCGGGGAGACGCCCACGGCGACGAAGGAGACCAGCACCATCACGGCGATGGCCACGAGCAGAGCGGTCCAGTTCTCGCCGAACTCGTCGAGGCACACATAGGTGACGAGGACCCCGGCCGCCATCTCACAGGTGACCCGGACCAGCAGCGCCACGTTGAGGTAGCGGGTGGGGTCGCCGGCGACCTGGGCGAGCTTCTCGCTGCCGCGCCTGCCCTCCCGTACGGCCTGTTCGGCACGGAAGATCGAGATGCGGGCGATGCCGGACTCCGCGCACGCCGCGAACCAGGCCACGACCACCAGCAGCACCGCGCCGGTGATCAGTTGCGGGGCGCTCACGAGACGGTGGGAGCCGGGGACGGGCCGGTCAGCCCGCGCTCGCCGCGCCACCCGTCCACGATGGCCGCCTGGAGGCCGAACATCTCGGCCTTCTCGTCCGGCTCCTCGTGGTCGTAGCCGAGCAGGTGCAGCACCCCGTGGACGGTCAGGAGCTGGAGCTCCTCGTCCATGGAGTGCTGCGTCGGGGCTTCCTCACCCTGCTTCTTCGCGACCTCGGGGCAGAGCACGATGTCGCCGAGGAGCCCCTGCGGGGGCTCCTCCTCGTCCTTCGTCGGCGGACGGAGCTCGTCCATCGGGAAGGACATGACGTCGGTCGGGCCCGGCAGGTCCATCCACTGGATGTGGAGCTGCTCCATCGCGTCCTCGTCGATGACGATGACGGAGAGCTCCGAGAGCGGGTGGATCCGCATCCGGGTGAGCGCGTAACGGGCGATGTCGAGGATCGCCTGCTCGTCGACCTCGGTTCCGGACTCGTTGTTGACGTCGATCGACATGGTGCGCTGGGTTCTACTTCCGCTGGTAGCCGTTGGCGGCCTGCTGGCCGTCGTCGTACTTCTCGTACGCGTCGACGATACGGCCGACCAGCTTGTGCCGGACGACATCCTCGGACGTGAGCCTCGAGAAGTGGATGTCCGGTACCCCGTCGAGGATTTCCTGGACCTGGCGCAGACCGCTCCTGGCCCCGCCGGGAAGGTCGATCTGGGTGATGTCACCGGTGATCACGATCTTCGAGTCGAAGCCGAGCCGGGTCAGGAACATCTTCATCTGCTCGGTGGTCGTGTTCTGGGCCTCGTCGAGGACCACGAACGCGTCGTTGAGCGTGCGTCCGCGCATGTAGGCCAGCGGCGCGACCTCGATCGTGCCCGCCGCCATGAGCCGGGGGATCGAGTCGGGGTCGAGCATGTCGTGCAGCGCGTCGTAGAGCGGGCGCAGGTAGGGGTCGATCTTGTCGAAGAGGGTGCCCGGCAGGAATCCGAGCCGCTCCCCCGCCTCGACGGCGGGCCGGGTCAGGATGATCCGGCTGACCTGCTTGGACTGCAGGGCCTGGACCGCCTTGGCCATGGCGAGGTAGGTCTTTCCGGTACCGGCGGGACCGATGCCGAAGACGATCGTGTTCTTGTCGATCGCGTCGACGTACCGCTTCTGGTTGAGGGTCTTGGGGCGGATGGTGCGGCCGCGGCTGGAGAGGATGTTCTGGGTGAGCACCTCGGCGGGCGTCTCGGGCCCGTCGCCGTTGCCGTTCGCGCTCGCCTTGAGCATGGCGATCGAGCGTTCCACTGCGTCCTCCGTCATCGGCTGCCCGGTGCGGAGCACCAGCATCATCTCGTCGAACAGTCGCTGGATCAGGGCGACTTCCGCCGCTTCCCCGATCGCGCTGACCTGGTTGCCCCGAACATGGATGTCGGCCTTCGGGAAGGCCTTCTCGATCACGCGCAACAGGGCGTCGCCCGAGCCGAGCACCGTCACCATCGGGTGCGTCGCCGGTACGGTGAAGTGCGCTCGCGCCTGCCCCGGCGCGGGGATGTGGGCTGTCGATGTCTGAGTCATGGGCCGGCACTGTGGCCTGCGCATACCTCCCGCTGAGGGGCCGCGCCGATCGACGACCTCCGGAGTACCAAGGGTACGTCGCCGCCGCTGCTTCCCCGAGGGGTTTTACCCGCCGCCCGCGCCGCTCCCCGGCTCCCCGGCTCCGCGGTCCCCCGGTCACGCGGAGTGCCGGAAGCCGATGGTGGGCACGGCTCTGCGCCGGGCGGCCGGGGTGGCGGCCGACGGGATCAGGTCGTCCAGGAAGCCGTAGCGGCCGCGCAGGGCGTGCGGGGCGGCCCGCCACCAGTGGGCCACCTCCGGCCAGCCGGGGGCCGACAGCGAGCCGCCGAACTCCTGGACCGACAGGGCCGCGGTCAGCCCGGCGAAGGCCAGCCGGTCCGCCAGCGGCCAGCCCGCCAGGGTGCCGGTGACGAAGCCGGCCACGTAGACGTCCCCCGCCCCCGTGGGGTCCAGGGCGTCGACGGCGATGCCGGGGACGTGCGCGGTCTCCCCGGTGCGCCCGTCCACCGCGTACGAGCCCTCGGGGCCCATGGTCACCACCGCGATCGGCACCTTCTCGGCCAGGGCGCGGGCCGCCGCCCGGGGACATTCGGTGCGCGTGTACCGCATGGCCTCGCCCGCGTTCGGCAGGAAGGCCTCGCAGTGCTCCAGGTCGGCCAGGGCCCCCAGGTCCCAGCGCCCGCTCTCGTCCCAGCCCACGTCCGCGAAGACCCGCGAGCCTCGCCGGGCGGCCTCGCCGATCCACTCCTCGCCGCGGCCCGGCCCCAGCGAGGCGACCGCTGCGCGGGCCCGCGGCGGGCACTGCGGGACGGGCCCGGGGCCCGCCGGCGGAGGGGCCTCGTGGCCGTGGGAGACCATCGTGCGCTCGCCCTCGTACGCCATCGACACGGTGACGGGGCTGTGCCAGCCGGGGACGATCCGCGACATGGACAGGTCGATGCCCTCGCCCTGCTCCAGGGCGTCCCAGCAGTACTCGCCGTAGTGGTCGTCCCCGAAGGCCGCCGCCAGGGAGGTGCGCAGGCCGAGCCGGGCCAGGGCGGTGGCCATGTTGGCGACGCCCCCGGGGCTGGAGCCCATGCCGCGCGCCCAGGACTCCGTACCGCGCACGGGCGCCGAGTCGAGGCCGGTGAAGATGATGTCGAGGAAGACCGTTCCGGTCAGGAAGACGTCGCAGCCCGGTTCCTCCGGGTCGCGCACCGGACCGAGCGGGTCCAGGGCTGCGGTGCGACTGTCGAGGTCCCCACTGGCCACGGTGGTCTCCCCTGTTGATCTCGAAGGGCCGTTTCTCGGTGAAAGCTGCCAGGTTTTCCCGCCCGGGGCGGGATCAAAACCCAGTGTGGCGCAGGTCACCTCGAACACGCCCTCCGAACCGATCACCGGAACCCGCGGGGGCGGGCCCGGGGGCGCCGTGCGCACCCCCGGGCCGACCGCGTCAGCCCCGCTTCGGCAACGGCACCCGCATCAGGTCCGCGGCCACGGTGAGTTCCCCCTCGAACCCCGCCGCCCGCGCCTGGCGCTCGAACTCGGCCGGGTCGGTGTAGCGCTGCGAGAAGTGCGTCAGCACGAGGTGCCGTACGCCCGCGTCCCGTGCCACCCGCGCCGCCTGCCCGGCGGTCAGGTGCCCGTGGTCGGTGGCCAGCCGTTCGTCCTCGTCGAGGAAGGTCGACTCGATCACCAGCATGTCGCAGCCTTCGGCGAGCTCGTCCACGCCGGGACAGAGCCGGGTGTCCATGACGAACGCGAAGCGCTGCCCGGGCCGGGGCTCGCTGACCGCGTCGAGGGGGACGCCGTAGAGCTCCCCCTCGCGCTGGATCCGGCCCACGTCGGGCCCCTTGATCCCGTGGTGTTCGAGCCACTCCGGCACCATCCGGCGCCCGTCGGGCTCGGTGATCCGGTAGCCGAAGGACTCCACCGGGTGCGAGAGGCGCCGGGTCTCCAGGACGTACGAGGACCCGCGCGCCACCGGCCCGTCCTCGGACACCGGTTCCTCCAGGATCGGAACGGTCTCCCGGTAGGCCGTGGCGTACCGCAGCCGGTCGAAGAACTTCTGCCCCGACGCCGGGTAGTGCGCGGCGACGGGGTGCGGGACCTGGTCGAGGTTGATCCGCTGGATCACCCCGGCGAGGCCGAGGCTGTGGTCACCGTGGAAGTGGGTGACGCAGATCCGGTTGATGTCGTGCGCGGCGACCCCGGCACGCAGCATCTGGCGCTGCGTGCCCTCGCCGGGGTCGAAGAGGATGCCCTCGCCGTCCCAGCGCAGCAGGTAGCCGTTGTGGTTGCGGTGGCGGGTGGGCACCTGGCTGGCGGTGCCCAGCACCACGAACTCTCTGACGGACACGCGCTATCCCGGGGGCCACTGGAGGCCGCGGCCGCCCAGGACGTGCGCGTGGGCGTGCCAGACGGTCTGTCCGGCGCCGGAGCCCGTGTTGAAGACGATCCGGTAGCCGTGGTCGTCGATCTTCTCGTCGGCGGCGACCTGTGCGGCCTCACGCAGTATGTCGGCGGCGACGCCCGGCTCGGCGGCCGCGAGGGACGCGGCGTCGCGGTAGTGCACCTTGGGGATGACGAGCACGTGCGTGGGCGCCTGCGGGTTGATGTCCCGGAAGGCGACGGTGGTCTCGGTCTCCCGGACCACCGTCGCCGGGACGGCACCCTCGACGATCTTGCAGAACAGGCAGTCGGCCTGCGGTTCCCCGGCCATTGCGCACCCTCCCGTGACGTTGATCGGTCCGGGCATCGTATCCAGCCGGGGGCCCGCGGCGGGCGCGCATTTCGGCCGGTCAGGCCCAGCGTCCGGTACGGGCCAGCAGGACCGCCGCGGCCGCGGTGCCGGCGGTGGAGGTCCGCAGGACGGAACGGCCCAGACGGTAGGGGTGCGCGCCGGCCGCGGCGAAGACTTCCAGCTCCTCCGGGGAGACCCCGCCCTCCGGGCCGACCACCAGGACGACGGAACCGGAGGCGGGCAGCTCGGCCGTGGCCAGGGCCTGCGAGGGGGTGTCGCGGTCCTCGTGCAGGACCATCGCCAGGTCGGCGCCGGCCAGCAGCGCCGCGACCTGCTTGGTGGACATCGCCTCGGCCACCTCCGGGAAGCGGACCCGGCGGGACTGCTTGCCCGCCTCCCGGGCCGTGGCCCGCCACTTGGCCAGGGACTTGGCCCCGCGGTCCCCGCGCCACTGCGTGATGCAGCGCGAGGCCTGCCAGGGCACGATCGCGTCCACGCCGGTCTCGGTCATGGTCTCGACGGCCAGCTCGCCCCGGTCCCCCTTGGGCAGGGCCTGGACCACGGTGATGCGGACCGCGGGCTCCTCCTCCCGCCCGGCCGAGGCGACCGCGACGACCAGCCGGTCCTTGCCCTCGGCCGCCTTCACGACCGCCTCCGCCCAGCCGCCCCGGCCGTCCGTCAGGACGACCTGCTCGCCCGGGTTCAGCCGTTTCACGGACACGGCGTGCCGGCCCTCCGGGCCGTCCAGGACGAACTCCGCCCCTGCGGGGACCTCTTCGACCACGAACACCGGGGCCGTCATGACGCACTCCTCATCTGCATTTCCTTCAACGTGCTCTGTGCCGCGGCCAGTTCCGCCGCCAGCACCTCCACCAGCTGCGCCGCCGGCAGCGCCCGCGCGAGCCGGTGCCCCTGGCCGGCCCACAGGGCCATGCCCTGCGCGTCGCCGGCCGCGGCGGCCGCCTTGCGCAGCCCCGAGGTCAGGTGGTGGACCTGGGGGTAGGCGGCCGGGGCGTAGGGGCCGTGCTCCCGCATGAAGCGGTTGACCAGCCCCCGCGCCGGCCGCCCGGAGAAGGCGCGGGTCAGCTCCGTGCGGACGAAGAGCGGATCGGTCAGCGCCTTTTTGTGCACGGGGTCCGCCCCCGATTCCGGACAGACCAGGAAGGCCGTCCCGAGCTGCGCCGCCGCCGCGCCGGCCGCCAGCAGTGCGGCGATCTGCGCGCCGCGCATGACGCCGCCCGCCGCGATGATCGGCAGGGCCACGGCCTCCCGTACCTGCGCCACCAGCGCGAGCAGTCCCACGGCCGCCGTGCCGTCGATCTGCGGGTCGTCGCGGTGGGTGCCCTGGTGACCGCCGGCCTCGACGCCCTGGACGCAGACGGCGTCGGCGCCCGACCGCTGCGCGCTGCGGGCCTCCTCCACGGAGGTCACCGTGACGACGGTGTACGTACCGGCCTTGCGCAGGGCGGCGAGGGCCGCGGAGGCCGGACAGCCGAAGGTGAACGACACGACCGGGACCGGATCTTCGAGGAGGATGGCGAGCTTGGCGTCGTAGCCGTCGTCGCTGGTGCCGATGATGTCCTCCTCGGCGAGCGAGATCTCGTACCAGCTGGCCTCGCCGGCCAGCTGCCCGCGGTACGCCTCCACCGCGGCCGGGTCGACGTACCCGGTCTGCGGCATGAGGAGGTTGACCCCGAAGTGGCGCCGGGTGAGCGCGCGCACCTGCTTGATCTCCTGGTACATCCCGTCGGCGGTCTTGTAGCCCCCGGCCAGGAAGCCCAGCCCGCCCGCCTCGCACACGGCGGCGACGAGCGGCGGGCAGGAGGCGCCGCCGGCCATGGGGGCCTGCACGATCGGGTGGGAGGAGAGACCGTTCGCCGCGGTGGACATGGACTGCATCGTGCCACGTCCGGCCCATGGGGCCGAATCACCGCATTCGCCTGGCATAGTCCGCTTCCCGGCGGGCCCTGGGCAGGCTCCGGGGCCATGCGAAGAGCCCGGCCGGGGCATTCCCCGGCCGGGCTCGAAGCGGTGCTCGCCCTGCGGTCAGCGACCGTTGAACGCGTCCTTCAGACGGCTGAACAGGCCCTGCTGGCCCGGCGCGAACTGCCCCATGGGCCGCTCCTCGCCGCGCAGCTTCGCCAGCTGGCGCAGCAGCTCCTCCTGCTGGGCGTCCAGCTTGGTCGGGGTGGTGACCTCGACGTGGACGATCAGGTCGCCGCGCCCGCCGCCGCGCAGGTGCGTGACGCCGCGCCCGTGCAGCGGGATCGCCTGGCCGGACCCGGTGCCGGGCCGGATGTCGATCTCCTCCAGGCCGTCGAGCGTCTCCAGCGGGCATTTGGTGCCCAGTGCGGCCGCCGTCATGGGAATGGTGACCGTGCAGTGCAGGTCGTCCCCGCGCCGCTGGAAGGTCGGGTGCGCCAGCTCGTGGATCTCCACGTACAGGTCGCCGGCGGGACCGCCGCCGGGGCCGACCTCGCCCTCGCCCGCGAGCTGGATGCGGGTGCCGTTCTCGACACCGGCCGGGATCTTGACCGTGAGGCTGCGGCGGGAGCGGACCCGGCCGTCGCCCGCGCACTCGTGGCACGGGGTCGGGACGACGGTGCCGAAGCCCTGGCACTGCGGGCAGGGACGCGAGGTCATGACCTGGCCCAGGAAGGACCGGGTGACCTGCGAGACCTCACCGCGGCCGCGGCACATGTCACACGTCTGCGCCGAGGTGCCGGGGGCTGCGCCCTCGCCGGAGCAGGTGGTGCAGACGACGGCCGTGTCGACCTGGATGTCCTTGGTCGTCCCGAAGGCCGCCTCGTCCAGTTCCAGGTCCAGGCGGATCATGGCGTCCTGGCCGCGGCGCGTCCGCGAGCGCGGGCCGCGCTGCGAGGCCTGGCCGAAGAAGGCGTCCATGATGTCGGAGAAGTTGCCGAAGCCGCCCGCTCCGAAGCCGCCGGCCCCACCGCCGCCGCCCGAGGAGGACAGCGGGTCGCCCCCGAGGTCGTAGACCTGCTTCTTCTGCGGGTCCGAGAGCACCTCGTAGGCCGCGTTGATCTCCTTGAAGCGCTCCTGCGTCTTCGGGTCCGGATTCACGTCCGGGTGGAGTTCACGCGCGAGGCGCCGGAAGGCCTTCTTGATCTCGTCCTGCGATGCGTCGCGGCGTACGCCGAGAACGGCGTAGTAGTCCGTGGCCACTTACGACTCCGCCAGGATCTGTCCGACGTAACGTGCCACTGCGCGTACCGCTCCCATCGTTCCGGGGTAGTCCATGCGGGTCGGTCCGACCACGCCGAGTTTGGCGACCGTTTCGCCGCCCGAACCGTAACCGACCGAGACGACCGACGTGGAGTTGAGCCCCTCGTAGGCGTTCTCGTGCCCGATCCTTACGGCCATTCCCGACTCGTTGGCCTCGCCGAGCAGCTTGAGGAGCACGACCTGCTCCTCCAGCGCCTCCAGCACCGGCCTGATCGTCAGGGGGAAATCGTGTCCGAAGCGGGTGAGATTGGCGGTACCGCCGATCATCAGCCGCTCCTCCGCCTCCTCGACCAGGGTTTCGAGGAGGGTCGAGAGCACCGTGGAGACCGTGCCGCGGTCGTCGGCCTCGAAGGATTCCGGGAGGTCCTGGACGAGCGGGGGCACGTCGGTGAAGCGCCGGCCGACGACCCGGCTGTTGAGCCGGGCCCGCAGGTCGGCGAGCGAGGCCTCGCCGAAGGGGCTCGGGCAGTCGACGAGCCGCTGCTCGACGCGTCCGGTGTCCGTGATCAGTACGAGCATCAGGCGCGCGGGTGCGAGCGAGAGCAGCTCCACGTGCCGGACGGTCGACCGGGTCAGGCTCGGGTACTGGACGACCGCGACCTGCCGGGTGAGCTGCGCGAGCAGCCGCACCGTACGGCCGACGACGTCGTCGAGGTCGACGGCTCCGTCGAGGAAGTTCTGGATGGCCCGGCGCTCGGGCGTCGACAGGGGCTTGACCCCCGCCAGCTTGTCGACGAAGAGGCGGTAGCCCTTGTCGGTGGGGATCCGGCCGGCGCTGGTGTGGGGCTGGGCGATGTAGCCCTCTTCCTCCAGCACCGCCATGTCGTTGCGCACGGTCGCGGGCGAGACGCCGAGCCGGTGCCGCTCGGTGAGCGCCTTGGAGCCGACGGGCTCCTCCGTCCCGACGTAGTCCTGGACGATGGCGCGCAGCACTTCGAGTCTGCGTTCGCTGAGCATCGCGCACACCTCCAGCGTGATCCGTTGCCGTGTTCTGCCGTGTTCTGCCGTTCGTTGGCACTCTGTACGTTCGAGTGCCAGGAATCCCCCGCTCAGTGTACGGCCGGGTACAGAGACCCTGGCAAGGGAGGCCCGCCAGGGTAGCGTCGCGGCATGGACGTGCGTTGGGAAGAGGCGGGCTGGGAACGGCTCACCGGACGGGCCGGCCGGCGGCGTCTGCCGGTGTGGGACTGCACGGTGGGACTGGTGGTGGGGGACGAGTCCGTCCTTCTGATCGACCCGGGGTCGAGCGTGCGCGAGGGCGCGCGGGTGCGGGCGGAGGCCGAGCGGCTGACCGGCCGGAGCGTGACCCATATCGCATTCACGCACGGGCATTTCGATCACGTACTGGGGGCGTCCGCCTTCGCCGGGGTCGAGGTCTTCGGGGCGGTCGGGCTGGCCGGGCTCCTCGCGTCGGGCCGCGAGGAGCTGCGCGCGGACGCGGTGCGGCACGGGCTCGCGGAGGAGGAGGCGGCCGAGGCGGTGGACCTGCTGGTGCTGCCCGGCCATCCGGTGTCGGGCGAGTGGACGCTGGAGCTGGGCGGGGTGCAGGTGCTGCTGGCCAACGTGGGGCCCGGGCACACCGGGCACGACCTGGCCGTCTTCGTCCCGGGCGAACGCGAGACGGTGTTCTGCGGGGACCTGGTCGAGGAGTCGGGCGAGCCGTTGGCGGGCCCGGACGCGGTGCCGCGGCAGTGGCCCGCCGCCCTGGACCGGCTGCTGTCGCTGGGCGGCGAGGACGCGCTGTACGTGCCGGGTCACGGAGCGGTGGTCGGGGCGGAGTTCGTGCGTGCGCAACGCGCCACACTGGCGGCCCGTTCCGGCGTGTCGTAGGCGGGAGGCGCGCGGCTCTCCTAGTGTCGGCCGGATGCGCGAGTACTCCCCCGACCTGACCCCGCAGTGGAAGCGACCCAAGGCCGTGCCGGAGGTCGCCGCGGAACCGGACCTGGTGGTCGAGGTGGCGGGTACGGACTTCTGCGGCGCGGTGGTGGCCTGCGAGGCGGGCACGGTGACCCTGGAGGACCGCTTCGGCAAGCGCCGGGTGTTCCCGATGGAGCCGCGGGGCTTCCTGCTGGACGGCGCGGTCGTCACCCTGGTCCGCCCGCCCCGCGGCCCGTCGGCGCCGGCCCGTACGGCGTCGGGGTCGATCGCCGTCCCGGGTGCCCGGGCGCGGGTGGCCCGGGCGGGCCGGATCTACGTCGAGGGCCGGCACGACGCCGAGCTGGTGGAGCGGGTCTGGGGCGACGACCTGCGCATCGAGGGCGTGGTGGTCGAGTACCTGGAGGGCGTCGACGACCTGCCGGCGGTGGTGGCGCAGTTCGGTCCGGCGCCGGACGCCCGGCTGGGCGTGCTGGTGGACCACCTGGTGCCCGGCTCGAAGGAGTCCCGTATCGCCGCCTCGGTGACCTCGCCGGACGTGCTGGTGGTGGGCCACCCGTACGTGGACGTCTGGCAGGCGGTGAAGCCGTCCGCGCTGGGCATCCCGGCGTGGCCGGTGGTCCCGCGCGGCCAGGACTGGAAGACGGGCGTCTGCAGGGCGCTGGGCTGGCCGGAGAACACCGGGGCGGCCTGGCAGCACATCCTGTCCCGGGTGGGCTCCTACAAGGACCTGGAGCCGACCCTGCTGGGCCGCGTGGAGGAACTGATCGACTTCGTCACGGCCGGCGGCGAGGCCTGAACCCGGCGCGTGGTCAGTCGACCAGGTCCCGGACCACGGCGTCGGCCAGCAGCCGCCCGCGCAGGGTCAGGACGGCCCGCCCCGCCCCGTACGGTCCGGACTCCAGGAGACCGTCCGCGAGGGCCTTGCGGGAGGCCGCGAGGCCGGCCGGGGCGAGCAGGGACAGCGGGACGCCGTCCACGAGGCGCAGCTCCAGCAGGATCCGCTCCACGCGGCGGTCCTCCTCCGACAGCAGCTCGCGCCCCGCGCCCGGGGAGCGGCCCTCCGCGAGGGCGGCGGCGTAGGCACCGGGGTGCTTGACGTTCCACCAGCGCACCCCGCCCACGTGCGAGTGCGCGCCCGGCCCGGCGCCCCACCAGTCGGCGCCGCGCCAGTACAGCTCGTTGTGCAGGCAGCGTCCGGCCTGCGAGGTGGCCCAGTTCGACACCTCGTACCAGGAGTAGCCGGCCTGGGCCATGACCTCGTCGGCGATCAGGTAGCGGTCGGCGTGGACGTCGTCGTCGGTCATGGGGACCTCGCCGCGGCGGATCCGGCGGGCCAGCTGCGTGCCCTCTTCGACGATCAGCGCGTAGGCGCTGACGTGGTCCGGGCCGGCCGCGAGGGCGGCGGCGAGGGAGTCCCGCCAGTCCTGGTCGCTCTCGCCGGGCGTGCCGTAGATCAGGTCGAGGTTGACGTGCTCGAAGCCCGCCGCGCGGGCCTCGGCGACGCACGCCTCGGGGCGCCCGGGCGTGTGGGTGCGGTCGAGGACCTTCAGGACGTGCTGCTTGGCGCTCTGCATGCCGAAGGAGATCCGGTTGAAGCCCCCGGCGCGCAGCTCGGCCAGGTACGCCGGGTCCACGGACTCCGGATTGGCCTCCGTCGTGATCTCGGCGCCGTCGGCCAGGCCGAACTCGTCCCGGATCGCCGCGAGCATGCGTACGAGGTCGGCGGCGGGCAGCAGCGTCGGCGTGCCGCCGCCGACGAAGACGGTGCGGACGGGCCGCGGGTCGTCGCCGAGGACCTTGCGCGCGAGGCGGACCTCGTCGATCAGGGTGTCGGCGTAGTTCTCGCGGGAGGCGAGCACGCCTCCGGTGCCCCGCAGCTCGGTGGCCGTGTAGGTGTTGAAGTCGCAGTACCCGCAGCGCGTGGCGCAGTAGGGGACGTGCAGGTAGAACCCGAGCGGCCGCTCCCCCGCGCCCGCCAGGGCGTGGGACGGCAGCGAGCCGTCTTCGGGCATGGGTTCACCGTCGGGGAGTGCGGAAGGCATGCCCCCATCATCCCGCACCCGGCGCACCCCCGGGCCCCGCCGGTGACCGCCTCGGCCCCGCCGGCGTTCGAGGCGCGGGGGGTGCGGGGCGGGTCACCGCCCCGCCCCGCCGGTCCCGCGGCAGGCCTACGCCTCGCGCGACCCCTCGTACATCTCCTCGATCAGGTGCTTGAACTCACGCTCGACCACCGGTCGCTTCAGCTTCAGGCTGGGCGTGAGGTCGCCGTGCTCGACGTCGAGGTCGCGCGGCAGGATCCGGAACTTCTTGACCGTCTGCCACCGCTGGAGGCCCTCGTTCAGGGTCTGGACGTAGGTCTCGATCAGCCGGTTGGTCTCCGGCGCCGCCAGGACCTCCTTGTACGTGCGGCCCTCCAGCCCGTTCTCGGCCGCCCAGCCCAGGATCGACGGCTCGTCGAGCGCGATCAGGGCGGTGCAGAAGTTCCGGTCGGCGCCGTGCACGACGATGGTCGACACGTACGGGCAGATCGCCTTGAACTGGCCCTCGATCTCGGCCGGGGCGACGTACTTGCCGCCCGAGGTCTTGATCAGGTCCTTCTTGCGGTCGGTGATGCGCAGGTAGCCGTCGGCGGACAGCTCGCCGATGTCGCCCGTGTGCAGCCAGCCGTCGGACTCCAGGACCTCGGCGGTCTTGTCCGGCTGCCCGTGGTAGCCCTGCATGATGCCGGGGCCGCGCAGCAGGACCTCGCCGTCGTCGGCGATGCGGACCTCGGTGCCGGGGAGCGGCTTGCCGACCGTGCCGGTGCGGTAGGCCTCGCCCGGGTTGACGAAGGAGGCCGCGCTGGACTCGGTGAGGCCGTAGCCCTCCAGGATGTGGACGCCCGCGCCGGAGAAGAAGAAGCCGATCTCGGGTGCCAGGGCGGAGGCGCCGGAGACGGCCGCGCGCAGCTTGCCGCCGAAGGCGTCGCGGAGCTTGGAGTAGACGAGGGCGTCGGCGACCTTGTGCTTGGTGGTGAGCGCGAAGGGGGCGGTCGCGCGCCCGGTGCGGCGGAAGTTGTCCTGGGTGACCTTGGCGTACTCGCGGGCCACGCCGACCGACCACTGGAAGATCTTGTACTTGGCGCCGCCGCCGGCCCGGGCCTTGGCGGCCACGCCGTTGTAGACCTTCTCGAAGATGCGCGGAACGGCCGCCATGTAGGTCGGCTGGACCACCGGCAGGTTCTCGATGATCTTGTCGATGCGGCCGTCGACGGCGGTGACGTGCCCGGCCTCGATCTGCCCGGAGGTCAGCACCTTGCCGAAGACGTGGGCCAGCGGCAGCCACAGGTACTGGACGTCCTCCTTGCCGATCAGTCCGGTGGCGACCATGGCCTTGGCCATGTACGACCAGTTGTCGTGCGGCAGCCGGACGCCCTTGGGCCGGCCGGTGGTGCCGGAGGTGTAGATGAGGGTGGCGAGCTGCTCGGGGGTGATGGAGGCGATGCGCTCGTTGACGGCCTCGGGGTGCTTGGCGAGGTACTCCGCGCCCCTGGCCTCCAGGTCGGCCAGCGAGAGCACCCAGCCCTCCGGGTCGCCTTCGGCGGCGACCGCGTCGGCGGCCTCCAGGACGACGACGTGGCGCAGCCCGGGCAGGTCGGCGCGGCGCTCGCGCGCCTTCGCGAGCTGCGCGGCGTCCTCGGCGATGAGGACCCGGCTCTCGGAGTCCGCGAGGATGAACGCCGACTCGTCGGCGTTGGTGCTGGGGTAGATCGTGGTGACCGCGCCGCCGGCGCACATCACGCCGAGGTCGGAGAGGATCCACTCGACCCGGGTGTTGGAGGCGAGCGCGACGCGCTCTTCCGTTCCGAGGCCGAGGGAGATCAGTCCGGCCGCGATGGCGAAGACCCGCTCGGCGGCCTGGCTCCAGCTCAGCGATTTCCAGTCGTCCGTGGCGCCCCGGCCGCCGGCCGCGGGCACCGGGTACCGGTAGGCCTCCGCGTTCGGCGTCGCTGCGACGCGCTCAAGGAAGAGCACCGCCACGGTGGGCGGGCGGTTCTCGAGATAGGTCTGTGTGTCGCTCACGACATCCTCCGGACCGAACCACGCGGGCAGTGCGTGGGCGTGGGGCGCTGGGGGCGCTTGGGACTGGCGGGTTTGCAGCCGTTGACTTTTTAAACTGGCGAGTAACCGTCGAGCAGTGATCAGACTAGAGCGCCTCCGGCGTGCGCGTAAGAGTTGGCGAGCGGCCGCTTGATAACGAAACAGGCCCCCGCGCAATGCGCGGAGGCCTGTGTACGCCGGGTGACGGCAGGGGTGGCTACTTCTTCTTCGCGCCGGACTCGTCACTGGAGAGGACGGCGATGAAGGCCTCCTGCGGGACCTCCACGGAGCCGACCATCTTCATGCGCTTCTTGCCTTCCTTCTGCTTCTCCAGCAGCTTCCGCTTACGGGAGATGTCACCGCCGTAGCACTTGGCGAGGACGTCCTTGCGGATGGCGCGGATGGTCTCGCGGGCGATGACGCGGGAGCCGACGGCCGCCTGGATCGGCACCTCGAAGGCCTGCCGCGGGATGAGCTCGCGCAGCTTGGCGACGAGGCGCACGCCGTAGGCGTAGGCGGCGTCCTTGTGGCAGACGGCGGAGAAGGCGTCGACCTTGTCGCCGTGCAGCAGGATGTCGACCTTGACCAGGCTGGAGGCCTGCTCGCCGGTGGGCTCGTAGTCGAGGGAGGCGTAGCCGCGCGTCTTGGACTTCAGCTGGTCGAAGAAGTCGAAGACGATCTCGGCGAGCGGGAGGGTGTAGCGGATCTCGACGCGGTCCTCGGAGAGGTAGTCCATGCCGAGGAGCGTGCCGCGGCGCTGCTGGCACAGCTCCATGATCGCGCCGATGAACTCGGTCGGGGCGAGCACGGTGGCCCGGACGACCGGCTCGAAGACGTCCTTGATCTTGCCTTCGGGGAACTCGCTCGGATTGGTGACGGTGACTTCCTTGCCGTCCTCCAGGACCACCCGGTAGACCACGTTGGGCGCGGTCGCGATCAGGTCGAGGCCGAACTCGCGCTCCAGGCGCTCGCGGACCACGTCCAGGTGGAGCAGGCCGAGGAAGCCGACGCGGAAGCCGAAGCCGAGCGCCGCGGAGGTCTCGGGCTCGTAGACGAGCGCGGCGTCGTTGAGCTGGAGCTTGTCCAGGGCCTCGCGCAGGTCCGGGTAGTCGGAGCCGTCGAGCGGGTAGAGGCCCGAGAAGACCATCGGCTTCGGGTCCTTGTAGCCGCCGAGGGCCTCGGTCGCGCCGTTGTGCAGGCTGGTGATGGTGTCACCGACCTTGGACTGGCGGACGTCCTTCACGCCGGTGATGATGTAGCCCACCTCGCCGACGCCGATGCCGTCGGCCGGGGTCATCTCCGGGGAGGAGACACCGATCTCCAGCAGCTCGTGGGTGGCGCCGGTGGACATCATCTTGATGCGCTCGCGCTTGTTGAGCTGGCCGTCGACCACACGGACGTACGTGACGACGCCGCGGTAGGAGTCGTAGACCGAGTCGAAGATCATCGCGCGGGCGGGGGCGTCCTTGACGCCGACCGGGGCCGGGACGGTGGCGACGACCTTGTCCAGCAGCGCGTCCACGCCCATGCCGGTCTTGGCCGAGACGCGCAGCACGTCGTCGGGGTCGCAGCCGACCAGGTTCGCGAGCTCCTCGGCGAACTTCTCCGGCTGGGCGGCCGGCAGGTCGATCTTGTTGAGGACGGGGACGATCGCGAGGTCGTTCTCCATCGCCAGGTACAGGTTGGCGAGGGTCTGCGCCTCGATGCCCTGGGCGGCGTCCACCAGCAGGATCGTGCCCTCGCACGCGGCGAGCGAGCGCGAGACCTCGTAGGTGAAGTCGACGTGCCCGGGGGTGTCGATCATGTTGAGGATGTGGGTGCTGCCCTGACCCTCGCCCGTGGTGGGCGCCCAGGGCAGTCGCACCGCCTGGGACTTGATCGTGATGCCGCGCTCACGCTCGATGTCCATGCGGTCGAGGTACTGGGCGCGCATCTGCCGCTGGTCGACGACACCGGTGAGCTGGAGCATCCGGTCGGCAAGGGTCGACTTGCCGTGGTCGATGTGCGCGATGATGCAGAAATTGCGGATCAGCGCCGGGTCGGTACGGCTCGGCTCGGGCACGTGGCTGGGGATCGCGGGCACGCAGTGTCCTGATTCTCGGGTCGCAGTCGGAAGCGTTTTCGGAGCGTCGGTCTGAGCGGACAGTCCGGCTCCGGTCGCTCTCGGCGGCGCGATGTCGGTCCATACGCAGGCTCCCATGGTCCCATGGACGGGGCAGTGCGCTCGGTTTGGGCCGCCAGGAGCGCGCCTGGTAGCCTGGGCAGCTGTGTCTCGTATGCCCTCTCAGCTGTCGGGACACAATCCGAAGATCAAACTCTGAACCTGAAAAGGCTCTTTCGTGGCGAACATCAAGTCCCAGATCAAGCGGAACAAGACCAACGAGAAGGCTCGCCTTCGCAACAAGTCGGTCAAGTCCGAGCTGCGCACCTTCATCCGCAAGGCCAACGAGGCCATCCTCGCCGGCGACGCGGAGAAGGCCACCGCTGCGGCCCGCCTGGCTTCCAAGAAGCTGGACAAGGCTGTCTCGAAGGGTGTCATCCACAAGAACGCCGCCGCCAACAAGAAGTCGGCGCTGGCCTCCAAGGTTGCCGCCATCTGAGTTCCGCACTCGATGTGATCGCCGGAAGGGACCCAGCGGGCCCTCTCTCCCGCTCCTGACCGGCACCCCGCTCCGCACACGAAGCGTTCGCCACGCGGGTGCGGCGCAACACGAGCAGTGACCGAAGGCCCCGGCCGTCCCCCTTCCCCAGGGTGACGGCCGGGGCCTTCGCGCTGCTCCGGGGCCGGCGGGGCCTTCGGGGCACGGATCAGCGGCGCTGGGGGCGGGCCGCGCGGGCCACCGCGACGACCGCCTTCTCCAGGGCGTACTCGGGGTCGTCGCCCCCGCCCTTGACCCCCGCGTCGGCGGCGGCGACGGCGCGCAGCGCGTCCGCGACGCCGTCCGCCGACCAGCCCCGCATCTGCTGGCGGACCCGGTCGATCTTCCACGGCGGCATGCCGAGGTCGCGGGCGAGGTCCCCGGGCCGGGCCCCGCGCGGGGCCGAGGCGAGCTTGCCGATCGCGCGGACCGCCTGCGCCAGCGCACTGGTGATCAGGACGGGGGCCACGCCGGTGGCCAGGGACCAGCGCAGGGCTTCCAGGGCCTCCGCCGCACGCCCCTCGACCGCCCGGTCGGCGACGGTGAAGCTGGAGGCCTCGGCCCGGCCGGTGTAGTAGCGGCCGACGACGGCCTCGTCGATGGTCCCCTCGACGTCCGCGCACAGCTGCGCCGCGGCGCTCGCCAGCTCCCGCAGGTCGCTGCCGATGGCGTCGACCAGCGTCTGGCACGCCTCCGGGGTCGCCGAACGGCCCAGCGTGCGGAACTCCCCCCGCACGAAGGCGAGCCGGTCCGCCGCCTTCGTCATCTTCGGGCAGGCGATCTCCCGGGCGCCGGCCTTGCGCGCCGCGTCCAGCAGGCCCTTGCCCTTGACGCCGCCCGCATGGAGGAGGACCAGCGCGATCTCCTCGTAGGGCGCGGCGAGGTAGGCCTTGACCTCCTTGACCGTGTCGGCGGACAGGTCCTGCGCGTTGCGCACGACCAGCACCTTGCGCTCGGAGAAGAGCGAGGGGCTCGCCAGCTCGGCCAGCGTGCCGGGCTGGAGCTGGTCGGAAGTGAGGTCGCGGACGTCGGTGTCGGCGTCGGCGGCACGGGCGGCCGCCACCACCTCCCGCACGGCGCGGTCGAGCAGCAGCTCCTCCTGCCCCACCGCGAGGGTGATCGGGGCAAGGGGATCGTCGGTGGAGTTCTTCCTGGTGGCCATCGCCCCCAGCATCCCACGCCGCACTGACAGCCCCCCGCGCCCCGGCCCCCTCCACCGCGTATTCGACAATGGCCCGGTGAACGTGCGACATGTACTCGTCCTGCCCGACCGCGACGCCGCCGAGGAGGTGGCGCAGGAGGCCGTCGACCGCTTCGGCCTCCCGGAGGAACCGCAGTTGGTCCGCGACGCGCTGGCCGGCGAGGACGACGCCGAGGACGCCCAGTGGCTGGTGGTCGTCGAGGACCCGCGGGAACGGCTCGACGCCGGCGCGCTGGACGACCTCGCCGCCGAGTACGAAGGCTGGCTGGAGGCCCCCTGAGCCCCGCCGGGGTCAGGCCTTGTGCACGATCTGGACGTCCAGTGCCACGTCCACGCTCGAACCGATCGCCGCGATCCCGTGGGCCAGCATCGACTGCCAGTTGAGGGTGAAGTCCTCGCGGTGCAGTTCGGCGGTGGCCCGGCAGGCCGCCCGCACCTCGCCCTCCATGCCCGTGCCCAGGCCGAGGTACTGGGTGTCCAGGGTCACGGACCGGCTCACCCCGTGGAGGGTCAGGGCGCCCGCGACGGCCCACCGGCCGCCGGTGCGGTGGATGAACCGTTCGCTGTAGAACTCCACCGTCGGGTGGCGGACCGCGTCCAGGAAGTCCCCCGACCGCAGGTGGTCGTCGCGCAGCCGGACCCCGGTGTCGATGCTCGCCGCGTCGATGATCACGTGCATGGAGGAGTCCTCCATGCGGTCGGCTATGCGCACCGCCCCGGCGAAGGTGTTGAACCGTCCGTTGATCCGGGCGAGGCCGATGTGCCGGGCCGTGAAACCGATGGACGAGTGCGTCGGGTCGAGTTCCCAGTGGCCGGGCTGCGGCAGGATCGGCGGCTCCACCGCGTCGAGGATGATCTCCCCCGTACCGGGCTGGGCCGGGTCCCCCACGAGCGTGACCCCGTGGAACGGCGTGTACCCCTCGGCGGTGACGGAGAGCCGGTACTCCCCCTCCGGCACGGCGGCCGTGAAGCCGCCGAACGGGTCGGTCTCGCCGCTGACGATCCGACGGCCGATCGGATCCGTCACCTCGAACGCGGCCTGCCGGATGGGCCGGTGGACGGTGTCGAGGACTCGGCAGCTGAGCAGACGCGCCGTCGGCGGCAGCGTCAGTGTCGCGGATGTGTGCGGGCTGGAACTTCCGGCCGACTCCATCCCCCGTCGGCGACCGAACATGACGTGTGCACCCCCGTGCTGTGTGGACTTGGACCGCTCTGGCGAAGACGCATTCGATCATGCTGTCGGGTTGTGGGCAAACAGAACACTCGCGCCCGGTATGACCGCGTCGCATACGTCGTCTCCTGGCTGGAAACGCACGCAGCCGAACGCCGGTTCCACTGACGGCGATCGAGCCGTCGGTGTCGGTGCGCAACACGGTCGCCCCCACGGCCCGCAGGCGGGCGAGCGTACCCGGCGCGGGATGCCCGTACCGGTTTTTTGTACCGACGGGAACAATCGCCAGCCGCGGGCGGACCCGCTCGTGCAGCCCCGGATCCTGGTGTGCCGAGCCGTGGTGGGCGACCTTGAGGACGTCCACCGGCCCTAACTGCGGATGCTCCCTCAGGAGGGCCTGCTGCGCCTCGGGTTCGAGGTCGCCGAGCAGCAGCAGAGTGAGTCCCGCGCCGCGCACCAGCAGGACGACGCTCGCGTCGTTGGGCCCTTGGAAGGGCGACCCGGCCGGCGGCGGCCACAGCACCTCCCATTCGAACGGCCCGGCCCGGCGCCGCTCCCCCTGCACCGCCCGCACGACCGGCACCCCGGCGGCCGCCGCCGTCCGCCGTACGAACTCGGCCTGCCCGGGCGGCTCTTCCAGCACGGTGGCCTGGATCACCCCCACGGACCGGCCCCGCAGGACGCCTGCCAGGCCTCCCACGTGGTCGGCGTGAAAGTGCGTCAGCAGGAGCATCGGCACCCGTTGCACCCCCAGCTCGCGCAGGCAGGCGTCCACCGGCCCGGGTTCCGCACCGGCGTCCACCACCACCGCCTCCCCCGGGCCCACGGCGAGAACCGCCGCGTCCCCCTGCCCCACGGCGCACTGGACGTAGCTCCAGTCGGGCGGGGGCCAGCCGGTGAGCGTGCGGGTGAGCTGCGGCGGCCGCAGTACCGCGAGGAGCAGCAGCACCACCAGCGCGGAGCACAGCCACCGCCGCCGCCCCAGGCGGGCGCCGATCACGACGACCGCCAGGGTGAGCGCCGCCAGCAGCAGGCCGCCGGTGATCCCGCCCGGCCAGGGCAGCTCCGCGCCGGGGAACCTCGCCCCGGCCCGCGCGACGGCGGCGATCCACCCTGCGGGCACCCCTGCGCACCGGGCGAGCACCTCGGCGGCGGGCATCCAGAGCGGGGCCGCCGCCAGCGCGGCGAAGCCGAGGACGGTCGCCGGACCGGCCGCCAGCTCGGCCAGCAGGTTGCACGGCACCGCCACCAGGCTGACCCGGGCCGCGAGCACGGCGACCACGGGCGCGCACACCGCCTGGGCGGCAGCGGCGGCGCCCACCGCCTCGGCGAGCCGGGGCCCCGCCCCGCGCCGCCGCAGGGCCCCGCTCCACCGGGGAGCGAGGGTCAGCAGCGCCCCGGTGGCCAGGACCGAGAGCAGGAAGCCGTAACTGCGGGCCAGCCACGGGTCGTAGAGCACCAGCAGCAGTACCGCGGCCCCCAGGGCGGGGATCAGGGACCTGCGCCGGCCGGTGGCGATGGCCAGCAGGGTGACCGCCCCGCAGGCCGCGGCCCGCAGCACGCTCGGCTCCGGCCGGCAGACCACCACGAACGCCAGGGTCAGGGCCGTCCCGCACAGGGCGGTCGTCCGCAGGGAGAGTCCGAGGCGGGGCGCCAGCCCGCGCCGTTCGGCCTGCTGCGCGCGGCCCGGGGGCCCGATGAGCAGGAACAGCACCACGGTCAGGTTCGACCCGGAGACGGCCAGCAGATGGAGCAGATCGGTGGCCCGGAAGGCCTCGTGCAGGTCGGGCGGAACCCTGGAGGTGTCCCCGACGACCAGTCCCGGCAGCAGGGCCCGCGCATCCGGTGCGAGCCCCTCGGTGGCCCCGCGCAGCCCGGCCCGCAGCCGCCCCGCCAGCCGCTGGGCGGTGTCCGGGCCGCCGGTCACCGCCGGCGGTATGTCACCGGACGGGCGGAGCAGCGCCACGGCCCGCTCCCCGCCCCGCGCGGGGGCCAGCCGGGCGACCACCGCCACCCGGGTGGAGGGCAGGAGCCGGGCCCATCCCGCGTGCCCGGCCAGCACCCGCACCGGGGTCTCGACCCGGGTGCTCGCCCCGTCGGGCCCGGTCACCCGGGTGACCACCGCGTCCAGCACCACCACCGGCGGCCCGCTGCCGCTCCGCGCGGTCCGGGGATCCGAGCCGACGGTCAGCTCGACGTGGACCCGGGCGTGCCGGCTCGCCAGTCCGGCGACCGGCCCGGCCCGCGCCTCGGCCAGCTGGAGCCCCGCGACGCCCGCTCCGGCGGCCGCGGACAGCAGGGCAGCCGCCACGGCCGGGGCGACCCGCCACAGCGCCCCCGGGCGCCTCGCCTGCAGCAGCATCAGCAGGCCCGCGGCGACCACCGCCAGGCCCACGCCGAGGGCGGTCCCCCCGACGGGTGCCCCGAGCGCGAGGGCGGCCGCCGCCCAGGCGGCCACGGCGGGCACCGCGAGACGCAGGTCCACCGGGCCCGCCCCCTCCGGGCGGTTCACGGCCGCACCAGCTTGCGCAGGTCGGCGAAGCGCCGCTCGCCGATGCCGTTGACCTGGCGCAGCTCCTCCACGGAACGGAAGCCGCCGCGGGCGGTGCGGAAGTCGACGATGTGCTGGGCCAGCACCGGCCCCACCCCCGGCAGACCGTCCAGCTGCTCGACGGTGGCCGAACCAAGGCTGAGCGGCCCGGCGGACGGCCCGCCCACGGCGCCCCCGGGCGGCGGCTGTGTCGTCGCGTTCACGCCCACCAGCACCTGTTCGCCGTCCACCAGCACCCGGGCCCGGTTCAGTCCGGTGGTGTCCGTGCCCGGCCGCACTCCCCCGGCGGCGGCCAGCGCGTCCTCCACCCGGGAACCGGCGGGCAGCCGCCGCACTCCCGGATCCCGGACCTTGCCTCCGACGTCGACGACGATCCGCGCGGTCCCCGCCCCGGCGCCTGCCGCGGCCGGTGGCGCGGCGGACGCGGTGGCCCCCGCCGGCACCACCGCGGGGGCGGCCAGGGCGGGGGCGGTCACCTCCCGCGGCCGGGACGACCAGTACTGCTGCCCCGCGAAGCCGACGGCGGCGACCAGCACCACCCCGACCGCGGCCACCGTGCGCGGCTCCACCGCGCACCGGGCCTGCAGCCACACCGGCAGCCGCTCCCGCACCGCCAGCCTGCGGGCGGTACCGGTGGGCAGGGCGGCCGCCTCCCCGGGCGGCGCCTCGGGCTCCTCCGGGGCCGGCGGCGCCGCCTGCGGCGGGCCGGCACCGCCGAACAGGGCTTCGGCCCTCCGCCGCACCGCGCCCGGATCCCGATCAGGTCCCGGGTCGGGGCCGGGATCGGGGCCGGCATCAGGGTCGAGGTCGGGATCGAGACAGGGATCGGGATCGTGATGCGGAAGGTGAGCGGGCGCGGCACGGAGGCCGTGGCGGCGCCTGCCGCGCCCCCGTCCGTGCCGGAAACGGCTGTCGGAGAGGCGGGAACGGCCCGGGCCGCTGGTGGCGCCCGACGGATACGGAGTACGCGCTCGAAGAGTCATGTCACGACCGTAGGGGCAGATCCCGACAGCCGTTCGGAGGCTTCAATTCCGGTGGACGGCAGCCCTGTTGTGGACAACCGCGCCACTCGTTCCGGTGATCAGCGGGGCGAGACGACCGCCGCCAGCAGCCCCGGCCCGGTGTGCGCGCCGATCACCGCTCCGACCTCGCTGACGTGCAGCTCGACCAGGCCGGGAATCCGCTCGCGGAGCCGCTGGGCGAGCTTCTCGGCCCGCTCCGGCGCCGCCAGGTGATGCACCGCCACGTCCACGCCGCCTGAGCCGGCGCGCTCGACGGCCAGCTCCTCCAGGCGGGCGATGGCCTTGGAAGCCGTACGCACCTTCTCCAGCATCTCGATCCGCCCGCCGTCCAGGGTCAGCAGCGGCTTCACCGCCAGGGCCGAGCCGAGCAGGGCCTGCGCGGCCCCGATCCGGCCGCCTCGGCGCAGGTAGTCCAGGGTGTCGACGTAGAAGTACGCGGCCATGTCCGCCGCCCGTTTCTCGGCGGCCGCCACGGCCTCGTCCACGGAGCCGCCCGCTTCGGCGACCTCCGCCGCGGCGAGCGCGCAGAATCCGAGGGCCATGGCGACCATGCCCGTGTCCACGACGCGTACGGGCACCGGCGCGGTCCTGGCGGCCACCACGGCGGCGTCATAGGTCCCGGAGAACTCGGCGGACAGGTGCAGGCTGACGATGCCGGTCGCCCCGGCGTCCGCGGCCGCCCGGTAGGCCCGTACGAACTCCTCCGGGCTCGGGCGGGAGGTGGTGACCGAGCGGCGCTTCTGCAGGGCCAGGGCCAGGCTGCGCGCCGAGATCTCGGTGCCCTCTTCCAGGGCCTCTCCGCCGAGCACCACGGTGAGCGGGACGGCGGTGATTCCGTGCCGCGCCATGGCCGGTCGGGGCAGGTAGGCCGTGGAATCGGTGACGATGGCGACATGGCGGGACATGAGGCGGAGGTTACCGCTCGTGGGGGCGGGACGGCAGCCGGGGCCCCGGGGCGGGGCGGGGGCGGGTCGCGCGGGCCCCCCGCCGGGGCTGGGTGCGGCCGAGCCTACGGGTTGTGCGGCGGGCGGCGTCGGGGGCCCTGGGGGGCTCTCCCCCACCCCGCCCCTTCCCGAAACTCGGGGCTCCGCCCCGAGACCCCCTGGGGAGTGTCCGCAAAGTAGCAAGCGTGCGTGCCGGACCCCGCCGCGCAGGCGGGACCTTGCGGACACGACCTAAGGGGCTGCGCCCCTCAGGCGCCCGGTGCGGGGCCCTGCTCAGCCCGCGCTTTCCGGGCGGGGGGTCTTCTGCTGCCAGGGGTACTGCACCGTCGGAGCGGGCGGGTTCAGAGCCGCGGGCCGGGGCGTGGGCGCCGGCTCCGGGCTCGGCGCGGACTGGCCGGACTGGGCGGACTGGGCGGACTGGGCGGACTGGGCGGCGTCCCATTCGGCGGCTGCCGCCGCCAGGTCGTCCACCGGTTCGCGGGACCAGTCGCGCAGCGCGCCCGATTCCATCTGGATCTGGTCCGACAGCAGGGACAGGTCGTCCTCCGCGAAGCGCCGGGCCCGGTCGCGGGCGGCCCACCGCAGCGAGTCCGCCGCCTGGATGATCTTGGCCGCGCGCTCCCGCAGATCCGGCAGGAGCTCGGCGGTGCGCTGCCGGTCGGGCTCCTGCTCCAGTCGCTTCAGTTCCCCGTCGAGCTCGTGCCCGTGGGCGCTCAGCCGCTCGAACAGCCCGAGGGACTCCCGCAGCGAGGCGTCCGCCTGAGCCCCCTCGGCCAGCGCCTGCTGCGTGGCGCGCATCGACGTCCGCAGGTCCAGCCGCAGCTGCGCGAGCGCTCCCGCCACTCCGACCTGGCCGAAGCTCTTGGCCCGCAGCGTGGTGTCCTCCACGCTGCGCCTCGCCTGGGCGACGGTGCGCTCCACACCCCGCTTGGCCGCGCCCACCGCCTTGACCGTGAGGTACGCGCCGAGGCCGACGATGGCCAGCAACATCAACGCGAAGATGATCAACGCGGCCTCCATGACGGCCCCTTTCCCCAGGCGTCAGCTCTTCCCCTCCACCGTAAACGCCACGGGCAGGCCAGGGGTTCCAATCGAACCCCCAACCTGCCCGTACGGGATCCCCCCTATGCGGGGGTGCGCCCTCAGACGAAGCTCTCAGACGAAGCTCTCAGGCCGAAGACCTCAGATGACGATGTTCACCAGCTTCGGCGCGCGCACGATCACCTTGCGGATCTCCGCGCCGCCCAGCGCCGCCACGACCCCGGCGTCGTTCACGGCCAGCTGCTCCAGATCGGCGTCCGTGATCGACGGCGACACCTCCAGGCGCGCCTTGACCTTGCCCTTGACCTGCACCACGCAGGTGACGCTCTCGTCCACGACGTACGCCGGGTCCGCGACCGGGAAGTCCTGGTGGACCACGGACTCGCTGTGGCCCAGCCGGTGCCACAGCTCCTCCGCGATGTGCGGGGCCAGCGGGGCGACCAGCAGGACCAGCCGCTCGGCGACCGAGCGCTCCAGCGGGCGGCCCGCCTTCGTCAGGGCGTTGTTCAGCTCGGTGATCTTGGCGATGGCGGTGTTGAACCGCAGCCCCGCCATGTCCGCGCCGGCCCCGTCGATCGCCTTGTGCAGGGCGCGCAGCGTGTCCTCGCCCGGCTCGGCGTCGACGACCGTCACCGCGCCGGTCTCCTCGTCCACGATGTTGCGCCACAGGCGCTGCAGCAGGCGGTACTGGCCGACCACGGCGCGCGTGTCCCACGGACGCGAGACGTCCAGCGGACCCATCGCCATCTCGTACAGGCGCAGCGTGTCGGCGCCGTACTCCTCGCAGATCTCGTCCGGCGTGACGGCGTTCTTCAGGGACTTGCCCATCTTGCCGTGCTCGCGCTTGACCTGCTTGCCCTCGTAGAAGTAGCCGCCGTCGCGCTCCTCGACCTCGGCCGCCGGGACGTACACACCGCGCTCGTCGGTGTAGGCGTACGCCTGGATCATGCCCTGGTTGAACAGCTTGTGGAACGGCTCCGCCGAGGACACGTGGCCCAGGTCGAACAGCACCTTCGACCAGAAGCGGGCGTACAGCAGGTGCAGCACGGCGTGCTCGGCGCCGCCCACGTACAGGTCGACACCGCCGTGCGGGGCGCCCTCGCGGGGACCCATCCAGTACTGCTCGATCTCCGGGTCGACCAGCGCGGAGGCGTTGTTCGGGTCCAGGTAGCGCAGCTCGTACCAGCAGGAACCGGCCCAGTTGGGCATGGTGTTGGTCTCGCGACGGTAGGACTTCACGCCGTCGCCCAGGTCCAGCTCGACGTTGACCCAGTCGGCCTTGCGCGACAGCGGGGTCTCCGGCTGCGAGTCCGCGTCGTCCGGCTCGAAGGTGCGCGGCGAGTAGTCCTCGACCTCCGGCAGCTCCAGCGGCAGCATCGACTCGGGCAGGGAGTGCGCGACGCCGTCCTCGTCGTAGACGATCGGGAAGGGCTCGCCCCAGTACCGCTGGCGGCTGAACAGCCAGTCGCGCAGGCGGAAGTTGACCGTGCCCTCGCCGATGCCGCGCCCGGCCAGCCATTCGGTGATCGCGGCCTTCGCCTCGACGACGCCCAGGCCGTCCAGGGAGATGCCCTCGCCGGTGGAGTTGACCAGCTTCGCGTCGTACGAGGCGAAGGCGTCGTCCCACTCGGCCGGGTCGGTGCCGCGGCCGTCGGAGGGCTGCACGACGCAGCGCATCGGCAGCTCGAAGGCGCGCGCGAACTCGAAGTCCCGGCTGTCGTGCGCCGGAACGGCCATGATCGCGCCGGTGCCGTAGCCCATCAGGACGTAGTCGGCGATGAAGACCGGGACCTTGTCGCCGCTGACCGGGTTGATCGCGTACTCGCCGGTGAAGACGCCGGTCTTGTCCTTGGCCTCGGCCTGGCGCTCGACGTCCGACTTCGAGGCGGCCTGCTTGCGGTAGGCGGTGACGGCCTCCGCCGGGGTGGCGTGCCCGCCCGTCCACACGTCGTGGGTGCCCTCGGGCCAGGCTGCCGGGATGAACTTCTCCACCAGCGGGTGCTCGGGCGCCAGCACCATGTAGGTGGCGCCGAACAGGGTGTCGGGGCGGGTGGTGAAGACGGTGATGGCCTCGTCGCCCAGCGCGAAGTCGACGCGCGCGCCCTCGCTGCGGCCGATCCAGTTGCGCTGCTGCAGCTTGATGGCCTCGGGCCAGTCCAGCGCGTCCAGGTCGTCCAGCAGCCGGTCGGCGTACGCGGTGATCCGCATGTTCCACTGGCTCAGCTTGGACTTGAAGACCGGGAAGTTGCCGCGCTCGGAGCGACCGTCGGCGGTGACCTCCTCGTTGGCCAGTACGGTGCCCAGCCCGGGGCACCAGTTGACGGGCGCGTCCGAGGAGTACGCCAGCCGGTGGCCGTTCAGTACGTCGGCCCGCTCGGCCGCGGTCAGCCCGGCCCAGGCGCGCCCGCCGGGGACCTCACGGGAGCCGTCCTCGAAGGCGGCGACCAGCTCGGCGATCGGGCGGGCCTTCCTGGCGTCCGCGTCGTACCAGGAGTTGTAGATCTGCAGGAAGATCCACTGGGTCCACTTGTAGTAGTCCGGGTCGATCGTGGCGAACGAGCGGCGCTTGTCGTGGCCCAGGCCCAGCCGGCGCAGCTGGACCTTCATGTTCTCGATGTTCGCCTCGGTCGACACGCGCGGATGCGTGCCGGTCTGCACGGCGTACTGCTCGGCCGGCAGGCCGAAGGCGTCGAATCCCAGGGTGTGCAGGACGTTGTGGCCGGTCATCCGCTGGTGGCGGGCGTAGACGTCGGTGGCGATGTACCCGAGCGGGTGACCGACGTGCAGGCCCGCACCGGACGGGTACGGGAACATGTCCATGATGAACTTCTTGGGCCGCGCGACGACCGCGGGGTCCCCCGCCAGGTCACCGGTCGGGTTCGGGGCCTCGTAGGTGCCCTGCGCGTCCCATACGTCCTGCCAGCGTGCCTCGATGTCGGCGGCCATGGCAGCCGTGTAACGGTGCGCCTCGGCCGCCTCGGGGGCCGGGGTGTTCGTCTCGCTCATGATTTCTGAAGCTCCATCGATCGTCTCTGCCGTCTCTGCCTGCCCAAACGAAAAAACCCCTCGCACAGGAGGGGGCGCCGCGCCGAGGCCGACCGTTTCGAAGGTCGGTACTGATCAGCGCGGCTCGGTAAGCAGGAGGCGTACGGCACGCATGGCGTCAGGGTACCGCAGCGGCCCCTGCCGACGCTCTGCCGTTCCACCGGGTGACACAACGAGAAGCGGGCCACCCGATCCGGGTGGCCCGCTTCTTCACTGTGGAGCTAAGGAGAATTGAACTCCTGACCTCCTGCATGCCATGCAGGCGCTCTACCAACTGAGCTATAGCCCCTTGCCCTGCTTGCCGCTTCGGTTTCCCTTGCCGGTTCCCCTTGGCGACGTCCCAAACATTACACGGTCATGGCCCTGGTCCAAAAATCGGTTTCCACCGACCATGGGCCATGTCCGATTTGCAGCGGTCTGTCACGCTCTCGCGAACTGGTAGAAGCGCTTGAGCGTGCAGTGCTCATCGAGCAGCCGACCGTAGATCGGCTCCCCTTCCAGCTCACGGTACGTCTCGATCGGGTCGCCTTTTATGATCAGCGCCCGCGCGCATTCCTCGCACCAGTACTGGTAGTCGGGGTTGACCGGGTCCATGTCCCGCACGATCGGCGTCCCGTTGTTGCACCAGTCGCACCGGCGCCGGTGTGCACCCATCCGTTCGCGACTCCCTCCCGCGTCGGGCCGTCGACTCCCCCTCCGGCTGTCCGATTCTGCCACGCCGGTGCGGGCCAGGTCAGCAAACGCAAAGGGTACAAAAACAAGGATCCCGCCCCCACTTGGGGACGGGATCCTGATTGTGGAGCTAAGGAGAATTGAACTCCTGACCTCCTGCATGCCATGCAGGCGCTCTACCAACTGAGCTATAGCCCCGCTCTCCGCTGCGCTTCCCCCGTCTCCGGTGTTCTTCGCTGCGAACAAGAAGAACTCTAGCCTGCGACCAGCCGGAAAGTGAAATCCGGGTCGGAGCCCCGGTGGGAAGCGGCAGGGAGCCGTTCAGTCGTCGTCGCCGAGCACCGGTTCCGGCAGCGTGCCGGCGTTGTGCTCCAGCAGACGCCAGCCGCGGGCGCCCTCGCCGAGGACGGACCAGCAGCAGTTGGAGAGCCCGCCCAGGCCCTCCCAGTGGTACGGCTCCAGGCCCAGCAGGCGCCCGATCGTCGTACGGATGGTGCCGCCGTGGCTGACCACGACGAGCGTGCCGTTCTTCGGCAGCCCGTCGGTGTGCTCCAGCACCACGGGCGCGGCGCGGTCGGCGACCTCGGTCTCCAGCTCACCGCCGCCGCGGCGAACCGGCTCGCCGCGCTTCCACGCCGCGTACTGCTCGCCGTACTTGCCGAGGATCTCCTCGTGCGTCAGACCCTGCCACTCACCGGCGTACGTCTCGCGCAGCGCCTCGGTGTGCGTCACGGGCAGCCCCGTGACGGCGGCCAGCTCGGCCGCGGTGGCCGCGGCACGCCGCAGGTCCGAGGCGACGATGGCGTCCGGCTTCAGCGAGGCGAGCAGCCGCGCGGAGCGGCGCGCCTGTGCCAGGCCCGTGTCGGTCAGCTCGATGTCCGTGGAACCCTGGAAGCGCCGCTCCAGGTTCCAGGACGTCTGGCCGTGCCGCCAGAGGACGATCTTCCTGCTGGACCTGGCCGGCTCGGCCGCGTCGGTCGCGCTCAGAACAGATCACCGTCCAGGTCCTCGTCGCCCGCCGCCTCGCGCAGCTTGGCGTGCTCCTCGGCCTTGCCGATGGTGAGCTTGGCGTCCTCGGGGAGCTCGATCTCGGGGCAGTCCTTCCACAGGCGCTCCAGCGCGTAGAAGACCCGCTCCTCGCTGTGCTGGACGTGGACGACGATGTCGACGTAGTCGAGCAGGATCCAGCGGGCGTCGCGGTCGCCCTCGCGGCGCACCGGCTTGGCGCCGAGCTCCTTCTGCAGGCGCTCCTCGATCTCGTCGACGATCGACTTGACCTGACGGTCGTTGGGCGCCGAGGCGAGCAGGAAGGCGTCGGTGATCGACAGCACGTCGCTGACGTCGTACGCGATGATGTCGTGCGCGAGCCGGTCGGCCGCGGCCTGGGCAGCGGTGGTGATGAGCTCGATGGAGCGGTCCGTGGCGGTCACTGGCCATGCTTTCGGGTTGGCGGGCAGATCCTTACAAGGGTCTCATGTACCGCCGACGGCGCCCGCGCGGAACGTTCCGCACGGGCGCGAGCGCCCCTCCCGGCCGGGCCGCGGCCCGGTCAGGACGCCTTGTAGTCCTTCCCGAGGATCACCACGACCTCGGCGTTCACGACGTTCTCGGCCTTCTTCACGACCGTCTCGGGCAGCCCCAGCGTCTTGGCCACCTCGATCGCCCGGTCGCGCTGGGCGTCGTCCTGATAGGTGATCTGCGAGGCGGCCGCGGTCTTGTCGGCCTTGCCGCCGTCCACGAAGGTGTAGCCGCCGTTCATCAGCGCCGCCTTGGCCGCGACCTGCGTCTTCTCGTCGCCGGTGGCGTCCTTCAGGCCGACGCGCGGGGTGGCGCCGGGCTGCGCAGCGTCGGCGGAGCCGCCGAGCACCTCCTTGACGACCTTCTTGTTGGCCTCGTCCGTGAGCGTCCCGTCCTGCTTCACCGCGATGACGTCGGTGCGGTACGCGCCCACCTTGGCGTGCGCGCCGAGCTTGGACAGCAGGGCTCCGAGGGTCTGCGCGTTGAGCGCGGGATCGAGGATCTGGCCGATGCTCTCGACCGTGACGGCCGCGGCCTTGGGGTCGCTCGGGACCTTGCGCAGGACCGCGTGGAGCACCTTGCCCGTGCGCTCCAGCTGCTTGGCCTCCGCCTCGCCCTGTGCGCGGTACGTGGCGTACGCGACGGCCATCGGGCCGCTCAGGCTCTGCTTCTGACCCTGGGCCACGGCCGGGGTCTTGGCCGCGTCGTCGGCCGGGACCGCGGTGTCGGTGTCGACCTCGATGCCGCCGACCAGCTCGACCAGGTTCTCCAGGAAGGGGGTGTCCAGGCGCCAGGTGCCGCCGATGTGGGTGCCGAGCACGGAGTCGAGGGCCTCGCGGGTGCCGAGGCCGCCCTCCTCGACCGCCTTGCCGAGGGCCGTTGCGGTGCCGTCCTGGCCGGTCACGGCGAGGGCGTTGGGCAGCAGGACGGTGGCGCCCTGCTTGGTGGTGACGTTGTCGACGAGCAGCGCCGAGGAGGTGCCGCCCTTCTTGGTGTTGTGCAGGTGCACGACGATCATGTCGCGCTTCTGCGCCGCGGCGTCCGCGGCGGTGGCGGTCTTCTCGGAACCGGGACCGTCGAGGAAGGGCAGCTTGCCCGCGTACCAGAGGTAGCCGGCGCCCGCTACGACGAACACCGCCAGGACGACGATCAGCGCGACGACCCGGTTGCGGCCGCGGCGGCGGGCCTCCTCGCGGCGTTCGGTGCGGCTCTCGGTGAACTTGAGCCAGTCGATGACGTCCTCGGAGTCCTCGTCCGGCTGGTCGATGAAGGCGAACATCTCGGTGCGGTAGTCCCGGCCCGCCTCGGATCCGCCCTCGGGCCGGCGCGGCTCGGGGACCTGGGCGGCCGGCCGCTCCGCCGGGGCCTCGGACCGCTCGGCGGTCGTGGGCTCGGGCGCCGCCTGCTGCGGGATCCACTGCTGGGCCTGCTGCTGGGTCTGCTGCGGGGCCTGGTGCTGGGCCTGCTGGGCGTCGTACCCGTAGGAGGGCGCCTGGGTGTACTCCTGCTGCCCGTACTCCTGGGCCGCGGGCTGCTGCGGGTAGTACTGCTGCGGCTGCTGCTGGCCGTAGCCCTGGTAGTCGTAGCCGTAGCCCTGCTGCTCGTACTGGGGGGCGGCGGGCTGCGCGGGCGCCTGGCCGTACACCGGCCGCCCGTACGCGTCGTAGCCGATGAGCTGCTGCTCGTGCGCGGCATACGGGTCGTACGGATCCTGTCGGTCGTTCACCGCGGGCCCCTCTCTCCGGAAGCTCAGGCTCCCCGGTACAGCTCACGCTTGTCGATGTAGCGCACCACACCGTCCGGCACCAGGTACCAGACGGGATCCCCCTGGGCTACCCGTGCACGGCAGTCCGTGGACGAGATCGCCAGCGCGGGCACCTCGACCAGGGAGACCCCGCCCTCGGGCAGCCCGTCGTCGGTGAGCACGTGGCCCGGCCGGGTGACTCCGATGAAGTGGGAGAGCGAGAAGAGCTCGTCGGCGTTGCGCCAGGTCAGGATCTGCGCGAGCGCGTCGGCACCCGTGATGAAGAACAGGTCGGCGTCGTCGTTCAGCGCCTTCAGGTCCCGCAGGGTGTCGATCGTGTACGTCGGCCCGCCGCGGTCGATGTCGATGCGGCTCACCGAGAACTGCGGGTTCGAGGCCGTGGCGATGACCGTCATCAGGTAGCGGTCCTCGGCGGGCGAGACGGCCCACTGGGACTTCTGCCACGGCTCACCGGTCGGCACGAACACCACCTCGTCGAGGTGGAAAAGGGCGGCCACCTCACTGGCGGCCACCAGGTGTCCGTGGTGGATCGGGTCGAATGTCCCGCCCATCACGCCGAGCCGGCGCTTGACCGGACCGGTAGGCATCTCCTGCTCTCCCATGAGCGCAGAGCCTACTGGCCCGGCGGACCGGACCGACTAGCGGTCGCGGTTCAGGCGCGTGGTGACCCAGAGCATCAGCATCAGGATCACGAAGGCGGCGCCGCCGGTCAGGTACGGGTTGAGGCTGTCGTGGTTGCCGCCGTGCTGCTCGGCCCCCTCCGAGGCGAGGACGACCAGGTTGTGGGCGGTGGAGGAGAGGCTCATCAGGCAGATACCTATCGAGTCGGGGAGCGGGCGGAGACTTCGCTCACATCGTATGCGGGCGCCCGGGGCACGCTCGCGCCGACTCAGGCGTTGGAGAGGATAGACGCATGGTCGAGCAGGTCAATCAGGGGAGGGCGCAATGACGCAGACGGGATTCGAGAAGACGCCGGCGCGGGACCGCAGGAGGTTCCCCGGTATCTCCTCGCGTGCGTACGAGCATCCGGCGGACCGGTCGGCCCTGGTGGCGCTGCGCAAGCTGAGCGGTTTCGACACGGTCTTCAAGGCCCTGAGCGGGCTGCTCCCGGAGCGCAGCCTGCGCCTGCTGTTCCTGTCGGACTCGGTGCGGGTGGGCGAGACGCAGTTCCCGCACCTGCACGCGATGCTCCGCGACGCCTGTTACATCCTGGACCTGGAGAAGGTCCCGCAGATGTACGTGCAGCAGGACCCGCGGCCCAATGCCATGTGCATCGGGCTGGACGAGCCGATCATCGTGGTGACCACGAGCCTCGTCGAGCTGCTCGACGAGGAGGAGATGCGGGCGGTGGTCGGCCACGAGGTGGGCCACGCGCTGTCGGGGCACTCCGTGTACCGCACGATCCTGCTGTTCCTGACGAACCTGGCGCTGAAGGTCGCGTGGATCCCGCTCGGCAACGTGGCGGTCATGACGCTGGTGACCGCGCTGCGGGAGTGGTTCCGCAAGTCGGAGCTCTCGGCCGACCGGGCGGGGCTGCTGGTGGGGCAGGACGTGACGGCCTCGATGCGCGGCCTGATGAAGCTGGCGGGCGGCAACCACCTGCACGAGATGAACGTGGACGCCTTCCTGGAGCAGGCCGACGAGTACGAGAAGGGCGGCGACCTGCGCGATTCCGTGCTGAAGATCCTCAACATGCTGCCGCGCACGCACCCCTTCACCACGGTCCGGGCGGCCGAGCTGAAGAAGTGGTCGGAGAGCCGGGACTACCAGCGGATCATGGATGGCCACTACCCGCGCCGCGAGGAGGACAAGGACGCCTCGGTCACGGACTCCTTCCGGGAGTCGGCCGCGCACTACGCCGATTCGGTGCGCACCAGCAAGGACCCGCTGTTCAAGCTGGTGGGCGACATCGCGGGCGGCGCGGCCGACATGGGCGGCAGGCTGCGTGACAAGTTCACCGGCGCCGGAGCCGGCTCCGGCGCGGACACCGGCTCCGAAGGCAGGGGCGGGGCTACGGGGCAGGGCTGACCGGGGCGCCCGGAGTCGCCGAGGGGGCCAGGACGCCGCACAGCCCGGCCGTGCGCCTCGGGTGGCCGCTGGCGTACGGGTCGCTCGCGGCCGGGCCCACGGTGGTGGGGCCGGCCCCGGCCAGGAGCGGGCGGAAGCCTCCGGCCGGGTCGGCGGAGCAGTCCTGCGGCCCGGCCATCACGTAGGCCGATGCCAGCTCCAGCCGCCGGGCGCTGAGGTCGTCCCGGTCGAAGCGCAGCCGCAGCTCGCGCCGGACGGTGAAGAGCGACGCGCCGTCGGCCGCGGCCGGGGCTCCGGTGGCCGGCCGGACGGCGTACACGAAGGTGTGATCGGTGGTGACCTCCAGCACGTCCTGGGCCACCTCCTCGTAGGAGAGGCTGCCGCTCACCCGGACCCGGGGGTCGGCCATGACGGCGGCGGCCGCGTCGAAGCGGACCAGCCAGCCGGTGGCCGCGTGCCGGCCGTCGCCGGAGGGCGAGGTCATGCTGCGGTCGAACTGCTCCAGCTGGTCGGGGTCGAGCAGGACGCGCACGGGCCGGGTGGCGGACCCGGCCAGGACGTCGGGGTCCAGGGAGGACTGCACCAGGTAGTCCTTGGCGATGGACAGGGCGGTGACGACCTGGACGTCGGTGAAGTGGTGCGTGCGGCGCACGGCGGGCAGGCTGATCCCGGCCGCCCCGACCCGGTAGTCGGCGGCGGGGCTCTGCGCGAACAGCTCGGGCGGCAGCCCGCCGGGCACGGCGGTGGTCGGCGCGAGCGGGACCACGGTGCTGGTGAGCGGCTGGGCGGGCCCTCCGGGCGGCGGCACGTAGGGGTTGCGCAGCCCCATGTAGACGGCGGCGGCGAAGGCCGTGGCGATGAGCAGCACGAGCAGCATGCCCTGCCGGGCGCCGCGGCCGGGGGTGCTGGTCCGGGGCGCGGAACTCGACCAGATGGACCGGCTGCGGACGGCGCGGGCGTGTTCGCCCATGCGTTCCTGGGCGGAGTACTCCTGGAGCCGGGCAGCACGGACGAAGTCCTCGTCGAACACCACCGATCGGTACTCGTCCGACCGGAACTCGTCGTCGCCCCCGCCGGTGCCGTCGGGGGTGCCGTTGGGTGGGTCTCCTGGCACGGCCATCGCTTCTCCCCGCTGTCCCCGCTTCAGAGAAGCCCCCAGCTCCGGCGAACGCGACTGGGGTCGTACCTTCAGGGTTGGCGTACTGAGGGGTACGTAAACGCGCCGACGCCGGTGACTTCACGCCTGGGGGTGCTGGCGGGCGCCGGAGCGGGGTCCGCTTCGCCCGAGGCACTGCGGTAGACGGCGCTGAAGGCGAGCGCGACCATGCCGAGGCCCATCACGAAGGCGAGCACCCAGGCGACCGGCCGCAGCCACGGGGCGCGGCCCCGGTAGGGGCGCAGGCTGCCGCCGTAGGCCCCGTAGGGACCGTCGGGGTGGCCGTGGCCCCGCTCGTGGCCGCCGCCGTGGTCCCAGCCGTACTCGTCGGCGTCGTACCCGTCGGGCTGGCCGTAGCCGTAGCCGTCGTGGTCGTCGTCGCCCGTCCAGCCGCCGGCGACGGCCCGGGCGGCTTCCGCCTCCGCGCGCGCCCGGTCGGCCGCCCGCTGGCGCTCGGCGGCGCTCGGTTCATGGATCTCGGCGTTCCGGACGAAGTCCTCGTCGAACACCACGGAGGCGAAGTCCTCTTCCGCGCCTCCGCGGTCGTCGTCGGGCTCCCCGTCGTCCGGGAACGGCTTGCCCCCCACGTCGTCCGGCACGGGAACAGAGTAGACCTGGGGAGGGCCTTTGGGCAGGGTGTCCGCCGAATTCCGGCCACACCCGGTGGGCACTTCGACTACCGAACGTGACCGTCGCCGGTGACGATGTACTTGGTGGAGGTGAGCTCGGGAAGCCCCATCGGGCCCCGGGCGTGCAGCTTCTGCGTGGAGATGCCGATCTCGGCACCGAAGCCGAACTGACCACCGTCGGTGAACCGGGTGGATGCATTCACGGCGACGGTGGTGGAGTCGACCAGCTGGGTGAAGCGGCGCGCGGCGGCCTGCGAGGTGGTGACGATCGCCTCGGTGTGACCGGAGGTCCAGCGGCGGATGTGGGTGACGGCGTCGTCGAGGGAGTCCACGACCGCCGCGGCGATGTCGTAGGACAGGTACTCGGCGGCCCAGTCCTCGTCCGTGGCGGGCAGGGCGGTGGCCTTGGTGCCCTCGGCGGCGGCGAGGACGGCCTCGTCGCCGTGGACGGTGACGCCGGCGTCGGCGAGCGCGTCGAGGGCGCGCGGCAGGAAGGCGCCGGCGATGTCACGGTGGACGAGGAGGGTCTCGGCGGCGTTGCAGACGGAGGGCCGCTGGGCCTTGGAGTTGATCAGGATGTCCACGGCCATGTCGAGGTCGGCCTGGGCGTCCACGTAGACGTGGCAGTTGCCGGTACCGGTCTCGATGACCGGGACGGTGGACTCCTCGACCACGGTCTTGATGAGGGAGGCACCGCCGCGCGGGATGAGCACGTCGACGAGACCGCGGGCGCGCATCAGCTCGCGGACGGAGTCGCGGGACTCGCCGGGGACGAGCTGGATCGCGTCGGCGGGCAGGCCGGCGCTCTCGACGGCGTCGCGGAGGATGGCGACGAGCGCGGTGTTGGAGGCGTAGGCGGAGGAGCTGCCGCGCAGGAGGACGGCGTTGCCGGACTTGAGGCAGAGGGCGGCGGCGTCGACGGTGACGTTGGGGCGGGCCTCGTAGATGATGCCGACGACGCCGAGGGGGACCCGGATCTGGCGGATGTCGATGCCGTTGGGGAGGGTGTTGCCGCGGACGACCTCGCCGACGGGGTCGGGGAGGGCGGCGACGTCGCGGACGTCGGAGGCGATGGCGGCGACCCGCTCCCGGGTCAGGGTGAGGCGGTCGATGACGGTCTCGCTGGTGCCGGCGGCGCGGGCCTTGTCCGTGTCCACGGCGTTGGCCGTGATGATCTCGGCGGTACGGGCCTCCAGCGCGTCCGCGATCGCCAGCAGGGCCGTGTCCTTGGCGGACCGCGGGAGTGGGGCGATGGCCGCGGCGGCGGTGCGGGCGCGGTGCGCCGTGGCGAGGACGGGCGAGGTGACGGTGGCGTCGTCGAGCGAGGTCATGCGGCCAGGGTAAGCCCCTGCCGGTACCCGGCCGACGGGGCTTCCATCTCGCGAGACGTCCCCCTGACGCACGCCGCTGCGCGGAGCCTCTCCCCGCCCCGCCCTTTCTCCGTTTCCCGGGCCCTGCCCGGACCCGCGCCTCGAACGCCGGCGGGCTGGAAGAGGCGGGGCTTCGACGGGTCAGTAGGGGTGGACGCCCACCGGGTGGGCCGGGGGCGGGCCGTAGCCCTCCGCCACGCGCAGGTGGTAGGTGGCGCGGTCGATGACCTCCAGGCCGACGATCTCCCAGGGCGGCAGCTGCGCCGAGGAGCGGTGCTCGCCCCACAGGCGCAGCGCGACGGCCGCCGCGTCGTGGAGGTCGCGGGCCTCTTCCCAGTACCGGATCTCCGCGTGGTCGTCGGCGTACCGGCTGGTCAGCAGGAACGGGTGGTCGTGTGCCAGTTGCTCCAGCCCCCGCCGGACCTCGGACAGCGGGGCCGGCTTGCCGGAGACGCTCAGGGTCACGTGCCACAGGCGCGAGGCCTGGTCCTGGTCCTGCTCGGGCCCGCCGCCGTCACCGTCCCCCGTACCGACGCTGGTCAGCGCTCGTCTCACCAGCCGCCTCCTGTCTCCGCTACGCGTGTCCGCCTGCTCCGCCCCTCACAGTTGACCAGTCCCCGGGCGGCCGCGCTGCGGTTTTGCCGAACCTCAGCCCTGGAGCAGGACCAGATCGTCACGGTGGACGACCTCCCGCTCGTACGCGGGTCCGAGTTCCCGCGCGAGCTCGCGAGTGGAGCGGCCGAGGAGCTGCGGCAGCTCCTTGGCGTCGAAGTTGACCAGACCCCGGGCGACGGCGCGGCCGTCCGCCGCTCGCAGCTCCACCGGGTCGCCCGCGACGAAGTCGCCCTCGACCGCGGCGATCCCGGCGGGCAGCAGCGAGCTGCCCCGCTCGGTGACCGCGCGGACGGCGCCGTCGTCCAGGACCAGGTGGCCCTGCGGGGTGGAGGCGTGCTGGAGCCAGAGCAGCCGGTCCGCGCTGCGGCGTCCGGTGGCGTGGAAGAGCGTGCCGGTCCCCCGTCCGGCCAGGGCGTCGGCGGCCTGGCTCGCGGAGGTGAGCACCACGGGGATGCCGGCGGCCGCCGCGATCCGTGCCGCCTCGACCTTGGTGACCATGCCGCCGGTGCCCACGCCCGCCTTGCCGGCGCTGCCGATGGAGACGTGCGCGATGTCCTCGGGCCCGTGGACCTCGTCGATGCGGGTGGTGCCGGGCTGGGAGGGGTCGCCGTCGTAGAGGCCGTCGACGTCGGAGAGGAGGACGAGGAGGTCCGCGCGGACGAGGTGGGCGACGAGGGCGGCGAGCCGGTCGTTGTCGCCGAAGCGGATCTCGTCCGTGGCGACGGTGTCGTTCTCGTTGACGACGGGGAGGGCGCCCATGGCCAACAGCTGGTCCAGGGTCCGGTACGCGTTGCGGTAGTGGGCGCGCCGGCTGGTGTCGTCGGTGGTGAGCAGCACCTGGCCGACGCGCAGGCCGTAGCGCGCGAAGGAGGCGGTGTAGCGGGCGACGAGGAGGCCCTGGCCGACGCTGGCGGCGGCCTGCTGGCGGGCCAGGTCCTTGGGGCGGCGGCGCAGGCCGAGCGGGGAGAGCCCGGCGGCGATGGCTCCGCTGGAGACGAGGACGATCTCCTTCTCACCGCCGCTGCGGGCCTTGGCCAGGACGTCGACGAGCGCGTCCACCCGGTCGGCGTCGAGCCCGCCCGCCGCGGTGGTCAGGGAGGAAGAGCCGACCTTGACCACGATCCTGCGGGCGTCCACGACACCTTGCCTAGCCGCTGACACGTTCTTCCCCTTGCCCCTTGCCGTCAATGCCTGCCACCTCAATCTACGGGGTGGCCGACGGGGACCGCTCCGGGGTTTCAGACCGTGGACGAGGTCCTGGCCCGCCCCTGGCGCTCCTCGTCCCCGGCGGCCCGGCCGGCGCCGGGCACGAGGATCTTGCGGGAGAGCAGGAAGGTGAACGGGATGGCGACGATCGCCGCGACCAGCGGGGCGATCCGGGTGTCCATCCCGGCCCAGGTCACCAGGGCGTAGAGGCCGGCGGACTGGATGACGTAGTTGGTGACGTTCGTCAGCGGGAAGAGGAGGAACTTCTTCCAGGTCGGCCGGGTCCGGTAGGTGAAGTAGGTGTTCATGAAGAACGAGCCGACCATCGCCAGCACGAAAGCGAGCGAGTAGGCGGCGAAGTACGGCATCCACGGGTGCAGGAGCAGGTAGATGCCGAAGAAGGTGCCGGTGTTGACCCCGCCCACCAGGGCGAAGCGGAATACCTGGCCGAGCTGTTCCCTGCGGGTCATCGGGTGCTGCGCTCCGCGATCGTCGGCTCCGCCGCCGGGGCGGTGCCCGCGGTCCTCGGGAGGGGTTCGGAGCCGTGCGACTCCTTCACCAGGAAGTGCGGCCGGCGCTTGGTCTCGTAGTAGATGCGGCCGATGTACTCGCCGACGAGGCCCAGCATGATCAGCTGTACGCCGCCCAGGCCCGTGATGATGGCCACAAGGGTGACGTAGCCCGGTGCGTCCACACCGTTGGTGATCGCCATGGCGGTGATCCACAGCGCGTACAGGCCGGTCAGGGCGACCAGCGACACGCCGAACCAGATACCGATCCGCAGCGGCCGGTTGTTGAAGGAGATCAGGCCGTCCATGCCGTAGTTCAGCAGGGCGCCGAACTTCCACTTGGTCTCGCCGGCCTCGCGCTGCGCGTTGCGGTAGTCGAAGTGGACGGTGTCGAAGCCGATCCAGGAGAACAGGCCCTTGGAGAAGCGGTTGTACTCCGGCAGGGACAGCAGCGCGTCCACGGCCGGGCGCGACAGCATCCGGAAGTCGCCGACGCCGTCGGTCAGCTCCACGTCGACCCAGCGGTTGACGCCCCGGTAGTAGAGGCGGCTGAGCGCGGAGCGCACCTTCTTGTCGCCCTCGCGGGTGCGGCGGGCGATGATCTGGTCGTGGCCCTGCCGGTAGTGCTCCAGCATGGTCGCGATGAGCTCCGGCGGGTGCTGGAGGTCGGCGTCCATGATCACGACGGCGTCGCCGGTGGCCTCGCGCAGGCCGGCGAGCATGCCGGCCTCCTTGCCGAAGTTGCGGCTGAATGAGACGTAGCGCGTCTGTTCGCCGTGCTCCGCGGCGATCTTCCGGAGCTTGCCGAGGGTGCCGTCGCGGCTGCCGTCGTCGACGTAGCAGACCTCGTACTCGACGGGCAGGGAGTCCAGGACCCTGCGGATCTCGACGTCGAAGCTGTCGATGACGGCTTCTTCGTTGTAGCAAGGGACAACTACGGACAGCTTGGTCATGAACACTTCCTGCTGGATCCGAACGGGTGATTGTCGGCGACCGGACCCGCCTCTCACCTCTTCCTTAGAAGTATGCACGGCGAGCGACCACCGAGAGTCGCCCTGCCTGAGCCGAGGGCGGCACACGGTAGCTTTGACGGGATAAGCGGAATGAGCGGAACGAAACGAAACGAAGGGATCGAGGTGCACGTGCCCGACGTCTCCGTGGTCGTCATCGTCTACAACGACGCAGAGCGTCTGTCGACAGCAGTCCAGTCGGTTCTCGACCAGACACTCCAGGGTGTCGAGGTCGTGATCGTCGACGACTGCAGCCAGGACCGCTCCTTCGCGGTCGCCCAGGAACTCGAGTCAGCGCACCCGGGGAGGGTGCGCGCCTTCCAGCTGCCGCAGAACAGCGGCGGCTGCGGTGCGCCGCGCAACCACGGCATCCAGCAGGCCACGGGAACGTACGTGATGTTCCTCGACAGCGACGACGTGCTGGAGCGCAACGCCTGCCGGAACATGCTGGCCGCCGCCGAGCGGACCGGCTCCGACCTGGTCTCGGGCATGTGCGTTCGCGTGCACCTCGACAACCGGTGGGGCAAGACCACCGAGTGGTACCCCTGGATCTACTCGCGCACGCGCACGCTGGAGTCGATCACCGAGTTCCCGGACCTGCTGGTCTACGACACCCTCTCCACGAACAAGTGCTACCGGCGCGCGTTCCTGCTGGAGCAGGGCCTGGAGTTCCCGGTCGGCATCCACTACGAGGACCTGCTGTTCTCCGCGCAGGCGTACGTGGCGGCCCGGCGCATCACGCTGATCCCCAACCACGTGTACTTCTGGAACGTCGTCGAGAAGGCCGCGGCCAAGTCGATCAGCAACCGGCGCCACGAGATCGCGAACTTCGTCCACCGGATGGAGATCCACCGGCGCGTCGACGAGCTGCTGGCGGCCAAGGGCCACACGGACATCAAGTCCGCGAAGGACGCCAAGTTCCTCAAGCACGACCTGGTCCTGCACCTGCGCGACCTGCCACTGCTGAGCGACGAGTACCGCCAGGAGTTCGCGGGCCTCGCCAACGGCTACCTCGCCGGCATCGATCCGGAGGCGTACGAGCACGTCACGCACCTCCAGGCGATCTGCGCCTACCTGCTGGGCAAGGAGGACTGGGACAACCTGCTCCCGGCCGCCGACGCGATGATCAACAAGGGTCGGCTGACCTCCTCGCTCGCCGAGCGCGACGGCCGGATCTACTGGTGCGCGCAGCACATCGACGGCCCCGACGCCGACGAGGCCCGCCGGATACTGGACGTCACCGAGCAGGGTTTCCACACCACCCCGCTGCCGTCCCTCACCCTGGGCAACCGCCTCACCTCCTACGAGGACGACGGCCGCGGCACCGTCACGCTGTCCGGCACCGTCGTGAACCCGCTGGGCCGCATCGACGCCGACGCCGAGCTGAAGGCCACGCTGGAGCTCCGGGCCCGCCGGCAGGTCGGCGTGCGTTCCTTCAGCTTCCCGGTGACGACCGTGCGCCACGCCGGTGACACGATCGAGTGGCGCACCACCGCCGACATCGGCGGCACCGTGCGCCCCCTCGGCATCATCGACGCCGTCTGGGACGTCCGCCTCAAGCTGACCGCCGGCGGCGAGCGGATCGTCACCCGCGTCTCGGTCGGCGGCCTCGACCTGGATTCGGCGGCCCGGCTGCGCGTCCGGCCGCGGCTGACCCGCCTGGTCTCCGACCGTTTCGCGGCGGAGATGACCAAGAAGGGCAACCTCTCCTACGTCCTGACCGCCGAGGGCGCCGCCGCCGTCCGCACCCAGTCGCTGATCAACAACGCCATACAGGGCAAGGCGGCCGGGGTGGTCAAGCGGGGCCTGCGCAAGGCCCTGCGGGCCCGCCGGAACATGGGCTCCGGCGAGCAGAAGGTGAAGATCTACCACGAGGTCTTCTCGAAGCTGCCCGTCAAGAAGGGCACGGTCGTCTTCGAGAGCCACATGGGCAAGCAGTACAGCGACAGCCCCAAGGCCATCTACGAGGAGATGGTCCGCCAGGGCGTGCCGTTCGAGGCGATCTGGTCGTACGCGGGCGCCAGGCCCACCGGCTTCCCGAAGGACGCCACCCTGGTCAGGCGCTGGAGCTGGCAGTACCTGCGCGCCCTGGCCCAGGCGGAGTTCTGGGTCGACAACCAGGGCTTCCCGCTGGCCCTGGCCAAGCGCCCCGGCACCACGTACATCCAGACCTGGCACGGCTCCGCGCTCAAGCGGATGGGGTTCCACGAGCCCCGCACCAAGGCGCAGGGGCGGGCCGGCCAGGCCCGCTTCCAGGCGGCCGTCGACCGTTTCGACCACTTCCTGATCCGCTCCGAGCACGACGCCCGCACCCTCGCCAAGGGCTTCCGGCTGCGCGACGAGGTACTGCTGCGCACGGGCTACCCGCGCAACGACGCCCTCGTCGAGGCGCACCGGGCCGAGGCGGACAGCGGCGAGCGGGTCCGCGGCGCCCTCGCCGCCGAGCTGGGCATCGACCCGGACAAGAAGGTGCTGCTGTACGCGCCGACCTTCCGGGCCGGCGCGGACGGCGCGGTGGAGGGCTTCGCCTTCCCCTTCGACGTGGAGGAGTTCGCGGACCGGCTCGGCGACCGCTTCACGCTGCTGGTGCGGACCCACTACCTCAACAGCGTCTCGCTGCCGCCGTCGGTGGCCGGCCGGGTCGTCGACGTGTCGCGGCACCACGACATCACCCCGCTGCTGGCCCTCGCCGACGGACTGATCACCGACTACTCGTCCGTGATGTTCGACTACGCGGTCCTGGACCGGCCGATGGTGTTCTTCGCGTACGACTACGAGAAGTACGCCACCGACATCCGCGGCACGTACTTCGACCTGAAGGAGAAGGCCCCGGGCCCGGTGGTGGCCACCGCGGACGAGCTCCTGCAGGCGCTGGCGGCCTTCGAGGAGGCGGACGCCAAGTACGCGGAGGCGCGGCAGCGCTTCCTCACCGAGTTCGGCGAGTACGACCGCGGGGACGCGGCCCGCCAGATCGTCGAGAAGTTCTTCACCGGGAGCGGCAAGTGAGCCGGGACATCTTCATCGTCTCCAACAGCGTCGACGAGATCGGCGGCGTGACCACCTGGTCGCACCAGATGGCCCGGCTGTTCACCGAACGCGGCCACCGGGTGCACATCGTCGGCATCGCCCCCGTCGCCGAGGAGATCCGGCACAAGCTGCCGCAGGACCTGCCGTACGAGATGACCACGCTCTACGACGCCCACCCGCCGGCGGCGCGCCGGCTGCGCGGCATCAAGGGCCGGCTGAACGCGCCCGAGCGGCGCCGCCAGGCGGCCCGGCGGGCGCAGATGCGGGTCAAGGCCGACCGGCTGAGCGATCTGCTGCGCGGGGCCCGGCCGGGCGGGGTGGTCATCGTCACCCAGGTCTGGGCGATGGAGTGGGTGGCGCTCGCCGACACCAAGGGGCTGTCCGTCGTCGGCATGAGCCACGAGTCGTTCGAGGCCAGCCAGAAGTCGACCCGCGGCGAGCGGGTCCGCCGGTACTACCCGGAGGTCGACCGGCTGCTGGTGCTGACCGCCGAGGACGCGGACCTGTGGATCCGGGCGGGCATGGAGAACGTCGGCAGCATGCCGAACCCGATCCCCTTCATGCCCGACACCCCCGCTCCGCGCACCTCGAAGGTCGTGGCCAGCGTCGGCCGCCTCGCCTTCGAGAAGGGCGTCGACCTGCTGCTCGACGCGTGGGCGGACGCGGCGCCGCACCACCCGGACTGGGTCCTGCGGATCTACGGCGCGGGCGTGGAGGAGGCGGCCCTGCGGGCGCACTGCACCAGCCTGGGCATCGACGACTCCGTCGAGTGGATGGGCAGCACGGACGACGTGCTGGGCGCGCTGCGCGGGGCCTCGGTCTTCGCACAGGCCTCGCGCGCCGAGGGCTTCCCGATCACGCTGCTGGAGGCGATGGCGGCGGGCGTGCCGGTGGCCGCCTTCGACTGCGCGCCGGGCGTGCGGGAGATCGTCGAGCACGGCGAGGACGGGCTGCTGGCGCGGCTGGGCAACACGATGGAGCTCGCCGGACACCTGCACGTGCTGATGTCCGACGGCGAGCTGCGCGACCGGCTCGGCGACAACGCCTTCCACGCGGTGAAGCGCTACTCCAGCGCCGAGATCACCGACCGGTGGGAGGCGCTGTTCTCCTTCCTGGAGCGCTGACGGCCCGGCCGCACGCGACATGACGAGGCCGCCCGCCCCGGAGGTGTCCGGGGCGGGCGGCCTCGTCATGTGACCAGGGTGGCCGTCAGGCCTTGTGGACCTCAGGCCTTGTGGACGTCGCGGTGCGCGTCCTTGCGGGCCACCTTGTTGGCCTCCCAGCCCGCCCAGGCGGAGGTGACCATCTCGCGGACGTCGTGGCGGGCCTTCCAGCCCAGCACGGTGTTGATCTTGTCGGCGGAGGCCACGACCTTCGCCGGGTCGCCGGGCCGGCGCGGGCTGATGACCGGGGCGCGGTCGTGCCCGGTGCCCTTGTTCAGCAGCTCGACCATCTCGGCGACCGATACGCCCTCGCCGCGCCCGATGTTGACGGTGAGGTCCTTGTAGTCCTCGGCCGCGGCCCACTCGGCCAGCTTGCGGGCGGCCGCCACGTGGGCCTCCGCCAGGTCCTCGACGTGGATGTAGTCGCGGATGCAGGTGCCGTCCGGCGTCGGGTAGTCGTCACCGAAGATCTTGGCGCCCTGGCCGGCGTCGTACCGCTCGAAGACCATCGGGACCAGGTTGAAGACGCCGGTGTCCGCGAGCTCCGGGGTCGCGGCGCCCGCCACGTTGAAGTAGCGCAGGCAGGCGGTGGAGATGCCGTGCGCCTTGCCCGCGGCGCGGACCAGCCACTCGCCGGCCAGCTTGGTCTCGCCGTACGGGCTCAGCGGCGCGCACGGGGTGTCCTCCGTGACCAGGTCCACGTCGGGCATGCCGTACACGGAGGCGGAGGAGGAGAAGAGGAAGTTGCGCACGCCCGCGTCGGCCACGGCCTGGAGCAGGACCGTGAGGCCCTGCACGTTCTCGTGGTAGTAGTACAGCGGCTTCTCGACGGACTCGCCGACCTGCTTCTTGCCCGCCAGGTGCACCACGCCCGTGATCTTGTGCTCGCGGATGGTCTTCTCCAGCACCAGCCGGTCCAGGACCGAGCCGACCACCAGCGGGACGCCCTCCGGGACGCGGTCCTCGTTGCCCGTGGAGAGGTCGTCGAGGACGACGACCTTCTCCCCCGCGAGCACCATCGCGCGGACGACGTGCGCGCCGATGTAACCGGCGCCACCGGTGATCAGAAACGTCATGTGTATCTCCTTGGTCCTGTCCGACTTCGGTGGGAAAAGCGCAGCGGGGCGCACCGGGTTCAGCCCGCCCCCCGGGCCGCCCGGGCCCGGTGGAGGCGGTTGCGCACGAGGTACAGGGCTCCCTCGGCGCCCGGCGCGAGGCGCAGCGCGAGGGCGCCGGCCCCCGTCCGGTAGGGCTGCGCCAGCAGAACACCGTACCGGCTGCTGGGCAGGGCCCGACGGCGGAGCAGCCGGCCCCGGGGGCGCAGGGAGGTGAACACCGAGCTCCCGTCGGCACACTGCACGCCCACCCCGACGTTCCAGGCCTGCATCCTGCGCAGCCCCTGGCGGCGGCCGGTGACGGCGAGGTCGGCGAGGCGGAAGGGCAGTACGGCCAGCCAGCCGCCGCTGCGGTCGGGCCGCAGCTCGACGGGGCGCGCGAGGACCGGTTCGCCGCCCGCGCGGGGCATGAAGCTCAGGCGGGCGGTCTGCGGGCCGGCCTCGGCGAGGCGCCCGTAGAGGTCGTGCACGCGGATGCTGACGGCGCCGCGGCCGGCCGGTTCGGCGTCGACGGTGACGGGCAGCTCCTCGACCGGCAGCGTCGACAGGCCGTCCAGCTCGACGGGGAGCTCCTCGCTCCACACCGGCTCGCCGGAGGCGCCGACCGCGTACGGGGGCAGCAGGCGCGGCGGCTGCGCGGCGAGGCGGGTCAGCCGCTCGACGTCGGCGGGCGGGGTCGCGGTGGCGCGCAGCACCCGCACGATCCAGCGGGCGTGGGCCGCGGCCGCCTCGACGTCCGCATCGGCGAAGGTGTCGACGTACTCGCGGGTGAGGGTCCACCAGGCGGCCCGGTAGTCGGGGTTCGAGCCGAGCTCGCGCAGGTACATGCGCAGGTCGTACTCGAGGAACTTCACGTGGCAGGCGCTGCCCAGGACCGGCGATGCCTCGGCCAGGGTCCGGGCGGCCGTGCGGTGGGCCTCGATGCGCGAGCGCCAGTTCCCGACGTCCTTGCGGTCCAGGGAGATCGACACCTGGGCGGCGCTGCGGCGCACGTGCCACACGTAGACGAGGTCGCCGGTGACGGCGATGCGCGGGGCCGCGGCGAGGACGCGGGCCGTGAAGGCGAAGTCCTCGTAGACGAACCGGCCGTCGGGGAAGCGCAGGCCGTGCTCCTCCAGGAAGGCGCGCTCGTAGAGCTTGTTGACGCAGAGGGTGTCGCGGACGAGTTCCGGCCGGTCCGCCGGGTGCTCGATGACGTCGCCGGGGGTGTAGAGGCCGGGCATCCACGGCACGTCGTGGTGCTGGGGCAGCTCGCGCCGCACGGCCGCGCCGACGGTGACCGGCGCGCGGTGCTCCTCGGCCGTGCGCACCAGGGCGTCCGCCGCGCCCGGCGGCAGGATGTCGTCGCTGTCGAGGAAGAGCACGTACCGGCCGGACGCCGCGGCGATCCCGTCGTTGCGCGGGGTACCGCACCCGCCGCTGTTCTCCGCCCGGTGCACGACCTTGAGGCGGGGGTGGACGGAGGCCAGTTCGTCCAGCACCCGCGCGGTGCCGTCGGACGAGGCGTCGTTCACCGCGATGACCTCGGTGACCACCGGGCCCTGGGCGAGGGCCGAGGAGACGGCCTCGCCCACGAGCCCGGCGTCGTTGTACGCGATCACCACGACGGAAACGGTGGGGAGGTTGCTGCTGTTCACCCGAAGGATCCTAGGCGACCGGGATAAAGGCGCCTTCAAACCCTCCGGGACCCATTCCCTCGGGAGTGGACTAGAACGGCCGGAATTCGTCGTACTCCTTCTGCGCCGAGTCCCCGCGCTGGGCTTCCTTGTCCTTGCGGCGGGTGGTCGCCGGACGCGGGGCGTCCAGACGGTGGTCCTCGCCGCGGCGGCCCAGCATCTCGGCGCCGGCCATCACGGTCGGCTCCCAGTCGAAGACGACCGCGTTGTCGTCGGAACCGATCGCCACGCCGTCGCCGGCGCGGGCCCCGGCCTTCTTCAGCGCGTCCTCGACACCGAGGCGGTTGAGGCGGTCGGCCAGGTAGCCGACGGCCTCGTCGTTGTTGAAGTCGGTCTGGCGGACCCAGCGTTCCGGCTTCTCGCCGCGCACCACGTACACGTCCTCGGCCTCGTCGTAGGCGACGGTGAAGCCGGCGTCGTCCACGGCCTTCGGGCGGATGACGATGCGGGTCGCCTCCTCCTTCGGCTTGCGGGCACGGGCCTTGGCGATGACCTCGGCGAGGAAGTAGGAGAGCTCCTTCAGGCCCGTACGGGCGACCGCGGAGACCTCGAAGACCTTGTAGCCGCGGGCCTCCAGGTCGGGGCGCACCATGTCGGCGAGCTCCTGGCCGTCCGGGATGTCGACCTTGTTCAGGACGACGAGGCGCGGGCGCTTCTCCAGACCGCCGCCGTAGAGCTTGAGCTCCTCCTCGATGACGTCGAGGTCGGCGATCGGGTCGCGGTCGGACTCCAGCGTGGCCGTGTCCAGGACGTGCACGAGCACCGAGCAGCGCTCGACGTGGCGCAGGAACTCAAGGCCCAGGCCGCGGCCCTGGCTGGCGCCCGGGATCAGGCCGGGGACGTCGGCGATCGTGTAGACGGTCGAGCCGGCGGTGACGACGCCCAGGTTCGGGACGAGGGTGGTGAAGGGGTAGTCCGCGATCTTCGGCTTGGCGGAGGAGAGCACCGAGATCAGCGAGGACTTGCCGGCGCTCGGGAAGCCGACCAGCGCCACGTCGGCGACGGTCTTGAGCTCCAGGACGATGTCGCCGGTGGTGCCGGGGACGCCGAGGAGCGCGAAGCCGGGGGCCTTGCGGCGGGCGGAGGAGAGCGCGGCGTTGCCGAGGCCGCCGCGGCCGCCCTCGGCGGCCACGTAGGTGGTGCCCTGACCGACGAGGTCGGCGAGGACGTTGCCCTCCTTGTCGAGGACGACGGTGCCGTCCGGCACGGGCAGGATCAGGTCCTGGCCGTCCTTGCCGGAGCGGTTGCCGCCCTCGCCGGGCTTGCCGTTGGTGGCCTTGCGGTGGGGGCTGTGGTGGTAGTCCAGCAGGGTGGTGATCGCCTGCTCCACCACCAGGATGACGTCGCCGCCGCGGCCGCCGTTGCCGCCGTCGGGGCCGCCGAGCGGCTTGAACTTCTCCCGGTGAACGGAGGCGCAGCCGTGGCCCCCGTTACCCGCGGCGACGTGCAGCTCGACGCGGTCCACGAAGGTGGTCATGGTTGTTCCTCCAGATACAGCGGGATCGTCCGGAAAAATCCGGTGGCAGGCCTTGCTGCCCATTAAACGTGTCTATGTGACAACGCGCCGAGGGCGGACCTCTCTTCCCGGCCTGAGCCGGGAAGAGCTGAGATCCGCCCTCGGGAAGTTACGAACGCTTGATCAGCAGAAGCTGGATCAGGCGGCCGGAACGATGTTGACGACCTTGCGGCCACGGTGCGTGCCGAACTGCACGGCACCGGCCTGCAGCGCGAACAGCGTGTCGTCGCCACCACGACCGACACCCGAGCCCGGGTGGAAGTGGGTGCCGCGCTGGCGGACGAGGATCTCGCCGGCGGAGACGACCTGACCGCCGAAGCGCTTCACGCCGAGCCGCTGGGCATTGGAGTCGCGCCCGTTCCGGGTGGACGATGCGCCCTTCTTGTGTGCCATGTCTCAGTCCCTCTTACTTCGCAGCCGCGGGGATACCGGTGACCTTGATCGCCGTGTACTGCTGGCGGTGACCCTGGCGACGGCGGTAGCCGGTCTTGTTCTTGTAGCGCAGGATGTCGATCTTGGCGCCCTTGTGGTGGTCCACGACCTCGGCCGTGACCTTGATACCGGCCAGGACCCACGGGTCGCTGGTCACGGCGTCGCCGTCGACAACGAGCAGGGTCGAGAGCTCGACCGTGTCGCCAACCTTGGCAGTGGAAATCTTGTCAACCTCAACGATGTCGCCGACAGCAACCTTGTGCTGGCGACCACCGCTGCGCACGATGGCGTACACGCGGATCTCTCTCTCACTCGGGACGGATGCTCCTGAAGCCAGCCGCTCAGACGGGCCGGGGCCCGCGCTGATCCGGAATGGACGAGCGGCCTCTCCCGCACAGCGCTTGCGCGCCGGAAGCCGGAGGAAGGTGCTCAGGAGCTCGACGCGCGCTGAACGGATTCGTACAGGACACGCCGACGGTCTAGGTTACGGGGCCGCTTCCGGAGGGTCAAACCGGGCCCCGCACGGCCGTGGGCCCCGCCGCTCGGCGGGGCCCACGGTCACGGGACGGATCAGGCTTCGGCCGGAGCCGAGACGGACGGGGCAGCCTGCTGCTCCGCCGCCGCGGTCTTCTTCGTCGCCCGCTTCGTCGCGGTCTTCTTGGTCGTGGCCGCCTTCTTGGCCACGGTCTTCTTGGCGGCCGCCGCCTTCTTGGCCGGGGCCTTCTTCGCCGCGGTCGCCTTCTTGGCCGGAGCCTTCTTGGCGGCCTTCTTGGCCGGGGCGGCCTCCGGCTCCTCGGCCGGGGCGGCCTCCTCGGCTGCCGGGGCGGCCGGCTCGGTCACCGGGGCCTCGACGACCACCACGGCGGCCTCCGCCGCGCCTGCCGGGGAACCGGCGGGTGCGGTGGCCTTGCGGGTGGCACGACGGCGCGGACGGGCCGGCGCGGCCTCCGCCACCGGGGGCTCCTCGGCCGCGGCGGCCGGCTCGGGCTCGGCGACGGGCTCGGGCTCCGGGACGACGACCGGCTCGGGGGCCGGGGCCGGCTCAGGCTCCGCCGCGACGACCGGCTCCGGGGCCGGCTCGGCGGCGGACGTCGGCGCGGTGGCCTTACGGGTCGCACGGCGACGGGTACGGCCCTTCGGTGCGGCCTCCTCGACCGGGGCGGCCGGGGCGGCCTCGACCGACTCCGCGGCCTCCACGGCCTCGGTGACGACCTCGGTGACCGGCTCCAGGACGGTGTCGGCCGGCTCGGTCACCGGCTCGGCGACGACCTCGGCCACGGGGGCCGGGGCCTGCGCCGGAGCGGCCTCACGCCGCGGGGCACCCGCGGGAGCGGTCGCCTTGCGGGTGGCACGGCGACGGTTGCGGCGCCCGCTCAGACCCGCAGCGGCCTCCGCCTCGGCCGCGGAGCCGTACAGCTCCTCGCCCGCGGTGAACTCCGGCTCGGGCAGCGCCTTCGGCGCGGCCACTTCGGCGGCGACCTCGGCCTCGGACTCGAAGGCCTCGGCCTCCGGGGTCTCGACGGTCTCGACCTCGTGGTCGTGCTGGTCGAACTCGGTGCGGCCGCCACGGCGCTTCGAGCGCTTGCCGTTGCCACCGCCGCCGATCGCGGCCGGCGTCTCCATGTGGACGATGACACCGCGGCCGTTGCAGTGGACGCAGGTCTCGGAGAAGGACTCCAGCAGACCCTGGCCGACCCGCTTGCGGGTCATCTGGACCAGGCCGAGCGAGGTGACCTCGGCGACCTGGTGCTTCGTACGGTCACGGCCCAGGCATTCCAGCATGCGCCGCAGGACCAGGTCGCGGTTGGATTCCAGGACCATGTCGATGAAGTCGATGACGACGATGCCGCCGAGGTCGCGCAGCCGCAGCTGGCGCACGATCTCCTCGGCCGCCTCCAGGTTGTTCCTGGTGACGGTCTCCTCGAGGTTGCCGCCCTGACCGGTGAACTTGCCGGTGTTGACGTCGATGACGATCATCGCCTCGGTCTTGTCGATCACAAGCGAGCCGCCCGAGGGCAGCCACACCTTGCGGTCGAGCGCCTTGGCGAGCTGCTCGTCGATCCGGTACGTCGCGAAGACGTCGACCTCGGAGGTCCAGCGCTGCAGCCGGTCGGCCAGGTCTGGGGCGACGTGCGAGACGTAGCCGTGGATGGTCTCCCAGGCGCCGTCGCCGCTGACGATGACCTTCGAGAAGTCCTCGTTGAAGATGTCGCGCACGACGCGGACGGTCATGTCCGGCTCGCCGTACAGCAGGGACGGCGAAGAGGTCGTGATCTGCTTCGACTTCTTCTGGATGTCCTCCCACTGGGCCTGCAGACGCTCGACGTCGCGGCGCAGCTCGTCCTCGCTCGCACCCTCGGCGGCCGTGCGCACGATGACGCCCGCGTCCTCGGGGACGATCTTCTTGAGGATGGTCTTCAGGCGCGCGCGCTCGGTGTCGGGCAGCTTGCGGCTGATGCCGGTCATCGAGCCCTCGGGCACGTAGACCAGGTAGCGGCCGGGCAGCGAGACCTGGCTGGTCAGGCGGGCGCCCTTGTGGCCGATCGGGTCCTTGGTGACCTGCACCAGGACCGACTGGCCGGACTTGAGGGCGGACTCGATGCGGCGCGGCCCGTTGGCCATGCCGAGCGCCTCGAAGTTGACCTCACCGGCGTACAGGACGGCGTTGCGGCCCTTGCCGATGTCGATGAACGCGGCCTCCATCGACGGCAGCACGTTCTGGACCTTGCCCAGGTAGACGTTGCCGACGTACGAGGTCGCTTCTTCCTTGTTGACGTAGTGCTCGACGAGCACGTTGTCCTCGAGGACGCCGATCTGCGTGCGCTCGCCGGACTGGCGGACGACCATCACGCGCTCGACGGCCTCGCGGCGGGCCAGGAACTCGGCCTCGGTGATGATCGGGACGCGGCGGCGGCCCTGCTCGCGGCCTTCGCGGCGGCGCTGCTTCTTCGCCTCCAGACGGGTCGAGCCCTTGATGGACTGGACCTCGTCGGACGGCTCGGCCTTCTCGCGCGCCGGGCGCGGCTCGCGGACCTTGACGACGGTGCGCACACCGTCCTCGTCGCCCGCTTCGGCGACCTCGGCGCCCGTGTCGCCGCTGCGGCGACGGCGACGGCGGCGACGGCGGCTGGAGGTGGATCCGAGGGCCTCGTCGCCCTCGTCGAAGTCGGCGGCCTCTTCCTCGGTGTCGGCCTCCTGCTCGGCGGCCTCGGCCTCGGTCTCCTCCTCGGCGGACTCGTCGAGGTCGGCGGCCTCACCGCGACGGCGGCGACGGCCACCACGGCGGCGACGGCGCGAGGGGCGCTCGCCCGACTCGTCGCCCTCTTCGAAGTCCGAGGCCTCGGCGGACTCGTCCTCGAGGTCGGCGGCCTCGGCCTCCGGCTCCTCCTCGGCGAGCACCTCGGGCAGCGAGACCGGCGCGGTCTCGGCGGCGCCACGGCCACGGCGGCGGCGACGGCCGGCGGGCTGCGCGGCCTCGACGGGAGCGGCGGCCTCGGTCTCCTCTTCCTCCTCGACCTCCTCGGCCTCGCTCGCGGCGGCGGCCGCGGCGGCCATGGCGGCGGTCTCGGGGGTCTGGAACATCGGCTCGGTGAAGACCGGCGCCTGGAAGACGGCCACGGCGGGACGCACCGCGCGGCGGCCACGGGCCGGCGCGGCGGGCGCCTCGGCGGCCTCGGGCTCGGCGGCGGCAGCGGGCTGCTGCGCGGCGGCGGCCGCGGTCGTGGAACGGGTGGCGCGGCGGCGGCCGCGCTTCGGGGCGTCCACGGCGTCGGCGACGGTCACGGCGCGGGCGGCGGCCTTGGGGGCCTCCTCCACCGCGGGGGCGGCCTCGGTGACGGTCTCGGCGGCCGGAGCGGCGACGGCGCGGGTGGCACGACGACGGGCACGCGGAGCCGGAGCGGCCGAGGCCTCCTCGACGACCGGAGCGGCAACGGCCTCGGCGGCAGCCGGGGCCTCCACAACCGGAACCTCGGCAGCCTCAGCCGCCGGAGCGGCCACGGCGCGGGTGGCACGACGACGGGCACGCGGAGCCGGAGCCGCCGCGGCCTCCTCGACGACCGGAGCGGCAACGGCCTCGGCGGCGGGCTCGACGACGGCCTCGACGGCCTGGGCCTTCGGAGCGGCCACGGCGCGGGTCGCACGACGGCGGGGACGGGCGGGGGCGGCGGCCGGAGCGGCCTCCTCGACGGGGGCGGGCTCCGCCACCGGCGTCACCTCGGCGGCTGCGGCGCCGCCGGGCGGACCGGCCGGCCGGGAGGCGGCGCGGCGACGCCTGCGCGGGGGCAGGTTGTCGCTGGGGCTGCCGCTGTCGGCGCCGGCGGGGGTGGTGTCGTTTTCGTTGTTGAGCATTGCGGGCGGTTCTCCCGTCACGCTCCCGGGCGCCGCGGCTGACTTCCGGTCCGGCACGGCTCCGCGCGATGACGCGGAGCCGGCCTCCGGGGCGCGTTCGCCACACGGGAGCTGTAGTCCATGGCCGCCGGTTCCGTACGTGTTTGTCCGTACGGCCTGGCGGAAGTCTTCAGGTCTGTACGCGGCCCGACCCAGGTGGCTCCCGAGTGCCAGGGCTGCGCGACGACGACGATCCCTACGCGGCGGGACCTTCCGGCGCCTTCGCGTCGGCGGTCACGGCGACCGTGGGTGGGGCGGCCGTGTCTGCCTCGCGGTCGGGCGCGAGCGGGTCGGTCACCGTGCCGGACTCCTCGTCGAAGAGCCCCTGCGCCAGCCTGGTCACCGCAGAGGGGACCGGCGGCGCCAGGTCGGCCACAGCTCGGAGACCGGACAGGACGTCGTCGGGTCGCACGGCAGGTGTCAGATGCCGAACAACCAGCCGCAGTATCGCACAAGCATTGTCCAGCGGCCTATCAGCCGGCGCGGGAAGCGCTTCGAGGCTGACGACCGCACCGCGGGTGTCGAAGGTCCGCACGCCGTTCTTGGTCCGGCGCTGCACCTCGACGGTCTCGGCGGCGAGGAAGACCTCCACCGCCCGCTCGGCCTCGGCGAGCTCCACGCCGTCCAGGCGCAGCTCCCACACGGAGGCGGTCAGCCGGTCCGCGAGGCCGGAGGTACGGGCCTCGACGGCGTCGATGATGTCGAGCCCGGCCGGCATGGACTCGTCGAGCAGCTTGCGGAGGGTCTCGGGGTCGCGGGACGCCGCGAGACCGATCTCCAGGTATTCGGCCTCGCTGCCGGTGCCGGTCGGGGCGGCGTTCGCGTAGCTGACGCGGGGGTGCGGGGTGAAGCCCGCCGAGTACGCCATCGGCACCTCGGCGCGGCGCAGGGCCCGCTCGAAGGCGCGCTGGAAGTCTCGGTGGCTGGTGAACCGGAGGCGGCCGCGCTTGGTGTAGCGCAGTCGGATGCGCTGCACCACCGGTGCGGGAGGCGGGCCTTCGGGCTGTCGCTTGCCCAGTGGTTCTTCTCCTTGTGCGGGGCTCCGCGGCTCGCGCTTCGCCCTGAGGTCTGTCGACCCGCTCCGGCTCACCCCTGCCGTCGGGGCAGGGAGATCTCGTCTGCGGGTGCCGCGTCGGCGGCTGTCGTACTACCCAGAGTACGCGCCCGTGACCTCGCCGGTTCCACCGGAGGAGTACCGAAGAGCGCCCGGCGCACGGTGGCCCTTGCCTCGCGGACGGCTGAGCGGCCGGTCCGCCAGACCTCGCGCACGGCGTGTCCGACGGGGGTGAGGACGTGCCGGTACACCTGGGAGGCGGGCCATCCGACCAGTACCCGGCCGACCCACTTGAGCCCGCGCCACAGGGCGGCGACGATCCGCCCGGCCACGCCCCAGGCCCAGACGAGGACCTGCCCGACCGGCGTGAGGACGTACCGGTAGAGGGCGGCGGCCAGCCACGCCACGCCGAGGCCGACGGGCCGCAGCAGGTACCGGTACCCGGCGACCACGAGCCATGCGAGGCCCAGCCCGACCGGCCGCAGCAGGTACCGGAACACCGCGACCGCCAGCCACACGAGGCCGTGGCCGACGGGGGTCAGCACGTACCGGTACACCGCGGCGGCCAGCCAGGCGATCCCGCGGCCGACGGGCGCGAGCACGTAGCGCCACAGCGCGACCCACGGCCAGACGAACAGCGTCATGCCGAGGACCCACCCGATCCAGGTCACGCCCTTGGCGAGGGGTGCGAGCAGGTAGCGCATGCCGCCGCGGCCGATCCAGGCCAGCGCCTCCCCGAGCGGACGCAGCACGCGGGCGGTCAGGAACCGCCCGGCCGGCGCCAGCACCTGGTCGTACAGGCCCCGCCACACCCGCGCCAGCCCTCGGCCGACCGGGGTGAGCACGTAGCGCCACAGCCCGACCCACGGCCAGACGAAGACCAGCTTGAACAGGGTGGTCAGCAGCCACCCCAGCGCACGGAGCAGCGGCTCGACGACATGGACGTACAGCGGCCCGAGGACGTGCCGGTGCACGGCCCGGCCCGCGGCGACCAGCAGTTCCCAGACCACTCGTACGGGCAGTACGGCGAGTACGGCGACGATCTTCACGGGGATCCTGATGACGCCCACCAGGCACCCGTCGCCGCCGCCGGCCGGAGGCCGTTTGTCCATGTCCATGCAGTGGAGGACACGGCGGAGGCCCCCACCCGTTGCGGGCGGGGGCCTCTCGTGACCCAAGGGTTACTTCGGCGGGCTACTTCACGACCGACAGCGGCAGCAGCTTCTTGCCCGTCGGGCCGATCTGGATCTCGGTCTGCATCTGAGGACACACGCCGCAGTCGAAGCACGGGGTCCAGCGGCAGTCGTCGACCTCGGTCTCGTCGAGGGCGTCCTGCCAGTCCTCCCAGAGCCAGTCCTTGTCGAGACCGGAGTCCAGGTGGTCCCAGGGCAGGACCTCCTCGTAGGTGCGCTCGCGCGTGGTGTACCAGGCGACGTCGACGCCGTAGGCGGGCAGCGTCTTCTCCGCGGCCTCCATCCAGCGGTCGTAGCTGAAGTGCTCGCGCCAGCCGTCGAAGCGGCCGCCCGACTCGTAGACGGCCCGGATGACGTCGCCGATGCGGCGGTCGCCGCGGGAGAGGAGGCCCTCGACGATGCCCGGCTTGCCGTCGTGGTAGCGGAAGCCGATGGAGCGGCCGTACTTCTTGTCGCCGCGGATCTTGTCGCGGAGCTTGCCCAGGCGGGCGTCCGTCTCCTCGGCCGACAGCTGCGGCGCCCACTGGAACGGGGTGTGCGGCTTGGGCACGAACCCGCCGATCGACACCGTGCAGCGGATGTCGTTCTGGCCGGAGACCTCGCGGCCCTTGGCGATGACGTTGACCGCCATGTCGCCGATCTGGAGCACGTCCTCATCGGTCTCGGTGGGCAGGCCGCACATGAAGTACAGCTTCACCTGGCGCCAGCCGTTGCCGTAGGCGGTGGCGACGGTCCGGATCAGGTCCTCCTCCGAGACCATCTTGTTGATGACCTTGCGCATGCGCTCGGAGCCGCCCTCGGGGGCGAAGGTCAGGCCGGAGCGGCGACCGTTGCGGGTCAGCTCGTTGGCCAGGTCCACGTTGAAGGCGTCCACGCGGGTCGACGGGAGGGACAGGCCCACCTTGTCGTCCGAGTAGCGGTCGGCGAGGCCCTTGGCGATGTCGGCGATCTCGGTGTGGTCCGCGGACGACAGCGAGAGGAGGCCGACCTCCTCGAAGCCGGTCGCCTTGAGGCCCTTCTCCACCATCTCGCCGATGCCGGTGATGCTTCGCTCCCGCACGGGGCGCGTGATCATGCCGGCCTGGCAGAAACGGCAGCCGCGGGTGCAGCCGCGGAAGATCTCCACGGACATGCGCTCGTGGACGGTCTCGGCGAGCGGGACCAGGGGCTGCTTGGGGTACGGCCACTCGTCGAGGTCCATGACGGTGTGCTTGGACACGCGCCACGGCACGCCGGAGCGGTTGGGGACGACGCGGCCGATGCGGCCGTCCGGGAGGTACTCGACGTCGTAGAAGCCCGGCACGTAGACGTTGCCCGTCTTGGCGAGGCGCAGCAGGACCTCTTCGCGCCCGCCCGGCCTGCCTTCGGCCTTCCACGTGCGGATGATCTCGGTCATGTCGAGGACGGCCTGCTCGCCGTCGCCGATGACCGCGCAGTCGATGAACTCCGCGATCGGCTCCGGGTTGAAGGCCGCGTGGCCGCCCGCGAGGACGATCGGGTGGTCGACGGTGCGGTTGCGGGCCTCCAGGGGGATGCCGGCGAGGTCCAGCGCCGTGAGCATGTTGGTGTAGCCCAGCTCCGTGGAGAAGGACAGGCCGAACACGTCGAAGGCGGAGACCGGGCGGTGGCTGTCCACGGTGAACTGCGGCACGTTGTGCTCGCGCATCAGCTCTTCGAGGTCGGGCCACACGCTGTAGGTGCGCTCGGCGAGGACGCCCTCACGCTCGTTGAGCACCTCGTAAAGGATCATCACGCCCTGGTTGGGCAGCCCGACTTCGTATGCGTCCGGGTACATGAGGGCCCAGCGGACGTCGCAGCTCTCCCACGGCTTGACCGTGGAGTTGAGTTCACCGCCGACGTACTGGATGGGCTTCTGCACGTGCGGAAGCAGGGCCTCAAGCTGAGGGAAGACCGACTCGGTCATCACGCGACTTTCGTGAAGCGGGCAGGGGGCAGCTATCAAGCGTACCCCGATGGCTCAGCCGCCCCCACCGCATGATCACTTCAGGGCGGTCCGCAGGGCGGGGGCCGAGGCCTTCGCCCAGACGCCGGGAAGTTCCCGTTCGCGCCGCTCGGCCAGGGCTTCTTCGCGACCGTAGAGCACACCCCAGGTGAAGGCCGGCTCCCCCGCGTCCGTCGCCTGGGCCGCGAGAGCGCGCAGGGCGTCGCGTGCGACCACGCTGTCCTGGTGGTCGCCGAGCAGGGTCTGGACCTTCTTGAGGGCCTTGGCCAGGTGTTTCGCCGGTTTGCCCAGCTCGGGCACGGCCGACTCCGCCGCGTAGCGGACGCGTTTGGCCGCCTTGCGGGCCTCGTGGAGGGCGAGGTCCCGCTCCCGGCCCTCGTCGAGGGCGAGCGCGCCGTCGATGCGGGTGGCGAGGCGGGCGTAGTCGCGGAGCACCGCCTTGGGGAGGATCTTCTCGGGAGGCTTGGCGGCGCCGGCGAGCAGCGGGGGCGCGTCCAGCAGCGCGTCGAGGGCGTTGAGCAGGGTGACGTAGCGGTCGCTGTCCAGCGCGGCCAGGGCCCTGCGCCGCGAGGCGGAACGCCGGCTGGTGTTCCATGTCCGCAGCCGGCTGCGGACCGGGCCGGTGAGGAGGGTGCGGGGCAGTTCGGCGAGGTGGTCCTGGAGCCGCTCCATCAGGACCTCCTGGTCGCGGTCGACGCCGAGTTCGGCGGCCAGCCAGCGCAGCTGCTCGCCGATGGGGTCGGTGACGTCGCGGTCCAGGACCTTGCGGTAGGTCTTGAAGGCGCTGCGCAGCCGGCGGGTGGCGACCCGCATCTGGTGGACGGAGTCGGGCAGGTTCCGCCGTACGGCCGGGTCCTGGGCGACCAGGGCGTCGCGCTGCTCGGTCAGGTACGCGACGACGTGCGCGCCGGCGGTGCCTTCGGGTCCTGCTCCGGCGGGCCGGGCCGGGGGCTCGGCGTCGGTCTCCACGAGGGCCCGGGCGAGCTTCGAGGGGGCGTCGGAGACGCGGAGGCCGGCCTTGCGGAAGGCCTTCTCGACGGCGTCGAGCAGCTCGGGGTCGACGCCGTCGGCGAGTTCCACCTCGACCTCGGTCCAGCCGGCGGTGGCGTCGCCCCGCTCGGCCACGACCTCGTCGGTGCTCAGTTCCGCGAGGAGCGCCCCGTCGGCGTCGAGGAGGTGGCTGACGCGGCGGGAGGAGACCAGTCGGACCTGCGGCCGGAGTCCGGCGTCGCGGACGCGGGAGCGGACGAGGGCGGCGAGGGCGGGCGGGACCGTGTCGCTGAGCGCGGCCCCGACCTCGTCGCGCACTCCCGGGGAGACGGGCAGTTTGAGGTGCCAGCCCTCGTCCGCGCCGCCCGTTCTGCGCCGCAGGGTGAGACCGTCGGCGGCGAGCCGCTGGTCGGGGGTGTCGTAGTAGACGGCGTCGAGGTCGACGGTGCCCTGGTCGGTGACGGCCGCGATGGCGGCCGTCCCCGTCAGGTCCGGCACCCCGCGCCGGGCAGATTTGGCCTTGGAGAACTCGAATTTCCGCTCGATCTCGCGCTTTGTGTCCGCCATGTACCGAACTTAGTCCTGAACGGAACACGTCTGCAGGATGAACGGAACATCAGGCTGACAATGGCCTTTGGACCTTGATCGACTGGAGGAGTCCGACCGCTATCCACACGGCGAACATCGACGAGCCGCCGTAGGACACGAACGGCAGCGGCAGGCCGGCCACCGGCATGATGCCGAGGGTCATCCCGATGTTCTCGAAGGACTGGAAGCCGAACCAGGCGATGATGCCGGCGCACACGATCGTCCCGTAGAGCTCGGTGGTCTCCCGGGCGATCACGCAGGCCCGCCACAGGATGACGCCGAGCAGCAGCAGGATCAGGCCCGCTCCGAGGAAGCCGAGCTCCTCGCCGGCCACGGTGAAGACGAAGTCCGTCTGCTGCTCGGGCACGAACTGGCCGGTGGTCTGCGAGCCCTTGAACAGCCCCGAGCCGGTCAGGCCGCCGGAGCCGATGGCGATGCGCGCCTGGTTGGTGTTGTAGCCGACGCCGGCGGGGTCGAGCTCGGGGTTGGCGAAGGCCGCGAAGCGGTTGATCTGGTACTCGTCGAGGACGCCGAGCTGCCATATCAGGACGGCCCCGGCCACGCCGGAGCCGAGGAGGCCGAACACCCAGCGGTTGGAGGCCCCGGAGGCGAGCAGCACGCCGAGCACGATGACGACCATGACCATGACGGACCCGAGGTCGGGCATCAGCATGACGATGCCCATCGGGGCGGCGGCCAGGCAGAGCGCCTTGACGACCGTGCGGTGGTCCGGATGGGCGAGGTCGCCCGCGTCCACCCGGGTGGCGAGCAGCATCGCCATGACCAGGATGATCGTGATCTTCACGAACTCGGACGGCTGGAGGGAGAATCCGCCGCCGATCACGATCCACGCGTGGGCGCCGTTGATGGTGGCGCCGAGCGGGGTCAGCACGGCGAGGATCAGCACCAGCGAGAGCCCGTAGAGGACCGGCACGGCTCCGCGCAGGGTGCGGTGGCCGAGCCAGACGGTGCCGATCATCAGCACCAGGCCGATGCCGGTGTTCAGGGCGTGCCGGGCGAGGAAGTAGTACGGGTCCCCCTGGTTCAGGCTGGTCCTGTTGCGGGTCGCCGACCACACGAGCAGGGCGCCGAGGAAGGACAGGGCGAGCGAGGAGAGCAGGATCGGCCAGTCGAGCCGGCGCAGCACGGAGTCGCGGGCGGTGAGCCTGGCCATCGGGCCGCGCTCGGGCGCGTACCGCGAGACGGAGAACTTGTTGGCGGTTGGCATGTCGGTATGGGGTCCTCAGTCGTGCCGTGTCGGGGGTGGCCCGGCGAGTGCCGGCGGTTCCAGGTCCTCCGGGGACGGCGGTACGTACGGCCGGATGTCGGGGGATTCGATGGAGCCGTCGGGGTTGATCCTGGGCAGTTTCGTCTCCGGGGCCGGCAGCAGGGCCCTCTTCGGGTCCGGCTTCCCTTCCATGGTCAGACCGTAGATGGCGTTGTAGAGGTTGCGCACGGCGGGGCCGGAGGCGCCGGAGCCGGTGCCGCCCTGGGAGATCGTCATGACGATCGTGAAGTCCTTGGTGTAGGTCGCGAGCCACGACGTGGTCTGCTTGCCGTAGACCTGGGCGGTACCCGTCTTCGCGTGCATCGGGATCTTGTCCTGGGGCCAGCCGCCGAAGCGCCACGCGGCGGTGCCGCCGGGTTCGACGACCATGCGCAGGCCCCTGTCGAGGTCGGCGATGGTCTGGGCGCCGATGGGGAGCCTGCCGTGGGACTGGGGCTTGAGCATCTCCACGTGCTTGCCGTCGGGGCTGATCACGGCCTTGCCGACGGTGGGGTTGTAGAGGGTGCCGCCGTTGCTGATGGCGGAGTAGGCGGTGGCCATCTGGATGGGGGTGACGAGGACGTCGCCCTGGCCGATGGCGAAGTTGATGCTGTCGTAGGCCTTGAGCTGGTTGCCTTCGAGGCAGCTCTCGTAGGCGATCTGCTCGACGTAGGTGCCGCCCCGCTTGCCCTGCTTGCACCAGGAGTTCTTGTTGGCCGCCCAGAAGCTCTGCTTCCACTGGCGGTCGGGGATGCGGCCCTTGACCTCGTTGGGCAGGTCGATCCCGGTCTCCGAGCCGAGTCCGAACTCCCGGGCGGTCCGGTAGAACCAGTCGTGGGCGTCCTTCTTCGGGCTGAGGCCGCCGTCGCGCTGCCACTCCTTGTGCCCGAGGGCGTAGAAGACGGTGTTGCAGGAGAACTTGAGGGCCTCGCCGAGGGTGATGGGGCCGTGTCCCTTGGACTCGAAGTTCGCGAAGCTCCGGCCGCCGAGGCTGTAGGAGCTGCTGCAGTTGTACTTGTCGTTGAACTTGTAGCCGGCCCGGACGGCGGCGCTCGCGGAGACCACCTTGAAGATGGAGCCGGCGGGGGCCATGCCCTGGATGGCCCGGTTGAGCAGCGGGTAGTTGGAGCTCTTGCTGGTGAGCTTGGCGTAGTCCGCGCCGGAGATGCCGCCGACCCAGGCGTTGGGGTCGTAGTCGGGCTGGGAGGCCATCGCGACGATGCGGCCGGTCCTGGCCTCCATGACGACGACGGCGCCCGAGTCGGCCTCGTACTTGCGGCCGGTGATGTTGTCGGTCTCGTTGCGGACGACCTTCATCGCCTGCTGGAGCTCGTACTCGGCGACGGCCTGGACGCGGGCGTCGATGCTGGTGACGAGGGTGGATCCGGCGATCCCGGGGTCGGACTTGGTCTGCCCCATGACCCGGCCGAGGTTGTCGACCTCGTACGAGGTGACCTCCGCCTTGCCCCGCAGCTGCCGGTCGTAGGTGCGCTCGATGCCGGAGCGGCCGACCTGGTCGGACCGCAGGTGCGGGGAGTCGGTGTCCTTGGCCTTCTGGATCTCCTCGTCGGTGACGGGCGAGAGGTAGCCGAGCACCTGCGAGGTGCGGGCCCCTCCGGGGGCCGGGTAGCGGCGGACGGCGGTGGGTTCCGCGGTGATGCCGGGGAACTCCTCCGGCCGTTCGCGCAGCTGGAGCGCCTGCTGGGTGGTGGCTTCGAGGGTGACCGGGATCGGCTGGTACGGGGAGCCGTTCCAGCAGGGCTTGGGCGTCTGGGAGTCGCAGAGCCGGACCTTGTCCATGACCTCCTTGGGGGTCATGTCCAGGACGTCGGCGAGGCGGGTCATGACGCCCTTGCCCCTGTCCTTCATCTTCATGAGCGCGGTGCGGCTTGCGGAGACGACCAGGCGGGTCTCGTTGTCGGCGAGGGGGACCCCGCGGGCGTCGAGGATCGAGCCGCGCACGGCGGGCTGGACGACCCGCTGGACGTGGTTGCTCTTCGCCTCGTGGTAGTACTCCGCGCCGTTGCGGATCTGGAGGAACCAGAGCCGGCCGCCGAGGGTGATGAGCATCGAGAAGACGAGGACCTGCATGATGACGAGCCTGATCTGCACCCGGGAGGTGCGGCCGGTCTCCGGGACGTTGGTCACGTCTGCTCCTCCCTCACAGCTTCTTGACGCTCTTCACACCCTTGGCCGGCTTGACGCCCTTTATGCGGACGGCCTTGTTGGCGCGGACCCGCGCGGTCTTCAGTCGCAGGCCGCCGCGCTGGCTGCCGATGCGCAGGCCGGTGCCGCCGGTCAGCCAGCCGGCGGAGACGTCGGCGGCCTTGTTGGCGGGACCGCCGCCGGCCTCGACGGCCATCGGGTCGTTCTCGGCCCGACGGGCGAGCGCCATGATCCACGGCACGGTGAACGGCGCGAGCAGCAGGTCGTAGAGGGTGGCGGTGAACACCAGCCCGGTCAGGCCGACGTGCCGGGCGGCGGTGTCGCCGACCAGGGCGCCCACGCCCGCGTAGAGCAGGGTGGAGCCGATCGCGGCGGCGACGACGGTCAGCATCGGGCCCCAGGCGGAGCGGAACCGCCCGCCGTCGGGGCGGACCAGGCCGGCGACGTAGCCGATGACGCACAGGACGAGCGCGTACCGCCCGGCCGCGTGGTCGGCGGGCGGCGCCAGGTCGGCGAGGAGTCCGGCGCCGAAGCCGATGAGCGCACCGCTGACGTGCCCGTACACGAGTGCGAGGGAGACGACGGTGAGGAGGAGCAGGTCGGGTACGGCACCGGGCAGTTGGAGCCGGCCCAGGACGGTGACCTGGATGACGAGGGCGACCACGACGAGCGTGGCCGAGAGCAGGATCCGGTTGAAGCGCATGCGGGGTCGGCTCCTAGTCGTCGGCCGGCTGGGCCGCCAGGCTGGCGGACCCGGACGGAGTGACCGTGACGGTGACCGTCGGGGTGGGCTTGGGGGCCTCGGGCTTGGGCGGCAGGACGGCGTCGCGGGGGTCCTCGCGCGGCGGCATCACGACGACTCCCACGATGTCGAGTCGCGAGAAGCCGACGAACGGACGCACCCATACGGTGCGGGTCAGGTCGCCGCGGGAGGGGTCGACCTTGACGACCTCGCCGATCGGGACGCCCGGCACGAAGGGCTTGTTGCCGCGCGAACCGAAGGTGACGAGCCGGTCGCCGGGGCTGACCTTGGCCTTGCCGTTGAGCATCTGGACCGACAGGGCGCGGTCGCCCTGGCCGGTGGCGAAGCCGAGTTCGCCGGTCTTCTCCAGGCGCGTGCCGACGGTGAAGTCGGGGTCGTTGGCGAGGACGACGGTGGAGGTGTCGGGGCCGACGGTGGTGACCCGGCCGACGAGCCCGTCGCCGTTGAGGACGGTCATGTCGCGCTCGATGCCGTCCTTGCTGCCGGCGTCGATGGTGACGGTCCAGGAGAAGCCCTGGGCCGCTCCTATGGCGATGACCTCGGCGCCCTTGATGCCGTACTGTCCGGCGCCGGCCCGCTTGAGCATCTCGTCGAGTTCGTGGATGCGGCTGCGGGTCTGGTCCTCGCTGCCCAGCTTGGCCTTGAGGGCCGCGTTCTCGCGCTCCAGCGTGGCGATGCGGTTGTGGCGCTCCCCGGAGTCCCGTACGGCCCCTATGGCGTTGGCGACCGGATCGACCGCGGTCGCCACACCTTCCTCGACCGGCCCGAAGACCGCTGCGGCGGCCTGCCGGGCACCGTCGACCGGTGACTCCTCGCCTGCCCTGATGTCCACCGTGATCAACGCGAACGCGATGGCGATCAGAAGCACCAGGAGCAGCCGGCTTTCTCGTGTGTCCCTCACGTGCGGCGGCCGTGCCTTCCTCGTCGGAATTCTCTTTTGCCTGTATATCAACGATCCGCCGCACGGGCCCGGTAGCACCCGTACGGCGGATCCTTGTGTTCCGCTTACCCCCTCCGGCGGGGAGGGGCCGTTGTCAGCGACGGGGCTGGGCGTCCAGGACCTGCTGGAGGGCCTCGAACTCCTCGACGCACTTGCCGGAGCCGAGGGCGACGGAGTCGAGGGGGTCCTCGGCGATGTGGATCGGCATGCCGGTCTCTCGGCGCAGCCGCTCGTCGAGGCCGCGGAGCAGGGCGCCGCCGCCGGTCAGGACGATGCCGCGGTCCATGATGTCGCCGGAGAGCTCCGGCGGGCACTTGTCGAGCGTCGTCTTGACCGCGTCGACGATGGAGTTGACCGGCTCCTCGATGGCCTTGCGGACCTCGGCGGCCGAGATGACGACCGTCTTGGGCAGGCCCGAGACCAGGTCCCGGCCGCGGATCTCGGTGTGCTCGTCCTTGTCGAGGTCGTACGCCGAGCCGATGGTGATCTTGATCTGCTCGGCGGTCCGCTCACCGAGGAGGAGCGAGTACTCCTTCTTGATGTGCTGGATGATCGCGTTGTCGAGCTCGTCGCCGGCCACCCGGATGGACTGTGCCGTGACGATTCCGCCGAGGGAGATGACGGCGACCTCGGTGGTGCCGCCGCCGATGTCCACGACCATGTTGCCGGTGGCCTCGTGGACGGGCAGGCCCGAGCCGATGGCGGCGGCCATGGGCTCTTCGATGATGTGCACCTGGCGGGCGCCGGCCTGCGTGGACGCCTCGATGACCGCGCGGCGCTCCACTCCCGTGATGCCGGAGGGAACGCAGACCACGACGCGCGGACGCGCCAGGTAGCGACGCTTGTGGATCTTGAGGATGAAGTACCGGAGCATACGCTCGGTGATCTCGAAGTCGGCGATCACGCCGTCCTTGAGGGGCCTCACGGCGACGATGTTGCCGGGCGTGCGCCCGATCATCTTCTTCGCCTCGGAGCCGACCGCCAGGATGCCACCGGTGTTCGTGTTGATGGCGACCACGGACGGCTCGTTCAGGACGATCCCCCGGCCCCTCACGTACACCAGCGTGTTGGCGGTCCCGAGGTCGATCGCCATGTCACGGCCGATGAACGACATGTTGTTCCCCTTGTTCCCCATGAGGAGCGTCTGGCCTTCCAGTTGAGAGCGGCTGCTGTCAGGTCGGCGAGGTGGGTGTGTGGGTGGAGGCCCCATCGTAGTGCCGGGGTACGGACACCGCGCGACGGGACTCCGGCAATCCCGCCGGAACGGATACCCGCCCCCTTAGTGGTGACGACGTGTCCTGCCCAGGCGTTCCCGCTCGGGCCCGGAATTACCTGGGGGCGACCGAAATTACTTCGGTCGCCCCAGGTCATGAGCGCTATTCGGCTGATGTCTCGTCAGGAGGGACTGATCAGAGCGCGGGGAAGAAGAGCTTCAGCTCGCGCTCGGCCGACTCCTCGGAGTCCGAGGCGTGGATCAGGTTCTCCCGGGTGACGGTACCGAAGTCACCCCGGATGGAGCCGGGCGCCGCGGCGATCGGGTCGGTGGGTCCGGCCAGCTGGCGGACGCCCTCGATGACGCGTTCCCCTTCGACGACCAGGGCCACGACCGGGCCGCTGGACATGAAGCCCATCAGCGGCTCGTAGAACGGCTTGCCCTTGTGCTCGCCGTAGTGCGCCTCCAGGGTCTCCTGGTCGAGCGTGCGCAGCTCCAGGGCGGGGATGGTCCAGCCGGCCTTCCGCTCGATGCGGCCGATGATCTCGCCGACCAGGCCACGACGGACGGCGTCGGGCTTGAGCAGGACGAGGGTGCGCTGGGTCATGTTGCGGCTCCTTGCGGCATACGGGTGCGGTGGGACGAATCTACAGGGCCGTCCGGGGCGCTCCGGCCGTCCGGGGGCCGGGATCGGAGCGGCCCGGAGATCCGTCAGGCGGTGTCGGACGCCGCGGGCGCCGCCGACGCCTCCTGCGCGGCCGCCCAACGCTCCTTGATCGAGTCGATCCTCCGGCCGTAGTGCACCGAGCACCACCACAGGCCGGCGAACACCGCGCCGAGGAAGAACATCGTCGGGACGACGAACCCGCTCGCGATGAGCCCGATCTGCAGGGCCCAGCCCAGCTGGACCGCCCCGGGGCGCGACAGCATGCCGCACAGCAGCACCGACAGCAGCATCGCGACCCCGCACACCGTCCAGACCGTGGCCTGGGTCAGGTCCGGGTCCTTCATGGCGACCAGTCCCGCGAAGCCGATCACGAAGAACTCGCCGATCAGCGTGCTCGCACACAGCGTGCGCATCCTCAGCCCCTCTTCAGCAGCAGGCGGGCCTCGCCCACCGTGATCACGGAACCGGTCACCAGGACACCGGCCCCTCCGTACTCGGCCTCTTCCTCGGCCAGGGTGATCGCCGCCTCCAGGGCGTCGTCCAGCCGCGGCTCCACCTGCACCCGGTCCGTGCCGAAGACCTCGACGGCGACCGCCGCCAGCTCGTCCGCGCCCATCGACCGGTGGCTGGAGTTCTGCGTGACCACGACCTCCGCGAAGATCGGCTCGAAGGCCTCCAGCACCCCGCGCACGTCCTTGTCCTCGCTCGCGGCCACGACGCCGATGAGCCGGCTGAAGCCGAACGCCTCGGTGACCGCCTCCGCGGTGACCGCCGCACCCGCCGGGTTGTGCGCCGCGTCCAGGATCACCGTCGGGCTGCGCCGCACGACCTCCATGCGGCCAGGCGAGGTCACCGACGCGAAGGCCTTCCGGACGGTGTCCACGTCCAGCACCCGCGCGTGCTGCCCGCCGACCCCGAAGAAGGCCTCGACCGCGGCGAGCGCCACCGCCGCGTTGTGCGCCATGTGCGCGCCGTACAGGGGCAGGAAGATGCCGTCGTACTCGCCGCCCACACCGCGCAGCGTCAGCTGCTGCCCGCCGACCGCGACCTCGCGCGAGACGACGCCGAACTCCATGCCCTCGCGGGCCACCGTCGCGTCCACCTCGACGGCCTTCTTCAGCAGCACCTGGGCCGCGTCGACCGGCTGCTGCGCCAGGATCACGGTCGCGTCCTGCTTGATGATGCCGCCCTTCTCCAGGGCGATCTCACCGGGTGTGGAGCCGAGCCGGTCGGTGTGGTCCAGGCTGATCGGGGTGACCACGGCGACGGATCCGTCGATCACGTTGGTCGCGTCCCAGCTGCCGCCCATGCCGACCTCGACCACGGCCACGTCCACCGGGGCGTCCGCGAAGGCCGCGTAGGCCATCCCGGTGAGCACCTCGAAGAAGGACAGCCGGAACTCCTCGGCGGCGTCGACCATCTCCACGTACGGCTTCACGTCGTGGTACGTCTCCACGAACCGCTCGGCCTCGATCGGCGCCCCGTCGAGGCTGATCCGCTCGGTGATCGACTGCACGTGCGGGCTCGTGTAGCGGCCGGTGCGCAGCTCGAAGGCGTTCAGCAGGGCCTCGATCATGCGGGCCGTGCTGGTCTTGCCGTTCGTCCCGGTGATGTGGATGGAGGGGTAGGCGCGCTGCGGCTCGCCCAGTACGTCCATCAGCGCCGCGATCCGCGACACCGACGGCTCCAGCTTGGTCTCGCCCCAGCGGGTGGAGAGTTCCTGCTCCACCTCCAGCAGCGCCTTGGCGACCTCCGGGTCTACTGGCCGGGCGGGCACCGGGTCCCCCTGGGGCGGCCCGGCCTGGGCGCGCAGGGTGCGGCTGCCGGCCTCGATCACCGCCAGGTCGGGGTCGCGGTCGGACTCTTCCGCCACGATCTGGTCGAACTCGTCGAAGGCACCGGCGAGGTCTTCGTCGTCGTGGCGGTCGTGGCTCTCGGGCTGCTGGTCACTCACAGGGCCAGTCTACGGACGGCCACCGGGAGGACTTTCGGCCCGGCCGTTTCGGGACCTTCGGCGCCGGAAGCGACCTGATCGTTATGCAAGCCTTGCGAGCAGCAGATAGGGGAGCAAATGCCGCAGGCCAGCACCAACAAGACAGCTTCCAGCCGCGACATAGGGATCGACCTGGGGACCGCGAACACCCTCGTCTACGCGCGGGGGCACGGGATCGTCCTCAATGAGCCGTCCGTGGTCGCCGTCAGGGCGGGCACCACCACCGCCCTCGCCGTCGGGGCGGAGGCGAAGGAGACCATCGGCCGCACCCCGGGGTCGATCACCGCGATCCGCCCCCTCAAGGACGGCGTGATCTGTGACTACGAGGCCGCCGAGGAAATGATCCGGCACTTCGTGCGCAAGGCGGTCCCCGGCCGGCGCACCCGCACCCGGATGGTGATCTGCGTGCCGTCCGGGGTGACCCCGGTCGAACGGCGGGCCATCGTCAACGCCTCCACCCGGGCCGGCGCCAAGGCCGTTCACCTGATCGAGGAGCCGATGGCCGCGGCGATCGGCGCCGGACTGCCCGTGGCGGAACCGCGCGGCTCCATGGTCGTGGACATCGGCGGCGGAACCTCCGAGGTCGCCGTCATCTCCCTGGGCGGCATCGTCACCTCCCGCTCGCTGCGCGTCGGCGGCGACCGGCTCGACGCGGCGATCATGGACCACGTGCGCAAGGAGCACGCGCTGCTCATCGGCGAGCGCACCGCCGAGCACGCCAAGCTGGCGATCGGCTCGGCCTGGCCGGTGCCGGACCGGCCGGAGCTGGAGGACCTCACCTTCACCGTGCGCGGCCGCGAGAAGGTCGGCGGCATGCCGAAGACGCTCGCGCTGGGCGCCCGGGACGTACGGGCCGCGCTCGACGAGCCGGTGGAGGCGATCATCGCGGCGGTCCGCGGCACGCTGGAGGAATGCCCGCCGGAGCTTTCGGGCGACGTGATGGAGCACGGGATCGTCATGACCGGCGGCGGCGCCCTACTGCCGGGCCTCGACCTGCGCATGGCCTCGGCGACCGGCATCCCGGTCTTCGTCGCCGACGACCCGCTGGACTGCGTCGCCCTGGGCTCCGGCCGCTGCGTGGAGGACCTGGACACGCTGAACGGCCTGCTGACCCCGGCCCGGGGCCAGGGAGTGTCCGCAATGCAGCGCCGGCCGCCCGCCGGGCGGGCGGGACTTTGCGGACCGCCCTAGCCGCGCGGCAGTGTGGCGACGACCTCGTACGTGGCGTCCGTGCGGGTCGCCGTCAGGGTGCCGCCGAGGCTGCGGACGCGCTCGGACATGCTCGCCGTGCCCGAGCCCGCCGAGACGGGGGCGCGGCCCGGGGTCCGGGCCGGCAGGGCGTTGCTGACGGCGATCCGCAGCCGCGGGCCGTCCGCCGCGATCGACACGTCGATGGTCTCGCCGTGCGCGTGCTTCGCGGCGTTGGTCAGGCACTCCTGCACCACTCGGTAGACGGCCGCCTGCCGCAGCGGTGACAGGCCGTGCAGCCCCTCGTCCATGGCCAGCCGGACGGGCGAGCCGGCCCGTCCGCTCTCCTCGGCCAGCGCCGGCAGCCCGTCCACGCCCGGGGTCGAGGCCCGTTCGCCCCGCTGCACGATGATCTCGTTGAGCACCAGGTGGGCCCGGCGCGCGGTGTCGGCCAGCTCCTCGAAGTCCTTGGCGTGCGCCGTCTCGCGCGCCCGTACCGACAGCACCTCGGAGCGCACCGTCAGGAGGGTCAGTTCCCGTCCGACGAAATCGTGCACGTCGCGGGCGACGGAGGTGCGTTCCTGCTGGACCGCCTGGAGCACGGCGGACTCGGCCCGCCGGGCGGCGAGTTCGCGCACCAGGTCGTGCCGGTAGGCGGCGATCCCCACCGCCGAGGCGAGCGCGCCGATGGGCACGACGATGCCGAGGAAGCCGCTGAGCGTCTGCCCCTCGGGCTCGGGCCAGCCGGGCACCCAGAACATGACCAGCGCGAAGGCGATGTACCCGAGCGTCGCCAGGATCCCCGCCCGGCGCCCGCGGAAGCGGCCGACCGAGTAGAGCGCGAACTGGATCAGGGTCAGCTCGTGGAGCCATCCGATGAAGAGCAGCGCGGCCAGGTACGGGATCCAGGGCAGCCGGCGGCGCACCAGCAGGGTCGCGCAGCCCAGGGCGAGCACGACGGCCGCGGCGGGTCCGCTCAGCGAGTTGTCGGCGGCGGCCAGACCCGGCAGGTCGAGGGCCATCAGTCCGAGGCAGCCCAGTGCGGTGAGCACGTCGACCGCCCGCGGTGAACCGGCCCAGGTGTCGGTCAGCCGCCGGCCGGCGGCCACGCACCGGTGGAACACCGGGGCGACGGGCTTGACGTGCATGCCCTCCATCATCCGTGGTCGGCGACCGGGATGAGATCCAGCCGACCGGGAAACGCAGTGATTTAGGGCACTTCGGACAGGCCGGAGGTCCCGGCGGCCCGCGACCCTGCGCCCTGCCGCGGGCCCCTCCCCCGCTCCCGGCCTCGGAGGAACGACAACGGGAACGGCGCACGGAGCACGGCGAAGGCCCCCGCACCGGCTGACCGGTGCGGGGGCCTTCGCCGTCGTACGAGGGACTACGCGGCGGGCAGCGTCTCCAGCTGGGCCTGGATCCGGGCGATGTCCGCCTCGGCCTTGGCCAGCCGGCCCTTGATCTTGTCCACGACGTTGTCGGGGGCCTTGGCCAGGAAGGCCTCGTTCCCCAGCTTCGCCTCGGCCTGCGCCTTCTCCTTCTCGGCCGCGCCGAGGTCCTTCGTCAGGCGCTTGCGCTCGGCCTCGACGTCGATGGTGCCGGACAGGTCGAGCGCGACCGTGGCTCCGGCGACCGGAAGGGTCGCGGTGGCGCTGAAGGAGTCGCCCTCGGGCTGGAGCCGCAGCACCTGGCGGATGGCGGCCTCGTGGGCGGCCAGCACGGTGCCGGTCAGGTCCAGGCGGGCCGGGACCTTCTGCTTGTCGTCGAGGCCCTGCTCCTTGCGGAAGCGGCGGACCTCCTTGGTCAGCGTCTGGATGCTGCCGATCTCCGCCTCGGCGGCGTCGTCGCGGAAGCCGCTGTCCTCGGGCCAGTCGGCGATGACCAGCGACTCGCGCCCGGTGAGGGTGGTCCACAGGGTCTCGGTGACGAACGGGACCACCGGGTGCAGCAGGCGCAGCATGACGTCGAGGACCTCACCGAGGACCCGCGCGGAGACCTTGGCCTGCTCGCCGCCGGCGAAGAAGGTCGTCTTCGACAGCTCGACGTACCAGTCGAAGACCTCGTCCCACGCGAAGTGGTAGAGCGCCTCGCTGAGCTTGGAGAACTGGAAGTCCTCGTAGTACGCGTCGACCTGCGCGATCGTCTTGTTCAGGCGGGAGAGGATCCAGCGGTCGGTGGCCGACAGCTGCTCGGCCGGCGGCAGCTCGCCTTCGATCGTGGCGCCGTTCATCAGGGCGAAGCGCGTGGCGTTCCAGATCTTGTTGGCGAACTTGCTGGACGCCTGGACCCAGTCCTCGCCGATCGGGACGTCGGTGCCGGGGTTGGCGCCCTTGGCCAGGGTGAAGCGGACGGCGTCGGAGCCGTACTTGTCCATCCAGTCCAGCGGGTCGACGACGTTGCCGAAGGACTTCGACATCTTCTTGCCGCGCTCGTCGCGGACCAGGCCGGTGAGCGCGATCGTCTTGAACGGGACCTCGCCGTCCATGGCGTACAGGCCGAACATCATCATCCGGGCGACCCAGAAGAAGATGATGTCGTGGCCGGTGACCAGGACGTCGGTGGAGTAGAACTTCGCCAGGTCCGGGGTCTTCTCCGGCCAGCCGAGCGTGGAGAACGGCCACAGGCCGGAGGAGAACCAGGTGTCGAGGACGTCGGTGTCCTGCGTCCAGCCCTCGCCGGTGGGCGCCTCGTCGTCCGGGCCGAGGCAGACGACCTCGCCGTCCGGGCCGTACCAGACGGGGATGCGGTGGCCCCACCACAGCTGGCGGGAGATGCACCAGTCGTTGAGGTTGTCGACCCAGTCGAAGTAGCGCTTCTCCATCTCCACCGGGTGGATCGCGACGCGGCCGTCGCGGACCGCGTCACCGGCGGCCTTGGCGAGGGTCTCGACCTTGACCCACCACTGGAGGGACAGGCGCGGCTCGACGGTGGTGCTGCAGCGCGAGCAGTGCCCGACGGAGTGCAGGTACGGGCGCTTCTCCGCGACGATCCGGCCCTGCTCGCGCAGCGCGCCGACGACCGCGGAACGGGCCTCGTAGCGGTCCAGGCCGAGGAAGGGGCCGTGGACGGTGATGACACCGTGCTCGTCCATGATCGTCAGGTTGGGCAGGTTGTGGCGCTGACCGATGGCGAAGTCGTTCGGGTCGTGCGCCGGGGTCACCTTGACGCAGCCGGTGCCGAACTCCGGGTCGACGTGGGTGTCCGCGACGACGGGGATCGAGCGGTCGGTCAGCGGGAGCTTGATGAGCTTGCCGACCAGGTGCTTGTAGCGCTCGTCGTCGGGGTGGACGGCGATGGCCGTGTCACCGAGCATCGTCTCGGCGCGGGTGGTGGCGACGACGAGGGTGTCCTCGCCCTCCCCGTACTGGATGGAGACGAGCTCGCCCGCGTCCTCCTGGTACTCCACCTCGATGTCGGAGATGGCCGTCAGGCAGCGGGGGCACCAGTTGATGATGCGCTCGGCGCGGTAGATCAGGCCGTCGTCGAAGAGCTTCTTGAAGATGGTCTGGACGGCCTTGGACAGGCCCTCGTCCATGGTGAAGCGCTCACGGGTCCAGTCGACGCCGTCGCCGAGGCGGCGCATCTGGCCGAGGATCTTGCCGCCGTACTCTTCCTTCCACTGCCAGACGCGCTCGACGAACGCCTCACGGCCCAGGTCGTGGCGGGACTTGCCCTCCTCGGCGAGCTGCTGCTCGACCTTGTTCTGGGTGGCGATGCCGGCGTGGTCCATGCCGGGCAGCCACAGCGACTCGTAGCCCTGCATGCGCTTGCGGCGGGTCAGGGCGTCCATGAGCGTGTGCTGGAAGGCGTGGCCCAGGTGCAGGGAGCCGGTGACGTTCGGCGGCGGGATGACGATGGTGTACGGGGGCTTCTCACTCGCGGGATCGGCCGTGAAGTACCCACGCTCTACCCAGCGCTCGTAGAGCTTCCCCTCTACATCGGCCGGCGTGTAGGCGGTCGGCAGTTCGGAGTCGGGGCTGCTGGGTGTCTGCGTGTTCTCGGTCACGGGGCTCAGTTTAGGGCCGTAACAGTCCAGTCATGAAACCGGTTAGAGAGGGGCCCGGCGCCCTGGCGGGCTTCGGCTTCCGACAGGATGTGAGGAACGTATAAGCAACCTCAGAGGGGGACGCGGGATGAGCTACAACCAGCCGGGGCCTTACGGACAGCAGCCTCAGCAGCCCGGACCGTACGGACAACAGCCTCCGCCGCCCGGCCCGTACGGCCAGCCCGCGCAGCCGGGCCCGTACGGCCAGCCCGCGCCCCCGCAGCCGGGCTACGGCTACCCGCAGCAGCCGGGCGTCCCGCCGCAGGGCTACCCCCCGCAGCCGCAGACCCCGGCCTACGGCTACCCCCAGCAGGCCCCGTACGGCGGCCAGCCCCCGAAGAAGTCCAAGGCCGGCGTGATCATCGGCGTGGTCGTGGCGGTCGCGGTGATCGCGGGCGGCGGCTGGTACCTCGTGGGCGGCGGCGCGGGCGGCAACATCTCCGCGGACACCAAGGGCTACAAGCTGGTCGCCCCGGAGTCGGTCGACGACTTCAAGAAGGACCCGAAGTACCAGGACAAGCCCTTCACCGACAAGGACAAGCAGGAAGCCGAGGCCGCGGGCATCAAGAACCCGACCAAGGCGTCCATGAACTACCAGGCGGGCGACCCCAAGAACCCGCTGTCGGCCAAGGGCCTCAACTTCTCGGGTGTCTACGGCGAGATCGCCGACCCGGAGAAGACCGTGGACGGCTACTTCGCCATGGCCAAGCTGGAGAGCGCCAAGGACGGCAAGTCCGATGTGGAACTCGTGGGCAGCCCCAAGGCAGTGACCCCGGCCGGGTTCGAAGGCGCCGTCATGAAGTGCCAGGACGTCAAGTTCACCGCGAAGGACACGAACACGAAGGGGCCCAAGGAGGCCACCCTCCCGATCTGCATCTGGGGCGACTACAGCACGCTGGCCATGGTCAGCGCGACGGACGTGGCCTCCATCCTCGCCGGCAAGCCGGGCTACAACCAGGAGCAGACCGCGGAACTCGCGGCGAAGCTCTACAAGACCGCCCGCGTCAAGAACTAGCGGACGGCGGAACACGCGAAAGGGGCGCCCCGGTGGGGGGCGCCCCTTTCGCGTACCGGGCCACTGCCCTGCGGCTAGGCCGACTTCTCGTGCGGGCCCTGGTCCTTCGGGACGATGCGCGGGACCAGCGTCGGGTTGACGTTGGAGCGGACCACGTCCGCCGTGATGACCACGCGGGCCACGTCCTTGCGGGACGGGACCTCGTACATCACCGACATCAGGACCTCTTCCATGATGGCGCGCAGGCCGCGCGCGCCCGTCTGGCGGAGGATCGCCTGGTCCGCGATGGCCTCCAGCGCCTCGCGCTCGAAGTCCAGCTCCACGCCGTCGAGTTCAAACAGGCGCTGGTACTGCTTGACCAGCGCGTTGCGCGGCTCGATGAGGATCTGGAGCAGGGCCTCGCGGTCCAGGTTGTGCACGGAGGTCAGCACAGGGAGGCGGCCGATGAACTCGGGGATCATCCCGAACTTCACCAGGTCCTCCGGCATGACCTCCTGGAACTGGTCGCTGGCCTCGATCTCGCGCTTCGAGCGGATCGTCGCCCCGAAGCCGATGCCCTTGGCGCCCGCACGCGACTCGATGATCTTCTCCAGACCGGCGAAGGCGCCGCCCACGATGAAGAGCACGTTCGTCGTGTCGATCTGGATGAACTCCTGGTGCGGGTGCTTGCGGCCGCCCTGCGGCGGCACGGAGGCCGTCGTGCCTTCCAGGATCTTCAGGAGGGCCTGCTGCACGCCCTCGCCGCTCACGTCGCGCGTGATCGACGGGTTTTCGCTCTTGCGGGCGACCTTGTCGATCTCGTCGATGTAGATGATCCCGGTCTCGGCCTTCTTGACGTCGTAGTCGGCGGCCTGGATCAGCTTCAGCAGGATGTTCTCGACGTCCTCGCCGACGTACCCGGCCTCCGTCAGCGCCGTCGCGTCGGCGATGGCGAACGGGACGTTCAGCATGCGGGCCAGGGTCTGCGCGAGGAGCGTCTTGCCGGAGCCCGTGGGGCCCAGCAGCAGGATGTTGGACTTCGCGAGCTCGATCGCGTCGTCGCGTCCCTGCGCGCCGCCGTTCTCGCCGGCCTGAACGCGCTTGTAGTGGTTGTAGACCGCTACGGAGAGCGCCTTCTTCGCCGGCTCCTGGCCGACGACGTAGCTCTCCAGGAACTCGTAGATCTCACGGGGCTTGGGGAGTTCCTCCCACCGGACCTCGGAGGTCTCCGCGAGTTCCTCTTCGATGATCTCGTTGCAGAGGTCGATGCACTCGTCGCAGATGTACACACCGGGTCCTGCGATGAGCTTCTTCACCTGCTTCTGGCTCTTTCCGCAGAACGAGCACTTGAGCAGATCGCCGCCGTCACCGATGCGTGCCACGAGGTGCTTCCCCTTCGCCTGGGAGACGCCTGGTTCAGCGCTCCTGGTGCCTCATATCCGACGGTACCTTGCCGGGGGCCCCGTGCGGGGCCCCCTTGACGTGGTTCACATCCCCGAATCCGGTGGTGTGCCCCCGCCAACTGTCGGCAAGGATCAGAGCTTGTTGCTCTTGCGGGTGGAGATGATCTGGTCGATCAGGCCGTACGCGAGCGCGTCCTCGGCCGTGAGGATCTTGTCGCGCTCGATGTCGTCGCGGATCTTCTCGATCGGCGTCGTCGAGTGCTTGGCCAGCATGGTCTCCAGCTGGTCGCGCATGCGCAGGATCTCGTTGGCCGCGATCTCCAGGTCGGAGAGCTGCTCACGGCCGGTGCCGCCGGAGGGCTGGTGGATCAGCACGCGGGCGTTCGGCAGGGCCATGCGCTTGCCGGGGGTGCCGGCGGCGAGCAGGACGGCGGCGGCGGAGGCCGCCTGGCCCATGCAGACCGTCTGGATGTCCGGCTTCACGAACTGCATCGTGTCGTAGATCGCCGTCAGCGCGGTGAAGGAGCCGCCGGGGCTGTTGATGTAGATCGAGATGTCGCGGTCCGGGTCCATCGACTCCAGGCACAGCAGCTGCGCCATGACGTCGTTGGCCGAGGCGTCGTCGATCTGCACGCCGAGGAAGATCACGCGCTCCTCGAAGAGCTTCGCGTACGGGTCGTACTCGCGCACGCCCTGCGAGGTGCGCTCGACGAAGCGCGGGATGACGTAGCGGTTGTCCACCTGCGGGCCGGAGTAGAGGCCGCTCGCGGAGAAGTTGTTCTGCATCTGGGTGTTCACCATCCTGGTGGCGTTCTGCGGGCTGTCGGCTGCTGGGTACTGACGGTGGTTACCGGGATCAGGCCCCGGTGCCGCCGCCGCCCGGAACGTTGGACGCGGCCGAGATGATCTCGTCGATGAGGCCGTACTCCTTGGCCTCCTCGGAGGTGAACCAGCGGTCGCGGTCACCGTCGCGGATGATCGCCTCGACGGTCTGGCCCGAGTGGAACGCGGTGATCTCGGCCATCCGCTGCTTGGTGCGCAGCAGGTACTGGGCCTGGATCTTGATGTCCGACGCGGTGCCACCGATACCGGCGGAGCCCTGGTGCATCAGGATGTCGGTGTTCGGCAGGGCGAAGCGCTTGCCCTTGGCGCCACCGGTGAGCAGGAACTGCCCCATCGAGGCCGCCATGCCCATGCCGATGGTCACGACGTCGTTGGGGATGTACTGCATGGTGTCGTAGACGGCCATGCCGGCCGTCACCGAGCCACCGGGGCTGTTGATGTAGAGGTAGATGTCCTTCTCCGGCTCGGCGGCCAGGAGCAGGAGCTGCGCGGTGATCTTGTTCGCGATGTCGTCGTCGACCTGCTGGCCGAGGAAGATGATTCGCTCGCCGAGCAGCCGGTTGTAGACATGGTCGCCGAGGCCGCCACCGATGGACGGCTCACCCGCGGCGTAAGGCTTCAGATTCGTCACGTATCCACCTGCTCGTCTCCGACGGCCATGTGCCGTCTCAGCGTCTCGTTCTGGGGCGCGGTCCGGCCGGAGCGGACGGGTCCGCCGGCGCCCGGGTACTCACGTGCCCTCGTATTCATGGACCCTAACGCGCAGGTCGGACAACGCCATCCCGCTTCCCGAACTGTTCGCTCGGAGCGCAAGCTCCGGGGGCCTTGCGGGGACCGTGCCCCGGCCATGCGGAAGGGCCCGGACGCGGCTGCGTCCGGGCCCTTCCGGGGCACTGCTCGGCGGGCTCGGCCAGGGGTGTCACCCGGCCTCACCCGAAGTGTTACTTGGCCTCGTCGGCCTTGACCTCGTCGTCGCCGTCAACGGCGGCCTCGACGGTCTCGGCGGCCGTCTCGACCTCGTCCTCGTCGTCGGAGAGGTCGACGACCTCACCGTTGGTGTCGACGACCTTGGCGGCCTCGACGACGACCGCGAGGGCCTTGCCGCGCGCGACCTCGCCGACCAGCATCGGGACCTGGCCACCCTCGACGACCGCCTGGGCGAACTGGTCGGGGGACATGCCGGAGGACTGGGCACGGCGCATGAGGTGCTCGGTGAGCTCCTCCTGGTTGACGCCCAGCTTCTCCTTGTTGACCAGGGCGTCCAGGACGAACTGGGTCTTGATGCCCTTGATCGCCTGCTCCTTGGTCTCGGCGTCGAACTCCTCGACCGTCTTGCCCTGGAACTCCAGGTACTTCGCCAGGTCCAGGCCCATCTGGCCGAGCTGGTGGTGCTCCAGGTTGTGCTTGCGGGTGTTGACCTCGTCCTCGAGCAGCTTCTCGGGGATCGGCACCTCGACGAGCTCCAGCAGCTTCTCCAGGACGCGCTCCTGGGCCTGCGTGGCCTGGTCGTACTGCTTCATGTTCTCGAGGCGCTTGCGGCTGTCCGCCTTGAGGTCCTCGAGGGTGTCGAACTCGCTGGCCATCTGGGCGAACTCGTCGTCCAGCTCCGGGAGCTCCTTGGCGGAGACCTTGGTGACCTTGACGGAGACCTCGGCGTCCTTGCCCTCGGCGGAGCCGCCCTTCAGCTGCGAGGTGAAGGTGGCCTCGCCGCCGGCCTCGAGGCCCGTGACGGCCTCGTCGATGCCCTCGAGCAGCTCGCCCGAGCCGATGGTGTAGGAGACGTCGGAGGCGACGCCGTCGGGCAGCACCTCGCCGTCGACCTTGGCCTCCAGGTCGATGGTGACGACGTCACCCTCGGCGGCGGCGCGCTCGACGTCCTTGGTGGACGCGAAGCGGCCGCGCAGCTGCTCGACCGACTTCTCGACGTCCTCGTCGGAGACCTCGATGGCGTCGACCTCGACCTCGATGCCGGAGTAGTCCGGGATCTCGATCTCGGGGCGCACGTCGACCTCGGCGGTGAAGGCCAGCAGCTCGCCGTCCTTCAGCTCGGTGATGTCGACCTCGGGCTGGCCCAGCGGGTTCAGGTCGGCCTCGTTGACGGCCTCGGTGTAGAACTTCGGGAGGGCGTCGTTGACGGCCTCCTCCAGCACCGCACCGCGGCCGAAGCGCTGGTCGATGACGCGGGCCGGGATCTTGCCCTTGCGGAAGCCCTTCACCGTGACCTGCTGGTTGATCTTCTTGTACGCCGCGTCGAGGCTGTCCTTGAGCTCCTCGAAGGGCACCTCAACAGTGAGCCGAACCCGCGTCGGGTTCAGGGTCTCAACGGCGCTCTTCACGGTTCGGTCTCCTTGTGGCTGACTGCTGGGGGATCTGCCGTCTCGCTGGAATCAGCGGCCCGGCGGACTTCGGCCCGGTACATCAGACACACGGGCACGCAGCTTGCATAGTAGCCGCAAGCGGCAATCAGCCCACAACGCGATCTTGCGGTGGGCCGCCGTTGGTCGGGGTGGCCGGATTCGAACCGACGACCTTCCGCTCCCAAAGCGGACGCGCTACCAAGCTGCGCCACACCCCGTCGGTGCGACACGTAGGGTACATGCCCGGAGACCCTCTGATGCGCGGTGTTTCACGAGCCGTTTCGGACAGGCGACGGCGCGGGCACGGAATGTGGTGTGCGCACGGCCGGAACGACCCGCTAGGATGCTGTCCGTGCCACGGTCCCCGGACCTGCGGCGCACGCAATGCGGGCGTAGCTCAATGGTAGAGCCCTAGTCTTCCAAACTAGCTACGCGGGTTCGATTCCCGTCGCCCGCTCTCAGTACTGAAGGGCCAGGTCAGAGGACATTTCCTCCGCCTGGCCCTTGGTCATTTTCGGGGCCGGGATCAGTCCGGCGTGCCCCCCGCGTGCCCGTTCCGATTCCCCGTGCCCCGTCGGCCCTGCTGCACGAGCCCGCTCAGCGCGTCGGCGATCAGCCGGTCCCGGTCGGCGCTGGCGTGCTGATAGATCAGCGCGGCCTGGGCGGTGCTGTGGCCCATCCTCGCCATCAACTCGCGGGTGCTGGCCCCGGTCGAGGCGGCCAGGGTGTTCCCCGTGTGCCGGAGATCATGGAAATGCAGCCCCTTGATCCCCGCCTTCCGACACGCCTTGTGCCACAGCAGATTGAAGTGGTTCCGGCGCGGAGTCGCTCCCTTGGCCCCGATGAAGACACGCCCGTCGGCCCCCGGTTCGGCGTAGGTGTCCAGGTGATCGCGGATCTCCTGCACGATCACGCCCGGGATGGAGACCGTCCTCTTGCCGGCCGCGCTCTTCGGCGCCTTGATCTCCCGCTGCCCGTTGCCCAGCTCGGCGACGGACCGGCGGACGCGAACAGTCCCGTGCTCCAGGTCCACATCCCGCCGGACAGCCCGATCAGCTCGCCCCAGCAGAGCCCGAGGAACCCCGCCATCAGCATCAGCGCCCGGAATCGGGGCTGCACGGCCGCGGCCAGGGCGTAGACCTCCTCGACGGTGGCGGTCGGCCGCTCCGGGGTGTGCACGGTGCTGGCGCCCTTGATCTGGCACGGATTCCGCCTGATCAACTGATCGGACAGGGCCGTACCCAGAATCGCCCGCAGCAGCGCATACGCCTTGGCCACGGTGGTGGGCCCGGTGCCGGCAGCTGGGAGCCGTACGAGCTCACCGCCGGCACGCTGGTTGTCCTGCCGGAGATCACCGTCAGCCATGCCGTGGAGCAGCCGGAGCCTCGGCAGGCGACAGCCGAGGAAGCATCACTCCTCGGGATTCAGAAGGCCGCCCTGGTCACGCACATCCGGCGGACGTACTACAGCGACGAGGGACAGCCCGTCGAGACGGCGGACATCGTCATCCCGTCCGCGCTCTGCGAGATCGTCTATGAGATTCCTGTCAGTCGCTAGCCGCGCCCAGCGCCACCCTGCCCGCCTGGCCGATGCAAGACCCTCCAGGAGTTCTTGAAGGGGATCGGTTGTGACGGCGTGGACGCGGTCATGGTGACCATGCAGGTCGTCGGATGCGACCTCGGCGAGGCACAGAGGATGTTTATCACCGCACCCTGCCGGGTCGCCGAGCTCATCTTCCACCATGCGTTCGTGGAAGGCCTTGAGCGGTCTCAGGGCGACCTCTGACCCCGCTGACCGGACTCCTGCGAGGGGCGGCCTATCGGGCCGCCGGATGCCGATGCAGGCGACCAGTGCGCCACCGTCGTCCGCGAGGAAGAAACTAAAGTTCCACGACCCATCGGAGGCTTTGACAACTCCGCTGAGGATCGACTGGGCGCGCTCGCTGTCGTGCTACTGCTGCTCAGGCTCCTGCTGCTGCCCGGGTTCATGCTGCTGCGTCTCAGGTTCCTGCTGCTGCCCAGGCTCATGCTGCTGCGTCTCAGGTTCCTGCTTCTGCCCAGGCTCATGCTGCTGCGTCTCAGGTTCCTGCTTCTGCCCAGGCTCATGCTGCCGAGTCTCGGGCGGGTCAATCACATGGTCGTGAGTGCCGTCAGAGTTCGTGTCCACTATGCATTGCCCCTTCGTCACCACCATGTCGACCTCTCCATCGAAATTGCGGTCGTACACAATGGCATCGATGTAGCCGTCGCCGTCGTTGTCCGCGTAAACCACGTCGGCCACTCCGTCCCCATTGGTGTCCTCGTTCACGCATTCCTGCGCGGGGGCGGCAGAGACCTGCGACACCGGGCCAAAGGCCATCCCCAGAGCCAGCACAGCCGACCCTATGCCGCACATTGCGATCCTGTACTTCATCGGGTCCTCCACTTCATCGGGAGGAGCTCCGACGTACCGGGCAAGCGCGTCGGCGCTGCTCTCTCTCATACTGCGCCGCAAACGAAGGCGATGTCGAGGCACTCTGATCACCCGGCGTGGTGCCCCTCAGAGCTGCTTACGCAGGTTCCGCAACGCGGATCTACCGCGCTCTTTCAGTAGGGGCTGAGACCGCACGCTCGTACGCCGCCCCGGGCCGTCTCGGGACGTTGGAGGATGTTCAACGACAACACCAACGCCGACAAACACCGACAGCTAAGTCGCAGGTCGCAGTGTTGATCGATCGCGCAGCCGCAGGCCCGACCCCTCACTCTCGACGCGGGCGTAGACCTTAAGGACGGATCAGCCGGCCTCATTCTGGAGCGTGACGACTCGATCTAGGCGTGTCCCCCACGTGCCCGGTGGAGCAGCGGCGGGCAGGCAGTCGCGGGGAACAGTGGCGCATGGGTGGGGAACCCACTGGTCAGCGACTTGGCAGATCAGGCGGCATGTGCGTACGCGATCTTCCAAACTAGCTACGCGGGTTCGATTCCCGTCGCCCGCTCTCAGCGGCTCAGGGCCAGGTCAGAGGACACCTCCTCGACCTGGCCCTGATGCGTTTTCCGGCCCTGTGGGTTTCGCGGGCCTGCCAGTACGATCATCGCGCACCGACCAGGGGGTATCGCATGAGCGCAGGTATGGCACTCGCCGTCAGCGGCGACCGGGAATGGATCATCCGTAACGCCAAGGGGCGGAAGTTCGTGTACGAGTCCGCGGAGGAGGCCTTCGAGGAGCTGCACGAGTACGGCGAGGGAGCCGTCGTGCTGACCCGCCTGGTCTACCGGGGCATGTTCCGCACCAAGCCCGTCACCGACTGGCAGGAGGTCCCGCCGCCGGCGGGCGACTCCGGCGCCGAAGGCTGATCCGGGCGTCCGGCCCCGTGCTGGAGCGTGACGGCTCGCTCCGGCCGTGAGGCAGCAGGTGGGTCAGTGGTCCTGCAGGCTTCGGGCGTAGCCCTCGCGGAGGGGGCCGCCCGCCAGGTCGAGGATCTCCGCCGCGGCGGACGCGAGGTCCTCGGGGTCGCCGTTCTCGCAGAGCCGGCGGCGGGCGTCCAGGAGGGTTCCGCCGCGCTCGGGGTCGGCCTGCAGCAGGCGGCGGGGCAGCCACTTTCCGCCACCCGTCCATGCCCGGTGGTGGTCGAAGAGGAGGTCGGCGGCGATGCCGAGGACGACGCCGGCCACGGCGAGCCGTTCGACGGCGTCCGAGGTGTCGGCGAGGTCGTCCAGCGCATCGGTGAGCGCGTAGCGGCGGTTCTCGACCGCGGTGGGTGCCATGGCGCCGGGGCCTTCGCGGAGCGCGTCCTCGGCTCGGCGCTTGAGGCCGTTGCCCGCTCCGTCCCGCTCGGTGAGGACCAGGCCCTCGGCGTACACGTGCTGCATGACGCCGCGCCGGGAGGCCCTGTCGGCGGCGAAGATCTCGTCGAGGCCGGCTCGGGTGTGGACGAACAGCTCGACCAGCCGTCCCTCGAAGCGGAGGGTCTCCCGGCGGGACGTGCCGCCGTCCTCCGTCAGGACCGCTATGTCCAGGTCACTGGTGTCGGTGGCCCGGCCTGACGCGGTGGAACCCGCGAGGACGACGCTCAGGGCGTCGGGGAATCGCTCGGCCGCGAAGCGCCGCGCCTGGTCGACGGGGTGGTTCGGGCCGTTGGCGTCACCGCTCATGCCGCCGGTCAGAGCTTGATGTTGGCGATCATCGTGGCCAGGGAGTTGAGGAAACGGTTCACGTCGTCCGCGATCGAGCTGGACGCCAGGAAGAAGCCGAAGAGGGCCGCGACGATGGCGGGGCCCGTCTTGATGTGGTTGCCGCGGATCAGCACCACCAGGATGACCGCCAACAGAACCACCACTGACAGCGAAATGGCCACTACTGATCACACCTTCGGTCGTCCCCTGGTCGGCCGGGGGCGCACGGCCGAGAATGCCCCCACATGGACCATCCTCCCACCAACCGGCCACGGTCATACGCCCCGTGACGAAAGGCCATGGTTCCGTTTTCGTCAACCGCCTTGGACGAGGGGGCTCAGGAGGCGGTGAGGCCCAGGAGGGAACGGACATACGCATACTTCGCGGACAGCCGGTCGCGCGTGGGGGCGTCCAGTACGGAGAGGCGCACGGGGTCGGCGTTGTGCGCGAGGTCGGCCTCCTTGACCAGCAGGGCGCCCGGCGTGGCCAGGATGCGGGCCGCGTACTGCTCCACCGGCTCGCCGGGGCGCTTGGTCACGGCGAGGACCATGTCCTTCACTGATTGCGGGAGAGCGGCGGCATCCAGCCACGTGAGGCTGAGCGCCTCGTCCTCGATCGCGTCGTGCAGCCAGGCCGCCGCCTGCTGTTCGGGGGTTCCGCCGCGTACGCGCACGCCGTCGGCGACGGCCGCGAGGTGCTCGGCATACGGCCTGCCGGCCTTGTCGGTCTGGCCCTCGTGCGCTTCGCGCGCCAGGGCCTCGACCTCCAGGAGGGTCAGGGGACTGCTCGTCATGCGATCTCCCTCGCTGCCGTGCGCAGGGCCCGGGCGGCCCTGTGGACGTCTGCCTGCGTCGTACACCAGTTGGAGAACGCGGCACGCAGCCCGGCGGTTCCCTCGTGGACGGTGGGCGTGACGAACACCTCGGCGGCCGCCGCCTCGCGCAGGGCGGTCAGGCGGGCCGGATCGGGGTCGTCGGCGAGGGTGAAGCAGACGACGTTGAGGCGGACCGGGGCGAGGAGGGCGAAGGCGGGGTCCTCCGCCAGGGCCGCGCCGAGGGCCCGGGCGCCGGCGATGTTGCGTTCGACGATCTCCCGGTGCCCCTGGCGCCCGTAGGCGCGCAGCGTGAACCAGGCGGCGAGGGCGCGCAGCCGGTGGGAGTTCTCCGGGGTGAGGTGGACCAGGTCGGGGTGTTCGCCGAGGGGGCCGAGGTAGGCGGCGGCGTTCTGGAACACGCGGGCCTGCAGGTCGCGTCGGCGGGTGAACTGGACGGCGCTGTCGTAGGGGACGTTGAGCCATTTGTGCAGGTCGACGCAGACGGAGTCGGAGGCGTCGAGGCCCGCGGCGAGGTGCGCGTGGTCCGGGGAGAGCGCGGCGAAGGCGCCGAAGGCGGCGTCGGTGTGCAGCCAGAAGTCGTGGCGCGGGCGGAGCGCGGCGACGGCGGGGAGGTCGTCGAAGTCGACGGTGTTGACGGTGCCCGCGTTGGCGACGACCACCGCCGGTCCGGGCGTGTCGGCCAGCGCCCGGTCCAGGGCGGCGGGGTCCACGGCCTCGCGGCCGGGCAGGGTCGGTACGCGCACCAGGGAGTTGCGGCCGAGGCCGAGGACGGAGAGGGCTTTGGCGATGGAGGAGTGCGGGGCTCCGGAGAGGACACGGACCGGGCCGAGGGCGCCGGCGCCGTCGTCGGCCGGGGACACGCCGAGGCGCGTCCCGAGCCATTCGCGGGCGATGGCGAGGCCGGCGGTGTTGGACATGGTGGCGCCGCTGACGAAGGTGCCGGTGTGGGCGTCGGAGAGGCCGAACAGCTCGCGCAGCCAGCCCACGGTCTCGCGTTCGAGGTCCTGGCCGGCGCCGTCCATGGAGGAGTTGGAGTTCTGGTCGTGGGCGGCGGTGAGCCAGTCCCCGGCGAGCGCCGCGGGGGTGGCGCCGCCGGTGACGAAGCCGAAGTAGCGGGGGCCGGCGGAGGCGGAGAGCCGCGGCTCCCAGCGGGCGCGGAACGCCGCGAGGGCGGTCTCCGTGCCACAGCCCTGCTCCGGGAGGGGTTCGGGTTCGGGGTCGCGGTCGGTCGGCTTCGGCGCGTCCGGTACGACGGCGCGCTCGTCGAGGGTGGCGAGCGCTTCGGCGGCGGCGCGGCGGGTGGCGTCGAGCAGGTCGGGGAGCCGCGCGAGGTCGGCGGCGAGCGTGCGGTCCATGGGGGCACCGTAGGGCCCGCGCGGGCCCGCGCGGGCGGGCCAATCCGGTGCGGGTGGCCCGCCCCTGCCCCGCCCGTCCCCCGCCCCTCCCCCGCGGGGGCGTCGTAGGCTCGGCGGATGATCTCGGAGCGGGGGCCAGGGCCGGTGCGGTGGGCACTACGGGTGCGGCGGGAACAGCGGATGCGGCGTGAACAGCGGATGCGGCGGGCGTGGCTGCGGGGCGTCCTCGGGGGCGTGCTGGCCCTGGGGGTGCTCGCGGGGGCCGCGGGCTGCGGCACGCCGTCGGCGCCGTCGGCCGCGCCCGGTCCGACCTTCGGGCCGCACGACCGCGCCACGCAGCCGGGTACCCAGCCGGGTACGCAGCAGCGCACGGAGCCGGACGCGACGCCCGGAACGGGAGCGGCGCCGAACCGCGGCGCGCCCGCGCCGACGTCCGGCCCGCCGTGCCCCGAGGGCGGGGTGCGGCTGGTGGAGACGGGCGGTGACGCGGCGATGGGTCTGCGGGTGGAGGGCTTCCAGCTGGTGAACTGCGGTACGGAGGCGTACGTGCTGGAGGGCTACCCGGGGGTGTCGCTGCGCGACGCCCGCAACGCTCCGCTGGAGGTCGCGGTGGAGCACGGAGCGGCGGGGATCGCCACGGGGGTGCCGAACATCGAGGCCGCGCCGCAGCGGGTGCCCCTGGCGCCGGGGCAGGCGGCGGCGTGGTCGGTGGTGTGGCGCAACCTCGTCACCGACTCGACGGTGCCGGCCACGACGGTGCCGGTCATCGAGATCGAACCCCGGCCCGGAGCGCCCCGGTTGTGGCTGCGGCTCGCCCGGCCGTTCGACCTCGGGAACACGGGGAAACTCGGGATCGGCCCGTGGACGGCGGTCACCCGGTGATCGTCTGGCTCAACGGGCCGTTCGGCGGCGGCAAGACGCAGACGGCGTACGAGTTGGGCCGCCGGCTGCCGGGAAGCGTCGTGTGCGATCCGGAGCACGTCGGATTCGGGCTGCACCGGATGCTGCCGCCCGCCCTCCGCGGTGACTTCCAGGACCTGGCGGCGTGGCGCCAGGGCGTGTTCGAGGTACTGGACCTCGCGGCCCGGCGGCATCCGGGGGTGCTGCTGGTGCCGATGACCGTCAGGGAGCCGGCCTATTTCGCGCAGACCGTGGGGCGGCTGCGGGAACGGGGCCACGACGTACGGCACTTCGCGCTGCTGGCGGAGCGGGAGACGGTACTGCGGCGGCTGCGCGAGCGGGGGCTCGGCCGGGGGCTGAAGCGGGAGAGCTTCGCGGTCTCCCGGCTCGACGGGTGCCTGGAGGCGCTGCGCGCACCGGAGTTCGCGCAGCACCTGGCCACCGACCGGCTGACCGTGTCCCAGGTGGCGGGCCGGGTGGCCGCCTCGGCCGGCCTGGACCTCGCTCCGGACACGGACGGCCCGCTGCGGGGCCGGATCCGCCGCGCGCTGGTCGGCGTACGGCACATCCGCTTCGACTAGGGGGTGTCCGGCCGATCAGGCCGGATCAGGGCGCCGGGTCCCGCGAGCCCGGCAGGCGGGACTTTCGCGGACACGACCTAGGGAGAGCGGCGGATGAGGAGGAGGGCGCGGTCGTCGTTGACGTCCTTGGCGACCTTCTCGATCAGGTGCCAGGCCGCGCCCTCCCAGCCGGCGGAGACGTAGCGGTCGGCTTCGCCGGTGAGGCGGTCGATGCCTTCGCTGATCTCCCGGTCGGCGGTCTCGACGAGGCCGTCGGTGAAGAGCATCAGGACGTCGCCGCGGCGGAGGTTGCCGCGGGCGGGGGTGAACTCGGCTCCGTCGTAGACGCCGAGCAGCGGGCCCTCTCCGGACTTCTCCTGCCAGCGTCCGGTACCGGCGCAGAGCTGGAGGGCGGGGAGGTGGCCGGCCGAGAGGAGTTCGTAGTCGCCGGTCTCCAGGTCCAGGACGAGGTGGATGGAGGTGGCGAAGCCCTCGTCCCAGTCCTGGCGGAGCAGGTAGCCGTTGGCGGCGGGCAGGAAGCCGTGCGGTGGCAGCGCGCCGAGTAGTCCGCCGAAGGCGCCGGACAGCAGCAGGGCGCGGGAGCCCGCCTCCATGCCTTTGCCGGAGACGTCGGTCAGGACGATCTCCAGGGTCCGGCCGCCGTTGGTGCGGGCGGCGACGACGAAGTCCCCGGAGAAGGACTGGCCGCCTGCGGGGCGCAGGGCCATCTCGCGGTGCCATCCGCGCGGCAGGGCGGGCAGCTTGCTCTGTACGCGGATGCGTTCGCGCAGGTCGAAGAGCATGGTGCCGCCGCGCCGCCAGGGCACGCCGACACGGCTGCGGAACTGCGCGATGACCAGTCCGAAGAATCCGCAGGCCGCGACGACCAGCACGGTGCCGGGGGTGACGCGGGCCGGACCCTGGGTGTACGGACCGAGGACGAGGGCCTCGACGATCAGTGCGGCCGCAGAGGCGGCGTACAGGGCGAGGAGGCTGGCGGGGCGCAGCAGGAGGCCGCCGGCGACGATCGGCAGGACGAGCGCGGACGGCGAGAACCAGACCGGCAGCATCAGCGTGCCGCAGGCTATGGCGGGGACGGTGAGCAACAGCCCGATGAAGGCGAGCCAGTCGGAGGCGTCGCCGCGGAAGTAGTCGACGGCGGATTTGCGCAGGGCGGTGCGGCCCCGGTGCGACCGCATGCGCATCCGGGCCAGAAGGGTCTCCACACGTGCTCCGGCCATTGCATCGGGACCCTATCCATCCTGGCTGTGAATGCGCAGGGGTACCCCCGGACCCGGGGCTCGGGGGCGCCCGAAAAATCTTCGACTGCGACGGAACGGCCGGGTGAGGATGGAGGTATGGATCTTGAGATGCGCGTTTTGCAGCAAGACGAGTGGGATGTCTGGTTCGATCATCTGGAACTGGCTTTCGGAGGGGTGGCCGAGCCGCCGGAGGGCCGGACACTGTTCCGGGCCCTGACGGAGCCGGACCGAGCGCTCGGTGTGTGGCAGGGCGGGACGTGCGTCGGCTCGGCGGCGGCCTTCAGCTTCCGCCTCTCGGTGCCGGGCGGCGCCCTGGTGCCCGCGGCCGCGGTGTCCTTCGTGGGAGTCACGCCGACGCACCGCCGTCGCGGCATCCTCGGCTCGCTGATGCGGCGCCAGCTGGACGACGTCCGGGCCGCCGGTGAGCCGCTCGCCGTACTGACGGCCTCCGACCCGGCGATCTACGGGCGCTTCGGGTACGGCCTCGCGACCTACGCCATGTCCCTGGAGATCGACACCACGCGCGTGCGGCTCGAGGTGCCTCCGGGGACGGACGAGGTGCGGCTGCGGCTCGCCGACCCGGAGGAGTCGCTGGCCGCCTGCGAGCGGGTGTACGCCGACCTGGTGACCCGCCGGCCCGGGGCGCCGGCCCGGCAGCCCGGCTGGGAGCGGATGGCCCTCACGGATCCGCCCGGAGCGCGTCGGGGCGCCTCCCCGCTGATGTGCGTGGTGGCGGAGCGGGCGGACGGCGAGATCATCGGATACGCCCGCTACCGGGTCAAACCGGACTGGAACGCATCGGGTTCGGACGGGACGGTCCAGGTCGAGGCCCTCGACGCACTGGATCCGGCGGCCACGGCCGCGCTGTGGCGCTACCTGTTCTCCATCGACCTGACGTGGACCGTACGGGCCGCCAAGCGCCCGGTGGACGACCCGCTGCTGCACCTGGTCAGCGACGTCAGGCGGTCGAAGCCGGCCACGCGGGACTCGCTGCACGTGCGCCTGGTGGACCTTCCGGCGGCCCTGGAGGCGCGCTCGTACGGGTCCGCGGTGGACGTGGTCGTGGAGGTCGAGGACGCGTTCTGCCCGTGGAACGAGGGGCGGTGGCGGCTGGTGGCCGACGCCGAGGGCGTCGCCCGGTGCACCCGGACCGCGGACCCGGCGGACCTGGAGCTGTCGGTCCGGGAGCTGGGCTGCGCGTATCTGGGCGGGATCACCCTCACCTCGCTGGCCGCGGCGGGCCGGGTACGGGAGCTGCGCCCGGGAGCTCTCGCGGAGGCCTCGCGCGCCTTCGCGGGCGATGTGGCGCCCTGGCTGCCCCACGGTTTCTGAACGGCGGGTCCGCCGGCGGCGGACCGGGCGCCGCGTCCTGGGGAGTGTCCGCGAAGCAGCGCCGGCCGCCCGCAGGGCGGCCCCCGCCGGGCGGGCCGGGGTTTGCGATCTAGCGCGCCTGGCAGGTGGGGCACCAGAAGAGGTTGCGGGCGGCGAGGCCGGCGGTGCGGATCTCGCCGCCGCAGATGTGGCAGGGCATGTTCGCCCTCCGGTAGACGTACACCTCGCCGCCGTGGTCGTCCACCCGTGGCGGCCGGCCCATCGCTTCGGGAAGGTGCTCGTCGCGGACGGTGTCGATGCGGTTGTCGCGCACGCCCTGGCGCATCAGGGCGGCCAGGTCCGCCCACATGGCGTCCCACTCGGCACGGGTGACGTCCTTGCCCGGGCGGTACGGGTCGATGCCGTGCCGGAAGAGGACCTCGGCCCGGTAGACGTTGCCGACGCCCGCGACGACCTTCTGGTCCATCAGGAGTGCGGCGACGGTGGTGCGGGAGCGGGAGATGCGGGCCCACGCGCGGTCGGGGTCGTCGGTCGCGCGCAGCGGGTCCGGGCCGAGCCGTGCGTGTATCGCCTTCTTCTCGCCCTCGCCGATCAGCGCGCAGGCCGTGGGGCCGCGCAGGTCGGCGTAGTGCTCCTCGTTCCGCAGGCGCAGCCGGACCGTGTCGGTGGCGGGCGGCACGGGGGCGGGGCCGAAGCCGAGCTTGCCGAAGAGTCCGAGGTGGATGTGGATCCAGGCGTCGCCCAGTTCGAGGAAGAGGTGCTTGCCGTGCGCCTCCGCGCTCTCCATCGCACGCCCGTCGAGCAGCGCCGCGCTCTCGGCGAAGCGGCCCTGGGGGCTGCTCACGCGGACCGGGCGCGCGGCGAACCGTTCGGTGTGGTCCTGGGCGAGGCGGTGGATCGTATGCCCCTCGGGCACGGCGGACTCCTGGGAGGAATGGAACGGCCGTGCCACCCCCGGAGGGAGCGGCACGGCCGGAGGCGGGATCAGCCCTGCGGGTGGTGGGCCGGGATCGGGGGGAGCTCGCCGGTCTGCTCGTAGGCGGAGAGCATGTCGATGCGGCGGGTGTGGCGCTCCTCGTCGGAGTACGGGGTCGCCAGGAAGGCCTCGATGAAGCTGACGGCCTCGTCCTGCGTGTGCATGCGGCCGCCGACGGAGATGACGTTGGCGTTGTTGTGCTCACGGCCGAGCTGGGCGGTCTGGACGCTCCAGGCCAGGATGGCGCGGACGCCCTTGACCTTGTTGGCGGCGATCTGCTCCCCGTTGCCGGAGCCGCCGATCACGATGCCGAGGCTGCCCTCGTCCGCGGCGGTCTTCTCCGCGGCGCGGAGGCAGAAGGGCGGGTAGTCGTCCACGGCGTCGTAGATGTGGGGGCCACAGTCGACGGGCTCGTGGCCGTTGTTCTTGAGCCAGTCCACGAGGTGGTTCTTGAGCTCAAAGCCGGCATGGTCGGATCCGAGGTACACGCGCATGTGACGAGTGTGGCACGAGGAGCCCCGACGACCCGCAGCGGGTGTCGCGTAAGTCACTTCTAAAGCTCAAGTAAACCCAAAGAACGCAGATGGGACACGGCAGGACGTCCGTCCTGGACGTTCGTCCCAACGCAACGATCCGGATTGAGGTCTTCCGTCCTGCGTTCATCTCAGGTTTGAATGCCGGGGCTCGCAACCCGAGAACCTAAGGATCCGTCCATGAGTTCCACGACGACCCTTCAGAAGGCAGGCGACCCCACCGGAAACTCCGGTGAGGGTCTGCCCTCCGACGGTCTGAAGGCCGGTCTCAAGAACCGCCACCTGTCCATGATCGCCATCGGCGGCGTCATCGGAGCCGGTCTCTTCGTCGGCTCCGGTGGCGGCATCGCCAAGGCCGGCCCCGCCATCCTGATCTCCTACGCGCTGGTCGGCGCGATGGTCGTCTTCGTGATGCGCATGCTCGGCGAGATGGCCGCCGCCAGCCCGAACTCGGGCTCGTTCTCCGCCTACGCCGACCGCGCGCTCGGCCGCTGGGCCGGCTTCTCCATCGGCTGGCTCTACTGGTTCTTCTGGGTCGTCGTCCTCGCCGTGGAGGCCACCGCCGGTGCCGCCATCCTGGAGAGCTGGATACCCGCCGTCCCGCAGTGGGCCTGGGCGCTGATCGTGATGGCGGTGCTGACCGCCACCAACCTCGGCTCGGTCGCCTCCTACGGTGAGTTCGAGTTCTGGTTCGCGGGCATCAAGGTCGTCGCCATCGGTGCCTTCGTGATCATCGGCATGCTGGCCGTCTTCGGTGTCCTGCCGGGCTCCGACAACCCGGGTGCGGGCTTCGCCCACCTGACCGACGCCGGCGGATTCTTCCCCAATGGCTACGGCGCCGTCCTCACCGGTGTGCTGATGGTCGTCTTCTCCTTCATGGGCAGCGAGATCGTCACCCTCGCCGCCGGCGAGTCGGAGAACCCCCGCAAGGCGGTCACCCAGGCCACCAACTCCGTCATCTGGCGCATCGGCGTCTTCTACCTCGGCTCGATCTTCATCGTGCTGACGCTGCTGCCCTGGAACGACAAGTCGATCACCGAGAAGGGCTCGTACGTCGCCGCCCTCGACTCGATCGGCATCGCGCACGCCGGCACGATCATGGAGGTCATCGTCCTGACCGCCGTGCTGTCCTGCCTGAACTCGGGCCTCTACACCGCCTCCCGCATGGCCTTCTCGCTCGGTGAGCGCGGCGACGCCCCCAAGGCGTTCGCGAAGGTCAACAAGAACGGTGTGCCGGTCGCCGCGATCCTCGGCTCCACGGTCTTCGGCTTCGTCGCCGTCTACTTCAACTACGCGTTCAAGGACACGGTCTTCAACTTCCTCCTGAACTCCTCCGGCGCCATCGCGCTCTTCGTGTGGCTGGTGATCTGCTTCACCCAGCTGAAGATGCGCGGGATCCTGGTCCGTGAGGCCCCGGAGAAGCTGACCGTGAAGATGTGGCTCTTCCCGTGGCTGACCTGGGCCACCGCCGCCCTGATCATGTTCGTGATCGGCTACATGTTCGTGGACGACGCCAACCGCGAGGTGGTCACCCTGTCCACCCTCGTCGCCGGCGCGGTCGTGGCCGTCGGTGTGGTCCTGGACTTCCGCCGCAAGCGGGCCGCCGTCCAGGGCTGACCAGCCCGGAGAAGTCCCGTACACACGCCGGAGCCCGGCCCGCCTCGTCAGGCGGGCCGGGCTCCGGCCGATACGGGGGGGGCGTCAGCCGCGGCGGCCGACCAGCTTCCAGGCGGCCGGCAGGGCGCCCATCGCGAGGGCCGCCTTGAGGGCGTCGCCGATCAGGAACGGGGTCAGGCCCGCCGCGACGGCGGCGCTCAGGGACATCCCGGTGGCGGCCATGAGGTACGGCACGCCCACCGCGTAGATCACCGCGGAGCCGAGCACCATCGTGCCCGCCGTACGCAGGACCGAGCGGTCGGCGCCGCGCCGCGCGAGGGCGCCGACGACGGTGGCGGCGAGCAGCATGCCGAGCACGTAACCGAAGGAGGCGCCGCCGGCGCCGGAGGTCCCGCCCGCGAACCACGGCACGCCGGCCATGCCGACGAGGGCGTACAGCGCCAGCGAGAGGAAGCCGCGGCGGGCGCCGAAGGCGGTGCCGACGAGCAGCGCGGCGAAGGTCTGGCCCGTGACAGGGACCGGGGAGCCGGGGACGGGCACCGCGATCTGCGCGGCGATCCCGGTCAGGGCGGCGCCGCCGACGACGAGCGCGATGTCGCGCACGCGGCTCGCGGGCAGCAGGTCGGCGAGGACGGCGCCGGGCCGGAGGGAGACGGAAGCAGTGCTCATGAGGGGGCTCCGCAAGGTGGTGGGGGTGGGGACGATCACCGACGTTAGTGCGCGGCCCGGGGCCGACCCACCGCCGCCCGGAACAAAGCCCCGCTCCCCCCGTTGGTGGGGACCGGACAAAGCCCGCTCCCCCGACCCGGTCGACGTGATCCTCGTCACGAGCAACATCCGACAACACGTCCGTTTTGCACGGACGGCCGCCGCTCAGCAAGACTGTTGGATCCCGCCAAGCCAAAGGCGGAGTCCCCATCACCGCTGGGCCGAACGAGAGTACGAGCACTCCTCATGCGTGAGCGCCTGCCAGAAGCACCTCCCACGACGGGCGACCTGCCCGCGGAACCCCTCAGCCACAGCCTCAAGCAGCGCCACCTGACCATGCTGGGGCTGGGCGGCGTCATCGGCGCCGGCCTCTTCGTCGGCTCCGGCGCCGGCATCGGCATCGCCGGTCCCGCGATCATCTGCTCCTACCTCCTCGCCGGCGTCCTCGCGATGCTGGTGATGCGCGCGCTCGGTGAGATGTCGGCCGCGATGCCCGCCTCGGGCTCCTTCTCCGTCTACGCGGAGCGGGCGCTCGGCCGCTGGGCCGGCTTCTCGGCGGGCTGGCTGTACTGGTTCCTGCTGGTCGTGGTACTGGCCGTGGAGGCCACCGGCGCCGCGAAGATCGCGAACGGCTGGGTGCCCGCGGTCGACCAGTGGATCTGGGTGCTGCTGTTCATGGTGGTCTTCACCGTGAGCAACCTGGCCGCGGTGAAGAACTTCGGCGAGTTCGAGTTCTGGTTCGCCGCCCTCAAGGTCGGCGCGATCGTGCTCTTCCTGATCCTGGGCACCCTCGCGATCTTCGGTGTGCTCCCGGACACGGATCCGGTCGGCATGGCCAACCTCACCGGGCACGGCGGCTTCTTCCCCGAGGGCTTCGGCGGCGTGGTCGCCGGCATGCTCGCCGTCATCTTCGCCTTCGGCGGCCTGGAGGTCGTCACCATCGCGGCCGCCGAGTCCGACGACCCGGCCCGGTCGGTGTCCCGCGCGGTGCGCAGCGCCGTGTGGCGCATCCTCTTCTTCTACGTCGGCTCGATGGTGGTCATCGTGACCCTGCTGCCGTGGGACTCGCTGGAGCCGGGGCAGAGCCCGTACGTCGCCGTCCTCGACTCCATCGGCATCCCGGCGGCCGGCCAGATCATGAACATCGTGGTGTTCGTGGCCCTGCTGTCGGCGCTCAACGCGAACCTGTACGGGTCCTCGCGCATGGTGTTCTCCCTGGCCGAGCGCGGCGAGGCGCCGAAGGGGCTGCTGAAGGTCTCGGGCGGCGGGGTGCCGCGCCGGGCGGTGTTCGCGTCGGTGGCCTTCGGCTTCGTCTCGGTGGTGCTCAACCTGCTGTGGCCCGACACGATCTTCCTCTACATGCTCAACGCGGTCGGCGCCGTCCTGTTGTTCGTGTGGGCGCTGATCGCCGTCTCGCAGCTGAAGCTGCGCCGCCGGATCGAGCGGGACATGCCCGAGCGGCTGACGCTGCCGATGTGGCTGTTCCCGTACGCCACCTGGGCCGCGCTGGCCGGGATGGCGGCGGTCCTGGTCCTGATGCTGTTCGACGACTCCGCGCGGCCGCAGCTGCTGTGGTCGACGGGCGCGGCCCTGCTGGTCCTCCTGGTCGCCTTCGTACGGGAGCGGCGCGGCCCGAAGTCCTGACCGCCCGCCGGTCCACGGCCGCTGTCCTCGGCCCGGGCCCCTGGCCCCACGCGAAGGCCCCCGCGCACCCGGCGCGGGGGCCTTCGCCCGTCAGGTGCGCAGGTAGGAGGCTCCGTTGACGTCGAGCACGGTGCCCGAGCTCCAGCGCGCCGCGGGCGAGGCCAGGTGCAGCACGGCGGCGGCGACCTCCTGCGGCGTGCCGACCCGGCCGAAGGGGCTCTGCGCCCGGATCCGCTCGCCCTCCTCCCCTTCGAGCCGCCCGGCGACCCGTTCGGTGGCCACGAAACCGGGCGCCACGGAGGCCACGGCGATGCCGTGCGGGGCCAGGGAGACGGCGAGGGACTGGCCGAGCGCGTGCAGGGCCGCCTTGGTGGCACCGTAGGCGGGGTGGTCGGGCTCGCCCCGGAACGCCCCGCGCGAGCCGATGTTGACGACGCGGCCCTCCCTCCGGCCGTCGATCATGCGGCGGGCGACGCAGTGGGTGAGGTTGGCCGGGGCGAAGAGGTTGACGGCGGCCGTCTGCCGCCAGGCCTCCTGCCAGTCGGCGTACGAGGTGGTGGGCAGCGGGTGCGCGAGCATCACGGCGGCGTTGTTCACGAGGACGTCGATGCCGCCGAGCGCCTCCTCGGTCTCGGCGGCGAGGGCTTCCACGCGGGCCGGGTCGCCGAGGTCTCCGACGACGAGGACGTGGCCCTCTCCGGGGAGGTCGGCGAGGGTGCGCTCGGCGTCCGCATGCCGGGCCGTGCAGTGCACCGCGACCCGGTCCCCCTGCTCGGCGAAGGCGGTGGCGACGGCCCGTCCGATCCCCCGGGAGGCCCCGGTGACGAGCACCCCCCGCCCCGTGGCGGCCAATTCCCTTACACCGTGGTCCATTCGGTCGTCCCCCGTCTCCTGTCGCCGCGTCGTCCGCGTCCTGTCGGCAGCGTACGGGGGTGATCACGGCCGGTCATTCGACTGTCCGAATACCGGACGCCGACCATCCGAAGATCGGACAGGGGTGAGACTGGGGCACCTCATCACGTCCCCCCGTACAACCGGACAGGCACACCCGCAATGAGCCAGAGCACCCTGACACCCCCCGAAGCACCGCAGACCGACTCCGGATCCCCGCTCGGCAACGGACTCAAGCAGCGCCACCTCTCGATGATCGCCCTCGGCGGTGTCATCGGCGCCGGACTCTTCGTCGGCTCCGGGGCGGGCATCGCGGCCGCGGGCCCCTCGATCGTGCTCGCCTACGCCGCGTCCGGACTGCTGGTGATGTTCGTGATGCGGATGCTCGGCGAGATGTCCGCCGCCAACCCCGCCTCCGGCTCCTTCTCCGTGCACGCCGAGCGGGCGATCGGCCCGTGGGCCGGGTTCACCGCCGGCTGGATGTTCTGGACGCTGCTGTGCGTGGGCGTGGCCATCGAGGCCATCGGCGCGGCGCACATCATGACGGGCTGGTTCCCGGGCACCCCGTCCTGGATGTGGGTGCTGGTCTTCATGGCGCTGTTCTGCGGCTCCAACCTGGCCGCCGTCTCGAACTTCGGCGAGTTCGAGTTCTGGTTCTCCGCCCTCAAGATCGGCGCCATCGGCCTCTTCCTGGGGCTGGGCGTGCTGGCCGTCCTCGGCCTGCTGCCCGGCACCGGCGCGCCCGGCACCGCCAACCTGCTCCACGACGGCGGCTTCCTGCCGAACGGCGTGGACGGACTGCTGGTCGGGCTGCTGGCCTCGGTCGTCGCGTACGGCGGCCTGGAGACGGTCACCATCGCGGCGGCCGAGTCGGAGGACCCGGTCAAGGGCGTGGCCAAGGCCGTGAAGACCACCATGTGGCGCATCGCCGTCGTCTACGTCGGCTCCATGCTCGTCATCGTCACCCTGCTGCCGTGGAACGACCCGAAGGTGACGGAGGACGGCCCTTACGCGGCCACCCTGGACCACCTGGGCATCCCGGCGGCCGGCGAGATCATGAACGTGGTCATCCTGATCGCCCTGCTGTCCGCGATGAACGCCAACATCTACGGCTCCTCGCGCATGGCCTACTCCCTCGTCTCCCGCGGCCAGGGCCCGAAGGCGCTGGGCAAGGTCACCGGCCGGGTGCCGCGCCGCGCGGTGCTCGCCTCCTCCGGCTTCGGCTTCGTCACCGTGCTGCTGTCGTACTGGTACCCGGACACCCTGTTCGCCTGGCTGCTGAACATGGTCGGCGGGGTCATCCTGATCGTCTGGGGCTTCATCGCCGTCTCGCAGTTCGTGCTGCGCCGCCGACTGGAGCGCGAGGAGCCCGGGAAGCTCGTCGTGCGGATGTGGGGCTTCCCTTACCTGACCTGGGTGGCGCTGGCCGGGGTGGCCGCGGTCCTGGTGCTGATGGCGCTGGGCGAGGACACACGGGTGCAGGTGATCTTCACCGGCGGGCTCACCGCAGCCCTCGCCGTGACCGGGTACGTGATGCAGCGCCGGACGGCGGCCGCCGCCCGCTGACAGCCCCTCGACCGCAGGTGGGCCCCGTGCGAACGCACGGGGCCCACCTGCGTTTCACAGAGGTGACCCTTACGTGTGAGGTGGAATAGATGCTGCTAGCGTGCAGTTGCGCATTAATTGCAATTAGCGATTGGCACGCTGAGGGGACCGGATAACACGCATGGCCATCTACACGCTTCCTGAGCTTCCGTACGACTACGCGGCGCTGGAGCCGGTGATCAACCCGCAGATCATCGAGCTGCACCACGACAAGCACCACGCGGCCTATGTCACGGGCGCCAACAACACGCTGGAGCAGCTGGCGGAGGCGCGCGACAAGGAGAACTGGGGCGCGCTCAACGGCCTGGAGAAGAACCTCGCGTTCCACCTCTCCGGTCACATCCTGCACAGCATCTACTGGCACAACATGGCGAGCCCGAAGACCGGCGAGGGCGGCGGCGAGCCCACCGCGGCCGACGGCCTGGGCGACCTGGCCGACGCGATCACCGAGTCCTTCGGCTCCTTCGCGAAGTTCAAGAAGCAGCTCACCTTCGCCTCCTCCGCCACCCAGGGCTCCGGCTGGGGCGTGCTCGCGTACGAGCCCGTCAGCGGCCGCCTGGTCGTCGAGCAGGTCTACGACCACCAGGGCAACGTGGGCGTGGCCAGCACCCCGATCCTGGTCTTCGACGCCTGGGAGCACGCCTTCTACCTGCAGTACAAGAACCAGAAGGTGGACTTCATCGAGGCGATGTGGAACGTCGTCAACTGGCAGGACGTGTCCCGGCGCTACGCCGACGCCAAGGCGAACACCCCGCTGCTGATCCCCGTCAAGGGCTGATCACACCCCAGAGCCCGTCCGCCTCGTGATCGTCTTCTCAACCTTCACCGGCGGGCGCGTCCAGCAGAAGACCCCCGTGAGGACGTGACTCACGGGGGTCTTCTGTGTCAGGTGCGGGCCTGCGGACTACTCGAAGGACGGGCCCTTGGTGCGGGTCCGCTTGATCTCGTAGAAGCCGGGGGTGGCGGCGACGAGCAGGGTGCCGTCCCACAGCCGGGCCGCGGCCTCGCCGCGCGGGGTCGGGGTGACGACCGGGCCGAAGAAGGCGACGTCGCCCTCGCCGTCCGCGCCCGGAACGGAGATCACCGGGGTGCCGACCTCCTGGCCGACCCGGTCGATGCCGTTGTTGTGGGAGGCGCGCAGCACCTCGTCGTACTCGTCGGAGTCGGCGTACGCGATCAGCTCGGCCGGCAGGCCGACCTCGGCCAGCGCCTCGGCGATGACCTCGCGGGTCGGGCCCTTGTCCTCGTTGTGGATGCGGGTGCCGAGCGCGGTGTAGAGCTTGCCGGTGACCTCGTCGCCGTGCTTCTGCTGGGCCGCTATCACCACGCGCACGGGAGCCCAGCCCTTGGGGCCGAGCAGCTCGCGGTAGACCTCGGGCAGCTCGTCGAGCTTGTTCTCGTTCAGCACGGCGAGGCTCATCACGTGCCAGCGCACCTCGACGTCGCGGACCTTCTCGACCTCCAGCATCCAACGGGACGTCATCCAGGCCCAAGGGCAGAGCGGGTCGAACCAGAAGTCGACCGGGGTCTTCTCGCGCACCTGGGTCTCGGTCATGTCTCTCCTCGGTGTCGGTCTCAGGCGGAAAAAGGCATCAACGGCGCATGTCCTCCGTGGCCAACCAGGACGCCGTCGCACGCATTCCCCTCGTGCGAGGATTCGACCCAAGAACGCGATCACGCACGAAGGAGTGCAGGTGCCCGGAGAGAATCTGTCCCGCGAGGAGGCCCGCGAGCGGGCCGAGCTGCTGTCCGTCGACGCGTACGAGGTCGTCCTCGACATCCGGTCGGCGGTGGACGAGGCCGAGCCGGCAGAGGGCCCGCGGACCTTCCGCTCGGTGACGACGATCCGCTTCCGGGCCGCGGTCCCCGGCGCCGCCACCTTCGCGGACCTGATCGCCCCTTCGGTCAACTCCGTGACCCTGAACGGGCGGGCACTGGACGTGGCCGCCGTCTTCGACGGGGCCCGCATCGCCCTGGACGACCTGGCCTCCGAGAACGTCCTGGTGGTGGACGCGAACTGCGCGTACAGCCGGACGGGCGAGGGCCTGCACCGCTTCGTGGACCCGGAGGACGGCGAGGTCTACCTCTACACGCAGTACGAGCCGGCCGACGCCCGGCGGGTGTACGCGAACTTCGAGCAGCCGGACCTGAAGGCGCCCTACCGCTTCGAGGTGACCGCGCCCGAGGGCTGGCAGGTGTGGAGCAACGGCGCCGAGGAGTCCCGCGAGGGGCAGACCCGCCGCTTCGCCGAGACGGCGCCGATCTCCACGTACATCACCTGCGTGGTGGCGGGCCCCTACCACTACGTGACGGACACCTACACCCGCGGGGACCTGACCGTCCCGCTGGGCGCGATGTGCCGCAAGGGGCTGGCGAAGCACTTCGACGCCGATGACATCTTCCTCATCACCAAGCAGGGCTTCGACCTGTTCCACGAGATCTTCGACTACCCCTACCCCTTCGGGAAGTACGACCAGGCCTTCGTGCCGGAGTACAACCTGGGCGCCATGGAGAACCCGGGGATGGTGACCTTCCGCGAGGAGTACATCTTCCGCGGCAAGGTCACGCAGGCCTCGTACGAGGCGCGCGCGAACGTCATCCTGCACGAGATGGCGCACATGTGGTTCGGCGACCTGGTCACCATGAAGTGGTGGGACGACCTGTGGCTGAAGGAGTCCTTCGCCGACTTCATGGGCTCCTTCGGGCTGGTCGAGGCCACCCGCTTCGACCAGGCGTGGATCACCTTCGCCAACCGACGCAAGTCGTGGGCCTACCGGGCCGACCAGCTGCCGTCCACCCACCCGATCACGGCCGACATCCGTGACCTGGAGGACGCCAAGCTGAACTTCGACGGCATCACCTACGCCAAGGGCGCCTCGGTGCTCAAGCAGCTGGTCGCCTACGTCGGCCGGGAGGCCTTCCTGGAAGGCGCGCGCCGCTACTTCAAGGCGAACGCGTACGGGAACACCACCCTGGGAGACCTGCTGTCGGTGCTCGGCGAGGTGTCCGGCCGGGACATGACCGAGTGGTCGCGGGCCTGGCTGCAGACGGCGGGCGTGAACGCGCTGACCCCGGTGGTGACCTACGACGCGTCGGGGCGGATCACCGAGCTGGCGGTCGTCCAGGAGGGCGACGAGCTGCGGCCGCACCGCGTCGGCGTCGGCCTGTACCGGCTGCAGCCGGACGGCGCGCTGGTCCGCTACGCGCGGGCCGAGGCGGACGTCGCCGGCGCCCGGTCGGTGATCGGGGAGCTGGCCGGGCAGGAGCGGCCCGACCTGGTCCTGGTCAACGACGAGGACCTCACCTACTGCAAGATCCGCTTCGACGAGGGCTCGCTGACGACGCTGCGCTCGCACCTGGGCGACCTGACGGATCCGCTGGCGCGGGCGCTGAGCTGGTCGGCGCTGTGGAACCTGACGCGGGACGGCCTGATGCCGGCGCGCGACTTCGTCTCGCTGGTGCTGGCGCACGCGGGCCGGGAGACGGACGTCGGCGTCCTGCAGATGCTGCACGCGCAGACGCAGACGGCGGTCAACCACTACGCGGCCCCGGACCGGCGCGAGCAGAGCGGCCGGGACCTGGCGGCGGGCGCGCTGCACGAACTGCGGGTGGCCGAGCCGGGGTCGGAGCACCAGCTGACCTGGGCGCGCTTCTTCGCGGCGAGCGCGGCGACGGAGGGCGACTTCCAGCTGCTGCTGGGGCTGCTGGAGGGGTCGGCGCGGATCGACGGGCTGGACGTGGACCAGGAGCTGCGCTGGGACTTCCTGCTGCCGCTGGCCGCGCACGGGGCGGTGGACGAGGGCGTCCTCGCCGCCGAACTGGCCCGCGACGACACGGCGTCGGGCAAGCGGCACCAGGTGCGGTGCCTGGCGGCGCGCCCCTCGCAGGCGGTGAAGGACCAGGCGTGGGCGGCGGTCGTCGAGTCCGACGCGCTGTCCAACGCACTGGTGGAGGCGACGATCGCGGGCATGCAGCAGCCCTCGCAGCGGGGCCTGCTGGCGGCTCACGCGGGCCGCTACTTCGAGGTGATCGAGCGGGTGTGGACGGACCGGTCGATCCAGATCGCGATGGACGTCGTGAAGGGGCTCTACCCCTCGCTCCAGGGCGACGCCGCCACGCTGGACGCCACGGACGCCTGGCTGGCGGGGCACGAGCACGCCGCCCCCGCGCTGCGCCGCCTGGTGCTGGAGTCCCGCGACGACCTCGCCAGGGCCCTGCGCGCCCAGGCCTGCGACGCGGCTGCGGGCAACTAGCCCGCAGCGCCGCTGCCGGGGGCTCCGCCCCGGACCCCGCGCCTCAGACGCCGGCGAGGCTGGATCTTCCAGCCCGTCCGGCGGTTGAGGACCGGGCCGGGCAGCGACCGGGAAACGGAGAAAGGGCGGGGCGAGGAGCAGCGCCGCGCACGGTCACCCAGACGGGCGCACCCCATCGGCAGTCGAACGCCCGTACTTTAGCCCCAGCTTGTCCGCATTTGTCGACAGGCGTGTAACAGGGGTTAGCAAGGCCATGGCCTGAGGGAATCACCGCGTCATGAACCACAACGCACCCCTCCCCCTCGCCCACCTCACCGGCAACCGCCCCCGCGTGCTGACCCTCGCACAGCTGCGCGAGCACGGCGTGAGCGCCTCCGACGCCGCCGAGCGGCCGTGGCGGCAGATCCTGCCCGGCGTGTTCCTGCTCCACTCCGGGCCGGCGACCAGTGAGGAGCGGTTGCACGCCGCGCTGCTGTACGCGGGACGGCGCGGCGGGGGCGAGTCAATGATCACCGGGCTGGCGGCGCTGGCCCTGTACCGCTTCGCCTCCGCGCCCCCGCTGCTCGCGCTGTCGCACATCGACGTGCTGGTGCCGGGCACCCGGCGGCTGCGGTCGACCGGCGACGTACGGATCGTGCGGGCGCGCACCGCGCCCCGGTCCCAGGAGGTCACCGGGCTGCCCGTGGCGCCCGTCGCCCGGGCCGTGGCCGACGCCGTCGCGCAGCTGTCCGACGCGGGCGCGGTGCGCCGGCTGCTGAGCGAGGCCGTCCGCAGCAGGCACTGCGAACCCGCCGCGATCGTACGGGAACTGACGGTGGCCCGGCTGCTGAACCGGCCGCACGTGGTGGACGCCGTCGAGTCCCTCCTCGCGGAGGGCCGGGCCATGGCCGAGGACCGGCTGTACCACCTCGTACGCGGCTACGAGCTGCCCGACCCCGTGTGGAACGTGGACCTGCGGATCCCCGGCGGCCCGCACCTGGGCGGGGTCGACGCGTACTGGCCCGAGCACTCCGTGGCGGTGGAGATCGACACCCGCGCCCCGCGCCAGGGCGAGGACGAGGAGTGGTCCGAGTGCGTACGCAAGCGGGAGACCCTGGAGCGGCTCGGGGTGACGGTCGTCCACGTCACCCCGCGCAAGCTCCGCGACTGGCCCGAGCAGCAGGCCGCCGTCATCCGGACCGCGCTGACGGCCGCCGACGACCGCGAACCCGCCGCCTACCTGGTGGTGCTGCCCAGGTGAGGCGAGTACTCCGGGGTGCTCCACAGCAGCCGCCCCGGATGCACACCCTCCACCACCGATTCCACCCGGAAGCGGGTGCGGCGGCCCCCGTCGGCCGCGAACTCCGTCCGGGCCCGGCCGCTGAGCTGGAGGACGGCCCCGCTCTCCCAGTCGGGGAAGAGCAGTCCGGCCCGCGGGTCGGCCGTCAGGTTCCCCAGGGTCAGGAACATCGCGTTCCCCGCGTAGTCCGGCCAGGCCAGCTCGACCGGGGAGAGCACCTCCACGAATCCCGGCAGGCCGCCGCGGTGACTGGCGTCGGCCCCGTCCGCCTCCGCCGTGGTGGCGACGAAGAAGGTGTCGGCGCGCCGGACGGCACGCACCTGGCCGGGGGTCAGCGCGTCCCCGCGGCGCACGACGCCGGCCCCCTGCGCGACCAGTTCCAGCGGCTGACGCTTCTGCAGGTACTTGGGGCAGTTGGCGAAGACCTGCTCGGCCTCGACGGCGAAGCCCCGCGGCGTCGCCGCGAGGGTTCCGTTCAGCCGCATCCGGCGCCGGGTGCGAGGGTCGAGCGCGATGGTCCCGATCCGGGTCCCGTCCGTGGCCAGCGCCTCGGCGAGCGGGTCCCCGGCCGGCACCCCCGCGGCGACGGCGATCCGGTGCGGGCCGGTGGCCCGTACGAAGCCGGGCGGGCCGGTGAGCAGGGAGGCCCACATCCGGCCGGCACCGTCCGCGGCCCCGACGACCAGGTGCGGCTGGAGTTCCAGGAAGGCCGCGGCGACGTCGCGGATGCCCGTACCGATCGAGCGGCCGACGTGCTCGGCCGGGCCGCGCACTCCGACCCTCTCCTGCACCGCCAGCGACCCCCAGTGGTAGACGCCCATTAGAAGAACCCGCAGGTCGGCGCCCCCGCGGTGGGGGCGGGCGCATCCTCGGCGCCGGTCGGTACGGAGATCTCCAGGCGGGTGCCGTCGGGGTCGTGGAAGAAGATGCCGCCGGATGCCGCGCCCTCGCGGTGCGCGACGACGCCCTCGTGGGCGAACGCTACGCCCAGGCCGCGCAGCCGCTCCTCGTAGGCGCGCACCTCCTCGACGGCGTCGGCCGTGAACGCCAGGTGGTGCAGTCCGGCCGCGGCCGGCGCGAAGGCGCCGTCGGCCTGCTGCCAGAGCGTGAGGACGAGCTCGCCGTCCCGGCCGAGGAAGGCGAAGCGGCGGTCCTCCTCCTTGCCCTCGCCGAGCACCTGGAAGTCCAGGGCGTCCCGGTAAAAGGCGAGCGAGCGCTCCAGATCGGTGACGTTCAGGCCGACGTGCCCGGTGCGGAGCTTGCTGATGACGGTGGTCATGACGGGTCCTTCCCCAGAGACCGTTCCACGAATTCTAACCTTCTAAATCTAAATTAACGGTTACACCCGACGACGTCAACCGTTCACGTACTCTTGAGGGGTTAGCGAGCGAGGAGACGGACATGACGACGGCTGACCCACGGCCCCTGACCGGGGAGCCGATCGCCCTCGATCTGCTGAACACCCGCTGGATGCGGGAGGGGGAACTCGTCGACCTCTTCGCGGGGGCCTTCGGGCTGAGCCGGGTCGAAGGGCTCGCGGTCTGGCTGGAGTCCGCCGGGCTGGCCGGCCGCTTCCGGGCCGACGCCTCGACCCTCGTCCATCTGATGACCGCGCGCGAGGCGCTGGCCCGCGCGGTGGCGGACCCGGCCGACGAGAGCGCCCGCGCGCTGGTCGACGCCGTACTGGAGCACGGCCGCATCCGCGCCACGCTGACCGCCGAAGGACCGGGTGAACGGGCCGAGTTCGACGACCCCACCTGGGGTCCGGCCTGGACGGCCGCCCGGAACTACCTGGAGCTGCTGGGCTCCGCGCCCGAGCGGATCCACAAGTGCGCCTCCGAGACCTGCGTCCTGCACTTCCACGACACCTCGCGCAACGGCACCCGGCGCTGGTGCTCGATGTCCGCCTGCGGAAACCGGGCGAAGGCCTCGCGCCACTACGCGCGCACGCGCGAGCGCTGACCGCTCGAAATCTGTCACACCTGCACCGACGGACGACCCCGCCCCGGTACCGACTTGGGGCCGCTAAGTCGATAAATCAACTCTTCGACCCCAGTGGTTCGCACCACTGTGCCCGGATACGGCCCCACTGGCGGATGTTCCGCGCTGGCGAGTCTCCGCCACCGTAGGTCTCGGTCGATGACATCCCTCCCCAAAGACCTGTCGGTTGAGGAAAGCTGACCGGTCATCCGGCACCGAAATCCGGACCGTATCTTTCACTTACCAGGGATGCTGATGACCCTCGAATCCCCCAGCTCCATACCCGGGGCCAGACGCGTCGCGCGCGTCGCGGCCGCGGCCGGCCTGGTCGCCGCCCTCGCGGCGACCGGCGCCGCGCCCGTGTTCGCGGCGACCGGCGCGGACACCCCGGGCACCTCGCCTGCGGTCAAGTCCGCCGACCAGAAGCTCGGTTCGGCCGACGTCGAGCTCCTCCAGGAGGCCAGGGCCAAGGGTGACGCGAACGTCACCGTCATGGTCGCGACCGCCCCCGGCCAGACCAAGCAGGTCGCCGACCAGCTGGACGCCGTCCAGGGCGCCTCGGTCGGCCGGACGTACGACAACCTCGGTTACGTGCGCGCCACCCTGCCGACCGGCCAGGCGGAGGCCGCCCTGAAGGCGGCCGCCAAGCTGTCCTCGGTGCACGGCATCGACCTGCGTCACGAGATCCAGCTGCCGGACCCGCGTCCCGACGCCGACCGGGAGACCGGCACGGTCAAGAAGACCGCGGCCGAGACGTACGCGGCGCCGGACAAGAACACCCCGGCGAAGAACCCGTACAACCCGTCCTTCGAGACCGGCGCGGTCGACTTCGTCGCGAAGAACCCGCAGGCCGACGGCCGCGGCGTGACCATCGGCATCATGGACTCGGGCGTCGACCTCGGTCACCCGGCACTGCAGAAGACCACCACCGGCGAGCGCAAGATCGTCGACTGGGTGACGGCCACCGACCCGATCACCGACAACGACGGCACCTGGCGCGCGCAGATCACCCCGGTCACCTCCGCGGGCGGCACCTTCACCGCGGGCGGCCAGAGCTGGAAGGCGCCCGAGGGCAGCTTCCAGTGGAGCCGGTTCAGCGAGTCGATCACCGCAACCGGCGACATGGCGGGCGACGTCAACCGGGACGGGGACACCACCGACCGGTTCGGCATGCTCTACGACGCCGCCGCCGGCACCGTCCGCGTCGACACCGACCAGGACGGCGACTTCACGAACAACGAGCCGATGAAGCCGTACAAGGACGGCTACCAGATCGGCTACTTCGGCACGGACAACCCGGCGACCGAGGTCGCCGAGCGGATCCCGTTCGTGATCGAGATCCGCAAGGACGTCCCGATGGACCCGCTGGGCGGGGACTGGGTCGGCAAGAAGGCCGACTTCGTCAACATCGGCATCATCGAGTCCGAGCACGGCACGCACGTCGCCGGCATCACCGCCGCCAACAGCCTCTTCGGCGGCAAGATGAACGGCGAGGCGCCCGGCGCGAAGCTCGTCTCCTCGCGCGCCTGCTCCTGGTCCGGCGGCTGCACCAACATCGCGCTGACCGAGGGCATGATCGACCTCGTCGTCAACCGCGGCGTGGACATCGTCAACATGTCCATCGGCGGCCTGCCGGCGCTGAACGACGGCAACAACGCGCGCGCCGAGCTCTACCGCAACCTCGTCGACACCTACGGTGTCCAGCTGGTCATCTCGGCCGGCAACTCCGGCCCCGGTGTCAACACCATCGGCGACCCGGCCCTCGCGGACAAGGTCATCTCCGTGGGCGCCTCGGTCTCCAAGGAGACGTGGGCCGCGAACTACGGCTCCGGCGTGAGCACGAAGTACAACATGTTCCCCTTCTCCTCGCGCGGTCCGCGTGAGGACGGCGGCTTCACGCCGACCATCAGCGCCCCCGGCGCGGCCATCAACACCATCCAGACCTGGCTGCCCGGCGCGCCGGTGAAGGAGGCGGGCTACACCCTGCCCGCCGGTTACGGCATGCTCCAGGGCACCTCGATGGCCTCGCCGCAGGCCGCCGGTGCGAGCGCCCTGCTGATCTCCGCCGCGAAGCAGCAGAACATCAAGCTGACGCCGGCCTCCCTGCGGGTCGCGCTCACCAGCTCGGCGAAGAAGATCGACAACGTCCCGGCGCACGCGCAGGGTTCGGGTCTGATCGACGTCGGCGGCGCGTGGGAGTCCATCCAGCGCGACGCCAAGGCGAACGAGTTCACCGTCAAGGCCCCGGTCGACACCGCGATCGACCAGTTCCTGAAGACCCCGGGCTTCGGCACCGGCCTGTACGACCGCGAGGGCGGCCTCAAGGTCGGCCAGAAGAAGGTCTACAACGTCGTCGTCACCCGCACCACGGGCGTCAAGTACGGCACCCGGCACGACCTGAGCTGGCGCAACAACGACGGCACCTTCAAGGTCATCGGCGGCTACGACTACGTCACCCTGCCGCTGAACAAGCCCGTCACCATCAAGGTCGAGGCCAACGCCAAGACCGCCGGCGTCCACAGCGGCATCCTGCAGCTGGACGACGAGACCACCGAGGGCATCGACAAGCAGATCCTCACGACCGTCGTGGCTTCCGCCCCCCTGGCCGCGCCGTCGTTCTCCCTGTCGCAGTCCTCCTCCGTGCAGCGCAACTCGCACACGTCGTACTTCGTGACCGTGCCGCCGGGCGCCAAGAGCCTGGAGGTCGCGCTCAGCGGTCTCGCGGCGGGCGCCCAGACGCGCTTCATCGCGATCCACCCGTACGGCACGCCGGTCGACCCGACGGCCACGACCAACTGCTACCCGAACTACGACAACCCGGCCAACACCTGCCGCCCCGACGTGCGCTCGTACCCCGAGCCGACGCCGGGCGTCTGGGAGATCGAGGTCGAGGCCCGTCGTACGTCGCCGGTCCTGGACAACCCGTTCAAGCTGGACGTCTCCGTGCTCGGCGCGGCCTTCGACCCCGCGGTCAAGGTCCTGCCCGAGGTGAAGCAGGGCACCCCGGCCCCGGTCCAGTGGAGCGTGAAGAACGCCGGCGCGGCCATCACCGGCGGCAAGCTCAAGGGCGGCCCGCTCGGTTCCGCGAAGGTCGCCAAGCCGACCCTCGCCAACGGTGAGACCCACACCACCGAGATCGCGGTGCCCGCGGGCACCTCGCGCCTCGACGTCGCCATCGGCAAGGTGTCCGACACCGCCGCCGACCTCGACCTCGAGGTCTACAAGGACGGCGTCAAGGTGGGCTCCGCCGCCGACGGCGACTCCGAGGAGGCCGTGAGCCTGGTCAACCCGGCCGCGGGCACCTACACCGTCAAGGTGATCGGCTACGCGATCCCGTCCGGTTCCACCACGTACGACTACCGCGACGTGTTCTTCTCGGCCGCCCTGGGCTCCGTCCAGGTCGACGAGGCCGCCGCGGTGAACCTCGCCACCGGCGCCACCGCGCAGGTCTCGGCGAACGTCCTGGTCACCAGCGCGGCCCCCGAGGGCCGTCAGTTCTTCGGCCAGGTCGAGCTGCTCAACGCCCGCGGCACCGCCGCCGGCACCGGCAGCGTGCAGATCGAGAAGGTCCTCCCGTAGCACCTTCCGCAACGAAACCCGAGGGGGCGGCGCTCTGACGAGCACCGCCCCCTCGGGCCGTTCCCCCCGGCCGGCTACGGCCTGCCGAGCGAGCGCAGCGACTCGGCGTAGGTGCCGACCGCGTGCGCGATCACGTCCAGGTTGGTGTCGAAGGCCTTGAGGTCCAGGTTCTTCAGGTCGTCGCCGCCCCCGTGGTAGTTCGGGTCGTACGGGGCCCCCGCCGTGCCGCCGTAACGCTTCGCCTGCTCGGCGGTCTTGATGCCCTCGGCCCCCGTGAAGGTGCCGCCGGCCGGGATGCCGCTCGCGATGAACGGCCCGTAGTCGGAGCGGCCGTCGAAGTCACTGCCCTCGTGCGGCTTGCCCTTGCGGTCGAGGAAGCCGTTGATGAGCGCCTCGATCTGCGCCGAGCCAGCCGGGCCGGCGCCCGCGCCCGTCCTGTCCGAGTCGTCGCCGTCGTAGACGAACTGCACCGGGTTCGGCGAGGCGATCATGTCGAAGTTCAGGTAGAGCGCGATGTCCTTCTTCTGCTGGTCGGACAGCTGCGCGACGTAGTGCTCCGAGCCCAGCAGGCCCAGTTCCTCCGCCGACCACCAGCCGAAGCGGACCTTGTTCGCGGGCCCCTTCCCCTTCTTGTTGGCGCCCTCCTCGGCCAGCTTCAGCGCCACCTCCAGCAGGCCGGCCGAGCCGGAGCCGTTGTCGTTGATGCCCGGCCCCTCGGGCACGGAGTCCAGGTGTGCCCCGACGGTGACCACGCGATCGGAGCGGCCGCCCCGGGTCTCGGCGATCACGTTGCGGGTGGTCTTCTTCACGTGCTCCTGGTCCAGCTCCAGGCGTACGGTCACCTCTCCCCGGCCGGCGGCGGCGGTGAGGGCCTCGCCGTCGGCGAGGCTGATGCCGGCGCTCGGGATGATCCCCTCCGCGGGCGAGGAGAAGCCGCCCCGCACCGGGGTCGTGCCGCTGTGGTTGTAGACGATGACGCCGAGCGCGCCCGCCGCGGCGGCGGCGTTCTGCTTCTCCACGAAGGTGCAGGAACCCCGCTTGACCAGGGCGATCTTCCCCGTGAACGCGCCGGCCGGATAGTCGTCCGCCGTGCAGCCGGGGGTCTCGTCGACCCGGGCGAGCGCCAGCGGCGCGGCCAGGCCGCCGGCCGGGGTGGACCGGGTGAAGGTGAAGGCGGCGGTGGCCAGCTCACGGGAGTCCTGGCCGAGGACGGTGGTCCGCTCCGTCCTCGTGCGCGCCTCGTGGATGTCGAAGTCCTGGTACGAGACGTCGTACCCGGCCTTCTTCAGCGTGTCGTGCACGTAGGCGGCGGAGGCCGCGTGGCCGGGCGTGCCGGCGGCGCGGTTGCCGCCGTTGGCGTCGGCGATCTGCTGGAACTTCTTCAGGTGGCGGTAGGCGCCCTTGGCGTCGACCTCCGCCACCAGCTCCCTGGCGAGCCGGCCCTCGCGCGGGTGGGCGGCGGCCGGGGTGGCGGCGAGCAGGACGGGTGCGGCGACGGCGGCGGCCGCGAGGGCGGCGAGCGCCGGTATGGACCGGCGGCGGTGGCTGTGGCGGCGGATGGCGCGCACGGTGGATCTCCCCCAGAGTGAGTTTCGGCCTTCGGTCGATCATGTCCGGATAACGGACATGACAGACCGGACGTTAACCGACCCCCACCAGGCAAAACGGTCGCTCGGGGGCCGTGAAACAAGGCCGCCACGCACTCGTCACAGGTGTTCACATTCAGAACACCGTCCGGTCCTCGGACAATGGATTGGACAAGGCTCGTGGGGTCGAACGCATGATGGCCCCACGCGCGCACGCGACATATGGATCAAGAGGAGTCAACGTGAGGGTCGGAATCGTCGGAGCCACCGGTCAGGTCGGCGCAGTCATGCGCAGCATCCTCGCCGAGCGCAAGTTCCCGGTGGACGAGCTGCGCCTGTTCGCCTCGGCCCGGTCCGCCGGCTCGACGATCGAGTGGGAGGGCCGCGAGATCACCATCGAGGACGCCTCCACGGCCGACTACTCCGGCCTGGACATCGTGCTCTTCTCGGCGGGCGGCGCCACCTCGAAGGCCCTGGCCGAGAAGGTCGCCTCGCAGGGCGCCGTCGTCATCGACAACTCCTCCGCCTGGCGCAAGGACCCCGAGGTCCCCCTCGTCGTCTCCGAGGTCAACCCGCACGCGATCAAGAACCGGCCCAAGGGCATCATCGCGAACCCGAACTGCACCACCATGGCGGCCATGCCGGTGCTGCGCCCGCTGCACGACGAGGCCGGCCTGTCCGCGCTGGTCGCCACCACCTACCAGGCCGTCTCCGGCTCGGGCCTGGCCGGTGTCGCCGAGCTCGACGGCCAGGTCAAGGCCGTCTCCGAGGGCGCGACCGGGCTGGTCCACGACGGCGGGGCCGTCGACTTCCCCGAGCCGGGCGTCTACAAGCGTCCCATCGCCTTCAACGTGCTCCCGCTCGCGGGCTCGATCGTCGACGACGGCTCGTTCGAGACCGACGAGGAGCAGAAGCTCCGCAACGAGTCCCGCAAGATCCTGGAGCTCCCGGAGCTCAAGGTGTCGGGCACCTGCGTGCGCGTGCCGGTCTTCTCCGGCCACTCCCTCCAGATCAACGCCCGCTTCGACCGCCCGATCAGCGTCGAGCGCGCCTACGAGCTGCTGAAGGACGCCGCGGGCGTGGAGCTCTCCGAGATCCCGACCCCGCTCCAGGCCGCCGGCAAGGACGCCTCGTACGTGGGCCGCATCCGCGTCGACGAGACGGTGGAGAACGGCCTCGCGCTGTTCGTGTCGAACGACAACCTCCGCAAGGGCGCCGCGCTGAACGCGGTCCAGATCGCGGAGCTCGTGGCCGACGAGCTGCGCGGCTGACCCCGCCGCCGGCACGAAGGGAGGGCGGGCGCCGCACGGCGCCCGCCCTCCCGGCACGTCAGGGCCTGTGCACCTCGAACTGGAAGCAGCCGAACTCGGCGGCGCGGACGTGTACGAGGGCCACTTCGGGCTCGGCGAAGGCGTCGGCAAGGGCCCGCTCGATCTCCCCGTCGGGATCCTCCCCGAGGTCCAGGACCCGCCCGCCGAGGATGTGCCCGCGGGCGTCGTAGCGCCGGGCGGTGCGCCGCACCCCGGCCCGGGCGAAGGGGTATCCGCCGCCCCCGGCCGGCCCCCCGCAGTCCCCGGCGTGGATGAAGACCGGCCCCTGCTCGTCATAGGCGCCGGGATCGGCCCCGGTCCGCGCCGCCCAGCGGCGCAGCGGCGCGTACGAGACGAGCGCGATCCGCTCCCCCGCCGCGCTGGTCCGCAGGCAGCAACGCAGCGGCGCCCCGCCCTCCCCGTCGGTGTGGGGGACGCAGTCGCGTCCCGCGTCGTCGCGTACGCGGAGCTCCTGGAGCGCCATCTCCTCGATGGGCATCGCCCGGTATCTGCTGGTCATGGCCACCAGCGTGCCGAGGACGGACGCCGCTGTCCGGCAGGTTTGCGACGTCGCGTTCGCCCGTGGATTACTCCGAGGCGGTGGCCCTCCCCCCATGGAAGGATGTCGGGGCAACGTCACCATCGAAGGAGATGACCGCGTGCCAGGCACGAATCTCACCCGTGAAGAGGCTCAGCAGCGTGCGAAGCTGCTCACCGTCGACTCGTACGAGATCGAACTCGATCTCAGCGGTGCGCAGGAGGGCGGGACCTACCCGTCCGTGACCACCGTGCGCTTCCAGTCGGCCGAGGCCGGGGCGGAGACCTTCATCGACCTGGTCGCCCCCGCGGTGCACGAGGTCGTCCTCAACGGCAAGTCGCTCGACGTCGCGGCCGTCTTCCGCGACTCGCGGATCGCCCTGGCGCACCTCGCCTCCGGGGCCAACGAGCTGCGGGTCGTCGCGGACTGCGCGTACACCAACACCGGTGAGGGCCTCCACCGCTTCGTCGACCCGGTCGACCAGCAGGCCTACCTCTACACCCAGTTCGAGGTGCCGGACGCGCGGCGGGTCTTCGCCAGCTTCGAGCAGCCCGACCTGAAGGCCACGTTCCAGTTCACCGTGACGGCTCCCGAGGGCTGGACGGTCATCTCGAACTCCCCGACGCCCGCACCCGCGGACGTCAAGGACAACGTCTGGCGCTTCGAGCCGACCCCGCGCATCTCCTCGTACATCACGGCGCTCATCGTCGGCCCGTACCACGCGGTGCACAGCTCCTACGAGGGCCCGGACGGCCAGAGCGTGCCGCTCGGCATCTACTGCCGGCCCTCGCTCGCCGAGTTCCTCGACGCGGACGCGATCTTCGACGTGACCCGGCAGGGCTTCGACTGGTTCCAGGAGAAGTTCGCCTACGACTACCCCTTCGCCAAGTACGACCAGCTCTTCGTCCCGGAGTTCAACGCGGGCGCGATGGAGAACGCGGGCGCGGTCACCATCCGCGACCAGTACGTCTTCCGCTCGAAGGTGACGGACGCGGCGTACGAGGTGCGCGCGGAGACCATCCTCCACGAGCTCGCCCACATGTGGTTCGGCGACCTCGTCACCATGGAGTGGTGGAACGACCTGTGGCTGAACGAGTCGTTCGCCACCTACACGTCCATCGCGTGCCAGGCGTACGCGGAGGGCTCGAAGTGGCCGCACGCGTGGACCACCTTCGCCAACTCCATGAAGACCTGGGCGTACCGGCAGGACCAGCTGCCGTCCACGCACCCGATCATGGCGGACATCCGTGACCTCGACGACGTCATGGTCAACTTCGACGGCATCACGTACGCCAAGGGCGCCTCGGTGCTCAAGCAGCTCGTCGCCTACGTCGGCATGGACGCCTTCTTCAAGGGCGTGCAGGCGTACTTCAAGGCGCACGCCTTCGGCAACACGCGCCTTTCGGACCTGCTGGGCGCCCTGGAGGAGACCTCGGGCCGCGACCTGACCGCCTGGTCGAAGGCGTGGCTGGAGACGGCCGGCATCAACGTGCTGCGCCCCGAGATCACCACCGACGCCAACGGCGTGGTCACCACCTTCGGCATCCGCCAGGAGGCGCCGCCGCTGCCCGCCGGGGCCAAGGGCGAGTCCACCCTGCGCCCGCACCGCATCGCGGTGGGCCTGTACGAGCTCCAGGACGGCGCGCTCGTGCGCACCGACCGGATCGAGCTGGACATCGACGGCGCGCTGACGTCGGTGCCGGAGCTCGTGGGCCGCGCCCGCCCGGCGGTCGTCCTGCTGAACGACGACGACCTGTCGTACGCGAAGGTCCGCCTCGACGAGGAGTCCCTGGCCACGGTCACCGCGCACATCGGCGACTTCACGGAGTCCCTGCCGCGCGCCCTGTGCTGGGCCTCGGCCTGGGACATGACCCGTGACGGGGAGCTCGCCACCCGCGACTACCTCTCGCTGGTGCTCTCGGGCATCGGCAAGGAGTCCGACATCGGCGTCGTGCAGTCGCTGCACCGGCAGGTGAAGCTGGCCATCGACCTGTACGCCGACCCGGCGTGGCGGGAGGAGGGCCTGGCGGCCTGGACCGCGGCCACCCTGGAGCACCTGCGCGCGGCGGAGCCGGCCGGCGACCACCAGCTGGCGTGGGCGCGGGCCTTCGCGGCGACCGCCCGCACCGAGGAGCAGCTGGCGTACCTGTCGGCGCTGCTGGACGGCTCGGCCGTCGTCGAGGGCCTGGCCGTCGACACCGAGCTGCGGTGGGCGTTCCTGGAGCGGCTCGCCGCGACGGGCGTCGCCGACGAGGCGGCCATCGCGGCGGAGCTGGAGCGGGACGCGACGGCGGCCGGCGAGCGCCACGCGGCGACGGCGCGGGCGGCCCGCCCGACGGCGGAGGCCAAGGCCGGGGCGTGGGCCTCGGTGGTGGAGTCCGGCGACCTGCCGAACGCGGTGCAGGAGGCGGTGATCGGCGGCTTCGTGCAGACCGACCAGCGCGAGCTGCTGGCCCCGTACACCGAGAAGTTCTTCGCGGCGGTCAAGGAGGTCTGGGAGACCCGCAGCCACGAGATCGCCCAGCAGATCGCGGTGGGCCTGTACCCGGCCCTGCAGGTCTCGCAGGAGACCCTGGACGCGACGGACGCCTGGCTGGCCTCTGCCGAGCCGAACGCCGCGCTGCGGCGGCTGGTCTCGGAGTCCCGCGCGGGCGTGGAGCGCGCGTTGAAGGCCCAGGCCGCCGACGCCGCCTCCGCTGCCGCTCAGGCCTGACGGCTCGCGCCGTAGCCGGGGCTCCGCCCCGGACCCCGTGCCCCAAACGCCGGCGGGGCTGGATTTCAGCCCCGCCCGGCGTGTGAGGGCACGGGCGCTAATGCCGGGCCGAGGCCACCTCGCGCAGGGCGGCCAGTACGTGCGCCACCGCGGGAGCGGACTCGGCCCCGCGGCGGACCGCCGCGATCACGTGCCGCGTCGGCCGGTCCCGCGAGAGCACCCGCACGGCCACGCCCGATGCCCGGCTCGACACCATCCGCGGCACCAGGGCCACGCCCATGCCCGCCTCGACCATGGCCAGGATGGCCGTCCACCCCGACGCCGAGTGGGCCTGCTCGGGGACGAAGCCCGCCGCCTCGCACGCGCCCCGGGCGATCTCCGACCACGGGCCGCTGCCCCCGTAGATCCACGGGTCCCCGGACAGGTCGGCCAGCCGCAGGTCCGCCGCGTCCCGCAGGGGGTGTCCCGGCGGGAGCGCCACGTCCAGCGGGTCCTCCATCAGCGTGACGCGGGTGAACCGCCGGTCCCGGGCGGTCGGCGCGTGGGCGGCGAGGGACAGCGCCAGGTCCACGCCGCCGGCCGAGAGCAGCTCGTAGGATTCCGCGGCTTCGGTCTCCCGGACGCGGACCTCCACCCCCGGGTGTGCCTTGCGCAGTTCGGCCACGGCCGGGACCACCAGCGCGGGCACGGCGGTGGAGAACGCGCCGACCCGTACCTCTCCCGCGTCCCCGGCGAGGTATCCCGCCAGTTCCGCGTCGGCCCGCTCCAGCTGGGCGAACACCGCCTCCGCGTGCCGCAGTACGAGGTGGGCGGCGTCGGTGAGGCGGACCCGGCGGCCCTGTGCCTCCAGCAGCACCACCCCCAGCTGCCGGGCGAGGTTCGTCAGCTGCTGCGAGACGGCCGAGGGCGTCATGTGCAGCGCCTCGGCCGCCCGGGTCACGGTCCCCTGTTCGGCGAGGGTCCGCAGGATCCGCAGCTTCTTGATGTCCCACTCGGTCATGGGCCCGAACCTACCGGCGGGCACTTCCCAGCCCGACCCCGCCGAGGATCAGCGCCATGCAGAGCAGCTGCGCCGGTCCGGTCGGCTCGCCCAGCAGCAGGAGGCCGAGGCCCGCGACGCACACCGGCTGGAGGTAGTAGACGACTCCCGCGCGGGCCGCGCCGATCACCGAGACGGCCTTGTTCCAGGCGAAGAAGGCGACGGCCGAGGAGAACACTCCGACGTACAGCAGCGGTCCGACCGTGCCGGCCGTCACCTCGAAGCCGCCCTGGACGTGGAGGGAGACGGCGTAGGCCGGGGCCAGCATCAGCGCGCCGAGCACGAAGGTGGTGATCAGGAAGGCGAGTCCGCCGAGTTCGGCGGGCTTGCGCTTGAGCAGGGCGCTGTACGTGGCGAAGGAGAGGGCGGCGGCGAACATCCACAGGTCGCCGGCGCCGAAGTCGAAGCCGATGGAGCCGTCCCCGACGAGCAGCAGCACTCCGAAGGCGGCGAGCAGCATGCCGAAGGTGCGGCGGGCGCCGAGGCGTTCGCCGCCGAGGCGGGCGTAGAGCGCCATGATGACGGGCGAGGCGGCCATGATCATGCCCATGTTGGAGGCCGAGGTGGTCAGTCCGGCCTGGTGCACGAGCGTGTTGTAGAGGGCGACGCCGAACAGCGAGGCGAGGGCGATGAAGCCCAGGTGGCGCCGGATGAGGGCCCGCTGCTGCCAGGCCTGGCGGGCGGCGAAGGGGGCGACGGCGAGCAGGGCGATGATCCAGCGCCAGAAGACCGCCTGGACGGGCGGGACGGTCTCGGCCATGCCCCGGGTGGCGACGAAGCTGCCGGACCAGACGACCGTCGCGAGCAGGGCGAGGAGCACGCCGAACCCGGCGGCACCCTTCTTGCCGGTGCTGCCGGGTTCGGCGTGCGAAACGGTGCGGGCGCGGTCCATGACGGCCACTGTGTGTCTCCCCCTCGGGGTCGGTCCGATGTCGAGGGACCTACCGTCGCACCCGCCCATCGGTCAGGTCCATCGAAATGTTTCGATCGTTCTGTTCAGAAGAACTGAACGATTGTGCGGTGCGGGCCGCCGCCAGCTGTCCGGCGAGGGTGGCCCCGAGGGCGATCGCCATGCCGACGAGCTGTACGGGCGTGAGCGCCTGGCCGAGGGCCGCCCAGCCGATGACGGCCGCGGTGAGCGGGGAGAGCGGTCCGAGCAGGGTGACCGAGGTGGCGCCGAGCTGCCCGATCCCGCGGAACCAGAGCCAGTACGCGATGCCGGTGTTGATCAGCATCATGTAGCCGTAGCCGAGGAGGGCCTGGCCGTCGAGCGCGGGCGGGGCGCCCTCGACGAGTGCGGCGACCGGGATGATGACCAGTCCGCCGGCGGTGAGCTGCCAGCCGGTCATGGCCAGCGGTCCGACGCCCTCGGGGCGGCCCCAGCGCTTGGTCATGACCGTGCCCGCGGCCATGGAGGCGGAGGAGACCACACCGGCGACGACACCGACGGGGTCGAGTGCGGCGTCGGCCGTGAGGACGACCATGCTCACGCCGAACGCCCCCACGACGGCGGCCAGTACCGTACGCAGGCTCGCGCGCTCCCCGAGGACGAGGGCGGCGAGGCCCACGACGAACAGGGGGCCGGCGGAGCCGAGCACGGCCGCGACGCCGCCGGGCAGCCGGTAGGCGGAGAGGAACAGGAGCGGGAAGAAGGCGCCGATGTTGAGGGTGCCGAGGACGGCGGACTTCCACCACCACTCGCCCTTGGGCAGGGTGCGGGCGAGTGCGGTCAGCAGCAGGCCCGCGGGCAGGGCCCGCATGACGCCGGTGAACAGCGGCCGGTCGGGCGGCAGCAGTTCGGAGGCGACCGCGTAGGTCGAACCCCAGGAGATCGGGGCGAGGGCGGTCAGGGCGACGGTGGCGAGACGCTTCATGGCAGATGGCTCCTCGTACGGGTGAGGAAGGGGGACGCGGGACCGGGCGGTTCAGGCGGCGGCGGTGGCCGGCCGCCCGGCTGCGGCTGCGGCTGCGGCTGCGGCTGCGGCTGCGGCCGGGGGCTCGGCGTGCACGGCCTCGGCCGGCAGGTGCCGTTCCAGCCGCAGCAGCGCCAGGGCGGCGCCGAGCGCCGCTGCGGTGAGGACGGCCCAGGGCAGGCGGCCGTCCACGGCGAGCAGGGCGGTGAACAGGGACGGGGCGAGGGCGGTGGCCAGCGAGTAGGACAGCTGGTAGGTGGCCAGGTAGCGGCCGCGGACCGGCTCGGGGGCGGCGGAGACCGAGAGGGCGCCGCCGGAGGGGCTGTGCACCAGCTCGCCGAGGGTGTAGACGATGACGATGACGAGCAGGGCGGCCAGGGTGGCGCTCTGGCCGGGGCGCAGCGTGCCGAGGACGATCTGGCCGGCGAAGGCGGCGGCGAAGAGCAGGGCGCCGAGTGCGGCCGAGCGGGTGCGGCGGGCGCCGGAGCGGCGGACCCGGCCCGCGACGAGTACGCCGATGCCGGCGCACAGGGCGGTGTTGAGGGTGAAGGCCGCTCCGGTGAGGGAGTCGGGGGCGGCCAGCCAGGTGGAGAGGTAGAGCGGGAAGAGGACGGAGAGGGCGGAGTAGCCGAGCGCGGTGAGGAAGTTGGCGGCGGTGAGCCCGAGGAAGGGGCGGTCGCGCAGGACCATCCGGTAGCCGGCGGCCGGCCGCCCGGCGCAGGGTCCGGCCGGCTCGGCCGGGACCGGGCGGACCCGGCCGACGAGCAGTCCGGCGAGGGCGAAGGCCAGGGAGTTGGCCCAGGCGGTGCAGGTGAAGGCGCCGGTGCCCCACAGCGCGAGCACTCCGGAGACGAGGAGGGCGCCCGCGCCCATCCCGGCGTTCTGCAGGGCGCGGGTGGACGCCTGGAGCCGGTCGCGGGCGGCGCCGCGCGCCACCTCCCCGATCAGGGACTGCTGCACGACGGAGAAGGAGCGGTCGGCGAGCGCGGTGACGAGGGCGACGGCGGCGAAGGCGGGCAGCGAGCCAGCGAAGGGGTAGAGGGCGAAGCCGAGCGCCCTGATCCCGTAGAGCACCAGGTTGACCCGCTTCGCCCCGAACCGGTCGACGGCCGAGCCGGCCAGGGGCATGAAGGCCAGCCCGGCCACCCCGGTGACCGTCATGACCAGGCCGACGAGGGTGAAGGAGAGGCCGGTGACGTGGTGGAAGAAGACGAGCGAGAAGGGGACGTACATGCCGATCCCGATCGCGCTGACACCGATGCCGAGGAGCAGCGACCGCTCCCCCGCGACCTTCGCCTCCCCGGCTGTGGACGTCTCGCCCCTGAACACTGCCATGACGGCCCCTCCCCCGATTCGGTTGCTGCTAAGTAGCTTATCGCTAAGCTACTTTTCGTCAAGCAACTTTCTTGCGAACGATCCGAGGCAACCGGAATACTGCGCTCATGAGTGAGGACAAGGACGCGGTCGACGCCATCACGGCCCAGTGGTTCGCCGTGCGCCCCGAGCTGGACACGGCCCCCATGGCCGTCTTCGGGCGCATCTACCGGATCGCCAAGGCGATGGGCGACGCGATGGAGGAGCGCTACCAGCGCTTCGGCATCTCGCGCGGCGAGTTCGACGTCGTCGGCACGCTGCGCCGTTCGGGCGCCCCGTACACGCTCTCGCCCCGCCAGCTGTCGGCCACGCTCATGCTCACCACGGGCGGCATGACGGGGCGGCTGGACAAGCTGGAGAAGGCCGGGCTGCTCTGCCGCAAGCCCGATCCGCACGACCGGCGGGGGCTCCAGGTGACGATCACCGACCGGGGCCTCGCGCTCGTCGACGAGGCCGTCACCGCCGGCCTGGAGGTGCAGCGCGCCGCGCTCACCGGGCTGACCGACGAGGAGGTCGCGCAGCTCACCGGCCTGCTGCGCAAGCTGCTGGCCGGCGTCTGAGGACATGACGAGGCGCCGGGGGTCGACGCACGGCCGATGCGGATCGGCGGTGCGGACCCCCGGCGCCCGGGAAGGTCACACGGCTGCGGCCCCACAGGGGCCGGGCCGGGTCAGGCCTGCTTCTTCTTCGGCCTGTCCGACTTGTCGAGGGCCATCACGAGACCCACGATGACCAGGAAGATGACGATCGGCAGGGCCACGTACAGGCCGAGCGTCTCGCCGATGCTCAGGCCCGGGCCCGGGTCGTCGCCGTCGTCGCGGGTCAGCGCGAGAGCGGGAGACGTCATCAGCAGCATCATCAGCGTCGTTCCGGCCGAGACGGCGCCGGCGCGCAGAGCGTTCTTCTTGTCCACGGTGCAAACGTAGCGAACACCTAAACGCCGCGCGCGCCCGGGGGTGCCGTACGGGGACCGGCCCCCTCGCGGACCGCGCTGAGCAGCGCGTTCGCCCGGGGCGAGGCCATCAGCTCCTCCAGCGTCAGCGGCCTGCCCGAGGCATCGGCGACCGGCAGGCGCCAGTTGGGGTACTGGTCCCAGGTGCCCGGCAGGTTCTGCGGCCGCCGGTCGCCCACCGCGTCCGGCAGCCATACGCCCACCAGGCGCGCGGGGGTGCGCAGCAGGAAGCCGTACAGGGCCTGGACGGCTTCCTCCTCGCCCTTGGTGTCCAGGCCCAGTCCGTCCAGGAGCGCCAGCCACTCGGCGGTGTCGGCGGCGTCCTCGGCCCGTTCCCGTTCGGCCGGCCGGGTCAGCAGGCCCAGGCGGTCGCGCAGTTCCACGTGGCCGCCGGCGAGCTTGGCGGCCGTGGGCGGCAGGTCGTGGGTGGTGACGGTGGCCAGGCAGTCCGCCCTCCAGGCCTGCGGGGCGAGCGGGCCGCCCTCGCCCGCCCAGTCCCGCTCGAACCACAGCACCGACGTGCCGAGCACGCCGCGCCGGGCCAGCGCCCGCCGCACGTGCGGCTCCACCGTCCCGAGGTCCTCGCCGATGACCGGGGCGCCGGCCCGGTGCGCCTCCAGCACCAGCACCGCCAGCATGGCCTCGCCGTCGTAGCCGACGTACGTGCCCTCGGCGGGCGGGGTCCCCTCCGGGATCCACCAGAGCCGGAAGAGACCCATCACGTGGTCGATGCGCAGGGCGCCGGCGTAGCGGAACACCCCGCGCAGCAGGGCTCGCAGGGGCTCGTAGCGCATGCCGGCGAGCCGGTCCGGACGCCACGGCGGCAGGCCCCAGTCCTGGCCCCGCGCGTTGAAGGCGTCCGGCGGGGCGCCGACGCTCATGTGGCGGGCGTAGAGGCCCGGCTCGAAGGCGTCCGACCCGCCCGGATGCACCCCGACGGCCAGGTCGTGCACGATGCCGACGCTCATGCCGGCCTCGCGGGCGGCCCGCTGGGCCGCGACGAGCTGGCCGTCCGTCAGCCAGACCGTCCAGCGGTGGAAGTCGGCTCTCGCATCCGGGTCGTCCCCGGCGCGCGAGGCCTGCCAGCCCGCGTGGAGGTCCAGCATGGCGCCCCCGTCCTCGCAGAACGCGCGGTAGTCCGCTTCCCGTTCGGCGCTCCGCGGGACGGCGTACAGCAGCTCCAGCGCCCGCCGCTTGAGGTCCCAGACGGCGTCCCGGTCGATCAGCGCGCCCTTCTCCAGCACCTCGTGGCGCAGCGCCGCGCCGCGGGAGGCCAGTTCGGCGAGGGCTTCCCGCTCGGGGCAGTCGGCGTACTCGGGGACGTCCTCGATCCGCAGGTGGACGGGGTCGGGGAAGCGGCGCGAGGACGGCCGGTACGGGGAGGGATCGGTCGGTGTCCCCGGCAGCGCCGCGTGCAGCGGGTTGACCTGGATGAAGTCCGTGCCGTGGGTCCGGGCGGCCCAGCGGGCCAGTTCGGCGAGGTCCCCGAGGTCACCCATGCCCCAGGAGCGCTCGGAGAGCAGGGAGTAGAGCTGGACGAGCAGCCCGTGGGCGCGTTCGGGGGCGGCGGGGGCCCGTTCGGGGGCGACGACCAGGGTGGCCTCGGCGATCCGCCCGTCGGGGGCCTGCGCGGTGATCCGGTGGATCCCGAGGGGAAGCCCCTCGCCCCAGGGGAGTTCCTCGCCCGACCCCTCCGCCACCACCAGGACCCGGCTGCCCGGCGGGAGCCCGGCGGGCAGCGGCGCGACGGGCTCCCCCTGCCAGAGCACCACCGTCGGCGGCAGCAGCCGGGCCGCCGCCGCCCTGGTGCCCTCCTCGGCGACCACCCGGACGCTCTCGGCGTCGTCCGTGACGACACCGAGCAGACCGAGGACCGTTCTCACGGTGGCCTCGGGGATCCGGACGGTGACGTCCGCTGCGGGCTGGTAGGCGGTGGCGATGCCGTGCAGGGCGGCGAGCCGGGCCAGGTCGTCCATGGACGGGCGCTCCTTCGTGCGTGCGGGCAGGCGGGGGTGAGGGTGGGTCAGAAGCGTGGAGCACATAAGCGGGACGCCGCCGGGGAACACCGCAGCCATACCCACTCGGAGGGATCGCATTCCTGCCACATCCGGGGCAGATCACCCACCCGCATTGACACTCCAGCCGCACGGGTGGTGGGCTCGGGCTCATTCGTACGAGCGGGGGACGTCTCGCGACGGGGAGGCTCTGTGCAGCTCAGGGGCAGGAAACGGTCGACGGCCGCGGCCATCGCGGTCATCGGGTCGCTGCTCGGCGGCGCCGTGGCCTCCGCGCCACCCGGATTCCTCGCGGGTCCCACCGTCCCGGACGCGCCGACGCCCGCGCCGGGCGCGGCAGGTGCTGCCGGTGTGGGCGCCAACGGCGCCGTCGGTCCCGCGCTCGACCCCGGCGCGGACACGCCCCGGGCCGCCTCCGAGGGGCCGGCCGTGTGGCCCCGGCCGCAGTCGATGGCCGCCGATCAGACGCGTGAGCTGGCCCTGGGCACGGAGGCCGTGCTGGTGGCTCCGGCCGACGCCGACCCGTACGCCGTCCAGGTGGTGCGCGAGGCCCTGCGCAGGGCGGGCGTGAAGACCCTGCACGAGCCGGAGCCCGGGGAGCCGCTGCCCGAGCGGGGCACCCTCGTACGGCTCCAGGACGCGGGCGCGCAGGAGGCACTGCTGGCGCTGGGAGCGACCGCGGCCACGGACCTGCCGCACGGCGGCTACCGGCTGGCCGTGGGGCGGCCCGGCGGGCGCGACACGGTCGCGCTGGCCGGCGTGGGCGAGGAAGGGCTCTTCCACGCGGCGCAGACGCTGCGTCAGCTGCTCGGCGCGGCCCGCGGGAAGGTGCCCGGCGTCATGGTGCGGGACTGGCCGGCCGCGCCGGTGCGCGGGATCACCGAGGGGTTCTACGGACAGCCGTGGACCCAGCAGCAGCGCCTGGCGCAGCTGGACTTCATGGGCCGCACCAAACAGAACCGGCTGCTGATCGCGCCCGGCGACGACCAGTACCGCACGACGGGCTGGCGCGAGGACTACCCGCGGGAGCGGCAGGAGGAGTTCCGCGCGCTGGCCGAGCGGGCCCGCGCCAACCGGGTCGTCCTGGCCTGGGCGGTCACTCCCGGACAGTCCATGTGCCTGTCGTCGTCGGCCGACCGGGCGGCGCTCGGGCGCAAGGTGGACGCGATGTGGGACCTGGGCTTCCGCGCCTTCCAGGTGCAGTTCCAGGACGTCAGCTACACCGAATGGGGCTGCCGCGCGGACCGGGAGCGGTACGGCAAGGGCCCGGAGGCCGCCGCGAAGGCGCACGCGGAGGTCGCGAACGAGCTGGCCGCCCACCTGGCCGCCCGGTACCCGGGGGCGCCCGCGCTGTCGCTGCTGCCGACCGAGTACTACCAGGAGGGCGCCACCGCCTACCGGACGGCCCTGGCCCGCGCGCTGGACACGCGGGTGGAGGTGGCCTGGACGGGCGTCGGCGTGGTGCCGCGCACGATCACGGGCAAGGAGCTGGCCGGGGCGCGCTCCGCCCTGGGGCAGAAGCCCCTGATCACCATGGACAACTACCCGGTCAACGACTGGGATCCGGGCCGGATCTTCCTCGGCCCGTACGCCGGCCGCGAACCGGCGGTGGCGGGCGGCTCGGCGGCGCTGCTGGCCAACGCGATGCAGCAGCCCGTCCTGTCGCGCATCCCGCTCTTCACGGCGGCCGACTTCGCCTGGAACCCGCGCGGCTACCGGGCCGGCGAGTCCTGGCAGGCGGCGGTCCGCGACCTCTCGGGCTCCGACCCCCGGGAGCGCGAGGCGGTGGCGGCGCTGGCCGGGAACACCGTGTCGTCCGGGCTCAAGCAGGAGGAGTCGGGCTATCTGAAGCCGCTGGTCGAGCAGTTCTGGAAGGCCCGGGCCGCGGGTGATCCGGCGGCCGGGACCGAGTTGCGCAAGGCGTTCACGGTGATGCGCGAGACCCCCGCCCGGCTGACCTCGCTGTCGGACGAGGCGGGCCCCTGGATGGAGCGGCTCTCGCGCTACGGAGCAGCCGGCGAACTGGCCGTGGACGTCCTGCAGGCCCAGGCCCGCGGCGAAGGGGCGGCCGCCTGGCAGGCCTCCCGGGCCCTCGCCGAGGCACGCCGGGCGCTGGCCGAGCCGGGACCGGCCCAGGTGGACAAGGCCGTCCTGGACCCGTTCCTGAAGAAGGCGGCGGCCGAGGCGGACGCCTGGACCGGTGTCGCGCGGAAGACCGGAACGGTGACGAAGGACGCGCAGTCCTGGACGGTCCGGCTGGACGCCGTGCGTCCGGTGTCCGCGGTGACGGTGATGACGGACCCGCTCGGGGCGGGCACGCGGGGCGCCGTGGTGGAGGTCCACGTACCGGGCGAGGGCTGGCGCAAGGTCGCCGACGCGGCGGCGTCGGGCTGGACCCAGGTCGACACGGCGGGGGTGCCCGCGGACGCGGTGCGCCTGGCCTGGGCCGGGGAAGCGCCCGCGGTGCACCAGGTGGTCCCGTGGTTCGGGGACGGCCCCCGGACCCGCTTCGAGCTGGCCGACGGGGGCCGGGCCGACGCCGAGATCGGCGGCGCGCCGCAGCGCGTCACGGCGCAGCTGTCCGCCCTGGGCCCCGGCGAGATCCGCGGCCCGCTGACGGCGCAGCCGCCGGCGGGCATAGAGGTCCGTCTGCCGCAGACCGCGGTGGTCCCGCGCGGCGGCCAGGCGTCGATCCCGCTGGAGGTCGTCGTCGCCGCGAACACCCCGCCGGGCGACTACCGCATCCCTGTGGCCTTCGACGGGGAGACCCGGACCCTGACGGTGCGGGCGGTGCCCAGGACCGGCGGACCGGATCTGCTGCGGACCGCGCGGGCGAGCTCCTCGGCCAACGAGACCTCCTCCTTCCCGGCCTCGGCGGCCGTGGACGGCTCCCCGTCCACCCGCTGGTCGTCGCCGGCGGTGGACGGCGCGTGGTGGCAGGCGGAGCTGCGCGCCCCGGTCCGGGTCGGGCGGCTGGAGCTGCACTGGCAGGACGCGTACCCCTCGGCCTACCGGGTGGAGACCTCCGCCGACGGGGTGACCTGGCGGCCGGCCGCGGCCGTCACGAACTCCCGCGGCGGCCACGAGTCGCTCCGGCTGGACGCGACGGCGCCGGACACCCGGTTCCTGAGGGTGACGTGCGAGCGCCGCGCGACGCGCTACGGCTGCTCGCTGTGGTCGGCGGAGGCCTACGCGGTCACGCCGTAGCCCTGCCGGAACCGGCTCCGCGGCCCCGGCAGGGGCCGGTCAGGAGGCCGCCACGCCGATCCCGATCCGTTCCAGCGCGTCGTCGGCCCCGTACGGCTGGAGGTACGGCATCCACCTCGGGTCCCGGTGTCCGGTGCCGATGATGCGCCAGGCCAGACCCGAGGGAGGGGCCGGCTGGTGGCGCAGGCGCCAGCCCAGTTCCAGCAGGTGCCGGTCGGCTTTGACGTGGTTGCAGCGCCGGCACGCCGCGACGACGTTGTCCCAGACGTGCTGTCCGCCCCGGCTGCGCGGAATGACGTGGTCGACGCTGGTGGCGACGGCGCCGCAGTACATGCAGCGTCCGCCGTCCCGCGCGAACAGGGCGCGCCGGGTGAGTGGAACGGGCCCCCGGTAGGGGACCCGCACGAAGCGCTTGAGCCGTACCACGCTGGGCGCGGGGACGACCCTTGTCGCGCTGTGCAGATAGGCGCCGGATTCCTCCAGGGAGACCGCTTTGTTCTCCAGGACGAGGACGAGCGCGCGGCGGAGCGGTACGACGCCGAGGGGCTCGTACGACGCATTGAGGACCAGGACGTGCGGCACGGACTGCCTCCTTGTACGCCGGCGGCGCGTGGCTCGCGCCGGGACGATCTGCTCTCCAGTCTCTCCTTACGGCTGGTCGAAGCGCCACCACTCGCCCGTAACGGGTCCGAGGTGTTTTCAACCACACCCAGTCATCCCCAGGTGAGTCTGGTCTCTCCCTCGAACACAGCGCCAAGGTGAAGGGATTGCCCCGTTAGTGTGGATGGTCTGCCCCGCATATCCCCCTCGCGGACTCCGTCCGCGGGGACCCCCGGCGGGCAGACCGCTACATGTGGAGGTTCCTGTCGTGCCCTGGCCCGCCGCTCTGCTGCCGCTGGCAGCCGATGTCCCGGACGCGCCCGCTTCGGTCAAGGAGGCGCAGGAGAGCGTCACCGAGGCCGCGAGCTTCATCGAGCAGAACTGGGCCACCTGGCTGAGCATCGGCCTGCGGATCCTGCTGATCGTGGTGATAGCCGCCGTGATCCGCTCGGCCGTCCGCAAGGCGCTGACCAAGCTCATAAACCGGATGAACACCAGCGCCGAGGCGGTCGAGGGCACCGCGCTCGGCGGCCTGCTGGTCAACGCCGAGCGGCGCCGCCAGCGGTCGGAGGCGATCGGTTCCGTCCTGCGGTCGGTGGCGTCCTTCCTGATCCTCGGCACGGCCGCGCTGATGGTCCTGGCCGCCCTGAAGATCGACCTGGCCCCGCTGCTGGCGAGTGCCGGTGTGGCCGGTGTCGCCATCGGTTTCGGTGCCCGCAACCTGGTGACCGACTTCCTCTCCGGCGTCTTCATGATCATGGAGGACCAGTACGGCGTCGGTGACAAGATCGACGCCGGGGTGGCCTCGGGCGAGGTCATCGAGGTCGGCCTGCGCGTGACGAAGCTGCGCGGGGACAACGGCGAGATCTGGTACGTGCGCAACGGCGAGATCAAGCGGATCGGCAACCTCAGCCAGGGCTGGGCGACCGCGGGCGTGGACGTGCAGGTCAAGCCGTCGGAGAACCTGACGCGGATCCGCGAGGTGGTCCAGCAGGTCGCCGACTCGATGGCGAAGGAGTCCCCCTGGGACGAGCGCCTGTGGGGTCCGGTGGAGGTGCTGGGCCTGGACGAGGTGCTGCTCGCCTCGATGACGGTGAAGGTGTCCGCGAAGACGATGCCGGGCCAGCAGTTCTCGGTGGAGCGGGAGCTGCGCTGGCGGATCAAGGAGGCCTTCGACGCCGCCGGCATCCGGATCATCGGCGGCCTGCCGGCCGCGGACGAGGAGGACGAGGCCCCTGCGGACCCCTCGGCCTCCGTCGCCGCGCCGTCCGCCCTGGCGAACCCCACCTCCCCGCAGTCCCTGGCCACGGCCCCGATCCCGTCGCCGTCCGGCCCGCGGATCACCAAGTAGGGCCGTACCCGCACTCCCGCTGCCCCGCAGGCCGGTCTTCACGGACACGACCTGCGGGGCAGCGGCATTGACACGGCTCGAACAGTGATAGGAAACTTACCTAACAGATCACCTCGGTGAGGGAGAGCCGCCGCATGCCCGCCGCCACGCCCGGAACGCCCAGCCTGTTGCGCGCCATGAACGACCGGGCCGCACTCGACCTCCTGCTGACGCACGGCCCGCTGTCCCGGACCCGCATCGGGCACCTGACCGGGCTGTCCAAGCCCACCGCCTCCCAGCTGCTGGCCCGTCTGGAGGCCGCCGGACTCGTCGTGGCCACCGGCACCGACGGCGGCCGCCCCGGCCCCAGCGCCCAGCTGTACGCGATCAATCCGCGGGCCGCGTACGTCGGCGGCGTCGACGTCACCCCGGGGCGCGTCCTGGCGGCCGTCGCCGACCTGACCGGCACCGTGGTCGCCTCCCACGAAGTCCCCTACACCGAGGGCGCGGACGCCGTCGACCAGGTGACCGAGGCCCTCGGCGGGGCCGTCAAGGCCGCTGGGCTGCACCGCTCCGACCTGCACCGGGCGGTCATCGGCACCCCTGGCGCCTTCGACCCGCAGACGGGCCGGCTGCGCTACGCCAGCCACCTCCCCGGCTGGCACTCCCCCACCCTCCTCGACGACCTGGCGGCGGCCCTGCCGATGCCCGTCGAGTACGAGAACGACGTCAATCTCGCCGCCGTCGCCGAACAGCGCCTCGGCGCCGCCCGCGGGCACGGGGACTTCGTCCTGCTGTGGAACGAGGAGGGGCTCGGCGCCGCGCTGGTGTTCGGCGGCCGGCTGCACCGCGGCTGGACCGGTGGCGCGGGCGAGGTGGGCTTCCTGCCCGTACCGGGCCGCCCCCTGGTCCGGCAGGTCACCCGGGCGAACTCCGGCGGCTACCAGGAGCTGGCCGGTGTGGAGGGGCTGCCCCGGCTCGCCGCGGAGCTGGGTGTCGAGGCCCCCGCCGCCCCCACCCCGTACGCGCCGGAGGCCCCGGACGCCCTGCCCGGGCCGCACGGCCCGGAGGTCGCCGCCGCCGTCGCGCTGCTCGCGCGGGCCGCCGCCGCTCCCGAGGGGGCGCACCTGCGCTTCCTCCAGGAGTACGCCACCGCCCTGGCCACCGGTCTCGCCTCGCTGGTCGCCGTACTGGACCCGGAGATCGTGGTCCTGGCCGGGGCCGCGATCAGCGCGGGCGGCGAACCGCTGCGCGAGCTGCTGGAGGCCGAGCTCGCCGAACTGGCCCCCTCCCGCCCCCGGCTGGTCCCCGGCGAGGTCCTGGAGCGGCCCGTCCTGCACGGCGCGCTGGAGAGCGCGCTGGCCGCCACCCGGGACGAGGTCTTCGACACCTCCCGCTGACCCCACGCCCGCCTTCCCTCCCTCCACCCCTCCTGCACCGCACGCCCCACGCTCCGCCGGCACCCCCAGGCCCCCCACCGGAAGTTCCCTCCCGCAGAGAGCGAGCCCCGCCATGCCCAGAACCGGACGCCTGACCACCGCGACCGCCCTCCTCGCCGCGATGTCCGCCCTCGCCACCGCGTGCACCGGCCAGGGCGCGGGCACCGCCTCCGACGATCCGAAGGCGGACGTCACCCTCACCTTCTGGCACGGCTGGTCAGCGCCGAGCGAGACCAAGGCGATCGAGGACAACATCGCCCGGTTCGAGAAGGCGCATCCGAACATCAAGGTCGAGGTCACCGGCAACATGACCGACGACAAGATCAACCAGGCGCTGCGCGCGGGCGGGGACAAGGCCCCCGACGTGGTCTCCTCCTTCACCACCGACAGCGTGGGCAAGTTCTGCAACTCCCGCGCCTTCGCCGACCTGAACCCGTTCCTGGAGAAGTCCGGGGTGGACAAGGCCAAGGTCTTCCCCAGGACCCTGCTGGAGTACACGGAGTTCAACGGCAACCAGTGCACGCTGCCGCTGCTGAACGACGCCTACGGCCTCGTCTACAACAAGACCGCCTTCGACGCCGCCGGCATCACCGAAGCCCCCAGGACGTGGAGCCGGTTCGTCGAGGTCGCCCGGAAGCTGACCACGGCGGACGCGTCGGGCGACTCCTACGAACGGGTCGGCCTCATGCCCACCTTCCACGGCTACGAGACCACCCCCATGCGGCTCGCCGCCCAGTGGAGCCCCACCTACTTCGCCGCCGACGGCAGCTCCAACCTCGCCCGGGACCCGGCCTTCGCGAAGATGCTGACCGCGCAGAAGGACCTGGTGGCGGCGCTCGGCGGCTACGAGAAGCTGGAGCGGTTCCGCAACACCTTCGGCGACGAGTGGAGCGCCGAACACCCCTTCCACACCGGCAAGGTGGCCATGCAGATCGACGGCGAGTGGCGCGCGCCGATGGCCAAGGAGGCCGGGGTCGGCTTCGAGATCGCCACCGCACCGCTGCCCGTCCCCGACGATCAGGCCGGTGACTACGGCAAGGGCTACCTCTCCGGCACGGTCATGGGCATCGCCTCGGGCAGCAGGAAGCAGAACGCCGCCTGGGAGCTGGTCAAGTACATGACCACGGACACGGAAGCGGTGGTGGCCTTCGCCAACGCCATCCACAACGTGCCGTCCACGCTCGCCGCCCTGGAGTCGCCGGCCCTCCGGGTGACCCCCGAGTCCAAGACCTTCCTCGACATCGCGCGGCACCCCAAGTCCAGCACCACCCCGGCCAAGGCCGACGGCGGCACCTACCAGCTGACCTTCACGGACTTCGCGTACGCCGTCGAGAAGGGCGACGTCGCCGACATCCCGGCCGGTCTCGCCAGGACCGACCGGCAGATCGACACGGACATAGCGAAGGCGAAGTAGTCCGATGACCGGCTCCCGCACCCTGCGGACGAAGCGGCGCCGCGGCGCCCTGCGGACCGCGGCCTTCATGTCCCCCTGGCTGATCGGCTTCTCGGTCTTCTTCGTCTACCCGCTGCTGTCCACCCTGTACTTCTCCTTCACCCGCTACGACGGCTTCCGGCAGCCGGTCCCGAGCGGCCTGGACAACTGGAGCTACGTCTTCACGGACTATCCGCTGTTCTGGCCCGCGATGCGCAACACCCTCTGGCTGGTCCTGGTGATGGTGACCTGCCGCGTCGTCTTCGGCCTCGGCGTCGGGCTGCTCATCACGAAGATCAAGACGGGGGCCGGGATCTTCCGGACCCTGTTCTACCTGCCCTACCTGGCCCCGCCGGTCGCCGCGACCCTGGCCTTCGTCTTCCTGCTCAACCCCGGTACCGGACCGGTCAACACCCTGCTGGACGCGGTGGGACTGCCCGCCCCCGGCTGGTTCACCGACGCCGACTGGTCCAAGCCGGCCCTCACCGCCCTCGCACTGTGGGGGGTGGGCGACCTGATGGTGATCTTCATGGCCGCGCTGCTCGACGTACCGAAGGAGCAGTACGAGGCGGCCGAACTCGACGGGGCGGGGCCCTGGGCGCGCTTCCGGCACATCACGCTGCCCAACATCGCGCCGATCGTCATGTTCGCCGTGGTCACCGGAGTCATCCAGGCCATGCAGTACTACGCCCAGCCACTGGTGGCCGGCAAGGTCGCGGCCGGCGTGATCGGCGGCTCGGGCCAGCAGTTCGAGCCCGGCTACCCCGACAAGTCGACCCTGACCCTGCCCCAGCTCGTTCACAACCTCGGGTTCCAGCGCTTCGACTACGGCGCCGCCTGCGTCGTCGCGCTGGTCCTCTTCGCCCTCTCCATGGCCTTCACCGCACTCCTGATGCGGCGCCGTGGCGGTCTGATCGGAGCGGATGGATGAGCAGCGCGCACGGCCCGAGGCGCCCCTCCTCGGCGGCCCTCCACTGGATCGGGGTGCACGCGCTCGGCGTGGCGGCCGCACTGTTCTTCGTCCTCCCCTTCGTCTTCCTCCTGCTCACCTCCCTGATGGGCGACCGGCAGGCGCTGACCCGCGACCTGTGGCCCGACACCTGGGAGTGGGACAACTACACGAAGGTGTGGCACACCCCGGGCTTCCTGACCTGGTGGCGCAACACGCTTCTGTACGCCGGACTGGGCACCCTGTTGACCGTGGTCTCCTCGGTGCCCGTCGCGTACGCGCTTGCCAAGTTCCGCTTCCGCGGCCGGCGGCTGTCGCTGCTGCTCGTGATCGCCATGATGATGCTGCCGCCGCAGGTGGTGGTCATCCCCATGTACCTCTTCTGGGCCAGGCAGCTCGACCTGTCGGGCACCCTGTGGCCGCTGATCGTCCCGATGGCCTTCGGCGACGCGTTCTCCATCTTCCTGCTCCGCCAGTTCCTGCTGACCATCCCCGACGAGTACCTGGACGCGGCCCGCGTGGACGGCTGCGGCGAGGTGCGCACCCTGCTGCGGGTGGTGCTGCCGATGGCCCGGCCCGGGATCGCCGCCGTCGCCCTCTTCCAGTTCTTCTGCGCCTGGAACGACTACTTCGGCCCGCAGATCTACGCCTCCGACAACCCCGCCGCCTGGACGCTCAGTTACGGACTGGAGTCCTTCAAGGGGGCGCACCACACCAACTGGAACCTGACCATGGCCGCGACCGTGCTGGTCATGGCCCCGGTGATCGTCCTCTTCTTCTTCGCCCAGAAGGCGTTCGTCGAGGGAGTCACCCTGACCGGCGTGAAAGGCTGACGACGTTGAAACTCGCAGTGGTGGGCGGCGGTTCCACCTACACCCCCGAACTGATCGACGGCTTCGCACGGCTGCGCGACACCCTGCCGGTGAGCGAGCTGGTGCTGATCGACCCGGCCACCGAGCGGCTGGAGCTGATCGGCGCCCTGGCCCGCCGGATCCTCGCCCGGCAGGACCACGCCGGCAAGGTCACCACGACCACCGACCTGGACGCGGGCGTCGCCGGGGCCGACGCGGTCCTCCTGCAGCTGCGCGTCGGCGGACAGGCCGCCCGGCTCCAGGACGAGACCTGGCCCCTGGAGTGCGGCTGCGTCGGGCAGGAGACCACCGGCGCGGGCGGACTCGCCAAGGCCCTGCGCACCGTCCCGGTGGTCCTCGACATCGCCGAGCGGGTCCGGCGGGCCAGCCCCGACGCCTGGATCATCGACTTCACCAACCCGGTCGGAATCGTCACCCGGGCCCTCCTGCGCGCCGGCCACAGGGCCGTCGGACTGTGCAACGTCGCCATCGGCCTCCAGCGCAAGTTCGCGGCCCTGCTGGACCTCGCCCCCTCCGACGTCCACCTGGACCACGTGGGCCTCAACCACCTCACCTGGGAGCTGGGTGTGCGCAGGGGCGGCCCGGACGGCGAGGACCTGCTGCCCGGGCTGCTCGCCGCGCACGGGGAGGCCGTCGCGTCCGACCTGCGGCTGCCGCGGGCGGTGCTGGACCGGCTCGGCGTCGTCCCCTCGTACTACCTGCGCTACTTCTACTCCCACGACGAGGTCGTCCGGGAGCTGGGCACCAAGCCCTCCAGGGCCGCCGAGGTCGCCGCGATGGAACGCGAACTCCTCGCCCTGTACGCGGATCCGGGCCTCGACGAGAAGCCCGCGCTGCTGGCGAAGCGGGGCGGCGCCTTCTACTCGGAGGCGGCCGTGGACCTGGCGGCCGCGCTGCTGGGCGACGGCGGCACGGACGTGCAGGTGGTCAACACGTACAACAACGGCACGCTGCCCTTCCTGCCCGACGACGCCGTCGTCGAGGTCCAGGCGCGCGTCCGCACCGCCGACGGCTCCGGCCCCGTACCGCTGCCGGTACCGCGCCTGGACCCGCTGTTCACCGGGCTGGTCTCACACGTGACGGCGTACGAGGACCTCGCACTGGACGCGGCCCTGCGGGGCGGCCGCGAGCGGGTGTTCAAGGCACTGCTGGCGCACCCGCTCATCGGCCAGTACGACCTGGCCGAAGGACTGGCCGACCGGCTCCTCGCGCACAACAAGGAGCACCTGCCATGGGCCTGAGCCTCCCTCCGGTCCTGGCGATCGACGCGGGCAACAGCAAGACGGACGTCGCGCTCCTCGGCCCCGACGGGTCCGTGCTGGCCACCGGGCAGGCCGGGGGCTTCCAGCCGCCGCGCACCGGGGTGGCCGCGGCCGTGGACGTACTGGCCGAGGCACTGGCCCGCGCGGGGGTACGCCCCGGCGCCGGGGGCGGGCCCGTCGCGGCGCACGTGTCGGCGTGCCTCGCGAACGCCGACTTCCCGGTGGAGGAGCGGCGGCTGGCGGACGAGATCGGGCGCCGCGGCTGGGGGCGCACCACCGCGGTGCACAACGACACCTTCGCGCTGCTGCGCGCCGGACTGCCGACGGGCGCCGAGCCGCGGGGTGTCGCGGTGGTCTGCGGGGCGGGCATCAACTGCGTCGGGATGACCCCGGACGGGCGGACCGCGCGCTTCCCCGCGGTCGGGCGGATCTCCGGCGACTGGGGCGGTGGGGGCGGGCTGGCCGAGGAGGCCCTGTGGTTCGCGGCCCGGGCGGAGGACGGGCGGGGCGCGGCGACGGAGCTGGCCCGGGCGCTGCCCGCACGCCTCGGCCACGGCTCGATGGCCTCGCTGATCGAGGCGATGCACCTGGGGGACGTGCCGGCCGGGCGGCGGCACGAACTGACCCCGGTGCTGTTCGAGGTGGCCGCCGCCGGCGACCCGGTGGCGCTCTCGCTGGTGCACCGCCAGGCGGACGAGGTCGTGGCCATGGCCGTGGTGGCGCTGGGCCGCCTGGGCCTGCTGGACGAGGAGGTGCCGGTGGTACTGGGCGGCGGGGTGCTGGCGGCCCGGCACCCGCGGCTCGACGAGCGGATCGCGGCGGGCCTCGCCGAACGGGCCCCGCACGCCCGCGTCACCGTGGTCACGGCACCCCCGGTGCTGGGCGCCGGGCTGCTGGGCCTGGACGCGGTCGGGGCCCCGGCGGAGGCCCACGGAAAACTCCGGGCCCATTTCGGTTGAACCCGCCCCGAAAGGCGCCCGGTCTGCAACCGTTACGGCCCTAAGGGCGTATTGACGGTGAAGGGGTGACGAAAGGCACCCGCGGGGGCGGATCGCCCCGGATCCAGCACCGGGTGCTGTGGTCCACCGGCACTACGGCCATACTGCTGCTGCGCAGGGGGACCCCCCGGCGCCGGCTGGGGGACGACAGGACCGAGGGGGAGGTCACGGTGGCGATCACATCACGCGCGCCCGCGCCCGGGGGTGGTGTCTCCGCGCCGCCCGCCGGCACGTCGGCGTCGCCGCCCGCCGGGCCACCCGGAAGACGCACCGCCTGGTCCGAGGGAGTGCAGCGGCTGCGCGAGGCTGCCACCACCGAGCCGGGCCGGCTGCGGATCATCGGCGCGGTACTGGCCGCGCTGATCGTGCTGTTCGGCACGGTCAGCGTGTGGGAGATCTCCGGCCGGGCCACCGCCGCCGACGACGTGGTGGGCCGCAGCCAGCCGCTGAGCGCGGACGCGGCCAGCATCTACCGCTCCCTGGCCGACGCCGACACCACCTCCTCCAGCGGTTTCCTCCTCGGCGCGCAGGAGCCGCGCGAGGTCCGCCAGCGCTACGAGAAGGACATCGCCAACGCCTCCCGCCTGCTGGTGAGCGCCGCCGCCAACACCGGCGGCAGCGAGGAGTCCCGCGAGCAGATCACCCTGCTGAGCGAACAGCTGCCGCGCTACACCGGCCTGATCGAGCAGGCCCGCGCCACCAACCGGCAGGGCCTGCCGCTGGGCGGCGCCTACCTCCGCTACGCCAACGAACAGATGACCACCCAGCTGCTGCCCGCCGCCCAGCGGCTCTACGAGGCGGAGACCCGGCGGCTGCACACCGACGACGACGACGCCCGGGCCTGGCCGCTGGGCTCACTCGCCCTCGGCCTGCTCGCCGTGGCCGCCCTGGTGTGGGCGCAGCGGCGCAACTACCGGCACACGAACCGGGTCTTCAACCACGGCCTGGTGGCGGCGACCGCCGCCTCCGTGGTGGTGCTGCTCTGGCTGTCCGTCGGCCACACGGTGGCGCGTTCTTCGCTGAGTGAAGCCCGTACGGACGGGCAGGAGTCGATGAAGGTGCTCAACGACGCGCGGATCGCCTCCCTCCAGGCCCGTGCGAGTGAGAACCTGACACTGATCGCGCGGGGCGCCGTACTGGCCGAGGACAAGAAGTCCGACAAGTACGACGTGGACTTCACGAACAACATGAAGCAGCTGGACGCGGGGCTCGCGACCGCGCTGCGGCTGGCCGACGACGAAGACGGCCGAACGCCCGTGAGCCGCGCCGCGGACGGCGTGGAGCAGTGGAAGCAGCGGCACGCGGCGGCCCGGGAGGCGGACTTGAAGGGCGACTACGAGGCCGCACTGCCCCAGGTCGTCGGGGACGATCACCACAAGGAGAGCAGCGGCGCCGCCTTCGACACGGTGGACGCCTCCCTGGAACTGGCCGTCGCCCACGAGCAGCGGGAGTTCACCCGCGCCGCCCAGGACGGGATCGGCGCGCTGGGCGGTCTGGTGACGGGCTCGGCGGTACTGGTGGTCATCGGCGCGACAGCGGCCCTGCTCGGTATCGGGCGCAGGCTTTCGGAGTACAGGTGAGAGCGATGCGGATACGGGCGCGGCGGGCCGCCGAGGGCCATGAGGAGTACGAGGAGCACGAGGGCCGCACGCGTGCCCCCGGCGCGCGGTCCGGGGTCCGGCGGGCCGCCGGCCGGCTGCGCGGCTGGGGCGGCGTGAGCGCGATGGCCGTCGCCTGCGCCGTGACCGCCGCGGCGGTGCTGCTGCCGCTGGCCCACGCGACGACGGACACCGCACCCGGTGTCCCCCGCCGTCCCGCCTCGGCGGTGGCGGCCCCGGCGGCGCCCTGGGTCCTCGCGGACACCTGCCAGGACCCCGAGGCCAGCCTGCGCCCGTCCGAGGTGGACGGGGCTGCCATCGCGCGGATCAAGGCGGCCGGCAAGCTCGTCGCGGGCGTGGACCAGAACAGCTTCCGCTGGGGGTACCGCAACCAGACCGCGGAGGGCGGCCGCCTCGACGGCTTCGACATCGACCTGGTCAAGGCCATCGCCAAGGACATCCTGGGCGACGAGAACGCGGTCATCTACCGGGCCATCCCGACGAGCCAGCGCATCCCCGCCCTCCAGGAGGGCCGCGTCGACGTCGTCGTGCGCACCATGACCATCAACTGCAAGCGGCTGGAGGACGTCGCCTTCTCGACGGCCTACTTCGAGGCCGGACAGCAGGTGCTGGCCCCGAAGGGCTCGCCGATCACCGGCTACGACGCCTCGCTGAAGGACAAGCGGATCTGCGTCGCGGCCGGTTCCACGGCGGAGAGCGCGCTCAAGGCCCAGTCGTACGGATCGCAGCCGGTCACCGTCGCCAACCAGCTGGACTGTCTGGTCCGGCTCCAGCTGCACGAGGTCGACGGCATCATCACCGACAACGCCCTCGCCGCCGGCCAGGCCGCGCAGGACCCGTCGGTGCGGCTGGTGGGCTCGCCCTTCACCCGCGAGTTCTACGGGGTCGCGATGAACAAGGACGCCCCCGACCTGGTCCGCCGGGTCAACAAGGTGCTGGAGAACTACCGCGCGGGCGGCAACGACAGCCCGTGGATGAAGGCGTACCTCAAGCACCTCCAGCCCGTGCTGCCCGGCGTGACCGCGCCGCCCGCGCCCAAGTACCGGGACGGCTGAGGCCGGTGGCGATTCCGGGCACGGGACCGGGCACGAGATCGGACGCGGAGCGGAGCGGGGAAGCGAACACGGAGGCGGCGGCGGAAGCGGAGGCACGGTCGGTGGAGACGGGGTCGGCAGTGATGGACCGGGACGGCGTCGACCGTGCCCTGGCCCGGCTGGGCGCTGAGCACGAGGCCGTCGAGACCTCACTGCTCGCCCTCCAGGACCACGCGGGGCGCCGGCTGCTGGAGGGCGCCGAGCTGGCCGGGCTCACCAAGGAGCGGTGGGCGGGGGCCGACGCGGACATCACCCGCCTGTGGACGTACTTCGACGCATACAGCGGCGCCCTGGCCGCCGCCCGGGAGATCCGTGAGCGGCGCCGCTGGCCCCACCGCGAGGACCTGATCGAGCTGACCGAGCGGCTGCGCGGGCCCGGCGTCCTGATCGCCGGGGCCGCCACGGAGGGCGCCGCGCTGGCGGAACGACTCTCCCTCGCCGAGCTGGTGACCCGGATGAACGACCTCTACGCGCGTTCGCTGGACGTGGTGGTCGCGGCCGACGCCGTGTGGTCGGCGCTGCCCGCCCGGATCGACCTGCTCGCCGCCGAACTGCACCGCACCCGTTCGCTGGCCCACTCGGTGGGCGTGCGCCCGGGCGAGCACCCCTCGGGCGACGACCTGGAGTACATCACCGCCGAGCTCACGGAGCTGCGCACCCAGGTGATCGCGGATCCACTGGCCTTCTGGCGTTCCGCCGCGGGGAGTTCCGCGCCCGGCGGTGGCCGGCCGGACACCGGCCGCTACGACCGGGCCGCGCTCGCGCTGGAGGACGTACGCCGGGAGGTCGAGGCGGTACTGGCCGTACGGCAGGACGCCGAGCAGCGGCTGATCAGCCTGCGCGACGTGCTCTCGCGGGCCGACCGGACCCTGGCCGAGGCCCGGACGGCGCGCGGCGAGGTGCTGGCGAAGATCGCCGCGTCCGAGGTGCCCGTGGTCAGCGGCCCGCCGACGGTGCTCCAGGAGCAGCTCGCGGCCGCTGCCGAGCACCGGCGTCACGCACGCTGGCACCGGCTCTCGCCGCTGCTGGAATCCCTGGAGGAACGGGCCGAGGAGGAACTGCGCAGGGCCCGTGAATCGTTGACCGCGGTGACGGCGCCACTGGCCGTACGGGCCGAGCTGCGCGGGCGTCTCGACGCCTACAAGGCGAAGGTGGCCCGGCACGGGCTGGCGGAGGACCCCCTGCTGATCGAGAGGTACGACGTGGCCCGGCGGATGCTGTGGAGCGCACCCTGCGATCTGCGGGCCGCCGAACAGGCCGTCCTGCGCTACCAGCAGGCGGCCGCCGAGTCGCTGGTGCCCCGGCGGCAGCCCGAGCAGACGATCCGGCCCGAGGGGCCGGGGACGGAGGACGCATGAGCATGATCGGAGCAGCGTGCGTTCGCCCCGGCTGCCCGGGTTCGTACGAGGACATGGGCGGCGGCGAGCTGTACTGCGACACCTGCGGCCTGGCCCCGGTCGGCTCGATCGCGGCGGGTGCGGAGGAACTGGTGTCACCGCCGACCGGCATGACGAGCGCGGCCCGCGGCTCGCTGGGATCCGGTGGGTCCCGGGCGTCGCACGGATCGCAGGGCTCGCAGGGGTCCCACGGCTCGGCGCGCTCCTCGGCGTCTGCGCGCTCCTCCCGGTCCTCCTCGTCCCGCCGTTCGGTGTCGGGGCGGCTCTCGCGGTCGCTCACGGGGCAGGCCTCCACCCGTTCGGTGTCGGTGCGCAGTTCGGGCTCGGCCGCCTCCTCCTCGGGGCGCAGCAGGCTGGGCGCCGGTCTGGTCAACGTGCCGGAGGTGCCCCGTCCGGACCCTTCGGCGGCGGTCCTGGAGAATCCGGAGGTGCCGGAGCGCAAGCGCTTCTGCTCGCGTTCGGACTGCGGCGCCCCGGTGGGCCGGGCCCGCGGGGACCGGCCGGGCCGGACGGAGGGCTTCTGCACCAAGTGCGGGCACCCGTACTCCTTCGTGCCCAAGCTGCGCGCCGGTGAAGTGGTGCGCGGCCAGTACGAGGTGGCGGGCTGCCTCGCGCACGGCGGTCTGGGCTGGGTGTACCTGGCGGTGGACCGGGCGGTCGCGGACCGGTGGGTGGTCCTCAAGGGCCTGCTCGACACCGGGGACCACGACGCGATGGAGGCCGCGATCTCGGAGCGGCGCTTCCTCGCGGAGATCGAGCACTCCAACATCGTGCGGATCTACAACTTCGTGGAGCACCTGGACCAGCGGACCGGTTCGCTGGACGGGTACATCGTCATGGAGTACGTCGGCGGCAAGTCGCTGAAGGAGATCGCGAACGAACGCCGCCGGCCGGACGGCCGGCGTGACCCGCTGCCGGTGGAACAGGCCTGCGCCTACGGCATCGAGGCGCTGGAGGCCCTGGGCCACCTGCACAGCCGGAACCTGCTGTACTGCGACTTCAAGGTCGACAACGCGATCCAGCAGCAGGACCAGCTGAAGCTGATCGACATGGGCGCGGTGCGGCGGATGGACGACGAGGAGTCGGCCATCTACGGCACGGTGGGCTACCAGGCCCCGGAGGTCGCGGAGTTGGGGCCGTCGGTGGCCTCGGACCTCTACACGGTGGCGCGGACGCTGGCCGTCCTGACGTTCGACTTCCAGGGCTACACCAACGTGTTCGTGGATTCGCTGCCGGACCCGGAGCACATCGAGGTGTTCCGTCGGTACGAGTCCTTCTACCGGCTGCTGGTGCGGGCGACCGACCCGGACCCGGGGCGGCGGTTCGCCTCCGCGCAGGAGATGGCCGACCAGCTGACGGGTGTGCTGCGGGAGGTGGTCGCGCTGCAGACGGGGCGGCCGCGGCCGCAGCTGTCCACCCTCTTCGGCCCTGAACTGCGGGTGCCGGACACCCTGCTGTTCACCGGCACGGACACGTCGGACACGGTCGTCTCCCGCCTGGGCCACCGCACCGTCGCCTCCCGGCCGTTCGCCTCCCGGCGGGGTGGCGGGCTCCTCGGTCTCGTCGGCCGCGGCCCGGCCCGGCCGGCGGCTGCGGCGCCGGGCAGAGCCGGGGTCCCGACCCCGTCGGCGGCCGCCGCCACGTCGGGCCCGCAGGGCCACACCCCGCCGACCGGCCTCGGCCTGCCCGGTACGGCCCCCGGCGGCACGCCCGGCACGTGGGCTTCCGCAGCCGGCGGCGCAGCCGCGTCGGGCGGAACGCCCGGTACCTGGCAGTCCGCAGTCGGCGGCGGGGGGCTCGGGACCACCGCCACGCACGTGGCGGGGGCTGCCGTGCCCCGGGCCCGGCAGGCTCCCGCAGCGGGCCCCGGCCCCGTCGCATCGCCGCCCGCCCCCGCCTCCGCCCCCGTGGCCGCAGCGACCGTCACGACCCTCGACGCCCGCGAAACGGCGCTGGCGCTGCCCGTACCGCTCGTGGACGCCGCCGACCCCAACGCCGGTTTCCTGACCGGTCTGCTGGCCTCCGCGCCCGCCGACCTGCTGGGCGCGCTGGCCTCCGCGCCCGCCGACTCGGCCGAGTTGCGGCTGCGGGAGCTGCGGGCCCGGCTGGAGCTGGGTGAACTGTCCGCGGCCGGGGACGCCCTGGCCGAGCTGGAGGCCCGCCACCCGGACGACTGGCGCGTCGTGTGGGCCCGCGGCATCGCCTCGCTCGCCACCGGTGACGACGAGATAGCGGCGCTGTCCTTCGACGCGATCTACGACGCCTTCCCGGGCGAGCCCGCGCCGAAGCTGGCCCTCGGGCTGTGCGCGGAGGTGCTGGGCCAGCTGGACAACGCCGCCGAGTACTACCGCCTGGTCTGGATCACCGATCCGGGATTCGTCAGCGCGGCCTTCGGACTGGCGCGGGTCCAACTGGCCGCCGGCGACCGGGGCGGAGCCGTGCGCACGCTGGAATCCGTACCGGAGGCGTCCATCCACTACACCGCCGCGCGGGTGGCGGCGGTACGCGCACGTCTGCGCGACCGGTCACCGGACGAGCCGCTGCTGGCCGATCTTTCGGCGGCCGCCGACCAGGTGGAGGCCCTGCGGAGGTTCGGGCTGGACCCGGAACGGCAGGAGTCGCTGGCGACGGAGGTTCTGGGCTCTGCCCTGGACTGGGTACTGTCGGGTAGCCGGGGTGCCGACCCCGGCCGTACCTCGCTGCTCGGCAGTCAACTGGACGAGCGGGGCCTGCGCTTCGGACTGGAGCGCTCGTACCGCGTCCTCGCACGGCTGGCACGGCGTGGCGAGGAGAGGATCGAACTGGTGGAACGGGCCAACCGTTTCCGTCCCCGGACGTGGGTGTGATTGATGTCGATGCATCGGCCGTCGGGCTGCCCCAGCTGCGCGGAACCCCTGGAAGAGGGTGACCGTTTCTGCGGCCTCTGCGGCTACGCCCTGACCTCTTCTCCCCCGGCCGCGTCCACGGACCACCCGACCATCCCCATCCCACCGGCGCCACCGGCGCCACCGGCGCCCGCCGCGCCGCCCGCGCCGGTCCAGGCCGCCCCCGCGGGCGGGTACGGGATGCCGGCGCCGGCCGGCCCGCACGGCTCGCCCGGCGCCGGTGAGCCCGCCCCCGGCTGGGGCAGCGTGGCCGCCGCCGCGCCGACCCTGGTGGGGGACCCGGCCGACTGGGCCACCGCCCCGGCGCAGCACCGCCCGGAACAGGAACCGGAGCAGGAGCCGGAGCCCCGGCCGGGCCCGGCGGGAGCCGCCTACCCGGGCCACGAGAACCCGTACGGCGCCGGCCAGGGCCCGGCGGACGGCCCCGAGACCCGCCACGACCGTCCCGGCGGCGACCCCGCCGGCGGCCACCCCGGCCCGCCCCCCGGGGCCACGCCCTGGGGCACGGGCGAGGGCGCCCACGAGGCCCCGCACGAGAACCCGTACGAGAACGGGTACGACGGCCCGCCCCCGTCCGGCGCGGCGCCCGGCGGGAAGACCTGTGTGGCCTGCCGGGCCGGGCACGTCGACACCGACGGGTACTGCGAGCACTGCGGGCACGCGCAGCCCCGCGAGCGCGACCACGTCGAGGAGGAGCTCGGCAGCGTCGCCGCCGTCAGCGACCGGGGCCTGCGCCACCACCGCAACGAGGACTCGTTCGCCGTGTCGGCCACCGCCCTGCCCGACGGCTCCGCCGCCACCGTCGCCATCGTGTGCGACGGGGTCTCCTCCGCGAGCCGCCCCGACGAGGCGTCGGCCGCCGCGGCGGCCGCCGCCAACGAGGCGCTGCTGGAGGCGCTCCCTCGTGGCGCGCACCCCCAGGAGGCCATGCACGAGGCGATCCTGGCCGCCGCCGCGGCGGTCAACGCCCTGGCTCCGGAGGTCCCCGGCGCGCAGAACGCGCCCGCCTGCACCCTGGTCGGGGCCGTCGTCAGCGGCGGCCTGCTCACCATCGGCTGGGTCGGCGACAGCCGCGCCTACTGGGTGCCCGACGACCGCGCCGCGCTGCCCCGCCGCCTCACCGAGGACGACTCCTGGGCCGCCCAGATGGTCGCCGCCGGCCTGATGGGCGAGGCCGAGGCCTACGCGGACGTCCGCGCGCACGCCATCACCGGCTGGCTCGGAGCCGACGCGTACGACCTCGAACCGCACACCGCGATCTTCAAGCCGGACCACCCCGGCGTGGTGGTGGTCTGCACCGACGGCCTGTGGAACTACGCGGAGTCCGCGCGGGAGATGGCCCAGGTGCTGCCCGCCGACGCCGCGGTACGCCCGCTGCACAGCGCGCAGGTGCTCGTGGGCCACGCCCTCGACGGCGGCGGCCACGACAACATCACGGTGGCCGTCGTGCCGTTCGCCACGCAGACCGAACGGGAACCGGGAGCGGCACCGGAGCCCGGACCGGCCGCAGCACCGGAACCGGAAGTGGAAGCGCGCCCGCAGGTCTGACCCGCCTGCCCGAGCCCTCTAGGAGTCCAGCCGATGGCGAATTTCGCCAAGCCGAGCGCCCCGCGCTTCAGCGTGGACGTGTACCAGAACGAGTTCCTTCCCGAAGGCGGGCGGGACGTCCACGCCATCGTCACCGTCACCGCCACGGGCGGCGGCAGCGTCACCCGCGGGACGCCCGCCGACGGCACGGCCGCCGTCGTGATCATGGTCGACTGCTCGGGTTCCATGGAGTACCCGCCGGAGAAGATGCGCGGCGCCCGCGAGGCCACGGCGGCGGCGATCGACACCCTGCGCGACGGCACCGCCTTCGCGGTGATCGCCGGCACGCACGTGGCCAAGGAGGTCTATCCGGGCCAGGGCCGCCTCGCCGTCGCCGACCCCGCCACCCGTGCCCGGGCCAAGGAGGCCCTGCGCGGTCTCAGCGCCGGCGGCGGCACCGCCATCGGCACCTGGCTGCGCCTGGCCGACGGTCTGCTGCGCGGCTCCACCGCCGCCATCCGCCACGGCATCCTGCTGACCGACGGACGCAACGAGCACGAGGAGCCGGCCGTCCTGCGCGCCACCCTCGACGCCTGCGCGGGTCGTTTCACCTGCGACGCCCGCGGTGTGGGCACCGACTGGGAGGTGAAGGAGGTCACCGGCATCGCGAGCGCCCTGCTCGGCTCCGCCGACATCGTGGCCGACCCGGCCCACCTCACCGAGGACTTCACGCTCATGATGGAGAACGTCATGGGCAAGGAGGTCGCGGACGTCTCGCTGCGCCTGTGGACCCCGGTCGGCGTGGAGATCCAGTACGTCAAGCAGGTCGCTCCGACCGTCCAGGACCTGACGGCCCGCCGCACCGACACGGGCCCGCGCGCCGGTGACTATCCGACCGGTTCGTGGGGGGACGAGTCCCGCGAGTACCACGTGTGCGTACGCGTGCCCGGTGCGGCCGTGGGCCAGGAGATGCTCGCCTCCCGCGCCACGCTCGTCCGGCCTGCGACGGGCGGCGAACCCGAGGCCGTCCTGGCCCAGGGCCTGGTGCGCGCGGTGTGGACGAACGACGTGGCCGCTTCGACCGCCATCAACCCGCAGGTCGCCCACTACACGGGGCAGGCGGAGCTGGCGCAGGCTATCCAGCAGGGCCTCGAAGCCCGCAAAATGGGCGATGTCGATGGTGCTACGGCCAAACTCGGACGGGCCGTACAACTGGCGAGCGTCTCCGGCAACGCCGACACAGCACGACTCCTGTCGAAGGTGGTGGATGTGGTGGACGCGGTGGCAGGTACTGTGCGGCTGAAAGCGAAGGTTGCCGACGCCGACGAGATGACTCTCGAAACACGTTCGACGCAGACCGTCCGAGTGAAGAAGTTCTGAGAGCCTCCCGCGATGACGCAGGGAGAAGAAGGGGGAAGAGCCGCCATGCCGACCTGCCCGAACGGGCACCAGTCCGCCTCCGACGACTGGTGCGAGGTCTGCGGCCACCGCATGGGTACCCCGGAGGGACCCCCCGCGGTGCCTTCCTACGGCTACGGCTTCCCCCCGACCGCCGGTGAACCGACCGCCCAGGCCGAGCTGTGCCCCCAGTGCCGGACCCCGCGCGAGGCCATGGCCCCGTTCTGCGAGGAGTGCCGGTACAACTTCCTGACCCGTTCCGCGACCTCGTACGCCTCCCCGACCACGGACCCGGGGCCGTCGGCGCACGGCGGCGGCACCGGTGCGGGTGCGGGTGCCCCTGCCGGGCCCCGTCCCGGCAGCCCGCCCCCGCCGCCCGTGCCCGCGCCGGGGACGTACGGACAGGACCACTTCGAGTACCAGGGTTCGCGGCCGTCCCGGGTCAACCGACCGGCCGAGCCGCTCCAGCGCGAGGACGACTGGATGCTGTCGCCGCCCGCGCACGAGCCGCCGCCGGCGTACCAGCAGGCTCCCCAGCCCCCGCAGCCCCAGTACCAGCAGCAGCCCCCGCCGTCGCACCAGCGGGAGTACCAGCAGGAGTACCGGCAGCAGCCCCAGACGCCGCCGTACCAGCCCCTCCCGCCGCAGGGCGGCTCCTGGTCCGCGACGATCGGCCCGGACCGCTCGTACTTCATGGCGATGATGCAGCGCAGCGGACCCGAGGCGACCGGGCTCAACCTGCCCGCGTACTCCCCGGAGCAGCACCTTCCGCTGTCCGGCGGCCAGATCACCATCGGCCGCCGCCGCGCCTCCACGGGCGAGTCCCCCGACATCGACCTGTCGGTGCCCCCGGAGGACCCGGGCGTCTCCCACCAGCACGCGGTGCTGGTGCAGCAGCCCGACATGAGCTGGGCGGTGGTGGACCAGAACTCCACCAACGGCACCACCATCAACGGCGGCGAGGACCCGATCCAGCCCTACGTCCCGGTCCCGCTCGCCGACGGCGACCGCGTCCACGTGGGCGCCTGGACCACGATCACCATCCGCCGCGGCTGATCACACCTGCCCCAGGGGCCACACGTAGGGCCCCTGGGGGTCGTCCAGCCACGACCACTGGCCCTCCGGGCCGACCGAGACCCCGAAGCGTTCGCGGCCCGGCCGGCCCTCGCTGCGCCACAGGTCCAGGGCCTCGCGGGGGTGCAGTACCCCGGCGGTCAGCACGAGCATGAACTGGAAGCGCTCGTTCTCCACCAGCTCGTACGGGAGCCCGCGCACCATGGCCATCCGGTCGGGCGGCGGTACGGCCGTGGCCCCGCGCAGCGGGACGAAGTACGCCGCGGTGTGCAGGAAGCGGCCCTCCGCGAAATCGGCGTCCCGCACCGTGAGGGCGATCAGCCCGGTCGACAGCGGGGCGAGGATCCGCGCCCCGGGCCGGCACTGGCCGAGCCAGGCGTGCGGGACCAGGGGGAGGGTGCAGGTCACCAGGATCCGGTCGAACGGGGCCCGGGCGGGACAGCCGCGGGCGCCGTCTCCGGTGACGACGGTCGGGTGGTAGCCGAGGTGGGCCAGGTGGGTCCTGGCGGACTCGGTGATCTCCTCGTCCAGGTCCACGGTGGTGACGTGCTCGTCGCCGAGGCGGTGGCTGAGCAGGGCCGCGTTGTAACCGGTGCCCGCGCCGATCTCCAGGACGTCGTCGCCGTCGCGCACGTCGAGGGCGGACAGCATCTTCGCCATCAGGGAGGGCTGGCTGCTGGAGGAGACCAGCCGGCCGTCGCGCAGCCGGGTCGCGAGCGGCGTGTCGACGTACACCCCGCGCAGCCAGCGGGCCCGCTGCGCGGGATCGGGGTCCTCGGCCCAGAGCCGTTCGTGGCCGGCGCCGCGGTCGGTCCAGAAGTAGGGGACGAAGACGTGCCGGGGCACGGCCGCGAAGGCCGCCCGCCAGCGCGGGTCGTCCAGTACGCCGGCCGCGGTCAGCTCCCGCACCTGGGCGGCGTGCGCGGTTTCCCGCAGGTCCCGCGTCTCGGTGGTGTGTGCGCCCATGCCTCCACTGTCCTGCGCCCGGCCGTCGCGTGCGAACGCGAAGGGACCCCCGGGCGGCACCGGGCGTCTGAGACGATGGTCGGGTGAATGAGATTCCGCGGGGCAGCCTTCAGGAGCAGACCTTCTACGAGCAGGTGGGCGGCGAGGACACCTTCCGTCGCCTCGTGCGGCGCTTCTACCAAGGCGTCGCGGAGGACCCGCTGCTGCGCCCGATGTACCCGGAGGAGGACCTCGGTCCCGCCGAGGAGCGGTTCGCGCTCTTCCTGATGCAGTACTGGGGCGGCCCGACCACCTACAGCCGGCACCGCGGCCACCCGCGCCTGCGGATGCGGCATGCGCCGTTCCAGGTGGACTCGGCGGCGCACGACGCCTGGCTGAAGCACATGCGGGTGGCGCTGGACGAGCTGGGGCTGGCGCCGGAGCACGAGGCGCAGCTGTGGAAGTACCTGACGTACGCCGCCGCGTCGATGATCAACACGGCGGGCTAGGCCGGGCTGGAGAGCGTACCCGTGGGCCGGCCGGCCCACGGGCCGCGCGGGTCAGACGGGGCTGACCCGGAAGGCGCCGAGGCCGCCGGTGGCGCCGGGGCGGCGGGTGGCGACGGAACCGTACGGGGTGCGCAGCCGCAGCCAGCTCCCGGCGGCGAGCAGCGCCACGGGGTCGGGGGCGGCGCCGGACGTGGGGGCGGGGGCGGACACGGTGGCCCGTACCGGCCTCAGGAAGCCCAGGGACTGCGCGGCGTGCGCGACGCGCAGCGGCAGCTCGGTGTCGCCCAGGGTGCGGGACCAGATCTCGCGGCCGATGCGGTCGCGCTCGGACCGGGTCCGGTGCTGCACGGGCAGGGCCTCGTCACGGGCCCGGAACTCGGCGACGGACGCCGCCAGGACCTGCGCGATCGCCTCGGGGCCGGGCAGCCCCGGCAGCTGCCGCCAGCCGCCGCGGGGCGGGAGCACTCCGGTCCACGGCGGGCCGGTGACCGGCCCGGGCACGGCGGCCTCGGCCGAGGCCTCGTCCACGGCTTCCAGGAGCTCTCCGGCGGAGACGGTCACGTCCAGCGGCGTCGCCACGGGGACGGCGAGCCGGACGGTGCGGATGGCCAGGACCTCGAAGGAGGGGGGCCGTCCGAAGACGCCGAGCGCGCCGCCGCCGGCCTGGAGGCGGACGGCGGCGGCCCGGTCGTAGTGCACCAGCCGGCCCAGGAAGGCGGCGAGGTCCGCCGCCTCCCCGGAGTCGGCGAAGCGCAGCTGCTCGGTCATGCCGCGATGGCCTCGGAACGCGGCTCGTCGAGGTACTCCTCCAGGAAGTGCCTCTCCTCGGCCGTGATGCGGCGCGGCCGGCCGGCGGCGAGGTTGTAGGGCACGACCACGGTCTCCGCGCGCACGTAGACCGTCTCGGGCCTGTCCTCGGTCGCCTCGTCCTTGACCTCGTAGCGGATGGTCAGGGAAGCGGCGCCTATCCGGGTCACCCAGGACTCGATGAGGACGGGCTCGTGACGGTGCACGAGGGGCAGCTTGTAGTCGATCTCGTGGCGGGCCACGACGGATCCGCCCGTGAAGGACTCGCTGCCCTCGCCCGGCGCGAGGCGGAACATGAAGTCGATCCGCGCCTCCTCCAGATAGCGGAGGAAGACGACGTTGTTGACGTGCCCGAAGGCATCCATGTCCGCCCAGCGCAGGGGGCAGCGGTAGTGGTGTCTGGCCATGGCCGTGACCTCAGCTCTCCCCTCAGCCTCGGGTGAGCTTCTTGTAGGTGGCGCGGTGCGGACGGGTCGCGTCCGGGCCGAGCCGCTCGATCTTGTTCTTCTCGTAGGACTCGAAGTTGCCCTCGAACCAGAACCACTTCGAGTCACCCTCGTAGGCGAGGATGTGCGTGGCCACTCGGTCCAGGAACCAGCGGTCGTGGGAGACGACCACGGCCGCACCGGGGAACTCCAGCAGCGCGTTCTCCAGCGAGCCCAGGGTCTCGACGTCGAGGTCGTTGGTGGGCTCGTCGAGGAGCAGCAGGTTGCCGCCCTGCTTGAGGGTCAGCGCGAGGTTCAGGCGGTTGCGCTCACCACCGGAGAGCACACCGGCCGGCTTCTGCTGGTCCGGGCCCTTGAAGCCGAAGGCGCTGACGTACGCGCGGGACGGCATCTCGACGTTGCCGACGTTGATGTAGTCCAGCTCGTCCGACACGACCGCCCAGAGGGTCTTCTTGGGGTCGATGTTGGCGCGGCCCTGGTCGACGTAGGAGATCTTGACGGTCTCGCCGACCTTGATCTCGCCGGAGTCCGGCGTCTCCAGGCCCTGGATCATCTTGAAGAGCGTGGTCTTGCCGGCGCCGTTCGGGCCGATGATGCCGACGATGCCGTTGCGCGGCAGCGTGAAGGACAGGTCGTCGATGAGGACCTTGTCACCGAACGCCTTGGAGAGGTTGTTGACCTCGACCACGATCGAGCCCAGACGCGGGCCCGGCGGGATCTGGATCTCCTCGAAGTCCAGCTTGCGCATCTTGTCGGCCTCGGCCGCCATCTCCTCGTAGCGGGCGAGGCGGGCCTTGGACTTGGCCTGGCGGCCCTTGGCGTTGGAGCGGACCCACTCCAGCTCTTCCTTGAGGCGCTTGGCGCGCTTCTCGTCCTTCTTGCCCTCGACCTTGAGGCGCTCGGCCTTCTTCTCCAGGTAGGTGGAGTAGTTGCCCTCGTAGGGGTGCGCGCGGCCGCGGTCGAGCTCGAGGATCCACTCGGCGACGTTGTCGAGGAAGTAGCGGTCGTGGGTGACGGCCACGACGGCGCCCTTGTACTGGGCCAGGTGCTGCTCCAGCCAGTTCACGGACTCGGCGTCGAGGTGGTTGGTGGGCTCGTCGAGGAGCAGCAGGTCGGGGGCCTCCAGCAGCAGCTTGCAGAGGGCCACGCGGCGCTTCTCACCACCGGAGAGGTTGGTGACGGGCCAGTCGCCGGGCGGGCAGCCCAGGGCGTCCATGGCCTGCTCCAGCTGGGCGTCGAGGTCCCACGCGTTGGCGTGGTCCAGGTCGTCCTGCAGCTTGCCCATTTCCTCCATCAGCTCGTCGGTGTAGTTCGTCGCCATTTCCTCGGCGATCGCGTTGAACCGGTTGAGCTTCTGCTTGATCGGGCCGACGCCGTCCTCGACGTTCTCCAGGACGGTCTTCGACTCGTCGAGCTTCGGCTCCTGCATGAGGATGCCGACGGAGTAGCCGGGCGAGAGGAAGGCGTCGCCGTTGGAGGGCTGCTCGATGCCCGCCATGATCTTCAGAACGGTGGACTTACCGGCACCGTTCGGACCCACCACACCGATCTTCGCGCCGGGCAGGAAGTTCAGGAAGACGTCGTCAAGGATCACCTTGTCGCCGTGTGCCTTGCGCGTCTTGCGCATGGTGTAGATGAACTCAGCCAAGAGAAACCGTCCGGCAGATCGATGGTGGGCAGATACACCCCATCTTGCCAGGCGTCCATACCTCGGGGGAAACGCGTATGGTCAGGGCCCCGGCCCACGGCCCGCGGGCGGCTCGGCGGCTGTCCTGCCGCCCGCCGTCTTCGCAGGTCGGGCGGCACGGCACAGCAAGACGCCCCCTAGGGGGTGTCCGGCTAGCCGCGGCGCAGCCGGGAATCGAGGACCGCGCCGAGGAGTTCGGCGTCGGGTGCGGTCAGCAGTCGTTTGGGCAGGACCATCACCCAGCTCTTGAGGCCGCTCCTGCCCACGACGGCGTAGAGGCTCGGGGTCTCGTGATACCGCGTCATCGCGTCCCAGCCCAGGCGCTTGATGTCCGCGCCGTCGAGGACGGCCGCGATGCCCGTGCCGTCGACGACGCAGTCCGCTCCCTCGTGGGCCCGCTGGGCCCGGAGTGCGTGCGTGACGATCCGCCGGGGCGCGAGCAGGGCGAACACCGTCGCGTAGACGGCGGCCGCGACCACGAGGCCGATGTTGACGGATCCGCCCTCGGCGTCGACGCGTACCCCCAGGAGCGCGATGAGGAGCGCGCCCGCGGCGGCGAGCATGCGCAGCAGGCGAAACGTTCCCGCGACCTTCAGTCCCTCACGGAGCTCGCTCTTCTCGACGCTGCCCGTGAACCGCAGGACGACATCGCCCGTGACCTGGGCCTGCTGCGGCTGTCGTATGTCGATGTCTTCCACAGGCGCGGAGCATAGCGCTCCGTCGGCCTCGCGGCCGGTGGCCGACAGCCCGCCCCGGGGCGGGCGGGGCGGGCTGTCGGCTCCCGGGTCAGAGGGGGCGGTAGACCGTGAGGGCGTCGGGGAGGGCGTCGAGGACGAGTTCGCTCGGTGCCTTGGCGTATTCGCCGTCGTAGGCGAGGGGGGTGCCCGCCGGGACGGACCCGATGCGCAGGCTGCGCAGGCGGGTGGCCGCGTGGACCGGGGACCGGCTCAGGGGGCCTGCGAAGGCGGCGGCCAGCAGGCGGGGGCCGGGCCGCCCGCCGCCGTGGACGAGGCGGAGGTCGAGCAGGCCCTCGCCGAGGCCGTCGCGGCGGCCGGGGGCGGGGCCGGTGCCGTGGTAGGTGCCGTTGCCGGCGAAGAGGAGCCACACGCTCCGGGGCCGCCCGGCCAGGCTCAGCCGTACGGGCCGCTCGGCGCGCAGGACCTTCCAGGCCGCCAGCAGCGCGGCCGGGCCGCCGCCGATGCGCGGGCCCCAGCGCAGCCGGTGGCGCAGCAGCTCCGGGTAGGCGCCGATGCTGAAGTTGTTCAGGAAGTAGCCGGGCTCTCCGTCGGGGCCCGGGGAGAAGCGGCCCACGCCGATGCGGACGGCCTCCCCGTGCTCCAAGGCCTCGCAGGTGCCCTCGGGGCCGATGAGGCCGAGGTCGAGCGCGAAGTGGTTGAGGGTGCCGCCGGGGAACACGGCCAGGGGCACGTCGGCACGGAGCGCGGCGGTGGCCGCCGCGTTGATGGTGCCGTCGCCGCCGCACACCCCGAGGACGGTGGCGTGCGAGGCCGCCCGCGCCAGCGCGGGCAGCAGCTCCGCGCCCTCGCACTCGATCACCTCGGCCTTGGGGAGCCGGGTGCGCAGCAGGTCGGGTACGGCCGCGGCCGTACCCGACCCGGTGTTGACCACCACGGTCAGCCCGGCCCCTTCGGGCAGCGCGGGCACGCCGATGGCCTTCCGCTCGTCGCCCGGCACGGCCCGGGCCTCCTGCACGTCGCGCGCGAGCCGGCGTACGACGAATGCCGCGCCCACGCCCAGCGCCGCGCCCGCCGCCACGTCCGAGGGATAGTGCACGCCGGTGTAGACGCGCGAGAAGGCCACGGACGCGGCGACCGGCGCCAGCACGGCGCCCCAGGCCGGCGAGGCCAGTGCCACCCCGGCGGCGAAGGCGAAGGCCGATGCCGAGTGCCCGGAGGGGAAGGAGGTGGTCTGCGGCTGCACGGCCAGCTGCCGCACCACGGGCACGCCCTCCAGCAGCGGCCGCGGGCGGCGCACCGACCACTTGCCGACGGTGTTGATGGTCGAGGAGGCCAGCGCCAGTGAGGCCGCCCCGCGCAGGGCCGCCTTGCGTGCCCCGGCCGATCCGAAGACGGCGATGGCCGCGGCGGCCCCGCCCCACAGCACCCCGTGGTTCGCGGCCCGCCCGAGGCGCGGCAGCACGCGGTCGGCGCCGGGCCAGTGCCTGCGGGCCACGGCGTCGAAGAGCCGGCGGTCCCACCGTGCGAGGACACCGGTCCAGGTCAGTTCTTGATCAACCATTTCCCGCCTCTACCCCGGATCCCGTACCGGAATCGGCACGGCGCTCCACGCCGGCCCGTTCGAGGCCGGCCTCGTTCCCCTTCTCGGCTGTCCCTCTCTTCCTACTCCTCCTCGTCGAGCGGGCGCTTGCGCAGCAGCAGGACGACCAGGCCGCCCAGTACGACCAGGCCCACCGCCAGGGAGGCGATGACGGGCGTGGCGGCCGAGCTGCCGCTGGTCGCCAGCCGCTCCTCGTCCGGGGAGGTCGTGGGCAGGGACGCGGACTGCGCGCCCAGCGCGACGGCCGCCGAGCCCGCTCCCGGGGCCGGGTCCGACGCCGGGGTCGCTCCGGCGTCGGGCGGCGGGGGCGGCGGCCATGCCGCCCGCGCCGTGGCGGCGGTCACGGACTCGCTGGAGCCGGCCACGATCTGCGCCTGGGCGGGGACGCCGCTGGTGAAGACCCGCCCGACCGGCACCCTGGTCGCCCCCTGGACGGTGACCGAGGCCGTCCCGTCGGGGGTGCCCGCCGGGACCTCGAAGTAGATCCGGCTCCCGTTGACCGCCGTGGCCAGCGGCTGCCCCTGGGCGTCCACCACCCGCACGCCCATGGCCACGGCCGCCGCGTCCGGGACGACCGACACGCTCCGCGCCCCGGTGCGCACGGTCACCGGGCCGAGGCGGGTGCCCACCGGTCCCGACACGTCGCCCGGGTCCAGCCCCAGCGAGGCGGGCGGCTCCGGCATCTGCCCCGCGGCCCGCTGGAGGTAGTCGGCCAGCTTCTCGGCGGACGGGTCCGCCGCCTCGACCCGCACGCCGTCCGCGAGCCGCCAGATCGCCACCTGGGTCCCGGCCGCCGCGCTCTCCGCGGTGAGCGCCACTGCTCCGGCCGCCTTGGCGAGCCCGGCCAGGTCGTTCAGCTGCGGGTAGGAGTGCTCCAGCACCCATCGGATCCGGCCCGCCTGCCCGTTGCCCGCCAGCGGGCTGCCGCTCCACCCGCTCTCGGTGTACCGGGCCTGCGGCTGGGCGTTGCCCGCCACCCCGACCCCGTAGGTCTGGAGCATCCCCCCGCCGTCCACCCGCATCTCGTACAGGCCGGCGGGAATGTGCCGCACCGATCCGTCGCCGGCGTGCAGGACCGCCTGCCCGTACGTCTTCAGCCCGTCCAGCACGGCGCTCGCACCCTCCGGTGCGCGGGGCGCCACCGGGCCGGAGTCGGCGGCGGCCCGGGCGCCGGGCGCGGCGGCGAGGGCCGCGGCCAGCAGGGCGGCCGCGAGCGGCCGGCGCGCGGAGCCCCGTACCGCGGCGGAGGGTTCGAGCGGCGCGGGAGCGGGAGCGGAGACCGCATGTGCGGGAACAGCGGGAACAGGAGCGGGAACAGCAGGAACAGGTGCAGGAGCGGGAGCGGGAGCAGGAGCGGAGGATGCGGGAACGGCAATCGACACAGTCTTCCCCTTCGGGCCAAAGACCCAGGTGCCCGTGAGTACCGGGGAATCCTAACCGCCTCGAACACTCAGACCACCGCCGCCTTCTGAGTGTCCATCAGCGGATGATCGGTTCTCACCACCCGCCTGAACGCCGCCGTGCCGCGGTTCAGGTCGTGCCCGACGGCGGTGGCGTCGATCTCCGCGCCGAACCGCCGGTTGCCCTCCCCGTCGGGCGGGTCCTCCCGCACGCGCAGCCGCCCGTGCACCACCAGCGGTTCGCCGACCGATACGGAACCGGCGAGGTTCACCGCGAGGGTGCGCCGCGCCCACACCGTGTAGAAGCTGGTGGCCCCGTCCGTCCAGGCTTCCTTGCGCCGGTCGAAGTACCGGGGCGTCACCGCGAACCGGAACCGCGCCGACGGACCGTTCACCGTCTCCTTGTAGTCGACCTGCGTCGCCACATACCCCACCAGCGTCACCTGGGTGTCGTACATCCCGGCCGCCCTCCCCCGTCGTCCCGGCCCGCACGGACCATCCGTACGGGCTACGAGCCATGCTGCGCCCGGCGGCCGGTCCCCCGCTGCGGCCTGTGGACTACTGGCGGGTTGTGGACAACCGGCTCCCCCCTGCGGCGACGGTGGCGTACTGCTCCCGCACCTCCCGGTAGCGCAGCAGCTCCGCCGCCACCGGTTCGAGCACCCGGGCCCGTCCGCACCCGGCCGCCGCCTCGCGCAGCTTGCGCTCCGCGTCCTGCCCGTACCGGCGTGCCGGGCCCCGGGCCGCGATCGAGCAGGCCCATTCCACGAGGGGCCCGCCGATGATGCCCGCCACCATCAGCAGCACCGGCGGCATCAGCTTCGGCTCCAGCACCCCGACGATCTGCCCGACGAGCCACAGTCCGCCGAAGATCTGGAGCAGCGTCATGGCCGCCTGGGTCAGCACCGCCGCCGGCCACCACGCGGGCCGCGGCGGTTTGGCGTTCGGCACCGCGACCGCGGCCCCGAGGGTCACCGCGATCTCGTCCAGGGCCTCCGGAAGCCCGTCGGCGCCGCGCACCGCCGTCTCGCGCACGGCCTGCGCCCACGGCTGGGGCAGCCCCGCGACCGCTTCGTCGGCGACGACGCGTACCGCCTGCTCGACCCGCTGACGTGCGGTCACCTCCTCCTCGACCGGCGCCTGCGGGACGGCCTGGCCGCGGCCGCCGATCGCCGCCAGGGCCGCCAGTCCCGCGAGGGTGCGCGGCGCGCGCCGGCCCTCGTACCAGCGCCACAGCCGCAGCCACGGGGTCCCGCACGCCTTGCCCGCGTTGCGCCGCCAGGCCCGTTCGGCGGCGAGCCCGGCCGCGCAGGCACCGACCGCCTCGGCGAGCCGGTCCTCGAACTCGGCGCGCGCCGTCTCCCCGATCTCGGGTCCGGCGTGCCCGTCGGCGACGTAGAGCGGCCGCAGCCGGACGGCCGCGCGGTCCACGTCCGCCGAGATCCGCCGGGTCGCGGCGCCCTTCTCCTGCGTGAACTGCCCGAGGAGTTCGCGCAGCTCGCCGACGCCGTCGCCGGTCAGGGCGGACAGCCCGAGGACCGTGGCGCCGGGCTCGCCGTGTTCGCCGAGTGCGATGCCGTCCTCGTCGAGGAGCCGTCGCAGGTCGTCCAGTACGAGGTCGGCGGCCTCGCCGGGCAGCCGGTCGACCTGGTTGAGCACGACGAAGGTCACCTCGGCGTGTCCGGCCAGCGGCCGCAAGTACCGCTCGTGCAGCACCGCGTCGGCGTACTTCTCCGGGTCCACGACCCACACCACGGCGTCGACGAGCGCCAGTACGCGGTCCACGTGGTCGCGGTGCGCGCCGAGCGCCGAATCGAGGTCCGGCAGGTCGACGAGGACCATCCCGCGCAGGGCCTCGGCCTCGGAGGTCTCGCGGGGCCGGCGCCTCAGCCGCCCCGGGATCTCCAGCCGGTCCAGCAGCCCGGCGGCCCCGTCCGACCAGCTGCACGCGATGGGCGCGGCGGTGGTCGGGCGGCGCAGTCCGGTCTCGGAGATCTGCACGCCGGCGAGTGAATTGAAGAGCGTGGACTTGCCGCTTCCGGTCGCTCCGGCGATCGCGACGACCGTGTGCTGGGGCGAGAGCCCGCGGCGTGCGGCGGCCTCGTCCAGGACCCGTCCGGCCTCGGCGAGGGTCTTGCCGTCGAGCCGGGTCCGGGACAGCCCGACCAGCTGGCGCAGCGCGTCGAGGCGCTGGCGCAGGGCCTGCGCCTCGGGGCTGAGCGGGGGCGCGGTCGACTTGCCGCCGTCGCTGCCGGCGCCGGAGACGGCCCGTACGAGCGCCTCGTCGCCCTCGTCGCCCGCCTCCGCGGCGTCCTCCTCGCCCGCGTCGACGGGGCGGGGGCGGGAGCGCGCGATGAACCCGTCGTCCCACCGGTCGTCGGTGCGGTCGGTCAGGGCGGTCACGGCGTCACCTCTCCTTCTGCAGTACGGACAGCGCGGCGATCAGTTCTGCCTGCGGTTCGGGGGTCACTGCGAGTGCCTCCAACGGGGCGAGGCGGCGGTCGCGTTCGCCGCGCAGCACCTCGTCGAGGTGGTCGCCGACCAGTTCGCCGCCCTTGTCGCGCAGTCGCAGGGCGGCCTGGGCGCCGATCCGCTCGGCGAGCTTCTCCCCGGCGGGCCGGGCTCGTTTGCCGCCGAGCAGCGCGGCGACGAGCAGGGCCGCGACGCCGTCGGCGTCGGGGGCGGGCTGCCTGTCGAGCCCGGCCACCTCTTCCTCGGCCAGTTCCTCCAGCACGCAGCGCCAGCGGCGCACGGCCATGCCGATACGTTCCGCCGCCTCCTTGTCGGGCCCGGGCACGACCAGCGCGCCGGAGGCCGGTTCGCGCCGCCAGGCTTCGGCGATCCGTTCGTCGGCGGCGGCGACGGCGCACTGGAGCAGTGCGGCGAGGGATTCGGCGAGCGAGTCCAGCAGTTCATCGGCGCTGGTGTCGAGGGGGTAGCCGCGCCAGCGGGTCAGCGCGTCGCCGGCCAGTACGGCCCCGTGGTCGAGGCGGCCCCGGACCCTCTTGCCCTCGCGCCGGTACGCGTCCTCGACGGCCGAGGTCAGCCGTACGGCGGCGGCGTGCTGGGCGGCGACGGCGGAGGCGAGTTCGGGCATCCGGCGGCGCAGCGAGTCCAGGGCGCCGAGGGCGGTGCGCCCGACGGCGTACTGCCGGGCGGCGGGGTCCTGTGCGTGGTGGGCGAGCCAGGCGAACAGCGGTGCGACGGCGCTGGCCGGGAGCAGCCCGCCGCCGCCGGCGGACTCGGGGAGTTCGGGGACGGTGAAGCGCGGTACGTCGCCCAGCCCGGCCTTGGTGAGGAGGGCGCCGTACTGGCGGGAGACCTCGGCGAGCACCTGGTGCGGCACCCGGTCCAGGACGGTGATGAGGGTGGCCTTGTACTGCTTGGCGGTGCGCAGCAGGTGCCAGGGGACGGCGTCGGCGTACCGCGAGGCGGTGGTGACCATCACCCAGACGTCGGCGGCGCAGATGAGTTCGGCGGCGAGTGTCCGGTTTTCGACCACGAGGGAGTCGATGTCGGGGGCATCGAGGATGGCGAGTCCGCGCGGCAGGGTGGAGGCGGTCTCGATCCGCATCTCGCGGGTCTCGTGGCCGCCCTGGGCGCCGCTGCGGCCGCGGCCGCGGCCCCGGGAGGCGGTTCTGGGGGGCGTGTCGTCGTCCTCGTGCGGTACCCAGACCCGCATCAGGTCGGGCAGTACGCGCATGCCGGCGAACCAGTGGTGGTCGTCGGGGTGGCAGACGAGCACGGGCGTGCGGGTGGTCGGACGCAGCACGCCGGCTTCGCTGACCTGGCGTCCGACGAGGGAGTTGACGAGGGTGGACTTACCGGCCCCGGTGGACCCGCCGACCACGGCGAGCAGGGGCGCCTCGGGCGCCTTCAGGCGCGGTACGAGGTAGTCGTCGAGCTGCGCGAGCAGCTCGGTTCTGGTCTGGCGGGCCCGTGGGGCGCCGGGCAGGGGCAACGGCAGACGTACGGACGCGACCCGGTCGCGCAGGGCGGACAGGGCATCGAGCAGCTGAGGCCGAACATCCAAGGTCACCACATGCGAAGAATGCCCAATTTAGGACCATTTTTGAAGCTTATACGCCCCCTGCGCGCCGAGCGCGACTCCAGTGGGACATTCTGGGCACGACGGACGAGTGGGGCGCAGGCATAACGAGTGCACAACACCCAGGGCGCCGCGGCGCAAAAGCGATGCGAGAATCGCACCTGCCTGCGATTATCGGGACCGCTTCACGGAACCTCCACATCGTGGCCCGCGAGTGAAGCAACCGGGACAAGGCGGCCGGAGCCCTATCCTTGACCCGGTACGGACCGAAGTCCCACCCCCACCAGGGGCTCCAGGCCCACCACGGCCACCTTCCGGCCCCCGTAGCTCAGTGGATAGAGCAGGTGCCTTCTAAGCACTTGGCCGCAGGTTCGAGTCCTGCCGGGGGCACACATTCTCCACCACCGAAGCCCTCCCTCCGCGGAGGGCTTTCGCGCAGGTCGCGGCGGTCGACGGGGCCCCGTCGAGGCCCCACCCGGGGCCCGCGCGGGCGCGGTTCGGGTCCGGTCCGACCGTGGCCGGCGGCGTTGCTCCAGACGCGCCGAAAGGTCACCCCTCCCGGCGCGTCGCCGGTTCGCCACCCGGCCCGGCCTGTAGGGCAAGGGGTGCAGCTGCCGCGGCGAGGGTCACTGGAGGGCGGATGACGTCGGTGGACCGTTCACCCGAAGAGGCACCCCGAGAGGCGACCGGGGAGGGCCTCGGAGAGGGGCTCGGGGAGGCGCCGCCCGGGGAACGGGCCGCGCGGCGGACCGAACGCCGGGCCGGCCAGGGATCCGCCGTCCTGCGGTGGCTGTCGACCACCGACCACAAGGTGATCGGCAACCTCTACCTGGTGACCGCCTTCGGCTTCTTCCTCTTCGCCGGCGTGCTGGCCATGGTCATGCGGGCCGAACTCGCCCGCCCCGGGCTCCAGATCGTCTCGAACCAGCAGTACAACGAGCTGTTCACCATCCACGCCACGATCATGATGCTGCTGTTCGCGACACCGACCTTCACCGGCTTCGCCAACGCGATCATGCCGTTGCAGATCGGCGCGCCCGACGTCGCCTTCCCCCGGCTGAACGCCTTCACCTACTGGGTGTACCTCTTCGGCGGCCTGCTGGTCGTCTCCGGGTTCCTCACCGCGGACGGGGCGGCCGCCTTCGGCTGGTTCGCGTACGCGCCGCTGAACGGCGCCCCGTACAGCCCCGGTACGGGACCCGACCTGTGGGCCATGGGGCTCGCCGTCTCCGGTCTGAGCACGATCCTCGGGGCCGTCAACTTCATCACCACCATCATCTGCCTGCGCGCGCCCGGCATGACCCTGTTCCGCATGCCGATCTTCACCTGGAACGTCCTCTTCACCTCGATCCTGGCGCTCCTGGCCTTTCCCGTCCTCACGGCCGCGCTGCTCGTCCTGGAGGCGGACAGGAAGTTCGGCGCGGTCGTCTTCGACGCGGCCAACGGCGGCGCGCTGCTGTGGCAGCACCTGTTCTGGTTCTTCGGGCACCCGGAGGTCTACATCGTGGCCCTGCCGTTCTTCGGCGTGGTCAGTGAGATCGTGCCCGTCTTCAGCCGCAAGCCGATGTTCGGCTACGTGTCCCTCATCGGGGCGACGATCGCCATCACGGGCCTGTCCGCCACCGTGTGGGCGCACCACATGTTCGCGACGGGGGCCGTCCTGCTGCCCTTCTTCTCCCTGCTGTCGTTCCTGATCGCCGTGCCGACCGGGGTGAAGTTCTTCAACTGGATCGGCACGATGTGGAAGGGGTCGCTCTCCTTCGAGACGCCGATGCTGTGGTCCGTCGGCTTCCTCGTCACCTTCCTCCTCGGCGGGCTGACGGGCGTGCTCGTGGCGTCACCGCCGCTGGACTTCCACCTGACGGACAGCTACTTCGTCGTCGCCCACCTCCACTACGTCCTCTTCGGCACCATCGTCTTCGCGACCTTCGGCGGCCTCTACTTCTGGTGGCCCAAGCTCACCGGCCGGATGCTGGACGAACGGCTCGGCCGGATCCACTTCTGGACGCTCTTCATCGGCTTCCAGACCACCTTCCTGGTCCAACACTGGCTCGGCGAGGCGGGGATGCCGCGCCGGTACGCCAACTACCTGGCCGCCGACGGGTTCACGCTCCTCAACACGGTCTCCACCATCGGCTCCTTCCTGCTCGGCCTGTCCACGCTGCCCTTCCTCCTCAACGTCTGGCGCACCCGCCGGTACGGGCCGCCGGTCACCGTGGACGACCCCTGGGGCTGGGGCCGCTCCCTGGAATGGGCGACGAGTTGTCCGCCGCCCCGGCACAACTTCCATTCCCTGCCGCGCATCCGCTCCGAATCCCCCGCCTTCGACCTGCACCACCCGGAGGTGCCCCGTGAAAGCTGAGGCCTGGCTCTTCACCGGCACGGCCCTGTTCTTCGGCGCGACCACGGCCGTCTACTGGTGGTTCTCCCGGGAGCCCGCGGGCACCGCGGCCCTCTGCGTGTCCTTCGTGATGGCGAGCCTGGTCGCCGCCTACCTCTGGCGCCAGTACCGGCGCGGCGGGGCCCGCCCGGAGGACCGCGGCGGGGCGGAGATCCGGGAGGCGGGCGGCCGGCGGGGCTTCTTCCCCGCCCGCAGCCACTTCCCCGCGCTGACGGCCGCCGGCACCGCGCTGATCGGCCTGGGCGTGGTCCAGGGCCTGTGGCTGTGCCTCATCGGTTTCGGCGTACTGCTGCCGGGCGTCGTCGGGTTCGCCTTCCAGAACCTCGGCCACGAGGACTGACGCCGCTCACCGCCGCCCCGGGCCCTCCCGCCGGTCCGGGCCCGCGGTGACGTCGGCGACCTTACGGCGCTCCCGCGCGCTCGCCGGGTACGGGTACGACACCTGGTCGCGGTAGTACCAGCGGCTGACGGCCACCCGCACCCTGACCACCCCGGTCCGCAGCCGCCCGGCCCCCGCTCCGGCCCCGGCCCCCGCCCCGGCCGCGTCCTCGTACACCAGGGGTCGCGGCCGCTCCCGTACGAGGACGGCGTACCGCTCGCGCGGCGCGAGGGCCCGGTGCTCCGGATGGAAGCCGCCGTCGGCCCGCTGGCGGACCATGCCGGACGCCTCCCCCGCCGTCAGCAGGTGCACCTCGCGGGACTGGAGGGCCAGGCACACCCGCCTGGTCAGCCAGAAGACGCCGGCCGGCACCACGAAGAAACCGGCGCGCAGCCCCCAGGTCAGAGCGGGCAGGGGCAGGTCGAAGACGAAGGCGAGGACGTCCTGGGCCCCGGCGAGGAGCAGTACGGCGTAGCAGGAGAGCGCCGCCGCGCCCAGGGCCGTGCGGACCGGCCGGTCGCGCGGGCGGTCGCACAGGTGCCGCTCCCCCGCCCCCGCGGTGATCCAGCGCTCGAAGAAGGGATAGGCGTAGAGCGCCGCGAACAGCGCACCGGGCAGGAGGACGGCCGTCAGCAGCGGGTTCCACATGATCGTGTGCCCCCACAGCCGGGTCTCCACCCCGGGCATCAGCCGCAGGGCCCCCTCCAGGAAGCCCACGTACCAGTCGGGCTGCGCACCCGTGGAGACCACGTCGGCGCGGTAGGGGCCGTAGGTCCAGATCGGGTTGATCTGGGCGAGTGCCCCGAGCGCGGCCAGCACCCCGAAGACGACGAGGAACAGCCCGCCGGACTTGGCCACGTACTGGGGGTAGAAGGGCAGGCCGACGACGTTGCGGCCGGTCCTGCCCGGGCCCGGCCACTGGGTGTGCTTCAGGGCGAAGACGAGCAGGAGGTGCACGGTGATCAGGCCCAGCAACAGGCCGGGGACCAGCAGGATGTGCACCGGATAGAGCCGGGGCACGATGTCGTCGCCGGGATACTCGCCGCCGAAGACCAGGAGGCTCAGGTACGTGCCGACGACCGGCACCGACAGCATGATCCCCTGGGCGATGCGCAGTCCCGTTCCCGACAGCAGGTCGTCGGGGAGGGAGTACCCGGCGAAGCCCTCGACCAGGGCCAGTACGAACAGCGTCACGCCCACCAGCCAGTTCAGCTCTCGGGGGCGGCGGAAGGCGCCGGTGAGGAACACCCGCAGCAGGTGCGCCCCGATGGCGGCCAGGAAGAGCAGCGCCGCCCAGTGGTGGATCTGCCGGATCAGCAGCCCGCCGCGCACGTCGAAGCTGATCTCCAGGGTGGTGAGGTAGGCCTGCGACATGAGGACGCCGCGCAGCGGCTCGTAGGAACCGCGGTACGGGGTCTCGCTCATCGAGGGGTCGAAGAAGAGGGCGAGGTAGGTGCCGGTCAGCAGCAGCACCACGAAGCTGTAGAGCGCCAGCTCGCCCAGGAGGAAGGACCAGTGGTCGGGGAAGACCTTGCGCACCACCGCGCGGGCCGCCTCCCCCAGGGGGAGCCGCGCGTCCAGGGCCTCGGCCCCGCGGGACACCGCTCGCCGCGGCCCTCCTCGCGTTCCCCGCTTCGGACCCGGCACCGGCACGCACCTCCTGTCCGCCCCCATTTAACACAAAGCTACCCAAACCGACTCTCCGTCATCAACGAAAGACACGGGGACGGACCGACTTGCGGGAAGCTGCGGCGTGGGGTTGCGTCGGTGGAGGGGGTGCGTGGCTTTCCGTCTCCCCTCGGGCTGGGGGTGAACCCCGTGTACTTCACCGACCGCGCTGACGCCGGCGAGCAGCTCGCCGAAGCCCTCCGCCCTCTGGAGGGCGAGCACCCCGTCGTACTGGGCCTGCCCCGCGGCGGCGTCCCGGTGGCCTTCCCCGTGGCGCGGGCCCTCGGCGCACCGCTCGACGTGATCGTGGTCCGCAAGCTCGGTGTGCCGTCCCACCGTGAACTCGGTTTCGGCGCCATCGGCGAGGGCGGCGTCCGGGTCATCAGCGAGGACATCGTCCGCATCGGCCGGGTCACGCGCGAGGACCTGGCGGCGGTCGAGCACGCCGAGGAGGCGGAGCTCGCCCGGCAGGCCCGCAGGTTCCGCGGCGACCGGCCCCGGGTGGCCCTCGGCGGCCGGACGGTGATCGTGGTGGACGACGGGATCGCCACCGGCGCCACGGCCGCCGCCGCGTGCGAGGTCGTACGGGCTCAGGGCGCGGCCCGGGTGGTGCTGGCCGTCCCGGTGGCGCCGCCCGACGCGGTCGCCCGGCTGCGCGGCGCGGCCGACGAGGTGGTGTGCCTCTCCGCGCCGCCCGCCTTCCGGGCCGTCGGCGAGTGGTACCGGGACTTCTCCCAGACCCCCGACGAGGAGGTCGTCTCCCTGCTGGCCAGGGCGGCGTCCGGCCCCGCGCCCGGGCGGGCCGCCCCGCGGGCCGTTGCCGTCGAGGTGGACGCCGGCGGCCTGCCCCTGGCCGGGGACCTGGCGCTGCCGGAGGGCGCCGGGGCAGTCGTGATGTTCGCCCACGGCTCCGGCAGCAGCCGCCGCAGCCCGCGCAACCGGGCCGTCGCGGCGGAGCTGAACCGGGCGGGCCTGGGCACCCTCCTCTTCGACCTGCTGACGCCCGCCGAGGAGGCCGACCGGGCCAACGTCTTCGACATCGAGGCCCTGGCCGGACGGCTCACGGACGCCACCGCCTGGCTGCGCCGGCGCGCTCTCCTCCCGATCGGCTACTTCGGCGCGAGCACCGGGGCCGCGGCCGCGCTGTGGGCCGCGGCCGCCGCCGACGCGGACGTCGGCGCCGTGGTGTCACGCGGCGGCCGGCCCGATCTCGCCGGTGCCCGGCTGGCCGACGTACGGGCCCCCACCCTGCTCGTCGTCGGCGGCGACGACACCACCGTGCTCGATCTCAACCGCCGGGCGCAGCGGGAGCTGCGCTGCGAGAACCGGCTGGAGGTCGTCGAGGGAGCCACCCACCTCTTCGAGGAGGCCGGCGCCCTGGAGGAGGTGGCCGCCCTGGCCCGCGCCTGGTTCGCCCGGCACCTGGAGCCCTAGGACGCGGCAACGAGGTGCCGCCCGGGTCGGGGCGCGCGACGATGGGGGGATGGAGCAGGCGTCCGTGGGGGATGTCAGCGGCCCGGCGCGCATCGCCCCGGCCGGCGAGGGCATCGGCCAGGAGGAGTTGGCGCTCGCGGCCCGCAACCACGGCCTGCCGCTGGAGGCCCTGCGCTACGAGGTGACCCCGCCCGGGCTGCACTACGTCCTGGTCCACTACGACATCCCCGCCACCGACGCGGACGGCTGGACCCTGACCGTGGGCGGCCGGGTCCGTAGGCCGCTGTCGCTGGACCTCGACGCCCTGCGCGCGTTCCCCGCCGTCACCCACCGCGTCACCATGGAGTGCGCGGGCAACGGGCGGGCGCGCCTGTCGCCCCGGCCGGTGAGCCAGCCGTGGCTGGTCGAGGCGGTGGGCACCGCCGACTGGACCGGGGTCCCGCTGGGCCTCGTCCTGGAGGGGGCCGGGGTGCGGCCCGACGCCGTCGAAGCCGTGTTCACCGGAGCCGACCACGGTGTGGAGCGGGGCGTGGAGCAGGACTACCGGCGCAGCCTGCCGCTGCCGTACGCGACCGGGGGCGACAGCGGCGTACTGATCGCCTACGCCATGAACGGGCTGCCCCTGCCGCCGCAGCACGGCTGTCCGCTGCGGCTGGTCGTCCCCGGCTGGTACGGCATGGCGCACGTCAAATGGCTGCGTGACATCACCCTCGTCGACGCGCCGTTCACCGGGTTCCAGCAGTCCGTGGCGTACCGCTACCGGCGGTCCGTCGACGATCCGGACGATCCCGGCGAGCCGGTCACCCGGATGGCACCGCGCGCCCTGATGGCCCCGCCGGGCTTCCCCGACTTCATGTCGCGCACCCGCGTCGTGCGCCCCGGCCCCGTACGGCTGCACGGGCGGGCGTGGTCCGGTCACGGGGCCGTCGCCCGGGTGGAGGTGAGCGCCGACGACGGCCTGACCCGGATCCCGGCCGAGGTGGCCCCGCCGCAGCGGCACCCGTGGGCCTGGCAGGCCTGGAGCTGTTCATGGACGGCCACGCCGGGCCTGCACACCCTCACCGTCCGCGCCACGGACGCCGAGGGCCGCGCCCAGCCCCTCGAACAGCCGTGGAACCGCGGCGGTTTCGGCAACAACGAGGTCCAGCGGGTGGCCGTGCTCTGCCTGTGATCTTCGCGGACACGGCCGGGACACCGCCTGGGAGATCAGGAAATGCCGAGGAGCCTGACCGCCTGGTAGTACGTCCACGCGGTGCCGTCGCACGAGCGCTTGCGGCTGCCCGTGTAGCGGGCGCACACGCGCTTCAGGTCGGCGTGGAACGCCTCGTCGAGCCGGGCCTTGGCGGCCGGGAACAGCCCTGCCGCCCGGTGGTTGCGGTAGCCGAAGTCGTGGCGGGCGCAGGCCGCCGCGAAGGGGAAGCCGAAGGGGTTGTCCGGGGAGGTGGTGCACTGGTCGGTCGACCAGTCGAAGCCGTACGCGGCCCAGGCGGCGCGGTGCTCGCGCGCATCGGCCCAGGCGTCGTAACTGGCGGCGCCGGGCTGGGTCCAGCGGCTCAGCACCTGCGGCTTGTCGGCCGGGACCTCGGGCGCTGCCCAGGCCGCGGGGGCGAGGGCGAGCACCGCGGTTGCGGTGGCGGTGGCGAGGGCGGGGAGGAGGCGGCGACGGCGCATGGGGGGTCCTCGGGAGCCGGACGGACGGTCACCCGGCCAACGGCGCGGAGCGCCACCCGGTTACTGCGCGTGGCCCGGCCGTGCCCGTGCACCCCCTGGGTATGAGGCCGTATGAGACCTTCGGCCAATGCGCGGTTCGTTCTGAGGAGGGACGCGCGAGGCGGTCGTCCCGGCCGAGACTGGGAGGCATGAACCGCCGCCCGCTCGTCATCGCCGCCGCCACCGTGGGAGTCCTCGCCACCGCCGCCTTCGCCCTGCCCAACCTGCCGCCCAACCCCGTGACGGACACGATCGACCACCGGGTGTACAAGGAGAAGGGCAAGCGCTTCGCCACCGCGGCCGACGCCCCGGCGCGCGCGGGAGCGGCGTTCGCGCTGCCCTCCTGGATACCCAAGGACGCCACCGACGTCCGCATACGGGTGCGCACCACCGGGAAGGCCCGGCTGATCCGGTTCGACCTCGGCAAGACCCCGCTGGACGGCCCGCGGTGCACGGCGGGCACGCCGAAGCAGCAGGACGCGCCGGACCTGCACGCCAAGTGGTGGCCGCGCGCCGTGCGGGCCGAAGTCCGCACCGAGTGCCGGGACTTCCACCAGTACCAGGTCGCGGTGCGGGGCAAGCGGGTCTACGCCTGGACCGACGGCACCCCGTCCCCGCGCGCCCAGGGCTGATCGCGCGGCCGGTTCACCGGCGCGTCCGCCCACCTGCACACGGTGCGACGCCCGTGCCCGTGCCCGTGCCCGTGCCCTAGGGAGTGTCGCGCAGGGCCGCGGCGGTGGCCTCGGCGAAGGCCTGCGGATTGTCCAGCATGATGTTGTGCCCGCAGTCGGGGACGGACACCACGGTGACGCCCGCGGCCCGGAGGGCGTCGGCGCCGGGGAGCGGGCCGTCGGCCTCGGGGAGCAGGAGGGCGCACGGGATCTTCAACTCCAGCAGCAGCTCGCGCATGGTGGGGTCGGTGCCCGCCGCGAGGTGGACGGCGCTGCGGTACAGGGCCGTACGGCCCGCCAGCCGCATCGTGGACCACCAGTGCGCGCCGGCCCTGTCGCGCACCTCTGCCCAGCCGCCGGCCAGGAACTCCTCCTCGGTGTAGGAGGCGATCCCGCTGCTCCCGGGGGCGACGGGGCGGGGCGCCACGGGATCCAGGTTGGCGTCGACGAGCACGAGCCGGGACACCAGGTGGGGATGACGGTCGGCCAGCACGATGGCCACGGCTCCGCCCATGCTGTGGGCGATCAGCTCGGCGCCCTGCACACCGGCGTCGGTGAGGGCGGCCGCCAGCGCGTCGGCGTGCTCTTCGAGGGTGTAGCCGAACTCCTCGGGGCGGTCGCTGTGTCCGTGGCCCAGCAGATCGACCAGCAGGGAACGCCGCCCCGCCAGCAGCGGGTGCGTGGCGACGGCCGCGAAGTAGGCGGGCGAGGTGGCCCCCAGGCCGTGCACGTACACCCGGGCCGGCTCCTCGCCCGGCAGCTCGACCCAGCGGATCCGGTCGCCCTCCGGCGTGACCACGGCGTCCCTCACGGCGTTCCCCCTCGTCCCTCAAGTCTTCGACGACCCGGACAGGTTAGTCAGCGTCGCGTACGGCCCGTCGGGAGTTTTCGGGCCGCCCGCCACGCCGTACCCGGCTTCGCCCCGCCATCGGCCGCGCGCGCATTATCGTGACCGCCATGGACATCCGCCGGGCCCTCACACCCGCCGAGCTCTCGGCCGCCGAGTCCCTCTTCGACGGGCCCGCCCGCGAGGAGTGGTCCGAGCGCTTCCTCGCCGCCCCCGGGCACCTGATGCTCATCGCGTACGTCGACGGCGTCCCCGCCGGGATGGTCTCCGGCATCGAGATGGTCCACCCCGACAAGGGGACGGAGATGTGCCTCTACGAGCTGTCCGTGGACGAGGGCTACCGGCGCCGCGGGATCGGCCGCGCCCTGACCCTGGCCCTCGCCGACGAGGCGAAGGCGCGCGGCTGCTACGGCATGTGGGTGGGCGTCGACACCGACAACGAGGCCGCCCTGGCCACCTACGACGCCGCCGGGGCCCGCGACGAGGGCGTGTTCTCGATGCGCGGCTGGCCGATCGGTTCCTGAACCGTCCGGCCCACCCGCCGGGCCGGGTCCGGCGGTACCCCGCCCGGCGGCGTGTCGTGCGGCCACTCGGCGCACCCTCCGCGCGCCCGTAGGGCCGCTCGCCGAGCATCGGCCGCATGACCCCATTCGCCCCGCTGTTCCCCGCCGCCGCGCTGCTGGCGGCGGCCGCCACGGCCGTCGCCCCACTACCGGACACCACCGCCGCCACCGCGACCGCCGACGACCCCGTCTCCCCGTACGTCGTCGTCCTCAAGGACACCGCCTCGCGCGCCCCGGCCCGCGCCCTGGCCGCCGAAGCCGCGGAGTCGGGGGACGAGGTCGGTCCCGTCTACGAGGCCGCCCTCGACGGCTTCGCCGTCCGCACCACCGCGGCGCGGGCCGCCGCCCTGGCCGCCGACCCCCGGGTGGCCTCGGTGGAAGCGGACACGGTCTTCCACATCACCGGAGCCGGAGCGGGGACCGAAACCCCCACCGGCGCCGGCTCCGAGGGCACCGCCTTGCTGCCGCAGAGCCCCGCGCCCTGGTCGCTGGACCGGATCGACCAGCGCGAGCTCCCGCTCGACGGCTCGTACACGTACGCCACGAAGGCCGGGGGCGTCACCGTCTACATCCTCGACACCGGGATCAACACCCGCCACCAGGAGTTCGGCGGCCGCGCCCGGGCCGGGCACAGCGCGGTGTTCCTGGAGGGCTCCCGGGACTGCAACGGCCACGGCACGCACGTCGCGGGGACCGTGGGCGGGGAGACGTACGGGGTCGCCAAGGGGGTCTCCCTCGTCTCCGTGAAGGTGGCCGACTGCCGCGGCGACGGGCGCCTGTCGGGCATGCTCAAGGGTCTCGACTGGGTGGTGAAGGACGCCGCCCGCACCCCGGCCTCCCCGGCCGTGGCGAACATGAGCATGGGCGGCAGCCGCAGCCGCGCCCTCGACGCCGCCGTGCTGCGGATCGTGTCCTCCGGGATCACCTTCGTCGCGGCCGCCGGCAACGACGGCAGGAACGCCTGCGGCGGATCCCCGGCCTCCGTCCCGCAGGCCGTCACCGTCGGCGCGACGGACGCCGCGGACCGCCGTGCGCCGTTCTCCAACCACGGCTCCTGCGTGGACCTGTTCGCGCCGGGCGTGGCCGTCACCTCCGCCCGGAAGGACTCCACCACCGGCACGGCCCGCTCCTCCGGCACCTCGATGGCCGCCCCGCACGTGGCGGGGGCCGCCGCGCTGCTCCTGGCCGGCGGTACGGTGCGCACCCCGGCGCAGGTGTCCGACGCGCTGGTGCGCGGCGCCGTGGCCGGCCGGATCACCGGGCTTCCGGCCGGCACGCCGAACCTGCTGCTGCACGTGCCCGGCACCACCATCCCCACCGGCACCGCCCGCCCGTCGTGAACACGGCCGGAGAACGCCGAAGAAGGCCGGATCAGGCCTGTACCGACGGCCCGACCGGCCGGCGCCGCTCCCACCCCGACCGGTCGGTATCCGGCGGGCCATCAGCCCCTCCCTGATGGCCCATCAATTTCTGTGTGCTTCGCGCGAAAGCAAGTCATTGACTTCTCATCACCGTGACGCGTCAATATCGGCCACCGCACCGGCTCGGCCTCCCCCACACAGCGGGTGGGGGGAGGGTTCGTCATGACGAAGGAGTCGCGACCCAGTGAGTACGAGAACGCATCGACGCAGAGTGCTGGCAGGGGCGGGGGCCCTGTCGCTGGCCCTCACCGGCGCAGTGGCGGGCCTGGCGGGCCCCGCGCAGGCCGCGACCAAGACCACGGCCGTCTTCGAGAACTGCGACGCACCGGCGCCGCAGCCGGACGGCTCGGGCAACCAGAACTGGACGGTCACGCTGCCCGACGGCGCCAAGGCGGGCGACGTCGTCCCGATCACGATCGACCCGGGTGCGAGCCCGCTGATCCCCTCGTTCTCCGTCACGACGGTGAACACCTCCAAGATCACCCTCAAGGTCGGCGCCACCACGCAGGTGGTCACCAGCCCGCCGGAGACCGTGTCCGTCGTGGCCGGGCAGCCGCTCGACCCCAAGGCCTTCTCCGGCACCATCAAGATCCCGGACGGCACCGAGGGCACGACCGTCCAGGTCGCCCTCGACCTCGCGGTGACGGACGCGGACCTCTCCGGTTCGGTGTTCACCACCACCTGTACCCCGGCCCCCCGCCCGAGCGCCTCGCTCGGCTCGGTCGCGGTCGAGGCCCTGCCCAAGGACCCCGTCACCACGAAGCTGACGCCCAACAGCGGCCCGGCGGGCACCGCCGTCGTGGTCAACGGCGCCAACTTCCCGGCGGGTCCGGTCACCTGCTCCGCCCTGCTCGCCGGGGCTGCGACCGGTGACACCGGCACCGGCACCGCGGACGCCTCCGGCGCCGCCACCTGCAACATCACGGTCACCAAGAAGGCCGACACGATCAAGATCGACGGTTCGATCACCCCGTACAAGGCCTTCGTCTTCCTGGAGGAGCAGGCCGGCGTGAAGAACCCGGTCGACGTCGAGGTCCTTCCCGGACCGCTGGCCCTGGGGCCGAAGGACGGCCAGCCGGCCGTCAGCTTCGGCGCGGTCACCCTCAACGGCAAGGCCCAGTCGGTGGTCGGCGTCTTCAACGCCGCGACCGTCCAGGACTTCCGCGGCGGCTCGCTCGGCTGGGACGTGACGGCGACGCGTACGCCGTTCCTGAACCAGACCACCGGGCACTCGATGGCGAAGGCGCAGATCGGCATCCAGCCGTCCTGCACCGTGACCAACCCGGACAGCCCGAGCACCTGCACCGCGGGCACGCCCGGCGCGATCTCCGACGTCCCGATGAAGGTGGCCTCACAGGCCGCCGGGGGTGACGAGCTGACCGGCGGTGAGTTCGCCGTCGGGGGCGCCGGGATGATCCAGCTCCCGCCCTTCATGTTCGCCGACACCTACCAGACGGTCGTCACCTTCTCGATCGCCTGACCCGCACGACCGCACGGCCGCTCCGTCAGGGTGGTGCGGCGCTCCGGCGCCGCGCCACCCCTTCCCCTTTCCGCGCCGACTGGAGACCGCCCATGCGCACCCGCAGCAGTACGCGTAGCCGCACCCGCACCTCCCTGTACGGTCTGCTCCTCGGCCTGCTGGCGCTGTGCGCGGGCCTGCTGCCGGCCGGCCCGGCGACGGCCGCGGACAACGGCACGTGGGGGGTGTTCCCGACGCCCGCCGCCGGCGCCGCCATGACCGATCGCGCGTACTTCTTCCACCAGGGCGCGGCCGGGACCACCCTCACCGACAGCGTGACGGTCCTGAACTCCTCCGACCGGGAACTGACGTTCCAGGTCTTCGCCACCGACGCCGTGAACACCCCGGCCGGCGGCGCGTTCGCGCTGCTGCCGGTGGAGACGAAGCCGAAGGACGTCGGCGCGTGGATCGCGCTGGACCCGGAGGCGGCGGGCACCGTCACCGTGCCGGCCAAGGGGCGCAAGGACATCCCCTTCACCGTGAAGGTCCCGGCGGACGCGACGCCCGGTGACCACGTGGGCGGGATCGTGGCCCTGGGCACCGCCGTGGAGGGCGTGCAGCAGGACGGCAAGGTCCAGGTCGGGGTGAAGCGTTCGGTGGGCGCCCGGCTGTACTTCCGGGTGCCGGGGCCCGTCACTCCCGGGCTGAGCGTGGAGGACGTGCGGGTCAGCCGGTCCGCCCCGCTGCTGCCCTGGGTGAAGGACGCCCGCGCCACCGTCCGTTACGCGCTGGTCAACCGGGGCAACCTGGTGGTCGAGCCCAAGGTGGCGATCTCCGCCCAGGGACTGTTCGGGCGCCGGGTGCTGGACCGGCCGGGACGTGAACTGAAGCTGACCCTGCTTCCGGGCCAGCGGATCGAGCTGACCGAACCGTGGCCGGACGCACCCCAGTCGGACTGGGTGACCGTCAGGATCACGGCGGGCGCGGCGGCCCACCCCGATCTCGTCTCCCGGTCCGAGACCGACTTCGTCGCCGTGCCCTGGCCCGCCGTGGGTCTGCTGCTGGTGCTGGCGGGCGCGGGCGTCACCGTGTGGGTGCTGCGCCGGCGCCGTCGCGCCGAGAGCGAACAGGAGGAATCCGTCCTGGACTTGGCTGGAAGGCGCTGACCGGCGAGGGTGTCCCCCAGTGACGGTATTCGGCCATCACCGGCTCAAGGGGGGACACCTGTGAGGGAACGACAGCACGGCGACGCGGCCAAGGGCACGGGACTGCTGACCCGCATCGAGCGTGCCCTGGGCACCGGCACCGCCGCCTACCTGCCGGGCGACGGCTGGATCCGCCTCACCCTCCCGCTCGACGACGGCGGCCCGGCCCCCGTCACCGTGGACGTGATCGCGGACACGGCGCGGGCACCTCGGGGGATCGTGTACCTGCTGCCCGGCGGCGGCCTGAACTTCGCGGCGGAGTTCTTCACCCCGGGCGGCCGGGGCGACCACAACCTCGCCCACGAGCTGCGCCGCCGGGGCCTGCTCGTCGTCGGGGTCACCCCGCGCGAGGACGCCGCCGCGGCGGCCGACGTCCGCGCCGAGTGGGGGCTGGAGTCGCACCGCCGGGACCTGGCCGGGGTGGTGGGCGCGCTGGATCACGTACTGGGGCTGCCGTACCAGTACGCGGGGCACTCGGCCGGGGCGGCCCTGGCGCTGGACGCGGCCTCTCACGACGCCTCGCCGCGGCTGCGCCGGGTCCTGGCCCTGGACACGACCGGTCCGTACACCGGGGACCTCGCGCTGCGGGCGGCCGACACCCGGGACGCGTACGCCACCCGGCTCGCGCAGGGCGTCCCCTTCGTCGATCCGGGACTCGCGGCCGTGATCGCCAAGGCGGTGGCCGATCCGGACGGTGTCTCCCCGGCGCCCTGGCCGCCGGACCCGGCACTGCGCTTCACCCACGCCGGGCTCGCCCACTTCGCGCTGATCCGCACGGCCGCGCTGCCGGGCCCGGCGAACTGGATCTACACCCGGGGCCACGGCGCCGGGACCTACACCTTCGGCGCCACCCCCGCCGAGGACCGCTTCGCGCTGACGCACACCCCGGTGGCCACCTGGCACGCCGCCACCTCGGCCCTCGGCAGCGGACTCCTGCCGGCCGCCCTGATGCGGGATCTCGCCGCGGTCTGGGCGGGCGACGACGCCACGTACGAGATCGCCTGGGAGCGCATCACGGCGGAGGTGGTCTGGGTCAACACCGAGCTGGGCCGCGGCGACCACCCGCGTGGCGCGGAGCTGATCCGCGCGGGCGGCAACGAGCACGTCTCCTTCACCGTGGTCCCGGGCTACGGCCACGGCGACGCGGTCTGGGCCACCGCGGCCGCCTCGGACGTATGGTCGCGCTTCTGACCCCTCCCCGGAACGGAACCCGCCCCCCGCGGTGAGGCTGCGGGGGGCGGTTCGGTCCTGCGGGGCTGGGTCAGTGGTTGCGGGGGAAGCCCAGGTCCACGCCGGCGGGGGCGTCCGACGGGTCCGGCCAGCGGGTCGTCACGACCTTGCCGCGAGTGTAGAAGTGGATGCCGTCGTTGCCGTAGATGTGGTGGTCGCCGAAGAGGGAGTCCTTCCAGCCGCCGAAGGAGTGGTAGCCCACCGGCACCGGGATCGGGACGTTGACGCCGACCATGCCCGCCTCGATCTCCAGCTGGAAGCGGCGGGCGGCGCCGCCGTCGCGGGTGAAGATCGCGGTGCCGTTGCCGAAGGGCGAGGCGTTGATGAGGGCCACGCCCTCCTCGTAGGTCTCCGTGCGCAGGACGCACAGCACCGGGCCGAAGATCTCGTCGCGGTAGGCGTCGGAGTCGGTGCGCACGTTGTCCAGCAGCGACAGCCCGATCCAGTGGCCGTTCTCGTTGCCCTCGACCGTGTACCCGGTGCCGTCCAGCACCACGTCGGCGCCCTGGGCGGCCGCGCCCTTGACGTAGGAGGCGACCTTGTCGCGGTGGGCGGCCGTGATCAGCGGGCCCATCTCGGAGGTCGGGTCGTTGCCGGGGCCGATCTTGATCTTCTCGGCGCGCTCGCGGATCTTGTCGACCAGTACGTCGGCGATGGAGCCGACGGCCACGACGGCGGAGATCGCCATGCAGCGCTCACCGGCCGAGCCGTAGGCGGCGGAGACCGCCGCGTCGGCGGCCGCGTCCAGGTCGGCGTCGGGCAGGACCAGCATGTGGTTCTTGGCGCCGCCGAGCGCCTGTACGCGCTTGCCGTTGGCGGAGGCGGTGGTGTGGATGTGGCGGGCGATCGGGGTGGAGCCGACGAAGGAGACGGCCGCGATGTCGGGGTGGGCGAGCAGCGCGTCGACGGCGACCTTGTCGCCGTGGACCACGTTGAGCACGCCCGCCGGCAGGCCGGCCTCGGTCATCAGCTCGGCCAGCTTGTTGGACGCCGACGGGTCCTTCTCGCTCGGCTTGAGGACGAAGGTGTTGCCGCAGGCGATGGCCAGCGGGAACATCCACATCGGGACCATCGCCGGGAAGTTGAAGGGCGTGATGCCCGCGACGACGCCCAGCGGCTGGCGGATCGCGGACACGTCGACCCGGTTGGACACCGACGTCGACAGCTCGCCCTTGAGCTGCGTGGTGATGCCGCAGGCCAGCTCGACGATTTCCAGGCCGCGGGCGACCTCGCCCAGCGCGTCCGAGTGGACCTTGCCGTGCTCGGCGGTGATCAGCTCGGCGACGGCGTCACGGTTGGCGTCGAGCAGGGCCCGGTAGGCGAAGAGCACCTTGGTGCGGGCGGCCAGCGAGGACTGGCCCCAGGACAGGAAGGCCTCCTTCGCGACCTGTACCGCGGCGTCGACCTCCTCGGCCGACGCGAGCGCGACCTGCGTGGTGACCTCGCCGGTGGCCGGGTCGGTGACCGGGCCGTAGTTGCCCGACGCGCCCTCGACGGTCTTGCCACCGATCCAGTGGTTGACGGTCTTCATGCCTATTGCTCCTTCACAGATGGCGACGTCGCTGCGCGGCTTGCCGGTCGTACTCTTCACGGGCCTGGGACGCCGCCTTGCGGGTCGCGGTCTCGGCCACAGGAACATCCCACCACGCCTGTGCCGGGGGTGGGCCCGACACAGTGTCGGGCGTTCGGGTCTGTACGTAGACACATGTGGGACGCGTCGCCGAGCGGGCCTCGGCGAGGGCTTCCCGCAGGTCACGTACGGTGCGGGCGCGGATCACGGCCATTCCGAGGGAGGCCGCGTTGGCCGCGAGGTCCACCGGAAGGGGGTCCCCGGTGTACGTGCCGTCGGCCGCCCGGAAGCGGTAGGCAGTGCCGAAGCCCTCGGCGCCCACCGCCCCGGAGAGGCCGCCGATGGAGGCGTAGCCGTGGTTGTCCAGGACGACCACCCTGATCGGGACGCCCTCCTGGACGGCCGTGACGATCTCGGTCGGGTTCATCAGGTACGTCCCGTCGCCGACCAGCGCCCACACGGGCCGGCCGGGCGCGGCGAGCGCGACCCCGATGGCGGCGGGGATCTCGTAGCCCATGCAGGAGTACCCGTACTCCACGTGGTACTGGTCCGCGGACCGGGCCCGCCACAGCTTGTGCAGGTCGCCGGGGAGCGAGCCGGCGGCGTTGACCAGGATGTCGGTGGCGTCGACGAGAGCGTCGAGGAGCCCGAGCACCTGGGCCTGGGTGGGCGGGAGCTCCTCGTCGGGCGCGGACACGGCGTACGCCCGGTCGACGACGGCGTCCCAGCGGGCGGCCCCCTGCCGGTACGCCGTCTCGTACGCGGCGTCCACACGGTGGCCGGCCAGCGCCTCCCGGAGTTCGTCGAGCGCCTCTCGGGCGTCGGCGACCAGGGGGCGGGCGGCGAGCTTGTGGGCGTCGTACGGGTCCAGGTTGAGGCCGACGAACCGGACGGCCGGATTCTGGAACAGGGTCGCCGAGGCGGTGGTGAAGTCGCTGAGCCGGGTCCCGGCGGCGAGGACCACGTCGGCCTCGCGGGCCAGGGCGTCGGCGGTGGCCGTGCCGGTGTGGCCGATCCCGCCGACGTCGGCGGGATGGCCGTACGGGAGCACGCCCTTGCCCGCCTGCGTGACGGCGACCGGGATCCCGGTGGCCTCGGCCAGGGCGGCGAGGGCGGCCTGCGCCCCGCTGTGCCGGATTCCGCCGCCGGCGACGATCAGGGGACGCGCGGAGCCCCGCACGGCGTCCGCGGCGGCGGCGAGCTCGGCGCGGTCGGGCCGCGGCCGGCGTACGCGCCAGACCCGCTCGGCGAAGAACTCCTCGGGCCATTCGTACGCCTCCGCCTGCACGTCCTGCGGCAGCGCGAGGGTGACGGCGCCGGTCTGCACCGGGTCGGTGAGCACGCGTACGGCCTGCAGGGCGGCCGGGACCAGGGCCTCGGGGCGGGTGATCCGGTCGAAGTGGCGGGAGACGGGCCGCAGGGCGTCGTTGACGGAGACGTCTGCGGCGTACGGGACCTCCAGCTGCTGGAGGACCGGATCGGCGGGCCGGGTGGCGAAGGTGTCCCCGGGCAGCAGGAGCACCGGGATCCGGTTGATCGTGGCGAGGGCGGCGCCGGTGACGAGGTTGGTGGCGCCCGGGCCGATCGAGGTGGTGACGGCGTGCGTGGACAGCCGGCCGCTCTGGCGGGCGTACCCGACGGCGGCGTGCACCATGGCCTGCTCGTTGCGGCCCTGGAGGAAGGGCATGGCGTCGGGGCCGGATTCCAGCAGGGCCTGGCCGATCCCGGCGACGTTCCCGTGGCCGAAGATCCCCCAGGTGGCGGCGACCAGCCGCCGGCGGCGGCCGTCGCGCTCGGTGTACTGCGCGGCGAGGAAGCGTACGAGCGCCTGGGCGACGGTGAGCCTCATCGGTGGTCCTCCGCTCCTGCTCGGGGGAAGGGCAGCCGGGGGTCGACGTCCTGCCCCTCCCAGCTGCCGCGGATCCAGCCGTGGTCGGGGTGGTCGCGGATCAGCCACTGCCTGGGCCCGCCGGTGTCCGGTCCGGCCATCACGTTCAGGTAGTACATGTCGTGGCCGGGGGCGGCCATGGACGGACCGTGCCAGCCGTCCGGGATCAGCACGGCGTCGCCGGTCCGCACCTCGGTCAGGATGTCGGTCTTCCCCGCCGGGGAGGGCGTGACGCGCTGGTACCCGAGGCCGGGGGTGTCCCCGTGCGGGGCGATCTCGTAGTAGTAGATCTCCTCCAGGCGGGACTCCTCGCCGGGGCGGTGCTCGTCGTGCTTGTGCGGGGGGTACGAGGACCAGTTCCCGCCGGGGGTGAGGACCTCGACGGCGATCAGCCGGTCGCACTCGAAGCCGGTGGGGCCCGCGGCGGCGAAGTTGTTGACCTGGCGCGAGCACCGGTCCGCGCCGCGCAGCTCGACGGCCACGGCCTCGGCGGGGCCGTACCGCGGGGGCAGCCTCGTCGCACACTGCGCACCGGCCAGGGCGAACCGGCCGCCTGCGGCGGAGGCCACTTCCACGTGCGCGTCGCGCGGCACGTACGCGAAGTCGGTGACGCCCTGGAACACCCCTGCCCGTCCCCGCAGTTCGAAGACGTGCGGCTCCGCTGCGGGGGCGCTGCCCCCGAACCCCCGCGCCTCAAACGCCGGCGAGGCTGGATCGCAACGGACCTCGCAGCCGCCCGACAGCGGGAGCACGATCCATTCGCACTCCCCCGAAGGGAACGCGTACGTCTCGCCCGGCTGCAGGGCCAGCACCCGCAGCCGCGTCCACTCCATCGCCCACTCAGACACCACCGGCACGCCCCAGCACCTCCTCCACCTCGTGAGAGAACGGCATCGCGCTGGAGCACGCCAGCCGCGAGGCCACGATCGCCCCCGCCGCGTTCGCGTACCGCACGACACGCTCCAACTCCCATCCCGCCAGCAGCCCGTGGCACAGCGCCCCGCCGAACGCGTCCCCCGCGCCCAGCCCGTTGACCACGTCCACCGCGACCGGCGCCGCCTGCGCCACCGTCCCGTCGCGGTGGACCGCCAGCACGCCCTCCGGGCCGCGTTTGACCACCGCCAGTTCCACCCCGGCGGCGAGCAGCGCCCGGGCCGCCGCGTACGGGTCGGACTCGCCCGTGGCGATCTCGCACTCCTCCGGGTTCCCGACGGCCACCGTGGCGTGCGCGAGCGCCCGCTCGTAGTACGGTTCCGGTTTCTCCCGCCACAGCATCGGCCGCCAGTCGAGGTCGAACACCGTCGTCGCCGACCGGTCGCTGCCGCGGGCCTCCAGCGCCGCGAGCGTCGCCGCCCGTGAGGGCTCTTCGCTCAGGCCGGTGCCCGTCATCCAGAACACCCGGGCCGCCCGTACCGACTCGAGGTCCACCTCGTCCGCCGCGATCTCCAGGTCCGGGGCCTTCGGCAGCCGGTAGAAGTACAGCGGGAAACGGTCGGGCGGGAACATCTCGCAGAAGGTGATCGGGGTGGGGAGCCCGGCGACCTCGGTCACCCACCGGTCGTCCACCCCGAAGCCCCGCAGCTCGGTGCGCAGATACGTGCCGAAGGGGTCCGCGCCGGTCCGGCTGATCACCGCCACCCGCCGGCCGAGCCGGGCCGCCGCCACGGCCACGTTCGCCGGGGAGCCGCCCAGGAACTTGCCGAAGGTCTCCGCCTCGGCCAGTGGTACGCCGGTCGTCAACGGGTAGAGATCCACCCCGATCCGGCCCATCGTGATCAGGTCGAACGGATACGGATCGCCGGTGCCGGTCACAGTCAGTCCTCCCACTCGTCCTCCACCCTAAGGTGGCCGTTATGACGTCCTCCCCGCCCGCGTTGACCCGTATCCGGATCGGTTCGGCTCCGGACTCCTGGGGTGTCTGGTTCCCCGACGACCCGCAGCAGACTCCCTGGCGGCGTTTTCTCGACGAGGTGGCCGAGGCCGGGTACGAGTGGATCGAGCTCGGCCCGTACGGCTACCTCCCCACGGATCCCGCCCGCCTCGCCGAGGAGACGGCCGCGCGCGGCCTGCGGGTCTCGGCGGGAACCGTCTTCACCGGACTCCATCACGGGCCCGCCGTGTGGGAGGAGACCTGGGAGCACGTGTCGCGGATCGCGGCGCTCACCCAGGCCATGGGCGCGGCCCATCTCGTCGTCATCCCCTCCTTCTGGCGGGACGACAAGACCGGGAAGGTGCTGGAGGACCGCACCCTCACCGCCGCCCAGTGGCGGGAACTGGCCTCCCAGACCGAGCGTCTCGGCCGCGAGGTGCAGGTCCGGTACGGGCTGCGGATCGTCGTCCATCCGCACGCCGACACCCACATCGACACCCCGGAGAACGTGGCCCGCTTCCTGGACGCCACCGACCCCGGTCTGGTCTCGCTCTGCCTGGACACCGGCCACTACGCGTACTGCGGCGGGGACAGCGTGCAGGCCGTGGAGACCTTCGCCGAACGGATCGGCTATCTCCACCTCAAGCAGGTGGACCCGCGGATCCTCGCCGAAGTCGTCGCCCAGGAGCTGCCCTTCGGGCCGGCCGTGGGCCGCGGGGTGATGTGCGAGCCGCCGTCGGGGGTGCCCGCGCTGGAGCCCGTACTGGCGGCGGCCCAGCGGCTGGGGGTGGACCTGTTCGCCATCGTGGAGCAGGACATGTACCCCTGCCCGCCCGACCGGCCGCTGCCGATCGCCCGCCGCACCCGCGCCTATCTGCGCTCCTGTGGCGCCCGCTGACATTCCGGAGGGAACACGACATGACCAGCACGCTCGGCATCGCCGTCATCGGCACCGGGAAGATGGGCGCGGACCACGTGCGCCGGTTCGGGCGGACCGTCGGAGGGGCCCGGGTGGTGGCCGTGGCCGATCCGGACGGGGACCGGGTCAAGGAGGTCGCGGGCGCCCTCGACGGCGCGAGCGCGCACACCGACCCGGCGGCTGCGATAGCCGCGCCCGGGGTCCGGGCCGTACTGATCGCGTCCCCCGGGCCCGCCCACGAGGAAGCGATCCTGCAGGCCCTGGAGCGGGAGCTGCCGGTGCTGTGCGAGAAGCCGCTGACCCCGGAGCCGGCGGGGGCGCTGCGCGTCATGGAGGCCGAGCAGCGGTTGGGTCGGCGCCTGGTGCAGGTGGGGTTCATGCGGCGCCACGACGCCGAGTACGAGCGGCTCAAGGAGCTGCTGGACGCGGGCGGGATCGGCCGTCCGCTCTTCCTGCACTGCCGGCACCGCAACGCCTCCTCGCCGTCCTTCTTCACCAGCGACATGCTGATCAGCGACTCCGTGGTGCACGAGGTGGACGCCGCCCGCTGGCTGCTGGGGCAGGAGATCACCGCGGTGACGGTGCTCTCGCCGCGGCCGACGTCGGCCGCGCCCGAGGGGCTGAGCGATCCCCGGATGGTGCTGCTGGAGACCTCCGGAGGGGCCGTCGTCGACGTGGAGATCTTCGTCAACTGCGGCTTCGGCTACCAGGTGCAGTGCGAGGCGGTCGGCGAGGCGGGCAGTGCCCGGATCGGCGACGGCCACGCGATGGTGGTGCAGGCGGCGGGCCGGTGGGGCGGCGCGATCGACCAGGACTTCACGGTGCGCTTCGCCGACGCCTACGACCGTCAGCTGCGGCGCTGGGTGGCCGCCGCCGCGCGCGGCCGGGTGGCGGGGCCCGACGCGTGGGACGGCTACGCGGCGGCCGCCGTCTCCGAGGCGGGCCTCGCGGCCGCGCGCAGCGGCGTGCGGACCGTGGTGGAGCTCGCGGAGCGGCCGGCGCTGTACCGCTGATCAGCAGGGGTGTCCGCACGCCGAGCCGCCGTTCGCCGGTCTCACGGCCCTCGCGCGTTCTCCCCATACGACCCCTGTGACGCTCCGGTCACAGGGGTCGCCTTCGTGTCACGCATGTCCGCGTTACGCGGGTTTTCCGTCACAGGGGGTCGACAGCCCCTCCCGGGCCCTCGTCCCGCGTCGTTCCCCGGGCACAACGCGAGTGATCGTCAGCGTCCACGCGCCGGATCCCCCCGACGGCCACCCGGCCGGCCCGGCGGCGTGGACCAGGAGGTGTCCGAAATGAGCGACCGACAGCTGTGGTCGTACAAGGAGATCGCCGCACACATCCGGGTCCAGCCGGACACCGTGCGCTCCTACCGCAAGCACGGCCTTCTTCCGCCGCCCGACCACGTGGAGGGCGGCAAGCCGTACTGGTACGCCGAGACGGTCCGGGCCTGGGTGGCCCGCCGGCCCGGCAACCGGGGGCGCCGCGAGGACTGAGCCCGCCGCCGCGCGAAAAGACCGGGAGCCGATGCTCGCTTTATACCCCCCAGGGGTATAGTCTCGGATCGTCGGGAGGACGGTGGAGTCATCGGCCACCCCTCCCGGTGACCGGACACACCCCTGAAGAGGAGAACGACATGACCGCCGAGACGGACACCCAGACCACCACCGTCTACCGGGTGACCGGCATGACCTGCGGCCACTGCGAGGGCGCGGTGACCGGCGAGATCGCCGCCCTGCCGGGCGTCACCTCGGTCAAGGCCGTCGCCTCGTCCGGCGAGGTCACCGTGGTCTCCGCCGCCCCGCTGGCCGACGAGGACGTCCGCGCGGCCGTGGACGAGGCCGGCTACGAGCTCGCCGGACGGGTCTGAGCGGCACCCGCCCCCTCCTTCGGCAGAACCCTCGGCACTTCGCAGCACCCCGCCGGGCCGTGCCGGCCAGCTCATACTGGACCCGTACGGCCCGGCCATCCCCCTGGAGCCGGAACATGACCAGCACAGTGCACGACGGACCGATAACGGCGGTCGAACTTTCGATCGGCGGGATGACCTGCGCCTCCTGCGCGGCCCGCATCGAGAAGAAGCTCAACCGGATGGACGGCGTCGAGGCCACGGTGAACTACGCCACCGAGAAGGCCCACGTCTCCTACGGTGACGGCGTCCGGGTCGCGGACCTGATCGCGACCGTCGTCAAGACCGGCTACACCGCCGAGGAACCCGCCCCGCCCGCCCCGGCGCCCCCGGCGGCCGGCCAGGAGGAGCCGCCCGCGGCTCCCGACCCGGTGCTCTCGGCCCTGCGGCAGCGGCTGCTGGTCTCCGCCGCGCTCGCCCTGCCCGTCGTCCTGTTCGCGATGATCCCCTCCCTCCAGTTCGACAACTGGCAGTGGCTCTCCCTGACCCTCGCCGCGCCCGTCGTGGTCTGGGGCGGCTTCCCCTTCCACAAGGCCGCCTGGACCAACGCCCGGCACGGCGCCGCCACCATGGACACCCTGGTCTCGGTCGGCACGCTCGCCGCCTTCGCCTGGTCACTGTGGGCGCTGTTCCTCGGCCACGCGGGCATGCCCGGCATGCGGCACGGCTTCGACCTCAGCATTTCCCGTACGGACGGCTCCACCGCCATCTATCTGGAGGTCGCGGCCGGGGTCGTCACCTTCATCCTCCTCGGCCGCTACCTGGAGGCCCGCTCCAAGCGGAAGGCGGGCGCGGCCCTCAAGGCCCTGCTGGAGCTGGGCGCCAAGGACGTCGTCGTCCTGCGCGCGGGCAAGGAGGTGCGCATCCCGGTGGCCGCGCTCACCGTCGGCGACCGCTTCGTCGTCCGCCCCGGCGAGAAGATCGCCACCGACGGCACGGTCGTCGAGGGCAGTTCCGCCGTGGACGCCTCCATGCTGACCGGCGAATCCGTCCCGGTCGAGGTGTCCGTCGGCGACGCCGTCACCGGCGCCACCGTCAACACCTCCGGGCGCCTGCTCGTCGAGGCCACCAGGGTCGGGGCCGACACCCAGCTCGCCCGGATGGCCAGGCTGGTGGAGGACGCGCAGAACGGCAAGGCCGAGGTCCAGCGCCTCGCCGACCGGATCTCCGGGGTCTTCGTACCCCTCGTCCTGGTCCTCGCGCTCGGCACCTGGATCACCTGGCTGCTCGTCACCGACGACCCGACGGCCGCCTTCACCGCCGCCGTCGCCGTCCTGATCATCGCCTGCCCGTGCGCCCTGGGCCTGGCCACCCCGACCGCGCTGATGGTCGGCACCGGGCGCGGCGCGCAGCTCGGCATCCTGATCAAGGGCCCCGAGGTGCTGGAGTCCACCCGCCGCGTGGACACCGTCGTCCTCGACAAGACCGGCACCGTCACCACGGGCCGGATGACCCTCGCCGGCGTCGTCGCCGCCGAGGGGGTCGACGAGCTCGAACTGCTGCGCCTGGCGGGGTCGCTGGAGCACGCCTCGGAGCACCCGATCGCCCGGGCCGTGGCCACGGCCGCCGCCGACCGGGCGGGCGCCCTGCCCGTGCCGGAGGGCTTCGAGAACCTCGCCGGTCTCGGCGTCCAGGGCGTGGTCGACGGGCACGCCGTGCTGGTCGGCCGCGAGCAGCTGCTGGCGGACTGGTCGATCACCCTGCCGGCCGGGCTGGCGCAGGCCAAGGCGGCCGCCGAGGCGGAGGGCGGCACCGCCGTGCTGGTGGCGTGGGACGGCGCGGCACGCGGGGTCCTGACCGTGGCCGACGCGGTCAAGGAGACCAGCGCCGAGGCGGTCGCCCGGCTGCGGGAACTGGGCCTGACCCCGGTGCTGCTGACCGGCGACAACCGGGCCGTCGCCGAGACGGTCGCCCGCGAGGTGGGCATCGACGAGGTGATCGCCGAGGTGCTCCCGCAGGACAAGGTGGACGTCGTACGCCGCCTCCAGGCCGAGGGCCGTACGGTCGCCATGGTCGGCGACGGGGTCAACGACGCGGCCGCGCTGGCCCAGGCCGACCTGGGGCTGGCCATGGGCACCGGCACCGACGCCGCCATAGAGGCCGGCGACCTGACCCTCGTACGGGGCGACCTGCGGGTGGCGGCGGACGCGATCCGGCTCTCCCGCCGGACCCTGGCCACCATCAAGGGCAACCTCTTCTGGGCCTTCGGCTACAACGTCGCCGCCCTCCCGCTCGCGGCGGCCGGCCTGCTCAACCCGATGATCGCGGGGGCCGCGATGGCCTTCTCCTCGGTCTTCGTGGTGACCAACAGCCTGCGGTTGCGGTCCTTCCGCTAGTGGATCGCCTTCGCATCGTTCCCACACTTCCTTCACGGGAGACGCAGATCACAGTGACCTCAACGTAACCATCCGGGGTCGCGACAGGTCTAATGGGGCGATGCCAGGAACGTCTTGGGGGACGTTCCACGGAAACCTTGGGGGTTTTCCGCGGCATCCGCCGGCCGGGACACGTGCCCGCGGGAGGCTTTGAGCGGCCCTCCCGACCCGAACGGGTCCCGGCTCAAGGACGCCCCGATCCGGGTCCCGTGGGGGGAATCCGTTTCGGGGGGAAAAGGGAAACGCCCCGACCGTCGACCCGTGGGGGGATCGACGGCGGGGCGCTTCTCGTGTGCCTGCGGTCGCGCCGCGCAGTCCTGCGGGGCGCCGGAGAGCCTCGGGTCAGCGGGCCTCGACCGGAACGAAGTCGCGCAGGACCTCGCCCGTGTAGATCTGGCGCGGGCGGCCGATGCGGGAACCCGGCTCCTTGATCATCTCGTGCCACTGGGCGATCCAGCCGGGAAGGCGGCCGAGCGCGAAGAGCACGGTGAACATCTCGGTCGGGAAGCCCATGGCCCGGTAGATCAGACCGGTGTAGAAGTCCACGTTCGGGTAGAGGTTGCGCGAGACGAAGTACTCGTCGGCGAGCGCGTGCTCCTCCAGCTTGAGCGCGATGTCGAGCAGCTCGTCGCTCTTGCCGAGCGCCGAGAGGACGTCGTGCGCCGCCGCCTTGATGATCTTCGCCCGGGGGTCGAAGCTCTTGTAGACGCGGTGTCCGAAGCCCATGAGGCGGACGCCGTCTTCCTTGTTCTTCACCTTGCGGATGAAGGCGTCGACGTCGCCGCCGTCGTTCTTGATGCCTTCCAGCATCTCGAGGACGGACTGGTTGGCGCCACCGTGCAGCGGGCCCCACAGGGCCGAGATGCCGGCGGAGATCGAGGCGAACATGTTCGCCTGCGAGGAACCGACCAGACGCACGGTGGAGGTCGAGCAGTTCTGCTCGTGGTCCGCGTGCAGGATCAGCAGCTTGTCGAGCGCGGAGACGACGACCGGGTCCAGGTCGTACTCCTGGGCCGGCACGGAGAAGGTCATGCGCAGGAAGTTCTCGACGTAGCCGAGGTCGTTGCGCGGGTAGACCACCGGGTGGCCGACCGACTTCTTGTACGCGTAGGCCGCGATCGTCGGGAGCTTGGCCAGCAGCCGGATCGTCGAGAGGTTGCGCTGCGTCTCGTCGAAGGGGTTGTGGCTGTCCTGGTAGAACGTCGACAGCGCGCTGACCACCGAGGACAGCATGGCCATCGGGTGGGCGTCGCGCGGGAAGCCGTCGTAGAAGCGCTTGACGTCCTCGTGCAGCAGCGTGTGCTGGGTGATCTCGTTGCGGAACGACGCGAGCTGGTCGACGGTCGGCAGCTCACCGTTGATCAGCAGGTAGGCGACCTCGATGAAGGTCGAGCGCTCCGCCAGCTGCTCGATCGGGTAGCCGCGGTAACGCAGGATGCCCTGCTCACCGTCGAGGTAGGTGATCGCGGACTTGTAGGCGGCGGTGTTGCCGTAGCCACTGTCCAGCGTGACGAGCCCGGTCTGGGCCCGCAGCTTCGAGATGTCGAAGCCCTGGTCGCCGACGGTGCTCTCAACCACCGGGTAGGTGTATTCGCCGTCCGCGTACCGGAGTACTACAGAGTTGTCGCTCACGTCATCCCTCACCGACGTAGTGCCTCTTCTTCGAGGTGCCCTGACTGCCTCTACCTTCCCCCATTTGGCGCAGGAGAGTGCACTCGGGGTCGGCCTTTGGTCTTTCTGACGGCACTGAGTGCCGCCAACCTGCTCATCCTGCCCCCTCCGCACGGTGGCGGGAACCCCAAATGATCGATCATCTAGGTGATGTTTCCCACCGGTATCCGTCCGGACAGCCGTGGCGCGACCGCCGTGTACCTCCTGCCTGCGGAAACGGTACGCACCGCCTGCCCGAGGGCTTTCCGGGACCCGACGAGGACGACCAGTTTCTTCGCCCTGGTCACCGCCGTGTAGAGCAGATTGCGCTGGAGCATCATCCAAGCGCCGGTGGTGACCGGGATCACCACCGCGGGATATTCACTCCCCTGGGAGCGGTGGATGGTGACGGCGTAGGCGTGGGCCAGTTCGTCGAGCTCGGAGAACTCGTAGGCGATCTCCTCGTCCTCCTCCGTCCGCACGGTCAGGCGCTGTTCGTCCGCGTCCAGGCCGATGACGACGCCGACGGTGCCGTTGAAGACGCCGTTCGCGCCCTTGTCGTAGTTGTTGCGGATCTGGGTGACCTTGTCGCCCACCCGGAAGACCCGGCCGCCGAACCGCTTCTCCGGCAGGTTCGGCCGGGCCGGCGTCATCGCCTGCTGGAGCAGCCCGTTGAGGTTGCCCGCGCCCGCCGGGCCCCGGTGCATGGGGGCGAGCACCTGGACGTCCCGTCTCGGGTCGAGGCCGAACCGGGCCGGGATCCTGCGGGCCGCCACGTCCACGGCCAGCACGCCCGCCGCCTCGGTGTCCTCCTCGGGGAAGAGGAAGAAGTCCGGCAGCCCGTCGGTGATGGGCTGGACGCCGGTGTTGATCCGGTGCGCGTTGGTGACCACGCCGGACTGCTGGGCCTGCCGGAAGATCCGGGTGAGGCGCACCGCGGGCACCGGGCCGCCCTCCGCGAGCAGGTCCCGCAGCACCTCCCCGGCGCCGACCGAGGGCAGCTGGTCCACGTCCCCCACCAGCAGCAGGTGGGCACCCGGCGCCACGGCCTTGACCAGCTTGTTGGCCAGCAGCAGGTCCAGCATCGAGGCCTCGTCGACCACGACCAGGTCGGCGTCCAGCGGCCGGTCCCGGTCGTACGCCGCGTCCCCGCCCGGTTTGAGCTCCAGCAGCCGGTGCACCGTGGAGGCCTCGGCCCCGGTGAGTTCCGAGAGCCGCTTCGCCGCCCGGCCGGTGGGCGCGGCCAGCACCACCTTGGCCTTCTTGGCCCGGGCCAGCTCGACGATGGAGCGCACGGTGAAGGACTTGCCGCAGCCGGGGCCGCCGGTGAGGACCGCGACCCGGCGGGTCAGCGCCAGTTTGACCGCGTCCCGCTGCTCGGGGGCGAGCGCGGCCCCCGTACGCCCGGCGAGCCAGCCGAGGGCCTTGTCCCAGTCCACGTCCTGGAAGGACGGCATCCGGTCGTCCTCGGCGTTCAGCAGCCGGCGCACCTGCCCGACCAGGGACAGCTCGGCCCGGTGGAAGGGCACCAGGTACACGGCGGTCAGCGGATCGGGCCCGCCCTGCGGATCCGGCACGGACTCCCGTACGACGCCTTCCGGATCGGCGGCCAGTTCGGCCAGGCACTCGATCACCAGCCCGGTGTCGACCTGGAGCAGTTTGACGCCGTCGGCGATGAGCTTCTCCTCGGGCAGGAAGCAGTGGCCCTGGTCGGTGGACTGGGACAGGGCGTACTGCAGCCCGGCCTTCACCCGCTCGGGGCTGTCGTGCGGGATCCCGACGGCCTGCGCGATGCGGTCGGCGGTGAGGAAGCCGATGCCCCACACGTCGGCGGCGAGCCGGTAGGGCTGGTTCCTGACGACGGAGATGGAGGCGTCGGCGTACTTCTTGTAGATGCGCACCGCGATGGAGGTGGAGACGCCGACGCCCTGCAGGAAGACCATCACCTCCTTGATGGCCTTCTGTTCCTCCCAGGCCGCCCCGATCAGCTTCGTCCGCTTGGGGCCGAGCCCGGGCACCTCGATCAGCCGCTTCGGCTCGGCCTCGATCACATCGAGCGTGTCGGTGCCGAAGTGCTCCACGATCCGGTCGGCGATCTTCGGGCCGATGCCCTTGATCAGGCCGGAGCCGAGATAGCGCCGGATGCCCTGGATGGTGGCGGGCAGGACCGTGCGGTAGTTCTCCACGCTGAACTGCCTGCCGTACTGCGGGTGGGAGCCCCAGCGGCCCTCCATGCGCAGCGATTCGCCGGGCTGCGCCCCGAGCAGGGAGCCGACCACGGTGAGCAGGTCGCCGCTGCCGCGGCCGGTGTCGACGCGGGCGACCGTGTAGCCGCTGTCCTCGTTGGCGTAGGTGATGCGCTCGAGCACGCCCTCGACCACCGCCAGTTGCACCGCCGCAGGTGCCCCGTCCGTTGCCATGACCCGAAGCTACCGGGCGGGGCCGACATCCCGTCAGGCCTGTGGACAGCGCGAAGGGGGTCCCGCCTCACGGCCGGACCCCCTCACGGTTACCCCTCCCTCGTCGGACTTCCCGATCCCCCCAGATCCCTCCCCGGAAGTGCCGACGCAACATACGACCCACGGCCCCCCGGGAGGGTTGCATCCGGAGTCGCAGATTTACGTTTCCGTTACCCAACGCCTACCCGAAGTGCCGGTGAATCGGCACAGAAGTAGCGTTTCAGGCATGAGCGAATCTTCATTCCAGGACGACGTGCTGGGCGAGCTCGGCGACGACAGGCTGAACGAGATCGCCTCGCTGCTCGGCACGGACACCGCCGGCGCACGCGACACGGTCGCCACCACGGTCGGCGCGATGACCGGCGGTCTCCAGCAGAAGGCCGGTGCCGACGACGAGGACGGCGCGGAGGTGCGCCAGGCCTTCGCCGAGGTCGCCGAGCCCCCGCTGGAGGGCGTGTCCACCCTCGGCGGCGGTCTCGGCGGGCTGCTGAGCGGCGCAATGATGGCCGGGGTGCTGGCCAAGCTGAGCCGGCCCGTCGCCAACGCCGTCTCGAAGAAGACCGGCATCCCCGCGGCCACCGTCAGCCGGGTCATCGAGATGCTGATCCCGGTCCTGCTGGCCGTGTTCGCCAAGCGTGCCGCCGCCGGCAGGGCCCCGGGCGCCCCGCCGGGGGCCGGTGCACCGGCGGGCGGGGCCCCCGGCGCCGCCGGCGCGGGCGGCGGGCTCGGCGACCTCCTGGGCCAGATCCTCGGCGGCGGCAAGAAGTAGGACACGCCCCGGGCCCGGGCAACCCGTACGGCGCAAGGCGGGCCGGGGGTCGCGGGACGTCCCCCCGGCCCGGCCCGCGCGCTATCCTCGGGCGCCATGGACACGCCCACGGCACCCCGGCCCCCTGAGGACCCCGAGGCGAAGGGAGTGCGCCTGCGCGATCCGGGGCCCGGCGAACTGGGCTGGATCGTGCAGCGGCACGGCGCGCTGTACGCCGCCGAGTACGGCTGGAACGCCGAGTTCGAGGGCCTGGTGGCCCGGATCGTCGCGGACTTCGCCGAGGACCACGACCCGTACCTGGAACGGGTCTGGATCGCCGAGCTGGACGGCCGCCCGGTGGGCTCGGTGATGTGCGTACGGGAGGACGGCGCGCCCGGCACCGCCCGGCTGAGGCTGCTCCTGGTCGACCCGGAGGGACGCGGCCGCGGCATCGGCGGCCTGCTGGTCGACACGGTCGTCGCCTTCGCCCGCTCGGTGGGCTACCGCGAGCTGGTGCTGTGGACCAACGACGTGCTGACCGACGCCCGCGAGCTCTACCTGCGGGCCGGGTTCACGCTGGTCGCCGAGCGCCCGCACCGCTCGTACGGGGTCTCCCTCATCGGGCAGGACTGGCGTCTGCCGCTGCAGGACGGCTCCCCGCGCTGACGGCCGCGGTGCGGGCCCGGGGCCGCACGGGGGCCAGCGACGTCAGCGCCACCCCGCCGACCAGCAGCACCGCCGCCAGCCAGCGCAGGCCGGACACCTGCTCCCCCAGCACCAGGGCCGCCGAGGACATCCCGAAGACCGGCACCAGCAGGCTGAAGGGGGCCACCGACGAGGCCGGGTAGCGGCGCAGCAGGTAGCCCCAGGCCCCGAAGCCGAAGACGGTCGAGACCCAGGCGACGTACGCGATGACACCGACCCCGGACCAGTCCAGGGCCCGCAGCGCGGCCAGGTCCCGCGCGGGGCCCTCCAGGAGCAGCGACAGGCCGAACAACGGCACCACGGGCACGGTGCACACCCACACCATGAAGTTCAGCGCGTCCGGCGGGGAGGCCTTGCGGGTCAGGACGTTGGAGACGCCCCAGCAGGCGGCGGCCGCCACGACCAGGGTGAAGCCGAGGACCGGCCCGGAGGTCCCCCCGTCCACGGCGGCCACCGCGATCCCGGCCAGCGCCACGGCCATGCCGGTCACCCGCACCCGGCCCGGCCGCTCGCGGAGCACGACGGCGGCGAGGACGGCGGTGAAGACGGCCTGGATCTGCAGCACGAGGGAGGACAGCCCGGCCGGCATCCCCGCGTCCATGCCGGTGAAGAGCAGGCCGAACTTGGCGATGCCCAGGGCGATCCCCACCCCCGCGATCCATTTCCAGGCCACCTTGGGCCGCCCGACGAAGAACACGGCGGGCAGGGCGGCGACGAGGAAGCGCAGCGCGGACAGCAACAGGGGCGGGAAGTGGTCGAGTCCGATCTCGATGACAACGAAGTTGAAGCCCCAGACGGCGGCGACGAGCACGGCGAGTGCGGTGTGTACGGGACGCATGCACCGAGCATCGACCCCGTGACCATGTAGCACCAGCGCGAATCCCTTCATCCATGGATGAAGCAATGCTGATGAATAAGATGAGGGCATGCTCGATCTCGCCCGGCTGCGCGCCCTGCACGCCGTATCCGTCCACGGCTCGGTCGCAGGCGCGGCGGCAGCCCTCGGCTACACCCCCTCCGCGGTCTCGCAGCAGATCGCCAAGCTGGAACGGGAGACCCGCACCACCCTGCTGGAGCGGCGCGGGCGCGGGGTCGCCCTCACCGAGGAGGCCCGCCACCTGGCCGACACCGCCCAGGAGTTGCTGGCGATCGTGGAGCGCGCCGAGACCACCCTGGAGGAGCGCCGCGGGCAGCCGAGCGGGCTGCTCACGGTCGCCGCGTTCGCCTCGGCCGCGCGCGGGCTGCTGCCGGGAGTGCTGGCCGATCTGGCCCACCGGCACCCGGCACTGGACGTACGCCTCACCGAGGTCGACCCGCACCTGTCGGTGGACCTGGTGGCCCGCGGCGTCACCGACCTGGCGGTGGCCCACGACTGGGACATCGCCCCGCTGCCCGCGCCCGAGGGGGTGGAACAGGCCCTCATCGGGGACGACCTCTGCGACCTGGTGGTACCGGCCGGCCACCCCTTCACCACCCGCGGGGCCGTCCGGCGCACGGACCTCGGCGGCCAGCGCTGGGTGTGCCAGCCGCCCGGCCGGGTCTGCCACGACTGGCTGATGCGGACGCTGCGCACCGCCGGCTTCGAGCCCGACATCGCGCACGTCGCGGAGGAGAACCACACCATCGTCGCCCTGGTCGCGGCCGGTCTCGGGGTGGCGGTCGTCCCCCGGCTGGGCACCGGTGCCCTGCCGCCGGGCGCCGTGGCCGTACCGCTGGAGCCGGGTCCCGTCCGCAGGCTGTACGCCCTGTGGCGCACCGGAGCCGCCCGCCGCCCGGCCATCACGGAAACCGTCCGCACCCTCCAGGACCACTGGGCCGTGTCCGCGGAGTAGCGGCAAGCCGCCACCCGCCCGCCCCGCGGGGCGACACGCCCCGACATGCCCGGCGGCGCCCGAACGGCACCGGTAGGGTCCGGCCCGTGCCGAACCACGCCTCCCGCCGGACCCTGCTCGCCGCGGCCGCCGCGGCCGCCGCCACGGCCGCGGGGGCGGTCGCGGCCACCTCGGGCACCGCCCGCACCGCCGCCGCCGCCGACGGCCTCAACCCCGAAGGGCCTCCGGGCCGTCGGCCCGACCGGGCCGGCCTCCGGCGCGCCGTGGACCGGATGAGCCTCGCCGAGAAGGTCGGGCAGCTCTTCGTCTCCCGGGCGTACGGGCATTCCGCGACCGCGCCCGACGCGGCGGACGCCGAGCAGAACCAGGCCCTGTTCGGTGTGCGCACCGCCGCCGAGCTGGTCTCCCGCTACCACCTCGGCGGGATCGTCTACTTCGCCTGGGCCCACAACACCCGCACCCCGCACCAGATCGCCGCACTGTCGACCGGCCTCCAGCAGGCGGCCCTCACCTCGGGCGCCCGGATCCCGCTGCTGCTCTCCACCGACCAGGAGCACGGCGTCGTGGCCCGCATCGGCAAGCCGGCCACGCTCTTCCCGGGGGCGATGGCGCTCGGCGCCTCCGGTTCCGCCGCCGACGCCCGGCGCGCGGCCCGCGTCGCGGGCTCCGAGCTGGCCGCCATGGGCATCCGGCAGGACTACGCCCCCGTCGCCGATGTCAACGTCAACCCGGCCAATCCGGTCATCGGCGTACGCTCCTTCGGCTCCGACCCGCGCGCCGTCGCGGAGCTGGTGGCCGCCCAGGTGCGCGGCTACCAGGGCGCCGGGGTGGCCGCCACCGCCAAGCACTTCCCCGGCCACGGCGACACCGAGACCGACAGCCACGTCGGCCTGCCGGTCATGCGGCACACCCGCGCCGAGTGGGAGGCGCTGGACGAGCCGCCCTTCCGGGCCGCGGTGGAGGCCGGCGTGGACGCGATCATGACGGCGCACATCGTCTTCCCCGCGCTCGATCCCTCGGGGGACCCTGCGACCCTCTCCCGGCCGATCGTGACCGGCATCCTGCGCGAACGCCTGGGCTTCCAGGGGGTGGTGGTCACCGACGCCCTCGACATGGCCGGCGTCCGCCAGAAGTACGGCGACGACCGCGTCCCCGTACTGGCCCTCCTGGCGGGCTGCGACCAGCTGCTGAACCCACCGGACCTGCCGCTCGCCCACCGCAGCGTGCTGTCGGCGCTCGCGTCGGGCGAGCTGACGGAATCCCGGATCGACGAGTCGGTGCTGCGGATCCTGGAAGTGAAGTCCCGCCGGGGGCTGTTCGACGAGGCGTACCCCCCGGCCTCGGCGGTGGACGCGGTCGTGGGCGTGCGCGAGCACCTCGATGCCGCCGACCGGATCGCGGCCGCCACCACGACCCTGCTGGCGAACCCCGGCGCCCTGGTGCCGGTCGACGCCAAGGCCGCGCCGCGGCTGCTGGTCACCGGGACGGACCCGGTCTCCCCCAGCGCGAGCACCGGCCCGCCCACCGTCGTCCTGGCCCGGGAGCTGACCGCGTTGGGCTGCCGGGCCACGGCGGTGGCGCCCGCGCGCGCGGTGGCCGCGGCGGCCGGCAACGCCGCCGTGCTGGTGTGCACGTACAACGTCCCCGAGGGCGACAGCCCGCAGCGCACCCTGGTGACGGACCTGATCGCCACCGGCGTCCCGGTGGTCCTGGTGGCGCTCCGCAATCCGTACGACCCGGCCCGGCTGCCGGCCTGCGCGGCGGAACTCGCGACGTACTCGTGGGGGGACGCGGAGATGCGGGCGGCGGCCCGGGTCCTCACCGGGGCCGCCCGGCCCGCGGGCCGTCTCCCCGTACCGGTCCCCGGCCGCTACCCGCTGGGGCACGGGCTCACGCTCGACGCGTGAGACCGGCCGCGGACACGACCGAGGGCGTGCCCGCGGGATGCGGGCACGCCCTCGTCGTTCACCGGCGGTACGTCCTTACGGGCGCAGCTGCGGCTCGCGCTCCAGGTCGCGCCGGTCGAGCTCGGCGTCCGGGGCCGCCAGCGGGGCCGCCCGGCCCGCGTCGGCGAGCGCGGCGGCCGGAGCCACCCCGGCCCACTGGAGGATCTTGGCGGTCGCGAGGGCCTTCTCGCCGTCGAGGAGCTTGGCGACGTTCGCCCCGTGGTTGGCGCCCGGCGCGATCATCACGTAGCTGTCGCGCGCCCCGTAGCCGATGCGGAACGGCTCGGCGCCCCACGGGTCGTTCTGCCCGTACACGAAGAGCATCTGGTTGGCGTTGTCGCGCACCCACTTGTCGACGTCGGCCATGGCTCCCGGCTGGAAGGTCATGGGGATGTCGCGGGGCACGAAGTTGCGCGGCGGCTGGTAGCCGTAGCGGCTCAGGTTGCCCAGGTGCGGCTGCTTGATGTCCGGGGAGCCGAGCTGGGTGCCCGCCTGGTAGTAGTACGGCGTGTACGTCTCCAGGCCCTGGTCGGTGTAGGCGGAGAAACCGGAGATCGCGTCGACGGAGTCCCAGATCTCCTGGTCCGTGGCGGTGGCGGCGGCCGGGACGGAGGCGCAGTCGGCCAGCAGGCTGTACTGCCAGAAGGCCCACACGTAGTCGAGGACGACGGCTTCGTAGGCCTTGTCGAGGTCGCCGACGGTGGTGAAGGTCCAGCCGTTCTCGGCGGCGGCGGCCGCGTACTTGGCCTGCAGCGGCTCACGGCGCACCAGTGCCTCGCGCTGCACCGCGTTCAGCCTGTCGCGGCACTCCTTGGTGCCGACCTTGGCGAAGAACCGGTCGTAGGCCGAGTCCTCCTTGTTGACGACGTCGTTGGGCGCGACGTACGCGACGACGCCGTCCATGTCGCGCGGGTAGAAGCGCTCGTAGTACGTCGCCGTCATGCCGCCCTTGCTGCCGCCGGTGGCCAGCCAGTTCTTCTTGTAGATCTTCTTCAGGGCGGTGAAGATGCGGTGCTGGTCACTGGCGGCCTGCCAGATGTCCAGGTTGGCCCAGTTGGCCGCGTCGGGCCGGGAGGGCGTGAAGAATCGATACTCCAGAGACACCTGGTTGCCGTCGACGATCGTCGTCGGCTCGCTGCGGCGCGGGTTGGTGTTGACGTTGTAGCCGGAGGTGAAGAACACCGACGGCCGCGAGACGTCCTTGTGCAACAGGGTCAGGCGCTGCTTGAAGGTGCCCTTCCACGGCTGCCGGTGGTCGACCGGCTGCTCGTAGTTCAGCACGAAGAATCGGTAGCCGGGGTACGGCTTCTCCTCGATCAGGCTCATCCCGGGAATGCCGAGGATCTGGTCCTTGATGTCCGCGGCGGCCGCCGGCTCCGCGGCGGTGGCCGCTTGTGCCGTGGAGCCGGCCGCACCCATGGTGCCGATGAGCACCACGAGCGACAGCAGCCATCCGAGCGTCTTGCGCATTCGCCCTCCCCTTGAGTTCACTTCGGTCGCCGTGAACCTAGCCGGGCCAACACGCCACTGAACAGACCCAGTTGGGACTGTCCCTCAGCACAGGATCCAGCCGGAGTCGGCCGAACCGCCTCCCACACTCCCCTTTACATACACACAGCGACTGATCGCCCCTACGGTGACAGGCCCGGCATATCGGGTGAATCGCCCCGCGTCGCGCACCGGTGCGCCGCCGCGCGGCTGGATGCTCACCGCCATCCGCCGGCGCTCGCCCGCCGTCCGGGCCACGGTCACCGCGCAGGCCTGGTTGCGGCTCTTGTAGACGCGCAGCTCACCCTCACCGAAGGCCACCGTGCGCGCGAGCCGGCCCGCACACCCGCCGCTCGCCGCCTGGACGGGCGGCCCGGCGAACAGCCCGCCGACACAGAGCCACAGGGCCGCTGTGAGCGCTCCCAGAGACGCGGCCCGGCGGCCCCGCCCGCTCCATCCCCGCACCATGCAGTCCCCCGATCGGTCGCGCGCACGGACGAAGCGCGCACGCACGTACGACGCCGGGACGCCCCGGAAGGTTGCGCCGGCCAAGGACCCGGCCGCCCCGCCGCGGGCCGCCCCTCCCTCGTACGGGTACATCCACAACTCCCCGCAGGGCGTAGGGAAGTTCGCGATCCGGCGGGAGATTACGCTAGGTGACCGCAACCCCGCACAACGTACCCACGGACGTGGACGTAGCCGTGAAAGGCACTCACATGACGAACGACCTGCTCGACCGCAAGCTGGAGCGCGCCTTCACGCACCTGGACGCCGACCGCAGCGGGGTGATCGACGCCGACGACATCATCGCGCTCGGCTCCCGGCTGCTGACCGCCCTCGCGGAGCCCGCAGACTCGCCCAAGGCCACCCTGGTGATGGGCGGGCTGGCCGACTTCTGGCAGGACCTCTTCACCGAGCTGGACCTGGACCGGGACGGCAAGGTCACGCCCGAGGAGTACAAGGTGGGCATGACCCGGCTGTACGCGCAGGGCGGGCCGGCCTACGACCGTTCGTTCCGTCCGATGATGCGGGCGATCCTCACGATCGTGGACACCGACGGCGACGGGCGCATCAGCCCGGAGGAGTTCCACCGGGCGCAGGAGGCCTTCGACACGGACCTGAGCCCCGCCCACACCGAGGCGCTCTTCCACCGGATCGACGCGGACGGGGACGGCACCCTGACGGTGGACGAACTCCTCGGCGCGGTACGCGAGTACTACACCGGTACCGACGAGGACGCCCCGGGGAACCTGCTGTTCGGCGAGTTCTGACCCCCGGGGCCGCCGCCGGCCCGCCCGTCCGCTCAGGCCGCGGCGTGCTCGTCCTCCCCGACGAAGGTGCGCCACAGTTCGGCGTACCGGCCGCCGCGCGCCAGGAGTTCGGCGTGGGAGCCGTCCTCGACGACGCGGCCGCGGTCCATGACCACGACCCGGTCGGCGCGCGCGGCGGTGGTCAGCCGGTGCGCCACCACCAGCGTGGTGCGCTTGCCGGCCAGCCGGTCCGTGGCCTGGTTGACCTGGGCCTCGGTGGCCAGGTCGAGGGCGGCGGTGGCCTCGTCGAGCAGCAGCACGTCGGGGTCGACGAGCTCGGCGCGGGCCAGCGCGATCAGCTGGCGCTGTCCCGCGGAGAGGTTGCGGCCCCGCTCGGCGACGGTGTGCAGGTAGCCGCCGTCGAGGGTGGCGATCATGGCGTGGGCGCCGACCGCGCGGGCGGCGGCCTCCACGTCGGCGTCGCTCGCGTCCGGCCGCCCGTAGGCGATGGCGTCGCGGACGGTCCCCGGGAAGAGGTACGACTCCTGGGGGACGACGCCCAGCCGGTGGCGGTACGCCGTCAGGTCGAGCTCCCTCAGGTCGGCCCCGTCGGCGGTGATCCGGCCGGAGGTCGGGTCGTAGAACCGGGCCACCATCTTGACCAGGGTGGACTTTCCGGCGCCGGTCTCGCCGACGAAGGCGACGGTCTGCCCGGCGGGTATGCGCAGGCTGATGCCGGCCAGGGCGTCGCCGTTCTCGCCGCGCTCGTGGGCCGTCCCGTACTGGAAGCGGACGTTCTCGAAGGCGATCTCGCCGCGCAGCGCGGACAGTTCGCGCGGGTTCTCGGGCCGCGGGGTGGTGGTCGGCTCGCGCAGCAGGTCCTGGATGCGGCCGAGGGAGACGGTGGCCTGCTGGTAGCCGTCGAAGACCTGGGAGAGCTGCTGGACCGGGGCGAAGAACAGGTCGATGTAGAGCAGGTACGCGACCAGCGCGCCGGTGGTGAGCGTCCCGGCCTCCACCCGGCCCGCGCCGACGATCAGCACGGCGGCCGCGGCGGCCGAGGACAGCAGCTGCACGAACGGGAAGTAGACCGATATCAGCCACTGGCCGCGGACCCGGGCCTGGCGGTAGGAGTCGCTGCGCTCGGCGAAGCGGGTGGCGCCGGAGCCCTCGCGGCGGAAGGCCTGGACGATCCGCAGACCGGAGACGGACTCCTGCAGGTCGGCGTTGACCAGGCTGACCCGGTCGCGGGCCAGCTCGTAGGCGGCGACGGACCGGCGGCGGAACACGATGGTCCCGACGACCAGGACGGGCAGGGTCGCGAAGACGATCAGCGCGAGCTCGACGTCGAGGACGAGCAGGGCGACCAGGATCCCGAAGAAGGTGAAGACGGAGACGACGGCCGTGACCAGCCCGGTCTGCAGGAACGTGGACAGCGAGTCCACGTCCGTGGTCATCCGGGTCATGATCTTGCCGGTCAGCTCGCGCTCGTAGTAGTCGAGGCCGAGCCGCTGGAGCTGGGCGAAGATCTTGACGCGGAGCGAGTACAGGACGCGCTCGCCGGTGCGGCCCGTCATCCGGGTCTCGGCGAACTGCGCGGCCCACTGGGCGACGACGACCGCGAGGGCGAGCCCGGCGGCCACCCAGACGGCGCCGAGCACGGCCTGCTCCACGCCCTGGTCGATGCCGTGGCGGATCAGGACCGGCAGGAGCAGTCCGGCGCCCGCGTCCACGGCGACGAGCGCGAGGCTGATGGCGAGCGGCGCCCAGAACCCCTTCAGCAGGCGGCGCAGGCCGTAGCTCTCCTCGGCGGCCGCGGCGCGGGTCTCGTCCACGTCGGGCCGGTCGTCGGCGGGCGGCAGCGCGGCCACCTGTGCGAGCAGTTCGGGGGTGGCGGGCATGCCGGCGACCGCACCGGCCATGGAGTGGCCCGCTCCGGGCGCCCCGCCGACGGCGGCGGGGGCGCCGGCGGGGGCCGCGTCGGGCTCCTCGCGGCGGCGCCACAGCTCGGGGGTGATCCCGGCGGGGACCCTGCGCTTGGCGTTGACGGGCTCGGAGTCGATCTCGGCCTCGAACTCGATGTCGCGTTCGAGGTCGCGGTCGAGGTCGCTCTCGAACTCGGCCATCGCGAGGGCGTCCGGGGTCCGCGGCGAGCCGGCGCCGAGCGCGTCGGGGTCGGTCAGCAGCCTGCGGTAGAGCGGCGAGCGCTTCTGGAGCTCCTCGTGCGTGCCGATCTCGGCGAGCCGCCCGCGGTCCAGTACGGCGATCCGGTCGGCCAGCGCGAGCGTGGAACGGCGGTGGGCGATCAGCAGGGTGGTCCGGCCGGCCATGACCGCGCGCAGGGCCTCGTGGATCTCGTGCTCGACGCGGGCGTCCACGGCGGAGGTGGCGTCGTCGAGGAGCAGCAGCCGGGGGTCGGTGAGGATCGCCCGGGCCAGGGCGATGCGCTGGCGCTGGCCGCCGGAGAGGGTCAGGCCCTGCTCGCCGACCTTGGTGTCGTACCCGGCGGGCAGGGCCCGCACGAACCCGTCGGCCTGGGCGGCGCGGGCGGCGGCCTCGATCTGCTCGTCGGTGGCGCCCGGGTGCCCGTAGGCGATGTTGGCGCGGATGGTGTCGGAGAAGAGGAAGGAGTCCTCGGGGACGAGCCCGATCGCGCCGCGCAGTGACGCGTAGGTCAGCTCGCGGACGTCGTGGCCGCCGATGCGGACGGTGCCGCGGTCGGCGTCGTAGAAGCGCGGCATCAGCAGCGAGACGGTGGACTTCCCGCTGCCGGAGGCGCCGACGACGGCGACGGTCTCGCCCTCCGCCACGGAGAGGGAGAACCCGTCGAGGACGGGCCGGTCGGGGTCGTAGCCGAAGTGGACGTCCTCGAACTCGACGGTGGCGGGCGCGTCGGCGGGCAGTTCGCGGCCGCCCTCCGCGATCGCGGGTTCGGTGTCGATGAGCTCGAAGACGCGCTCCACGCCGGCGCGGGCCTGCTGGGCGACGGTGAGGACCATGGCGAGCATGCGGACGGGGCCGACGAGCTGCGCGAGGTAGGTGGAGAAGGCGACGAAGGTGCCGAGCGTGACCTGCCCCTCGGTGGCCATCCAGCCGCCGAGGGCCAGCATGGCCACCTGGGCGAGCGCGGGCACGGCCTGGAGGGCGGGGGTGTAGCGGGAGTTGAGCCGGATGGCCCGCAGCCGTCCGGCGAAGAGCCTGCGCCCGGCCTCGCGGAGCTTGCCGGTCTCCTGCTCCTCCTGCCCGAAGCCCTTGACGACGCGTACGCCGGTCACGGCCCCGTCGACGACGCTCGCGACGGCGGCGGCCTGGCCCTGCGCGTACCAGGTGGCGGGGAAGAGCTTCTTGCGGCTGCGCTTGGCGATGAACCAGAGCGCGGGGGCCATCAGCAGCGCGACGACGGTCAGCAGCGGCGACAGCCACAGCATGATCCCGAGGGATATCCCGAAGAGCAGGAAGTTCCCGATCGTCATCGGGAGCATGAAGAGCAGGCCCTGGATGAGCTGGAGGTCGGTGGTGGCGCGTCCGACGACCTGCCCGGTGGACAGCTCGTCCTGGCGCCGCCCGTCGAGCCGGGAGATGGTGTCGTACATGTCGGTGCGCAGGTCGTGCTGCACGTCGAGGGCGAGGCGCCCGCCGTAGTACCGGCGTATGTAGGTGAAGGCGTACACGAGCAGGGCGGCGGCTATGAGCATCCCGGCCCAGGGGCCCATGGGCTTGGTCCGGTCCCCGATGACGTCGTCGATGATCACCTTGGTGACCAGGGGCACGAGCGCCATGACGGCCATGCCCGCCAGCGAGGAGCCGAGCGCGAGCAGCACGTTGGCCTTGTACCGCCAGGTGTAGGCGGCCAGCCTCTTGGCCCAGCCCTGTTTCTCCCCCGCCGCTGTCTGTGCCGCCGCCACGTAGGCCTCCCCGTTCGGTCGTGTCCTGCCGGAAGCGGGAACGCCCCGACCGGCGGATTTCATCCCGCCGCAACAATTCGAACGTGTACGCAGGTCGGCTCCGGCGCACCCGGGGAGCCCCGCCGTTGGGCCGCCCGGGTCGCACGCCGCTCCGCGCTCCGTTCGGCCGCCCGGCCCCGCCGGGGTGCAGGCTCCGGGATCGGCGAACAGACTGGGCGCATGCCGGAGCCGCACGATCAGCCGCCGCCCGGACCGCGGGCGGCGGACCCGGCGGCCCCACCGAGCCCGTCGAGGGCTTTCCTGGAGAAGGTCGCGTACATCGCGGCGCCGGGGACCATCGTCCTCGGACTCCTCTACTACTTCGGCACCACCTACACCCAGGCGTACTACGCCACGTTCGGCGTGCCGACGGCCGACCTCCAGCTGTCCGTCGAGGCGTATCTGGTGCGGAGCCCGAGCGCGATCTTCTTCCCGCTCTGGTTGCTGCTGTTCTGCGGGCTGGCCGTGCTGCTGGTGCTGGGGTGTGCGGGGCGGCTGCTGGGCCGGCCGGAGCAGCGGGCGCGGCGTGCGGCGGTGACCGGCTGGCTGCTCGCGACGGGGCTGCTGCTGGTGCTGGCGGGGTTCCCGGTCTTCTTCTGGGAGGACCGGCTGCCGCGATTGCCCGAGGGCTGGCTGCGCCAGTTCGTGCCCTGCCTGACGGTGGCCCTGGGCGCCACGCTGGCGTTCGCCGCCGTACAGCTGCGCCTGAGCAGCCCCGACGGACGGGACGGGGCGGCTCCCGGGCACCGTACGGCCGACCGTCTGTGGCTGGCGGCCGGCGCCCTGCTCCTCGGGGTCCTGACGATGAGCCTGTTCTTCGGCATGGCGCGGTACGTGGCGGCGGCGGGCCGCGTGGAAGCCATGAAGGACGCCGCGGGCGGCTACGTGTCCAGCCCGAGGGCCGTGGTCTACTCCCGGGTGCCCGTGACCCACCACGCTCCGGGCATCCTCTTCGACGACCTGGGCGGCGCCAGGGGCCCGTACCGCTACCAGTACCGCGGCTTCCGCGTCCTGGCCAAGACGCCGGCTCGCCTCTACCTCGTCTCCCACGTACCCGGCCAGAAGTACCGCACCCTGGTGGTGCTGCCCGACGACAACACGATCAGGATCGAGATCAGTCCGTGAGGCCGGGCTCAGGGGTGTCCGTGGGGCTCGGGTCGGCAGTCTCGGACTCGGTGGGGTCGCCGGTCGTCACGGACTGCGAGGGCGTCCCGGTACCGGTGGTGTCCTCGTCGCCGGGAGTGGCCTCGCCCACCGCCTGACCGGAAATCCCGACGGACAGGACACTGCCGTCGGACGTGGTGGCCGTCAGCTGCCCGCTGTAGGGGCCCGGCTCCGTCGCGACGTGCCGGATCCTGATCCGGCACGTGCCGCCGGGGGGCAGCTCGACGTCGGTACAGGTGTCCTCGATGATCGACGTCTCGCCGCTGTCGACCGTGGCGGCGAGGTTCTGGACGGTGACGGGGTCGCCGCCGGTGTTGACCACGGTGACGTCCCCGCTGGCGGGCTCGCCGACCGGCGAGGTCGGGACGTCGACGTGGGAGCTCGACTCGTCCGCCCCCTTGCCCAGGAACACCGATGCCGAGGCGTCGGGGGTGGTCGTCACCTCGGTCGAGGGCGTCGGCGGGAGGGTCGGCGGGGAGGTCGGCCCGGGCCGCTCGGGCTTCGGGTCGCCGCACCCCGCGGCGGCGGCCAGTGTCCCGGCCACCACTGCCGCGATGAGCCCCCGTACGACTGTGCGCAGCACGGCACCACCACCTCCGCTCCGGATCGGGTCCGCAGCCAAGGTCCCACAGTCGCGTCCGCGTCCCGTCCCACCCGCGTCGGTGACACAGCGTCATCACCCGAAGGAGCGCGCTGCGCGGCCGCGGAGGGTCACAGGTGGGTCGGGGCGAACATCCTGAGGGTGGCGGGCAGGACCAGGACCGAGGGGCCCGGGGTGGCGAGGGCCTTGCCGAGGTCGGCCGCCAGGGATTCGGGGGTGGTCGTGGCCGCCGGGACGCCGAAGGACTCCGCCAGGGCGGTGAAGTCGGGGCGGGTGAGCTCCGTGCCCGTGGTGCGGCCCTCGAAGGCGTCGGTCATGTACTCGCGCAGGATCCCGTAGCCGCCGTCGTCCACGATCAGCCAGGTGACGTCCAGGTCGTGCTGCCGGGCCGTGGCCAGCTCCGCGAGGGAGTACATCGCGCCGCCGTCGCCGGAGACGGCGAGCACCGGGGTGCCGGGCTCGGCGACGCACGCGCCGAGTGCCGCGGGGAAGGCGTAGCCGAGGCCGCCGGCGCCCTGGGCCGAGTGCATGGTGTTGGGGTGCTTGGGGTCGAAGGCCGACCACGCCCAGTAGGACAGGATCGTCATGTCCCAGAAGGACGGGGAGCGGGCCGGCAGCGCGGACCGGATCGAGGTCAGCAGGGACTGTTCCAGGGCCAGGTCCTGGTCCGCGAGGCGGGCCGCGATGTCCTCCAGGACCAGGCGGACCCGCTCGGGGGCGTGGTCGTCCTGCCGCTCGGGCACCGTCTCCAGCAGCGCCTGGAGGGCGAGGCGGGCGTCCGCGTGGATGCCCAGGGCCGGGTGGTTGGACTCCAGCTTGCCGAGGTCCGCGTCGATCTGGACGATCCGGCCCGTGGGGAAGAACGTGTGGTAGTTCGACGACAGTTCCCCCAGGCCCGAGCCGACGACGAGGAGCACGTCGGCGTCTTCGAGGAAGTCCGTCATGTGGCGGTCCTCCAGCCAGGACTGGAGGGACAGCGGGTGCGTCCAGGGGAAGGCGCCCTTGCCCCCGAAGGTGGTGACCACGGGTGCGTTCAGGCGCTCCGCGAGCTGCCTGAGCTTTCCGGACGCGTCCGAGCGGACGACCCCGCCGCCGGCGATGATCACCGGGCGGGAGGCGCGTGACAGCCAGTGGGCCGCCACCGCGGTCAGCTCGGGACGGGGGGCCAGCTCGTGGGGGGTCGCGTCCGCGCCCGTGACCTGCGGCACGATCGTCTCCGACCGCAGGACGTCCTCCGGGATCTCCACCCAGACCGGGCCGTGCGGAGCGGTGAGCGCGGACTCCCAGGCCTCGGCGATCACCGAGGGGATCTGGGAGGGGGTGCGCGCCTCGTGGACGGACTTGACCACGTCCCGGAAGGACGCGGCCTGGTCGCGCAGCTCGTGCAGGTGGCCGCGGCGCCCGCCGCCGAGGCCGGCGACCGGGACCTGGGAGGAGATGGCGAGGACCGGCGCGGAGGCGGCCGCCGCCTCCGCCAGGGCCGGCAGGGCGGTCAGCGCGCCGGGGCCGGTGGACAGCAGCAGGGGCGCCGCCTCGCCGGTGACACGGCCGTACGCGTCGGCCGCGAAGCCCGCGTTGTTCTCCACCCGGAGGGTGACGAGGCGCAGGTCGGAGCGCCCCACCGCGTCGAAGAGGCCGAGGGCGTGCTGCCCCGGCAGCCCGAAGACGGTGGTGGCGCCCAGCGAACGCAGCGTCTCCACGACCAGGTCCCCGCCCGTCCGCCCCGGCGGCGGGGCCAGGGCGGCGGCCGTCTGGGCCTCGGTGGGACGGAGTACCAGGTCGTGGTCGTGCGTCACGGGTGTGTGGTGCCCTTCTTACTTCGCCTTCGCCGCCGCGATCTGACGGCTCATGATCGTGGTGAGCTCGTACGCGGTGTGCGAGGCCGCGACCGAGGTGATCTCGGCGTGATCGTACGCCGGGGCCACCTCGACCACGTCGGCGGAAACGAGGTTGCAGGAGGACAGTCCGCGGATGATCTCCAGCAGCTCGCGGGAGGTCATGCCGCCGGCCTCGGGGGTGCCGGTGCCGGGGGCGTGCGCCGGGTCCAGGACGTCGATGTCGATGGAGATGTACAGCGGGCGGTCGCCGATGCGCTGGCGCAGCTGGTCGGCGACCTCGTCGGCGCCTCGGCGGTAGACGTCGGCCGAGGTGACGATGCCGAAGCCCATCTTGGCGTCGTCGTCGAGGTCCTGCTTGCCGTACAGCGGGCCGCGGGTGCCGACGTGGGAGAGGGCCTCGGTGTCGAGGATGCCCTCCTCGACGGCGCGGCGGAACGGCGTGCCGTGGGTGTACTCGGCGCCGAAGTAGGTGTCCCAGGTGTCCAGGTGGGCGTCGAAGTGCAGCAGCGCGACGGGGCCGTGCTTCTTGGCGACCGAGCGCAGCAGCGGGAGGGCGATGGTGTGGTCGCCGCCGAGGGTCATCAGGCGGGAGCCGCCCGCGAGGAGCTCGTCGGCGGCGGCCTCGACCGTCTCCACGGCCTCGTTGATGTTGAAGGGGTTCACCGCGATGTCACCGGCGTCCGCGACCTGCGCGAGGGCGAAGGGGGAGGCGTCCTGCGCCGGGTTGTAGGGGCGCAGCAGGCGCGAGGCCTCCCGGATGGCGTTGCCGCCGAAGCGGGCGCCGGGGCGGTAGGAGACGCCGGAGTCGAAGGGCACACCGACGACGGCGACGTCGGCGGAGCCGACCTCGTCGAGGCGGGGCAGCCGGGCGAAGGTCGCCGGGCCCGCGTAGCGCGGGATGCGGGAGGAGTCGACGGGTCCGCGCGGCTGCGTGCTCATGGCTGTGCCTCTTTCTCTGGCCTGACGTGTGCGGTCCTTCGAGCGTAAGCGGGCCACCGGAGGGTGGGGAGTGTACGTTTCATCCATCTGGCCCTACCGATGTGTACGGAGTATCCATGCCCGCCGCTCCCCGCGACCCGGAGTACGGCAACGGCCCCGCCGGGGAGCCGCTCACCCCGCCGGTGCTCCTCGCCTCGCTGCTCGCCGACCGGGAGCTCGGCCTGCGCCACCTCGCCGGGCCGGCCGCCGCCGGGGTGCACGGCGTGCACGCCTCCGAGATGCCCGACCCCTCCCCCTACCTGCTCGGCGGCGAGCTGCTGCTGACCGCCGGGGCGGGCCCCGCCGAGGACCCCGACGGCTACGTGGCCCGGCTGGCCGGGGCGGGGGCGGCCGCCCTCGGCTTCGGCGTGGCCCCGGTGCACGAGGAGGTCCCGGCGGCGCTGGCCGAGGCCTGCGCCCGGCACGGGCTGCCCCTGCTGGAGGTTCCGCCGCGGACCCCGTTCTCGGCGGTCGCCAGAGCGGTGGGGCGGCTGACGGCGGAGGCCCGGACCCGCGAGCTGCGCCGGACCACCGAGGCCCAGCAGGCCCTGGCGGCGGCCGCGGCCCGGCCCGATCCGGTCCCGGCGGTGCTGGCCCGGCTCGCCGCGAGCCTGGGCGGGTCGGTCGCCCTGTGGCCGGGCGGCCGGACGGCGGGCCCGGAGCTGCCCGCCCCGGCCCGGGAGGCACTGTCGGCGCTGCTGGCCCGGGTCGGCCGCGAGGGCGGGCCCGCCACGGCCACGGACCGGGCGGGCGGACACCACCTGGCCGCCTACGCCCTGGCCGGACGGGCCGCGCTGGGCACCGCGACCCCGGCCCGCGCGCCCGGCGACCACACCGTGGCCTCGGTGGCCGCCGTACTGCTGACCCTGCTCACCGCCGAGCGGCCCGCCGGCGCCGAGGCCGCGGCCCTGACCCGGCTGCTGCTCGACGGGGATCCGGCCGCGGCCCTGACGGCCGGGCCGTGGTACGCCGTCCACGCCCGCGGCAGCGGGGATCCGCAGGCCCTCGCGGCCGCACTGGGCACCGTACTGCTGGACCCGCACGAGGGCGGCGTACGGCTGCTGACCGACCGGGAGCCGGGCGCGCAGCCGGGCTGGCGGCTGGGGGTGAGCGCCCCCGCGGCGCCGGACGCCCTGGCCGCGGCCGACGCCCAGGCCGGGCGGGCCCTGCAGCGCGCGGAGGCGGCCCGCACCCCGCTGGCCCGGCACGCCGACGCCGGTTTCGCGGGCCTGGTCGGGCGGGCCGAGGCCCGCGCCCACGCCGAGGCTCTGCTCGGTCCGCTCTCCCCCGCGTTGCGCGAGACCCTGCGCGCCTGGCTGGCGCACCACGGCAGCTGGGACCGTACGGCGGCCGCCCTGGGGATCCACCGCAACACCGTGCGCCAGCGCGTGGCGCGCTGCGCGGTCCTGCTGGAGCGGGACCCGGACGACCCGGACGTGCGGATGGAGCTGTGGTTCGCGCTGCGGCAGGAGTGATCCGGCCACCGGTGTGACGCACGCGCGTGCGACCACATCTGGACAGCGTGGCCAACTCGTCGGTAACTTAGTCTGAGCAAGCGCTTAATTTAGGCGGCGGACCGCCGCGACGAAGGGAGCCGGCCGTGCGCCGTACGGTGTTCAACGAGGACCACGAGGCGTTCCGCGAGACCATCCGCGCCTTCATCGAGGCCGAGGTCGTCCCCGTCTACGACGAGTGGTTCGCTGCCGGACAGGCTCCGCGCGACTTCTACTACAAGCTCGGCGAGCTGGGCGTCTTCGGCATCAACGTTCCCGAGGAGTTCGGCGGCGCGGGCCTGGACACCCACAAGTTCGAGGCCGTCCTCTACGAAGAGACCTCGCGCGCGGGCGTCAACTTCGGCGGCTCCGGCGTCCACGTGCTGCTCGCCCTGCCCTACATCAAGATGCTCGCCGACGACGAGCAGAAGAAGCGCTTCCTGCCGAAGTTCGTCTCCGGCGAGGAGATGTGGGCACTGGCGATGACCGAGCCGGGCACCGGCTCCGACGTCGCGGGCATGAAGACCACCGCCAAGCTCTCCGAGGACGGCACCCACTACGTCCTCAACGGCTCCAAGACCTTCATCACCGGCGGCGTCCACGCCGACCGCGTGATCGTCTGCGCCCGCACCTCCGCCCCGAGCGCGGACGACCGCCGCTTCGGCATCTCCCTCTTCGCCGTGGACACCAAGTCCGAGGGCTACTCCATCGGCCGCAAGCTCGACAAGCTCGGCCTGAAGACCTCCGACACCGCCGAGCTGGCGTTCGTCGACGTGAAGGTCCCCGTCGAGGACCTCCTCGGCGAGGAGGGCAAGGGCTTCTACTACCTCGGCCACAACCTGGCCTCCGAGCGCTGGGGCATCGCCTTCGGCGCGTACGCCCAGGCCGCCGCGGCCGTCCGGTTCGCCCAGAATTACGTCACGGAGCGCACCGTCTTCGGCAAGCCCGTCGCGCACTTCCAGAACACCAAGTTCGAGCTGGCCGCCTGCCAGGCCGAGGTGGACGCCGCCCAGGCCGTCGCGGACCGCGCCCTGGAGGCCCTGGACGCCGTCGAGCTGACCCCGGCCGAGGCCGCCTCCGCGAAGCTGTTCTGCACCGAGGTCGCGCACCGCGTCATCGACCGCTGCCTGCAGCTCCACGGCGGCTACGGCTACATGAACGAGTACCCGATCGCCCGCCTGTACGCCGACAACCGCGTCAACCGCATCTACGGCGGCACCAGCGAGATCATGAAGTCGATCATCGCCAAGTCGATGGGTCTGTAAGTCCCCTTGAACGAGGCACTGACGGATCTCCTCGATCTGCTCGACCTGGAGCAGATCGAGGAGAACATCTTCCGCGGCACCAGCCGCACCTCCCTGGTGCCGCGCGTGTTCGGCGGCCAGGTGGCCGCCCAGGCCCTGGTCGCGGCCGGGCGCACGGTGCCCGCGGACCGTCTGCCGCACTCGCTGCACTCGTACTTCCTGCGCACCGGCGACTCCGGCGCGCCGATCGTCTACTCCGTGGACCGGATCCGCGACGGGCGGTCCTTCACCACCCGGCGCGTGGTCGCCGTCCAGCACGGCCAGCCGATCTTCCACCTCTCCGCGTCCTTCCAGACGTACGAGGAGGGGCTGGAGCACCAGGTCCCGATGCCGGCGGCACCGGACCCCGAGTCCCTGCCGACGGCCGCCGAGGCGCTGCCGCCGTACCGCGAGATCTTCCGCGACCCGGGCACCGTCGAGCGGCTGCTCGAAGCGCGCGGCGCGGTGGACCTGCGGTACGCGACCACCCCGCCCTGGGGCACGGTCGGCGAACCGCTGGAGCCGCGCTCGCAGGTCTGGTTCCGCACGCAGGGCAAACTCGCGGACGACCCGCTGCTGCACACCTGCCTCGCCACCTACGTCTCCGACATGACCCTGCTCGACGCGGTCCTGCTCGCGCACGGGCGCGGCGGCTGGGCGGTGGGCGACGTGGTCGGCGCGTCGCTGGACCACGCGATGTGGTTCCACCGGCCCTTCCGCGCGGACGAATGGCTGCTGTACGACCAGGAGTCCCCCTCGGCCCACGGCGGCCGGGGCCTGGGCCAGGCCCGCATCTACACCCAGGACGGCCGCCTGGCGATCACGGTCATCCAGGAGGGCGTGGTCCGCATCCCGCGGACCTGACTTCGCGGGGACCTGCGCACGGCCACCGTGACCTGCGCCACTTCACACGAAGTGGATTGGACAGGGGGCCTCGGGCCCCGGCAGCCTTTTGCGGTTGACCGAACCAGGGGATGGGCGCATAAGTGGACAACCGCACTTCTCGGCGGTCGGGGCGGTGGTCCCACGGCACCGTTGCCGAACTACTGACCGGCCGGAACAACAGCCTGGGCTTCATAAGGCTGGTTCTGGCGACGGCCGTTGTCGTCTCCCACGCGCGTGTGCTCGGATTCGGAAAGACGGAATTCGGCCACTCATTCACCCAGGGTCAGGTGGACCTCGGAAAGTGGTCGGTCTACGGATTCTTCATCCTCTCCGGAATCCTGGTGACGCGCAGCGGGGTGCGGCTGGGGCTGGGAAGATTCCTGTGGCACCGCGCCTTGCGCCTGCTGCCCGGGCTGTGGGTCTGCCTTTTCCTGACGGCTTTCGCCGCCGCTCCGGTCCTGTACTGGAAACTCCACGGAACGCTTGACGGCTTTTGGGGGCACGGCTGGGGGCCGGTGGAATACCTGCGGTCGAACGGGGCGATCCAGCTCAACCAGAACGACGTGTCCAACGTGATGTCCGACGCGATGGCACAGGGTGTCGCCCATGACCGGAGCATCGACGGGGCGTTGTGGTCGCTGTACTACGAGGTCCTCTGCTACGGGGGCGTGGCGCTCCTGGCCCTGACGGGCGTCCTCGCGCGCGCCCGGCGCGCGGTGCTGCTGATCGCCGGCCTCCTGGGCTGGCTCGTCGTCAGGCAGGCCGTCGGCGACCGCTTCTGGGCGGGCTCGTTCGACGCCACCTACTTCCACCCGGTGGACCTTCCCGTACTGGGCTTCACGAACCCGGTCCTCGTCATCTACCTCGGGTTCGCCTTCGCACTGGGCACGGTCATCGAGCTGTACCGCGAGCGTGTACCGGTCAGCGACGTGCTCGGCCTCGCCTCGCTCCTGGTGCTCGTGCTCAGCGCGCACTACGGATTCCTCTTCGTGGTCGGCCTGCCGGCCTTCGCCTACTTCCTGGTGTGGCTGGCGATCCGTCTCCCGGCCCCCTTCCGCCGGATCGGCGCGCGCAACGACTACTCGTACGGCATCTACATCTACGGCTTCGTGGTCGAACAGGTGCTGGTCATCCTGGGCTTCGCCCGCTGGGGCCTGCTGCCCTACCTCGCTCTGAGCCTCGCGGTGACCGTCCTGCTGGCGATGCTGTCGTGGCACTGCGTGGAGAAGCCCGCGATGCGCCTGAAGGACCTGGGCGGCCGCCGAGGCGGAGCGCGAGGCGCCGGCCGCACCCCGGCAGCGCCGGCCTCGGCCGCCGAGGCGGGCGAACGGGACAAGGTCGCCGTCCGCTCCTGAAGCCTGCGGAAAGCAGTGAGGGGGGTGAGATCCTAACGGGATCTCACCCCCCTCACCGGCTTTCAGGGGTCAGAGGAGGATGTCGTATCCGACCCAGCCGACGCCGATCAGGCTTCTGCCCTCGGGGAGGAAGTCGAACAGGTCCCCGGTACGGGTGACTCCGACCTGCTCCGGCTTTCCGTCGACGTTGAGGTCGCCGGCGTAAGGGGTCCACTCCCCGTTCCACCAGCCCTCCCCGATGACGCCGGAAGCACCGAAGCTGATGGAATCGGTACCGCTGGTGTTCGGGTAGAGGTGGAGCTTGCCGGTGCCGTTGTTGCTGTGCGCCATGATGTCGACCTTGTTGTCGCCGTTCATGTCGGCGAACCGCAGGCTGGGCCAGTACCCGGTGTGCCAGCCGACGCCGATGGAGACGCGGTTGCCCAGGGTGTCGGTGCCGGTGCCGCCCTTGTGGGGGTAGACCCACAGGTTGCCGTCGCCGCCGCGGCCGATGACGTCGGTACGGCCGTCGCCGTTGAGGTCCCCGAAGCCGAGGTCGGCGTAGGTGTCCCAGCCCGTGCCGATCAGGACCGGGTTGGCGAGCGTCTCGGTCCCCGCCCTGCCGGTGCCCGGGTACAGGTACAGGTCTCCGAACTTGTTGCGGGTGACGACGTCGGTGTAGCCGTCGTTGTTGAGGTCGGCGGAGTGCACGTCCGTCCAGTAGTCACGCCACCAGCCGTTGCCTGCGAGGTACCGCTGGCCGAGCGTGTTGGTGCCGGAACCGCCGGTCCCCGGGTAGATCCAGAGGTGGCCGTTGACGTCACGCACCGCCACGTCGGTGTAGCCGTCGCCGTTGTAGTCCGGCCGGCTCTGGCTGCCGCTGCTCCACAGGCTCTGCCCCGAAGCGGTGTAGATGACGAGCACACCACGCGGCTGGAGCAGCGCGTACGAGCCCGGAGTGCTGGTCTTGCTGGTCCACAGGGTGTCCTTGGCGTCGGCCGACAGGACGATGAAGCTGCCGTCGCTCTGCATGCGCGCCGTGGCACCCGGGTGCCCGGCGGTGCCGGTGGCCCAGAGCTGCTTGCCGTCCTTGCTCAGCAGAACGAGGTTGCCGTCGGACTTCATCAGCAGCTTGGAGTTTCCGCTGGGGAACTCCTGCCCGGAGGCAAGGGTGGTGCCGGAGGGGATCCGTGCGCCCGGTACGCCGTCGAGCTTGAACTGGGCGGTGAAGGAGCCGACGGTGGAGCCGTCGGAGGTGCGCTTGCCAGGCCAGCCGACCATGGTGTTGTCGGCCTGGCGGGCCCACAGGTCGGGGATCTGGTCGCCGTTGAGGTCACCGGACGAACCGACCTGCGGATAACCGGACTGGGTTACGCCGGAGTGCACCTTGGTACGCGTCTGGGTACCCCAGCTGGCCAGGTCGACGATCTGACTCTCGTCCAGGCCCTTCTTGCCGTGGGTGCTGTAGACGTCGCCGGTGGCGTTGTCCCTGAGCCACAGGTCGGGGACCTGGTCGCCGTTGACATCACCGGGGGCGACGACCGTGTACTTGTTCCAGTCCGTCCCGCCGACGAGCACGGGGTCCTTGTCGTCGTCCAGGTTGCCCCAGTAGGTGTTGTAGTAGGCCCAGAGCTTGTCGCCCTGCTTGACGAGGACGTCCGGGATCCCGTCGTAGTTGAGGTCGCCGGGGGCGATGATCTGCTCGGCGTCGGACCAGTGGTTGTTCTTGGCCTGGCCCACGTTCTTCTCGGTGGGATTGCCCACGGTGCCCTGGCCGTCCTGGTTGCTGTAGACCCACAACGTCTTGGAGGTCATACCGGGCCGCTTCTGGAGGGCGAGCAGGTCGTTGTACGCGTCGTCGTCCCCACGCCCGAGCGTGGCGACCTGGGAACCGGTGAAGGACTCGGAGGAGGCGATCGACGCGGAGACCTTGCCGTTGCCCTGACCGTGGTAGGTCAGGAGGCTGCCGAAGAGGTCGTTGCTCCAGATGTCGCGGTAGCCGTCCCCGTTGACGTCGTGGGGCCCGTCCTCGGCGTCCTTGCGGGCGGCGTAGAACTGGTACACGTTGGTGTCCGACCGGTTCCCGGCTGCGTCCTGGCTGAAGGCGTAGACGAAGTGCGGGCCGGCGCCGGGCGGGGTGAGCTTCGCGGTGAACGATGCGCCGGGAGCGACCGTGGTGCTCTTCACCTGCGGGTCCCAGTCGGTGTAGTAGCCGTACCAGGTGACGCCGTCGGCACCGTTGGAGGAGAGGGTGAAGTCCCCTTCCTCGCGGGCCTGGCCGGTACCTTGCGGCCAACCCTTGCTGCCGTCGGGGAACTTCGTCGAGGTGATCTTCGGTGCGTCCGCCGGATTCGTGCGGTCAACAGTGAACTTGCAGGTCTGGGACCAGCCGGACTGGGCTCCGTCCTGGTCGGTCGTGCGCGCACGCCAGGTGTAACTACCGTCCGGGAGAGCGGCGTCCGGGACGACCCACGTGGCGAACTTGCCGTTGTTGGACGGGATGGTCTGGGTGACGGGGTTGGTGCTCTGACCGGCCTTGAAGATCTGGAACTCGGTGTTCAGGTTCCCCGCATCACGGTCGGAGGCCGTCGCGTAGAGCCTGACCATGGTGTTGCCGACCGAGCCGCCCTGCTCACACGGTACCCAGGGCGCGATGCCCAGGTCGGACGGCGTGCTGGGCGGGTTGTTGTACTCGATCTCCAGCGTGACGGTCTTGGGGTCGAAGCGCTTCCAGTGGTACTGGTCGCTCTCGTTGGACGCGTACAGGCCCACGGTCATGTTGGACCAGCCCTTGGACGCCGCCTCCTGGACTGCGGAGGTGGCGTTGAACTCCAGGTTGCCCGCTTCGCACTCGGCCCGACCCTTGGCCGCATTGACCGTGTCGAGCTTGTTGCGCCGATCGGGCTGGTACTTCCAGGTGGTGTCCCGCGAGATGGGGTTGGTGGTCCACAGCTCCACGGGCTTGGGGGTGCAGGACCAGGACCAGGTTTCCTTGATCCGGAACGTCGCCTTGGAAACCTGGGCGCCCTTGACGGCGGAGGTGTCGAGCTGGAAGAAGGACCGTGAGAGCCCGTTCGTCTCGGACTCGTAGCCGACCCGCACGTCCTCCTTGGTGTTCCAGTAGGAGTTGTTCTCCCACGTGCGGTAGACCCACGACCAGTTCTGCCGCTCGCCCCACGCCACCGACGGGTCGATGTAGACGGGGTACTTGGTCGCGGGGCTCGTCAGGAGGGCCTGGTCGGGCTTGATCTCCAGGTTGCCGCCCGTGATCGTGGTGGGCATCTGGGCGTTCTTGGCCCCGGACGGCGTCACGAAGACGTCCGAAGGGTCACCGGTCGCCCCGGCGTCGGCGCTGGCCACTGCCGCCACACGCGCGGGTGCCTGTGCGGCGCCTCCTGTGGTGGTGGAGTCCCACATCACCGGGTTAGGGGAGGTGAAGATGATCTCGCCGGCCGGATTGGTCGCGGTCAGCAGACCCGTCGTCGCGTTCTTGGTGACGTTCAGGCCCACCGTGTCGAGCTTGAACTTGAGCGTCGCGAGGTCGGGGTGCTTGGCCGCTGCGGCGGTCTTGACCACAAGCAGCTGGGAAAAGCCCTCGACCTCGGCCTTCAGCTGGAGGTCCACGTCCGGGAGCACATTCGCGTACGTCGCCACGTTCGCGGCGAGCGTCGGCTTGGGCAGCGCCTGCGGCCAGGTGAACGACAGGGTCCGTCCGTTCTTCACCCCGGTCAGCAGCGGACCGGTGCCACCCCCGGAGAAGGCGATCGCGACGGCCGAGGCCTTCGGCTTCACCTTCCCGTCCACCGCGAACTGCAGCGTCGGATCGGTGGCCACCCAGCCGCCGGCGCGGCGGACGCGCACCGTCGTCCCGTGCCGCTTCACCGACCACTTTCCGGTCGGCAGCGCCCAGGTGTCCGAGTTCTCGGTCCGGGCGGACGTCAGCTCGTAGGGCTGACCGGTCTCCTTCGCCTTGGCGAGCGCGAAGTCCGCTGCGGTCATCGACCCCTCGGCCACCGGATCGGTGGCCGCCACGGCAATCGTTGAAGAATTAACCACACTCAATCCGGTAGCGATCATTCCGCTTACCAGAGCCATCGAAATGACCCGTGAAATCCCCCGCCCACCCGGCACGCCGAGTAGGGCCTCTCTTCTTCTCACACGAACTCCATCTGCCCGATATCTACGGGGCTGACTCTACTCGGAGCCCCCGACAACACCCGCACCCTGACCTGCGATTTTTAGGTCGGTCAGACGCGTGTCATCCCATATGGACCACAAGTTCCCCTTGGCCCGAACAGGACTCTCCCCGGGATGTCGGATTAGCGAATTCTGCCTGTTAGTCTGCGCCGTAAATCTTTCTAGAAGCATGGGGTGGGGTGTGAGAAAATTCAGTGCGCGAGGACTTTCTGTGGCGTTGGCCGCAGCCGTCCTCTCGGGCTTGTTGCCCAGCGCTGTAGCCGTAGCGGATGGCAAATCCAAGCCGTCGCTGCCGGAGCTCAAGCAGCCGAAGGCGGTACCGGTCAAGCCGGTCCGCGCGGGTGGCGCGAAGAAGGCCGATGATGCGGGTGCGACTCCGTGGAAGGCGCCGAAGGTCTCCTGGCCGGCTGCCGGTTCGGCGGAGGTGAGCCTGACTTCGGCTGCCTCGGAGCCGGTCTCGAAGTCGTTCCTGTCGGGTGCCGCTCGCGGGCCGGTCGTCGACCCGGGCTCGCCGCAGGCCGGCAAGCTCCCGGTCGCGGTCTACGTGCCGCCGGGCAAGGCGGCCGAAGCGCCGTCGAAGGTGAAGGTCTCCGTCGTCGGCAAGGACGCGGCGCGCAAGGCGGGCATTGACGGCGTCCTTCTGTCGGTCGGCCGGTCGGACGGCCGTGCGCAAGCCGCGCCGGCGAAGGTCGAGGTGGACTACAACTCCTTCCGCGGCGCATACGGCGGCGACTACGCCTCCCGACTGCGGCTGGTGGAGCTTCCGGCGTGTGCGCTGACGACTCCGGAACGCGCGGAGTGCCGTACCCAGAAGCCACTGCAGACTCAGAACGACACCCGCGCCGGCAAGCTCTCGGCGCAGGTGACCACGCAGGGCACGGCTTCTTCGGCCAAGTCCGCAGGCGTGTCGGCAAAGTCGGCATCCGCGGCTTCGGGCGGCGCGACCGTCCTCGCCACGACGGCGGGCGACGCGGGCCCGACAGGTGACTACAAGGCGACGTCGCTGCAGCCCTCCGGCTCGTGGAGCGCCGGCGGCTCGACCGGCGCCTTCTCCTGGTCCTACCCGGTCGCAACCCCCGCGGTGCCCGGCGGTCTGGGTCCGCAGATCTCGCTCGGCTACAACTCCCAGTCCGTCGACGGCCGCACGGGCATATCCAACAGCCAGGGCTCATGGATCGGTGACGGCTGGAGCTGGGAGCCCGGCTTCATCGAGCGCAAGTACAAGCCCTGCAACGACGACAAGACCGGTGGCACCAACACCGCCAAGGTCGGCGACCAGTGCTGGTTCAACGACAACGCCACGTTGTCCCTGGGCGGCAAGTCGACCGAGCTCGTGTACGAGCAGGGCAAGGGCTGGCACCCGGCCTCGGACTCGGGCGAGAAGGTCGAGAAGCTCACCGGCGCCGTCAACGGCGACAACGACGGCGAGCACTGGAAGATCACCACGACCGACGGTACCCAGTACTTCTTCGGTCTGAACCGTCTCCCGGGCTGGAAGGACGCCTCCACGCCGACGACGAACTCGGCCTGGACCGCGCCCGTCTTCGGCAACCAGGCGGGTGAGCCCTGCTACAACGCCTCGTTCGCGAGCGCCTCGTGCAAGCAGGCCTGGCGCTGGCAGCTCGACTACGTCGTCACCCCCGGCGGCGACGCGATGGCGTACTACTGGAAGACCGAGACCAACAACTACGGCCGCAACGTCGACATGACCACCGGCAAGGCAACGGTCACGCAGTACGTCCGCGGCGGCTGGCTCGACCACATCGACTACGGGCTGCGCTCCGACGCCGTCTACAGCGGCAAGGCCATGGCTCAGGTGAAGTTCGGTGTCGACGAGCGCTGCCTCACCAACTGCGGCACCTTCGACGAGGCCAACGCGAAGAACTGGCCGGACTCCCCGTACGACCTGTTCTGCAAGGACGGCTCGACGGAGTGCAAGGGCCAGTACTCACCGACGTTCTGGTCCCGGATGCGCCTGACCGGCATCCACACCAAGCTCCTCACCGGCGGCGCGTACCAGGACGTCGACTCCTGGACCCTGGACCAGAACTTCCCGCCGGCGGGCGACGGCATCTCCACCCCGATGTGGCTTAAGTCCATCTCCCGCACGGCCAAGGCGGGCTCCGCGCAGGACGTCCCGCTCGACCCGGTCACCTTCGAGGGCGTACAGCGGGCGAACCGGGTGGACAAAACCGGCGACGGTCTGGCCCCGTACGTCCGCCTGCGCATGTCACAGGTCAACACCGAGTCCGGCGGCACCATCGGTGTCACCTACTCGCAACAGGACTGCACACCCACCACGCTTCCTGCCTCGGACGGAACGAACACCACCCGCTGCTTCCCGGTCAAGTGGGCCTGGGAGGGCGATGCCTCCAAGCTCGACTGGTTCAACACCTACGTCGTCAACCAGGTCGTGGAGGGCGACAACCTCGCCTCGACACCCGACAAGGTGACCTCGTACACCTACGTCGGCGGAGCGGCCTGGGACAAGGACACCAGCGAGTTCATCAAGGCCGAGGACCGCGTCCACTCCGTCGCCCGCGGCTACGAACTCGTCCAGACCCGCACCGGTGCGGCCAGTGACCCGAAGACGCTGTCGGAGACCCGCTACTTCCGGGGTCTCGACGGCAAGGACGTCAAGGACGGCACAGGCACCGCGGTCACCGACCGGCCCGAGTTCGCGGGCATGGTCCGCGAGACGGCGACGTACGAGGGAGACGACACGGCCAAGCTCCTGAGCGCGACGTCCAGCACACCGTGGCGTTCGGGCGAGGTGGCCAAGCGGCTGCGACCGGGGCTGCCCAACCTCACCTCCTACAAGACGAACGTCGAGAAGGAGTCGACCCGCACCACCGTCACCGGTGGTGCCCGGACGACCGAGACCAGCCGGCACTTCGACGAGTACGGCATGGCCGACTGGCAGTCGAGCACCGGCGACACCGCCAAGAGCGGTGACGAGTCCTGCACCACGACCACCTACGCACGCAACACGGCCACGTGGATCCTGGACCGGCAAAGCCAGGTCAAGACCGTCGCGCTGCCGTGCGGGACGACCGGTGCCGGTCCGGCGGACGTCATCAGCGACACCCGGACCTACTTCGACAACGGCACGCTCGGCACCGTACCCGGCCGGGGTCTGGTGACGAAGACCGAGAAGATCAACGGCAAGGGCGACGGCTACGACACGGCGTCGAGTGTCCCGTCCACCTGTGGCGCGGCCAAGGACCAGCTCTGCTACGACCTGTACGGCCGGGCGCTGGCTGCCGCCGACGCCTACGGCAAGGTGACCACCACCGCGTACACCCCGGCCACCGGCGAGGTCCCGACGTCGATGACGGCGACCAACGCGCTCGGCCACGCCGCCACCAGCCAGCTCGACCCGCTGCGCGGCCAGGCCACCAAGGTCACCGACCCCAACGGCAAGGTCGTCACGACGGCGTACGACGCACTGGGCCGGGTCACGAAGGTCTGGGTCCCGAACTGGACCCAGGAGGCCAACCCGGACCTGCCGAGCCGGGTGTTCGAGTACAACGTCCGCAACAGCGGTCCCAACGTGGTCACGTCAAAAACCCTGACGCACGACTACAAGTACTCCGTCGTCCACTCCATCCACGACGGTCTGCTGCGTGAGCGCCAGACGCAGACCCAGTCGCCCGACCTGTCCGGCCGTCTGGTCACGGAGACGTTCTACGACACCCGCGGCCTGGCGTGGCGTTCCTCCGGTACGTACTACGCCGAGGGCGCGCCTTCGACCGACCTGGTCACGGGACAGGAACTCAACTACCCCGCCTCCACCGACACCTTCTTCGACGGCGCCGGCCGCCCGACGGCGGTGATCGCGAAGAAGTTCGGTACCGAGACCAAGCGCACCACGAGCAGCTACACCGGCGACACCACCACGGTCAGCCCGCCCCCGGGCGGCACTACGACCACCACCGTCGTCGACGCACTGGGGCGCACGGTCGAGACCAAGCAGTACACCGACCCGGCGCGCACCGCCTCGCAGTCGACCCTGTACACCTACAACAAACTCGGTCAGCTGGCCCAGGTCACCGACCCGGGCAACGCCAAGTGGACGTACACCTACGACGTCCGTGGCCGCCAGGTCGAGGTGAACGACCCCGACAAGGGCGTCTCCAAGACGGCGTACGACTCTGGGGACCGCGTCACCGATGTCACGGATGCCCGAGGCATCACTCTGCACACCGACTACGACGACCTCGGTCGCGCCGTCGCCACGAAGCAGGGCGCGACGACGCTGACGTCGTCCGTCTACGACACGGTGGCCAAGGGGCAGCTCACCAAGTCCACGCGCCATGTCGACGGCAAGGCGTACACCTCGGAGGTTCTTTCCTACAACGACCTCTACCAGCCGCTCGAAACCCAGGTCACGATCCCGTCCACGCCCGACACCGGCGCGATGGCCGGTACGTACAAGTGGACGAACACCTACAACATCGCCGGCCAGGTCCTCACGACCAGGCACCCGGCCATGGGCGGCCTCCCGGCCGAGACCCACGGCAGCACCTACAAAACCGTCTCGGGCCTGCTCAACAGCATGGGCGCCGGCAGCAGTCGCCTCGTCGGGGCGATGACGTACGACCACTACGGCCGCGCGATCCGCCAGGAGCTCGGCTCGTCCACCCAGAGCCTGTACCGGACGAACGAGTACGACGAGCACACTGGTGCCCTCACCCGCACCGTCGTCGACCGGGCCCTGGCACCCCAGCGGATCGAGGAGACCAAGTACACCAATGACCCCGTCGGCAATGTAACGGCGATCGCCTCGGCCTATGGCCAGGACGCCTCCCGGACGACGGACACCCAGTGCGTCAACCTCGACTCCCTGCGCCGCATCACCGAGGCGTGGACCAACGAGGGTGAGACCTGCGCGACCACCCCGTCGGCCACCGTCATCGGCGGCGAGGACCCGTACTGGACCACGTACACCTACGACGCCGTCGGCAACCGCAAGACGGAGACCAAGCACAAGACGGCCTCGGGCCCGACCGCAGACACGGTCCGCACCTACGCTCCCCCGACGCCCGGTAAGCACGACCTTCCGAAGGTCACCCAGACCGGCACCGCCCCGCACGACGAAACATTCACCTACGACGCCACCGGCAACACCAAGACCCGCAAGAGCGGCACCGGTGAAACGCAGTACCTCGACTGGGACGCGGAGGGGCGCCTCAAGTCCCTCGTCCAGGGCCTCGCCACCGACGGGTTCATCTACGACGCGTCCGGCAACCGCATCCTCCGCAAGGAGAAGGACAGCACCACGCTGTACCTGCCGTCCGGCAATGAGCTGAAGCTCGACAAGTCGGGCACGATCACCGGCACTCGCTACTACGGCGACGTCGGCGTCCGCACAGGCGGCAAGCTCACCTTCACCTTCGCGGACCACCACAACACCAGCACCACCCAGGTGACCGCCGACGCGACCCAGACGGTCACCCGCCGCAAGACGGGCCTGTTCGGCGAGACCCGCGGCACCCAGCCGACGACGTGGACCGGCGAGAAGACCTTCGTCGGAGGCACGAAGGACAACGACAGCGGCCTGACCCACATCGGCGCCCGCGAGTACGACCCCCTGATCGGCCGCTTCATCTCGGTGGACCCGATCATGGACCTCACCGACTCCCAGCAACTCCACGGCTACACCTACGCCGCTAACAACCCGTTCACCTACTCCGACCCTGACGGCCTCAAGTACTTCGAGGGCGGCAACGAGGACCGCGGCTTCCAGTCGTCGCCCCAGAGCGTCGTCCAGGCCGCGACCAAGCATCACAAGAGGTACTACGAGGGCCGCTGCTGGAAGAACTGCAGCGCCCCTCCCAAGCCGTCCAAGACGCCGAAGGGCGACGGCAAGCGCTGCGCCGGCGTGCGCTTCTGCACCCCGGCGAAGGGCTTCGACGGGGCTCCGCCTGCAAATGCGGCAGCCGGGTTTGCAAGTGCAGCGATCCACAGCGCCGAATTCAGTGCCGAGCTGACAATCTCGCCCGAGTGCTTCCTGAATACCTCACCCGAGTGCAACGAGGGTGACATGTTCGACAACTGGGCCACGGAACAGGGTCTGGATCTCGATTCAGGTGCTGCCATCGGCGGCGGTTTCTTCGCATATCTGCTTCCCGGCCCCAAATTCCTGCGTCCGGGGAAGACGAAGGGGGGGCAATGCTTCCTCGCCGGAACGCTTGTCCTCATGGCGGACGGCTCGCAGAAGAAGATCGAGGAGGTCGAAGTTGGCGACCTCGTTCTCGCCACCGATCCGGTTACGGGCGAGTCGGAAGCCAAACCAGTCGAGAAACTCATCCGGACGGAGGGCGATCGCGAACTGAACAAGCTCTCCATCGCCACATCCGACGGCATCGACGAAATCACTGCAACGCACGAGCACCCCTTCTGGTCGCCCTCTGAGAAGTCCTGGGTCGAGGCCGCCGACCTCCGGCCGGGCATGACCCTGGCAACCGCAGGCGGAACCACTGCGATCGTCACGGACAACCGCGCATTCACCGACCACGTCAAGACCTACAACTTCTCCGTGGCCGACTTCCACACGTACTATGTGCTGGCAGGGGCTACGCCGGTCCTGGTTCACAATTCAAACTGTCCGCCTGCCGAAACAGTCAAAAACCTGCCGGAGGTCACAGCCCCCAAGCCCCTTAAGCCTTCTCAGGCCGATCAGGCGTGGAGTGATTTCTTGGGGCCTGGCCCGTACACAAATATTCACCCGCGAACTGGGCAGGTGGATCCCAACCGTCTCGTATCTTCCGATGGGCGCCGTAGCATCCGGATGGGCGATCATGAGATGAACAGCAAGCCCACGAAGTTCCACTTCCATATGGAGACGTGGGATTGGAACTCCGTCACAAACACATGGACTGTCGGCAATACGATGCAGCGAGTTCCCTTGGGGGTGAAATGATGAGAGTAGAAGTTCTGCAAGTCCTAGCCCCATCGCAAGGGATCGTGCGCTTCAAGTGCGAGTCTGGCATCGCATCTGGCCGCTGGATGGGGTCGAACCCCGCCGAAGTAGGTCAATTCGATGTCGAGATCGAAGTTCCGGAAGAGGTCGCAGATTGGACGGCGGGCCCCTCGGGTGCTACTTCCCTCTCGGAGGTCGGGGCGGATTCTGCCACCCTCATCACGGGCCGAGTTGTCAGATTCGACGATGGTGATGATTCGGTCGTGGAGATCAGGGTAGGGTCGGACATTCTCCTGATTGAAATCCCTAACCGAAGGTCGGAGCTTCCTGTGGAGGGTTTCATTTCCTTCCGGGCCTCCGAAATTCAGCTCTACCCGTATGATCTGTAATGACCTACCCGAAAGGCGTAGGTAGGAATTCCACGGGATTCACCCTGGAGGGCCCTGCGTGGGTTCTCGTGAGATTGGTGTTTGACTCTCGGTAGCTTCGGCCAGCTGGGATTCCAATACCGCCGATGAAGCCCCACCGAGCGTTTTCGGTGGGGCTTCTGGGGTTCTTGACGGCAACGGTGACGGCAACGTCAATGGACGATTGCCGCGGCGGGTGGGTCGTCGGGGCTGTCGTTGCCCGTACGGAGTGCGCTGTTGAGAGTGTCGATGGCTTGGCGTTGGAGGCGGAGCCGGACGTGGGCGTAGACGCCGGCAGTGACGCCGATGTGGGCGTGGCCGAGGAGTTCCTTGATCACGACGAGGTCCACTCCCTGTTCCAGTAGCAGGGTGGCGGTGGAGTGCCGGAGGTCGTGGAAGCGGATGCGCCGGAGCCCGGCGCTGTCGAGGAATCGGCCGAAGCGCCGGGTCATGTTGGCCGGGTCGATCGGTCCGCCGGTCGGCGTGGTGAAGACGAGCCCGCTGTCCTTCCAGCTGACCCCGGCCGCCTTGCGCTCTACTTCCTGACGTTGCTGGTGGCTCTTCAGCGAGTGGACGGACTCGGTCGGTAGGGCGATGCGGCGTTCGGAGGCACGGGTCTTGGTGGGCAGGGTTGTCAGGCCGCTGCTCTGGGTGCGTTGGAGGGAGCGGCGAACGCTCGCCGTTCCCCCGTCGAGGTCGAGGTCTTCCCAGTGAAGGCCGAGGAGTTCGCCCTTGCGGAGTCCGGTGCGGAGGGCGAGTTCGTACAGCGCGTGGAGCCGATCGGCGCGGGTCGCGTCGAGGAACTGACGGGCCTCTACTGCGGTGAGCGGACGGAAGCGCCTGGGCTGGTGCGTGGTGGTCTTGACGTTGCGGGCGACGTTCCGGGGCAGCTCGTCTTCGCGGACCGCGTGTTCCAGCGCCGACTTCAGCACCGAGTGCACGTAAGTCACGGTCAGAGCGGACAGCTGCTTCTGGCAGCACTCGCCGACCGCGCAGCACCGATTTCGTTCGGTGTCGAGTCCCTGGGTGCAGCACTGGCAGGTGGTGCGGAGGCGGTCGAGGAAGGCGCGGATGTCCTTGGCGGTGAGGCGGGCGACCTTCTTGGTGCCGAGTCCGGGGATGAGGTGGAGGCTGACGCAGGCGGCGTAGCGGGTGTGGGTGTTCTCCCGAAGCCGGTGGACGGCGACGCTGCCGAGCCAGTAGGTGAGGTAGTCGCCCACGGTGCTGTCGGCGGTGGCGACGGGCAGTCCGCGGTTGCTGTCGGCGATCTTCTCGGCGAGCTTGTCGGCAGCTTCCCTTCGCGTGCTGCCGTAAACGCGGACGCGTTTGCGCGTGCCGTTGGCAGCGAGGACGTAGCCGGCGGCTTCCCAGCGGCCGTCCTTGCGTTGGTAGATGGTGCCTTCGCCGTTAGCGCGGGCCTTCTTGCGCTTGGGGGCGGTCATCAGGCGGCCTCTTCCAGGTGGTGCTGGACGTAGTCAGCGAGGGCGTGGGCGGGGATGCGTCGGGCGCGGCCGAGGTCAGGGAGGCCAGGCGGCGGGTGCGCAGGAGGTCGTAGAGGGCAGAGCGGCCGATCTTGAGGCGGGCCATGGCCTCGGGGACGGTGAGGAGTTCGTCGTTACGCACCGGCTGTCACCGCCTGTTCGCGTGTCGGGCCGCCGTTGATGAGTGCGGCGAGGCGTTCGAGGTCGGGGGTGAGGCCGGTGCCGTCGTAGGCCCAGTGGGTGAGGACGAGGGTGGTCGGGGAGGGCGGAGGGGTGTGGCGGCGGTGCCAGGCGGCGCGGGCGGCTCGGAGGACGCCGAGGGTGGTGGAGTAGGCGCGGGTCTTGGTGGAGAAATGGCCGCGGAAGCCCAGCATGTGGGCCACTGCGTCTTCAGTCGCAGTCGACGTGCGCGACCTTCTGGTGGCCGGAGAGTTCGCCCTAGCTTTCGACACGATGTGCTCATGGATTTACGAGGACGAGTTGTCGATTAGCGAGGAGCATTACGGGCGGCTTGTTCGAATGTCGACGGACCTCGGATCTCGTGATCTAATCGCGCGAATGCGTGAGCTGGTTACGGGATAAGCGGGTGGGATCCTGTCGCCACTTCGGATTGCGGTGCGTCGTGATCCTCTGATGCGGACTGGATCGGAGTGGGCGACCGCAAATCTGAAGCCCCGCCAGGTGCATCCTGGCGGGGCTTCTGCGCGGGGTGACGGCAGTGCTTGACGGCAGCGTCAGCGGACGGGGGCTGCTCAGAGCGGCGGTTCGTTGCCGTCGTCGGGTTTCCGGTGGCGGCGGGAGCGCGGAGGGCGCATCCGAGGAGGTCGATACCTTCGGTCCTGAGCGGGCCAGACCGAGCCAGAACCGCTTGCCCCAGACCTGCAGATTCCCACTCGCCGACACCACCCGCTCGAACTCCACCGGCCCACCCTCTTCCACCTGCACCACCTCGGGAAGAGGGGCAGGAGCAGGCGACACGACGACCATGGCGTCCTCGACGCCCTTCATGCCGACGGTCAGCGGTCCGAAGGTCGTCTAGTGCCGCAAAAACGAGCCGGTGTGCTCCCGCCTCACCGCTGATGCCGCTGTGGTGGCCACGCGGTGGTAGTAGCGGGCCAGTTCGTCCTCGGCGTGCAGCTAACCGGAGGTGGCGCCGCAGTCGTGGTCTTAGGCCTGGCGAACTCGATAAGATCCATGCCCGGTGGATTCAGCACAGGAATCGCCGCACGGACGATCCAGAATATCGATAGTCCTGGTACGACGAACAGTGCGGCGGGCGTCGGTTCTGGATTCCACTTTCCGGAGCAGTCGGCGCATTACGGAGCATGCATGAATTCGATGCCACTCTTCGACGGAACTATTCAATTCAAGCATGACGGCTGCGAGGGATTCGAGGAATCTGGATTCTGGGCTGTACCTGAAGATACGTAACAGACTATCTGCGTGAAAACCTGATGCCCCACCAGCTCAGACTGGTGGGGCATCAGGACTCTTTGATGGCACTAGTTGATGGCAGCGACAGCGGCGGAGGCAGGTCTAGAGGCCATTCTGCGGGCGTGGTGAAGAAAGCAGTCGGCCCGAGATTCCTCGGCAAGGCGTTCCGGCCCGGGGGCTCCGACCGGGGACTCCGTCCGTGCGTCAGTGCAGGCCCGCCGCGTGGAGGAGGTACGCCACCAGCGGGTCGTAGTAGCGCGGGTCGCGGACGTGGTCGTCCAGGGGGATCGCGACCTGGAGGGTGCCCTCGGCCTCGCCGAGGAAGAGGGCCGGGTCGTTGCAGTCGGCGTAGCCGACGGCGTCCAGGCCGCGCTGGGCCGCGCAGCCCGCCCAGCCGTGGTCGGCGACGACCAGGTCCGGCTGCGGGCGGCTCGAAGCCGTCAGGCCGTCGAGGATCGCGGCCATCGGCTCCGGCGAATGGGTGTGCCACAGGGTCGCGCCCCGCTCCAGCACCGCGACGTCCGCGAACTGCCACACCGAGCCCTCGTCCGCGCTCAGGCCCTGCGGGATCACCACGATCTCGCAGCCCGCGGCGCGCAGGGCCGCCGCCGTCGCCCGGTGGACGTCCAGCAGGCCGCCGGGGTGACCGGTGGCGAACAGCACGCTCTGCCGGTCGGCCGCCGCCTTGCGCAGCCGCGCCGCCAGCCGGTCCAGGCCGGCGACGGTCAGCTCGGGGTCGATGGTGTCCTGGCCGAACCGGAACGCCGGGTCGTCCACGACCCCGCACCGCTCCGCCATCACCGCGAGCACGTCCTGCTCGTCCGTCCAGCGGTCGCCCAGTTCCAGGCCGAGCCAGTAGTGCCGGTCGCCGTTGGCGAGCTTGCGGTAGTGGGAGAGGTTGTTCTCGCGCGGCGTCGCGACCTGCCCCGCGATGCGCGTGCGGACCAGGTGGTCGATGAGTTCGGCGCGGCTGGGGACGGACGTCTCTATCGGCTTCGGCATGCGGGCCATTCTGCCGCCGCCGAGCCGGAGGCGGCGCGTCCATTCCGGTCGGCGGACGCCCCGGGTCATGCCGACAGCGCCCCGAACGCCCCGTGGGCCAGGCGGCGCAGCAGCGACTCCGTCGCCTCCCGGCCCAGGGCCGCCAGGTGCGGGGTGGAGTTGAGCAGGCCGAAGACCGCGTGCACGGCGACCCGTACCTCCGCCTCGCCCACCTCGGGGTGCAGTTCCCGTACGACCTCCACCCACAGCTCCACGTACTGGCGCTGGAGCTGCCGGACGAGCTTGCGGTCGGCCTCCCGCAGCCGGTCGAGCTCCCGGTCGTGCACGGTGATCAGCGCCCGGTCGTCGAGCGCGAAGTCGATGTGCCCGTCGATGAGGGAGGACAGGACCCGGCCCGGGTCGCCCGCCGCCTCCGCGACCCGGTGGCGGCCGCCGGTGAGCAGCCGTTCGCTGATGCCGACGAGCAGCTCGGCGAGCATGGCGTCCTTGCCCGCGAAGTGCCGGTACAGGCCGGGGCCGCTGATGCCCACCGCGGCCCCTATCTCGTCGACGCCTACGCCGTGGAACCCGCGCGCGGCGAAGAGGCGGGCGGCCTCGCTGAGGATCTGCTCGCGTCGGGTCGGGGCGGCCGCTCTGGTGCTCATGGGAAACCATTCTAGACAGGGCCGTTAGCGGTCGTTAACCTAATGCGCAGAAGCGTTAACGCTCATTAACAACGTGTACCGAGCAAGTGGAACGAGCAAGGGAGCTCGACCGATGCAGCAGGCACCAGTGCTGACGAGCGCCGCGGACCCGGCGTCCGAGGCCTGGCGGACCAACGAGGCCGCCCACCGCGAGCTGACCGAGGGCCTGCGCGCCCGGCTCGACGCGGCCCGGCTCGGCGGCGGCGAGAAGGCCCGCGCCCGCCACACCGCCCGCGGGAAACTCCTACCGCGCGACCGCGTGGACACCCTCCTCGACCCGGGCTCCCCCTTCCTGGAGCTGGCGCCGCTGGCCGCCGAGGGCATGTACGGGGGCTCCGCCCCCGCCGCCGGAGTCATCGCGGGCATCGGCCGGGTCAGCGGCCGCGAGTGCGTGATCGTCGCGAACGACGCCACCGTCAAGGGCGGCACGTACTACCCGATGACCGTCAAGAAGCACCTGCGCGCCCAGGAGGTGGCGCTGGAGAACCGTCTCCCCTGCCTGTACCTGGTCGACTCGGGCGGCGCCTTCCTGCCGATGCAGGACGAGGTCTTCCCCGACCGGGAGCACTTCGGCCGCATCTTCTACAACCAGGCGCGCATGTCGGGCGCCGGCATCCCGCAGATCGCCGCCGTCCTCGGCTCCTGCACCGCGGGCGGGGCGTACGTACCGGCGATGAGCGACGAGGCCGTCATCGTCCGCAACCAGGGCACGATCTTCCTCGGCGGTCCGCCGCTGGTGAAGGCCGCCACCGGCGAGGTGGTCACGGCCGAGGAGCTCGGCGGCGGCGAGGTCCACTCCCGCGTCTCCGGCGTGACGGACCACCTCGCGGAGGACGACGCGCACGCGCTGCGGATCGTGCGGAACATCGTGGCGACCCTGCCCGAGCGCGGGGCCCTGCCCTGGTCGGTCGAGGCCCCGGAGGAGCCGAAGGTGGACCCGGCCGGGCTGTACGGCGCGGTCCCGGTCGACTCCCGCACCCCGTACGACGCCCGCGAGATCATCGCGCGGATCACGGACGGCTCCCGCTTCCAGGAGTTCAAGTCCGAGTTCGGCCAGACGCTGGTCACCGGCTTCGCCCGGATCCACGGCCACCCGGTCGGCATCATCGCGAACAACGGCATCCTGTTCGCCGAATCCGCCCAGAAGGGCGCCCACTTCATCGAGCTGTGCGACCAGCGCGGCATCCCGCTGCTCTTCCTCCAGAACATCTCCGGCTTCATGGTCGGCCGCGACTACGAGGCGGGGGGCATCGCCAAGCACGGCGCCAAGATGGTCACGGCCGTGGCCTGCGCCCGGGTGCCGAAGCTGACGGTGGTGGTCGGCGGCTCGTACGGCGCCGGCAACTACTCGATGTGCGGGCGGGCCTATTCGCCGCGCTTCCTGTGGATGTGGCCCAACGCCAAGATCTCCGTGATGGGCGGCGAGCAGGCCGCCTCGGTCCTCGCGACGGTCAAGCGCGACCAGATCGAGGGCGCCGGCCAGGAGTGGCCGGCCGAGGACGAGGAGGCCTTCAAGGCCCCGGTCCGCGCCCAGTACGAGGAGCAGGGCAACGCCTACTACGCCACGGCGCGGCTGTGGGACGACGGGGTCATCGACCCCATGGAGACCCGGCAGGTGCTGGGACTGGCCCTGACCGCGTGCGCGAACGCCCCGCTGGGCGACTCGGGCTTCGGCATCTTCCGTATGTGACGTGAGGACCTCACTGATGTTCAGCACTGTTCTGGTCGCGAACCGCGGCGAGATCGCGGTCCGGGTCATCCGCACCCTGCGGGAGCTCGGCATCCGCTCCGTGGCCGTCTTCAGCGACGCGGACGCGGACGCCCGCCACGTACGGGAGGCGGACACGGCCGTCCGGATCGGCCCGGCGGCGGCCGCGGAGAGCTACCTGTCGGTGGAGCGGCTGCTGGATGCCGCGAAGCGGACGGGCGCCGAGGCCGTCCACCCCGGCTACGGCTTCCTCGCGGAGAACGCCGTCTTCGCGCAGGCCTGCACGGACGCCGGACTGGCCTTCATCGGGCCGCCCGCCTCCGCCATCTCCCTCATGGGCGACAAGATCCGCGCGAAGGAGACGGTGAAGGCGGCGGGCGTGCCCGTGGTCCCCGGCTCCTCGGGCAGCGGCCTCACCGACGCCGAACTGGTCGCGGCCGCCTCGGAGATCGGCATGCCGGTCCTGCTGAAGCCCTCGGCGGGCGGCGGCGGCAAGGGCATGCGGCTCGTACGCGACGAGGCGGTGCTGGCCGAGGAGATCGCGGCGGCCCGCCGCGAGGCCCGCTCGTCCTTCGGCGACGACACCCTCCTGGTGGAGCGGTGGGTGGACCGGCCCCGGCACATCGAGATCCAGGTGCTGGCGGACTCCCACGGCAACGTCGTGCACCTCGGCGAGCGCGAGTGCTCCCTGCAGCGCCGGCACCAGAAGGTCATCGAGGAGGCCCCCTCGGTCCTGCTCGACGAGAAGACCCGCGCGGCGATGGGCGCGGCGGCCGTGGACGCGGCCCGCTCCTGCGGTTACGTCGGCGCGGGCACGGTGGAGTTCATCGTCCCCGGCGGCGACCCGTCCTCCTACTACTTCATGGAGATGAACACCCGCCTCCAGGTCGAGCACCCGGTGACGGAGCTGATCACCGGCCTGGACCTGGTGGAACTCCAGCTGCGGGTCGCCTCCGGCGAGGCGCTGCCCGTCACCCAGGACGACGTCCGGCTGACCGGGCACGCCATCGAGGCACGCGTCTGCGCGGAGGACCCGGCGCGCGGCTTCCTGCCGTCCGGCGGTACGGTCCTGGCCCTGTCGGAGCCGTCGGGCGGTGCGGTCCGTACGGACTCGGGCCTGACGGCGGGCGTGCCGGTGGGCTCGACGTACGACCCGATGCTGTCGAAGGTCATCGTCCACGGCCCGGACCGGCCGGCCGCGCTGCGCATGCTGCGGGCCGCTCTCGCCGACACCGTGATCCTGGGCGTCCAGACCAACGCCGGTTTCCTGCGGAGGCTGCTGGCCCATCCGGACGTGGTGTCCGGGGACCTGGACACGGGGCTGGTCGAGCGGGACCTCGCGGGGCTCCTCCCGGAGGGGGTTCCGGCCGAGGTGTACGCGGCGGCCGCGCTGCTGGCGGGCACCGCGCCGGAGCAGCGGGCGACGGGGTGGACCGACCCGTTCGACGCCGCGAGCGGCTGGCGCCTGGGCGGCACCCCCGCCTGGACCGTCCACCACTTCCGCCTCCCGGGCCAGGACCCGGTGGAGGTCCGTACCCGCCCCCTGGGCGGGGACACCGAGGTCCTCGTTTCCGACCTCGCCGGGGCGGATTCAGCCCCGCCGGCGATTGAGGCGCGGGGTCCGGGGCAGAGCCCCGGCGCACCGGCGCGAGCCCGGATCGCGGTCCGCACCGCCGACCACTTGACCATCGAACTCGACGGCGTCACCCACCGCTTCAGCCACGCCACCTCCCCGGAGGGGACCTGGCTCGGCCGCGACGCCGACTCCTGGCACGTCCAGCGCCACGACCCGGTGGCCGCTCACGGCGCGGCGAGCGCGGGGGCCGACACCCTCGCCGCCCCCATGCCCGGCACCGTCACCGTCGTCAAGGTGGCCGTCGGGGACAAGGTGACGGCCGGTCAGAGCCTGCTCGTCGTCGAGGCGATGAAGATGGAGCACGTCATCTCCGCCCCGCACGCGGGCACGGTCACCGAGCTGGACGTCTCTCCCGGCACCACCGTCGCCATGGACCAGGTGCTGGCCGTCGTCACCCCGGACGAGGAGGAGGACGCGTGATCGGGCTGCCCATGAACGTCCCGGCCCCCGGCCTGCCGGCCCGGGTCCGCATCCACGAGGTCGGCGCCCGCGACGGCCTGCAGAACGAGAAGACGGCCGTCCCCACGGAGGTCAAGGCGGAGTTCGTCCACCGCCTGGCCGCCGCCGGCCTGAGCACGATCGAGGCGACCAGCTTCGTGCACCCCAAGTGGGTGCCCCAGCTCGCCGACGCCGAGCAGCTCTTCCCGCTGCTCGCCGACGTGGACGCGGCCCTGCCCGTCCTCGTGCCGAACGAGCGCGGCCTGGACCGCGCGCTCGCCCTCGGGGCCACCCGGATCGCGGTGTTCGGTTCGGCCACGGAGACCTTCGCCTCCCGCAACCTCAACCGCACCGTCGCCGAGTCCCTCGCCATGTTCGAGCCCGTCGTGGCCCGGGCCCGGCAGGGCGGGGCGCACGTGCGCGGCTATCTGTCCATGTGCTTCGGCGACCCCTGGGAGGGCGCCGTGCCGGTGCACCAGGTCGTCTCCGTGGCCAAGGCCCTGCTCGACCTCGGCTGTGACGAGCTGAGCCTCGGCGACACGATCGGCGTCGCCACCCCGGGCCATGTCCAGGCCCTGCTCTCCGCGCTGAACGAGGCCGGTGTCCCCACCGACCGCGTCGGCGTGCACTTCCACGACACCTACGGCCAGGCCCTGTCCAACACCCTCGCCGCGCTCCAGCACGGCGTCACCACCGTCGACGCCTCCGCGGGCGGCCTCGGCGGATGCCCGTACGCGAAGAGCGCCACGGGCAACCTCGCGACCGAGGACCTGGTGTGGATGCTCGACGGTCTCGGCATCGAGACCGGGGTCGACCTGGCCGCCCTCACCGCCACGAGCGTGTGGATGGCCGAACGGCTGGGGCGCCCCAGCCCCTCCCGTACCGTCCGCGCCCTCTCCCACAAGGAGTAGTCACACCATGTCCCTCGACCACCGGCTCACCCCTGAGCACGAGGAACTCCGCCGTACCGTCGAGGCGTTCGCCCACGACGTGGTCGCCCCGAAGATCGGCGACCTGTACGAGCGGCACGAGTTCCCCTACGAGATCGTCGCCGAGATGGGCCGCATGGGCCTGTTCGGCCTGCCCTTCCCGGAGGAGTACGGCGGCATGGGCGGGGACTACCTCGCCCTCGGCATCGCCCTGGAGGAGCTGGCCCGCGTCGACTCCTCCGTCGCCATCACCCTGGAGGCCGGGGTCTCGCTCGGCGCGATGCCCCTGTACCTCTTCGGCACCGAGGAGCAGAAGCGGCAGTGGCTGCCGAAGCTGTGCTCCGGCGAGGTCCTGGGCGCCTTCGGCCTGACCGAGCCGGGCGCGGGCTCGGACGCCGGCGGCACCCGCACCACCGCCGTCAAGGACGGCGACGAGTGGGTCATCAACGGCTCGAAGTGCTTCATCACCAACTCCGGTACGGACATCACCGGTCTGGTCACGGTCACCGCCGTGACGGGCCGCAAGGCGGACGGCCGCCCGGAGATCTCCTCGATCATCGTCCCGTCCGGCACCCCGGGCTTCACGGTGGCCGCCCCGTACTCCAAGGTCGGCTGGAACTCCTCGGACACCCGTGAGCTGTCCTTCGACGACGTACGGGTCCCGCTGGCCAACCTGGTGGGCGAGGAGGGCCGCGGCTACGCCCAGTTCCTGCGGATCCTGGACGAGGGCCGGATCGCCATCTCCGCGCTCGCCACGGGCCTCGCCCAGGGCTGTGTGGACGAGTCGGTGAAGTACGCCAGGGAGCGGCACGCCTTCGGCAAGGCGATCGGCGACAACCAGGCCATCCAGTTCAAGCTGGCCGACATGGAGATGCGCGCCCACATGGCCCGCATCGGCTGGCGCGACGCGGCGTCCCGCCTGGTGGCCGGGGAGCCGTTCAAGAAGGAGGCGGCGATCGCGAAGCTGTACTCCTCGACGGTGGCCGTGGACAACGCCCGTGACGCGACGCAGATCCACGGCGGCTACGGGTTCATGAACGAGTACCCGGTGGCTCGAATGTGGCGGGACTCCAAGATCCTGGAGATCGGCGAGGGCACCAGCGAGGTCCAGCGCATGCTGATCGCACGCGAGTTGGGCTTCGCGGGCTAGTCCGCACGCCCGTGCGGGCGCGGGTGGCGTGAGGGGGTCCGGAGAAAACTTAGGGCCCCCTTACCGTTTTCGGCCAAGGTTAGGCTAACCTTCCCCACGAACGGCACGCTGGTGGCCGCCCCGGTACGCACGAAAACGGACATCGATTATGCCCAAGTCCCGCAACTTCTCCTTCACCCGTCGCGGCTTCGTCGCCGCGGGCGGCGCCCTCGGCCTCGTCGCCGTGCTCGCCGCCTGCGGAGGCACCGACTCGGCGAAGGGTGACGGCGACAAGGGCAGCACCGCCGCCGCGTCCTCCGGTCCCTGGACCTTCAAGGACGACCTCGGCAAGGACGTCAGCACCAAGTCCACGCCGAAGAACATCGTCGCGTTCACCGGCACCGCCGCCGCGCTGCACGACTACGGCGTCCCGGTCAAGGGCGTCTTCGGCCCGACCAAGACCGCCGACGGCAAGCCCGACGTCCAGGCCGGCTCGATGGACATCTCCAAGGTCAAGATCATCGGCAACGTCTACGACGAGTTCAACGTCGAGGAGTACGCCTCCCTCCAGCCCGACCTGCTCGTCACCAACACCTGGGACGGCTCGTACTGGTACGTGCCCGAGGCCTCCAAGGACAAGATCCTGAAGCTGGCCCCGGCCGCCGCGATCGGCGTGGGCGGCAACGTCTCCATGGACAAGGCCCTGGAGCGCACGGCGGACCTCGCCAAGTCGCTGGGCGCCGACATGAACGCCAAGGCCGCCGTCGACGGCAAGGCCCGCTTCGAGGCCGCCGCCGCCAAGGTCCGCGAGGCCACCAAGGCCAACCCGGGCATCAAGGTCCTCGTCGGCTCCGGCTCCGCCGACCTGTTCTACGCCTCCACCCCGGACACCTCCGCCGACCTGAAGTACTTCAAGACCCTCGGCGTCGAGTTCGTCACCCCCGAGAAGCTCGACGAGGGCGGCTTCTTCGAGAGCCTGAGCTGGGAGAACGCCGGCAAGTACAAGGCCGACCTGGTCCTGCTCGACAACCGCACCGGCACCCTGCAGCCGGAGGAGCTGAAGGCCAAGGCCACTTGGGCCGAGATGCCCGCCGTGAAGGCCGGCCAGGTCGCCCCGCGCACCACCGAGCCGATCTTCTCGTACGACAAGTGCGCGCAGATCCTCGAGGACCTCGCGAAGGCCATCCAGAACGCCAAGAAGGTCGCCTGACCCTCGCGCGGCGCCCGGTGACCCCGGGCGCCCGCTCCCAGGGCGTGTCCACGCGGACACGCCCTGGACCCGCCTCAGGCCGTACCGAGTTCCAGGGGGGACCTTCCGCATGACCGTCACCGCGTCCGACACCCCGGCCGCCTCGCACTTCCGCTTCTTCGCGCTCGAAGTGCTGCGTACGCGCCGTCTGGGTCACTCGTTCCTGCGGGTCACCTTCGGCGGGGAGACCCTCGCGGACTTCCGTTCGGGCGGCTTCGACCAGAGCCTGTCGCTCTTCCTGCCCCCGTCCGGCGTGGAGCACACCGTGCTGCCGTCCACGGACGAGGACACCTGGTTCACCGCCTGGCGCGGCATGCCGGAGGCCGAGCGGCCGGTGATGCGCTCCTACACCGTGCGCGAGCAGCGCCGCGACGACCGGGGAGCCGTCGAGGTCGACATCGACTTCGTCCTGCACGGGGACTCGTCCCCCGCCTCCCACTGGGCCGGGCGCGCGAGCGCCGGCCGCCGGATCCTGGCCATCGGCCCGGCCGTCGCCGAGAACAAGTCCGTGCGCTTCCAGCCCCCGGCCGGCACCGACGCGGTCTGGATGTACGCGGACGAGACCGCCCTGCCGGCCGCGGCCGGGATCCTGGACCGGCTGCCCGCGGGCACCCGCGTCCGGGCCTGGTTCGAGGTCCCGCACGAGGACGACCGGCTCGAACTCGACACGCTCGCCGACGCGGACATCACGTGGATCGTGCGCGAGGGCGACGACCGGGAGCGGACCGCCCGGGTGCTGGACGCGGTCCGCTCGGCGCGGCCGCCGGCCGCGGCGGCCCCGTACGCATGGCTGGCGGGCGAGGCGGGCACGGTGCGCGCGGTGCGCCGCCACTTCGTGCAGGAACGATCCGTCGACCGCCGCTCGGTGCGCTTCACCGGCTACTGGCGGCTCGGCGCGAGCGAGGAGCAGCTCCTCGCCGAGGCGTACGCGGGCAAGGCTCCCAGCGAGGACCCCGCTTCCGAGCTGTAGTCAGCTCCCCCTTCCCTCCACAGCAGTTCGAGATGGGCCCTGGTCGAAACCAGGGCCCATCTTCATTTGGCCATTTTGTTAGGTTAGGCTAACCTAAACATCACACACCCCACCCTCCCCTTCTCCCCCCTGCCCGGAGGAAAGTTGATGCGCCAGCATCTGCTGAACGAGACGACCGCGGATATCTACCGCCGTTCTGTCACCGAGGGCGTCGACCGCGTCGCCGCCAAGCTCGCCACCACCGAACGGCCCCACACCGGCATATCCGTCGACGAACTCGCCCCGGTCATCAACGGGATCGACCTCGACACCCCGCTCGGCGACTCCTCCGCCGCGCTGGCCGAGCTGGAGGACGTCTACCTCCGCGACGCCGTCTACTTCCACCACCCGCGCTACCTGGGCCACCTCAACTGCCCGGTCGTCATCCCCGCGGTGGTCGGCGAGGCCGTCATGGCAGCCGTCAACTCCTCCCTCGACACCTGGGACCAGTCCATCGGCGGCACGCTCATCGAGCGCCGCCTCATCGACTGGACCACGCGCCGCATCGGCCTCGGGGAGAACGCGGACGGCATCTTCACCTCCGGCGGCAGCCAGTCCAACTTCCACGCCCTGCTGCTGGCCCGCGACGAGGCCTGCCGCATCGTCATGAAGCGCGCCATGGACGCCGGGATCGGCCTGACCAAGGCCGAACTCCTCCCGAAGCTGCGCATCTTCACCTCCGAGGCCAGCCACTTCAGCGTGCAGAAGTCGGCCGCCATGCTGGGCCTGGGCTACGAGGCCGTCATCTCCGTGCCCGTGGACCGCAACCGCCGCATGGACACCTCCGTCCTCGCGCTGGAGCTGGAGAACTGCGCCGCCGAGGGCCTCTTCCCCATGGCCGTCGTCGCCACCGCCGGCACCACCGACTTCGGGTCCATCGACCCGCTCCCCGAGATCGCTCGCCTGACCGCCGAGCACTCCGCGTGGATGCACGTGGACGCCGCCTACGGCTGCGGACTGCTGGTCTCCCCCACCCGCCGGCACCTCCTCGACGGCATCGAGCACGCCGACTCGGTCACGGTCGACTACCACAAGTCGTTCTTCCAGCCCGTCAGCTCCAGCGCGATGCTGGTCCGCGACCGCGACACCCTCAAGCACGCCACGTACCACGCGGACTACCTCAACCCGCGGCGGATGGCAGAGGAGCGGATCCCCAACCAGGTCGACAAGTCCATCCAGACCACGCGTCGCTTCGACGCCCTCAAGCTCTGGATGACGCTGCGCATCATGGGCGCCGACGGCGTCGGCTCGCTCTTCGACCAGGTCATCGACCTCGCCGCCGCCGGCTACGACGTCATCACCGCCGACCCGCGCTTCGAGGTCGTCGTCGAACCTCAGATCTCCACCCTCGTCTTCCGCTTCCTGCCCGGCGACGACGTCCCCGCAGAACTCCTCGACGAGGCCCAGCTCCACGCCCGCAAGGCGCTCTTCGCCTCCGGCGAGGCCGTCGTCGCCGGCACCAAGGTGGACGGGAAGCAGTACCTGAAGTTCACCCTCCTCAACCCGCAGACCACGACGGCCGACATCGCAGCCGTCCTCGACCTCCTCGCCGCACACGCCGAGCAGTTCCTGGGAGAATCCCTTGCCGTCCACCACTGAGCCCCACGACTTCATCGGCATCGGCCTCGGTCCCTTCAACCTGGGACTGGCCTGCCTGACCGCGCCGATCGACGAGCTGAGCGGCCTGTTCATCGAGTCGAAGCCGCACTTCGAGTGGCACGCGGGGATGTTCCTGGACGGCGCGCACCTCCAGACGCCCTTCATGTCGGACCTGGTCACCCTCGCCGACCCGACGTCGCCCTTCTCCTTCCTGAACTACCTGAAGGACCAGGACCGGCTGTACTCCTTCTACATCCGGGAGAACTTCTACCCGCTGCGCGCCGAGTACAACGACTACTGCCGCTGGGCCGCCGACCGGCTCGACAACGTCCTGTACTCGACCTCCGTCACCGAGGTCACCTACGACGAGGCCGCCGCCCTGTACGAGGTCCGCACCGACAAGGGCGAGACCCACCGCGCCCGCCGCCTGGTCCTGGGCACCGGCACCACGCCGTACGTCCCTGAGGCCTGCGCCGGCCTCGGCGGCGACTTCCTGCACAACTCCGCCTACATGCCGAACAAGGCGGAGCTGCAGAAGAAGAAGTCCATCACCCTGATCGGCTCCGGCCAGAGCGCCGCGGAGATCTACTACGACCTCCTCGCCGAGATCGACGTGTACGGCTACCAGCTCAACTGGGTCACGCGCTCCCCGCGCTTCTTCCCGCTGGAGTACACCAAGCTGACGCTGGAGATGACCTCCCCCGAGTACGTGGACTACTTCCACGCCCTCCCGGAGGACACCCGCTACCGGCTGGAGACCCAGCAGAAGAACCTCTTCAAGGGCATCGACGGCGACCTGATCAACGCCATCTTCGACCTGCTCTACCAGAAGAAGATCTCCATGCCGGGCGCGGTGCCGACGACCCTGCTGACCAACACCTCGCTGAACAGCACGGCGTACGACACCACCACGGGCACCTACACCCTCGGGCTGCGCCAGGAGGAGCAGGAGCGGGACTTCTCCCTCGCCACCGAGGGCCTGGTCCTCGCCACCGGCTACAAGTACCGCACCCCCGACTTCCTGAACCCGGTCCGGGACCGCCTGAACTTCGACGGCCGCGGGCGCCTGGACGCCGCCCGCAACTACAGCGTCGACACCACGGGCCGCGGGGTGTACCTCCAGAACGGCACCACCCACAACCACTCCCTGACCTCCCCCGACCTGGGCATGGCCGCCTACCGCAACGCGTACATCGTCGGTGAGCTGCTCGGCCGCGAGTACTACAAGGTCGAGAAGTCCATCGCGTTCCAGCAGTTCGCCGCCCCGGAAGGCACCCACGCATGAGCACCACCGACACCCTCTACTCCCGGACGGACTCCGTCCTCGGGGACTTCGCGATCCGCCCCCTGGATCCCTTCGCCGACGCGGAGCTGCTCCACGGCTGGGTCACGCACCCCAAGGCCTCGTTCTGGATGATGCAGGACGCCTCTCTGCCGGACGTGGAGCGCGAGTACATGCGCATCACGGCCCACGAACACCACCAGGCCTACATCGGCCTGCACGAGGGCCGCCCGGCCTTCCTGATGGAGACGTACGACCCGAGCGAGCTGGAGCTGGTCGGCCTGTACGAGGCCCAGCCCGGCGACGTCGGCATGCACTTCCTCGTCGCGCCCAGCGACCGGCCGCTGCACGGGTTCACCCGCGCGGTCATCACCACCGTCATGGCCGCGGTGTTCGCCGATCCGGCGACCGTCCGCGTCGTCGTCGAGCCGGACGTCGCCAACACCGCCGTGCACGCCCTGAACGAGGCCGTCGGCTTCGTGCCGGAGCGCCGCGTCACCAAGCCGGAGAAGGAAGCGCTGCTGAGCTTCTGCACCCGCGCGCAGTTCGAGGCCGCCACCGGCATCACCCAGGGGGTGTCGATATGAGCCTCTCCGACGCCGTCTCCCACCTCTCCCCCGAGCTGTGGGCCCGCGCCAACCGCGCCCTGGTCCGCAAGGCCATCGCCGAGTTCGCGCACGAGCGCCTCCTGACCCCCGTGTCCCTCGGCGGCGACCGCTATTCGGTCGTCTCCGACGACGGTGCGGTGGAGTACCACTTCGAGGCCACCCGGCAGGTCCTGGACCACTGGGCGGTGGACGAGGCCGCCATCACCCGGCTGCGGGACGGCGAGTCGCTGCCGCTGGACGCCCTCGACTTCCACATCGAGTTCCAGCGGACCCTGGGGCTGAGCGCGGAGGTCCTGCCGGTCTACCTGGAGGAGATCTCCTCCACCCTGGCGGGCTCGGCCTTCAAGTACACCAAGCCGCAGATCTCCGCCGACGTGCTGGCGAAGTCCTCCTTCCAGGACATCGAGACCGGCATGACCGAGGGCCACCCCTGCTTCGTCGCCAACAACGGCCGGCTCGGCTTCGGCGTGCACGAGTACCACGCGTACGCCCCCGAGGCCGCGAGCCCGGTGCACCTGATCTGGGCCGCCGCGCACAAGGACGTCGCCACCTTCACGGCGGGCGCCGGCCTGGAGCACGACAGCTTCATGCGCGCCGAGCTGGGCGACGCGGCGGTCGAGCTGTTCGCGGCGAAACTGCGCACCCTGGACCTGGACCCGGCGGACTACCTCCTCTTCCCGGTCCACCCCTGGCAGTGGTGGAACAAGACCACGATCACCTTCGCCGCGGAGATCGCGAACCGCCGGCTGGTCCTGCTCGGCGAGGGCGAGGACGCCTACCTCCCGCAGCAGTCGATCCGTACGTTCTTCAACACCACCACCCCGACCAAGCACTACGTCAAGACGGCCATCTCCGTCCTGAACATGGGCTTCATGCGGGGCCTCTCGGCCGCCTACATGGAGGCCACCCCCGCCATCAACGACTGGCTCCACCAGCTGATCGAGTCCGACGAGGTCCTGCGGGCCGTCGACTTCTCGATCATCCGCGAGCGGGCGGCGATCGGCTACCGGCACCTGCAGTACGAGCGCGCCACCGACCGCTACTCGCCGTACCGCAAGATGCTGGCGGCCCTGTGGCGCGAGTCCCCCGTGAACTCCCTCGGGGACGGCGAGCGCCTGGCCACCATGGCCTCGCTCCTCCACGTGGACGCCGAGGGCAAGTCGTTCGTCGGCGCCCTCATCGAGGAGTCCGGCCTCACCCCGGCCGAGTGGCTGAAGCCGTACCTGAAGGCCTACCTGCTGCCGCTGGTGCACTGCTTCTACCAGTACGACCTCGCGTACATGCCGCACGGCGAGAACACCATCCTGGTCATCAAGGACGGCGTCGTACAGCGCGCGATCTTCAAGGACATCGCCGAGGAGATCGTCATCATGGACGCGGACGCGGTGCTGCCGCCCGCGGTCGAGCGGATCCGGGCGGACGTCCCGGAGGACATGAAGCTGCTGTCGATCTTCACGGACGTCTTCGACTGCTTCTTCCGCTTCCTGTCCTCCATCCTCGTCACCGAGGGCATCTGCACGGAGGACACCTTCTGGCGGGCCGTGGCCGACTGCGCCCACGACTACCAGGAGTCCATGCCGGCCCTCGCCGAGAAGTTCGAGCGCTACGACTTCTTCGCGGAGGAGTTCCAGCTGTCCTGCCTCAACCGCCTCCAGCTGCGCAACAACAAGCAGATGGTCGACCTCTCCGACCCGTCCGCCGCCCTCCAGCTGGTCGGCAACCTCAAGAACCCCGTCGCGCCCTTCGCCCGACGGTGAGACACGGGGCGGGGCGGGTGTCGACACGGTCCCTCGGCACCCGCCCCGTCCCGCCGGTGTGAGGGCGTGACCGCGACGTCAGACGGCCCTCTTCGCGGTCACGTCCCCGCCCCTCCGGCCTCTCCGGCCCCTCCGGCCCCTCCGGCCCTCCGGCGCGAGGGCCTTCCGCTCACCGCGACCACGGAACGTCCGGGGCCCGGTGGTAGGTGATGTCCTGCGCGTCCAGCCGGGGGGCCTGGGCGGCCAGGCGGCGGCTGTACGAGGTCCAGTCGAGGGCGGCCGCCGGGGACCAGCCCAGCTCCGCCAGGCCCAGCACCCGCGGGAACGCCATCAGCTCCCACTCGGCCCGCGTCGCGACGTTCTCCGTCCACAGCGGGGCCTCCACCCCGAGCACCGCGGACTCCGGCACCCCGGCCAGGTAGGCGCCCGGGTTCCAGGAGTAGGACCGTGCCACCGGGACGTAGCCGGCCCACGCCAGTCCCGGCTTCGTCGCCGCCTCGTACTTCATGTCCAGGTACACCCGGTCCGCCGGGGACAGGATCAGCGGGTGCCCGGCCTTCGCGGCCGCCGCCACGGCCGACCGGTCCGCGGCGGAGGTCTTGTCGTGGCCCCAGTACTGGAGCACGGCCCCGGCCGCGGGCCGCGCCGACGCCAGCTGGTGCCAGGCCACCACCGTCTTCCCGTGGCGGCCCACCACCTCCTGCGCCCGGTCCATGAAGGCCGCGTAGTCGGCCGCCGGCGTCGCGTGCGCCTCGTCGCCGCCGATGTGCAGGTAGCGGCCGGGCGTCAGCTCGGCCAGCTCCCCGAGCACCTCGTCGACGAACTCGTAGGTCCGCTCCTTGCCGACGCACAGGGAGCTGAAGCCGACCTTGGTCCCGGTGTACCGCCGGGGCGCCTTCCCGTCGCAGTTCAGCTCGGCGTAGGAGGCCAGCGCCGCGTTCATGTGCCCCGGCATGTCGATCTCCGGGACGACGTCCACGTACCGCTCGCCCGCGTAGGCCACCAGTTCGCGGTACTCCTGCTTCGTCCAGTGTCCGCCGGGGCCGCCGCCGACCTCGCTCGCGCCGCCGTACTGCGCCAGCCGCGGCCAGGAGTCGATCGCCAGGCGCCAGCCCTGGTCGTCGGTGAGGTGCAGGTGCAGCGCGTTGACCTTGTACTGGACGAGCTGGTCCACGTACCTCTTCACCTGTTCCACCGTGAAGAAGTGCCGTGCGATGTCCACCATCGCGCCCCGGTAGGCGAACCGCGGCCGGTCGGTGACCGTGCCGCCCGGCACCGTCCCGGGCCCGGCCACGGGCACCAGCTGACGCAGGGTCTGGCCCGCGCGGAACAGACCCGCCGGGGTCCGCGCGACGAGGTCGACACCGCTCGGCCCCGACTCCAGCCGGTAGCCCTCGTCGTCCGGATCGCCGGCCTCCCCGCCCCGGCCGTCGATCCTGAGCCGGATCCCGTCGCCCCTGGCCCCGTCGACGACCGGCAGCGGCAGTCCGCTCGGCCCGCGCAGCTGCTCCGCGAGGAGCTCTCCCACCCGGCGGACCTCCTCGCCCGCGCCCGGCCCCGTACGGATGACCGTGCCGGGCCCGAAGGCGTAGCCGGGGCCCTCGGCACGCGCGGAGACCGGCGCCGGCAGGAGCCGCTCGAAGGGGGCGAGGGCCGCGGGCGGGTCGTCGCCGGCACTCGCGTCGTCGCCGTGGGCGGCGGTGCAGGAGACGGCACCGAGGACGAGGAGGGTACCGAGCGCGCGTCGCAGGACTCTCATGTGCCCAGGTATAGGCCAACTGGCCCGTCCTGTGCGGTGGGAGAATCGCCGAATGGCGGAAATCATCCAGAAGGACGGAACCTGGACGTTCGACGGCGACGCGGTGCGCATCGTGCCGGGCCGCGACAAGGGGGTGGGCCTGCTGCGGCAGACCCTGGGCGAAGTGCTCGTGCCGTTGCACGCGCTCGCGGGGATCAGTTACGAGCCGGGCCGCAAGGCGGGACGGCTGCGCCTGCGGCTGCGGGAGGGGGCCGACCCGCTGACCCAGGTGACGGGCGGACGGCTGCCGGAGGCCTCCGACCCGTACCGGCTGAGCGTGGAGCCGGACCGGACGGGGGTCGCGGAGTACTTCGTGGACGAGGTGCGCAACGCCCTGCTGCTGGATCAGGTGGATCCGGGTCCGTCGGAGACCTATCTGCTGCCCGGTCCCAGCGTGCCGATAGCGGTGGGCGCGGGCGACGGGACCGTCACCTTCGACGGCGACCGGGTCGCGCTGGAGTGGAACTGGACGACCGAGGAGGCCAAGCGCTCCGGCGGGCCGCGCGAGTTCCGGGTCACGGATCTGCGGACCGTGGAGTGGGCCCCGGCCAAGGGGCTCGAGAACGGCTGGCTGCGCTTCGGTCTGGCGGGCGCCCCGCAGCCGGCCGCGCCCAAGTACGACCCGCACACGGTGGAGCTGTTCGGTTTCAAGAAGGACCCGCTGATGGCGCTGGTCGCCGCGGCGGTGGCGATGCGGCTGCCGCACCCGGCGGCGCCGGCGCAGGACCGGCCCGTCGAGGACGCCCCTCCGAAGGAGCTCGCCGCGCCGGCGGTCGGCGTCGCGGAGGACCACGACGCGCTGCTGCGACGGCTGCGGGAACTGGGCGAGCTCCACCAGACGGGGGTGCTCACGGCCGATGAGTTCGCGGCAGCCAAGCAGGCCGTTTTGCGTAGATTCTAACCGGATGCATCCATTCCACTGGTCCAGACCAGAGAGATCCTGCCCGGAATCGGGCAGGATCTTTGCGTTGGGCGGCTGGAGCAGTCAATATCTACGGGTGCTCGACCGCCGCCCGTCCTATGACGATCTCGTCGAACACCTGGTGCGCAGCACCTCGCTGCAGCGGGGCGAAGCGGCCCGGGTGGTCCTCGACGTGCTCGCCTACTTCGACGAGACGACGGAGGACTTCGTCCGCCGCCGCCACCGTGAACTGCAGGCCGGCGGAGCCGTGAACGCGGAGATCTTCGAGCGGATCGCGGCCGAGCTGCCGCACCGCGCCGTGGCGCCTCCGGAGCTCTCGCTCCGACAGCTGCGCCGCATCGTCTACGGCTGACCGGCCGCGGCCGGCGCGGCCGCGGGCGGGTGACGGGTACACGAACCGAACTTCAGGAGGGGCAAGACCGTATGTGCGGAATCGTCGGTTACATCGGAAAGCGTGATGTGGCACCGCTGCTGCTGGAGGGCCTGGCGCGGCTGGAGTACCGCGGGTACGACTCCGCGGGCATCGTCGTGAACAGCCCGAAGGCCGGCGCGCTCAAGATGGTCAAGGCCAAGGGCCGCGTCCGCGACCTGGAGGCCCGGGTCCCCAAGCGCTTCGCCGGCACCACCGGCATCGCCCACACCCGCTGGGCCACGCACGGCGCCCCGAGCGACGTGAACTCGCACCCGCACCTGGACCCGGAGAACAAGGTCGCCGTCGTCCACAACGGCATCGTCGACAACGCCGCCGAGCTGCGCGCCAAGCTGGAGGCCGAGGGCGTCGTCTTCGCGTCCGAGACCGACACCGAGGTCATCACCCACCTGATCGCCCGCTCCCAGGCCGACACCCTGGAGGAGAAGGTCCGCGAGGCCGTCAAGGCCATCGACGGCACCTACGGCATCGCCGTGATGCACGCCGACTTCACCGACCGCATCGTCGTCGCCCGCAACGGCTCGCCGGTCATCCTCGGCATCGGCGAGAAGGAGATGCTCGTCGCGTCCGACGTCGCCGCGCTGATCGCCCACACCCGCCAGGTCGTCACCCTGAACGACGGCGAGATGGCCACCCTGAAGGCCGACGACTTCCGCACGTACACCACGAGCGGCACGACGACGAACGCCACCCCGGAGACCGTGGAGTGGGAGGCCGCCTCCTACGACATGGGCGGTCACGACACCTACATGCACAAGGAGATCTCCGAGCAGCCCGACGCGGTCGACCGCGTGCTGCGCGGCCGGATCGACGACCGCTTCAACACGGTCCACCTGGGCGGCCTGAACCTGGACCCGCGCGAGGCGCGCGGCATCCGCCGGGTCAAGATCCTGGGCTGCGGCACCTCGTACCACGCGGGCCTGATCGGCGCCGGCCTCATCGAGGGCATGGCCCGCATCCCCGCGGACGCCGAGCCGGCCTCCGAGTTCCGCTACCGCAACCCCGTCGTGGACCCCGACACCCTCTACATCGCGGTCTCCCAGTCGGGTGAGACCTACGACGTGCTCGCGGCGGTGCAGGAGCTCAAGCGCAAGGGCGCCCGCGTCCTCGGCGTCGTCAACGTGGTCGGCTCCGCGATCGCCCGCGAGGCCGACGGCGGCGTGTACGTGCACGCCGGCCCCGAGGTCTGCGTCGTCTCCACCAAGTGCTTCACCAACACGGTCGTGGCCTTCGCGCTGCTCGCCGTGCACCTGGGCCGCATCCGGGACCTGTCGGTCACCGACGGCAAGCGGATCATCGAGGGCCTGCGCAAGCTGCCCGCGCAGATCCAGGAGATCCTCGACGGCGAAGAGGACATCAAGAAGCTCGCGGCCGAGTTCGCCGAGGCCAAGTCGATGATGTTCATCGGCCGGGTGCGCGGTTACCCGGTGGCGCTGGAGGCCTCCCTCAAGCTGAAGGAGATCTCCTACATCCACGCCGAGGCCTACCCGGCCTCCGAGCTCAAGCACGGCCCGCTGGCCCTGATCGAGCCCTCGCTGCCGACGGTCGCGATCGTCCCGGACGACGACCTGCTGGAGAAGAACCGCGCGGCGCTGGAGGAGATCAAGGCCCGCAGCGGCCGGATCCTCGCGGTCGCCCACCGCGAGCAGGAGAAGGCGGACCACACCATCGTGGTCCCGAAGAACGAGGACGAGCTGGACCCGATCCTCATGGGCATCCCGCTCCAGCTGCTGGCGTACCACACGGCCCTGGCCATGGGCCGGGACATCGACAAGCCGCGCAACCTGGCGAAGTCGGTCACCGTCGAGTAGCAGCCCCGGCGCTCACCGGACACGGGAGAGCCCCCGTGCGCACCGCGCACGGGGGCTCTCCGCGTTCCGCTCAGCCCGCGGCCGCTCAGCTCGCGGCGACCGCGCCGCTCCGCCCGGCCTTGCCGACGGCCATCGGCCAGTGCGCCAGGGCCGCGGTGGCCCCGTACCAGGCCAGCAGTCCGGAGACGGCGGCGACCCAGCCGCCCGCCTTGGCCAGCCCGCCGCTGTCCATGAACGAGGCTATGGCCAGCAGGACGAGGGAGAGGGTCAGCAGGGCGTAGACGCCCTGGCTGAACAGGCCGCTCGCGGCGGCGACCGTGAGGGTCAGCGCGAGCATGGCGAACAGGACAAGAAACGTTCCGGCGGCCTCGTCGGAGGCAGAACCGCCGGCCCCCTTGGCCCACGTGAACCAGAAGATGCCGAGGCCCGCGAACGCGGTGCCGTTGAATCCGTTGCCGCCGCGGTACTCCACGAGGCCGAGGAGGAAGAGGGCGGCGCCGCCGACGTACATCGCGAGCGACACGGAGCTGGCAGCGGACACGCCGTCGATGACACCGGTGTGGCCGATACCGAATGCGAGAAGGGTGAGACCCAGGGCGATGTTCCCGAGGGTCGAAGTCGAGGCCGTGCTTCCCGCAGAGACACCATTGTCCACGGCGGGCTCCCTTCGATCTGCAGTTGTTTGCTGCGTCCCAGCAGCATTTATCTACCCTTTACACGGGGGCACAACCGCACAATCGGCTTAACAGCCGGTCACGGAATGACAACAACCGGTCGCTGTGCGCGCTTGGCGAGTCGGCCGGCCACCGAGCCGAAGATCCGGCCGACGATCCCGTGCGTGGAGCCGACCACGATGGCGTCGGCCGAATACTCCCGGCCGACCTCCTCCAGCTCATGGCAGATGTCACCGCCGCGCTCGACCAGGATCCACGGCACTTCCGCCAGGTAGTCGGCGCACGCCAGCTCCAGCCCGAGCACCTCGGTGCGGTGGTCCGGTACGTCCACGAAGACGGGCGGCTCGCAGCCGGCCCACACGGTGGTGGGCAGCCGGTTGGCGACATGGACGATGATCAGACCGGATCCGGAGCGGCGGGCCATGCCGATCGCGTAGGCGAGCGCGCGCTCACTGGAGGTGGATCCGTCGAATCCCACGACGACGCCGTGCCGGAAGGCCGGGTCGCAGGGCGAGCGTGTCTGTTCCACCGCGCGCAGCTCGGCGGCCGACGCGGGGTCGGCGAGCCGTTTGCGCTTGCGGTCCGCGGGTTCGGAGAATTCGTGACCGGCCATGGGTGTCTCGGCGAAGAGGTCCTTGGAGGAAGCAACAGGGGCGATATCGGCGACGCAGTGTGACGGAGCTCTGTCCGGGAAGCATCTTCCCAAGCCCATACCCACCAGGGTACGGCGACACTCCTGTCCTGCACAGGGCTTGCCGCACTTGGAGAGCGTCCCAGGGAGCATGCCGGAGCGAGCGCGCCTTGGCAATGGCCGCTGTCCCCTACAGCCAGTGACGGCAGCGGGGAGTTGCCACCCGTGCGCGCAGTGACCGAGCCCCGCCGAGCGGCGTTGGACATGCGTCCGACCGTTCAGGAAGAGCCCGCAGGGAGTACGCCGTGCCCGGCCATCCGGTTCACCCCGACCAGCCAGCTCAGCCGACCCAGTCCGTCCACTTCCCCGACCCGGGCGCGCACTTCGCCGCCTCTGCGCGTCAGCCGCTTCACCCGTCCGTGCAGCCCTCCGGCCGCCCGCACGACGACCCCGCGGGTGACGTCGTGCGCTGGGCCGCCTTCAGCTGTCTGCTCGTCCCGGTGGTCCTCGTCGTCTACGGAACGACCCTGGGCGGGGCGGCGTTGGCCACCCTCGGCCTGTTCGCCGTCACGGCCGCCTGCCTGGTCCTGCTGCGGCAGTCGGAACGGGCCGCGGCCCGCGTCCGCGCGCGGGAGCGCCCCGCGTCCGCACACCGCCGGCGGCACTCGCGCGGTGGCACCCCGGGCCGCCGGGGCTGCCGCACCTCCGACTCCGCCTCCCCGCACGACTGACTCATTCGCACACCCACACCCGCACGTTTTCAGCCAACTTCCCGGCAGGGTGCCCACCTTGCCGGAATGTCCCACCGACCCCCCCACCACCAGCGACGACATTCGCCGGGGGGCGTTTTGGCCCTACGGGTACTGGCCACAGGCGCGATCCGCGCTTCCCACCCGGGTAGCGGAGTGGAACGCTTCCTGATCGAATGCTTTTCGCCAAGTTGAGAAGTCGACATAGCGCTGCGTGCTGAACTTGTCACGCCGACACCACGGGACGCAGTAGATTCGATCATGTATTTACGGCGGGGGATCCACGTGCAAGGCCGAGGGGAAACGTGCAGGTGCGACCAGACCAAGGAGTCGCGACACCCAAGGGGGGCTTAGCGCCATGAGCCAGGATTCCACCGCCGTCGTCGCAGACGCCGGCCGGAAGCTCGCGGGGCGTCGCCGCAGGGAGATCGTCGCGGTGCTGCTCTTCAGCGGCGGACCGATCTTCGAGAGCTCCATTCCACTATCCGTGTTCGGCATTGACCGGCAGGACGCGGGAGTTCCACGCTACCGACTGCTCGTGTGCGCCGGTGAGGACGGTCCGCTCAGGACCACCGGCGGACTCGAACTGACCGCGCCATACGGGTTGGAGGCGATCGCCCGGGCAGGCACGGTCGTCGTTCCCGCCTGGCGCTCCATCACTTCACCGCCGCCTCCGGAGGCGCTCGACGCACTGCGTCTGGCGCACGAGGAGGGGGCCCGGATCGTCGGACTGTGCACCGGGGCCTTCGTGCTCGCGGCCGCCGGTCTGCTGGACGGCCGGCCCGCGACGACGCACTGGATGTACGCGCCGACGCTGGCCAAGCGCTACCCGTCCGTGCACGTCGACCCGCGCGAACTGTTCGTCGACGACGGCGATGTGCTCACGTCCGCGGGCACGGCGGCCGGAATCGACCTGTGCCTGCACATCGTGCGCACCGACCACGGCAGCGAGGCGGCCGGGGCCCTGGCCCGCAGGCTCGTCGTGCCGCCGCGCCGCACGGGCGGACAGGAGCGCTACCTCGACCGGTCGCTGCCGGAGGAGATCGGTGCCGACCCGCTGGCCGAGGTCGTCGCCTGGGCGCTGGAACACCTCCACGAGCAGTTCGACGTGGAGACCCTCGCCGCCCGCGCCTACATGAGCAGGCGTACCTTCGACCGGCGGTTCCGTTCGCTCACCGGCAGCGCGCCGCTCCAGTGGCTGATCACGCAGCGGGTGCTGCAGGCCCAGCGGCTGCTGGAGACCTCCGACTACTCGGTCGACGAGGTCGCCGGACGCTGCGGGTTCCGCTCGCCGGTCGCCCTGCGCGGTCACTTCCGCCGGCAGCTGGGGTCCTCCCCGGCCGCGTACCGCTCCGCCTACCGGGCACGCCGCCCGCAGGCCGACGTGGCACAGGTCTCGGAGATCTCCGGCGGGCCGGTTCCGCACCAGCGCACTCCGCAGCCCCACCGGGCGGCGGCGGCCCTGGCCGCTGCGGGTCCCACGGTCACGGAGCTGTACGCCCCGGGCCGGGTCCTGCGCGAACACGCGTAACCCCCACAACGGGTACGACAGCGAAGGTCCTCCGTCGGTCACCGCCGACGGGGGACCTTCCGCATATGCGGTCCGCTCCGCAAGGGACCGCATAAGGTGGGACACATGAACGATCGCATGGTGTGGATCGACTGCGAGATGACCGGGCTCTCGCTGACGGACGACGCACTTATCGAGGTGGCCGCACTGGTCACCGACTCGGAGCTCAACGTGCTCGGCGAGGGCGTGGACATCGTGATCCGCCCGCCGGACGCGGCCCTGGAGACCATGCCCGACGTGGTCCGCGAGATGCACACCGCCTCCGGCCTGCTCGACGAGCTGGCCGGAGGAACCACCCTCGCGGACGCCGAGGCGCAGGTCCTGGCGTACGTGCGGGAGCACGTGAAGGAACCGCGCAAGGCGCCGCTCTGCGGGAACTCGGTCGGCACCGACCGCGGCTTCCTGCTGCGCGACATGGCCGCCCTGGAGAGCTACCTGCACTACCGGATCGTGGACGTGTCCTCGGTCAAGGAGCTGGCGCGCCGCTGGTACCCGCGGGCCTACTTCAACAGCCCCCCGAAGAACGGCAACCACCGGGCGCTGGCGGACATCCAGGACTCCATCACCGAGCTGCGCTACTACCGGGAGGCGGTCTTCGTGCCGCAGCCCGGGCCCGACTCGGACACGGCCCGCAGCATCGCGGCCAAGCACACGGCGCCGGGCGCGTAGGTCCGCGCGCCGGCCCTCCGGAGGGGGGTGCGGGAAAAGGGTGGAGCGAGCACCCTCCCGGACCCTGTACCCTTTTCTTCGGCCGGTCGGTTTCGACCGGACATGGTGGGTGTAGCTCAGTTGGTAGAGCACCTGGTTGTGGTCCAGGTGGCCGCGGGTTCAAGTCCCGTCACTCACCCTGTGGGAAGGCCCCGATCCGCGGAAGCGGACCGGGGCCTTCTGCATGTTCCGGGGCCGGGGTGGTCAGGAGGACTCCCGGACCACCAGTCTGTTCTGCAGGACGACCGCCGGGCCGCCCGCGTTCGCGGCGCTTCCCCGCCGTCCCGCGACGCGCTCCAGCAGCATCCTCGCCATGGTCCGGCCCATTTCCTCGATGGGCTGGCGGACGCTCGTCAGCGGCGGGTCCATGTGCCGGGCCACCACCGAGTCGTCGAAGCCGACGAGTGCCACGTCCTGCGGGATCCGGCGCCCGGCGGCACGCAGCTCCCGCCGGGCGCCGGCCGCCATGACGTCCGAGGAGGCGAAGACCGCGTCGAGGGCGGGGTTGCGTTCGAGCAGCTCGCGCATGGCCCGGCGGCCGCCCTCCTCGGTGAAGTCGGCGACCGCGACCAGCCGCTCGTCGACGGGCCGGCCGGCGGCGGCCAGGGCCTGCCGGTAGCCGTCGAGCCGGCAGTGGGCCCCGTACACGTCCAGCGGGCCGGTGATCGTGGCGATCGTACGGCGGCCCCGGTCGAGCAGGTGGCGTACGGCCTCCGCGGCGCCCGCCAGGTTGTCGGAGTCCACGCAGGGCAGCGTCTCGGCGGCGGAACGGCGGCCGCTGATGACCGTCGGGATGCCCAGCTCGGCCAGCAGCTCCGGGAGCGGGTCCCCGGCGTGGACGGAGACCAGCAGCACGCCGTCGACGCGGTGCCCGGAGAGGTACTGCGCGAGGCGGCGGCGCTCGCGGTCGCTTCCGGCCAGGGTGAGGACGAGCTGGATGTCGGTCTCCGCGAGGGCGGCCCCGACCCCGCGGACCACTTCGGAGAAGTACGGCTCCGCGAAGAACCGGGCCTCGGGCTCGGGGATCACGAGGGCGATGGCGTCGTTGCGGTTGGCCGCGAGGGCGCGGGCCGCGCGGTTCGGCACGTACCCCAGCTCGGTCACGGCCGCCTCGACCGCGGCCTTGGTCTGCTCGCTGACCTTGGAGGACCCGTTGATCACCCGGGACACGGTGCCGCGCCCGACTCCGGCGCGTACCGCGACCTCTTCCAGGGTCGGCCGTCCCCCGCTGCGCCCGTTCCCGTTCATGGCTTCCTCCCGGTTGTGAATCTACCCCTTGACTACTGTGGGAGCGCTCCCACACTGTGTCACACGACACCCCCACGTTGTCGCCCACCCTTCAGGGAGGAACCCATGCGAGCCCAGTCCCCGGCCCGAGCACGAGCCCGAAGAACCCTCGTCACGGCGGTCGCCGCGGCGGGCGCCGCCGCGCTGCTGCTCGGGGGGTGCGCGCAGGACCCCGAGACGGACCCGAAGGCGGGTCCCTCCTCGGCCGGCGGAAAGGGGCAGACCACCCTGACCGTGGGCGTCTTCGGGGCCTTCGGCCTCCAGGAGGCCGGGCTCTACGACGAGTACATGGCACAGAACCCGGGGATCCGCATCGAGCAGACCTCCATCGAGCGCAACGAGAACTACTACCCCCAGCTCCTCACGCACCTGGGGACGGGCAGCGGGCTCGCCGACATCCAGGCCGTCGAGGTCAACAACATCGCCGAGATCACCGCGACCCAGGCCGACAAGCTGGTGGACCTGGGCAAGGCACCCGGCGTGGACAAGGCCGCGTACCTGCCCTGGAAGTGGGCGCAGGGCACGGCGCCCGCGGCCAAGGGCGGGGCCACGGTCGGCCTCGGCACCGACATAGGCCCGCAGGGCATCTGCTACCGCAAGGACCTGTTCGAGGCGGCCGGGCTGCCCTCGGACCGGGAGGCGGTCGGCGCGCTGTGGGCGGGCGACTGGAACAAGTACCTGGAGACGGGCAAGGCGTACAAGGCGAAGGCCGGCGACGGCAAGGCCTTCGTGGACTCGGCGTCGGGGGTCATGGCCGCGGTGACGGGCAGCAGCGCCCAGCGGTTCTACGACGAGCAGGGCAAGGTCGTCTACAAGACCAACCCGGCGGTGCGCGGGGCCTTCGACCTGGCGGCGTCCTTCGCCACCGAGGGGCTCAGCGCCAAGCTGCAGCAGTTCACTCCGGGCTGGGACCAGGGCTTCGCCAACGGTGCCTTCGCGACGGTCTCCTGCCCGGCCTGGATGCTCGGCTACATCCAGGACAAGGCGGGTCCGTCGGGCAAGGACAAGTGGGACGTGGCGCAGGCGCCGAAGCCCAGCAACTGGGGCGGTTCCTTCCTGGTGGTCCCGAAGGCGGGCAAGAACGCCGAGGCGGCGGCGAAGCTGGCGGCCTGGCTGACCGCTCCGGAGCAGCAGGCGAAGCTCTTCGAGAAGCGGGGCAGCTTCCCGAGCGCGAGCGCCGCGTACAAGCTGCCGGCGGTGTCGGGGGCGAAGCACGAGTACTTCGGCGGGGCGCCGATCGGCGAGATCTTCTCGAAGGCGGCCCAGGGGGTGCCCGTGGCCCCGGTGGGGCCGAAGGACCTCGTGATCTCGCAGAACCTCGCGGACATCGGGATGCTGCAGGTCGACCAGAAGGGCCGCAGCCCGCAGGAGGGCTGGGCGGCCGCGGTGAAGGCCATCGACAACGCCCTGGACCAGTGAGGCGCCGGTGACGGACGAGACGGCACTCCTGTCCCCCTCCGCCGCCGCCCCGGAGCGGGCTGCGGCGGAGGGGGGCGGCCGTGGCCGGCCGGGCCAGGTGTGGCGCTCGCGCCGCTACCGCTGGGACCTGCGCTGGAGCCCGTACGCCTTCGTGGCGCCCTTCTTCCTCTTCTTCGCCGTCTTCGGGCTGTTCCCGCTGCTGTACACGGGCTGGGCGGCGCTGCACCAGGTGGAGCTGACCGATCCGGACAGCATGACGTGGGTGGGGCTGCGCAACTTCACCCGGCTGTGGGACGACGAGTTCTTCTGGAACGCGCTGCGCAACACGGTCACCATCGGCCTGCTCTCGACGGTGCCGCAGCTGGCGATCGCGCTGGGCGTGGCCCATCTGCTCAACTACCGGCTGCGGGGCTCGGCGTTCTTCCGGGTCGCCGTACTCACCCCGTACGCCACCTCGGTTGCGGCGGCCACCCTCGTCTTCGTGCTGCTCTTCGGCCGGGACTACGGGATGATCAACTGGCTGCTCTCGGCGGTCGGCTTCGGGGCGGTGGACTGGCAGAACGGCACCTTCGCCTCCCAGCTGGCGGTGTCCACCATCGTGATCTGGCGGTGGACCGGCTACAACGCGCTGATCTACCTGGCGGCCATGCAGGCCGTGCCCGGCGAGCTGTACGAGTCGGCCGCGCTGGACGGGGCCTCGCGCTGGCAGCAGTTCGTGCACGTCACCGTGCCCTCGCTGCGGCCGACGATCCTCTTCACCTGTGTGGTGTCGACGATCGGGGCGACCCAGCTGTTCGGTGAGCCGCTGCTGTTCAACGGCGGCGCGGGCGCGACGGGCGGCTCGGACCACCAGTTCCAGACGCTCGGGCTGTACCTGTACGAGCAGGGCTGGGTGAACCTGCACCTGGGGCGGGCCTCGGCGATCGCCTGGGCGATGTTCCTGATCCTGCTGCTGATCGCCGGAGCGGCGCGGCTGCTGCGCGGACGGGGGGACTCGCGATGAGAACGCTGCGCGCGGGCCGGCTCACCTATGTGGTGCTCGGCCTCTTCACCGCCGGTTCGCTCTTCCCGCTCCTGTGGACGGCGATCGCGGCCTCCCGCACCAACACGCGCCTGGCCCAGACCCCGCCGCCGTTCTGGTTCGGCGGCAACCTGGGACGCAACCTGCAGATCGCCTGGACCGACGCCAACATGGGCACGGCCCTGCTGAACACGGTGATCGTGGCGGGCACGGTCACCGTCGGGACGGTCCTCTTCTCCACGCTGGCGGGCTTCGCCTTCGCCAAACTCCGCTTCCGCGGACGCCGGATGCTGATGGCGATGGTGGTGGGCACGATGCTGATCCCGCCGCAGCTGAGCGTGGTGCCGCTGTACATGCTGATCGCGAAGCTGTCGTGGACCGACCGGCTCCAGGCGGTGGTCCTGCCGTCCCTGGTGTGCGCCTTCGGGGTGTTCTTCATGCGCCAGTACCTGGTGCACGCGCTGCCGACGGAACTGGTGGAGGCGGCCCGCACGGACGGGGCGAGCTCCCTGCGGGTCATGTGGCACGTGGTCTTCCCGGCGGCCCGGCCGGCGATGGCGGTGCTGGGGATGCTGACCTTCGTCATGTCCTGGAACGACTTCTTCTGGCCGATCGTCGCGCTGACCCAGAACGGCAGCCCGACGGTACAGGTGGCCCTGACCGGGCTGGGCCGGGGCTACATCCCCGACCAGTCCGTGATCATGGCGGGTGCGCTGCTGGGCACGCTCCCGCTGCTGCTGGTGTTCCTCGTCTTCGGCCGCCAGATCGTCGGCGGCATCATGCAGGGAGCGGTAAAGGGATGACTGACACCCCGACGCACGCGACGGACACGTCGAACGCGTCGCACACGTCGAAGGCGACGGCTCAGGCCGGGGAACTCCGCTTCCCCGACGGGTTCTTGTGGGGCACCGCCACGGCCGCCTTCCAGATCGAGGGCGCGGCCGCCCTGCGCGGGCCGTCCATCTGGGACACCTTCTGCCGCACCCCGGGCAAGGTGTACGGCGGTCACACCGGCGACGTCGCGGTCGACCACCACCGGCTGTGGCGCGAGGACGTCGCCCTCATGGCCGAACTGGGCCTCGGCTCCTACCGCTTCTCGGTGTCCTGGCCGCGGGTCCTCGCCGGCGGGATCGGCTTCTACGACGAGCTGGTCGACGAGCTGCTCGCCCACGGCATCCAGCCCTGCGTGACCCTCTACCACTGGGACCTCCCGCAGGAGCTGGAGGACGCCGGCGGCTGGCCGGAGCGGGAGACCGCCTACGCCTTCGCCCAGTACGCCGGGCAGGTCGCGGACGCTCTCGCCGACCGCGTGGAGCTGTGGACCACCCTCAACGAGCCCTGGTGCAGCGCCTTCCTCGGCTACGCCTCCGGCGTGCACGCCCCCGGTCGCACTTCGCCCGCCGACTCGCTGCGCGCCGCACACCACCTCAACCTGGCCCACGGCCTGGCCGCGACGGCCCTGCCGGCCCGCACCCGGGTCGGGATCGCGCTCAACCCCAGCGCGGTGCGGCCGCTGACCGGCTCGGCGGCCGACCTGGACGCGGCCCGCCGTATCGACGCGCTCGCCAACCGGATCTTCACCGGGCCACTGCTGCAGGGCGCCTACCCGCAGGACCTGCTCGCGGACACCGCCGCCCTGACGGACTGGTCGTTCGTCCGCACCGGCGACGAGGCGCTGATCCGCCAGCCGCTGGACTTCCTCGGCGTGAACTACTACACCCCGGCGGTGGTGTCGGCGGCCCCGGACGGGGCCGGCCCGCGCGCCGACGGCCACGGCGCCACGTCCCACTCCCCCTGGCCCGCCGCGGACGCGGTGGCCTTCCACCAGCCCCCGGGCGAACAGACCGACATGGGCTGGTCGATCGACCCCACCGGCCTGTACGACCTGCTGATGCGCTTCACCCACGAGGCACCCGGCCTGCCGCTGATGGTCACCGAGAACGGCGCGGCCTACGCCCCGGACCTGCACGACCCTCAGCGCATCGCCTACCTGGAGGCCCACCTCGCCACCGTCCACCGCGCGCTGGCGGACGGCGCCCCCGTGGGCGGCTACTTCCTCTGGTCGCTGCTGGACAACTTCGAGTGGTCCTACGGATACAGCAAGCGCTTCGGCATCGTGCACGTCGACTACGACACCCAGGTCCGCACGCCGCGCTCCAGCGCCCACTGGTACGCCCGCCTGGCCCGGAAGGGGGTCATGTAGCGTCACGCGAAGACGTCGGCGTGGTCCTCGGCCCAGGTCCTGAACGTGCGGGCCGGATGGCCGGTGAGCTGCTCGACGGCGCCGGTGATCTCGACCGGGAGGCCGTCGGAGGAGGCCCAGAACTCCAGGAGCGCGTCGGCGTAGGGGCCGGGGACGTAGCCGTCCACCTCGGCCTTCCACTGCTCGGCCGAGACGGCCTCGAAGGGTATGGACCGGCCGAGGACTTCGCCGAGTATCGAGATCTGGGCCGCGAAGGTCAGCGACTGCGGGCCGGTCAGCGTGTACGCGCGGCCGGACAGGGCCGGGTCGGTGAGGACCGCGAGGGCCGATTCGGCCAGGTCGGCCTCGTGCACGGGGTCGCAGTAGGCGCCGGGGTAGGGCAGGCGGACCGGCCGGCCCGACTTCAGCGACCAGGCCCAGCCCCGGGCGTTGCTCGCGAAGGACCCCGGCCGCAGCACGGTGGTGCGCAGCGGGGAGGCCGAGAGTGCCTGCTCGACGACGAGGTGGGAGGCCGACAGCGGGCTGTCGGCTGCATGCGGCGCGAGCACCGAGGAAGAAGACAGGAGCACGACGTGCTCCACTCCTGCCGTGACGGCCTCCTCGACGAAGGCTTCGATGCCGGACGCCTCGGCGTAGAGGAAGACGGAACGGATGCCGGCGAGGGCGCCGGGATACGTCGCCGGATCGGTGAGGTCGCATTGGACCGCACCGGGGGTGTCCCGCTCACGGGAGCCCAGGCGGTACGGGATGCCGTGGGCGGCGAGCAGGCCGCCGAGACCGCGGGCGACGGCACCGCGGCCGCCGGTCACAAGAATGGACATGACTGGTTCCTCTTTCTGGAGTGAGGGTGCTGACTGACGCTAGGATTACTACGCGACACAGATTCTGCACTACACATCCTCTGCGTCACACAGATAAATTTGGAGCACGGAGAATCCGATGTCAACCGATTCCCCTCGTACGGGTGATGAGTGGAGCCGCGCCGAGCTGCTCGCGCGCATCGTCACCGAGAGCCAGCGGCACTACGCCGACTACTCCCTCTTCAACCAGGCCATGGCCGACTCGGTCGGCCTGCATCCCACCGACATGCAGTGCATCGCCCTGCTCGACATGGAGCCCGGCCCCGTCAGCACCGGCGACATCGCCCGCCTCACCGGCCTGACCTCGGGCTCCGCCACCCGCCTCGTCGACCGGATGGTCAAAGCCGGCATCGTCGAGCGGCGGGCCGACCCGAACGACCGCCGCCGCTCCCTCGTCGCCCTCTCCCCCGAGGCACGCCGGCGCATCGGCGCGGCGTGGGACACCCCGGGCCGCGCCTTCGGCGCCGTACTGGAGAGCTACTCCGACTCCGAACTCGCCGTCATCGCCGACTACCTGCACCGCGCCGCCGAGGTGGGACGGACCCAGGCCAAGCGGCTGACCTCGGGCGAGCCCGGCTGACGGCCCCTGCCGCGGGAGGGCTTCCACAGGGGCCGCCGCGGCAGTACGGTCCGGGGCGACGGGCAACGGCGCGCGCCGGAGAAACGGGAGGGTCGGCGCGCGGTTGGAGGTTGTCCGTGTCCCAGCCCTCGCCCGCGCCCATCCCCACACCTGCGCCCGTACCCGTACCCACGCCCGCACCCCCTCCCGGCGGGCTGCGCGCGGTGCTCGCCCTCGGCGGCACCGCCCTCCCCCTCTACGGATTCCTCGCGCGGCTCCCCGCAGCGCTGTGCCCCATCGGCACGCTCCTGCTCATCACCGGACGGGACGGCATCGGCGCCGCGGGCCCCGTCGCCGCCGCGCTCTGGCTCGGCCAGGCCCTCGGCGGCCCCGTCATCGGCCGGCTCGCCGACCTGCGCGGGCACCGCCCCGTCCTGCTCCTCGCCTGCGCCGCGAACGCCGCCGTCCTCCTCGCCCTCGTCGCAGCCGTCCTCGGCGGGCTGCCGCCGGCCGCCCGGCCGGCGCTCGCCGCCGCGGCCGGCCTCACCGTCCCGCAGGTCGGCCCGCTCGCCAGGGCCCGCTGGGCACGGCTGGCCGACGGGGACAAGGCGGTGCTCGGCTCGGCGCTGTCCTTCGACACCACCCTGGACGAGGTCGGCTTCATGGTCGGCCCCGCGCTGGCCGGCGTGCTGGCCGTGACCGTCCACCCCGCCTCGGCGCTCGTCCTCGCGGCCGGGCTGATCCTGGTGTTCGGCACCCTGTTCGCGGTGCACCCGACCGCTCCGGGCCCGGCCGCCGGATCCCCCGGCGAGCGGGCCGGCGTACGGCTGTGGTCCCCCGGGCTGGTGCTGCTGTTCACGATGGCCGTGCTGCAGGGGGCCGCGTGGAGCGGCGCCAACACGGGCGTCAACGCGCTCGCCGCGTCGCTGGGCGAGCCCGGCGCTGCCGGACTCGTATGGGCCGCCATGGCCGTGACCAGCTCGATCGCCGGTTTCATCACGGTCGCCCGGCCCGGCTCGGCGGACCTGACCGTGCGGCTGCGGTGGACGATCGCCCTCCAGGCGCTGCTCACCCTGCCGTTGCTGTGGGTGTCCGGACTGTGGGCGGCCGCCTTCGCCGTCGCGGGCATCGGGCTGGCCGTGGCACCGCACCTGATCGCGCTGTTCGGTCTGGTGGAACGGTCCGGCCCGGCGGAGCGGATGGGCGAGGCCATGACCGTGATCGGCAGCGGCCTCATCCTCGGTCAGGCCCTGGCCGCGGCCCTCGCGGGCCCCCTGGCGGCCGCCCACGGCCACCGGGCCGCCTTCACGCTCTCCTGCGCCGCGGTCACCGCCTCCGCGCTCCTCGCCCCCGCCCTGACGGCACACGGAAGGAACCGGTCCGCCGCCCCGCCCGGTCCGGGCGGCGGCCCGGACCCGACGTGATCAGACCGTGCCCCGACCAGGCCCGGAAAGGCGTATGACATGTCCGGGTCGATCGCTAGGCTGAACCGGTTCGAAATCGTCTGTTCAACAACGGAATTGGGGGGCCGGTGCGCAGTCGCCGACTCGTTGTCTCAGCTGCCGCTCTCGCGGTCGGCGCAGGTTTCCTACCGGGCACGGCACAGGCCGCCGGCCCCGCGACACCCGGCGTTTCCGCACCGCCCCCCGAGTCCGCTCCCGACGAGGCGGCCGCCTCCGAGAGCGGAACCTTCCGCAGCCCGGGGGAGCGCACGGTCCGCACGGTCCTGCCCGGCGCCGGGGCGAAGGGCGCCTCGGCGCAGGGGTCCGCCGACGCCTCGAACCTCGAACTCGCCATGTGGGCCGACATCAGGACCGCGCGCAGCGTGTCCTTCGGCGTCAACCTCTACAACGGCGCGCCCGTCCCCCACGAGGTCACCATCGACTGGGGCGACGGCACGACGCACCAAGCCACCACCAACGGCGGTGAGATCCTGCGCGACGTCAGGCACACCTACCCGCGGCCCGGCGACTACACCATCACCGTGACCGCGACGGACAGCGTGAACCACGTCCAGGCGGCCAACCAGCTCCAGTTCTCGACAGCGGGCTCCTTCTTCGTACCGCACGCCCCCACCCGGCTGCTCGACACCCGGACCGGCACCGGCGCGGCGAAGGCCAAGGTGGGTGCGTACACGCCGGTCAGGCTGAAGATCGCGGGCAGCGCGAAGGTACCGGCCGGCGTCGCCGCGGTGGTCCTCAACGTCACGGTCACCAACACCACCGCCGCCGGGCACGTCAGCGTCTATCCCTCGGGCAGGGAACGGCCCGAGAGCTCGAACCTGAACTACGACGCCGGCCAGACCGTCCCGAACCAGGTGATCGTTCCGGTCGGCAAGGACGGGTGCATCGAGCTGTACAACGGCGGCTGGAAGGCGGTGGACCTGATCGCCGACGTGACCGGCTACTTCGACCGTGCAGCCGCCGACGGCTACACCTCGCTGAACCCGGTCCGCTTCGTCGACACCCGCGAAGGCCTCGGCACGGCGCGCGGGCAGGTCGCCGGACAGGGCACCTTCGGCGTCCAGATCACCGGCAGGAGCGGCATCCCGGCCGGGGCGACCGCCGTGGCGCTCAACGTCACCGTCACCGACCCGAAGCAGGCCGGCCACCTGACGGTCTTCCCGAGTGGTCAGGCGGCCCCGTCCACCTCCACCTGAACTTCACTCCCGGCCAGACGGTCGCCAACTCGGTCATCGTCCCCGTCGGCGCCGACGGGAAGATCAACGTCCGCAACGGCGCCTGGGCCGGGACGGACGTCATCATCGATGTCGTCGGCTACTACGGCGCCGGCAGCAAGGCGGCCTTCACCAGCACGACGCCCGGCATCTGGAAGGGCGCGCCATGGCGGCTGATGGACTCCAGGCGCCTGCCCGCCGGCAGCTGGCCCTGCCTCGCCGGCGGGTACTACCCGATGAACATGGACTCCATGAACCGCGGCGACCTCCCCATCGAGGCCTACGTCCTGAACCTCACCGTCGCCGGCACGACCGGAGCGGGTCACCTCTCCGTCGCCCCCGACCCGTACTCGATGGACGCGTACCGCAACGGCCGTCCGACTCCGCCGCCCCGCCCCTCCACCTCCGCGCTGAACTGGACGGCGGGCAAGGACGTCTCCAACCTGGTCCAGGCGAAGCCCGGCCCGCACGAGGTCGTCGACCTGTGGAACCAGAGCACCCGGGAGGTCCACTACGTCGTCGACTGGTTCGGCGAGTACGACGCCTACTGATCCGCGGGCGGGCTGCCGGAAGAGGGCACGGGACAGAGCGTCAGGGTGAGGACTTCATGGCCGCCAGGCCCTTCGCCAGGTCCTCGGCGTTCATCACGGGGGCGACCTCGACCTCGGCGTTGAACTGCAGGAACAGGTCCTCCATCAGCGACGGCATCAGCGAGCTGTCCTGGAGGTCGAAGACGATCCAGCAGGAGCGCACGCCTTCGTGCAGCCCGAAGTAGGCCGCCTCCGGCTTCACCCTGTCCATCAGCGTACGCATGGCCTGGGGCAGGCCTCCGGTCCTGATGGACTCGTTGGTGGCGACCGTGTCCATGTGCGCCCTGAGCATGACCCTCATGCGTGGCTCCTTCCGTCACGCCCACCCTCGGCGCGGGCCGGGGGCGCGGCAACATATGCGCCCCCGTCCGGGCCGTAGGGCGCCCGGACCGCCCCGGCCGGCCCCGCACCACCGCCCCGTCAGGCGCCCTGGATGTGGAAGTTGAAGTCCGTGTGGCCGAGCGCGCTCATCAGGCGCAGCCAGACCGGCAGCAGCATCTCCGTGCCCCGGGCCGTCTCGATGCCGCCGAGGTCGAGGACGCTCGACTCCGGCCATCCGAAGGAGTGCAGCAGCTCACGCACCGCCTTCTTGGCGTCCGCGTCCTCCCCCGAGACGAACACGTGGTGCTCGCCGGCGACCCGCGCCGGGTCCACCATGATCTGGCAGTTCATCGTGTTCAGCGTCTTGACCACCCGCAGCCCCGGGAACGTCCGCTGGATCAGCTCGCCCAGGCTGTCGTCGTCCACCGGGTCCAGGCCCGGCGGGAAGCCGCCCGAGAAGTCCAGCGGGTTCGCGATGTCGATGAGGATCTTGCCGTCCAGGTGGGCCGCGTCCGCCTCCGTCAGCGCGGCGACGCTGACCTGCCCGCCGGTGGCGTTGACGAGGACCTCGCCGTCCCGCGCGGCCTCCGCGAACCCGGCCAGCCCCACCTCGGGGTGGACCTCCTGCCAGTCCGAGTACTCGGCCCGGCCGAGGGTGGCGTCCGGATCCCGGGTCCCGATGACGACCTGGTGGCCCAGGGAGTCCAGCCGGGCGGCCACCGTGCGGCCGACGATCCCGGTGCCGAGGACTGCGTAGCGCATCTGCTGCTTCCTTCCGGTCGGTACGGGAGCCCGGGCGGGCACCCGCTAGCCCAGCATCCCGACCTCGTCGAAGAACCGGTACCGGTTCGGGTGATCCGGGAGGAACCAGTGGTAGCCCTCCTCCAGGAAGACGAGCACCATGTTCACGGCGATGACGGCGCCCAGGAACCACAGCGCGAACAGCCCCGCCGTCCGCAGCAGCCCCGGACCCGTCGCCGGAACGCTGCGGTCCGCCGTCGTGTGCGCGGTGGCCAGGACGATGCCGATGACGAGCACCGAGGCCTGGAAGAGGATCAGGGCCCACACGTACAGGTGCAGCCCGAACACCTCGCTCCCGTATCCCTTCGCACCGGGCAGGATGTGCAGCGTCGTCTGCCGCCAGGACGCGAAGGAGCCTCCGGCCACCGCGACCAGCGCCAGGCCCCAGCCCGTCATGTAGTGGCGGCCCGTCACCGAGCCGCGCAGCAGCGCCGTGCGGACGATGTACGCCGCTCCCATCGCCGCCAGCAGCATGAACATCCGCTGCACGACGCAGAGCGGGCACGGGTGCTCCCAGACCCTGAACTGCTGGAAGAGGCCGACGCAGACCACACCCGTCCAGCCGATGGCGAAGAGGCAGGCGAACCAGTACTGGACCTTGCCCGGCGGCGCGGCGTCGGGCGCGGTCTCCGGGATGAGGCTCTCGATCGTGGCCATGGTCAGTAGCTCAGCGTCAGGGCCAGGCTGCTGGTGATGTGGTGCGCCATCAGCAGGAAGACGGCGATGAGCATGACCCACCACGCCCCGAGCACGACCATCCGGGACGTCTCCCGGTACATGGCGATCAGCGTGGCGAGGAGCCCGCCGAAGATGAGGGTGTCCATGCCGCGGACCGTACCGAGACGAGGACATCCCGCCTGCTAGGCGCGCCCCCGGTCACGGCGTGGCGCGCCCCCGGTTACGTCGGTTGCCGCGTCGGCCGCGGCCGGTCCGCCCCGCGCCCGGGCCGCCCGCGCTCCGGCCGTCCAGGCCGATCCACACCCGGACCTCGGTGCCGCCGAGGACCGAACGCCCCAGCCGTACGTCGCCTCCGGTCGACTCCGCGACCCGGCGCACGATGTCCAGGCCCAGGCCCGTGGACCCGTCCCGGCCGCCGTCGTTGCCGCGGCGCAGGGCGGCGTCCGGGTCGGAGATGCCGGGGCCCGCGTCGGAGACGAGCACGATCACCGCGTCGCCCGCGTCGTGGACGTCCACCGCGAAGGGGGTGCCCTCGGGGGTGTGCCGGAAGACGTTGCCGAGCATGGCGTCGAGGGCGGCGGCCAGTTCGGGCCGCGCCACCGGGATGCGTACCGTACGGTCCACGCCCGCCAGCCGCACCTCTCGGCCCTCGTCCTCCGCGAGCGCCGACCAGAAGTCCATCCGGTCGCGGATCACCTCGGAGGCGTCGCATCCCGCCCCCGCCCCCGCTCCGACCAGTCCGGTGGCCGGTCGCTGCTCCCGGGCCGTGCGGATGATCGTGTCGACCTCGCGCTCCAGCTGCTCCACCGCCGCCCGGGTCTGTTCGGCGGCCGGGCCGTCCCCGAGGGAGGCCGTGTTGAGCCGCAGCACGGTCAGCGGGGTGCGCAGCCGGTGCGACAGGTCGGCGGCCAGCTCCCGCTCGTTGGCCAGGAGCTCGACGACCTGGTCCGCCATCGCGTTGAACGCGACGGCCGCCGAGCGCAGTTCCTTCGGCCCGGCCTCGGGCACCCGTGCCCCGAGCCGTCCCTCACCGAGCTGGTGCGCGGCGTCCGCGAGCCGCTCGGCCGGCCGGACCAGCCGGGCGCCGAGCCGGTCGGCGACCGCGACCGAGCCGACGATCAGGGCCAGTCCGACGCCCGCGAGGACCAGCCAGGCCGTGGCGACTCCGTTGCTGACCTCGCTCTCCGGTACGAAGATCTCCACCACGGCGATGTCGCCGGACCCCAGTGCGGTCGGCTGGAGCAGCGCGGAGCCCGCGCCGGACACCTTGGCCGTCGTGGCCCGCCCCATCCGCCGGGTCTCCGCGACGGCGCGCTCGCCCGCCCGGCCCTCGCCGATGCTCACGGGCGCGCTGTCGCCGATCGCGGGCACGTGTACGGCCATCCGCCGGGCGGCGCCCATCTGCGTGGACTCCACCGCCTTGCGCAGCTGCACCGGGTCGGTGGTGATCGACAGGGTCGGCCCGATGGTGGCGGCCTGCCGCTCGGCGTTGGAGAACGCCCGGTCGCTGGCCATCTCCTGGACGACGAGACCGAGCGGTACGGCGAAGGCCACGACCACCATGGCCGTGACCGCGAGGCACACCTTGACCAGGGCCCATCTCATCGCGGCATCACTGCGGTGGCTCCAGCTTCACGCCGACCCCGCGCAGGGTGTGCAGGTACCGCGGCCGGGCGGCGGTCTCGCCGAGCTTGCGGCGCAGCCAGGACAGGTGGACGTCGATGGTCTGGTCGTCCCCGTACGACTGCTGCCAGACCTCGGCGAGCAGTTCGCGCCGGGCCACGACCACGCCCGGCCGGCCGGCGAGGAAGGCCAGCAGGTCGAACTCCCGGCGGGTGAGGTCCAGCACCGCCCCGTCGAGTTCGGCCTGGCGGCGCAGCGGGTCGATGGCGAGGCCGCCGACGCGCAGGACGCGCGAGGGCGGTTCGGCCCCGGCGGCGGCCCGGGCGCGGCGCAGGACGGCGGCCATCCGGGCGGAGAGGTGTTCGACGGAGAAAGGTTTGGTCAGGTAGTCGTCGGCGCCGTCGTTGAGCAGCCGGACGATCTCCGCCTCGTCGTCGCGCGCGGTGGCGATGATCACGGGGACGTCGGTGATGCCGCGCAGCATCTTGAGCGCCTCGGATCCGTCCAGGTCGGGCAGGCCGAGGTCGAGGATGACCACGTCGAAGCGGTGGTGCGCGACCTCGCGCAGGGCCTCCAGGGCCGTACCGACGCTCCGCACGGTGTGCGAGGCCTCGGTCAGGTGCCGGATGAGGGCGGAACGTACGAACTGGTCGTCCTCGACCACGAGCACACTTGCCATGGGCCGCACCGTAGTCCATCCGGGCGACCGCACGGGGTGTCGGGCCACTGTTGTGGCGCGTGGTGCAGTATGTGCCCTGATGCGAAGAGGACTTGTGCATGCCATGGCCTGGATGCTCGCGACCGGGGCGGCGGTGACGCTGTGCTGGTGGGGCGTCCACACCGTCATGTCGGGCACGGCCTACGACCGGCCGCTCGCGGTGCCGCTGACCGGGCAGCCGCTGTCCTCCTCGACCCAGCGCGCGCAGCCTCAGGGATCCCCGTCGCCGGCCCCGTCCGCCTCGCCCTCGCCCTCGCCCTCGCAGTCGCCCGGCGCGACCGCGTCGCCGTCCGCCGGAGCCTCCGCCGACAAGCCTTCGCAGAAGCCCTCCGCCTCCCCGGACGGCCGGCAGCGGGAGGGCGGCCAGGACTCGGGGAAGGTGCAGGCCTATCCGGTGTCCGGCGGCAGGGTCACCTTCTCCCTCGGCGACTCCTCGGCCGAGCTGGTCTCGGCGACGCCGGCGGCCGGCTGGCGGATGCAGGTGTGGAAGCAGGATTTCTGGATCCGGGTCACCTTCACCCGGGACGGCCGTGAGGTGTCGGTGTTCTGCACCTGGCACGACCACCCGCCGATGGTCGAGATCGTCGACCCCTGAGGGCGGCGTACTCCGTGAAGGGCCGCACCCCCGTTGGCGCCGGCCCTTCACGGATCACACCCTGTCTCAGAACTTCGGCGCGAGCTCCGATCCGAAGGTGTAGGTCCCCGAGAGGTGCAGCTCGTTGGTGTCGGCCAGGGTGGCGGTGGCCGAGCCCGGCTTGGACAGCCAGGACTGCTGGTTGTAGAAGCCGTTGCGGGTGATGATGCAGTCCTTCCAGGTGTACCAGCCGGCCGCGATGTATATGTCACGGTTGGGGATGCGCGCGCCGCCGAGGATCTGCGACCACTTGTAGTCGCCGGTCGCCAGGTAGACGTCCCTGGTCACACAGGCGTCCGGCATGGTCGCGACCGGGTCCGCGACCAGCGTCACCGAGCGCGTGTTGTACGCCGTGGCCGCCGCCTCTGCGGGGGCACCGGCGAGGGCGAGAAGGGCGGTGGCGGAAGCCGCTGTCGCGGCGATCTTGGCGAGCTTGTTCATGGTCCGGGGGGCTCCTTTGTGATGAATTCGGCCTCACTGATCGACTTCACGCTATCCAGTTGACGGGAGGGTGATCTACGTAAAATCTGGGGTCATCTCGATAAGCGCGAGTTATCAATGCACGGGGGCTCCGAGTTGGAACTGCGGGACGTAGAGGTCTTTCTGGCGCTGGCGGACGAGCTCCACTTCGGGCGGACGGCCGAGCGGTTGCACATCACTCAGGCCCGGGTCAGCCAGGTCATCAGGAAGCTGGAACGATCCACCGGGGCAACCCTGTTCGAGCGCACCACCCGCACCGTGCGCCTCACCCCGATCGGCCGCCGCCTTCGTGACGACCTTGCGCATGCGCGGGACCTGTTCCAGGACGCGCTCGTGAGGGCGAACTGCTCGGCCCGGGGGGTGGGAGCGGCGTTGCGGGTGGGGGTCCTCGGAGCCATGGGCCATGAAATTCGGCCTTTGATCGAGGAATTCAAGTCACGCCACGACGGCGGCGAAGTCCAATTGATAGAGTCCCGGCTTTCCGATCCGTTCGGTCTTGTTCGCGCCGATGAGGTCGACGCACAGATCCTGTGGCTACCGGTACAGGAAACCGATCTGATCGTCGGCCCGGTGGTGATGACCGAAAGGCGCGTGCTCGCCGTTCCCGCCGATTCCGAGCTGGCCGTCCTCGATTCCGTGACGTGGGAGCAGCTCGACGACCACCTTGTAGCCGATCTCGGCAGCCCGGCACCGCCCTACTGGGTGGAGGCGCTGACGCCGAGACGGACGCCGAACGGACGGCTGGTCAAGCGGGGTCCGACGGCGCGCACCCTGCAGGAGGTGCTCGCCCTCGTCGCGGACGGAAAGGTCGTCAGCCCCCTGCCACAGCACTCCACCCGATACTTCCCCTACCCCGGCATCACCTACGTACCCCTCCGCGACGCCCCGAGCACCCAGTGGGCGCTGGTGTGGTCCAGCACCACGGACCGCAGCGGCGTCGTGCGCGCCTTCGCCCGGGTGGCGGAGGAACTCGGGAGCCCTTCCGCGTGACGGCCGAAGACACCCCCTAGCGGAAGACGGAGGACGGCGGCTGCGGCGAGGCCACCGCGGAGGCGTCGGCGACCGGGGCCGCGCCGCCCGCGAAGTCCGCGAGCGCCCGGCCGTGCTCGACCCGGCCCGGATGCGGGTCGCTCGCGACCCGGCGGGTGAACTCCGCGACGGGCAGCTCCCGGTCGGCCGCCACCAGCACGGCGTTGCCGAAACGCTTCCCCCGCCACACCACCGGATCCGCGGCCAGCGCCAGCTCCGTGAACCGGGACGCCGCCGTCGCGATCTGACCGCGCAGGTGCGTCAGCGGTGGCCCGTCCGCGAGGTTCGCGACGTACCACCCGGTGGGCGCCAGCGCCCGGCGTACGTCGTCCAGGAACTCGGTGCTCGTCAGGTGCGCCGGGGTGCGCGCCCCGCTGAACACGTCCGCGATCACCAGGTCCGCCCAGCCGTCCGGCACCTTGGCCAGACCGGCCCGCGCGTCCACCGCCCGGATCCGGACCCGCGCCTGCGGGTCCAGCGGCAGGTGCTCCCGTACGAAGGCCACCAGGGCGGCGTCGATCTCCACCACCTGCTGGGTGGAACGGGGGCGGGACGCGGCCGTGTAGCGGGCGAGGGTGAGGGCGCCGCCGCCCAGGTGCACCACGTTCAGGGGCCGGCGGGCGGGCGCCGCGAGATCGATGAGGTGGCCGATCCGCCGCTGGTAGGAGAAGTCCAGGTACGCGGGATCGTTCAGGTCGACGTGCGACTGCGGGGCGCCGTCGATCAGCAGGGTCCAGGCGCCGGGGCGCTCACGGTCCGGCTCCAGCTCCGCCCGGCCGCCGTCCACCTGCCCGACGACCGCCTCCGCGCCGCCGCGCCCGCGCTGCCTGCCCTTGTTCCTGTCCTTGCCCGCCACCACCCCATTGTGCGGGGCGGCCGGCCGGGAGCGGTCAGCGGCAGTTGTCCGCGGCCTCGATCAGCCGGGCCGCCTCGCCGAGCGCAGCACGCAGCACCTCGGGGTCGGTCACCGGCCCGACGGCCTCCGGCGGGAGCAGCCAGCCCGTGGCGCCCGCGGTGGGCGAGACGGCATCGCCGAAGCGCATCCCCCGCCCGTCGGACTGCGTGCACGCGCTGCCCGGGAGGTCCCAGGCATCGGCGGTGCCGGGCGGGACGAGGAAGCCGAGGGTGTCGCCGGACCCGTCGTGCAGAACGGGCCCCACCGGGCCGGACCGGCCGGCGGCGCGACGGATGATGTCCACCGCCTCCAGGCCCTGGCGGGCGGGCACGGTCACCAGGTCAAGGTCCGGGGCCGCGCCGGGCTCGGGTGCGGTGTTCGTTCCAGTGCTCTCCATGCCGGCCTCCACCAAGGGGAACCCCTCCTCGATCCGTATCCGCATGAGTTCAACGCACGGGAACGTCAACGGGTGCGGCACCAAGACGCCGCAAAGGATGGCAGTTCATGGCGGATCGCGGGTGAGATATCCGTTTTGTAGCTAAACATCGCGTGAACACCCCGTCGCTGGCGGTACGTTCATGCGCGCCGGGCCCAGCTTCACCACCCACCGCACCGGCGCTGCGTTCCTTGCCAGAGAGGTCACGTCCATGGCGGCGTTCCCCCACTCACCCAACTCCACGTTCCGGCGGCTGCGCGGGCAGCACTCCCCTGCCGAGTTCGCGGCCCTGGTGCGCCGGGCGGCGAAGGAAATCGGAGAAACGGTTTCCTGCGACGCGCGCTACATCGGCCGGGTCGAGTCCGGCGAGATCCGCTGCCCCAACTACGCCTACGAACGGGTCTTCCTCCACATGTTCCCCGGCCACACCCTGGCCGACCTGGGCTTCTCCCCCCGCGAGAGCGTCCGCGGGCGCTCGGCGCAGCGCGGCCCGCACCCCGTGTCCGTCCCCGTCCCCCGTTCCCCTTCCAGTGCCAAGGAGAGCGACGTGCTGCGTCGCGCGTTCATGGCGGGCGGCTCCGCGACCGTGGCGGCCGCGACGCTCGGCCTCACCCTGCTCGGCGACACCCGCCGGCTGCCCGCACGCGCCGGCGAGTCCGAGGCGGCCGCCGTCGAGGACGCCGTACGCCGGATCCGGCTGCTGGACGACCGGCACGGGGCGGACGCCCTCTACCGCAAGGCGTCCGAGCCCCTGCGGACCGCCTACGCCCTGCTCGACGCCGGCGCCACGCGGCAGTCCACCGAGGACAGGCTGCACGCGGGCGCCGGTGAACTGGCCGTCTCGGTCGGCTGGCTGGCCCACGACTCCGGCCGCTTCGACGACGCCCGCTCGCACTACGCGGAGGCGCTGGCCACGGCCCGGGTGGCCCGGGACTCGGGCCTGGAGGCGCACGCCTTCAGCAACATGTCCTTCCTGGCCCGGGACACCGGTCGCTCGCGCGAGGCGGTACGGGCGGCCCAGGCGGGCCGGCGCGCCGCGGCCGGCCTGGGCTCACCGCGGCTGCTGGCGCTGCTCGCCCTGCGGGAGGCAGGCGGGTGGGCGGGGCTCGACGACCGCAAGGCCTGCGAGGAGTCGCTGACGCGGGCCCACCGGGAGTTCTCCCGGGGACCGGCGGAGGCCGACCCCGAGTGGATGTCCTTCTTCGGCGAGGCCGAGCTGGAGTCGCTGGAGGCGCGCTGCTGGTCGACGCTCGGGGAACACGCCCGCGCGGCCCGGCACGCGCGGCGGGCGGCGGACCTGCAGGACCCGCACTTCGCCCGGAACGTGGCGCTCTACACCGCCGAGCTGGCCGGTGACCTCGCCCGGGCGGACGCGCCCGACGAGGCCGCCTGGGCCGGTGGGCGGGTGCTGGACCTGCTGACGGAGGTGCAGTCGACGCGGGTGCGGTCGATGCTCGCGGGTACGGCCGCGGCCCTCGTCCCCCACCAGCGGTCCCCGCGCGTGGGAGCGTTCCTGACCCGCCACGCCTCTGTCTGACGCCGGCCTCGGCTGGTGTTCTGGGGCTCTGCCCCAGGCCCCGCGCCTCAATCGCCGGCGGGGCTCGGTGGTGTGGGGCGGTGCCCCGCCGGAGTGTCTCCTCGGCTCGCGCGGTGCTGCCTGTCTCGGTTGTGCCCGGTGGTGCGCGCTCGTCCTGCGGGGACA
>NZ_JOAK01000001.1 GCF_000720455.1 Streptomyces virginiae | reverse complement strand
GGGCTTTCGTTCTGCTGTCTTGCGTTTCCGACTCTATCAGACTCTTTCGTGTCCGACTTCCTCGGCGCTTTCCAGGTTTTCGCTTTCGCGTTTCCCTTTTCGGCGATTCCGACTCTATCAGATCCTTTCGGGCCTGACTCCCGGTCAGCGGGTTGTGCTGCGCGGGCTGTTGGGCCCTCGCGGCGAGTGAGACAGTAGCGGATTCCTCGCCTCCGAACCTAATCGGCGGCGGCGTCCTCGGACGCGGATTCCTCATTCGCAAATACGCATGAAAACGAGACGACAAAGTGCGTCGTTCGTTCGAATGTGTAGTGCGGAATGGTTGTCCGGGGACCGACCGGGGTCGGCGCTCACGTCGGACAACTCGAAGAACCTTACGGACCGGGTACACCCGTGTCAACCCCCTGGTGGCCGCCGCCACGCGGTGCGGGCGAAACTCGCCCCGTCCTCATCCCCGGAGGTCTACGCTGACTCCCATGACTACGCATGCGCTCACGCTCAGCCTTCGCTGGTGGGCCGCCTGACGGCGGCCGACCCTCCACGCGAGCACGCATGCGCTCACGGCCGCCGCCCCCGGCGGCCGTTCTGTTTTCTCCCTCCCGGGAGTGGCCCGGCCGCCCGACACGGTGACCCGACACCACTCACGCACAGGCACAGGGAGAGCAGGACATGACGAGGATCTTCAGCGGGATCAAGCCGACCGGTCACATGACCCTGGGGAACTACCTGGGTGCGGTACGGCAGTGGGTCGCGGCCGACCAGGAACCGGACGACGCCCTGTTCTGCGTCGTCGACCTGCACGCGCTGACCGTCGAGCACGAACCGGCGCGGGTACGGAGGCTGAGCCGGCAGGCCGCGACGCTGCTGATGGCCGCCGGGCTGGAGCCCCAGCGGTGCACCCTCTTCGTACAGAGCCACGTCGACGAGCACACCCGGCTCGCCTACCTGCTGGAGTGCACGGCGACCGACGGGGAGCTGCGGCGGATGATCCAGTACAAGGAGAAGGCGGCGAAGGCACAGGCGTCCGGCGAGGGCGTGCGGCTCAGCCTGCTCACCTATCCGGTGCTGATGGCCGCGGACATCCTGGCGTACGGGGCCGCCGAGGTACCGGTCGGTGAGGACCAGCGGCAGCACGTCGAGCTGACCCGGGACCTGGCGGTGCGCTTCAACCAGCGCTACGGGCACACCTTCACCATTCCGAAGGCGACTCTTCCGTCGGTGGCGGCGCGGGTCATGGACCTGCAGGATCCGACGTCGAAGATGGGGAAGTCGCACGCGAACGGTTCGGGGATCGTCTATCTGCTCGACGAGCCCGGGGTGGTGCGCAAGAAGGTGATGCGGGCCGTCACCGACAGCGGGGACGGTGCGGTGGTCTACGACCGGGAGGCGCGGCCGGGGGTGGCGAACCTGCTGGACGTCCTGGCGGCGTGCACCGGCGGTGATCCGGTGGCGCTCGCCGACGGGTACGACGGGTACGGGGCGCTGAAGCGGGACGTGGCCGACGCGGTGGTCGAGCTGCTGCGGCCGTTGCAGGAGCGGCACGCGGAGCTGGCGGCCGATCCGGCGCAGGTGGACAAGGCGTTGCGGGAGGGCGCGGGGCGGGCCAGGGAGCTGGCGCGGCCCGTGGTGGACCGGGCGTACGAGGCGATCGGGCTGCTCGCGCCGTAGCCGGGCGGGCGACGGGTACGGGCCTCCGCCGCGGCGGGGGCCCGTACCGGTGGTTCAGCTGTTGCCTGAGGCGAGCTCGCGGCTGCGGTCGCGGGCGGCTTCGAGGGCGGCGATCAGGGCGGCGCGTACGCCGTGCTTCTCCAGCTCCACGATCGCGTTGATGGTCGTGCCGGCGGGGGAGGTGACGGCCTCGCGGAGCTTGACGGGGTGTTCGCCGCTGTCGCGGAGCATCACCGCTGCGCCGATGGCGGCCTGGACGATGAGGTCGTGGGCCTGGGCGCGGGGCAGGCCGAGGAGGATGCCGGCGTCGGTCATGGCTTCGACGAGGAAGTAGAAGTACGCGGGTCCGGAGCCGGAGAGGGCGGTGGCCGCGTCCTGCTGGGACTCGGGGACGCGCAGGGTCTTGCCGACGCTGCCGAAGATCTCCTCGGTGTGGGCGAGGTGCTCGGCCGTGGCGTGGCTGCCGGCGGAGATGACGGACATGGCCTCGTCGACGAGGGCGGGGGTGTTCGTCATGACGCGCACGACGGGGGTGCCGGGGCTGAGGCGCTCCTCGAAGAAGGAGGTGGGGACGCCGGCGGCGCCGCTGATGACCAGCCGGCCTGCGGGGACGTGCGGGGCGAGCTCGTCGAGGAGCTTGGCCATGTCCTGGGGTTTGACGGTGAGGATCAGGGTGTCGGCGCGCTTGGCGGCCTCGGCGTTGGAGACGGCCTCGACGCCGTAGCGGGTGCGGAGCTCCTCGGCGCGGTCGCTGCGGCGCGCGGTGACGAGGAGCTTGGAGGCGGGCCAGCCGCCGCGGATCATTCCGCTGAGCAGGGCCTCGCCGATCTTGCCGGTACCGAGGACTGCGACTGTCTGGGTCATGCCCGATTCACCTCGCCGAACTGTTCTTCCGCCTGGGCTGCGCAGCCGTACGCGTACGCGTCCTCATCCTTGCACCCGGGTGCGCAGCGGGGTCGCGGTGTCCGCAGTGCGGTCAGGGGGTGCGGCGGCGGAGGGTGGCGGCGCCGAGGGCGAGGACGAGCAGGGCGCAGGCGGCGACGATCACGGCGTCGCGGACGAAGTCGGCGGTCATGTCGGTGTGGGTGAGGACCTGGGTCATGCCGTCGACGGCGTAGGACATGGGCAGGGCGTCGGAGATGCCTTCGAGTACGGGGTGCATGGTGGCGCGGGCCGCGAAGAGGCCGCAGAGGAGCAGCTGGGGGAAGATCACCGCCGGCATGAACTGGACGGCCTGGAATTCGGAGGCCGCGAAGGCGGAGACGAAGAGGCCGAGGGCGGTGCCGAGGAGGGCGTCGAGGAGGGCGACGAGCAGGAGCAGCCAGGGGGAGCCGACGACGTCGAGGCCGAGGACCCAGAGGGCGAGGCCGGTGGCGAGGAGGGACTGGACGACGGCGACGGCGCCGAAGGCGAGGGCGTAGCCGGCGATGAGGTCGCCCTTGCCCAGGGGCATGGCGAGGAGGCGTTCGAGGGTTCCGGAGGTGCGTTCGCGCAGGGTGGCGATGGAGGTCACCAGGAACATGGTGATGAGGGGGAAGATCCCGAGGAGTGACGCGCCGATGCTGTCGAAGGTGCGGGGGCTGCCGTCGAAGACGAAGCGCAGCAGGGTGAGCATCAGGACGGGCACCAGGAGCATCAGGGCGATGGAGCGCGGGTCGTGGCGGAGCTGGCGCAGGACGCGGGCGGCGGTGGCGGCGGTGCGGGCGGCGTTCATCGGGTCTGCTCCTGGGCGGGGAGGGCGCGGGCCTCGTCGACGAGGCGGAGGAAGCCCTCTTCGACGGTGGCGGAGTGGGTGCGGGTGCGCAGGGCGTCGGGGGTGTCCTGGGCGAGGATGCGGCCTTCGCGCATGAGGAGCAGGTCGTGGCAGCGCTCGGCTTCGTCCATGACGTGGGAGGAGACGAGGATCGTGGCGCCGCGGGTCGCGGCGATGTCGTGGAAGAGGTTCCACAGGTCGCGGCGCAGGACGGGGTCGAGTCCGACGGTGGGCTCGTCGAGGACCAGCAGCTCGGGGGTGCCGAGCAGGGCCACGGCGAGGGAGACGCGGCTGCGCTGGCCGCCGGAGAGGTTGCCGGCGAGGGCGCCCGCGCGACTGGTGAGGTCGACGTCGGTGATGGCGCGGTCCACGGCGTCGGCGCGGCGGATGGCGGCGGCGCGGCCGGGGTCGAGGATCGCGGCGAAGTAGTCGAGGTTCTGGCGGACGGTGAGGTCGTCGTAGACGGAGGGCGCCTGGGTGACGTAGCCGATGCGGGAGCGGAGGTCGGGGTGGCCGGCGGGGCGGCCGAGGACGTCGAGGGTGCCGGTGACGTGGGCCTGGGTGCCGACGATGGCGCGCAGGAGGGTGGATTTGCCGCAGCCGGAGGGGCCGAGGAGGCCGGTGATGCGGCCGCGGGGGACGTCGAAGGCGATGTCGTCGATGACGGTGCGCGGGGTGCGGCCGGTGCCGCGGCGGACGGTGAGGCCGTGGGCGTGCACGGCGGCGGCCGGTTCTTCACCGGCCTGCTTATTCATCATGTGATGAATAATGCTCCTGGCGGTGCCGGGGCGTCAATCACCGGGTGAACTACTTCTTGCGCTTGGGGCGGCGGGCGGCCGGGTTCCCCGTACGGGTGCTGCGGCGGCGCTCGTAGTCGGCGAGGGCGCGCTCGTACTCGGCGCGGCGGACCTTCTCGCCGGGGGCCTCGACCAGGCAGCGCAGGGAGTAGGCGATGAGGGAGCCGATGAAACCGATCGTCTTGAGGCCCTTGAGGGCCGCCTCGTCGGAGGACGGGGCCGGGCGCCGGTTGTAGGAGTCCCAGGTCTTGATGAAGGCGATGGAGCTGGCGATCGCGAAGAGGACGACGACGGAGATGCTGAGGAAGGGGCCGACGTTGCCGATCTCCAGGCCCTCGTAGGAGAGGCGGAGCAGGACGGCGGCGGCGGTGGCCGTGACCAGGGAACCGACGGCGATGGCGGCGCGGCGCAGGCCGTAGCCGCTCTCGTGGTTCACCCAGGTGGTGCCGAAGTACCGGATCGGCTCGGGCTGCGGGCCGGCGGGGACCACCGGCTCGGACGCGGCCGAGGCAGCGGCACGGGCCGGGGCGGCCGGCTCGGCGGGGGTCTGGTCTCGCTGGTCGTCGCTCACAGCAGCGATTATCCCCCGCCGGGCCGGTCGGGCCGGGTGTGTCTCACGTGTCAGACGGGTCGTACGAGCCGCGCGGTCAGCCGCAGTGCGTGACCACGAAGCCGTCGCTGCCGGTCCGCACGTACGCGTCGGAGACGAACCGGCCGTTGCCGACGCAGTCCCAGATGTCGGTCGTGCCGTACGGGCCGGAGACCGTGGTGCCCTCGGTCTGGCAGCGCAGCGTGACGGTCGCGCCGAGCGGCAGGACGTCGATCACCGAATAGTTCGTGCCGGGTCCGCTGCGGACGTTCACCCGGTAGCCGGGAGCCACCGGGTAGGACGGGTAGCCGGAGCCGGAAGCCACGCTCTGGACTTGGCTCGAATCGTTCTCCACCGACATGCGAAATCTCCCCCCATGGGCGTTGCCGTGCGCAACTCGCGCAGGGTAGCAGGACCTTGGAGTTGCGTACGGGTCATCGACTAGGCTCCGGCGGGGGTGGTGAGCGGTGCATTCGCTGCGGGCGGACGACTACGCGGGCTTTCCGGAGTACGCCGGGCAGTACCGGCTCGAATCGGTGCTCGGCTCCGGAGGGATGGGCGTCGTCCACCTCGCCACGTCCGGCTCGGGGCTGAAACTCGCCGTCAAGATCGTGCACGCCGAGCACGCGGTGGACCCGGAGTTCCGGGCCCGCTTCCGGCAGGAGGTCGCGGCCGCGCGCAGGGTGAGCGGGGCGTTCACCGCACCCGTCGTCGACGCCGACCCCGATGCCGAACGGCCTTGGATGGCCACCCTGTTCATCGACGCTCCGACGCTCGCCGAGCGGGTACGGGAGCGGGTGCTGGACCGTACCGAGCTGGCCCGGCTCGCCGCCGGCCTGGCGGAGGCGCTGCGGGACATCCACCGGGCGGGCGTGGTGCACCGGGACCTCAAGCCGAGCAACGTGCTCATGGCGCCCGACGGGGTGCGCGTCATCGACTTCGGGATCTCGCGGCCGGCGGACAGCGATCTGCGGACCGAGACCGGGAAGCTGATCGGGACGCCGCCGTTCATGGCGCCCGAGCAGTTCCAGCGGCCCCGCGACGTGGGGACTGCCGCGGACGTCTTCGCGCTGGGGGCGGTGCTCGTGCACGCGGCGACGGGCCGCGGGCCCTTCGACTCCGACAGCCACTACCTGGTGGCGTACCAGGTGGTGCACAGCGAGCCCGATCTGACCGGGCTGCCGCGGCAACTCGTACCGCTCGTCGAACGGTGCCTGGCCAAGGATCCGCAGGAGCGGCCCACCGCCGCGGAGCTGATCGCCGAGATGCGGGCGGTCGCGTACCCGACCGCCGAGGACACCCAGGCATTCATCCCCCGGCCGCGCCCGCCCGACGGGGCCGAGCTGCTCACCCACCGCAGGGAGGTGGTCCCCGCCGGGCCGGAGCCGCGGGTCCCGCGCCGGCGGCGGGCGCGGGTCGCCGTCGCTGCCGGGGTCGGGCTGCTGCTCGTGGGCGGCGCCGTGGGCGGGTACCTGCGCTACGGGACGGCCGCCGGGTCCTCGCCCGCCCAGATCGCCGGGAAGGCGGATCCGGCGCCGGCGAAGGCCTTCACCCCCTGGTCGGTCCCGCTGGGCAAGCCCGGTACGGGCAGCCGGATCGGTGCCTGCTCCTGGCAGGCGGAGGCCCTCTACTGCGCCGGACCGGGCCTCGCCGCGGCCAGACTCAACCCCGCGGACGGCAGCGCGGTGTGGAGGCTGGAGGCGCCCGCGCCCGCCCCCGCGAAGGGGACGACGACCGCGGGCGCTCCCCTGCACGCCGGCGGCCGGGTCCTCGTCGTGGTGCCGGGCAGCGAGACGCTCCAGGCGCTGGACCCGGCCACCGGGGCCGAGCGCTGGCGGCACAGGCTCCCCGCCGGTTCGCAGACGGTGGCCGCGGGCGCGCAGGTGCTGCTGGTGGGCACGAACGGCAACGTCACCGCGCTCGACGCGGCCGCCGGGACGACGCGCTGGACCCAGCAGATCGGCGGGGTCGGCTCCGTCTGGTGGACCGGCGGCGGGCCGGAGGGCGGCGGCGCGCCCGAACTGTACGTGGCGACGCCCGACGCCAGCGGTTCCACGCAGCTCGCCGCGGTCGATCCGGCGACCGGGGCCGTCACCCGGCAGTTCCGTACGGCGGGGCGGCTGCGGCCGGTGGGGGCGGCACCCGGCGGCCTGTACCTGATGGACGTCGACGCGGCCGGGCGGACCACCGCCGTCGTGCGCACCGATCTCGTGGTGCAGACGGCGCAGCGGGTGCGGCTCACGGCACCGCTGTTCGACGCGGAGGCGGCGGTGGACCGGGACGGGGTCACGTACCTGTTCGGGACCTCCGGCGCGCTGGTCGCCGTCGGGGCCGACAAGGAGCGGTGGCGGCTGGAGACGGGCGTGACGGTGGCCTCGCGCCCGGTGGTCGCCGGCGGCCGGGTCCTCCTGACGGCGCCGGACGGCCGGCTGCTGGCCGTCGACGCCGCCGACGGACGCCCGGCGGGCCAGACCAGGCCGCGGATGGCCGACGGCAAGGCCACCTACGCGTCGACGCTGCCCGCGCCGGTGGCCGGTGGCGGTCGGGTGTTCGCGGGCGCGCCCGACGGCTCGGTGTTCGCGGTGGACGCGGGCGATCCGGCCCGGTGGTGAACGCGGGCGCGCCGACCCCGTGGTGAACGCGGGCGCGCCGACCCCGTGGTGAACGCGGCCGATCCGGGGTGAAACGCGGGCGCCCCCGCACCGGCACGGTGCGGGGGCGTCGCTGCGGGGGCCGGCCGGGTCAGCCCAGCCGGGTGACGTCGCGGACCGCGCCCTTGTCGGCGCTGGTGGCCATCGCGGCGTAGGCGCGCAGGGCCGCGGAGACCTTGCGCTCGCGGTTCTTCGGGGCGTAGACCCCGCCGAGGGCCTCGTGGCGGGCCGCCAGGGTGGCGTCGTCGACGAGGATCTCGATGGACCGGTTCGGGATGTCGATGCGGATCAGGTCGCCGTCCTCGACGACGGCGATGTCGCCGCCGGACGCGGCCTCGGGGGAGGCGTGGCCGATCGACAGGCCGGAGGTGCCGCCGGAGAAGCGGCCGTCCGTCACCAGCGCGCAGACCTTGCCGAGGCCGCGGCCCTTGAGGAAGGACGTCGGGTAGAGCATCTCCTGCATGCCGGGGCCGCCGCGCGGGCCCTCGTAGCGGATGACGACGACGTCGCCCGCCTTGACCTCCTTGCGCAGGATCTTGTCGACGGCCTCGTCCTGCGACTCGCAGACGACCGCCGGGCCCTCGAAGGTCCAGATCGACTCGTCGACGCCGGCCGTCTTCACGACGCAGCCGTCGACGGCGATGTTGCCGCGCAGGACGGCCAGGCCGCCGTCCTTGGAGTACGCGTGCTGCACGGAGCGGATGCAGCCGCCCTCGGCGTCGAGGTCGAGGGTGTCCCAGCGCTCGGACTGGGAGAAGGCGGTCGCGGAACGCTTGCAGCCGGGGGCCGCGTGCCACAGCTCCATCGCCGTGTCGCTCGCCGTGCCGGAGCGGGCGTCCCACTTGCCCAGCCAGTCGTCCAGGCCCTCTGAGTGGACGGTCGTCACGTCCTTGTTGAGGAGCCCGCCGCGGTGCAGCTCGCCGAGGATGGCGGGGATGCCGCCGGCGCGGTGCACGTCCTCCATGTAGTACGTGCCGCCGGGCGCGACGTTCGGGGCGACCTTGGCCAGGCAGGGGACGCGGCGCGAGACGGCGTCGATGTCCTTGAGGTCGTACTCCAGGCCCGCCTCCTGGGCGGCGGCCAGCAGGTGCAGGATCGTGTTGGTGGAGCCGCCCATGGCGATGTCGAGGGCCATGGCGTTCTCGAAGGCCTCGCGGGTGGCGATGTTGCGGGGCAGGACGGACTCGTCGCCGTCCCCGTAGTACCGCTGGGTGATCTCCACGACCGTGCGGCCGGCGTCCTCGTACAGGGCACGGCGGGCGGTGTGCGTGGCGAGGACCGAACCGTTGCCCGGGAGGGCCAGGCCGATGGCCTCGGCGAGGCAGTTCATCGAGTTGGCGGTGAACATGCCGGAACACGAACCGCAGGTGGGACAGGCGTTCTCCTCGATGCGGAGCACGTCCTCGTCGGAGACGTTCTCGTTGGAGGCGTCCACCATGGCGTCGATCAGGTCCAGCTTGCGGACGGTGCCGTCCACGAGGATGGCCTGGCCGGCCTCCATCGGGCCGCCGGAGACGAACACGGCCGGGATGTTGAGGCGCATGGCGGCCATCAGCATGCCGGGGGTGATCTTGTCGCAGTTGGAGATGCAGATCAGGGCGTCGGCGCAGTGCGCCTCGACCATGTACTCCACGCTGTCCGCGATCAGGTCGCGGGACGGCAGGGAGTACAGCATGCCGCCGTGGCCCATCGCGATGCCGTCGTCGACGGCGATCGTGTTGAACTCGCGCGGGATCGCGCCGGCCGCGCGGATGGCGTCGGAGACGATCCGGCCGACGGGCGCCAGGTGCGTGTGACCGGGGACGAACTCGGTGAAGGAGTTGGCGACCGCGATGATCGGCTTGCCGATGTCCTCGCTCGCTACGCCCGACGCGCGCATAAGGGCGCGGGCGCCCGCCATGTTGCGGCCGTGGGTGACGGTGCGGGACCTCAGCTCGGGCATGCGGTTCACTCCCCATGAGTGCGGCTGGCCGTACGGTCGGCCGCGACTGCGGATATGGCTCAGATACGAGGCTACGCCCACCGCCCGGGATCCGGACGGCATGTCCGCATGGCGGGACGGGCGGCTCAGCCCTCGGTCAGGTACCGCTGAAGCGTAGGGGCCACGAGCGCCACGATGTCCTCCGGGTCCGCGGACGCGAGGGGCTCGACCCGCAGGACGTAGCGCAGGATCGCGATGCCGACCATGTGGGAGGCGGCGAGCTCGGCGCGGAAGGTCGGATCGGGCACGTCCAGGTCGGCGGCGACCCGCTCCAGGACCCTGCGCAGCACCAGCCCGCGCAGCACCTTCGCGGCGGCCTCGTGCGTGAGCGCGGAGCGGATCACGGCGAGCAGCGGGGCCCGGGTGACCGGGTTCTCCCACACCCCGAGGAAGTAGCGGGCGAGGCGCTCGCCGATGCCGTCGGGCCCCTCGCCGATGACGGCCGGGACCACCAGGGCCGGCTCCATGCTCATCTCGATGGCCGCGGCGAACAGGTCGTCCTTGCTGCCGAAGTAGTGGTGCACCAGCGCCGGGTCCACGCCGGCGACCTTCGCGATGCCGCGCACGGACGTCTTGTCGTAGCCGCGCTCCGCGAACACCTCACGGGCGGCGAGCCGGATGCGCTCCTGGGTGCCCGGACCCTCCTCGGCCTCGTCCTGGCGGGGCCGGCCCGGGCCCCGGCGGCGCGGCGTGCTCTCCCCGGTCACGGCCGGCGGGCCCGGTCGTGCCCGGCGGTGGCCAGGTGCAGGCGGGTGAAGGCCAGCGCCTCGGCGAGGTCGGCCTCGCGCTCGGCGGAGGACATCGCCCGCCGCGTGTTGACCTCGATCACCACGTGGCCGTCGAAGGAGCTCCGGGCGAGGCGTTCCAGCAGCTCGGCGCAGGGCTGCGTACCGCGCCCCGGCACCAGGTGCTCGTCCTTCGCCGATCCGTTCCCGTCGGCGAGGTGCACGTGGGCGAGCCGCTCCCCCATCCGGTCGATCATCGCGGTCGCGTCCGTGCGGGCGGTCGCGGTGTGCGACAGGTCGACGGTGAAGTGCCGGTAGTCGTCCTTCGTCACGTCCCACTCGGGGGCGTAGGCGAGCATCTCGCGGTCGCGGTACCGCCACGGATACATGTTCTCCACGGCGAACCGGACGTCGGTCTCCTCTGCCATCCGCCAGATACCGGAGACGAAGTCCCGGGCGTACTGGCGCTGCCACCGGAACGGCGGATGCACGACGACGGTGGACGCGCCGAGCTTCTCGGCCGCCGACCGGGCGCGCTGGAGCTTGACCCACGGATCGGTGGACCACACCCGCTGGGTGATCAGCAGGCAGGGCGCGTGGACGGCGAGGATCGGCACCTGGTGCTGGTCCGACAGGCGGCGCAGCGCGTCGATGTCCTGGCTGACCGGATCCGTCCACACCATCACCTCGACGCCGTCGTATCCGAGGCGTGCGGCGATCTCGAAGGCGGTCGCCGTGGACTCCGGATAGACGGAGGCGGTGGACAGGGCGACCTTCGCGGTGGGGATGCGGACGGGTTCTGCCACGGGGACAGGGTACGGGGCCCGCGGCCGCCCGGTACGTGACGGCCGCCACGCGGGCCCGGTTCCGGCCGTCAGACGAGCCGGAAGAAGAGCGTGTCCTGGGTGTACCAGTCGAGGTCCCTCGTCGCGCGCTCCCACTCCTCGTGCTCGGCTTCGAGCTTGTCGACGAGCTCCTGCACGTCGTAGTGGAAGTCCGGGTCCATCCGCGGCAGGACGGCCCGGTAGGCGCCGGCGGCCGCCTTGGTCCTCGCGAGCGGCAGGTGCCCGATGGCGGGGTATCCGTCCATCGACCAGGGGATGTCGGGGAATTCCACGGGCGGCCCGCCGTAGAGGAACCCGTGGGGCAGCAGGTCGGCGGGCACGCCGAGCCGGCGCATCTCGTCGTCGACGAGGCCGAAGAAGGTGCTGGGCCTGGAGTACGTGCCCAGGTGCGAGCCGTCCGAGGCGTTGCTGTCGATGACGAGCTGCAGGGCGGTGGTGTAGGCGTTGCCCGCGCAGTCCGCGTCCGAGTCGGTGTGCCCGGCGACGAGGTGCTCCAGCGCGTCGGGGACGGACAACCCCCAGTCCACGCCCTGGTGGTCGAGGCCGTCCTGATAGGCCCTCGCGCGATTGCGCATGAGCTCCAGCCGGCGCAGCTGATCCGCCGTGAGGTCGCCCTTGCTGCCGAGGTAGGCCAGCACGTGGGCCTTGTCCGCCGTCGAGTACGAGATGTTGTGACTCATGGTCACCATCCTGCCGACCACCACCGACAGCGCTTGTCGGTGTCGGCCCCTATGGTCCGGCCAGGACCTCGTCGGGGGAGCGGGAATGGGTTTCACGGGTGAACTGGTCTTCGGCCGCAGCGATCGTCCACTGCTGCGGGCGCCGGTCTTCGGCGGCGCGCAGGAGGACGACGCGGGCGGGATCACGTCATGGCGGCCGAGACCGGGCGGCTGGCAGACATGGCAGTTCCACCGCACGCTGCCCGGGGACCCGGACCACGTCCTGCGTGCGCTGGTCGAGTGGACCGGCGCCCCGGCCTGCATCGCCTCCGTGCACGACAGCGACGTGGCGCTGGTCGTCGGCCTGGAACCCGGCGGCGAGCGCTGGGACGCCTGGCTGAACCTCAAGACGGCGGCCGCGATGACGGACCGCCCCCTGCCCGAACTGGCCGCCCACGTCACCGACGACGCCGCGGGCGCCCTGTCGTGGGCCCGGTCCGCGGGCTTCGGCGAAAACGTGGCCGCGGCCACCATCGAGGCGACCCTGCACTCCCACGACCCCTTCGCGGAGGAACTCTTCGACACCCTCCTGAACCACCTGGGCTTCCCCCCGGCCCCGGCCCTGGAACCGCAACCGGAGGCCTGAGCGCCGGCGCGTCGGTACGCTGACGCAATGATGCGGACCGTCGTCCTGGACATCGGCGAGACCCTGACCCGGGACGATCGCTATTGGGGGGCGTGGGCGGACTGGCTCGACGTACCCCGGCACACCCTTTCCGCACTGGTCGGTGCGGTGGTCGTGGACGGACGGGACAACGCGGACGCCCTCCGCCTCCTGCGGCCGGGCATCGACATCACCGCCGAATACGCCGCCCGAGAGGCCGCGGGACGCGGCGAACGGCTCGAGGAGACGGACCTCTACGAGGACGTCCGCCCCGCCCTGTCGGCCCTGCGGGCGGACGGGGTACGAGTCGTCGTGGCGGGCAACCAGAGCCGCCGGGCAGGCGAGTTGCTGCGCGCGCTGGACCTCCCCGCAGACCTCGTCGTCACGTCCGGCGACTGGAAGGTGTCGAAGCCGGCACCCGCGTTCTTCGAACGGGTACTGACGGTGTCCGGCAGCCCGGCCGCCGAAACCCTCTACGTCGGCGATCACCCGGCCAACGACATCCACCCGGCCCGAGCCGCGGGCCTGCGCACCGCCCACATCCGCCGCGGCCCCTGGGGACATTGGTGGGCGGACGACCCCGAGGTCAGGGCCGCGGCGGACTGGTCGATCAACTCCCTCACCGACCTGCCCGCCATCGTCAATCCGTAGACGCATCCTTTGCGGCTCTTGCAGAGGAACACCATCTGTCCCTACGCCAAGGACAGATGGAGGGCTCGTGACCGAGAAGGACGAACACCCCCGGCCGGAAGAGCCACGGCAGCTCGCGCAACGCCCGTGTCGCCTCGGCCCACCCGGCCCCAGCCAGGACCTCCTGGAACGGGCGCGTGTCGGCTGGGAGCGGTTCATCGGATCCATCGATGACTGACGGCTACGAGTACGTGCCGCACCCCCTGCTCCGACGGCGCGTGCGCGACGTGGCCAGCGGCATGGAAGGCGAGCTGATGGCAGTGATCAACGAAGACGTGTCGACCTCACTCCACCCCTACTGGGTGGAGCTCGCATACATCCGGGGCCCGTCCGGCCGCGAGTTCTCCACAGCGGTGGACAACATCGAGCCGACCGAACCGCACCCGGGCCACCACACGTGACCCGCCCCGGACGGTCGCAGACCGTCCGAGGGGGTCTGTTCCGCGAAGCCGGCAGCTCTTTCGCAAGGATGCCGGCCTTCCCAGTGACCGGACGACAGGAGCCGGTTCACCACGGCTGGCGTGCAGCAGAACGGGGCAGCTTGTCCAGGGCCGCGGGGGAGCCGATCATTCGGGTCATGAGACCCGAGGTGCAGACGTTCGTTGCCGACGGACCGCTTCCCGACTGGGACGCGAGCGAGGAGGAGATCGACCGGCGTGAACGCCAGCTGAGGACGATCTCCCGCCCCGTCACGTCCGAAGAGGCAGCTGCCCTGGCCGCCTGCTTCGGCCCCGACGACTGCTACGGCGTCGCCTGGACGCTCGTGCACTTGATCGAGACGGCTCCCAGCCGGGTGCCGCCGTGGGAGGATCCGGGTCCGGAAGCCGGCGACTGGGCCGAGGTTCTGCGGGGGCGATGGGGCGGCGGACCCCGCACGGCTTGACGGCTCAACTGCGTGAGGACCGCCCGCAGACGCCCTCCATGAGAAGTGGATCCAGGTGCCTGCGGCTCATGACCGGCCCCGGACCGATGGCAGACGCGCGATGGAGAAGCGCGTAGCGATCGATGGCGGCCTATGCCCAGCCCAAGGGACTCGCAGCCGCCATCCGTCAGGAGCGCGTGGCGATTTGGGGCGCCCCGGGCTCCGCCCGGGCATCTCCGACACCCCGTCTCATGATCGATGGCCCGGCCCGTTCCTTCGGGGGCTTCCCGGCTGTCCTCGTATGTCCGGGGCGGGACGGGCGGTCAAGGGTGGCCGAAGGCCATCGCGCAGCGACGCGACCGCAGGGAGCGCCCTTGAGGGGCCGGCACGGCCCGGAGAGACGATGGGACTGACGGGAAACCCCCAGCCCATCTCCGACACCGCCCCGGCAGGTCGCCCCCGCCGAAGCCCCCGCCCGGCAGACGACCGGCCCCCGCCCCGGCCCCGACGGGGGCGGGTGGGCAGCCACCGACCGGCAGCGGTGGAGCCGCGGGGGTGAAGGCGCCGAGTGCGCGGGCACCCGTACGCGTACCCCCGCCCGGGGCTCCCCCCTACCCTCTACGCCGGTGCCGCGCCCGGGGTGGGGAGGTGGTCCAGGCGGCGGAGGATGACGCCCTCGCGCAGGGCCCACGGGCAGATCTCCAGCTCCTCGACGCCGAAGAGGTCCATCGTGGCCTCGGCGACCAGCGCGCCCGCCAGGAGCTGGTTCGCCCGGCCCTCCGAGACGCCCGGGAGGGTGGAGCGCTGGGCGGTCGTCATCGCGGCCAGGCGCGGGACCCATTCCTCCAGGGCCTTGCGGCTGAGGTCGCGCTGCACGTACAGGCCGTCGGCCGAGCGGGCCGCGCCCGCGATGCGGGCCAGCTGCTTGAACGTCTTCGACGTCGCCACCACGTGGTCCGGGGCCCCGAAGCGGCTGAACTCGCGGACCGTCCGGGCGATCTCCGTCCGCACGTGCCGCCGCAGCGCCCGGATGTCGACGGCGTCGGGCGGGTCGCCCGGCAGCCAGCCCGCGGTGAGGCGGCCCGCGCCCAGCGGGAGCGAGACGGCCGCGTCCGGGTCCTCGTCGATGCCGTAGGCGATCTCCAGGGAGCCGCCGCCGATGTCCAGGACCAGCAGCTTCCCGGCCGACCAGCCGAACCAGCGGCGGGCGGCGAGGAAGGTGAGCCGCGCCTCGTCCTCACCGCTCAGCACCGGCAGGTCGACGCCGGTCTCGGCCTTGACCCGGGCCAGGACCTCGTCCGCGTTCGTGGCCTCGCGCACCGCGCTGGTCGCGAAGGGCAGGACGTCCTCGCAGCCCTTGTCCTCGGCGGCCTGCACCGCTTCGTTGACGACCGAGAGGAGCCGCTCGACGCCCGCGGGGGTGACGGCGCCGGCGTCGTCGAGGAGCTCCGCCAGCCTTATCTCCACCTTGTGCGAGTGCGCGGGCTGCGGGCGCGCACCGGGGTGCGCGTCCACCACCAGCAGATGGACGGTATTCGAACCCACATCAAGGACACCGAGTCTCATAGGGGGAAACGCTACTGCGAGGAAGACTCAGGGGTTGTGTAAGGGGCGCTTAGGCTTGGGTTTGTGCCAAATACGAAGAAGGCCAACAAGACCCGGTCGCAGAAGGACACGGGCAAGGACTCAGGCAAGAACCCGATCAAGAGCACGGGCGGCGCCAAGGGCGGCAAGGCCGGGAAGGGCAAGGCCGTGGCTGATGAGAAGGGGCTCGATTTCCCCCGGGCCTGGGTGGAGTTCCCCGACCCCGCCGACGACGAGCAGGTCTTCCGCTGTGACCTGACCTGGCTCACCTCCCGCTGGACCTGCATCTTCGGGAGCGGCTGCCAGGGCATCCAGGCGGGCAGGGCCTCGGACGGCTGCTGCACGCTCGGTGCGCACTTCTCCGACGAGGACGACGAGAAGCGCGTCGCGGAGCACGTGGCGCGGCTGACGCCCGAGGTGTGGCAGTTCCACGACGTCGGCAGCGAGAGCGGGTGGACGCAGAACGACGACGACGGGGAGAAGCAGACCCGCCGCTGGGACGGCGCGTGCATCTTCCTGAACCGGCCCGGTTTCCCCGCCGGGGCCGGCTGCTCGCTCCACATCCTCGCGCTGAGGGAGGGCAGGGAGCCGCTGGAGACCAAGCCGGACGTCTGCTGGCAGCTGCCGATCCGCCGGACGTACGAGTGGATCGACCGGCCCGACGACACCCGGGTGCTGCAGGTGTCGATCGGCGAGTACGACCGCCGCGGCTGGGGTCCCGGCGGCCACGACCTGCACTGGTGGTGCACGTCGGCGACGTCCGCGCACGGCGCCGGGGACCCGGTGTACGTGTCGTACCGCGCCGAGCTGACGGAGCTGATGGGCAAGGAGGGCTACGAGGCGCTCGTGCAGCTGTGCGAGGCCCGGCTGGCATCGCTGCTGCCGATGGCTCCGCACCCCGCGGACCCGACTCCGTAGCACCCCGCAGGACCCCGTACGACCCCGACGACCGTACGAGGTCAGCCGCCCGCCGGCCCCGACGGTGCGGGGTCGGGCGCGGGGGAAACCGTTCCGCCCGTGCCGTCCGTCGGGGTCGGCGCGGGCGTCGGGGACGGCGGCGGGATCGTCGGCTCCGTCGGGGCCGTCGTCGGTGTGGGCCCCTGGGTCTGGTCCGGCGTCGGCGACGGGCTCGCGGGCTGCGTCGGCTCCGGCTGCGGGGCCGGTGTCGACGCGGGCCGGCCGCGGCCCCGGATGGAGACCACCGCACCCGTCGGGTCGACTCCGACCCGGGCGGTCCAGGCGCCGACGGGCTGCGCCTCGGGATCCACGGCGATGTGCAGGGTGACCGATTCTCCAGGCGCGAGCGTGCCCGCGGTGCGGCTCGCGCGCAGCCAGGGCGCGTCGGACCAGAGCCGCCAGTCCACCGGGGCGCCGCCCGAGGCGGTGAGGGTGAGCACGGTGAGGGCGCCGCGCGAGGACGCGGCCACGGAGAGGCGGCCGGGGGTGCCGGCGTGGTCGGGGGTCGCCGGCGGGCCGGTGCTGATCACCTCGACGGAGACGTCGGAGGAGTCGCTGCTCTCGGCGAAGCCGGGGCCGCTGGTGGTGCCGGTGGCGTTCCCGGTGTTCTCGTAGGCGGTGAGCGGGCGGCCGTCGATCCGGGCGGTCGGCATCTCGGTCTCGCTCGCGGAGATACGGGTGGAGCCGTTGCCGACGGGTTCGCCGGTGCCGTGTTCGCCGCGGTACGAGGCCCACAGCGCCAGGACCGGGGCCGCGACGACGGTGGCCACGACGGTGGTGGTCACGGCGCGGGCCCGCAGCCGGTCGCGGCGGGCGGCGCGGTCCTTGGGGTCCATCGGGAAGCCGGTGCGGTCGAAGCGCGGGCCGGGGCTGCGGCCGCGGCCCCGGCCGGAGCGGAGCATCGCCGCGTGGACGGCGGTGCGGGGGGCGGGTACGAGGGGCAGTGCGGCGGTGTCGACGCCGCCCGAGCCGGGCCAGGGGGCGGCGGCGCCCACCCGTTCGGCGACGCGCCGGCAGCGGGGGCAGTCGTCGACGTGGCGGACGAGTTCGGCGCGCAGGGTGCTGGACAGCAGCACGTCTCCGTCGCCGCCGGTGCCGTCCGGGTCGCCGCCGGTGAGCTGGGAGACGCTGGGGCAGCTGCCGGTCTCGACGACGGCGAGGGCGGCGCGGGTGCGCTCCACCTCGCAGGCGGCTCCGGTCAGGAGCTCCCGGGCGGCGGCGGGGGGCGTGCCGAGGACGGCGGCGAGTTCGGGGACGCCGAGGCGATGGCGGACGGCGAGTTCGAGTGCCTCGCGCTGCGCGGGCGTGGTCCCCGCGGCCTCCGGCCAGGCCAGTCGGGCCAGCTCGGTACGGCGGTAGGCGCTGACGTCAAGCTGTCGGCGGCCCTCCGTGGCCGGTCCGTCGCCCGCTGCGCCCCCCGGCGCATGCTCGCGCCCGGTGTGCTCCGGCGCACGCCGGGCGGAATGCGCTCCCTGGCGTACGCGCCGCTGCTCGGCCAGGCGGCGCAGGCAGCCCCAGCGGGCGAGCGCGTAGAGCCAGGCCCGCCGGTCGCCCTCGTCCGGGCAGCGGCCGGGATGGCGCTCGGCCACGGCGAGGACGTCTCCGAGCACGTCGGTGGCGGTGTCGTGGTCGCAGAGGACCGACAGGCAGTAGGTGAACAGGCCGTCGAGATACGGCTCGTGCCGGAAGGGGCGCGGCGGCTCCTCTTCTTGATCCGTGCGCCCGTGCGCCCGGTGTGCGCCGGTGCGCGGTGAGGGTGGTGCCTGGTCGCTGCTGTTCACCTGGCGACCGTAGGCGGCGCGCCGGGGGCGCCCTGGAAGCCTTCCCCAGTTTTAGCCCTTATGGGTGAACAGATCGTTGACGCGCTGACGGGGGGCCTGACGTGGGCGGCCGCGGCGGTGGGTCGGCCGGGTCCGGCCGGCGCCCCGAGCCGGTGCCGCGACCCGTACCTCGGCCCTACCTCGGCCCGTACCGCGGCCCGGGCTGTCGGTGGGGGCGGCTACCGTGAGCGGCATGGCTGCCCGCACTGCTCGTTCATCCGCCAAGGACCGTCCGTCCTACCGCTGCACCGAATGCGGCTGGACGACGGCCAAGTGGCTCGGCCGGTGTCCCGAGTGCCAGGCCTGGGGCACCGTCGAGGAGATGGGGGCGCCCGCCGTACGGACCACCGCGGCCGGCCGGGTCTCGACCGCCGCGCTGCCGATCGCCCAGGTCGACGGGCGGACGGCGACGGCGCGCAGCACCGGTGTGGACGAGCTGGACCGCGTCCTCGGCGGCGGGCTCGTGCCCGGCGCCGTCGTGCTGCTGGCCGGCGAGCCCGGCGTGGGCAAGTCGACGCTGCTGCTGGACGTCGCGGCGAAGGCCTCCAGTGACGCGCACCGCACGCTGTACGTCACGGGTGAGGAATCGGCGAGCCAGGTGCGGCTGCGGGCCGACCGCATCAAGGCGCTGAGCGACCACCTGTACCTCGCCGCCGAGACCGACCTGTCGGCGGTGCTCGGGCACCTCGACGCCGTGAAGCCGTCCCTCCTCATCCTGGACTCCGTACAGACCGTCGCCTCGCCCGAGATCGACGGCGCGCCCGGCGGCATGGCCCAGGTGCGCGAGGTGGCGGGCGCGCTGATCAGGGCCTCCAAGGAGCGCGGCATGGCCACCCTCCTCGTCGGCCACGTCACCAAGGACGGCGCCATCGCCGGCCCCCGCCTGCTGGAGCACCTCGTCGACGTGGTGCTGAGCTTCGAGGGCGACCGGCACGCGCGGCTGCGGCTCGTGCGCGGTGTGAAGAACCGGTACGGAGCGACGGACGAGGTCGGCTGCTTCGAGCTGCACGACGAGGGGATCACCGGGCTCGCCGACCCGAGCGGGCTGTTCCTGACCCGGCGCGCCGAGGCCGTTCCGGGGACCTGCCTGACCGTGACCCTGGAGGGGAAGCGGCCGCTGGTCGCCGAGGTGCAGGCGCTGACCGTGGACTCGCAGATCCCCTCCCCCCGGCGGACCACCTCGGGCCTGGAGACCTCGCGCGTCTCGATGATGCTGGCGGTGCTGGAGCAGCGCGGCCGGATCACGGCCCTCGGCAAGCGCGACATCTACAGCGCCACCGTGGGCGGGGTGAAGCTCACCGAGCCCGCCGCGGACCTGGCGATCGCGCTCGCGCTGGCCTCCGCCGCCAGTGACGTCCCGCTCCCGAAGAACCTGGTGGCCATCGGCGAGGTCGGCCTGGCCGGCGAGGTGCGGCGGGTGACGGGCGTGCAGCGGCGGCTGGCGGAGGCCCACCGGCTGGGCTTCACGCACGCGCTGGTGCCGGCGGACCCGGGCAAGGTGCCGCCGGGGATGAAGGTCACCGAGGTCGCCGACATGGGCGACGCACTGCGGGTGCTGCCGCGCGGGCGCTCCCGTACGCCGGCCAAGGAGCGGGCGGCGGCCGCGGAGTAGGTCCGGCTCCGGGCGCGCTCGCCGCCGACCATGATCGAACCGAGCGGACCGCCATGATCGAACCGGCCGACCGGCCGGTCGCCGCGCTGGTCAGGGGGTCTGTACGGGCCCCCGCCGGGCCGTACCTGGCCAAGCCACGGCGGGGCCGCAGCGCGCGCCGGTAGACTTTGTGCTGGTCCGCCCGGCCGTACGCACGTCCTCGTGCCCCCGCGCTGGGCGGCGCAACCCGCGACCGGAGGAGTGCAGTGGCAGCCAAGGACGGGGCATCAGCACCCGGGAAGTCCGGCGCGAGCTCCAAGCACGACGCGCTGATGCGCGCCTCGCTGAGCGCGGTCGCACCTGGTCAGCCATTGCGCGACGGCCTTGAGCGGATCGTCAGGGGCAACACCGGCGGCCTCATCGTCCTCGGCATGGACAAGGCCGTCGAGGCGATGTGCACGGGCGGCTTCGTCCTGGACGTGGAGTTCACCGCGACCCGACTGCGCGAGCTGTGCAAGCTCGACGGCGCGCTCATCCTCGACAAGGACCTCACCAAGATCCTGCGGGCCGGCGTGCAGCTGGTGCCGGACGCGTCCATCCCCACGGAGGAGACGGGCACGCGCCACCGCACGGCCGACCGGGTCTCCAAGCAGTGCGGCTTCCCGGTGGTGTCGGTGTCGCAGTCGATGCGGCTGATCGCCCTGTACGTGGACGGGGAGCGGCGGGTCCTGGAGGAGTCCGGGGCGATCCTGTCGCGTGCGAACCAGGCGCTGGCGACGCTGGAGCGGTACAAGCTTCGCCTCGACGAGGTCGCCGGCACGCTGTCGGCGCTGGAGATCGAGGACCTGGTCACGGTGCGCGACGTGACGGCGGTCGCGCAGCGGCTGGAAATGGTCCGCCGGATCGCGACCGAGATCGCCGAGTACGTGGTCGAACTGGGCACGGACGGGCGACTGCTGTCCCTCCAGCTGGACGAGCTGACGGTGGGGATCGAGCAGGAGCGGGAGCTGGTCATCCGGGACTACGTGCCCGAGCCGACGGCGAAGCGTTCCCGCACGGTGGACGAGGCGCTGGCGGAGCTGGACGCGCTGACCCACCCGGAGCTGCTGGAACTGCCCATCGTGGCGCGGGCGCTGGGCTACACCGGCTCGCCCGAGACGCTGGACTCTGCGGTGTCGCCCCGCGGCTACCGGCTGCTGGCGAAGGTACCGAGGCTGCCGGGCGCGATCATCGAGCGGCTGGTGGAGCACTTCGGCGGCCTGCAGAAGCTGCTCGCCGCGAGCGTCGACGACCTGCAGACGGTGGACGGCGTGGGCGAGGCGCGTGCGCGGAGCGTGCGCGAGGGGCTGTCGCGGCTGGCGGAGTCGTCGATCCTGGAGCGGTACGTCTAGCCTGCGGCTCCGCTCGGCCGACTCGTGCGCCTGCCCTGCCCGTTCGGCATGCGCGCGGCTCCTGGGGCTCCGCCCCGGACGCCGCGCCTCTGACGCCGACCGGGCTGGGGCGGGTCAGTCCTGCTTGAGGACGAACGAGGTGCGGGCGACCGGCATGCCGGGTGACTTGACCTCGACGACGTAGGTGTCCGCGGCGGCCGACCCCGCCGGAGGCGACTGGCACTGGTCGGCCGCGCTGAACCTGCGGTCCCAGTCCAGCGCGTGCTTCGTCTCGCCCTGTGCCGGGAGGCGGAAGAAGGCGTTGCCCGGGCCCGTCGGGCAGTCCGCCGAGGACCACACCGCCTTGTTGCTGCTCGCCTGAAGGATGGTCAGGACGGCCTGCTTCGGGCCGAGATCGACCTTGCAGGTGGTTCCGGAGATGTTGCGGGCGACCAGTTCGAGGCGGGGCTTCTCGTTCGCCTCGTACTCGTTCTTCGCGCTCTTGACCTCCCACTGCAGCGCGCTCGTCGCGCACGTGGGGAGCGGGGAGTCCGCGGGGACCGCCGCCGGGCCGCCCGCGCCGCCGCCGCCAGCGGCGGAGCCCGAACTCCCGCCGGCGCCGGTGCCGGTGCCCGGTTCGCCGTTCTTGCCCGCGCCGCCGCCGGAGCCGCCCTCGGAGCCGGTGGTCCCGCCGCCGCCGGACTCGGGGCGCCCGCCGGGGGCCGCGCTGATGGCGGGGCCCGTACCGGCCGGGCCCGGGGTGATCGAGGTGACGGGGTCGGGGCGGCCCTCGCCCTTTCCGTTCGTACTCGTCTTCCCCCCACCGGAAGTGACGGTCCATACGGCGAGGAGCGCGAGGAGCGCGACGACGGACGCCAGCACAGCCCTCCGTCGCCAGTAGATGGAGGAGGGGAGCGGCCCGACCGGATTGCGCAGAGATCCCACGGAGGGAACCTTACGAGAGTTCGCGGCCCGATCAGTGCCCCACATGCCGCGCATCGGACTCGATTTGCCGATGATCATCCTGCGAGCCCAAGCGGAAGCGGTGAGAACCGGCCAAAGGGCTGACATGGAGATTAATCCGGTTTATGTACGTTCGGTGACCATGGACACCTCCGGCCCCTACCGCGTCGTCACCGGATTCGCCCACGCCGCACCCGTGTGGGTGCAGCGGGCGTTCAAGATCTGCTGGGCCTGCTGCTGGGCGGTTCGTTCGCCGCCCTCCTCGTCCTCGCGCTCGCCGGCCCGGCCGGCAAGTCCGGCTCCGGGGTCCGAAACGTGCCAGGATGCCGTATGCCATGACTGCATCCCCTTCCTCCTCCCCCGACGTGTCCCCCGAGGTCTCCCCCGGCCTGCCCCTCGACGCGTCCGCCGGTCCCTCCCACGCGCTGCACTCCCCCGTCATCGCGTGGTTCGAGCAGCACGCCCGCGACCTGCCCTGGCGCCGCCCCGAGGCCGGCCCCTGGGGCGTCATGGTCAGCGAGTTCATGCTCCAGCAGACCCCGGTCAGCCGGGTGCTGCCGGTCTACGAGCAGTGGCTCGCCCGCTGGCCCCGCCCCGCCGACCTGGCCGCCGAGGCCCCCGGTGAGGCCGTACGGGCCTGGGGGCGGCTCGGCTACCCGCGCCGGGCCCTGCGGCTGCACGGTGCGGCCGCGGCGATAACGGAGCGGCACGGGGGCGACGTACCGCGGGAGCACGCGCAGCTCCTCGCGCTGCCCGGGGTGGGCGAGTACACCGCCGCGGCGGTGGCCTCGTTCGCGTACGGGCAGCGGCACGCCGTCCTCGACACCAACGTCCGGCGGGTGTTCGCGCGCGCCGCCACCGGTGTCGAGTACCCGCCGAACGCGACCACGGCCGCCGAGCGTCGGCTGGCCCGCGAGTTGCTGCCCGGGGACGAGGCCACCGCGGCCCGCTGGGCGGCGGCCTCGATGGAGCTCGGCGCGCTCGTGTGCACCGCGAAGAGCCCGGACTGCGTCCGCTGCCCGGTGGCCGGGCTGTGCGCGTGGCGGCTGGCCGGGAAGCCGGCGCACGACGGGCCGCCGCGGCGCGGGCAGACGTACGCGGGGACCGACCGACAGGTGCGCGGCAAGCTCCTGGCCGTCCTGCGCGAGGCGGTGGGGCCCGTTCCGCAGGCCGTGCTGGACACGGTGTGGAACGAGCCGGTGCAGCGGGCGCGCGCGCTGGACGGGCTGGTCTCGGACGGGCTGGTGGAGCCCCTCGACGGCGGCCTCTACCGGCTGCCGCAGACCCGGCCGGGAGCGTGACCGGCGGTGGACCGGGCGCGGTTCGGGAACGGACCGTGCACCGGTCGGCCACCGCCCGTAGCCGCGCCTGAAGCTGAGTCAGGGATTCCGCTTATTGCCGCTAAACCCCAGCTCACGGGCGCTGTTACACAACCTATGGGTGTCCGTGCTCCCACCGAAGGCTGGCTCGCACAGGCCCGTGACAACCCCTCCGTAGCGTCGTCCCCGTAAGACAGCGGTGGAACGGTCGGACGGGAACGGAGGCGGTCTGAAATGGTGCAGGCGCATGGCGAGGTACTCGGGTTCGAGGAGTACGTGCGCACCCGGCAGGACGCCCTCCTGCGCAGTGCCCGACGCCTGGTCCCGGACCCCACCGACGCCCAGGACCTCCTCCAGACGGCCCTCGTGCGCACGTACGGCCGCTGGGACGGCATCGCCGACAAGTCCCTGGCCGACGCCTACCTGCGCCGAGTCATGATCAACACCCGTACCGAGTGGTGGCGCGCCCGCAAGCTCGAAGAGGTCCCCACCGAGCAGCTGCCCGACGCGTCCGTCGAGGACGGCTCCGACCAGCGCGCCGACCGCGCCCTGCTGATGGACATCCTCAAGGTGCTCGCGCCCAAGCAGCGCAGTGTGGTCGTCCTGCGACACTGGGAGCAGATGAGCACCGAGGAGACGGCCGCGGCGCTCGGGATGTCGGCGGGAACCGTGAAGAGCACTCTGCACCGCGCCCTGGCCCGCCTCCGGCAGGAGCTGGAGAGCCGGGACCTGGACATGCGTGCGCTGGAGCGCGGTGACCACACCATGCGGTACGAGGGGCGTGAGCGGTGCGCGGCCTGAACGGCCAAGATCTGAACGGCAGGAGCTCTCCCCCCGCATTCAGGGGACGGGGCAATCTGGTGCTGGTGTCGGCGGGGGCGATCGTCCTCGTCGGCACTGCCGTGTTCGCGGTCGGTTGCGCGACCGGCGGGACCGGCCTGCGTGACGGCGGTCCCGCCCGTACCGACACCGTCGCCCGGACCGCACCGCCCGGCTCGTCCCCGGCCGACGGCTCCTCGGCGTCGCCCTCCCCGTCCGGCACGCCCCTGAAGAAGGTCGACCCGGTCAGACTGCTCATGGCGGACCCCAAGGTCGGCGCCGACGTCAAGCGGGACCTCAAGCCCTGTACGGGCAAGGAGTACCCGGTGGACGTGAGCTACGGGAAGGTCACCGGCGGCCCGGTGGCCGACATCGTCGTGAACGTCCTGTCCTGCGCCGATGCGCTGGGCCGCGGCACCTACGTGTACCGGGCGGACGGCGCCAGGTACGAGAATGTGTTCGCGGACGAACAGCCACCCGTCTACGCGGAGATCGACCGGGGCGACCTGGTGGTCACGAAGCAGGTCTACGGAAAGAGCGACGCGCTCGCCTATCCGTCGGGCGAGGACGTGATCACGTACCGCTGGGACGGGGAGAAGTTCACCGAGCAGGACCGGGTGCACTCGGAGTACAGCAACGTGGTCGACGGCGGCGTCCAGCCGGCCCCGGCCACGAGTCAGAAGAACTGAGCACTGAGCAAGAAGAACGAGGCGAGGCTGCGCATGGCCGAGACCCATGTCCTGTTCGTGGAGGACGACGACGTCATCCGTGAGGCCACGACCCTGGCGCTGGAGCGTGACGGGTTCGTGGTCACGGCCATGCCCGACGGCCTGTCCGGTCTGGAGTCCTTCCGCGCCCGCCGGCCCGACATCGCCCTGCTGGACGTGATGGTCCCGGGCATGGACGGCGTCAGCCTGTGCCGCCGCATCCGCGACGAGTCCACCGTCCCCGTGATCATGCTGTCGGCGCGCGCCGACAGCATCGACGTGGTGCTGGGCCTGGAGGCGGGCGCCGACGACTACGTCACCAAGCCCTTCGACGGCTCCGTGCTCGTCGCCCGGATCCGCGCCGTGCTGCGCCGCTTCGACCACTCCGGCGGCCCGCAGAACGGCGCCGGCGGCGCCCACGACGACGGCCCGGACGGCGAGCGCGGGGTGCTCTCCTTCGGCGACCTCGAAGTGGACACCGAAGGCATGGAGGTCCGCAGATCGGGCGCCAACGTGGCCCTGACGCCGACCGAGATGCGGCTGCTGCTGGAGTTCTCCTCCGCACCCGGCACCGTCCTGTCCCGCGACCGGCTCCTGGAGCGGGTCTGGGACTACGACTGGGGCGGCGACACCCGCGTCGTGGACGTCCACGTCCAGCGCCTGCGGACCAAGATCGGACAGGACCGGATCGAAACGGTCCGAGGCTTCGGATACAAGCTCAAAGCATGAGACGGTTCGCCTTCCGCACGGGCATCCGCTGGAAGATCACACTCGCCATCGCCGCCGTGGGCGCCCTCGTCACGATCGCGCTGAGCCTGGTGGTGCACAGCGCTGCCCGCGTGTCGATGCTGGGGAGTGCGCGCGAAGTCCAGCTGGAGCGCGTGCAGTTCATTTCCCGCAACGCCGAAGCCGGGCGCAAGCCCCCCATGGGGGCCAAGCTCAACGACCCCGAACTGCCCGGGGAACTGCGGCAGAAGGCGCAGTCGGGCCGGCGCGGGACCTACATCCAGGAGCGGCCGCACGGCGTGCCCGAGGTGTGGGCCGCCGTACCGCTCGGCAACGGGCAGGTGCTCTCGCTGCACACGCCGTTCCGGGAGAGCGCCGACCTGCTCCCCGACCTGGACAAGGCCCTCGTCGTCGGCGGACTCGCCGCCGTCATCGGCGGATCGGCGCTCGGCGTCCTCATCGGCGGGCAGATCTCGCGCCGGCTGCGCAAGGCGGCCGCCGCCGCGCAGCGGGTCGCCCACGGCGATCCCGACGTACGGGTGCGGGACGCGGTCGGCGGTGTCGTCCGCGACGAGACGGACGACCTCGCGCGGGCCGTGGACGCCATGGCCGATGCCCTCCAGCAGCGGCTGGAGGCCGAACAGCGGGTGACCGCGGACATCGCGCACGAGCTGCGGACCCCGGTGACGGGCCTGCTCACCGCCGCGGAACTGCTGCCCCCGGGGCGGCCCACGGAGCTGGTCCGGGACCGGGCGCAGGCGCTGCGCGCCCTCGTCGAGGACGTGCTGGAGGTGGCCCGGCTGGACAGCGCCTCCGAGCGGGCGGAGCTCCAGGACGTGGCACTGGGCGAGTTCGTGAGCCGGCGCGTGAAGGTGCTGATGCCGGAGGCGACCGTACGGATCGTCGCGGACGAGGTCGTGAGCACCGACCCGCGGCGGCTGGAGCGGATCCTGGGCAACCTGCTCGCCAACGCCGCCCGCTACGGACAGCCGCCGATCCAGGTCGACGTCGAGGGGCGGGTCGTACGGGTCCGCGACCACGGGCCGGGTTTCCCCGAGGCGCTGCTGCGCGAGGGACCGAGCCGGTTCCGTACCGGCTCCACGGACCGCGCGGGTGTCGGGCACGGGCTGGGTCTGACCATCGCGGAGGGCCAGGCGCGGGTGCTGGGCGCCCGGTTGACCTTCCGCAACGTGGCGGCTCCCGGTGTCCTGGACCGCTCGTTGACGGCGGGCGGCACGCCCGTCGGCGCGGCGGCCGGGGCGGTCGCGGTGCTGTGGCTGCCGGAGCACGCGCCGACGGCGACGGGCAGCTTCCCGGTACTGAAGCCGCCCCAGGGCTGACGGACGGGGACCGGGCCGTGCCCGCGCACGGGTGCGTGTCTTAGGCTCCGTGCCATGACCGACGGCACGAATCCCCCGAGCAGCCCGCAGCCCGAGCCCGCCCACGGCAGCGGCGGATACGGGTTCCCGCCGGGACCGCCCGCCCAGACCGGTTACGGCTACCCGTCCGGAGACGGTGGCTACGGCTATCCGCAGTCCGGGCAGCAGCCGAACCCGTACCAGCAGGACGCGCAAGGACAGCCGTGGCAGCCGGCCCCCGCCCCGGCCCCGGCCCAGCCGGGCTTCACGCTGCTGGCCGGTCCGGACATACCCGGCGCGTCGGAGCAGCCGGACTGGGAGGCCATGGCCGACCGTTCCGAGGCCGCACGACGCAAGAAGAAGCGGTGGACGCTGGTCGGCGGGGTGACCGTACTGGCGCTGCTGGCCGGCGGTGGAACGTTCTTCCTGCTGGCCGGCGGCGGCGACGGGCCCGAGGGGACGAACGCCCAGCCCTCGGCGTCCGCCTCGCCCGAACCGGAGGACTCCAAGTCGCCGGCCGCCTACACGGCCACCGTCGCGGGTGACGACACCCTGCTGCGCGACAGCTACGGCTCGATGGGCATCCGGCTGGGCCCCGACCTCAAGGTCGGCCCGCTGGGCAAGCGGTTCCAGGTCGTCGGCAAGGGCAACGCGAACTCGTGGGGGCAGTCCGCCGAGCCCGTCGTCGACGTCTCCAAGAGCTTCACGATCACGGCGCGCGCCTACAGCTCGGCCACCAAGGGCTCGCGGATCGTCATGAGCCAGGGCGACGGGGAGTCCTTCTCGTTCGAGCTCGGCGTGAACGAGGTGAACGGCAAGCAGGCGTGGATCTTCCGGGTGCAGACGGGCGACAAGGGCGCCGCGGCGACCACCAAGACCGTCGCCGCCGAAGGGCTGACCATCCTCAAGACGCCGACCCTGGTGATGGCCACGTACGACGCGGAGAAGAAGAACATCGCCCTCTACGTGGACGGCAAGAAGGCCGGTGAGACCGAGGTCCCGGCCATCTGGCAGGCTCCCGGCCCGCTCCAGATCGGCCGGTCCAAGCACCACAACATCTGGACGGGCCCGTGGCAGGGCGCACTGCACAACATCAAGATCTACAACGCCGCCTTCTCGGCGGAGCAGGCGGCGGCGTACAAGGAGGGCAAGCTCGGCCCGGCGCCGAAGCCGGCCCACGCCTGGCTGCTGACCTGACCGGGCCTGCCCGGTCCTGACCCGACCGGAGCCGACGATCCCGGTCGGTCGGACACGACGAAGCCGACCGGCCCCCAGGGGCCGGTCGGCTTCGGTCACGTTGCGTGTGGCGCAGGTCAGATGCTGACGCCGTTGGTGCGCAGGAAGGCCACCGGGTTGAGAGCCGAACCGTAGTTCGGGGTGGTGCGGATCTCGAAGTGCAGGTGCGGGCCGCTGGAGTTTCCGGTGTTGCCGGACAGGGCGATGCGCTGCTTGACGGAGACCTTCTGGCCGACCTTGACCTGGATCTTCGACAGGTGCGCGTACTGCGAGTACGTGTTGTTCGCGTGCTTGATCACGATGGCGTTGCCGTAGGCGGGGCCGTCGCCGCCGCCGTTCGGGCCGGCCTTGACGACGACGCCGGCGGCCGCGGCCTTGACCGGGGTGCCGACCGGGACGGCGAAGTCCTGGCCGGAGTGCTTGCGGGCCCACATGCTGCCGCCCTTGCCGAAGGTCGCGGACAGCGTGTACTTCTCCAGCGGCTTGTCCCAGAGACCGGCCTTCTTCTTCGCCGCTGCGGCGACGTCGGCGGTGGCGGCGGCGGGAGCCGTCTGCGGGGCGTCGGCGAAGGCGGCGGTCGTCCCGGCCCCGAGAGCCAGCACAGCACCGAGGGTTGCGCCGACGGTGATACGGGTAGAACGGGTGATGACGCGCTTCGCGGACATAGAGCAGACCTCCGGGGCCGGGGACATGGGCGATCACGCCCGTCTCGGGCATGAAGTGACCCGGCACGCTCAGCCATGTGCCGGGTTGGCTCATCTTTGGTAACCCGAATGCCCGGTCTTCCCCAAACGTCCCCGTTTACTACCGGGGCTCGTAGCGATGCCGGGGTGACGTGGCCCGTTGACGGGATCCACCAGGGGCGAAGGCCTCTCGACAGGGCCTGTTTGATCTACGAAACCCCCTAGTATGTCCGATTTATCCTGTGCCCCTTGTCACCGGCCGGGGCGCGGCTTCACCGATTCGGATCCCCGCGAATGTGACCGGCGCTACGCTCCGGGCTCGTGGACGCATCCGTGGTGGGGATCCGGCTAGCCTCCGGGGTCGTGGCACCCCTGATCAAGAAGCTCTTACGCACCGAGGGCGCGGGCGCGGGCCTGGTCGACCGGCCGCAGCGCATCTCCTCCTACGTCTCCCGGCGCGAGAAGCACGACCTCGACGCGGCGGACCTGCGCAGGCTCGCCGACCACCTGGTCCGCGAGGCCCTGCGGGCCCCGGGCGAGCGGCCGCTCCCGCCCGGCGGGGAGGCCGGCGTGGCGGCGGCGCTCGCGGCGACCCTCCACGCCCTGGGCGACCTCACCCTCACCGACGTGGAGGCCGTCCGCCTCGGACCCGCGGCCTTCGCCCGCCGGCTCCGGGCCGCCGCCCCGGACACCGGGCTCTCCCGGGACGCCGAACTCTTCCACGACCGCCTGGTCGAACTGGCCTCCCTGCACATCCTGAACTTCTTCACCCAGCGCTCCACCTTCGTGGCCGCGACCCTGGTCGGACAGAGCAGGCTGCACGCCGAGACCATCGCCAAGGTGGACGAGCTGCTGACGCGCCTGCCCCGCCAGGACGGCCGCGACACGGCCTTCGAGGAGCGCTACCTCGCCTACGTGGCCCGCCGCCACTCCACCCTCACCATCTTCGGCCTGGACCTGGAGCCGGGCTCCTCCCGCTGGCCGCTGGACGCGGCGTACGTGTCGCTGGAGGTCGCCGGACCCGTGGCGCCCGAGCCCGAACACGGCCCTCCCAAGGCCGCGCGGAAATCCGCGCAGCACCACCTGTCCGCCGAGCGACTCCTCAACGAGCACCACCGCGTCCTGCTGCGCGGAGACGCCGGATCGGGCAAGACCACGCTCATCCAGTGGCTGGCCGTCTCCACGGCCAAGGGGACCGGCAACGGCCTCGTCCCGTACGTCCTGCCCCTGCGCACCCTGACCCGGCACGGCGAGCGGCTCCCCGCACCCCGCGACTTCCTCGCCGGCACCCCGCTCGCCGGAGAGCCCCCCGAGGGCTGGGAGAGCCGCGTCCTGCGTGACGGGCGGGCCCTGATCCTCGTCGACGGCATCGACGAGATCCCCGAGGCGGAGCGGGAGAACGCCAGGGACTGGCTGGCCGACCTGATCACGGCCTACCCGGGCAACCGCTGGCTGATCACTTCCAGGCCCTCGGCGGTCCGGACGGACTGGCTGGCGGGTGAGGACTTCACCGAGGTGACCCTCGCCCCGATGAGCCCGGCGAACGTCCGGGCCTTCGTCGAACGCTGGCACACCGCCGCCCGCGCCCCCGACGGATACGCGGACCTGCTGCTGGACTCCGTACGCGGCAAACCCGACCTGGCCCGCCTCGCCACCAATCCGCTGCTGTGCGGCCTGATCTGCGCCCTGCACCGCGAGCGCCGCGGCTTCCTGCCCACCGGCCGCAAGGAGCTGTACGCGGCCGCCCTGTCCATGCTGCTGCACCGCCGCGACCGCGAGCGGGGCCTTCGCCTGCCGTACCTGGCCGAGGAACCCCAGCTCCAGCTGCTCCAGCGGCTCGCCTACTGGCTGATCCGCAACGGCCGTACGGAAATGGACCGCTCCCGGGCCGAGGCGCTGATCGCGGACGCGCTGCCCGCCGTGCCGGCCGCGGCCGTCCTCGGCGACCCGCCGGCCGTCTTCGCCCACTTCCTGGAGCGCACCGGCCTGCTTCGGGCGCCCACGGTGGACACCGTCGAGTTCGTCCACCGCACCTTCCAGGACTTCCTGGGGGCACGGGCGTCCCTGGACGAGGGGAGTCTGGGCGAACTGACCGGCCACGCGGACGACGACCAGTGGGAGGACGTCATCCGCATGGCGGTCGCCCAGGGCCGCCCTCGCGAACGCACCGAGATCATCCGGGCTCTGCTGGCCCGGGGGTCCAACCGGTCCGTACTCCTCGCCTACGCCTCCCTCCAGTACGCGACTGAACTGGACCCCGCGCTCCGCGCCGAGGCCGAGGCCGCCGTGAAGCACCTCCTACCGCCCCGGAGCATCGACGAGGCCAAGCAGCTGGGCCGGACCGGCCCTCTGGTCCTGGAACTGCTGGCCGATCCGGCGACGGCTGCCAAGGAGGAGGCCCTCATGGCCGTCGCCGCGGCCGGCGAGACCCTCTCCGAGCGGGCCATCCCCTACCTGGCCGGATTCCGCGCCGCACCATCGCCGGACGTCCACCGGGCCCTGGCCGCGCTGTGGAGCCGCTTCGACACGCGGGAGTACGCCCGGGAGGTGATCGAACGGATCACCCCGCCGCTGATGACCCTTGAGATCCACAACGACGCCGAGGCGGACGCCCTGCAGGCCTTCGCCGCTGCGCCCGGCTTCTTCATCTCCCAGCAGGTGTCGCAGCGCGCCGTGTCGGATCTGCTCTCACGCGTCCAGGTGAAGAGCGTGTGCCTCTTCAGGCTCCCCCACCTCACGGACGTGGACTTCCTCCGTGGACAGAACGCCTTGACGGTGCTGGACATCACCGGGTGCTTCAGACTCGCCGATGTGACGGGCCTGCACGGTCTGCCCGTCGGAGCCGCCTGCCTCGACGGATCCGTTCCCGGACTGCACGAGGCGATCACGAGCTGGCCCCGCCTGCATTCGCTGGAGTTCTACTCCTCGCTGCCCTGGTCGGTCGGTGACCTCGCGCCCACTGCACGCCTGACGAGGCTGGTGCTGGACGCCCCCGAGGTCGACGTGACCGGCATGAGCCGGCACACGGGGCTGCGCGTGCTGAACCTCGGACACCGCTGGCGGCCTGCCGGACCGGCCGACTGGGCGGAGATCTCCCGGCTGGAACGGCTGGAGGAGCTCGCCGTGCCGGACGAGGTGCTGGAGGGCCTCCTCCGGCACGTCCGGCTGCTGCCGTCCCTGCGGACCCTGCGGCTGTACGGGCACGAGATGCTGCCGGCGGAGCTGGAGGAGCGGCTGCGGCAGCGGTTCCCCGGCGCCGAGGTGGAGCCGTACACCACGGTGTACGAGCAGTGACCCGTGACGGCAAAGGGGCGGCCCCGGAACCCTTCGGTTCCGGGGCCGCCCCTTGTGGTGCTCGGTCGCACCTACGCGTTACGCGCCCTTCGACAGGTCCGGGCCGGAGCCCGTGGCCTCGATCGGGGGGAGGTCGGGCAGGGCCGACTTCTCCTCGCCGCGGAAGGTGAACTTGGCTTCCTCGCCCTCACCCTCCTTGCCGACGACCACGATGTGACCGGGACGCAGCTCGCCGAAGAGGATCTTCTCCGACAGCACGTCCTCGATCTCGCGCTGGATGGTCCGGCGCAGCGGCCGGGCACCCAGGATCGGGTCGTAGCCGCGCTTGGCGAGCAGGAGCTTGGCGTCGCCGCTCAGCTCGATGCCCATGTCGCGGTCCTTGAGGCGCTCGTCGACCTTGGCGATCATCAGGTCGACGATCTGGATGATGTCTTCCTCGGTGAGCTGGTGGAAGACGACCGTGTCGTCGACACGGTTCAGGAACTCGGGCCGGAAGTGCTGCTTGAGCTCTTCGTTGACCTTCGCCTTCATCCGGTCGTAGCCGGTCTTGGTGTCGCCCTGCGCCGCGAAGCCCAGGTTGAAGCCCTTCGAGATGTCCCGGGTACCCAGGTTGGTCGTCATGATGATGACCGTGTTCTTGAAGTCCACGACCCGGCCCTGGGAGTCGGTCAGGCGACCGTCCTCCAGGATCTGGAGAAGGGAATTGAAGATATCCGGGTGGGCCTTCTCGACCTCGTCGAAGAGGACGACGGAGAACGGCTTCCGGCGCACCTTCTCGGTGAGCTGGCCGCCCTCTTCGTAGCCCACGTAACCGGGGGGCGAACCGAAGAGGCGGGAAACCGTGTGCTTCTCGCTGAACTCCGACATGTCGAGGGAGATCAGCGCGTCCTCGTCGCCGAAGAGGAATTCGGCGAGCGTCTTGGAGAGCTCGGTCTTACCGACACCGGACGGGCCGGCGAAGATGAACGAGCCACCCGGGCGCTTCGGGTCCTTCAGACCCGCACGGGTACGGCGGATCGCCTGGGAGAGCGCCCTGATGGCGTCCTTCTGGCCGATGACCCGACGGTGGAGCTCGTCCTCCATGCGGAGCAGTCGCGAGGACTCCTCCTCGGTGAGCTTGAAGACGGGAATGCCGGTCGCGGTCGCGAGGACCTCGGCGATGAGCTCGCCGTCGACCTCGGCGACGACGTCCATGTCGCCGGCCTTCCATTCCTTCTCGCGCTTGGTCTTCGACGCCAGCAGCTGCTTCTCCTTGTCGCGGAGAGAAGCCGCCTTCTCGAAGTCCTGGGAGTCGATGGCCGACTCCTTGTCCCGGCGGACAGCCGCGATCTTCTCGTCGAACTCGCGGAGGTCCGGCGGCGCGGTCATCCGGCGGATGCGCATCCTGGAACCGGCCTCGTCGATCAGGTCGATCGCCTTGTCCGGGAGGAAGCGGTCCGAGATGTACCGGTCGGCCAGCGTCGCCGCCTGGACGAGTGCCTCGTCCGTGATGGAGACGCGGTGGTGGGCCTCGTAGCGGTCGCGCAGGCCCTTGAGGATCTCGATCGTGTGGGGGAGGGAAGGCTCCGCCACCTGGATCGGCTGGAAGCGGCGCTCGAGGGCCGCGTCCTTCTCGAGGTGCTTGCGGTACTCGTCGAGCGTCGTGGCACCGATGGTCTGGAGCTCACCACGGGCCAGCATGGGCTTGAGGATGCTGGCGGCGTCGATCGCGCCCTCGGCGGCGCCCGCACCCACGAGGGTGTGGAGCTCGTCGATGAACAGGATGATGTCGCCGCGGGTGCGGATCTCCTTGAGCACCTTCTTCAGGCGCTCCTCGAAGTCACCGCGGTAGCGGGAACCGGCGACCAGGGCGCCGAGGTCAAGCGTGTAGAGGTGCTTGTCCTTGAGGGTCTCGGGGACCTCGCCCTTGACGATCGCCTGCGCCAGGCCCTCGACGACGGCGGTCTTGCCGACGCCGGGCTCGCCGATGAGGACCGGGTTGTTCTTGGTACGGCGGGACAGCACCTGCATGACCCGCTCGATCTCCTTCTCGCGCCCGATGACCGGGTCGAGCTTGGATTCGCGGGCCGCCTGGGTGAGGTTGCGGCCGAACTGGTCCAGGACGAGCGAGGTCGAGGGCGTGCCCTCGGCCGGGCCGCCGGCCGTGGCCGACTCCTTGCCCCCGCCGGTGTAGCCGGAGAGCAGCTGGATGACCTGCTGCCGGACTCGGTTGAGATCGGCGCCCAGCTTCACGAGGACCTGGGCGGCGACGCCCTCGCCCTCGCGGATCAGGCCGAGCAGGATGTGCTCGGTGCCGATGTAGTTGTGGCCGAGCTGGAGGGCCTCTCGGAGCGAAAGCTCCAGGACCTTCTTCGCCCGCGGGGTGAAGGGGATGTGGCCGGACGGGGCCTGCTGCCCCTGACCGATGATCTCCTCAACCTGCTGGCGAACAGCCTCGAGCGAAATCCCGAGGCTCTCCAGGGCCTTAGCGGCGACACCCTCACCCTCGTGGATCAAGCCCAGGAGGATGTGCTCGGTGCCGATGTAGTTGTGGTTGAGCATCCGGGCTTCTTCCTGAGCCAGGACGACAACCCGCCGCGCGCGGTCGGTGAACCTCTCGAACATCGTTTATCGCTCCTCAGAGCGGTCGGGCAGTTCGGGGTCGGTCCCCGCCCTGTCCTTCCGCATGCTAGTCCCGCGGGGCGGGACAGCTCATTCCAACTGCCGACATCCGTCCACGGCTCACCCCTGCATCAGCGGGAAAACCGGCTCGAAGAGCCGACAACTGCTCCAACTCGATGGTGCGAGACGATGTTCCCGCAGGCCAGGCAGATACCCGTCATGCGTGTACGCCGACGGCGAACGGAAGCCGGTCAAATCAGCGTGTCGCCCCGATCCACTAGGAATGTCTTACCCGTAAGGGCTGACACTCCATGCCGGTGGCGCCGGTTCCCTCCGCTGAGGGCGAACAGAGTTCCGTCTCGAATGTGGGACTCCGCCTCCATGGACGTTTACGTTCCGCACATCTGCGAGTGCGGAACGTGACCTCCACCGTAACCCCCGCACGATTCCGCAGTTGCTCCGGGTATGGCCGCAACCGTCCTGCCGACCGTCCCGCCGCCCCGCGTCGCGCCCGAGGAGGACGCGTACGCCGCCTGGTATGGGAGGGTGCTGGGCTGGACCGTCACGGGCGGGCCTCCGGTCCAGCTCGTGACCGGGATCGGCTTCGACGTGCTGGAGCTGCCGTCGGACGCCGGTACGGCGCTGTTGCGCCGGCCGGTCGCCACGGGTCCGGTGGCCGTGATGGGGCGCCGGATGCGGTTCCTGGTGGCCCCGGGGAGCGCAGAGGAGCTCGACGGGCTGCTCGACTGGCTGGAGTGGGGCGGGGTCGCCCTGGATCTGGCCGCCCTGGGTGCGGGCGGGCGGATCACCGCCCCGGCTCCACCGGGGCTCCCCCTGGGAGGAAGCCCTCGGGGGGCCGCCGTGTGGCTGCGACCCCCCGAGCAGGGGTGTGAGGCGCTGCTGCCGGCCCTGCCCGGTCCCGGGCGGGCCGCAGGGCCCGCCGGCGGGCCCGATCTCGTACGCCTGGTCGCGGCGGCGGCGACGGAATGCCACCGGGCGCGGCTGGGGCGGCGTACGAACGGGGTCCGTCAGCCCTTGGCCTTCTCGTAGGCCTCGCGGATCTCGGCCGGGACGCGGCCGCGGTCGTTCACGTTGTAGCCGTTCTCCTTGGCCCACGCGCGGATCTCGGCGGTGTCCGGGTTGCCGGTCGCCGCGGCGGCGCGGCCCTTGGCGCGGGCCGCGGTGGCACGGCCACCGGTGCGGCGGCCGCCCTTGGTGTACGGGTCGAGCAGACCGCGGAGCTTTTCAGCGTTGGCGGTGGTGAGGTCGATCTCGTAGGTCTTGCCATCCAGAGCGAACGTCACCGTCTCGTCCGCCTCGCCACCGTCGAGGTCGTCGACAAGAAGGACCTGAACCTTCTGTGCCACCGGGATTTCCTTTCATCGAAAAGCAGTACGCGGAAAGGAAACCGCTTTTGCCTGGAAAACACAAACCCCCCGGGAGAGGTTCGAGACCGCAACGGGGCGGGAAACGTGCGCGATTCGGACATAGGCCACAGGTGCGCGGAGCGCCGGAAAAGCTGAGGCCATCGATCAGAGGTGCAGAAGCATCCGACTGTTGCCCAAGGTGTTCGGCTTCACTCGTTCGAGACCGAGGAACTCGGCGACGCCCTCGTCATAGGAACGCAAGAGCTCCATGTAGACATCGGTGTCGACCGGGGTCTCGCCGATCTCGACGAAGCCGTGCTTCGCGAAGAACTCGACTTCGAAGGTCAGGCAGAAAACCCGGCTCACCCCGAGCGCGCGGGCGGTGCTCAACAACTGCTGGAGCACCTGATGGCCGACGCCGGCGCCCTTCAAGTCGCGGTCGACGGCGAGAGTGCGTACTTCGGCGAGGTCTTCCCACATCACGTGGAGTGCGCCGCAGCCCACTACCTGTGAGTCGGAGTCGCGTTCCGCGACCCAGAACTCCTGGATGTCCTCGTAAAGGACGACGGGTGCTTTGTCGAGCAGGATCCGCTGCTGCACGTACTGGTCGAGGAGGCGGCGCAGCGCGGGAACATCGCGTGTGCGGGCACGACGGATCGTCACTGTTTCTGCGTGTGCAGAGGAAAACTCTCCCATGGCTGCGGACGCTATCGCCCCGGCGGCCTCGGGTGCTCGGCGGACCGTCCTTCGGCTTCCGGTGGCGCGGAAGGTTCCGCGGAAGGTTCCGGGGAAGGTTCGCCGGAAGGCGCGGAGGGGGGTTCTGCGGGCGCTTCCGCGCGGGGTTCGCCGTGGGGTTCCGCGGGGGCGTCGGCGGCGGACTCGCCGTCGTACTGGACGACCCGGACGGCGTCGCGGAGGGCTTCGCGCTGTTCTGCGGACATCATGCCGAAGAAGGCGACGAGAGCGGCGGCGGGGTTGTCGCTCGTCGACCAGGCTTCGTTCATCAGTGCGGCCGAGTAGGCGGCGCGGGTGGAGACCGCCGTATATCGATAGGCGCGGCCTTCGGCTTCCCGGCGGACCCAGCCCTTCTGATGGAGATTGTCCATAACGGTCATGACCGTGGTGTACGCGATGGACCGTTCCTGCTGGAGGTCTTCCAGGACTTCCCGAACGGTGACCGGGCGGTTCCACTGCCACACCCGCGTCATGACGGCGTCTTCGAGTTCTCCCAAGGGGCGAGGCACAACAGCACGATAGTGCGGTTTGTGCGGAATTGCCCGACCATTCATCCGGCAACGCGCAACAAAATCGGGCGCACGGCCCGCAGGCCGCGCACCCGCGCGGAAGGTGAAGGCTAGTTCTGCTGCTGGCGGGCGGCCTCGGCCCGGGCGATCACGGCGTCGACCGCCGCGTCCTCCTTGGACTTGTTGGAGCCGCCCTGGCTCTTCACGATCGTCACGACGAGGGCGATGAAGAACGCGGCCATCACGAAGGGGGGCACGAGCGCGGAGACGTAGTCCATGCCCCCCAGCGTAGCCAAGCGGACCCGGGCCGGTCCGGGCGGCCCGGGCCGCCCGGGCGCGTTCACACGACGGCGAGTCCGGACGCCGGGGGCGGGGTGGGCTTGCGGCGCGGCGGGAAGACCTCGCCGGGCGTCGGCACCGGCCGCTCGGGGCGCGGGCGCTCCTTGGGCGCGGGCGCCGGCCGCGGCGGCTCCTCCCGGCCGCCCGCCAGGCTCAGCCGTCGGGCCCGGGGGGCGGGGTTCGCGGTCAGGCGGCGCCGTACGGAGCGCTCCGCGACGGTCCGGGCCCGCTCCAGCAGCGCGGCGGCGGCCGGGTTGGCGCGCAGCGCGCGCAGGGCTGCCAGGTCGTCGGGGGTCGGCTCGTAGCCCGCGGCGAGGGCCTCCCGGAGCAGTTCCAGATAGCCGGAGAGGCTGCCGGGCAGGGCGCCCCGGTAGCGGGCCAGATCGTCCAGGAGGAAGGCTCTGAGCCGGCCCGCCTCCCGGACCGCTTCGTCCACCGACTGCGCGAGGCGCAGGCAGTCCTGGACCTCCTCGGCCGCCAGGGGCGCCGAGGAGGACTGAAGGGCGTGGGCGAGCGAACGCCTGAGCACGTGCAGCTCGGCGGCGCTGAACGCCATGCCGCCGCGGGATCCGTAGGGCGTGGGCATGATGCCGAAGATACGCGCTAATCGGACAAAATCCCCTCAGGAGGGGCGAGTGCGGCGCGGCGCGGACCGGTACGGGCCGGACCTCAGCCGGTCTCCTTGACCGCCCGCAGGAAGTCCGCCCAGGCGGCCTGGGTGGTGGCGAGGACCAGGTGGGCGGGGTCGACCCGGTCGGCGACCTTCACGAGGGCTCCGGGGGTGACGGCGACGTAGACGCAGGCGTCGCCGTCGCCGCAGAACGAGGACTTCCGCCACGCGGGCTGAGCGGTCATGGTGTCTCCTCCGGGCACGGTGGCCGGTAATTGCGGTCAAGGGACGGTAACTCCGTGTCCGGTCCTCACCGGCGACTTTCGCGCAATTCGGCGTTTCGCCGCCGCCCTGCGGGGGTGCGGGTGGTACACGGCACGGCCGTCCGTGCGCAGGCCGGCGGGCCTGCGGGCGGGTCCGGCGGGGGCCGGCGGGGTGCGTGGGGGGCCGGGTCGGCGGGCCGCGGCGGGACCGTGTCCGGCCCCGCGCGGGCGGCGTCAGATGCGGGCCACGAAGGCCGAGACCGCGTCGTGGACGTCGGACGCGGTCCAGGACAGGCCCGGCTCCGTGATGTCCAGCTCGGTCACCGCGAGGCCCGGCGGCCCCCCGGGCGACCAGCGGCGGAAGAAGACGGTGCCCGTCTCCTGCGCCTGCCGCAGGCCCGCGTCCGTCAGCCGGTCCGGCTCGTAGGGCAGCCACACCTGGAACTGGTGCGTGTGCGGCTCCTCGGGGTGCACGCGCGACCACGGGACGCCGGACTTCGCCAGGGCCTCGCGCAGCGCCCCGGCCACCATCCGCGCCTGGGCCACGTACGACGGCAGCCGCGGCAGTTCCCGCTCCAGGCCGGCCAGCGCGGACAGGGCCTGCGGGAACTGCCGGAAGATCTGGCCCCCGTAGCGGTGGCGCCAGACCCTGGTCTCCTCCACGAACTCCCGCGACCCGGCCAGGGCCGCCCCGCTCAGGCCGCCCAGCGACTTGTAGAACGAGACGTACACGGAGTCGGCGAGACCGGCGATCTCCGGCAGCGGACGGCCGAAGTGGACGGTGGACTCCCACAGCCGGGCGCCGTCGAAGTGGATCGCCGCCTCCCGCTCGCGGCCGGCCTCCACCAGCGCCTGGAGTTCCTCCCAGGTGGGCAGCAGGAATCCGGCCTCGCGCAGCGGGAGCTCCAGCATCAGCGTGCCGAACGGCTCCCCGATGCCCGCGACCTCCTCCGGGGTCGGCTGGCGCGCCTCGGTCGTCGGGTGGACGACCCGCAGCCCGGAGACCGTCGACAGGGCGTCGCCCTCCCACATCTCCGGGTGGCTCATCGGGTGCAGCGCCACGACCGGGTTGCCGGTCCGGCCCGCCCAGCAGCGCAGGGCGATCTGCTGCGCCATCGTGCCGCTGGGGAAGAACGCCGCGTCCTGCGTCCCGAGCAGCTCCGCGACCCGCCGCTCCAGCTCGGCGACGATCCCGTCGCCGTAGATGTCGGTGGGCGCGTCCATGTCGTACGGGGCCTCGGCGAGCCGCGCCAGCGACTCGCCGACGGTGGCTTCGCGCGGGCTGTGCGTCAGGGTCCGTCCCGCCGCCCGCCAGGCCGCCACGAGCCGCGCCGTACGTTCCGTTTCCTCGTTGCCGTCGCTCATGACCCCTGATCCTCGCCCCTCGTCCCCGACCGGCCAAGACCCCCACGGGCTAGCATGGCGGCGTATCGTCCGGTACCCCCGCGGACTGGAACGGAAGGCATTCCCCGCGTGAATCATTCACAGCAGCCGCGCCCTGCCCGGCTCGCCGTCGGCGTCGTCGGGGCCGGCCGCGTCGGCCCGGCGCTGGCCCGTGCGCTCCAGCAGGCGGGCCACCGTCCCGTCGCCGTGTCGGGAGTGTCCGACGCCTCCGTGCGCCGTGCCGCGCGCATGCTGCCCGACGTGCCGCTGGTGCCGCCCGGGCAGGTCCTGGAGCTGGCCGACCTGGTCCTGCTGACCGTCCCCGACGACGCGCTGCCGTCCCTTGTGGAGGGGCTCGCGGAGACCGGGGCGATCCGGCCCGGGCAGCTCCTCGTGCACACCTCCGGCCGGTACGGGACCGCCGTGCTCGACCCGGCGCGCCGCGCGGGCGCGCTGCCGCTGGCCCTGCACCCCGCGATGACCTTCACCGGTACCGAGGTCGACGTGCAGCGGCTGGCCGGCTGCTCCTTCGGCGTCACCGCCCCCGACGAGCTGCGGCTGGCCGCCGAGGCCCTGGTCATCGAGATGGGCGGGGAGCCCGAGTGGATCGCGGAGGAGAACCGCGCGCTCTACCACGCGGCCCTGGCCCTCGGTGCGAACCACCTGGTCACGCTCGTCGCCCAGTCCCTGGAGCTGCTGCGCAAGGCCGGGGTCGGGCACCCCGACCGGATGCTCGGCCCGCTGCTCGGCGCCGCCCTCGACAACGCCCTGCGCTCCGGGGACGCGGCCCTGACCGGGCCGGTGGCCCGCGGTGACGCCGGGACGGTCGCCGCGCACGTCTCGGAGCTGCGCCGGCACGCGCCGGGCACGGTCGCCGGGTACCTGGCCATGGCCCGCACCACCGCCGACCGGGCCCTCGCGCACGGTCTGCTCAAGCCCGAACTCGCCGAGGACCTGCTCGGCGTACTCGCCGACACGGACCCTGACGGGGGCGATCAGTGACCGAGCTGCTGCTGCACACCGCCGATGAGCTGCACAAGCTGCCGCGCACCGGGCGGCGGGCCGTGGTGATGACCATGGGCGCCCTGCACGAGGGCCACGCCACCCTGGTCCGGACCGCCCGTGAACTGGCCGGGCCCGAGGGCCAGGTCGTCGTGACCGTCTTCGTCAACCCGCTGCAGTTCGGGGCGGGCGAGGACCTCGACCGGTATCCGCGCACCCTCGACGCGGACTTGGCGCTCGCCGAAGAGGCGGGCGCCGACGCGGTGTTCGCCCCGTCCGTCGACGAGGTCTACCCGGGCGGGGACCCGCAGGTGCGGATCACCGCCGGCCCGATGGGCGGTCGCCTCGAAGGCGCCACCCGGCCGGGCCACTTCGACGGGATGCTGACCGTCGTCGCCAAGCTGCTCCACCTGACCCGCCCCGACCTGGCTCTCTTCGGCCAGAAGGACGCCCAGCAACTGGCCCTGATCCGGCGGATGGTGACCGACCTGAACTTCCCCGTGGAGGTGGTCGGCGTACCGACCGTCCGCGAGGAGGACGGCCTGGCGCTGTCGTCCCGCAACCGCTACCTCTCCCCCGCGGACCGGCAGACCGCGCTGGCGCTGTCGCGCGCCCTCTTCGCGGGACGCGACCGGCTCGCCGCGCAGGCGGCGCTGCGCGCCCGCGCCGAGGCCGCCCCGGCCAGCGACGAGCGGGCCACCGCCCTGGCCAGGCTGGGCGAGATCCGCGCCTCGGCGGACGCGCACGCCGTCTCCGCGGCCTGCGCGGGCCTGCCGGACGCGGTACGGGCCGCGGCGGGCCACGTCCTGGCGGACGCGGCCCGTTCGGAGCCGCCGCTCGTGCTGGACTACCTGGCGCTGGTGGACCCGAAGGACTTCACCGAGGCCGGTCCCGACTTCACCGGGCAGGCCGTGCTGGCCGTCGCCGCGAAGGTGGGCACGACCCGGCTGATCGACAACATCCCATTGGAATTCGGAGCACACTCGTGAGCACCCCTGGCAGAGGCCCCGCCGGCAGCACGGGCATACGGCTGCACGCGCCGGCGCCCGGCTGGTCCCTCGACGCCGACGTCGTGGTCGTCGGATCCGGTGTGGCGGGTCTGACCGCCGCGCTGCGCTGCGCGGCCGCGGGCCGCCGTACCGTCGTGGTCACCAAGGCCCGGCTCGACGACGGTTCCACCCGCTGGGCCCAGGGCGGCATCGCCGCGGCCCTCGGCGAGGGCGACAGCCCCGAGCAGCACCTCGACGACACCCTGGTCGCGGGCGCCGGCCTGTGCGACGAGGAGGCCGTCCGGCTGCTCGTCACCGAAGGCCCGGACGCGGTACGGCGGTTGATCGACACCGGCGCGGTCTTCGACACCTCGGCCGAGACCGGCGAGATAGAGCTGACCCGGGAGGGCGGCCACCACCGCCGGCGGATCGCGCACGCGGGCGGCGACGCCACCGGCGCCGAGATCTCACGGGCGCTGGTCGAGGCCGTGCACGCCGCCGGCATAGAGACCGTGGAGAACGCGCTCGTACTCGACCTCCTGCAGGACGCGCAGGGCCGTACGGCCGGTGTCACGCTGCACGTCATGGGCGAGGGGCAGCACGACGGCGTCGGCGCCGTCCACGCGCCCGCCGTGATCCTCGCGACGGGCGGCATGGGCCAGGTCTTCTCCGCGACGACCAACCCCTCGGTGTCCACCGGCGACGGCGTGGCGCTCGCGCTGCGCGCCGGAGCCGAGGTCTCCGACCTGGAGTTCGTGCAGTTCCACCCGACGGTGCTGTTCCTCGGCCCGGACGCCGAGGGGCAGCAGCCGCTGGTGTCGGAGGCGGTGCGGGGCGAGGGCGCGTACCTCGTCGACGCGGACGGCGTCCGCTTCATGACCGGCCAGCACGAGCTGGCCGAGCTGGCTCCGCGCGACATCGTCGCCAAGGGCATCATGCGCCGCATGCAGGAGCAGGGCGCGCAGCACATGTACCTGGACGCCCGGCACTTCGGCGCCGAGATGTGGGAGCAGCGCTTCCCGACGATCCTGGCGGCCTGCCGCTCGCACGGCATCGACCCGGTGACGGAGCCGATCCCGGTGGCGCCCGCCGCGCACTACGCCTCCGGCGGTGTCCGGACCGACCTGCACGGGCGCACCACCGTCCCCGGCCTGTACGCCTGCGGCGAGGTCGCCTGCACGGGCGTGCACGGCGCGAACCGGCTCGCCTCCAACTCCCTGCTGGAGGGCCTGGTCTTCGCCGAGCGGATCGCCGAGGACATCACCTCTCAGGAGTACGGCGGGGGCGGCCCCGGCGTCCCGGTCCCCTCGACCGGTCCGCTGCAGCCCGCCGGGGCCCGGTTCGAGGTCCAGCGGATCATGACGGGCGGCGCGGGCGTGCTCCGCTCCGCCGCGTCGCTGGCCGCGGCGGCCGAGGCCCTGCAAGGGCTGTACGCCACGGCCCTGAACGAACTCGAAGCGCACGGCAAGACCGCCGAGCCGGGTGTGGACACCTGGGAGGCCACGAACCTGCTGTGCGTGGCGCGGGTCCTGGTCGCCGCCGCGCAGCGCCGCGAGGAGACCCGCGGCTGCCACTGGCGCGAGGACCACCCCGACCGGGACGATGCCCGGTGGCGCCGCCACCTGGTGGTCCGGCTCTCGGCCACCGAGAAGCGGGCCCTGGTCGTCGTACCCACCGACTCCGCGGACTTCCCGTCCGTGCACCCCCTGAGCACCCCGAGCCTGGAGCAGTGACCGTGAGCACCCCCGAACTTCCCCTCATCGACCAGAACGACGGCGGCTGCGGCGACGACTGCGCCTGCGGCGACGGCGAGGAGAGCGGCCTCGACCCGGCGCTCGCCGAGCTGCTGGCGGACGCGGGCCTGGACCCGATCGAGGTCGAGGACATCGCCCACATGGCGCTCTCCGAGGACCTCGACGGCGGCGTGGACGTCACCACCGTGGCCACGGTCCCCGAGGACGCCGAGGCCGTCGCCGACTTCGTCGCCCGCGAGGACGGCGTCGTGGCGGGCCTGCGCATCGCCGAGGCGGTGTTCTCCGTGGTCTGCACGGAGGCCTTCGAGGTGGAGCGCCACGCGGAGGACGGCGACACCGTCAAGGCCGGCGAGGTGCTGCTGTCGGTCCGCGCCCGTACCCGCGACCTGCTGACGGCCGAGCGCAGCGCGCTGAACATCCTGTGCCGGCTCTCCGGCATCGCGACGGCCACCCGCCGCTGGGCGGACGTCCTGGAGGGCACCAAGGCCAAGGTGCGCGACACCCGCAAGACCACGCCGGGCCTGCGCTCGCTGGAGAAGTACGCGGTCCGCTGCGGCGGCGGCGTCAACCACCGCATGTCCCTGTCGGACGCGGCGCTGGTGAAGGACAACCACGTGGTCGCCGCGGGCGGTGTCGCGCAGGCCTTCAACGCGGTGCGCGAGGCCTTCCCCGAGGTCCCCATCGAGGTCGAGGTCGACACGATGCACCAGGTCCGCGAGGTCCTGGACGCGGGCGCCGACCTGATCCTGCTGGACAACTTCACCGTCCCGGAGACCGAGGAGGCCGTCACGCTGGTGGCCGGCCGCGCGGTGCTGGAGTCCTCGGGCCGGCTGACCCTGGACACCGCGCGGGCGTACGCGGAGACCGGCGTGGACTACCTGGCGGTCGGCGGGCTCACGCACTCCTCGCCGATCCTGGACATCGGTCTCGATCTGCGCGAGGCGGTGTAACCGGTGCTCCTCACCATCGACGTAGGCAACACCCACACGGTCCTGGGCCTGTTCGACGGTGACGAGATCGTCGAGCACTGGCGGATCTCGACCGACCCGCGGCGCACGGCCGACGAGATGGCCGTGCTGATGCAGGGCCTCATGGGCATGCACCCGATGCTCGGCAGCGAGCTGGGCGACGGGATCCACGGCATCGCGATCTGCTCGACGGTGCCGTCGGTGCTGCACGAGCTGCGCGAGGTCACCCGGCGCTACTACGGCGACGTGCCGGCGGTGCTGGTGGAGCCCGGCATCAAGACGGGCGTGCCGATCCTGATGGACAACCCGAAGGAGGTCGGCGCGGACCGCATCATCAACGCGGTCGCGGCGGTCGAGCTCTACGGGGGTCCGGCGATCGTGGTCGACTTCGGTACGGCGACCACCTTCGACGCGGTGTCCGCGAAGGGCGAGTACGTGGGCGGGGTGATCTCGCCGGGGATAGAGATCTCGATGGAGGCGCTCGGCGTACGGGGCGCCCAGCTGCGCAAGATCGAGCTGGCCCGGCCGCGCCACGTGATCGGCAAGTCGACGGTCGAGGCGATGCAGTCGGGCGTGATCTACGGTTTCGCGGGCCAGGTCGACGGGGTCGTGGCGCGGATGGCCAAGGAGCTGGCCGGGCCGAACGGCGATCCGGACGACGTCCGCGTCATCGCCACGGGCGGTCTGGCCCCGATGGTGCTGGGCGAGTCGTCGGTGATCGACGACCACGAGCCGTGGCTGACGCTGATCGGCCTGCGGCTGGTGTACCAGCGCAACGCGCCGAACTTCGAGTAGCGGTCCCGGTCCGGGTCCCTGCCGTCACGGGCGGGATCCGGACCGTCCGGCCGCGGTCGCGGTGTGCGCGCCGGGCGTCAGCACGGGCGCGGGCGGGTCAGCATCCGGCGCAGGGCGGCTCTCCAGGGGTGGCGGGCCTCGCCGCCGTCCAGGACGGCCCGGAACTGCTGGTGGGAGCGGGCCGCGCGGACGACGGCGACGTCGTCCCGGCCGGGCGGCGGGGGCATGGGGTCACCGTGCTGGGACGCGCGGTAGGTGTCGATGAGGTACTGCTCTATCGCTGTCATGCATCAACCCTCACCCCGTCGGCCCCGTCGCGCACGACGGTTGACGTTCCCCGTCAATTGTTCGGCCGGGAAGCGCCCGCGGGGCGGGCCGGAAGACGGTGGTGATCACTCGTCCGGCCGCCGCGCCGGGGCCCGCACGGCCACTCGTACGGCGGCGCCGGGAGGCCGCCGGGGGGCGTCCCGACGTGCGGGAACAGACAGAATGGCCCGATGAGCGTCACCATCGACATCGCCGGGCTCCCCCACGAGCGGATCACTTTCGCGCCCTCGCCGCTCGCTGAGCTCTGCATGGCCCTGCACGCGCTCTCGCAGCCGGGGCACCACCCGCGGCTCACCTCGTGGACCACCGCCACCTCGGCCTCGCTCGATCCGTGTCTCGCGGACCGTCTGCTGGAGGCCGAGTTCATGTGGCGCAGCTCCTTCTCCGACATCTTCATGCCCTTCGCCGGGATCCCCGGGGAAGCCGGGCGGCCGGCGGCGACGCTGGCCGAGGAGCTCGACGTACTGGACCGGCTGGACGACGAGCGGTTCGTGGGGGCGGCCCTGGAGCACTGCTGGCTGGCGCTCTACAACGAGGGCGGCGGGCCCTCGCCGCTGAAGAACCCGGCGGCCCGGGCCAAGGCGCTGGAGGTGGCCGCCGCCCGCGGCCCGCGCCAGCTGGCCTTCTCCGTGCGGCTGCTGGACGACCCCGCGGCCGTACGGGTGTGGCTGCGGCGGCTGCTGGAGGACTGCGACGAGGCGTTCTTCGCCGAGACGTGGAAGCGCCTGGAGCCCGGGCAGAGCGCCGATGCCCGGCACAAGGCCGAGCTGCTGCGCCGCAAGGGCCTGCCGGCCGCGCTGAAGGACGTCTCGACGGCCCTGAGCGTCGACGAGGGCCTCACCACCATCACCGCCGACAAGATGGTCCACGGCACGACCACGGCCACCGATCCGCGAATAGGCGGCGGCCTCGTCTTCGTGCCGACCAACTTCGGCTGGCCGCACCTGCTGGTGCTGCACGCACCGGGCTGGCGGCCGGTGGTCCACTATCCGCTCGACACCCCCGAACCGGCCTCCGGGCCGGGCTCGGTGGAGCTGCTCCAGCGGCGGATGGAGGCACTGGCGCACCCGATGCGGATGATGCTGTGCCGGAGCCTGGCCCGGGCCCCGTACACGACGAGCGAACTGGCGACCGTGTACGGGATCACCGCGCCGGAGGTGTCGCGGCATCTGGCCGTCCTGAAAAAGGCCGGTCTGATGCATACGCGGAGGCAAGGCCGTTATGCCCAGCACGAGTTGGATCTGGCAGCCGTCGCCCGTATCGGCTCCGACTTCATCGAGGGCATCCTCCGGTAGGGGCAACGGGCGTGCGGATGGCTGGATTTGACCGGCCCAGACTCACCGATATACGGAATTCATAAACCGAAAACAGCGAAAACTCTGGCCATGGTGGCCACTTGCTGTCTAACGTGCGCTCACTGTTCGCCCACGTAACGCGCACCGCATCCGCACGTCCGGTCCGGCGCGTTCGTCGCGCTGTGCCCTGCTTCGCCCAGCCCTGCCCTGCTCCGCCCGCCCTGCTCGCCTTTGTCGTGGAAGGATCTTCATGCCCTCACGCCGTATAGCCGCAGCAACCGCCGCCCTGGCAGCCGCGGCCCTCGTCTCGCCCCTGCTGCTCGCCGGACCGGCCGGTGCCACCGGGAGCCCGCAGAGCGACGCCGCCAAGGGCGACGCGCTGGCCCGCAAGCTGGTCAAGGACGCGACCGGCAAGGGAGCCTTCAACCACCTCAAGGTCCTGCAGTCGATCGCCGACTACAACAACGGCAACCGGGCCGCCGGTTCCAAGGGCCACGAGCAGTCGGCCAAGTACATCGAGGCCGTGCTCAAGGCGGCCGGCTACACGGTCACCCGCAACGAGTTCGACTTCGTCTTCGTCGAGACCATCGAAGAGAAGCTGACGGTGAACGGTGCGAGCGGGCGTGACGTGCCGATCCACCTGATGACCTACACGGCGAACTCCCCCGAGGGCGGTGTGACGGCCCCGGTCGCCGTCGCCCCGGTCGACGCGGACGGGACCAACGGCTGCGAGCCGGGCGACTTCGCCGCCGGCGCCTTCACGGGCAAGATCGCCCTGGTCAAGCGCGGCGGCTGCACCTTCGCGATCAAGCAGCAGAACGCGGCCGCGGCCGGCGCGGTCGGCGCGGTCATCTACAACAACACCGCGGGCGCCCTGAACGGCACCATAGGGGACCCCGCCGCGGGCAAGGTCCCCACGGGCGGCATCACCCAGGAGGACGGCGAGAAGCTGGCCGCCGAGGCCGCCGCCGGACCGGTCGAGGTCACCCTCGACATCCGCGAGCTGCGCGAGAACCGCAAGACATTCAACGTCATCGCCGAGACCAAGGGCGGCGACGAGAACAACACCGTCTTCCTCGGCGCGCACCTGGACTCGGTCGCGGCCGGCCCGGGCATCAACGACAACGGCTCCGGCTCGGCCGGCATCCTCCAGGTCGCGCAGCGGCTCGCGAGCGAGCAGAAGAAGGTCAAGAACAAGGTCAAGTTCGCCTGGTGGTCGGCGGAGGAGTTCGGCCTGCTCGGCTCCGAGGCGTACGTGGCCGGTCTGACGGACGCGCAGAAGAAGCAGATCAAGCTCTATCTGAACTTCGACATGATCGGCTCGCCGAACGCCGCGTACTTCGTCTACGACGGTGACAACTCGGACGGCGTCGGCTCGGGCCCCGGCCCGGAGGGCTCCGCCCAGCTGGAGAAGGGGATCACCGACTTCCTCGACTCGAAGAAGATCCCGCACGCGGGCACCGACTTCTCGGGCCGCTCGGACTACGGCCCGTTCATCGAGGTGGGCATCCCGTCCGGCGGCACCTTCACCGGCGCCGAGGGCATCAAGACGCCCGAGGAGGCCGCGAAGTTCGGCGGCCAGGCCGGTGTCGCCTACGACGTGAACTACCACGGCAAGGGTGACGACATCACCAACATCGACCAGAAGGCGCTCGACATCAACGTCGACGTCATCGCGGACGCGGTCGGCCACTACGCCCACGACCTCGCCCCGCTGTCGAAGCCGGTCGTGTCGACGCCGACCCCCGGCGGCAGCGGCGGTGGCGGCGGCCTGCACACGGGCCACGACGAGGTGAACCAGTAGGCGGCCCGCGGCTGTAGCGCGCTGTCGTGAGGAGGGGCCGGATTCCCGATGGGGATCCGGCCCCTCCCGCGTGACGCCCTGCGCGGCGCCTCAGGTCCGCTCCGGTTACGGCCGCGGCCGCGACGGCGACTGCGGCATCCGCTCCGGCCAGGACGGGACGCCGACCGGCTGGACCAGCCAGCCGAAGGCGCCCAGACCGGACCGGGAGGTCAGCTCCGCCGCCTCACCGGCCGCGGCCAGCGCCCTGACGTAGGCCGCCGGGTCCGAGGAGGCCAGGGCCAGCGGCGGCCTGGCGCCCGAGACCCCGAGGGCGGTCAGGGCCTCGGCCTGCGTCAGCAGCACCGAATCCGGCCCGGCGCAGGAGTCCAGCGCCACGTGGGCGGTGACGTCGCAGGAGCCGTCCGGGACCGGCGGGACCTCCCGGCCGCCCCGGAATCCCGTCAGGGTGCCGTACGGGGGCCGGGCCTGCCGGGTGTGGGCGTAGTCCACCGCCACCGCCAGACCCCGCTCCAGGGTCCGCGTGGCCGCCGCCCATGCCTCGTCGCGCGTCCGGCCGATCTCCGCGCGGCCGCCGCCCGGCCACCACCGCTCCAGCCAGGCCCGGTCGGCGTCCTCCAGCGGGCCGCCCCGGCTCTCCGTACCGTCCGGCGCGACCAGGACGTAGGCCCCGTCCTCGGCGGCGTCCAGGGGGACGTTGTCCAGCCATTCGTTGGCGAACAGCAGCCCGGTCACGCCCTCGGGCGGCTGTGCGCTCCAGCGGATCCGCGGGTCGAGGCCGCCCGGCCGCTCCGCCCGTTCCACGGCGTACGGGCGCACCCGCGCGGCCGTCTCCGGATCCAGTGCGGCGAGCACCCCGGCCAGCAGCTCCGCCCGCCCGGCCCCCACGTCCACGAGGTCGAGCTCCGGCGGGTGCCCGAGCTCGGCGTCCACCCACCGCAGCAGCCGGGCCACGGCCCCCGCGTACAGGGCGGAGGCGTGCACGGAGGTACGGAAGTGGCCGGCCGGGCCCGGGCCGCCGGGGCGCACGTAGAAGCCGCCGGGCCCGTACAGCGCGGCTTCCATCGCGCTGCGCCACCGGACCGCGGCGGTGGGTCCACCAGGAGTGCTCATCACCGAAGGCTATGCTCACCCTCCACCTTGGGGAGTATGTCCCCGGTGTCAGGTTCGGACCTCTGGTTGACTCCAGCACCTATCTCCGTTCCCTACTCTGGGTTACGTGCAGCGCCTCTACGACTTCCTCCGCAGACACCCGACGGGCGTCGACAGCTTCTGGGCTGTGCTCTTCTTCGGGGTCTCGATGCTGAACGTCGTGGGCGAGCCCGACATCAGCCGGCCCCTCAAGATCGTCGCGGTCCCCGTCGTGCTCGCGCTGAGCACGGCCCTGGCCCTGCGCCGCAAGTGGACGCAGGCGATGTTCTGGCTCACCCTCGGGGCGGGCCTGCTCCAGCTGGCCGGCGGAATCGTCGCGGGTTTCTACGACATCGCCATGTTCGTGATCCTCTACACGGTCGCCGCGAGCGAGGTCCCGCGCTGGGTCTCGCGCACGGCCCTGGGCTGGGGGCTGGTGGCCGCACCGCTCTACTTCCTGCGCTACGGCGTGGACAAGGGCACCAACGACGTCGACAACGTCCTCTTCGCCATCTTCATGATCGTCCCCTTCGTCCTGGCCTGGGTGCTGGGCGACTCCCTGCGCACCCGGCGGGCCTATTACGCCCAGCTGGTCGAGCGCAACCAGCGGCTGGAGAAGGAGCGCGAGGCCCAGTCCAAGGTGGCCGTGGCCGCCGAGCGCGCCCGGATCGCCCGCGAGCTGCACGACGTCGTCGCGCACAACGTCTCGGTGATGGTGGTCCAGGCGGACGGCGCCGCCTACGTCATGGACGTGGCGCCCGAGCAGGCCAAGGAGGCGCTCCAGACCATCTCCGGCACCGGCCGCCAGGCCCTCGCCGAGATGCGCCGGCTGCTCGGCGTCCTGCGCACGGGCGAGCCGCAGGAGTCCGAGGACTACGTGCCGCAGCCCGACGTCGAGCAGATCGAGGTCCTGGTCGAGCAGGTGAGGGCCGCCGGGCTCACGGTGGACTTCGAGGTCGAGGGCGCCCCGCGGCAACTGCCCAGCGGCGTCGAGCTGACGGCGTACCGGATCGTGCAGGAGGCCCTGACCAACACCCGCAAGCACGGCGGCCCCGACGCGAAGGCCAGCGTCCGGCTGGTCTACTTCGACGACGGGCTCGGCCTGCTGGTCGAGGACGACGGCCGGGGCGCGGCCCACGAGCTGTACGAGGACGGCGGCGCGGACGGCGCCGGACACGGGCTGATCGGCATGCGCGAGCGGATCGGTATGGTCGGCGGAACCCTGGACGCGGGGCCGCGGCCCGGTGGCGGCTTCCGGATCAGCGCACTGCTTCCCCTGAAGAAGAGATGACGAGGACGAGGTAACTGATGTCCATCCGAGTGATGCTGGTCGACGACCAGGTCCTGCTGCGCACCGGCTTCCGGATGGTGCTCGCCGCCCAGCCGGACATGGAGGTGGTCGCCGAGGCGGGTGACGGCCTGGAGGCGCTGGAGGTGCTGCGGGCCACGAAGGTGGACGTGGTGCTGATGGACGTCCGCATGCCCAGGCTCGACGGCGTCGAGGCGACGCGGCGGATCTGCGAGCCCGAGGAGCACCCGAAGGTGATCATCCTGACCACCTTCGACCTGGACGAGTACGCCTTCTCGGGCCTGAAGGCGGGCGCGAGCGGCTTCATGCTGAAGGACGTGCCGCCGGCCGAACTGCTGGGCGCCATCCGCTCGGTGCACAGCGGGGACGCGGTGGTGGCGCCGTCCACGACGCGGCGCCTGCTGGACCGCTTCGCGCCGATGCTGCCGACCACGACGCAGGAGCCGGAGAACAAGGAGATCGAGCGGCTGACGGAGCGCGAGCGCGAGGTCATGCTGCTCGTGGCGCAGGGGCTCTCGAACGGCGAGATCGCGGCGCGGCTGGTGCTGTCGGAGGCGACGGTGAAGACGCACGTGGGCCGCATCCTGACCAAGCTGGGGCTGCGGGACCGGGTCCAGGTCGTGGTCCTGGCGTACGAGACGGGCCTGGTCCGCGCGGGCGGCGGGGCCGGATAGCCGGCCCCGGCCGCCCCGTCGGGCGGGCCCGGGCCGGGGTCAGGGCCGGGGTCCCGGGCCGGGGTCCGGGGCCGGGGTCCGGCCCCGCTGCGGCGGGCCCCTCAGCCGCCCGGGCCCAGGGGCCGCTTGTAGTAGCGCCAGGGGAACCAGCCCGCACCGACCGGAATCCAGCCTTCCGATTCCATCCGCCGGTGCCGCCCGACGGACGGGAGCGTCACCCGGCAGTGCTCCCAGGGGTGGCCGGAGGCCTCCACCTCGTGGAAGAAGGGGCCGTAGCCGACCATGTGCCAGCCGTCGCGGCCGGCCTCTTCCAGGGCAGCCATCTCATTGAAGGCGGACAGGCCCCCGAGGGTCCGGCGCTCCGGAGCGTCCGGCCCCCCGGCGGGCGGCGCCGACGCACTCGCGCCGCCCGCCGCCTTGCCCGCGAAGCGCTGCTGGGCGGCCTGGCGGCTCACGCCCAGGACGCGGCCCACCGCATCCCAGCTGTGGCCGGCGGCCCTGGCGCCCTGAACGGCCTCGCGCAGCAGCCGGCTCGCCTCCTCGGCACCGACGCGCGAGGCGTCCACCAGGCGCAGGTACCCGTGCGGGTCGTGTTCGAGCGATTCGGCCAGCCCCTCGGGGGCGCCGAGGACGGCCGCGGCGATCCCTTCCCGGATCCGGTCCATCTCCACCGGCTCAAGCAGCGGTCCGTCGCTCATCGGCGCAGTCCGGCGAGGGGTTCGAGGGCGTCGAGGACCGCCTCGTCGCGGCGCGCCCGCTCGGAGTCCGCCGCCGCCCGGCCGGCCAGTGCGGCCGTACAGGCGATGAGCACGAGGCCCACGAGGATCAGGGCGAGGGTGACGGGGGTGCCGAGCCGGTCGCCGAACATCACGCTCAGGGCGGGCAGAGCCACGCCGAGCGGCAGGGCGGCGGCCATGGAGGGGGTGGCGGGAAAGGGGTCCCGGCCGTCCTTCGATCGCAAGATCAACATACGTCAAGGAAACCTTGACATGATCGTCTTGTCAAGATTTCCTTGACGAGGGCGCAGGGTCGTGGCCGCCTCACGCCTCCGGGCCGGACTCGGTCATCCAGCGGTCCGGGCGGGCCGTCGCGCGGGAGGTGTGGGAGCGGGCGGCCTGCTCGTGCAGGAGCCGCGCGGCCGCGGAAGCCTCCCGCAGCCGGGCGGTGACCGTGCCGTTCGCGCCGGTGTCCACGTGCACGTCGGCGACACCGCGGGCGCGGGCCCACGGCCCCTGGGTGAAGCGGACGCTCTGCACCTTGGCGTGCGGGACGATCTCCGTACGACGGCACAGGCGGCCGTGCCGGGCGGCGAACACCTCCGGGGAGACCGCCAGGGCGTAGCCCTTCCACCACACCGGGACCACCCAGCGCGAACCGGTGTCCGGGGAACCGGAGAAGGACAGGCCCGCCAGGTCCACCCCGGGCAGGACCCGGGCGATCACGGCGTACGCGGCGGCCCGGGAGGCCACCGGCACCAGGACCTCGTTCTTCGACCCGGCCACGGCCAGCTCCACCCGGACCCGGTCACTGCGCCGCCACAGCAGCGGCTCCACGATCCGTACGGTCTGCACGCGCCCCGGCGGCACGGTCTCGTGGGCCCGGTCCAGCATCCCGTGGTCCAGGCGCAGCCCGTCCGGGGACTCGGCGACCCGCCAGTCGTACTCGGTGAGGAAACGGCCGGCGGTGCCCGCCCAGACCGCGCCCAGCATCGGGAGCAGGGTGGCGACGGCCACCCAGGGGCTGGAGCTGAACCACCACACGGCGAACGGGGCGACGATCCCGCCGGCCAGCGCGGCCCAGACGCCGAGGCTGAGCGCCAGCGACACGGCGAGCTCGCGCGGGGTGACCCGCAGCAGTTCGCGCTGCGGGGCCTCGCCGAGGCGCACCGCCTCCTCGGGGGCGAAGCCGGCTGCGCGGGCCAGGAGCTCGGCGCGCAGGGCGACGGCCTCCTGCTCGCCGAGGAAGGCCAGCTGGTCCTTCTCCTCGGTGCCGATCACGTCGAGCCGCAGGCTGGCGACCCCGGTCAGCCGCGCCAGCAGCGGCCGGGTGACGTCCACGGCCTGGAGCCGGTCCAGCCGGATGTGCGCGGTGCGGCGGAAGAGCAGCCCGGTGCGGATGCGCAGTTCGGTGTCGGTCACCGCGTAGTGGGTGAACCACCAGCTCAGGAACCCGTACACGCCGAACATCAGGACCACGCCGACCAGCGTCACCAGCCGCAGGAGCGTGGACAGGTCCGCCACCCAGCGCGCCGCCCGGTCGCCCTGCTGGGCGAGGACGCCGACGGTCGCGGCGATCGGCACCCAGGCGCGGCGCAGCGGCGTGAAGGGGTGCAGCCGTCGCTCGGTCACGCCCTGCCCGCCCGGCTCCCCCGCGCCGCCACCCGCCGGCCCGGGAGTACCCGGCGCGCCTGCGGCCGGACCGGCCGCGGGCCCGCCCGCCGGCCCCGGGGTACCCGCCCCGTCGCCCACCGGACCGGAGGTCACCGGCTCCTCGCCCACCGGACCGGAGGTCACAGGCCCGCCGACCTTGCCTCGCCGAGGGCGGCGAGCCGGTCGCGCAGCCGCTCCGCCTCGGCCGGCACCAGCCCCGGGATCCGGGCGTCGGTGGCCGCCGCCGCCGTGTGCAGCTGCAGGGAGGCCAGGCCGAAGCGCCGCTCCACCGGGCCCGAGGTGACCTCGACCAGCTGCATCCGGCCGTACGGGACCACGGTCTGCTCCCGCCACAGCACTCCCCGGCTGATCAGCAGGTCGTCGGCGCGCTCCGCGTACCGCCAGGACCGCCAGTTCCGGCCGAGGAGCGCCCAGCCCCAGCCCCCCGCGGCGAGCCAGAACGCCCCGGCCGCCGCCCACGCCGGACCCACGAGCAGCCCGAGCGGCAGTGCGGTCGCCACCGCCAGCAGACCGGACCAGACCACGAGCAGCGTCCGCCGCATGGTGAGCAGCCCGCCGGGCAGCCCCACCCACCGCAGGCCGTCCGTCTCACCCTTCGTCCCCGTATCCATTCCCCCACCTTAGGACTGAGACAATGCCCGCATGACGGAGACCACGGTCGGCATCGGCGGCGCGGCGGAGAGCACCGACATGGTGCTCAACATCGGCCCCCAGCACCCTTCCACGCACGGCGTGCTGCGCCTGCGCCTCGTCCTGGACGGCGAGCGGATCGCCAGCGCCGAGCCGGTGGTCGGCTACATGCACCGCGGCGCGGAGAAGCTCTTCGAGGCCCGTGACTACCGGCAGATCGTGATGCTCGCGAACCGCCACGACTGGCTGTCCGCGTTCTCCAACGAGCTCGGCGTGGTCATGGCGGTCGAGCGGATGCTCGGCATGGAGGTCCCCGAGCGGGCCGTGTGGATGCGGACGCTGCTCGCCGAGCTGAACCGGGTGCTGAACCACCTGATGTTCCTCGGTTCGTACCCGCTCGAACTGGGTGGTATCACCCCGATCTTCCACGCGTTCCGTGAGCGCGAGGAACTCCAGGCCGTCATGGAGGAGATCTCCGGCGGCCGCATGCACTACATGTTCAACCGCGTCGGCGGCCTCAAGGAGGACCTCCCGGCCGGCTGGCTCGGCCGGGCCCGCGCCGCCATCGCCGACGTCCGCACCCGGATGGACGTCTACGACAAGCTGGTCCACGGCAACGAGATCTTCCGCGGCCGCACCCGCGGCGTGGGGGTCCTGTCCGCCGAGGCGGTGCACGCGTACGGGGTCTCCGGCCCGATCGCCCGCGCCTCCGGCGTCGACTTCGACCTGCGCCGCGACGAGCCGTACCTGGCCTACGGCGAGCTCCAGGACGTCCTGAAGGTGGTCACCCGCACCGAGGGCGACTGCCTGGCCCGCTTCGAGTGCCTGCTGGAGCAGACCCACAACTCCCTCGACCTCGCCGTGGCCTGCCTGGACCGGATGGACGGCCTCCCGCCGGGCCCGGTCAACCAGCGCCTGCCCAAGGTCTTGAAGGCGCCCGAGGGCCACACCTACGCCTGGACCGAGAACCCGCTGGGCATCAACGGCTACTACCTGGTCTCGAAGGGCGAGAAGACCCCGTACCGGCTGAAGCTGCGCAGCGCCTCCTACAACAACATCCAGGCGCTGGCGGTCCTGCTGCCGGGGCAGCTGGTCGCGGACATGGTGTCGATCCTGGGCTCACTGTTCTTCGTCGTCGGCGACATCGACAAGTAGCCGTAATTCAAAGGGAGTAAAGGCCTCCGCGCGTAGCGTGGCCGGATGACCTCAGACTTCTTCGACGGCTACCTGCGCCGCCTCGGCGTCGCCGACCCCGGCGCGCCCAGCGCCGCCGGGCTGTTCGCGCTCCAGCGCGCGCACCTGGAGCGCATCCCCTACGAGAACGTCGACATCCAGCTCGGCCGGCCGCCGGGCATCGACCCCGAGCTGTCCGTGCGGCGGTTCACCGCCGGCCGGGGCGGCTACTGCTTCCACCTCAACGGGGCGTTCGGGGCGCTCCTCGAAGCCCTGGGCTACGACGTGACCCGCCACGTCGGCGCCGTCAGCGCCGACGCCGCCTCGCGCGCGGTCCGGGGCGACCACCTCGTCCTGACCGTCCGCGTCGAGGGCGCGGAGTACTGGGTGGACGCCGGGCTCGGGGACATGGGCCCGTACGATCCGCTGCCGCTGCGCGCGGGCACCTACGAGCAGAATGGTTTCGCCTACTCCCTGGCACGGCTGGAGCCGCTGGAGGGCGAAGGCCCCGGCTGGTCCTTCTTCGCCTCGTCCGGCGGGGCGCGACGGATGAACTTCCGCGACGCCCCGGCGCGGACGGCCGACTTCGAAGCGATGCACGCGTGGCTGTCCACCGACACGGAGTCGCCGTTCGTACGGACCTTCGCGGTGTTCCGGCGCGACGCGGAGGGCACGGACGGCCTGCGCGGCAAGGTCCTGATCCGTACGGAGCGCGGGAAGCAGACGGGCGAGCGGGTGCTGTCCGGGCCGGAGGACCTCTTCGAGGTCCTGGAGGACTTCGGCCGGGCCACGGACGACCTGACGCCCGCCGACCGGGCCGCCCTGTGGGCCCGGGTGGAGCGGACGCACGAGGTCTGGCTGGCGGAGCGGCGGACCGCGCAGGGCGTGCGGGACTGATTGTCGGTACGGCAGGGCAGACTTGGCGGCATGTCCCACTCCCCCCGCCGGGCCTGCCCCGTCTGCGGCCGCGACTGCGCCGTCACCGCGGGCCGTATCGCCCGCCACGACCCTCCCGCCCCGCGGGACCGCGCGGACCTGGTGTCCTGCCCCGGATCCCGGGCCCGGGTGGTGCTCGGCGCCGCCGCGCCGACGCTGGACGGCTTCGTCCTGCCCGAATTCCCCGGGCAGCTGCCGCTCTTCTGATCAGGCCGCTACGAGATCGCGGTGCGCAGGCGGACCACGTCGATCGGCTCGGTCTCGTCGTGGGCCGTCAGGTCGATGACCTGGCCCACCGCGCGGGTCTCCTCGGTCGGCGGCTTGAACTCCGGCTCGGCCGTCTCCCGGTCGGACTCCGCCTTGTGCACGGCGAGGGCCTCGGCACCCACCACGTCGGCCAGGTCCTCGTTCTGGACCGCCTCGATCGCCGCGCGCGCCTGCGCCGAGTTCTTGGTGCCGAAGAAGTCGAAGCCGCCCTCGACGCGGGAGGCCGTACGCCGCTGGGCCGCGTACGGGGCCACGGCGGCCGCCGGGCGGCGGGCCGGGACGGAGCCGGAGGTGGCCGGCGGCACCGTGGGCAGCTCGCCCACGGCCCGCGCCTTGGGCAGCGCCCGCTCCTGCGCCTTGCGGGCCAGCGCGGCCATGGCCGCGTGGGCCCGTGCGTAGCCGAGGGAGGTGGGCGCGCCCGCCGAGGTGCGCTCCTCCGAGACGGCCGGGAGCTGCTTGGTGTCCGTCGGCGCCGGGGCCGCGGCGGCCTCGATGGCCAGCAGCCGCCGCTTCTCCAGGGCGCTGGCGCGCTCGGTCTCGGCCGTCGCGTACCGGCGCAGCAGGGCCGCGTGCTCGCCCCGCAGGCCCGCCAGTTCGACGCGCTTGGCGCGCAGCTTGGCGTCGAGCCTGCCGCGCAGCATCCGGGCCTCTTCGAGGTCGGACTCCAGCTCGGCTATCCGCTCGTCGGTCCGCCACTCGTCCTTGACCCGCTCGCGGGCCAGTTCCGCGACCCGGCGGCCCGCCGCACGGTCCCAGGACCGCATCATGACGGCGCCGGCGATCCCGGCGGCCGCGGCGAGGGCCACGAGCAGCCTCAGCGCCGTCGTGTCTTCGGGGCCGGCCAGCAGCCAGGCCGAGCCGGCGCCGGCCACGGAGACGGCGGCGACGGCCGACGGAGCGAGCAGCCGGTGCAGGGGTTCGGGATTGCGGTGGCGTCCTCGGGGCATGGCCTGAAATTTACAGGGAGTAGAGGTCGTGTGGGATACCCACCCGGCAATCTGTTCCCGGGCAGTTACCCCACATTCCTCCACCAACCAGTAGGCACTACTTCTTCAGAAGGCCCTTCGACTCCAGGTAGCTCTTCGCGACGTCGGCGGGCTTGGCGCGCTCGGCGTCCACCTTCCGGTTCAGGTCGACCAGATCGGCGGTCGTGAGGACCTTGGTCAGCTTGTCGAGGGCGGCCGCGATCTCGGGGGCTCCGGCGTCCTTGGCGTTGACCACCGGGAGGACGTTGTCCGCGTTCTGGAGCTTCTTGTCGTCCTCCAGCAGGACCAGGCCGAAGCTGTCGAGGGTGGCGTCCGTGGTCGTGGTGAGCACGAGCTGGTCGACGCCGTCCTTGACGGCCTGCTTGGCCTGCGGGGTGCCGACGCCCTTCGGGTCCACACCGGAAACTTGAATTCCGTATGTCTTGGTCAGCCCGGGGCCGCAGAAGGGGCGCACGGCGCATTCGTCACCGGCCGCGATCTTCACCTTCAGCCCCGACTTACCAAGATCGGAAAGCGACTTGAGGTTGTTCTTCTCGGCGAATTCCCTGGTCACCGCGAATGCGTTCTGGTCGACCGCGGCGCCCGCCGGCAGCACCTTCAGGCCGAGCGGGGCCGCGAGCTTCTCCAGGCCCGCCACCGTCGCCGCGACGTCGCTGGAGGCGACCGGCTTCTCCTCGGGCGCCTTCGGCCCGTTCACCTTGGCGTTGAGGAACTCCGCGAGGGTGGCCGCGTACTCCGGGACGACGTCGATCTCGCCCTTCTCCAGCGACGGCTCGTACAGCTCGCGGTTGTTGACCGTCTTGACGGACGTGCTGTAGCCCGCGTCCTTCAGGACCTGCGCGTACAGCTCCGCCAGCACGTTGGACTCGGTGAACCCGGCCGCGCCGATCACCAGGCTGCCCTTGCCGTCGGCGGCCGGGGCGGAGGAGCCGCCGTCCTTGCTCTTCTCCAGGCTGTCACCGCCGCACGCGGCCAGCGACACCGTCAGGGCCAGCGCGCCCAGGGACGCGCCGAGGACGCGCGTGGTCTTGGTCATGGAGTTGCTCCGTTCGAGGGAGGAAGGGGAAGGGGGAAGAGGGGAGGGGAATCAGCGGTGGGCCGCACCGGTCCGGGGCAGCAGCCGGTCCGCCGCCACCAGCACACCCTCCACCAGCAGGGCCAGGGCGGCCACGAGCAGGGCTCCGGCGACGACCTGCGGGGTGTTGTAGGTGTTGAAACCGGCGGTGATGATCCGGCCCAGGCCGCCCTGGCCGACCATGGCGGCGATCGTGGCCGTGGCGATGACCTGCACGGAGCCCGACCGCAGCCCGGTCATCACCAGGCCGCGCGCGAGCGGCAGTTCCACCCGCCAGAAGAGCTGCCCGCCGGACATGCCCATCCCGCGGGCGGCCTCCACGACCGAGCGGTCCACCTCGCGCATGCCGACGTACGCGTTCGTCAGCAGGGGCGGGACGGCGAACAGTACGAGGGCGGCGACGGTCGGCACATATCCCGCGTTGCGCAGCGGGGAGACCATGAAGAGCGCCAGCACCGCGAAGACCGGGACCGCGCGGCCCACGTTGGAGACGTTCACCGCGAGGGTGCCGCCCCGGCCGAGGTGGCCGAGGTACAGGCCGACCGGCAGCGCGATCGCACAGGCGATGGCCAGCGCGAGCCCGCTGACGTAGACGTGTTCGCCGAGCCGGTGCCAGACGCCGTTCTCTCCGGCCCAGTTGGCTCCGTTCGCGAGCCAGTCCCAGGCCCCTCCCACCACGCCCATGCCGTCAGGCCCCCTTCGCCGGGGCGGCCGGGCGGGCGCCGGCCCGCGTCCACGGCGTGAGCAGCCGCTGCAGGCCGAGCAGCAGCAGGTCCGCGACGAGCGCGAGCAGGACGCACAGCACCGAGGCGGTGAGCACCTGCGCCTTGAAGGAGCTGTTCACCGCGGGGGCGATGAGGTTGCCGAGGCCGCCCTTGCCGACGATGGAGCCGACCGTGGTCAGCGCGATCGTCGAGACCGTGGCGATGCGTACGCCGGCGAGCAGCGCGGGCAGCGCCAGCGGCAGTTCCACCTGCCACAGCAGCCGCCCGGGGCCGTAGCCCATGCCCCGCGCGGCCTCCCGGACCTCCTCGGGGACGGCCTCCAGGCCGGCCAGCGCGTTGCGGACCAGGATGGTCAGCGAGTACAGCACCAGGCCGGTGACGACCAGCGCCGCCGACAGCCCGAAGACGGGCAGCAGCAGGGAGAACATGGCCAGCGAGGGGACCGTGTAGAGCAGGGTGGTGAAGGTGAGCACGGGCGCCGCCCAGCTCCGGCCGCGGCGGGCCAGCAGGGCCAGCGGCACGGAAACGACCAGGCCGATCAGGACGGACGCGCCGGTGATCCACACGTGTTCGACGGTGGCGTCGGTGAGTTCCTGGGAACGGGAGGTGACGTAGTCCCAGCAGATCCAGTCGTTCGCCACCAGGCAGTTCTGTGCCGGCATGTACCTCACCCCCCGTCATGAAACGTACATATGCTCGATCGATCGGCTTGAACGACCCTAACCCCCGCCGGTCCCGATGGCCGGAATCTTTCGCAGAGGGCAACACGCCCTTCACATTCGGACGACGCCCGTGGGGAAAGATGGGTCCGTGATCCGATTCGAGCATGTGACCAAGCGCTACCCCGACGGGACGACGGCCGTCGAGGACCTGTCCTTCGAGGTGGCGGAGGGAGAGCTGGTCACGCTCGTCGGACCGTCCGGCTGCGGCAAGACGACCACCATGAAGATGGTCAACCGGCTCATCGACCCGACGTCCGGCCGGATCCTGCTGGGCGGCGAGGACATCGCGGCCGCCGACCCGGTCGAGCTGCGCCGCCGGATCGGGTACGTCATCCAGCAGGTCGGGCTCTTCCCGCACAAGACCGTGCTGGAGAACACCGCGACCGTGCCGCAGCTGATCGGCACCCCCAGGGCGGCGGCCCGCGCCCGGGCGGCCGAGCTGCTCGAACTGGTGGGGCTGGACCCGTCGGTGTACGGCGGCCGGTACCCGGAGCAGCTGTCGGGCGGGCAGCGCCAGCGCGTCGGCGTGGCGCGCGCGCTCGCCGCCGACCCGCCGGTGCTGCTGATGGACGAACCCTTCGGCGCGGTGGACCCGGTGGTCCGCGAGCGGCTCCAGAACGAGTTCCTGACCCTGCAGAAGACCGTGCGCAAGACGATCCTGCTGGTCACCCACGACCTGGAGGAGGCGATCCGGCTCGGCGACCGCATCGCCGTCTACGGAACGGGCACCATCGAGCAGTTCGCCCGCCCGGCGGCGGTGCTCGGCGCGCCCGCCACCCCGTACGTGGCCTCCTTCGTCGGCGCCGACCGGGGACTCAAGCGGCTCGCCGTCACCACGGTCGGGGCCGCCGACCTGGCACCGGCCGACGGGACGGCGCCACCGGTGTCGGTCCGGCTGGGCGCGACGCTGCGCGAGGCCCTCGCCGCACTGCTCCAGGAGGACTCGGGGCGGATCGGCGTGACGGACCCGGACTCCGGCGAGCTGGCCGGCGTACTGACCCCGCAGGACATCCACCGGGCGCTGCGCCGGGCGGAGTTGCAGGAGGCATGAGAAAGGGCCCGACCTGAGGTCGGGCCCCTCTCTGCGCAGGCCGTACCGCCCGGCGGTCAGGCCTGGATGCGGCCGCTCATCCACATCAGCATCGGCGGGATCTCACGGCGCCACGTGTTGAAGTTGTGGCCACCGCTGTCGAGGATGATGGAGGAGACCCGGTCCGGGCCCTGCACCTTCTTGATGAACTTCTTGGTGTCCGCGAGGTTCGGCTCGCCCTTCTCGCTGCTGGTGACGAGGAAGGACGTACCGGCCGGCTTCTTGTTCTCCATGACGTGCAGGATGTCCGCGCGCTTCTTCAGCTTCTCGTCCCCGTGGAACAGGTCACCGGTCGTCGGGTCGTCCGGAGCGTCGTAGTACGCGGACAGGCCCGCGGCGGCACCGAAGGTCTGCGGGTAGTGCGCGGCGATCTTCAGGGCGCAGTAACCACCCGTGGAATTGCCGATGAAGCCCATGTTCTCGGGCTTCTTGCCGACCCGGAAGGTGTCCTGGATGGCCTGCGGGAGGTCCACCCCGAAGAAGGTCTCGGTCTGCGGGCCGCCGGGTATGTCGACGCACTCGGTGTCCCGCGGCGGCGCCACGGTCGGGCGCAGCATGACCAGGATCATCGGCTTCATCTTGCCCGCCTTGGACAGGCTGAAGGCCTTCATCGGGTAGTCGAGCCCTTTGATCAGGTTCTCGGCGGTGCCCGGGTAGCCCGTCAGGACGATGGACGCGGGGAAGTTCTCGTCCTTGTGCTGCGGCTGGAAGTACTCCGGCGGGAGCCACACGTAGCCGGGGCTCGTTATCTTCGACTTCTGGCCGGATATGGCAACCTTCAGGATCTGACCGCCCACCTGGGGCTTGGCACCACCGGGGACGTCCAGCTTCTGCTTGTCGACGACCTTGATGTCCTTGCTGCTCATCGAGTGGTCGACGACCTTGCCCATCGACGTCTCCTGGCCGAACAGGTCGGCCCAGGAACCGTAGAACAGGAACGACTTGTTGGCCGCGAGACCCACCGCCGAGAACAGCGCCAGCTGGGTCGCCAGCAGGAGCCCGATCCGGCCGGCGAACGCACGCCAGGTGCGGCCCGAGAGCTTCGGCCAGAACCAGATGGTGGCCGCGAACAGCAGCACACCGGCGAGGACGGCCAGCGCCAGGACCGTATTACTGGTGAGACCCATGAGCAGTCAGTCGACTTTCTGATGGCAGGACTGGAAATTTCCGACGGAAGAGTGAACCCGCTGTCCGTCGATGTCGTCCTAAGGGACGCACCACACACCGGAGGCTGTCGCGGCCTTCGGCCACATGATCTCTCGCGGAGCAACGGGAAGCGATGTCTAGCAGGATAGATGGCGATAAGTCGGGACAGGTTCCGAGCAGGGTCCGCCGAATCCTCCGAGGCCCACAGCCGGAGTCGGTGCCCGGCCTGGTAGGTACGGCCGTCATGATCGTCGGCCTTCTGGACATCGCGGCGGGTGTCTTCCCGCGTTTCCGGCACAGCCGGATCCACGCGGTCACCGAGGTGCTGCCCGGGTCCCTCGGCCCGTTCGCGGCCGCCCTCTCCATCAGCGCGGGCGTACTGCTCCTGCTGCTCGCCCACGGCCTCAAGCGGCACAAGCGGCGCGCCTGGCGGGCCGCCGTCGTCCTGCTGCCCGCGGGCGCGGCCGCGCAGTTCACCTACCGCCACTCGGTCATCGGCGTGGTCATCGCGGCGGTGCTCCTCGCGCTGCTCCTGCGCCACCAGGCGGAGTTCAAGGCGCTGCCGGACCCGCGCAGCCGCTGGAAGGCCCTCGCGAACTTCGTCCTGATGAGCGCCGGCTCCATCGGCCTCGGACTGGTCATCGTCAACGTCCACCCGGGCAAGGTCGTCGGCAACCCGGGTCTGTACGAGCAGATCACTCACGTCGTCTACGGCCTCTTCGGCTTCGAGGGCCCCGTCGACTACGCCGGCCGGGTGTCCTGGACCGTCGGCTACTCCCTCGGCGCGCTCGGCATGCTGACCGCCCTCACCACCATCTACCTGGCCTTCCGCCCCGAGCACCCGGCCGCCCGGCTCACCGTCGACGACGAGGGCAAGCTGCGCGAGCTGCTCGCCAAGCACGGCGGCCGCGACTCGCTCGGCCACTTCGCGCTGCGCCGCGACAAGGCCGTCGTCTTCTCCCCCAGCGGCAAGGCCGCCGTCACCTACCGCGTCGTCTCCGGTGTGATGCTCGCCTCCGGCGACCCCATCGGCGACGTCGAGGCGTGGCCCGGCGCGATCGAGCGGTTCATGGAGGAGGCCAAGGCCCACTCCTGGACCCCGGCCGTCGTCGGCTGCAGCGAGACCGGTGGCGAGGTCTGGACCCGCGAGACCGGTCTGGACGCCCTGGAGCTGGGTGACGAGGCGATTGTCGATGTCAAAGACTTCTCCCTCTCGGGCCGCCCTATGCGCAATGTCCGCCAGATGGTGAAGCGCATCGAGCGCAACGGCTACACCACCAAGGTCCGCCGGGTCAGCGAGCTGACGGAGGAGGAGCTGGAGCGGGTGCGCGGCGCCGCCGCCGCCTGGCGCGGCACCGACACCGAGCGCGGCTTCTCGATGGCCCTGGGCCGGGTCGGCGAGGAGGGCGACGGCGACTGCTTCATCGCCACCGCCCACCGTGTGGAGGAGGGCGACACCAGCCCCTTCGGCGATCTGAAGGCCGTCCTGCACTTCGTGCCGTGGGGCAAGGACGGCATGTCGCTGGAGCTGATGCGCCGTGACCGCGCCGCCGACCCCGGCATGAACGAGCTGCTGATCGTCGCCTCCCTGGAGGCCTCCCCGGCCCTCGGCATCGAGAAGGTCTCGCTGAACTTCGCGATGTTCCGCTCGGCGCTGGCCCGCGGCGAGAAGATCGGCGCCGGCCCGGTGCTGCGGATGTGGCGGAACCTGCTGGTCTTCCTCTCCCGCTGGTTCCAGATCGAGTCGCTCTACAAGTTCAACGCGAAGTTCCGCCCCCGCTGGGAGCCGCGCTTCATGGTCTACCGCACCCACCGCGACCTGCCCCGCATCGGCTTCGCCGTGATGCAGGCCGAGGGCTTCGTGGACCTGGCCCTGCCGCGGCTCTTCGCCAGCCGCCGCCGCCCCAAGCCGGTCCGCACCTGCGCGCACAACCTGATGGCGCCCGTCGCGAAGCAGCCGGAGCGCGAGGTCCAGGCCGCGTAACCCCCGCCCCCCACCGCCCCGCGACACCCCGAAGGCCCGGCAGGCACCCTGTCCGGGCCTTCGCCGTGCCCGGCCCCGGCCGCGGGCCCTGCGGGGCGACGGCCGGGGCCGGGCGGCCCGGGGCGGTGCCCGGGCGGGCTGGGGCAGGCGGGGCAGCCCTACCCTGGAGCCATGAACACGAAGCGCGGAGCCACGGGCAGGGGCCGGGTCGCAGGTCTGCCGGAATGGGACCGCTGCGCGGTCATGGGGGTGGTCAACGTGACCCCCGACTCCTTCTCCGACGGCGGCCGCTGGTTCGACACCACCGCCGCCGTCAAGCGCGGGCTGGACCTCGTCGTCCAGGGCGCCGACCTCGTCGACGTCGGCGGGGAATCCACCCGCCCCGGCGCCTCCCGCGTCGACGAGGAGGAGGAGCTGCGCCGGGTCGTCCCCGTCGTGCGCGGCCTGGCCTCCGAGGGCGTCACCGTCTCCGTCGACACGATGCGCGCGGCCGTCGCCGCCCGGGCCGTCGACGCCGGCGCCACGCTGGTCAACGACGTCAGCGGCGGTCTCGCCGACCCCGGCATGATCCCGGCCGTCGCCGCGGCCGAGGTGCCCTTCGTGGTGATGCACTGGCGCGGCTTCAGCGCCGACATGAACAGCCTCGCCGTCTACGGCGACGTCGTCGCCGAGGTCACCTCCGAGCTGCGGGCCCGGATCGACGCGGTCGTCGCCGGCGGCATCGCCCCCGAGCGGCTCCTCGTCGACCCCGGCCTCGGCTTCGCCAAGAACGCCGAGCACGACCTGGCGCTGGTCGCGCACATGGCGGACCTGCGCGCCCTCGGCTTCCCGCTGCTGGTCGCCGCCTCGCGGAAGCGTTTCCTCGGCCGGGTCCTGGCCGGCGGGACGGACGCCGCGCCGCCGCCGGCCCGCGAACGGGACGCCGCCACGGCCGCCGTCTCCGCGATCGCCGCCCACCAGGGCGCCTGGGCCGTACGGGTCCACGAGGTACGGGCGACCGCAGACGCGGTTCGGGTGGCCCGCGCCGTGGAAGGGGCTCTGTGATCCTCATCGACCGACAAGGAGCCCAGTGAGCAGAACCGACATCGAAGCGGTCGAAGAGGTCAACACGGCCTTCTACGAGGCAATGGAGCGGGGGGACTTCGACGCTCTGTCGGCGCTCTGGCTGGAGGACGAGATCTCCTGCGTCCACCCCGGCTGGCCGGTGCTCTCCGGCCGCGGCGAGGTACTGCGCTCGTACGCGCTGATCATGTCCCACACCGAGTACATCCAGTTCTTCCTCACCGACACCAAGGTGGCCGTCATAGCCGACACGGCACTGGTGACGTGCACGGAGAACATCCTCAGCGGCGGCCCCGCCGAGGACGGCGGAGAGCTGGGCCCGCTCGTCGGCCAGCTGGTCGTCGCCACGAATGTGTTCCGACGCACATCCGAGGGCTGGCGCCTGTGGTCCCACCACGGTTCTCCCGTGCTCACGGAGTCCGACGAGGACGACGAGGACCCCGCCTCCTGACCCCTACGGCGGGGACCGGACTGTTTCGCAGGTAAATTCGAAGTCGGACGACGCCGACCGCACTCGGCGCAGGCCCATGGCCGCGGGGAGCCCCGAGGCCGGAAGCACCTACGAAAGCAGGAGTGATTCGCGTGGATCGTGTCGCGCTGCGCGGCCTCAAGGCTCGCGGGCACCACGGCGTCTTCCCCCGGGAGCGCGAGGAAGGCCAGACCTTCATCGTCGACCTCGTGCTGCACCTCGACACCCGCCCCGCGGCGGCCGGAGACGACCTGGCGAAGACCGTGCATTACGGGGTAGTCGCCGAAGAGGTCGTCGACGTGGTCCAGGGCGAGCCCGTCGACCTGATCGAGACCCTGGCCGAGCGGATCGCCCAGCAGTGCCTGAAGCACGAAGCGGTGGCGCAGGTGGAGGTCGTCGTCCACAAGCCGGACGCGCCCATCACCGTCCCCTTCGACGACGTGACCATCACGATCACCCGGAGCCGCGCATGAACAACGGACTGAACGCTCAGAGCGACCCCACCGTCCAGCCGGTACCCGCCTCCGTCGTCGAGACGGTCGACGCGGCGGACGTGACCCTGTCCAACCCGAAATGGGCCGTCATCGCGCTCGGCGCGAACCTCGGCAACCGCCTGGAGACCCTCCAGGGAGCCATCGACGCCCTCGGCGACACCCCCGGCCTGCGGGTCAAGGCCGTCTCCCCCGTCTACGAGACCGAGCCGTGGGGCGTCGAGCCCGGCACGCAGCCCTCGTACCTCAACGCGGTCATCGCGGTGAAGACCACCCTGCCCCCGTCCTCGCTGCTGGAGCGCGGGCACGCCATCGAGGAGGCGTTCGACCGCGTCCGCGAGGAGCGCTGGGGCCCGCGCACCATCGACGTCGACATCGTCGCGTACGCCGACCGCGTCTCCGACGACCCGGTCCTCACCCTCCCGCACCCGCGCGCCCACCAGCGCGCCTTCGTGCTGGCCCCCTGGCACGACATCGACCCGGAGGCCCAGCTCCCGGGCCGCGGCCCGGTGTCCGCCCTCCTGGCCGGAATCGGCCTGAGCGGCGTCACGCCGCGCCCCGACCTGGAACTCCACCTCCCCGAGTAGTCGTTAGTAGCCTGTTCACGGCTACTCGCTGAAAGTGGGGAAGGGCAAGTGAAGCAACTGAGGCCGGGGATCCTGGCGGGCATCTTCGTGGTCGCCGGGGTCCTGTCCTGGGCCGGTGCCCGGCTGTGGAACGCGTACGGCACCCTGCCGGGCGTTCCGCTGGCCGCGCCGATCGTCCTGGGGGCCATCGCGGTGGTGCTGCTGGCCACCGCGCTGTCGTTGAAGGCCCGGCTCAAGGCCCAGCGGGAGCGCCGGCCGGGTGCGAAGGGCGTGGAGCCGCTGATGGCGGCCCGCGCGGTGGTCTTCGGACAGGCCAGTGCGCTGGTGGCCGCGCTGGTGGCGGGCATGTACGGCGGCGTGGGCGTCTTCCTGCTGACCGACGCCCTCGACGTCCCCGCCCGCCGCGACCAGGCCTGGTACGCCGGCTTCTCGGTCCTCGCGGGCATCGCGGTCATCGCCGCCGCCCTCTTCCTGGAGCGCGTCCTGAAGCTTCCCGAGGACGAGGACCCCACCCCTGAGACCACCGCCCGCGCCTGACGAGGGCGCCCAGAGCACCGGTCCCCCTCCGTGACGTCACGGAGGGGGACCGTAGCGGACAGCACCGACGGCGCGGCTAACGCGCCATGATGAGGCTCATCGCCTCGGCCCGGGTGGCCGTGGCACGGAGCTGGCCGCGAACTGCGGACGTGGTGGTCTTGGCGCCCGGCTTGCGGATGCCGCGGACCGACATGCACATGTGCTCGGCCTCGATCACGACGATGGCTCCGCGCGCGTCGAGGATCTCCATCAGGGAGTCCGCTATCTGCGTCGTGAGGCGTTCCTGCACCTGCGGCCTGCGGGCGTAGACCTCCACGAGGCGGGCCAGCTTCGAAAGGCCCGTGATCTTGCCGTTCTCGGCCGGGATGTAGCCGACGTGCGCGACGCCGTGGAACGGCAGCAGATGGTGCTCGCACAGGCTCACGATCTCGATGTCCTTCACCAGGACCATCTCGTCGTGTCCCAGGTCGAACACCGTCGTCAGAACGTCCTCGGGCTTCTGCCACAGGCCGGCCAGGATCTCCCGGTAGGCGCGCGCCACGCGCGCCGGGGTCTCCAGGAGGCCCTCGCGGTCCGGGTCCTCGCCGACCGCGAACAGGAGTTCTCGGATCGCCGCCTCGGCGCGCTTCTCGTCGAACTCGCCGATCGTGCCCTCATCGCCGCTCAGGGTCACTGGGTCGGTCATCTCTTCCTCGTTCCTGTCCGCACACGCGGTCGTACAAATGTGCCGCGCCCCCCAGGCTAGAACCTGGGGGGCGCGGCTTCCATTCCGGGTGGGTCGAGCCTGCCCTTACTCCGGGCGGTCCTCCGGAGCCACCTCGATGCCCTTCTCCGTGGAGACCGGCGCGACGGAGGCCGACGTGCCGTTCGCCGCGTTCGTCAGCTGCAGCTCCTTGGGGGAGAGCACCGGCGGGCGGGTGGAGGGGGTGCGGCGGGAGGAGCCGGTCCACGCGGGGCGGGCCGGACGCTTGACGATGGTCGAGAAGATCTCGGCGATCTCCTCCTTGCCCAGCGTCTCCTTCTCCAGCAGCGCGAGGACCAGGTTGTCGAGGACGTCACGGTTCTCGACGAGGATCTCCCAGGCCTCGTTGTGCGCGGTCTCGATGAGCTTCTTGACCTCTTCGTCGACCAGCGCCGCGACCTCTTCCGAGTAGTCCCGCGGGTGCGACATCTCGCGGCCCAGGAACGGCTCGGTGTTGTCGCCGCCGAACTTGATCGCACCGAGACGCTCGGTCATGCCGTACTGCGTGACCATGGCCCGCGCCGTGGCGGTGGCCTTCTCGATGTCGTTCGCGGCGCCCGTGGTCGGGTCGTGGAAGACCAGCTCCTCGGCCGCGCGCCCGCCCAGCATGTACGCCAGCTGGTCGAGCATCTCGTTGCGCGTGGTCGAGTACTTGTCCTCGTCGGGCAGGACCATGGTGTAACCCAGGGCCCGGCCGCGGGACAGGATCGTGATCTTGTGGACCGGGTCGGAGTTCGGGGAGGCCGCCGCGACCAGGGCGTGTCCGCCCTCGTGGTACGCGGTGATCTTCTTCTCCCGGTCCGACATGATCCGGGTCCGCTTCTGCGGGCCCGCCACGACGCGGTCGATGGCCTCGTCCAGCATGTGGTTGTCGATCAGCTTCTTGTCCGAGCGGGCCGTGAGCAGCGCGGCCTCGTTGAGGACGTTGGAGAGATCGGCACCGGTGAAGCCCGGGGTGCGGCGGGCGACGGCGCTGAGGTCGACGTCCGGGGCGACCGGCTTGCCCTTCTGGTGGACCTTGAGGATCTCCAGACGGCCCTGCATGTCGGGACGGTCGACCGCGATCTGCCGGTCGAAGCGGCCCGGGCGCAGCAGCGCCGGGTCGAGGATGTCGGGGCGGTTCGTGGCGGCGATCAGGATGACGCCGCCCTTCACGTCGAAGCCGTCCATCTCGACGAGCAGCTGGTTGAGGGTCTGCTCGCGCTCGTCGTGGCCGCCGCCGAGGCCCGCACCGCGGTGCCGGCCGACGGCGTCGATCTCGTCGACGAAGACGATCGCCGGCGCGTTGGCCTTGGCCTGCTCGAACAGGTCACGGACACGCGAGGCACCGACACCGACGAACATCTCGACGAAGTCGGAACCGGAGATCGAGTAGAAGGGAACACCGGCCTCGCCCGCGACGGCGCGCGCCAGCAGGGTCTTTCCGGTGCCGGGCGGGCCGTAGAGCAGCACGCCCTTGGGGATCTTGGCGCCGACCGCCTGGAACTTCGCCGGCTCCTGGAGGAACTCCTTGATCTCGTGGAGTTCCTCGACGGCCTCGTCCGAGCCCGCGACGTCGGCGAACGTCGTCTTCGGGGTGTCCTTGGTGATGAGCTTGGCCTTGGACTTCCCGAAGTTCATGACCCGGGAGCCGCCGCCCTGCATCTGGTTCATCAGGAACAGGAAGACGACCACGATGAGGACGAAGGGCAGGAGCGAGAGCAGCACGCTCAGGAACGGGCTGGTCTTGTCCGGGGTGACGGAGTATCCGTCCGGGATCTGACCGGCGTCGTACTTGGTCTGGAGGCTCTGGGCGAGCTGGACGCCCTGATCCCCGATGTAGTTGGCCTGGAACTTGGTGCCGTCGTGCTTGCCGAGCTTCTCGCCTTGCTTGAGCTCAATCTTGATCATCTGGCTGTCGCCGGTGGTCAGCTTGGCTGTCTCCACCTGGCCAGTGTTGATCGCCTTGATGACCTCGCTGGTGTCCACCGACTTGTAGCCGCCGCCGGAGCCGACGACATTCATCAACACGACCACGGCGAGGACGGCCAGCACGATCCACATGACCGGCCCACGGAAGTATCGCTTCACGTCCATCCATACGGGGCGCCAGGCGCCCCGTCCCTCCTGCCCGTAGGTAAATGCTGCTGTGTGAGTAAAGACTGTTCTTCGGAATGTACCCCTGAATTGTCACCCGCGGCCCGTGGGACGGGTGACAGACCCGCCTTCCCCTGCTCCAACGGCGGGAATCGCCCCCAGGTTCCCCGGCTGCGCCGGGGATTCCCGGGGGCGGGGCGGGATCAGCCGCCGTAGACGTGCGGGGCGAGCGTGCCGACGAACGGCAGGTTGCGGTACTTCTCGGCGTAGTCGAGGCCGTAGCCCACGACGAACTCGTTGGGGATGTCGAAGCCGACCCACTTCACGTCGATCGCGACCTTCGCGGCCTCGGGCTTGCGCAGCAGCGTGACGACCTCCAGGGAGGCCGGCTGGCGGGAGCCGAGGTTCGACAGCAGCCAGGACAGCGTCAGACCGGAGTCGATGATGTCCTCGACGATCAGGACGTGCTTGTCCTTGATGTCGGTGTCCAGGTCCTTGAGGATCCGCACCACACCGGAGGACTGGGTCCCGGCGCCGTACGAGGACACCGCCATCCAGTCCATGGTGAGCGGGGTGGACAAGGCGCGCGCCAGGTCCGCCATCACCATGACGGCGCCCTTGAGCACGCCGACGATGAGCAGGTCCTTGCCCGCGTACTCCGCGTCGATCTTCGCGGCCAGCTCGGCCAGCTTCGCGTCGATCTCTTCCTTGGTGATGAGCACCGACTGGAGGTCGTTGCCCATGTCCTTCTCGTCCACCCGCATCACTTTCGTTGTCGGCCGGGGCTCCGGGGTGTCCCCCGGAGGACTCAGCCGTGTTTCAGCACCAATCAGCCCTGCCGGATGACAAGTCTGCCACCCTGCCGCTGGGCCTCCACCCGGCCGGGCAGGTTGATGGCGCCCTGGCCGCGCCATCCGGTGATGAGGCGGTCGACTTCCTCGATGTGGCGGGCGAAGAGGGAGCCCGCGGGAGAGCCGGCGGCGACGACGGCCCTGCGCAGCACCCGGCGGCGGACGGCCGGGGGCAGGGCGTACAGCTTGGCGCACTCCAGGCGGCCGTCCTCGTCCCGTACGCCGCCCTCGGCCTCGGCGGCCCAGGCGTCCAGGGCGTCGGCGTCGTCGCGCGAGAGCTGGGCGGTGCGGGCGAGGGCCTCGACGACGCCCTTCCCGAGGGCCTTCTCCAGGGCGGGCAGTCCCTCGTGGCGCAGGCGGGAGCGGGTGTAGGCCGGGTCCATGTTGTGCGGGTCGTCCCAGACGGCCAGGGACTGGACCATGCAGGCTTTGCGGGCGGTCTGCCGGTCGACCTGGAGGAAGGGGCGGCGGTAGCGGTGGCCGCGGCCGGGGCGGCCGGGGCCCCCCGAGACCTCCGGCATGCCGGAGAGCGAGCGGATGCCGGATCCGCGGGCGAGGCCCAGCAGGACGGTTTCCGCTTGATCGTCCCGGGTGTGGCCGAGCAGCACGGCGGCGGCGCCGAGGCGGTCGGCGGCCTCGTCCAGGGCGCCGTAGCGGGCATCGCGGGCGGCGGCCTCGGGGCCGCCGTCACGGCCGACACGCACGGCGACGGACTCCACCGGGTCGAGGCCGAGCGCGGTCATGCGGATGACGACCTCGGCGGCGCGCTGGTCGGAGCCGTCCTGCAGTCCGTGGTCGACGGTGATGCCGCCGGCCCGGATGCCGAGTTTGGGGGCCTCGAAGGCGAGGGCCGAGGCGAGGGCCATGGAGTCGGCGCCGCCGGAGCAGGCGACGAGCACGAGTGGCGGGGTGCCCGCGCCGGTGCGAGGGTCGGCGCAGGGGAAGGCTCCGGACGGGGTCCGGGGGCGGTCGGTGAGCTCGGTGAGGACGTCGTGGAGTACGCGGCGGACCGCCAGGCGTATCGCCGCGACCGCAGGATGGGGACCCATGTCCGGTGCCCTTCGATGGAGTTCGGATGCCTCGGAGGCTTCGGGGTGGTGTGCTGGGGGTGCTTGCCCGGCTGCCCCCGCGGAACGGGAGGATGTCACTCAGAGTGCGTCGATGGTGACAGAACCGAGCCGTTCCCCGAGCATCGCACGCCCTTATACGGCTCACGGTCCCTCGGACGGGTGATGCTGCTTCCCCCAGTGAGACATGTTTAGGCCTCTCCGTCACGTGTGGCGCGGGTGAACGCGAGGGAAGCGGCGGGGCGCTGTGGGGCCGCCCCGGCGGTGCGGGGCAGCCCCGTGCTCCCGGAGGTCACCCCTCCCGGTCCTCTCCGCCCCCCTCGCTCCCCTTGCCGTGGACCCGGGCCACCCAGTCCGCGGGCCGGTCGATCTCCGCCTTGGTGGGCAGGGTGTTCGGGGAGGTCCAGACCCGGTTGAAGCCCTCCATGCCGACCTGGCCGACGACGGCGCGCACGAAGCGCTCGCCGTCGCGGTACTGGCGCAGCTTGGCGTCGAGGCCGAGCAGTTTGCGCAGGGCGGCGTCGAGGCGGCCCGCCCCGCTGGCGCGGCGCTGCTGGAACTTCTCGCGGATCTCGGCGACCGAGGGCACCACCTGGGGGCCGACGCCGTCCATGACGAAGTCGGCGTGTCCCTCCAGCAGGGACATCACGGCGGTGAGGCGGGCCAGGATCTCGCGCTGCTCGGGGGTCTGCACGAGCTCGACGAGGGAGCGGCCCTCGTCTGCGTTCTCGGCGTCCGGGCGGGCGCCGGCGAAGGACTGGGCGGCCTCCCGGATGCGCTCCAGGATCGTCATCGGGTCGACTTCGGTGGCACCGAGAAACGTCTGGATTTCGCCTTCGAGGTGGGCGCGCAGCCACGGGACGGCCGTGAACTGGGTACGGTGCGTCTCCTCGTGCAGGCAGACCCACAGCCGGAAGTCGTGCGGGGCCACTTCCAGCTCGCGCTCGACGTGGACGATGTTCGGGGCGACGAGCAGCAGCCGGCCGCCCGACGCGGAGGCCGGCAGGTCGCGGGAGACGGGCGCGAAGGTCTCGTACTGCCCCAGGACCCTGGAGGCCAGGAAGCTCAGCAGCATGCCCAGCTCGACGCCGGTGACCTTGCCGCCGACCGCGCCGAGTACCGCTCCGCCGGGGGCGCCGGCGCGCCGCTCCTGCATCTTGCCCAGGAGCGGCGTGAGCAGCTCCCGGAAGCCGGCGACATTGGCCTTGACCCAGCCGGCCCGGTCGACGACCAGGACGGGGGTGTCGGGGACGGCCGCGCCGTCCGGGATCATCCGGGTGAACTCGCGCACGTGCCGTTCCGAGGTCCTGGCGTGCCCGCGCAGTTCGGCGACGACGGCCCGCGCCTCGTCCCGGGTGACCTCCGGGCCGGGTCGCACCAGCCGGGTCGCGGTCGCCACCGCGAGGTTCCAGTCGACCATCTCCGCACCACTGATGCTCGTCATGCGTCAACCGTACGTGGGCGAGCCCTCCTGCGGACCCCCTACGGAGCGGCCGCGACGGCCGCGGCCAGCTTGTCGAGGCCCTTCTCGGCGCCCTCGGGGCCGGGGCTGTTCGCCGTGAGGAAGGCGAAGGCGAGGAGCCTGCCCGTGGAGTCGACGACGGTGCCGGACAGGGAGTTCACTCCGGTGAGGGTGCCCGTCTTGGCGCGGACCAGGCCGGCGGCCGGCGAGGTGCCGGCGTTGCGGGCGCGCAGGGTGCCGGTGAAGCCGGCGACCGGGAGGCCCGTGAGGACGGGCCGCAGCTCGGGGTGCTGGGGGTCGGCGGCCTTGGCGAGCAGGCCGGTCAGCAGGCCGGCGCTGACCTTGTCGGCGCGGTTCAGGCCGCTGCCGTCGGCGAAGCGGGAGCCGGTCATGTCGACGCCGAGGCCGGCGAGCCGGGCGGTGACGGCCTTCTCGGCGCCTTCGAAGCTGGCGGGCTGTCCGGAGGCGAGGGCGGTCTGGCGGGCGAGGGCCTCGGCGATGTCGTTGTCGCTGTTGGTCAGCATCCGTTCGACGAGCCCGGCCACCGGGGTGGACTGGGTGACGGCCAGCGGCTGGGCGCCGGCGGCGGCCTTGGCCCGGACCGGCTCCGCAGTGACCTTGACGCCGCGTTCCGCCAGCAGGGTGCGGAAGGCGCGGGCGGCGGCCCCGGCGGGGTCGTCGGTGCGGTCCACGGGCCCGGAGGTGGAGTCGTCGGGGCGGCCCTCGTCGGCCGCCAGGGCGGTCACGGGGGCGATGTTGGGATTGACGCCGATCGGGTGCCGGACGGGGCCGGTGTAGAGGCTGTCGTCGTACCCGAGGGTGACGGTGTCGGTGCCGGCGGCCTTGAGGGCCTGGGCGGCGTCCGCGGCCAGGGCGACGAGGCTGCCGCCCGATCCGGCGGGGCTCTTCTTCTTCGCGGTGAGGGAGGGGTCGCCGCCGCCGACCAGGACGACCTGTCCGGGGGTGGCGCCGGGCACGACGGTCGTGCGGATCCGGTGCTCGGGGCCGAGCGCGGCCAGCACGGCCGCCGCGGTGGCGATCTTGACGGTGGAGGCGGGGGTCATCGCCTCGCGCGCGCCGGAGTCGTACAGCACCTGTCCGGTGGCGGTGTCCACGACGGAGGCGGTACGGACGGTGCCGAGCGCCGGGTCGGCCAGCAGCGGCCGCAGCCGGGCGGCGAGCCCGTCGGCGGGTCCGGCGGCGGCGGCCTGCCCCCGCGGGACGCCGGGGCCGACGGCTCCCAGGACTCCCGGGGCGCTGGGCGCGGCCTGCGGGAGGGAGCCGGCGCGGGCCGTGCCACCGTGATCTGCGCCACCCGTAAGGCCCCAGGAGGCGGCTGCGTCCCGCTCGGCCTTACGCTGGCCGGAGTCCCACGGACCGGCGGCGGCCACCGCTGCCACCGACAGGGCGAGGCCGGCGACGGCCGCACCCGCGGTGAGCTGCCACGTCTTGACCAATGGCACCTCGGACCAGCCCCTTTCGCGATCACACATATGCGTGAGGGACACTTAACCACTGCGTCTTGCCGCGAGCATGGCACCCCACCCGACAGGGCTGGGCCGGACGCGCACGCAGTTGAATCAATGCCGTCTCGAAGCAATGAAGCTGATCATGGAGGAGCAGGACGTGGAGTTCGACGTCACCATCGAGATCCCCAAGGGTTCGCGGAACAAGTACGAGGTGGACCACGAGACCGGCCGGATCCGTCTGGACCGTCGCCTCTTCACCTCGACCAGCTACCCGGCCGACTACGGCTTCGTCGAGAACACCCTCGGCGAGGACGGCGACCCGCTGGACGCGCTGGTCATCCTTGACGAGCCGACCTTCCCGGGCTGCCTGATCAAGTGCCGCGCCATCGGCATGTTCCGCATGACGGACGAGGCGGGCGGCGACGACAAGCTGCTGTGCGTGCCGGCCTCCGACCCGCGCGTGGAGCACCTGCGCGACATCCACCACGTGTCCGAGTTCGACCGCCTGGAGATCCAGCACTTCTTCGAGGTCTACAAGGACCTGGAGCCGGGCAAGTCCGTCGAGGGCGCGAACTGGGTCGGCCGCGCCGAGGCCGAGGCCGAGATCGAGGCCTCGTACAAGCGCCTGGAGGCGCAGGGCGGCCACCACTGAGCTCGGGCTCGGCGGCGGTGACGGGCCGGGGGTCTCCCCCCGCGCCCCTGTGACATGGCGGGCGGTATCCCTCCGGGGATGCCGCCCGCCGTCGTGTTCCCGGGCGGTGCGGTCGGGCTGGGTATGCGGAGGGAGGAAACGATTCCGCATACTGATACTCCGGGTGATCACGGACTGGAGGACGCGTGGCGCAGGCCGACGGGGCAGAAGACAGGAAGCCCCTGTCCGACGAGGCGCACAGCGCCTTCACGCCGCCGCCGGGGGTCGAGCCGGAATCCTCGGAGGAGGACCAGCCCACCTCGGAATTCGCTCTTCCGGCGGGCGCCGAGCCGGTGCAGCCGGAGCCCGGCGGATCGGCCTTCGCCGCCCCCGCCACCTACCGGGCCGCGCATTCCCCGCCCGCCTACACCCCGGGCCAGGGCTTCCCCGTCGCGCGGATGAAGGAATCGCCCTGGCAGGACCGCATGCGCACGATGCTGCGCATGCCGGTCGACATCCGGCCCGTACCGGAGCTGGTCCAGCGGCAGAGCGAGGCCGGCCCCGCCGTGGGCCGTGTGCTCGACCTGACCCTGCGCATCGGCGAGCTGCTGCTGGCCGGCGGCGAGGGCGCCGAGGACGTGGAGGCCGCGATGTTCGCGGTGGCCCGCTCCTACGGCCTGGACCGCTGCGAGCCGACCGTCACCTTCACCATGCTGTCGATCACCCACCACCCCTCGCTCGTGGGCGACCCGGTGTCGGCCAACCGGACCGTGCGCCGCAGGGGCACCGACTACAACCGGCTGGCGGCGGTGTTCCGCCTCGTGGACGACATCAGCGCGCACGAGATCGACGTGTCGCTGGAGGAGGCCTACCGCCGCCTCGCCGAGATCCGCCGCAACCGGCACCCGTACCCGGGCTGGATGCTCACCGCCTCCGCCGGGCTGCTGGCCGGGGCCGCCTCCACCCTCGTCGGCGGTGGTGTCCTCGTCTTCTTCGCCGCCGCGATCGGAGCCGTCCTCGGTGACCGGCTGGCCTGGCTGTGCGCCGGGCGCGGGCTGCCCGAGTTCTACCAGTTCGTGATGGCCGCGATGCCGCCCGCCGCCATCGGGGTGGCGCTGAACATGACGGGGATCGACGTCAAGGCCTCCGCGGTGATCACCGGCGGGCTGTTCGCGCTCCTGCCGGGACGGGCCCTGGTCGCGGCCGTACAGGACGGTCTGACCGGCTACTACATCACCGCGTCGGCCCGGCTCCTGGAAGTCATGTACCTCTTCATCGGCATCATCATGGGCGTCCTGGTGGTGCTCTACGTCGGGCTGCAGTTCGACGCCTCGCCGCGGCCGGAAGAGGTGCTCCAGATCCAGCAGCGGCCGCTGATCCAGATCGCGGCCTCCATGGTGCTGGTCTTCACCTTCGCGATCCTGCTCCAGCAGGAACGCTCCACGGTGTGGATCGTGACCCTCAACGGCGCCGTGGCGTGGGTGACCTTCGGGGCGATGCACTACGCGGGCGGGATCCCGCCCGTGCCGTCCACGTGCGTCGCGGCCGGGCTGGTGGGCCTCTTCGGACAGCTCTTCTCCCGCTACCGCTTCGCCTCCGCCCTGCCGTACGTGACGGCCGCCATCGGCCCGCTGCTGCCCGGCTCGGCGACCTACTACGGGCTGCTGCTGATCGCCGAGAACCGGCTGAACGAGGGCCTGGGCTCGCTGGTGAACGCCGCCGCCATCGCGCTGGCCATCGCCATCGGGGTCAACCTGGGCTCGGAGGCCTCACGGCTGTTCATGCGCATCCCGGGGGCCGCGAGCGCCGCCAAGCGCAGGGCGGCGAAGCGGACCAGGGGCTTCTGACCTGCGTCCGGACACACGTACGCCCCCGCATGCGGGGGCGTACGCGGTGACTGCTCCGTGGCCGGATCAGCGCTTGGCGTGGCGGCCGCGCTGGCCAGGGGACTGCGGGCCGGTGCCGTCGGCGGCGGCGACCGCGTCGGGCGCCTGTCCGGCGTTCGCCTTGTTCTCCTTGCGGGCCTTCAGCACCTCGAAGATCACCGGGATGACGGAGATGAGGACGATGCCGACGAGGATCGGCTCGACGTTCGTCTTGATGAACTCGATCTGGCCGAGCCAGTAGCCCGCGACGGTGACGCCCGCGCCCCACCCGATGCCGCCGATGATGTTGTAGGTCAGGAAGGTGCGGTACTTCATCGAGCCGGCGCCCGCGACCATCGGGGCGAAGGTGCGGATGATCGGCACGAAGCGGGCGAGCACGATGGCCTTGGGGCCGTGCCGGTCCATGAAGTCGTGCGCCTTGTCCAGGTTCTCCCGCTTGAAGAGCTTGGAGTTCGGCCGGTTGAAGAGCTTCGGCCCGAAGAACTTGCCGATCATGTAGCCGACCTGGTCACCGATGATGGCCGCGGCGACGATCAGGGCGCAGACCAGCCACAGCGGCTGCTTGATGTACTGCCCGTCCGCGACCAGCAGGCCCGCGGTGAAGAGCAGGGAGTCGCCGGGCAGGAAGGCGAAGAGACCCGACTCGGCGAAGACGATGACCAGGATGCCGATCAGGCCGAAGTGCGAGATCAGGTAGTCCGGGGACAGCCACTCAGGGCCGAGCGCAAGCGTATACACGGGTTCCGGGCTCTCCTGGATCGGGGGGAAGGCAGGGATGGGGGCGGTTTCAATTATCAACGCACACGACCCCCGCCCGGTTCCAGGTACCGGCGGGGGTCGCGTGCGTGACATTCCGCTTACGCCTTGCGCACACCGTTCGCGAAGATCGCGTCCCGCAGGTGTGCGGCCATGCCCGGCTTCACCGCGTCGTAGAACGCCGTGAAGCGCTCGTCCGCCACGTACATCTCACCGAGGCACGTGTGCATCTCGTACGGGCAGTCGTAGAACCACGTGTGGATGTGCAGGCGGTGTTCCTCGGCCAGGTCCATCGCGGCCTCGCCGTCGGCGGGTTCGCCGGCCTCCATGGCCGCCGCGTACCGGCGGCCCCACTCGGCGGACTCGTCCTGCATCCGCTGCCAGTCCCCCTTCGTGTACGAGGCCGCGCGGCGCTGGGACTCGGCGTACGCCTCGGTGCCGCCCCAGCGCTCCTCGACCTCCTGTGCGTACTGCTCCGGGTCCTTGTCCCCGAAGACCTCGAACTTCTCCTCGGGCGTGAGGTCGATCCCCATCTTCTTCGCCTCCATGGCGTGCTCAACGGCCTTGGCCATCTGCTGGAGCCGGGTGATCCGGTCGGTCAGCAGGGCATGCTGCCGGCGCAGATGCTCCTGTGGATCCGACTGCGGGTCGTCCAGCAGGACCGCGACCTCTTCGAGGGGGAAGCCGAGCTCCCGGTAGAACAGGATCCGCTGCAGCCGGTCCAGGTCGGCGTCGCCGTACCGCCGGTGTCCCGCATGGCTGCGGCCGCCCGGGGAGAGCAGCCCGATCTCGTCGTAGTGGTGCAGGGTGCGCACCGTGACGCCGGCGAAACCGGCGACCTGGCCCACGGAGTAGCCCATCTCTTCCCTCCTCTGCTCGGGTACGCCCTTCACTGTGGTTCCTCACGCCGCGTGAGGTGCAAGTCCCCTTTCGCGGGCTACTTGCTCAGCGCCCGGTAGCGGCCCACCGCCAGCGGGAAGAAGACCGCGAGCAGCAGGAGCGGCCAGGCGACCGCCAGCAGGGCCGCGTGGTCGGCGGCCCACGACGGGGGCGCCGCGGCCGGGTTGCCGAACAGGTCGCGGACGGCGGTGGCCGTCGCCGAGAGGGGGTTCCATTCCACCACCACGCCCAGCCAGCCCGGCATCGACTCCGGCGTGGCGAACGCGTTGGACAGGAAGCCCACCGGCCACACCAGGATCTGTACCGCCTGGACCAGCTCCGGCCGGCCCGCGACCATGCCGAGCCAGATCCCGATCCACAGCATCGCGAAGCGCAGCAGCAGGAGCAGCCCGAAGGCGAGCAGCGCGGCCGCCGCGCCGCCGTGCCAGCGCCAGCCGAGCAGCAGCCCGACCGCGGCCAGCACCAGCAGGCCCACCGCCGACTGGAGCATGTCGGCGGCGCTGCGGCCCACCAGGACCGCCGAGGAGGACATCGGCATGGCGCGGAAGCGGTCGATCACCCCCTTGTTCAGGTCCTGGGTGACGGCCGTCAAGGTGGCCTCCAGTCCGAAGGCCATGGTCAGGGCGAGCATCCCCGGCACGAGGAACTCGACGTACTCGCCGTCGATCCCGCGGCCGCCGCCCACCAGGAAGCCGAACATCAGCAGCATCATCACGGGGAAGACCAGGCCGACGACCATCTGCACGGGCTGGCGAGCCCAGTGCGCCAGCTCGCGCCGGGTCATCGTCCAGGAGTCCGAGACCACCCAGACCGCGCTCATGCGGCCACCTCCTCGCGGTCGGTCAGGCGCAGGAACACCTCGTCCAGCGTGGGGCGCCGGACGGCGAGGTCGGCCGCCTCGACGCCCGCCTCCTCCAGCGTCCGCAGGGTCCGGGCCAGGCCGGCCATCCGGTCCTGGACCGGGAAGCTCAGGGTCAGGGTGTCGGGGTCGACGGCAGGGTCGGGCAGCAGCCGCGCCGCCTGCGCCAGCCGGGCCGCGTCCCGCAGGACCACGACGATCCGGTCCGCTCCGACCAGGGCCTTCAGTTCGTCGGCCGTGCCCTCGGCCGCGACCCGGCCGCCGTCGACGAGGGTGATGCGGTCGGCCAGCTGGTCGGCCTCCTCCAGGTACTGCGTGGTGAGCAGGACGGTCGTCCCGCCGCCCACCAGGGAGCGGACGGCGCTCCACACCTCGGCGCGGCCGCGCGGGTCGAGGCCGGTGGTCGGCTCGTCCAGGAACAGCACCTCCGGGTCCGTGATCAGGGAGGCGGCGAGGTCGAGCCGGCGCCGCATGCCGCCGCTGTACTGCTTCACCGCCTTGCGGCCGGTGTCCGCGAGACCGAAGCGCTCCAGGAGTTCGTCGGCGCGCAGCCCGGCCCGGCGCGCGCCCAGGTGGTGGAGGCGGCCGAACATCTCCAGGTTCTGCCGGCCGGCCAGTTCCTCGTCGAGCGCCGCGTGCTGGCCGAGCAGGCCGATGCGGGAGCGCACGGCCGCCGGATCGGCGGCCACGTCGTGGCCCGCCACCCGGACCGTCCCCCCGTCGTGCCGGAGCAGGGTGCTCATGATCCGCACGGCCGTGGTCTTGCCGGCGCCGTTGGGGCCGAGCACGGCGTGCACGGTGCCGCCCGCCACCTCCAGGTCGAGCCCGGCCAGGGCCTGCTTGTCGCCGTACCTCTTGTGGACGCCTTCGACGGAGATCGCCAAAACCACTCCCCACTACTCAAGTTTGATTACCAGGAGACGCAAAGGTAGTGCCCGCTTGCAGGCTAGTCAAACTTGATTAGGCGTACGGGTTCTCCTGGCCCTCCGCCAGGACCCCCACGAAGGGCTCGCCGCCCTCGCCCGCGAAGGAGTACGCGCCCCCCTCGATCCGGGCGATCAGCCCCCGCGTCCACTCCGCCTCGGCGTCGGCGGAGTGGACCCACATGTGCATGATCTCGCCGATGTGGCCCAGCGCCTCCGGGCCGCCCTCCGGCGTGTAGTAGTCGGTCACCGACGACCGCCAGCCCGCCAGCTTCGCCAGCCGCTCCCGGAGCAGCGCCAGCACCTCGTCCCGCGGCAGGTCGACCATGAAGCCGATCGCCGCCGACAGCACGTCCGTCTTCTGGTCGTACGCCGCGAGCGCCTCGCGCAGCAGCCGGAAGTACTCCTCACGGCCGGCGTCGGTCACCTCGTACTCGGTGCGCGGCGGTCCGCCCGCCGCGCTCGGCGCCACTTCGTGCGCGTGCAGGACGCCCTGCTTCGCCATCTGCTTCAGCGCGTGGTAGATCGATCCCGGCTTGGTGTTCGACCACTCGTGGGCGCCCCAGTACTCCAGGTCGTTGCGCACCTGGTACCCGTGGGCCCGCCCGTGCTGGCGGACCGCGCCGAGGACAAGGAGCCGGATCGCTGACATGGGGCCAGGCTACGGCCCCGTCGTTCAGCCCATGGCCTTGGTGCCGTCGATGGACTCGCGGACGATGTCCGCGTGGCCCGCGTGCCGGGCGAACTCCTCCACCAGGTGCAGCAGCATCCAGCGGATCGAGACCTTGCCGTCCTTCGGGAACCAGGGCGCCGGCGGCAGCGGGAAGGTGGCGTCCAGGCTCGGGACGGCGGCGACGAAGGCCTCCGTCTCCTGCCGGATCCCGTCCCAGAACTCCAGGACCGACGCCACCGACTCGTCGTCGACGAGCCGGAACGCCTCACCCCAGCTCTCCTCGCTGCGCAGCCGCTCGTTCGGCCGCTGCTGGGCCATGCGCAGCCAGTTCAGTTCGCACTCGGCCACGTGCTTGAGCAGCCCGGACAGGCTGAGCTCGCTGACGGTCGGGCGGCTCGCCGCCTGCTCCTCGTCGAGCCCGAGGAGGGTCTCGCGGATCGCCGTGCGCTGGGACTCGACGAAGGCGAGGAGCGTGCCGCGCTCGTCGCCGAGGACCTCGCTGGAAATCTGGGCCATGACCGTACCGCCTCTGTGTGGTGTCGCCGGAGGCCTCTCCCCCGACACCTCATACGCTACGGAGCCTTGCGGTCAGATCCTGTCCTAGTTGGCCGATGCGTTCGGCGCGTTCTCCTCGTCGGGCCGAATCGCGGGCAGCGCGGTGGCGGGCTTCGGGAGCAGCGCCTTGGAGAGGTCCTGCCGGCCCGTCGGGTCGAGCCCGTACATCGCCTCGTAGATCTTGCGGACGGCCGGTCCGGAGGCCCCGGAGCCGGTGCCGCCCTGGGAGATCGTCATGACGATCGCGTAGTCCTCGGTGTAGGAGGCGAACCACGAGGTGGTCTGCTTGCCCTGGACCTCGGCCGTGCCGGTCTTGGCGTGCATGGGGATCTGCTTCTGCGGCCAGCCGCCGAAGCGCCAGGCGGCGCTGCCGTCGGTGGCCACACCGGCGAGGGCCTCGTCGATGTTGTCGCGCGTCTTGGCGTTCATCGGGAGCTTGCCCGTCTCCTTGGGGGCGATCTCCTTCACCGACGTCCCGTCGGCGCTGACGACCGCCTTGCCGACGCTCGGCTGGTGCAGGGTGCCGCCGTTGGCGATGGCCGAGTAGACGGACGCCATCTGGAGCGGCGTGACAAGGGTGTCGCCCTGCCCGATCGAATAGTTGATCGCGTCACCCTCGCGCAGCTGGTTGCCCTGGCGGCAGTTCTCGTAGGCGATCTTCTCGGCGAAGCTGCCGTCCTTCTTGCCGTCCCGGCACCAGGCATCCTTGTTGGCGTCGAAGAAGTCCTGCTTCCACTTGCGGTCGGGGACCCGGCCGGGCACCTCGTTGGGCAGGTCGATGCCGGTGCGCTTGCCCAGACCGAACTCGTGGGCCGTCTTGAAGAACCAGTCGTTCGGGTCCTTCTTCGGCTTGATGCCCCCGTCCTTCTTCCACTCCTGGTCCGCGATCAGGTAGTAGACCGTGTCGCAGGAGACCTCCAGGGCCCGGCCGATGGTGATGTCGCCGTGGCCCTGCGACTCGAAGTTCGTGAAGGTCTGGTTGCCCACCGAGTACGAGCTGGGGCAGGGGTATCGGTTGTTGAAGGGGTAGCCGGCGTTGACCGCGGCGGTCGAGGTGACCACCTTGAAGATGGAGCCCGGCGCCGCCTGTCCCTGGATCGCGCGGTTCAGCAGCGGGTAGTTGGACTCCTTGTCCGTGAGGGAGGCGTAGTCCTTCGCGGAGATGCCGCCCACCCAGGCGTTGGGGTCGTAGGTCGGGTTCGAGGCCATCGCGACGATCCGGCCCGTCTTGGTCTCCATCACCACGACCGCGCCCGAGTCGGCCTCGTAGTTGCGGCCGGTGTTCTTGTCGTGGACCTTGCGCGCGTCGATCATCGCGTTGTTCAGCTCGCGCTCGGCGACCGCCTGCACGCGGGAGTCGATCGAGGTCACGATGTTCGAACCGGGCTGCGCCGGGTCGGTCTGGCCCTGCCCGATGACCCGGCCGAGGTTGTCCACCTCGTAGCGGGTGATGCCGGCCTTGCCGCGCAGCTCCTTGTCGTACGTGCGCTCCAGGCCGGAGCGGCCCACCTGGTCGGAGCGCAGGTAGGGGGAGTCGGTCTTCTTCGCCTTGGCGATCTCCTCGTCGGTGACCGGGGAGAGGTAGCCCAGCACCTGGGAGGTGTTGGCCTGGTCCGGGGCGGCGTAGCGGCGCAGCGCGGTCGCCTCGGCCGTGATGCCCGGGAAGTCCTCGGGGTGCTCACGGATCTGCAGGGCCTGCTCCGTGGTCGCCTCGTCACTGACCGGGATCGGCTGGTAGGGGGAGCCGTTCCAGCAGGGCTGCTTGGTCTTGGAGTCGCAGAGCCGGACCTTGTCGACGACCTCCTGCGGGTCCATGCCCAGCACCCCGGCGAGCCGGGTCAGCACGGACTTGCCCTTGTCCTTCATCTTCAGCAGCTCGGTACGGCTCGCGGAGACCACCAGGTGGGTGGCGTTGTCGGCGAGCGGGACCCCGCGCGAGTCGAGGATCGAGCCGCGCACGGCCGGCTGGACCACCTGCTGGACGTGGTTGTTCTTCGCCTCGTCCGTGTACTCCTGGCCGTTGCGGATCTGGAGGTACCAGAGCCGTCCGCCCAGCGTGAGCAGCAGGGAGAAGACCACGACCTGGATGACGACGAGCCGGTTCTGGACCCGAGGGGTCCGGCCGGTCTCCGGTATGTTGCTCAACTCGATCTCCCCCGGGCGGCTGCCTACGCCCGGCCGAGTCTAATGACCTAGAACGGGAACGCCGTCCGCCCGTGCTGCACGGAGATCCACTTCTGGGTGGTGAACGCCTCGACCGTGGCCTCCCCGTTCAGCCTGCCCAGGCCCGAGGCCTTCTCCCCGCCGAACGCGGCCAGCGGTTCGTCCCCGATCGTGGAGTCGTTGACGTGCATCATCCCCGTCTCGATCCGCTGGGCGAAGCGCACGCCCCGCTCCACGTCCCGGGTGTGCACGGCGCCGCTGAGCCCGTACGGGGTCGCGTTGGTCAGCCGTACCGCCTCGTCCTCACCGTCGAAGACCACCAGCAGCGCGACGGGGCCGAAGATCTCCTGGCCCAGCAGCGGGGAGTCCTCGGGGATCCCGGCGAGCACCGTCGGCTCGACCAGGTTGCCGCGCGTAGACCCCCGTACGAGTGCCCGCGCGCCGGATTCCACGGCCTGGTCCACGAGCGCGGTCAGGGCGTCGGCCTGGAAGGAGTTGATCAGCGGGCCGATGTGGGTGTCGGCCTCGTGCGGGTCGCCGGTCTTCAGGGCGCGCACGCGCGCGGTGAACTTCTCGGTGAACTCCTCCGCGACGGCGGCGTCGACGAGGATCCGGTTGGCGGCCATGCAGACCTGGCCCTGGTAGACGAAGCGGCTGAAGACGGCCGCGTCCACCGCGTAGTCCAGGTCGGCGTCGTCGAGGACGACGAGCGCGCTGTTGCCGCTGAGCTCCAGGACCGTGCGCTTGAAGTGGCGGGCGGCGATCGCGCCGACGTGCCGGCCGACCCGGTCCGACCCCGCGAAGGAGATGACCTTGGGGACGGGGTGCGTCAGGAGCGCGTCGCCTATCTCGGCGATGTCGGTGACGAGGACGTTCAGCAGGCCGGCGGGCAGCCCGGCGTCCTCGAAGATCTTGGCGATCACGCCGCCGCCGACGACCGGGGCGTTCTGGTTGGGCTTGACGACGACCGCGTTGCCCAGCGCCAGGGCCGGGGCGACCGACTTCAACGTCACCAGGAAGGGGAAGTTGAAGGGGCTGATCACGGTGACGACGCCGACGGGCAGCCGCTGGACCCGGTTCTCCTTGCCCTCGACCGGCGAGGGCAGGATCCGCCCTTCGGGGCGGACGGCCAGCTGGAGCGACTCGCGGATGAACTCCATCGCGAGGTGGACCTCGTACTCGGCCTTGGGACGCGTCCCGCCGAGCTCGTCGATCATCGCCTCGACGATCTCCTTCTCGCGCTCCTCGGTGATCCGCAGGGCGCGCTCCAGGACCGCGCGTCTGATGTACGGGCTGGTGGCGGCCCACTCCCGCTGGGCGCGCTCGGCGCCGCGGTACGCCTGGTCCACCTGCTCGACGGTGGCCACGGTGATGGCCGCGAGCTTCTCCCCGTTGTACGGGTTGACGTCGATGATGTCCCATGAACCGTTGCCGGCCAGCCATTCGCCGTCGATGTACTGGTGAGCGAGGTCGCTGAATATGGACATGCCATCCCTTACTGCGAGCGCGCACCCGTGCGCTGCACCGGAGACCGATCGGTCATCATGCACTGATCAGACGTCATACTACGTGCGGATCAAGACAGTTGGAGTAGGCCGCGAAGAAGATCCCGGGTCCGGTCGGGGTCGGGGCAGTCGGCCTGGAGCCGCTCCATCGCCCGCTCGTACTGCCCCACTTCCTCGTCCTTGTCCAGGTAGAGGGCACTGGTGAGCTGTTCCAGATAGACGATGTCCTGCAGGTCGGACTCGGGGAAGCGCAGCAGGGTGAAGGCTCCGCTCTCGCCCGCGTGCCCGCCGAAGGAGAAGGGCATCACCTGGAGCTGCACGTTGGGCCGCTGCGAGACCTCGATGAGGTGCTCCAACTGGCCGCGCATGACGTTGCGGTCTCCGTACGGGCGGCGCAGCGCGGCCTCGTCGAGGACGGCGTGGAAGACGGGGGCGCTCTCGGACACGAGCACCTTCTGCCGCTCCAGGCGCAGCGCGACGCGGCGGTCGATCTCGGCGGCGGTGGCGCCGGGCATGCCGCGGCTGACGACGGCGTGGGCGTAGGCCTCGGTCTGCAGCAGGCCGTGGACGAACTGCACCTCATAGATGCGGATGAGCGACGCGGCGCCCTCCAGCCCGATGTAGGTCTGGAACCAGCCCGGCAGCACGTCGCCGTAACTGTGCCACCAGCCGGTCGCGTTGGCCTCGCGGACCAGTCCCAGGAGGGACTCGCGCTCGGTGCTGTCCGTGACCCCGTAGAGCGTGAGGAGGTCCTCCACGTCCCTTGCCTTGAAGCTCACCCTTCCCAACTCCAAGCGGCTGATCTTCGATTCGGATGCGCGGATCGAGTAGCCGGCCGCCTCACGGGTGATGCCGCGGGATTCTCGGAGTCGCCTGAGCTGGGAGCCCAGGAGGATGCGGCGCACCACAGAACCGCTTGTTTCTGCGGTCACTAGTACTGCCCTCCCCATCGCATTGGCGTGCGCGTGGTGTGCGCGGCGTCTCGGGGCCCCCGTACCCCAGAGGCCGCAGTCTGCCACCAAAACGCATCGGGCCGTACTCGTTCTGTAACGGAATCCCGTCTCCGGGAAAAGAAGTCCGTAAGTATGCGTAGGAAGAAATGAGCAAGAACCGTCACGTGAGCGGACAGGTCCGGCGCGTGCACGTGCATCTGCCCTTGCATCCGGCCCGAGCATTCGGAACGATGGTCCCCGCGCACCTGCGTGCTCTTCGCGCCGGCGCGGGACCCACCCCGCAGTTCTCTTTGGACACAAGCCACCGCTTCGTCCGCGAATCCCGGGAGTGCCTCGCATGGGGACGAATGGATCGACCATGCTCGAGCCGTTACGGCAGGGGCTTCCCCCGGTCGACCCCACGGCTGTCTCCGGGTCCGCCTCATGCGCTCTGCCCGCGCGGTTCGACGCGGTGCGGGGCGCGCGTACTTTCACCCGCTCGACGCTGTCCCAGTGGGGCCTCGACGACCGCTTCGACGATGTCGCCCTGGTCGTCTCCGAGCTCGTCACCAACGCGCTGCGCCACGCCCTGCCGGAGGAGTCGCGGGGGCCGGACGCCGAGCCGGAGCCGCCGGTACGGCTGCACCTGATGCGGTGGAGCACCCGGCTGGTGTGCGCGGTGCGCGACCCCAGCGAGGACCGGCCCGGCGGGGCCTTCTCGCCGGAGCGGACCGAGGAGAACTTCGACCTGGAGTCCGGGCGCGGGCTGTTCCTGGTGGACTCCTACAGCGACAGCTGGGGCTGGCACCCGCTCGCGGGGCGGCTGACCGGCAAGGTCGTCTGGGCGCTGTTCCTGCTCCACGACTGAGCCACCACCCGTACACCCCGTACAAGACGACTGGCCGGGACCGATCGCTGCGATCGGTCCCGGCCAGTGCACGTGCATGGCTTGATGAATGCGCCGTTCCGTCAGCCGATCAAGTGATCGAACTCGCCGTCCTTGACGCCCAGGAGCAGGGCTTCTATCTCGGCCGGTGTGTAGACGAGCGCCGGTCCGTCCGGGAAGCGCGAATTGCGCATGGCGACGTCGCCGCCGGGCAGCTTCGCGAACTCCACGCAGGAACCCTGCGAGTTGCTGTGTCTGCTCTTCTGCCACGTCAGCTCAAACAAGGAAGCGAGTTCTGCAGCTGCCATCCCGTTGTACGCGTGGTCCACAGGAAGCCCCCGATAGTGCAGATGTCAACTCCACCGGATCATAGCTGTGTTCATTGGCTGCTGCATGCGCAGATGCACGTGCACGCGGGGTGTTCCGATGATCACAGACAGGTCCGCCCTCGGGGCCGGGGGGCGTCGGAGACCTCGTCGCGCGCCGACCTAGCCGCCACAACCAGCTCATGTCGCCGGTAATGACGACTTTCAGGACTTCTTCAGATTTGTCCGGAGCATCGTCCTGCCTGTTCCATGGGCCGGTCGCGCGAAGGATCCCGAAGAGAAGCCGGTCCGTCCGAAAGGGGAACGCCCGTGTTCCGCAACGCCGTCCAGCCCTGGCACCTGCTCGTCGTCCTGGTGGTCTGCCTGCTGGTGTTCGGTTCCAAGAAGCTGCCCGACATGGCCCGCTCGCTGGGGAAGTCGATGCGCATCCTGAAGTCGGAGGCGCGGGCCATGCGCGCGGACGACGCGGCCTAGGTGTATTGATCACGGGAGCGGGCGGCGGCGGCCGCCCATGTGGGCCCGGTCGGCGGCCGCCGTGCCGTCCTCCCAGCCCGCGTGGTCGGTGGCGCCGCGCAGCCGGGTGGTGGTGGTCCGCGGGAACATCTCCTCGGCCCGGGAGGTGACCGCCACGTCGCGCGCCACCAGGGCGGGAAGGTTGTCCGGGGCCTGCGTCGCCGCGTGCTCGGCGGTCTCGGCGAGCCGGTGGCCGAGCCGGCTGGCGTAGGCCAGCAGGAACGCCTGCCGGAAGGTCTTGGTCCGCTTGCGTCCGCCCGACCGCTGCGCGGCCTCCGCGCGGGTCATCGCGGCCGTCCCCTGCACGAGGAGCGAGGTGTAGAGCAGCTCCACCGCCTCCAGGTCGCTCTCGAAGCCGACCACCGTGGAGAACTCGAAGCCGCTGTTCCACACCGCCCGGCAGCGGTTGGCGGTGGCCACCGCGTCGAGCAGGACCGCCTTCGCCTCCTCGTACGGCGGCTCGACGCCGATCCGGCGGGCCGCGGGCACCTGGGCGGGGCCCTTGCCGCTCGCCGCCAGCAGGGCCTCGTCCACGGTGTGCCGGGCCATCAGCTCCTGGGCCTTGGCGCTCAGCGCCTCGGCCTCCTCCGGGTAGGTGGTCGCCTCGGCCTTGGCGAGCAGGGCCCGGATGCGGCCCAGCATGCGCGGCTCGATGTGGGCGTGCTCGGCGAGGGCGTCGACCGGGTCGCCGGGCAGCGGACCCACGGGCTCCACGGACGGCAGCCGGATCAGCAGCCTCAGCACCTCCAGGAAGGCGGTGGCCAGCGTGAACCGGTCGGCCCGTTCCCGCTGCGCGAGCCCGTCGGCGTACTCCTCGTCGCTCTTCCACCACACCTCGGCGGTGGTCCAGCGCTCCGGGAGCCGGGCGTAGCGGCGCGCCTCCGCGGCGATCAGGTCCCCGGTGATCCGCAGGTGCCGCTCGTCGAGGTCCCGGCGGACCAGCCGCAGCACGTCGGCCGGCTGCCAGCCCCGCTCCCAGCCCTGGCGTACGTACGCCTCCCCGCGCGCCAGCAGCTCCCGGCCCACCCCGGACCAGCGCCGGGAATCGGCGACCAGCAGCGAGGCCCCGGTGTCCAGCCCGGCGTCGTCCTGGGCGTAGAGGGCTGCGGCGAAGGCCCGGTCGACGGTCTCGGCAAGGTTGCTCACGCCTCTCAGCTTGGCATGTCCGCCTTCGCGTCCCCTTCCCGGTCCCTTCCCGGTCCCTTCCCCGCGGGCGGCCCCGATCCGCGGGCGGCACGTCGCCCTGGAGGTCTGCGCGAAGACCGCCGGGGCCGCCGGCAGCTGAGGCGCGGAGCAGGCGGACGGCCCGGCGCGGCGCCGCTGTCGTACCCCGGTGGGACACTCGCACCCATGAGCGACCGCACTCCCCGGTGGGCCCTCGCCGAGGACGGCGACGGGTGGTGGCACGCCGCCCCCGTGCACCCCGCGGACCCGGCCCGGGCGGACGCGGCCCCGCTCCGCGTCCGCGATCCCGCCGAGGCGGTCCGCTGCGCCCCGCACGGCACCCGCTGGGTCTGGCCGTCCACCGCCGCCGTGTACCCGCGCCTGCTCGCGGCCGGCGTCCGCGTCGAGCGGTGCCACGACATCGAGGACGCCGAGCTGCTGCTCCTCGGCCACGAGGGCCGCTCCGGCGAGCCCCGATCGGCGGCCGCCGCCTGGGCACGGCTGAACAACGCCCCCGTACCGCCCGATCCGCCGCAGCGGGCGGCCGACCCGCGCGCCCAGGACTCGCTCTTCGACCCGCGGCCCGCCCCGCTCTCCCTGGACGCCCTGCTCGCCGTCCACGCCGGCCAGGTGAGGCGGCTCGACGCGACCGCGCACCCCGACCGGATGCGGCTGCTCGTCGCCGCCGAGTCCGCGGCCTTCCTCGTCGCCGCCGAGATGAACCGGGCCGGCCTGCCCTGGCGGGCCGACGTGCACCGCGCCCTGCTGACCGAGCTGCTCGGCGAGCGGTACGCGGGCGGCGGGGAGCCCCGGCGCCTCGCCGAGCTGGCCGACCGCGTCTCGGCCGCCTTCGGCCGGCGCGTACGCCCCGACCTGCCCGCGGAGGTCATCAGGGCCTTCGCCAAGGACGGCATCAAGCTGAAGTCCACCCGCCGCTGGGAGATCCAGGAGCTGGACCATCCCGCCGTCGAGCCGTTGATCGAGTACAAGAAGCTGTACCGGATCTACACCGCCCACGGCTGGAGCTGGCTCGGCGACTGGGTCCACGCGGGCCGGTTCCGCCCGGAGTTCATCCCCGGCGGCACGCTCACCGGCCGCTGGGTCACCAACGGCGGCGGGGCCCTGCAGATCCCGAAGGTGATCCGCCGGGCCGTCGTCGCCGACCCGGGCTGGCGGCTCGTCGTCGCCGACGCCGACCAGATGGAACCGCGGGTCCTCGCCGCGATCTCCCGCGACCCCGCCTTCATGGAGGTGGCCGGCCGGCCCGAGGACCTCTACACCGCCGTCTCCCGGCAGGGCTTCTCCGGCGACCGCGACAAGGCCAAGCTCGCCGTGCTCGGCGCCGTCTACGGGCAGACCTCCGGCGACGGCCTGAAGAACCTGGCCGCGCTGCGCCGCCGCTTCCCCCGGGCCGTGGCGTACGTGGACGACGCGGCGAAGGCCGGGGAGGAGGGCCGGCTCGTACGCACCTGGCTGGGCCGCACCTGCCCGCCGCCCGCCGGCTCCGGCGACCACGAGGCCGGCGACGGGGGCGTCGACCCCGGCGGGGGCGAGCCCGGGGGCGAGGCCGGGACCTCCCAGGACCGGGAGGACGGCTGGACCCCGAGCTACGCCTCCACCAACACCCGGGCCCGCGGCCGGTTCACCCGCAACTTCGTCGTCCAGGGCAGCGCCGCCGACTGGGCCCTGCTGATGCTCGCGGCCCTGCGGCAGGCGACCGCCGGGATGCGCGCGGAGCTGGTGTTCTTCCAGCACGACGAGGTGATGGTGCACTGCCCGGCAGAGGAGGCCGAGGCCGTCGTGGAGGCGATCCGCGCCGCCGGCGACCGGGCCGGGCGGATCGCCTTCGGCGACACCCCGGTCCGGTTCCCGTTCACGACAGTGGTCGTGGAGTCGTACGCCGACGCCAAGTGACACTGCTGCGAGGCTAGTTGCGGTCCCGGTTCCAGCCCGGCGCGAGCGCGATCCCCTTCAGCTGCTCCAGCGTGGGTGCGGGCGTCGGCCGGTTGGCGGGGCCGTTCTGGTTCCCGGCGTTGAAGCCGGACACCGTCACGCGCAGGCCGTTGCCGCGCAGGGTGTCCACGGTCCACTGGACCAGGCCCTTGCCCTTCTCGGCGGGACCCTGCGTGATCCTGACCTTCGTCCCGTCGGGCTGGGTGATGACGTCGGCGCCCAGGAAGCCCGAGGTGCTCGCACCCTTGGACACGTTGAGCTGGACCAGCGACGTGCCCTTGCCGTCGTCGAGCACGGCGTATCCGTACGATCCCTCCCCGCCCCGGGAGGCGATCGGGATCCCGACCGGGACCAGCAGCGACTCCAGGGCGTCGGAGGCGCTCCGGTCCTTCAGCGCCGTGCCCGACTCGGCTCCCGGCCGGGCCGGCTCCGGCTCGGCGGCCGGCAGGTCGTTCAGCGCCGGGCGCCAGACCTGCGAGACGACCAGATCCCTCAACTGCATGCCGTCCAGGGGCGGGTCGGGCCGCGTGACGGCCGCGTCCTTCTCCGCCGGGGCGTTCCACTCGGAGGCCTCCACCAGGAAGCCCGCCGCGGTCACGAACACGGCCCGCCAGCACTTGGTGTCCACCCGGCGGTCGGAGTACTCGTACCCCTTCTCGATCAGGACCTTGCCCCCCTCCGGCAGTGGCTCGGTGCGGCAGTCGTCGTAGCCCCGGAGGTTCTTGTCCCCGCACTGGGTGAGCTGCTCGGCCCGGCTGCCCCTGGGGTCCACCCGGGAGAGGCTGACGGTGATGGCCGCCTTGCCCTTGCCGTCGTCGTACACGCCGGAGACCGCCGCTCCCCCCTCGCTCTCCGTGCCGCGCGCATGCGTGGGGGTCACCTTCCCGCCCGCGCGCGCCAGTGCCTTCTCCAGGTTGGTCATCATCCGCTCGGCGCTGACCGCGCCGCTGCCGACCCTCGGGCTCCCCGCCCCGCCGTCGGGCGCGCCGCCGGTGCCCGAACCGCCGTCCGGCGACGGCGCCGCGGCGACGGCGACGCCGTCCGCGCCGCCCGCGCCGTCGAGCAGGCCGCCGGTGTAGGCGCCGGCCGTCGCGATCACGGCCAGGGCCAGTACGGATCCGCCGACCACCGCGGCCCGGCGACGCGCCACCAGGCGCCGGCCGCGTTCCTCGCCGGCGTCCACCAGGGCGTGCCGGTCGACCGTGAAGCCGTCCCCCGCCTGCCGGAGGGCCGCACCGAGATCATCTTCAAAGGGCATGAGGAACTAGACCTTCCGTTTCAAGGGTGGGGGTGGGCGGTGCAGGGGGTGCAGGGTCCGGCGCCTTCGGCGCCCTCAGATTTCCGCGAAGGCGCCGAGGCTGCCGCCCAGCTCCTCCCGCAGCCGGGCCAGCGCCCGCGAGGTGCGCGTACGCACCGCCGCCGAGCTGACGTTCATGGCGTCGGCGGTCTCCTCGACGCTGCGGTCCTCCCAGTAGCGCAGCACCAGCACCGCCCGGTCCTTGGGCGCCAGCCGCCCCAGCGCCTCCAGCAGGGTCATCCGCAGTGCCGGATCGTCGCCGCCGGTCGCCGCCGCCCCGGTGTCCGGGAACCGCCCGACCGGGCGCTCCCCCGCCGACCGGCGGCGCCGGTGCGTGAGGTAGGCCCGCACCAGCACCGTCTGCGCGTACGCCGCCGGATTGTCCACGCGGGCGATCCGGCCCCAGTGGAGGTACATCCGGCCCAGGGTCTCCTGCACCAGGTCCTCCGCGAGATGGGTGTCCCCGCTCGCCAGCAGACAGGCCGATCGGTACAGGTGCCCCGACCGGACCGCCGCGAATTCACGGAACCCGTCCCTGCGACCCTGTCGCATCCACTCCCCCTCGCGTCCGTCTCACTCCATTGACGCGACGGGGGCGGGGGAATGTTTCACCCTTCGGCCGAAGTCACACCGGACAGGTCGTGGAAGTAGACGTGGAACTCCTCGCGGACGAAGCCCTCCGCCTCGTAGAGCCCCTGCGCGACCGTGTTGTCGTACGCGGTCTCCAGCTGCACGCCCGCCACCCCGGCGGCGCGGGCCCGGCGCAGCACCTCCCGCAGCAGCGCCCGGCCGGCGCCGGTGCGGCGGCCCGAGGGGGCGACGTAGAGGTCATTGAGGATCCATGCGGTCGTCAGCGTCAGGGAGGAGAAGGCCCGGTAGACCTGCGCGAAACCGACGGTCCCGGCGCCGGGCACGTCGGCGAGCAGGACCAGGGACTCGTCTTTCGCGATCCGCTCCGCCAGGAACGCCCGCGGGGCGTCGGCGTCCTGGACGTCGACCTCGTAGAAGTCGAGGTAGCCGCGGAAGAGCGCGGCCGCCGTCTCGACGTCGGCCTCGCCGGCCGTGCGGACCACGATGTCCGGACCGGCCTGGGTGGTGGACCGTTCGACGTGCTGCTCTGCTGCCTGACCGCTCATGTGCCGCTCCCTGGTGTGTGCGTGGCGCGCCGCCTCGAAGCGCCTACGCTACGACGGGAGTTCCGACCGGTGGCCGCCCGGTCAGTGCCCCGTCACGGGCTGGGCCGGCAGCGTGTAGACGTGGCCGGGCGTCACGATCTTGGTGATCGCCTGTCCGAGGAGGGTGCTGGGCTCGTTCCCCCGGTAGGCGGTGTCCGTGTTGAGCAGGACCACCAGCGTGGCCTGCGGCCCGGGGAGGTAGACGGTCAGCGACTGGTAGCCGGGCAGGGAGCCGTTGTGCCCGATCCAGCCCTGGACGTTGAAGATGCCCAGCCCGTAGCCCGCTCCCGGCAGGGACGGCACGACCTTGAGCCGTTCCGCCTGGGTGGCGGGCTTCAGCAGGGTCCCGGTGGCCACGGTCTTGGCCCAGCTCCGCAGGTCGGAGAGGTTCGAGATCATCGCGCCGGCCGCCCAGCCCCAGGACGGGTTCCAGTCGGTGGCGACCGCTGTCTTCCCGTTCAGCGTCTGGTCCGTGTAGCCCTGGGCGTGCGGACTCGGGAACTGCGCGCCGACGGGGAAGAGCGTGTGCTTGAGGCCCGCGGCGGCGACCACCTCGCGGTTGATGTAGTCGTCGAGCTTCTGCCCGGTGACCTTCTCCACCACCAGCCCCAGCAGGATCAGGTTGGTGTTGCTGTAGTCGAACTTCGCGTTCGGCTCGAAGAGCACCGGATGCTTGAAGGAGTAGCCGAGCAGCTGTTGCGGGGTGAAGGGGCGGCGGGGATCGGAGAGGAACGCCTTGCCGAAGGCCTCGTCCGCGGAGTAGTTGAACAGTCCGCTGCGCATGCCCGCCAGCTCGCGCAGGGTGATCCGGTCGCCGTTGGGGACGCCGCTCACGTACTTCCCGATCGGGTCGTCCAGGCCGACCTTGCCCTCGTCGACCAGCTGGAGCAGGGCGGTCACGGTGAAGGTCTTCGTCTCGCTGCCGATCCGCATGTTCAGGCCGGGGGACATGGGCATGCCCGTCGACTTGTCCGCGACGCCGAAGGACCGTATGTACGTGCCCTTGCCGGGCGCCGACAGCGCCACGATCACCCCGGGCACCTTGGCCTCGGTCATGACCTTCCGGATCGCGCCGTCCAGCTCCCGCGCCACGGCGGGGGTCAGCTGCGGGAACTCCTCGGAGACGGCAGTGGGGGCCGGGGTGGGGGTGGGAGCCGGTACCGTCACGGCCGGCCGCGCCGGGGCGGCCGCGCCCCCCGCGTACGCCGCTCCCGCACCGGCGGCCACCGGCGACACCACCAGGCCGAGGGCCGCCGCGGCCACGGCCGCACTGCGCCAGGCTGTCCTCATGTCCGGCCTCCTCACACGAGCAGGACGAAGTCACGCGCCGGGAGCAAGCCCCGTCATCCACGCTAACCCCGCGCTCGCGGCCGGGCGACCCGGGTCGCCCGGCCCACTCCCCGGTCCGGATGTGCTCGATCCGCACACATGCTCTATGTTGCAGAGGCAAAACACGGGGGCTCGGCATGGCGCACACTCAGGAGCCGCGCCCTGGAGCGGTGGTAGGCGCTCGACGAGCCGGGACTGGGGCGACGGACGACAGATGGCACGGGACTACGACAGCCAGCTTCTGGAGTCGGTGGCGGTACGCCGCCGCAGGATGAGGGACGCCCTGCTCTTCGGCGCCCAGCGGGCGCGGCGCACGGCGGACGAGCGGCTCGGGAAACTGTTCGCGGGCATCGCCATCGCGGCCGTCCTGTGCGCGGGTTGCGTCGGCTGGTCCTTCGTCCAGCACACCCTGGCGAAGCAGAAGGCCGAGCAGCAGAAGCAGCAACAGCAACAGCAGGGCCAGCTGCAGCCGTACGGACAGCCCGCGAAATCGCAGCAGCCGTCCGCTCCGGCGAGCCCGTCCGCGTCGAAGTCCCCGAAACCACCGAAGAAGACGTCACAGCCGACGCCCTCGCACTCGGCCCAGTCGCCGGGGCCGGTGCAGTCCTAGAGGAAGAAGCATCAGGCGTGCAGATCCGGGAGAGTTCACGGTCCGGCGGCGGCGCCTCGTCCCCCTTGGCCCCGAAAGGTCGCAAACCCGCGATGATAGGTTCCCGCAAGTGGTGAGCACAGCAACGACTTCCCGGGCGCAACTCAGCCGGGTGACCCTGATCGGTGAGCGGCGCCGTGCCGACATGGTCCTGCCGTCCGACACCCCGATCGGCCAACTGCTCCCGGACATACTCCAGCTGCTCGACGACCGGGCCGCGTCCCGGCCGCTGACCCGCCAGCTGATCGCGCCGGACGGTTCCGCGCTGCCGCACGACAGCACCCTCGCGACGGCCGGCATAGCCGACGGCGCCGTCCTGCGCCTGGTCAGGAGCCACTCCGCACCGCCCGCCCCGGTGGTCCACGACGTCACCGACCTGGTCTCGGACGACCTCGACCTGCAGGCCTGGCGCTGGCGTCCCGCCGCCCGGCGGGGCAGCGCGGGCGTGGCGACCGTGGCCTTCACGGTGACCGCCGCACTGCTCGCCCGCCACGAGTTCGCCCTCGGGGCACTGGCCGGCGGCCTGGCCGCCGTCACGCTCGTCCTGATGGTGGCCGGCGCCCTCGTCTCGCGGATCGGCCAGGGCAACCGGGGCCTGGCGACGGCGCTCCTGCTCGCCTCCGGCGGCCTGGGCGTCCTCACCGCGTGGACCGCCGCGGACGCCCACGACTGGCCGGGCACCGCGCGGCTCGCCGCCGTCGCCGGCGCGCTCGTGCTGACACTGGCACTGCTCGGCCACTTCTCGCCGCTCGGCCGCGGCGGGCTCTTCGGAGCCGTGGCCACCGCCGTGATCACCGCCCTGTGGGAGGCCGTCGCCGCCGTCCAGGACGACCCGGCCCGGCTCGGCGCGGTCATGGCCCTCGTCTCCGTGGTGCTGCTCGGCCTGCTGCCGCGGCTCGCCCTGATGGCCTCCGGGCTGACCGCCCTGGACGACCGCCGCTCCGGCGGCGCCTCCGTCAGCCGCCACGAGGTGGGCAACGCCCTCGCCGCCACGCACCGCGGGCTCGCCCTCGCCACGATCGTCACCGCGATCTCCGCGGCGGCCGCCGGCTGGCTGCTGACGCTCGCCGAGAAGCCCTCCGTGTGGACGGTCGCACTGCCGTCGCTCGTCGCCGTCGTCCTGCTGTCGAGGGCACGCGCCTTCCCGCTGGTGGCCGAGGTCGTGGCGCTGATCGCCGCCGCGGCCCTGCTCGTCGTACGCCTGGTGATGCTGTGGACCGGGCACGACGGGGGCGCCGGCCCGCTCGCCGTACTGGTCGTGGCCGCGCTGCTGCCGCTGCTCGTCCTCGCGGTGCAGCCGCCGGACCACGTGCAGGTCCGCCTGCGGCGCACGGCCGACCTCGTCGAATCGGTGGGCATGGTGGGGCTCTTCCCGCTCGCCGTCGGGGTGTTCGGCGTGTACGGGCAGCTGCTCAACAAGTTCTGAGGAAGAGGGGCAGGGGCAGACATGCCGAACGCAGAGAACTGGCAGGGCGACGTCCTGCGCGACCTCAAGGGCGGAGCGCAGCCTCCGGCGCAGGGGCAGGCGGGGCCGCAGCAGCAGCCGGCCGCGGGTCCCGCCGGGCAGGCCCCCGCCCCGGGCGCCGCACCGCAGGGCCCCGGCCAGGCGCCGCGCCCGGCGGCCGGCCCCGGTGGGCACGCTCCCGCCCAGGCTCCCGCTTACGGGTATCCGCAGCAGGGACCCGGCCCGGGCGCGGCCGCCCCGGCGCCCGCCGGCGGCCGGGGCGGGCTCCCGCCGCAGGCACAGCCGTACCCGCAGGCGCAGCAGCAGCCGCAGCCGCCGCAGCCCCGGGGCGCGTACGCCCCCGCCGCCGGCCAGGGGCAGCGGGCCCGTACCCCCGACTCCAAGCCGGCCGTGGACCGGCAGCTCTCCGGGGCCGGCCGCAAGCCCCGGCACGGCGAGCCCTTCACCGCCCGCGCCCTGCGCGCCGTACGGAGAACCGTTTCCTCGTCGGCCGCCCGCGAGGTCGCCGAAGCCACCCGCGCCGCCGAACTGCTCCAGCAGCCCGTCACCACCGGCCGCCAGATCGCCGTCACCTCCATCCGCGGCGGCGCCGGCAAGTCCACGGTCGCCGCCCTGCTCGGCACCACGTACGCGCACTACCGGCAGGACCCCGTCCTCTTCGTGGAGGCCGACCCGGCCCTCGGTTCCCTGCCGATCCGGCTCGGCGCCGAGAACCTGCGCTGGACCACCGGTGACGTCGCCGACATCGTCGAGCCCCAGATGTCGCTGCTCGACATCACCGGCTACCTCGTCCAGCTCCGCGACAACGCCTGGCTGCTGCCCGGCAGCCAGGGCCAGATCGGCGCGATGCTCGACACCCCCTCCTACGAACGGGCCATGGTCGCGCTGCGCCGCTACTTCGGCGTGACCGTCGTCGACTGCGAGACGCTCCCCGCCGAGGTCGCCCGCGTCGCCCTCTCCGCCTCCCAGGCCCGTGTCCTGGCCACCCCCGCCACCCTGGACGGCGTCAGCAGCACGTACGCGGTCCTCCAGTGGATGCAGGGCCTGCCGCCGCACATGCTGGCGAGCACCTGCGTCGTCATCACCGAGCAGGCGCCGCACTGCGGAGTCGACCTCGCCGACGCGGTCCGCACGCTGGAGGCGGCCGGGCCGAGCGTCCACGTCCTGCCCTACGACCGCCACCTCGCGGACGGCGGCCACATCCGCACCGAACTGCTCGCCCACTCGACCCGGCAGACCGCCGCCCGGCTCGCCGCGGACGTCTTCCAGCTCTCCCAGAAGCGCCACTGACGATGAGTACCCGACTGATCCACCGCCCGGCGCGGACCGTCAGGCCCCCGGCGCCGCCCGCCGCACGCACCATCGAGGCCCCGCCCAACCTCCCCGAGGGGAAGGCGGGCAGCATCGCGATGTCGCTGCTGCCCGTGGCGGGCGTCATGTCGTCCGTCGTGATGATGACGGTCGTCCGCAACAGCCAGTTCGCCGCGCTCGGCGCGCTGATCCTCGTCGTCACCATCATCGGCTCGGTCGCGCTCGTCTTCTCGCAGCGCGGCAAGGCCCAGCGCACCCGCCGTACCCAGCGCGAGGCCTACCTCGCCTACCTGGAGGACCTGCGCGAGGAACTCTCCGCCGAGGAACGCGAACGCGGCGAGCACGCCGACGTGCTCAACCCGCCGCCGCACGCCCTGTACGACATCGTCCGCGACCCGGCCCGGCTGTGGGAACGGCGCCGCACCGACGGGGACTTCCTGCGCGTGCGCGTCGGCACCGGCGAGATGCCGGTCCGCGACCTGCAGATCGGCCAGCAGGGCTCCACGGTCCTCACCCCGCCCGACCAGTTCATGCTGAACGAGGCCTCGGCGCTCACGGCCCGCTTCCGCAACGGCACCGAGCTGCCCCTCACCGTGCCCCTCGACCGCATCGGCAACATCAGCGTCATCGGGCCCCGCGAGGACTGCCTGCGCGTCGCACGCGCCCTGCTGGTCCAGGCCGCCGCCATGCACGCCCCCGACGACGTGGCCATCGCACTGGCCGCGCCCGGCGACCGGCTCCCCGACTGGGAGTGGGCCAAGTGGATGCCGCACCTCCTGGACACCGAGCAGCTCGACGGCCCCGTCGCCGCCCGCCGCATCGCCCCCTCCGCGGACCAGCTCGCCCGGCAGATCGGCCCCGAGCTGCGCCGCCGCGCCTCCTACGCCGCCGAGGTGCGCCGCGGACTGTCCGGCAAGGACGCCCTGTCCATGACGTCCCGGCTGCTCGTCGTGACCGACGGACACGGCGAGGACGCCGTCGAACTGCCGCTCCCCGACGAGGCGGTCGGCCTGCGCGACATGGGCGTCACCGTCCTCCACCTGCTCGAACAGCGCATCCAGGAGCCGGGACACGTCGGCGTACGGATCACCGTCGACGGCGACCGGGTACTCATCGAGGACCTGCGCCAGGACGAACCCATCAGTGCCCACGGCACCGTCGACGAGGTCGGCATCCCCTTCGCCGAGGGCCTCGCCCGGATGCTTGCCCCGCTGCGCCTGTCCGCCGAGTCCCTCATCGACGCCCCGCTGTCCGGACCGGTCGACTTCGCCGACCTGCTCGGCATCGACGACGTCGCCCGCCTGGACCTGGCGAGCCTGTGGGCCCCGCGCGGCGAACGCGCCTTCCTGCGCGTGCCCATCGGCATCAGCGACTCGCGCGAGCCCGTCCTGCTGGACCTCAAGGAGTCCTCCGAGCTGGGCATGGGCCCGCACGGTCTGTGCGTCGGCGCGACCGGCTCCGGAAAGTCCGAGCTGCTGCGCACGCTCGTCCTCGCCCTGGTGGCCACGCACCCGCCGGAGGACCTCGCCCTGGTCCTCGTCGACTACAAGGGCGGTGCGACCTTCGCGCCGTTCGCGGACCTCCCGCACGTCGCCGGCGTCATCACCAACCTGGAGAACCAGGCCGGTCTCGTCGAGCGCGTCCACGCCTCGCTGGCCGGCGAGGTCAAGCGCCGCCAGCAGGTCCTCAAGGACGCCGGCAACGTCGCCGACATCGGTGACTACGCCGCGCTGCGCGCAGACCGCCGGCCCGACCTGGACCCGCTCCCGCACCTGTTCGTCGTCATCGACGAGTTCGGCGAACTCCTCACCGCCAAACCCGACTTCATCGATCTGTTCCTGTCCATCGGCCGCATCGGCCGGTCCATCGGCGTCCACCTGCTGCTGTCCAGCCAGCGCATCGAGGGCGGCAAGCTCAAGGGCCTGGACACCTACCTCTCGTACCGGCTGGGCCTGCGCACCTTCTCCGCGGACGAGTCCCGCACCGTCCTGGACACCACCGACGCCTTCCACCTGCCGCCGCTGCCCGGTTTCGGCTACCTCAAGGTCGACACCAGCCACTACGAACGCTTCAAGGCGAGCTACGTCTCCGGCGCCTACCGCGGCCCCGTGCAGCGCGCCGAGGACGAGGACAGCGGCCCGCTCGCCCTGGAGTACGGGGCCTTCAACTCCCTGTCCGAGCCGCAGAGCACGGGTGGCCAGGAGCCCTCGGCGCGCCGGCGCGAGACCGGTCCCACCGAGATGGGCGTCATCGTCGAGCAGCTGGAGCACGCCGCCGGCCCGGTGCGCCGCATCTGGCTGCCCCCGCTGCCCGCCGCGGTCCCCCTGGACTCCGTCGCCGGCCCCCTCGACGTGGGCGTGCGCGGAATGCAGCTCACCGAGCGCCGCGACCGGCTCGTGGTGCCGCTCGGCCTGCTCGACGACCCGACGAAGCAGTGGCAGGGCCGCTGGTACCTCGACCTCACCGTCGCGGGCGGCCACGCCGCCGTCATCGGCGGCCCGCAGTCCGGCAAGACCACCCTGCTGCGAACCCTGGTCCTCTCCCTCGCACTGACCCACACCCCGCAGGAGGTCGGCGTCTACGGCCTCGACCTGGTCGGCGGCGGCCTCCAGGCCCTGTCCGGCCTGCCGCACGTCGGCGGGATCGCGGGACGCGCCGACCGCGAGCGCGCCGCCCGCACCGTCGAGGAGGTGCGCACCATGCTCGCCCTGCGCGAGGACCTCTTCCGCGAGCACGGCATCGACTCCGTCGAGCAGCTGCGCACCCTGCACGCGGCCGGCCGGCTGCCGCAGCTGGCCTCCGCCGAGATCGTCCTCGTCATCGACGGTTTCGGCGCGCTGCGCGACGACTTCGAGGAGCTCGACGACGCCGTCGTCGACATCCTCAAGCGCGGCGGCGGCTACGGCATCCACGTCGTCGCGGGCATGCTCCGCTGGAACGACGTCCGCATCGCCGTCCAGTCGAACTTCGGCACCCGCGTCGAGCTGCGCCTCAACGACCCCAGCGAGTCCAGCATCGAGCGCAAGCTCGCCGAGACCCTCGCGCCCGACGAGCCGGGCCGCGTCCTCACCGACGGCAAGCTGTTCGCGCAGGTGGCGCTGCCCCGCACGGACGGCCTCACCGACACCTCGGAACTGGGCGCCGTCCTGGAGCGCACGGCCCGCACGATCCGCGCCACCTGGAGCGGCGACGCCGCCCAGCCGGTGCGGGTGCTCCCGCACGTCCTGGAGCCGCACCTGCTGCCGGGCCCGGTCGCCGAGCCGAAGCGAGTGCCGGTCGGCCTCGACCAGACCGCGCTGGCGCCCGTACTCCTCGACCTGTTCCACCACGACCAGCACCTGCTGGTCATGGGCGACAGCGAATGCGGCAAGACGAACCTGCTGAAGACCATCGCCGGCGGTCTCATCGAACGCTACGGCGAGGACGAGCTGGTCTTCGCGATCATGGACCCGCGGCGCAGCCTGCGCGGCGTGGTCCCGGAGGAGTTCAACGGCGGCTACGCCTACAACGCCAAGATGTGCGCCGGACTGGCCGCGGGCATCGCCAGCGAGCTGGAGCGGCGGATGCCCGACGACAGCGCCCCGCTGGAGGACCTGGAGCCGGGCAGCTGGGGCGGCGGCCCGCGGATCGTGGTCCTCGTCGACGACTACGACGTGCTGACCACCGCGGGACAGTCGCCGCTGGCCCCGTTCGTCCCCTACATCCCGTCGGCGGCGGACATCGGCCTGCACTTCGTCCTGACCCGCCGTGTCGCGGGCGCCTCGCGCGGCATGTACGAGCCTCTGGTGCAGGGCCTGCGCGAATCGGGGGCCTCGGCGGTCGTCATGGCGGGCGACCGGAGCGAGGGCCAGCTGTTCCCCGGGGTGTACGCCTCCCAGCAGCCCGCCGGCCGCGGCGTCCTCGTCCGCAGGGGCCAGTCCAACCGCCTGATCCAGACCGTGTACGCATCCGAGTGAAGGGCCGCAGGAGCACATGACCAAGGACGTCGTAGCCCTGACCCAGCAGATGCCCGCCCCCTGGGCGGTGCTCGCCGGCCTGCTCTCCGGCGGCCCCGACAAGCTGGTGGAGAGCGCCGGCGAGGGAGCGGTCATCCAGCTCTGCGACGAGCAGGGGCGGCCGCTCGTCTCGGTCGAGGCACCGCTGCTCGTACAGGTCGAGGGGGAGGCGGAGCGGCTGCTCGGCGCGACCCCGCCGCGGGTCCCCTACTGGTGGACCGAGGCCCGCGCCACCACCGGCGTGCCCGAGGCCGAACGCCTCGCGGGCACCTTCGCGGCCCGCCTTGCCTCGCTCGCCTCCGGGAGCGCCTGGCCGCCGGAGGCCGCGCGGTCGGTGGCGGTGGTGCAGAGCGACGGGATCAGCGTGGCGCCCACGCCCGCCGCGGCGCAGCCCGCCGTCGACGTGCTGACCCGGAACGTCGCGGTGGTCATCATGGACCGCCCGGTCGTCGCGATGACGGCCTGGCTCTCCGACGCCTTCCGGGCCGCCGCCGCGGCCGAGCGGGGCCTGCAGATCGTGACGCCGCCCGGGACGGTGCTGTCCCCGGCGGTTCTGGCGAACATGCCGGAATGGCCCTCGCGGTGGGTCGTGCAGGACCAGCGGGACGGCTACTACGACGGCCTCTCGGGCGCGGTGCTGCGCTGGCAGGAGGGCATGTTCGCCACGCTCGTGTCGCCGGACGCCACCGAGGAGGACCCGCGGACCCCGGTCGCCTCCGCCTACAAGGAGGTGGTGGAAACGGGCGACCGGCAGCTGGCCCTCACCTTCCGCACCATCCACCCCGCGGACGACCGGCTGGTCCTCGGCGGGGCCCTGGAGACGGCGTGGCGCGAGCTGACGGGCGCCCCGCCGGCCGGTTGGGGCACGGCCGAGCCCGCCAACCTGCCCTGGTCGCCGGGCCGGCTGACGGACGTGGCGTTCGCGCGGGCCCCCGAGCCGACGTGGTTCGTGGTCGTCGGCAGCCCGGAGCGGCCGGGACTCGCCACGGTGCGGATCAGCCGTACGAAGGCGGGGGTCGAGGAGACCGTGACGATGGCGCTCGGCTACGGCGACGGCGAGGAGCCGCCGCTGGACGCCCTCCCGCGCGTCGCGGAGGCCCTCGTCACCCGCCACCGGCTCCAGTCGATGCTCGTACAGCTCCGCAAAGCCCGGCGCGACCTGCTGGTACCGCCGCGCTTCGAGGGACCGGGAGTGCCGCTGGCCTTCGTACTGGGTGCGGAGGAGGTGCGCGGCATGCCGGACGACCGGGCCCGGCACACGCCGCTGGCCGAACCGCCGGTGCGGCTGGGGCCCAAGTCCCGCCCGGGCTACTACTACCCGCTGCCGGGTGACCCGTCGGACCTGGCGGGATGGGCGGACTTCGAGCGGCTGACGCGGCATCTGAAGGGATCGTGAAGATGCCTGGCGGTTTGTCATGGGTAAGTCACAACTGGCTCGTTGCTGGTTGCAGGTGCGATGTATGTTGATAGAACTGGTCATACTGGCGATCGGTTGATCGCCATCGGAGAGTGCGGGGGAGTGTGGGATGAAGTTCGACATGGGGACGCAGGTTCTGACGAACCTGATGTCGGGGTCGCGTAACTCGAATACCGACCTGGGATCGCTCATCAAGCAGCTGGTCGCCGCGGCGCAGCCGCTGGAGGGCAAGTTCCAGGGTCAGGGCAAGGTCGCGTTCGACTCGTTCAAGCTGCGTGCGGACGGCATCGCCAAGGAGCTGAACGCCTCTCTGGCGGCGATCCTGGGCGGCCAGTCGGGCATGGAGCAGGCGTTCGGGTCGGGTGACCAGGAGCAGGGCGAGAACGCCCGTCAGTCGCAGGGCGCGGCGAACTTCGACGCGGCCCGCTTCCGCGGCCGCTGAGCCCGCCGGGCTCCGGGTCTCCTTTCTTTCTTCGGCTTCAACGGGGAGTGTGGTTGTCATGGGTACAGGTGGGACGGACCGTCGTGCGTACGACCTGGGTGCCTCGACGGAGGTGCAGGGCGGCATCAAGGGCGTGATCGGCCAGCTGGAGCAGGTCATCGCCGCGCGTGAGGCGCAGGTGGCCGCGGCGATGTCGGACTTCGCGGCGGACGGTGTGGCGGACGACTACCACGCCAAGGAACTGCGCTGGAAGAACGCCTCCCAGGAGGTCAAGAACATCATCCAGCTGCTGAACACGACGCTGGAGAAGAACGACGCGACGGCCCAGCAGACGCTCCAGCGCGCGAAGGCCGCGGTCGACAGAATCGGCTGAGCAGGATCGTTTCCGTAGTTCGGTAGGGCAGCAGGTCGGTAGGGCAGCAGGACAGTCGGATTCACGGGGGTGGGTCGTCCATGACGTCATGGGACATCAAGCCGCAGGGTGTGCAGGGCCATTTGAAGACCGTCGGCGGGAACGCCGGCGAGCTGGAGAAGGCCCTGAACGCGCTGCTCACAGCCATGTCGGAGGCGGCCCAGGCCGCGGGGACGGCCGTCCCGGGCTCACAGGCGGAGACGAAGCTGCAGGGCCCGGTGCCGGTGGGAGCGCCGCCCCTGTCCCAGAAGGCGATGGGTCCGGTGGCGGCCGCCCTGGGTGAGTACCTGACGGCGCGCAAGCCCGAGTTCAAGTCGATGGCCGAGCGGATCGAGGCGTGCATCCTCGGCGCTGTGGCGGCGACGAACGACTACCTGGAAGGCGACCTGGAGCAGGCCAAGGCCGCCCAGGACGCGGCCAGGTCCGTGAACCTCGACATCCTGCGCGAGAAGACGGGGACCAAGAAGTGAGCGGCAACGCACCGGTCGATCCGGCCGAGGTGCCGGTCTTCACGGGTGACCTGGCGGTGCTGGACGCGAAGGTCAAGCTGATCTCGTCCGGCGGGGCCACGGTCTCGACGAAGGCGTCGGACGTCCACACGAGCTTCGGCGGCCTGCAGGCCTTCTACCAGGCGCCGGAGGCGGACCAGCTCTTCGCGACGACGAAGCCGGTCTCCGACCTCGGCCTGAAGCTCAGCTCCGACATGTGCACCATCGCCGGCGCGCTGGGCACGTACTCGCGCGACGCCGCACCCGTCATCAAGAAGCTGGAGAATCTGAAGGCGGAGGCGGCGGCCTTCCGCGAGAAGACGGACAAGGACAGCAAGTGGCGTGAAGACGGCGATCTGATCGACGAGAACCTCGATCGCCGCAACGAGATCGCCGAGGTCTGGGCCGAGTTCCAGGAAGTGGAACGGGCGGCCTACGCGAAGATCGTCGCACTGGTGGGCGGCAAGCCGCTGCGGGTCAACGACGGCTCCAACGCCAAGGACATGTACGGCTACGACGCCGAGGCGATGAAGCAGTCCAAGTCCCTGCCCTGGGGCGACGCGGTGGAGGAGTCCATCCCGGCGTGGCAGATCTGGGAGCACGCCTGGGAGTTCGGCAAGGGCATCGTCGTCGACGGTATCTGGGGCACCCTCAAGGGTCTGGGCGGCCTGGTCGGCCTGCAGGGCTGGGACGTGTTCAAGCAGTCCTGGACCGGCCTCGCCAAGCTGGGCACCGGTCTGGCGATCTCGACGATCCCGGGCGTCGGCCCCCTCTTCCTCGCCGCACCGGACGACAAACTGCCCTCGTGGCTGCGGGATTCGCGTACGGCGATGAAGGAGACGGGCAAGGCGCTCCTGGCCTGGGACCAGTGGGGCTCGAACCCGTCCCGCGCGGCGGGTGCGGTCACCTTCAACGTCGTGACCACGATCTTCACCGGCGGCGCGGGCGGCGCCGCCTCCGGCGCCGGCAAGGCGGGAGCGGTCGCCAAGACCCTGTCGTTCGCGGGCAAGGCCGGGCACGCGATCGACCCGATGACGTACATCTTCAAGGGCGCGGGCGCGGGCTTCTCGAAGATCGGCGACGTGATGGCCGGCCTGCGGGGCATGGGCAAGGTCGAAGTCCCGAACATCAACCTGGACGGCGCGGTGGCCCTCCCCGAGGGAGCGATCCACCTCCCCGACGGCGCGATCCACCTCCCGTCGGGCTCGGCCGTCCCGGACGGCGCGATCAAACTCCCCGACGGCAACATCAAGCTCCCCGAGGGCACCACGACGTTCCCGCCGGGCACGGTCAAGCTCCCGGTGGACGGCCCGCCGCGGTTCATGGACCCCGACGGCAACATCTTCAAGGCGGACGGCTCCCTCGACCAGTCCGTCAAGGACGCCCCGAAGGGCCGCCCGGACGCGGGCGCGGACGTCCCGCGCACCGATGCCCCGAAGGCCGACACCCCGGCCACCGCCAGGGTCCCGGAGCGCGAGCTGGTCGGCGTCGGCGGCCGCGGCGGCGACGACGCGATCCGGCTCGGCTCCGACATCTCCGACCCGGTCCACGCGATAGACAACGCCCCGCGCGGCGTCGACGCCACCCCGGTCAGGGTCCCGGAGCACGAACTGACCGGCGTCGGCGGCCGCGGCGGCGACCACACCCCGGGCGGCCACGCGGGCGACCACACACCGGGCGGCCACGCCCCGGACAACATGCCGCGCAACGACCTCAACAACCCCGGCGGCTCCCGCCCGGACTCCCCGTCCCCCACGGGCGCCACCCACCCGGACACCCCGGGCTCCGGCGCCACCCACCCGGACGGCCCCGGCAGCACGGCGGGCCACGGCGACGCCCCCGGCGGCCCGGCCGGCACCCACGACCCGCTGGGTGGCCGCGGCCCCGGTGGCTTCGACGACATACCGGGCGTCGGCGACGACGCGGCCCGGGCGGGCGACGGAACGACCCCGGCGGGCGGCCACGACGGCCAGCCGACGCCGTCCGGCTCCGGGCAGCAGCTGACGCCTGAACAGGTCAAGGCGAAGCAGGACGAGTTCGTACAGAAGGCGAACGACCCCGACAAGACCTGGTTCAACCAGTACTACCGGTCGGACGGGCACCGTCACAGCATCCACACGAAGATCGACGACGTCGAGCTGCCGATCCTGGCGAAGGACAGCGACGGGTCCTGGATCTCGAAGAACAGCCTCCCACCGGCCGGCTCCGAGACGAGGTTCGGCCGCGAGGAACTGGGCCGCAGGAATGACCTTCCCGAGATCAACCACCTCGATGACGTTGCGAAGGACCGCAAGGCCTCGGTGGAACTCGCCAACGCGGAGCGCGCGCACAAGGCCTCGCCCACCGCTGAGACACTGGACAGGCTGACGAGGGCGCAGGAGCGTTTCGATACGCGCATGACGCCGCGGTGGGGCGAGAACACCTCCAACAACACCTCGTTCTCGGAACGCCTGGGTGAGGACGCGGCACGGCTGCACGTGGTCCCGGAGCGGTTCCCCGGGTCGGTGGAGCAGCCCCTTCCGAAGACGCCCAACGGCGCCAACATGTTCGACCAGCTGTACCGCCGCCCGGACGGGAAGCTGATGGTCATCGAGGCGAAGGCACCCTCTTCCGGCCTGCTCTGGCGCAAGGGTGTCGGTACCGGGGCCCAAGGTTTCATGGTGAAGCAGGGCACCGAACCGTACCTGCGGACGATCATCGCCGAGATGAGGCGTCGGCCGGATCTGGAAGTGACGGATGCCGCGGGCAAGGTATGGACGAACGCGGACCTGGCCAAGGAGCTCAAAACGGCCCTGGACAACGGCAACCTCGAGTACGCCATGGTGAAGGCCACCGACGGAGGCGGTAAGTACGCTGGGGCCGTCCTCGAATTCTTCAAGATATGACAAAGGAGCAGTGCCCGTGATCGTGCCTCGCCAGGACTATCAGACGGACAAGATGGCGGCCGTTGTTCCCGTCATGGAGGAGTCCCTGTCCGACTCCCTGGAGAGGATCGAGACCTCGCACACCTCCAGGGCCGACGCCGTCATGGAGTCGCTGAACGTAGCCCTCGTCCGCAATGTGGGGGACCCCCGGTCCGTCATGCTGGAGACGTGGGAGTCCTGGCTGCTGGCCATGCAGGTGCACTCGGCCGTCTTCGCCGCCACCACCGCTCCCGACCAGGAGACGGTCACCTGCAAGATCCGCCAGGAAGAGCGCCACCTCGCCACCACGGGACCGCAGACCTACCTCAACGCGGACACCTGGCTCGACGCCTTCTACCTCGGGGTCATCTGCCGTGAAGCGGCCCGCCTCGACATGCTGGCCCGGATCCCGGTCTCGCTGCTCCGCGACTTCGGCGGAGCCCTGGACGAGTACACCTACGCATGGGTGGAGACCCTCCAGAGCTTCTGGCTTCGCCGTGACGACCTGCGCACCCACCTGGTGCGCGCTGTGGACCTCAGCGCTCCCGAGCAGGCCCGCGTCGTCGATGCGGAGGAGATGAGCAAGCTCCGCTACCCGCCGATCATGATGCTCTACCGCTACCTGCGCAACGACGTCGCCGGCTTCAACGAGGCGCTGGCCGACGCCGTCCGCTGGCACAAGGAGTACTGGACCGCCGACGAGGACCGTGCCCACAACATCCTGGGCGTCGTGGCCCTCGCACCGCTGGCGATCGCCTGCCTCGCCAAGGCGAACGGCATCCCGGTCGAGGTCGAGACCGACTACCTCCCCGAGGCCCTGCTCGACTTCGGCTGGCGCGGCGAGTTCGACGCGTAGCCCAACGCCTGGCAGTCCTGGCTGCTGGCCGTACAGGTGCACTCGTCCGTCTTCGGCGCCGTCGCTCCCCGGGTACCGGGCCCGCCCACGAGGTCGTCGGCATCAGCAAAGGACTCTTCCGTGACTGTGACCGTTGCCACCCACCTGGCAGCCGGGCCCGATGCAGCTGGATTCGCCGGGCGGCTGAGCGCTTCCGTGGCGCGCCGCGTCGACAACCTCGAAGAGTCGGCGGACGCCATCGACTTCGCGTTCAGCACCGCCGTCCTTGCCCTTCAGGCCCATTGCGTGGCCGACCCGGAAGCCGACACGCTCGAGACGTGGCAGGCCACGGTCACCGCGATGCAGCTCGGCTCGGCGTTGTTCGCCGTGACCGGCGCAAGCGAGGGGACCGTGGAATGTTTCATCAGTGGTAGGGCACGCACCCTCAAGGCCATCGGCCCTCAGCCGTTCGCCGATGCGGGCAACTGGCTTCTTGCCTTCTGGCTGGCCGTCATCTGCCGTGAACAGCGCCGGATGACCGGGTTGTGCGAGATTCCGCTGGAGCGACTGCGCTCCGCTGACGACTCCTACGAGGAGTTCTACTACCACTGGGTGGACGTCCAACAGTCCTACTGGCTCCGGCGGCCGACGGTGGCGGACAAGCTCATCTCCGCCATCGAGATGTCGAACCCTGAGGTCGCGAGGAGCCTTCCGCAGGATCTGCTCCAGGGCCTGCTGTATCCGCCGATCAACCTCTTCTACACCTTCGTACGCCGGAACGTGGACGGCTTCGGCCCGGCCCTGGCGGAGGCGCTGAACCTCCACAAGGGTTACTGGACGCTGTCCGAGGAACGCACGGAGGACATCGACGGCGCGCTCGCGTTGGGGCCGCTCGCCATGGCATGCCTGGCTTACGACGGGAAACTGCCGATCGGCGTCGAATCGCCCTTCATCCCGAAGTACCTCGTCGAACACGGCTGGCTCGGAGAGTTCCCCACGTAAGACACCCATGACCGCGACCCTGTATCCGTGCGCCTCCTGAAGGGCGGAAGCCCCTGAGCGTCGTGACCTGCGCGCGGACCTGCCCTCGCCGCGGACGAGGAGGCCGTCTACGTGGTACCGGGGGACCGGCGGCGCGTGCGCAGCGTCGGCGGTCCGACGGAAGGAACCGCTGGACCGTCGGCGTCGACGCCGACCTCGGCGCCGACGCCGCGTCACGCGGCCTTGCAGCCGCCGCTAACCGCGTGTTCCTCCTCGACGGCACGACGCTCGCCGCCCTGCCCGTGTTCTGATCCCCTGGGCGGGGGACCCGCGCCGGCCCGGTCAGACCCGGAAGGGCGGCTGCGGCCAGCGGTGCGGGCGGTGCGGCGCCCACCACCAGAGGTCGCCGACGCCGACCAGCAGGGACTCCGCCTCGAGATCGGCCCGGACCGACGGGTCGAGGCCGTCGGCCGTCGGGGCCGCGCGGACCGCCTCCACCCCGGCGAGGTAGTCCGGTTCGTCGATCACGATCCGGTTCAGCACACCGGACCGGTGGTCGCGGATCTCCAGGAAGCCGGGGCCGTTGCGGACGAGGCACTTGCCGAGGAAGAAGCCCTCGGCCCAGGCCGAGCGCAGGTCCGCCGCGTCGGCCGGTCCCACGATCCCGGACGGCGGGTAGAGATGGCTGAGCGTGAACGCCGACGGGCCGGACCGGCACGACCCCGCGTCGGGCAGTCGCACGCGCCAGTCGACGACGACGCCCCAGGCGGTCAGCTCCCGGACCAGGTCCAGGACCCGTACGGCGCAGAGCGGCTCGGCCGCGGCGGACAGGTCCACCAGGGTGCTGAACTCGGCCCTGCGCACGCCCGTGCGGTACAGCTCACGAGCGGTGTCCGCCGCGTCCACGCAGGCGTCGGCGACGGCGACGCTGCCCAGGTGCATGCCCGGAAGCGTCCGCGCGTGGTCCCGGTAGTCCCGCCAGAGGTCGATCACCGGCTTGCGGGCGGCGGTCACGAGGCGTCCTCGTACGCGGGGACGGGGGCCCGTGCGAAGTCCCGGGTCAGGTCGGGGGCGCAGCCGCCGAGGCGGGTCAGCTCCGCGTTGGTGCCCAGGGGCACGACGTGGACGTACCGGTCGGCGTCCTCGTAGAGGAGCCCGGCCTCGCCCCACTCGGCGAGCAGTTCGGCGACCCGGGCCGCGGAGACGCTGGCGTTGAACCGGGCGCTGAGCCGGTGGGTCAGCGACTGCGGGCTCCGCGGGTCCTCCAGGAGGCGGAACGCGGCCACCTCGACCGGGTCCGTGATGCTCCGCGTCGTCCAGTCGAAGTCTTCCCGCCGGTTCGTCAGCACGATTCTCGATCCGATGTCGCAGCGGGTGAGGCTGCTGTGGAGGTGCAGGTCGCGCCACCGCTCGACGGCGGCGGCGAGCTGCTTGGCGGCGGTCTCGTCGATGCCGGCGTGCGGGGCGTCGAAGAGGTAGGCCAGGTCGTACAGCTCCGCTTCCGGCAGGTCGTACACGATCGCGTAGTGGGCTGCCGGGCGCAGCGGGGCGAAGCCCAGCTCCGGCCGGTCGAAGTAGGGGCTGAACCTCTCGATCTCGATGCGGGTGACGCCGTCCGGCGGGGTGAGGTGGGCGAGGGCGGGCAACTGCCGGATCACGTCCGTGTAGTCGCGCTCCCGCTCGCCGGGGAAGCCGTAGAGGTAGTTCCACGTGGCGAAGAGCCCGGCGGACTGGGCGTCGCGCAGGTGGCGCACGTTCTGGCAGCCGGTGACGCCCTTGTCCATCAGGCGCAGGACCCGGCTGCTCAGGCTCTCGATACCGGGCTGCACCTGGACGAGGCCGGCGTCGGCGAGCGTCTGCAGATGGCGGTAGCGGAGGTTGGACTTGATCTCGTAGTGGAACCGCAGGTCGTGGCCCCGCTCGATCAGAGCGGGCATCACGCTGCGCAGGTAGCCCATGTCGAGGATGTTGTCCACGACGAGGACGTCGAGCACCTGGTGGCGGCGGGTCTGTTCCAGGATCTCGCTCAGGAACGTCTCGGGGGCCTTGCTGCGGAAGGCCATCGACGAGCCGTTGAGTCCGCAGAAGGTGCAGTGGTGCTTCTCGCCCCACCAGCATCCGCGCGAGCCTTCCAGCACCAGCTTCGGCTCGATCCTGGAGCGGGCCGCCGACGTCTGCACCCGGGTGAAGTACGGCCGGTAGTCCGGCTGCTTCAGCTCGCCCGGCGGGAGCGGCAGCCGGGTCATCGCGTTCGCCCGGTGCGCACCGTCGGCCGGGCGCCAGCACAGCCCGGGGACCGTCGCCGGCTCCACCTCGCCGCGGACCACGCCGAGCAGCGCGGGGAAGGCCCGCTCGCCCTCGCCGCGGACCACGTAGTCGACGGCGGGGAAGTTGCGGTGCAGGGCCGCGCCCTGCGGGCCGTCGCAGTTGGCGCCGCCGAGCACCGTGGCGGTGTCGGGCGAGAGCCTCTTGACGGCCGCGGCGGTGGCCAGGGCGGCCGTGTTCTGCTGGAACGTGGTGGTGAAGCCGACCACGTCCGGCCGGGTGTCGGCGATCCGCGCGGCCAGTTCGTCGACGAACCGCGCGGACGCCTCGTGGAGGGCCAGGGTCACGGCCCGCAGGTGCGGGCTGAGCCCGTGCGCCATCCGCTCCTCGAATTCGCGCACCCGCCACGCCGGAACACCGTGGAGGGCGCTGGAGAACACCCAGTCCCCGTAGCCTTCGAAGTACGCGTGGCTGGCGAAGAACTCGTAGTCCTCGACACTCAGTCCGATCGCTTCCGCCGCCCAGTCGTAGAAGTCCAGGTTGGCGTTCACCGTCTCCACGTCCGCCCGGTGGGAGCGGCCGATGGAATGCAGGATCCCCAGCGCGAGGGACGGCGTGTCCAAGGAAGCCCACGGCATGTTCACCAGAGTCACACGCATGTGCGGAGCAGCCCTCCGGCCTTTCTCAGAGTCCTTCCACCGCAAGGGTCCTGCGCACGCCGATGACGTCCGTGCCGGATCTCTTGCCCGCAGCCATCGCGCGTGGGTCGCTGACGATGGTGGTCTTCTTCACGATGGATCGCCGTCCGTTTCCGTGGTCAGTGGAGCGGTTGCAGAACCGGAACTCTAGACAGAGTCACTACCGGATTCCTTCCGGTCACTCTGCGTGCAACCAGGGCGAGGATCGAATCGAGCCGGTGGGCCGGTGCGGGGGTGCCGATACAGGCGGCCAGTTCGGCGAGTTCCAGGCGCAGCACCTGGCCCGCCGCCCGGTCCTCGGCGTCCAGCGCCCGGCAGAGCAGCTCCACGGCGGAGAGCAGTACGTGGTGGACGGGCTCCGCGCCCAGCAGCCGGATGGACTGGGCCAGCCGGTCGACGGCCCGGTCGATGTGGCCGTCGGCGAGCTCCAGGGAGGCCAGCACGTAGAAGAGTTCGCCCATCCCGAACTCCAGGTTCATGTCCCGCAGGACGGCGTGGCCCTCCTCGATGAACCGCCGGGCGGACGGATCGCGCAGCTCCAGCAGGCTCAGGCCGAGAGTGAGACCGCTGAACGCCTCGTAGGGCCGGTCCCCCAGCTCGTGGAAGGCGGCGAGGGCGGTCTCCGCCTTCTCCCTCGCCTCCTGCAGTTCCCCGCGGTGGCGCAGCACGACGGCCCAGTGGCGCAACGCCAGGGCTTCCTCACGCCGGTTGCCGGCCAGGCGGCCGAGCCGGACCGCTTCCTGGAAGGCGGCCGAGGACAGCTCCCAGCGCCCCTGCTCGTAACGGATCGTGCCCAGTTCGCGGGCGGCGAGCGCCTGCGCGAAGCGGCTGGAGGAGTCCTGGGCCAGCTCGGTGGCCCGCGTCACCTCGGTGAGGGCGGGCCCGAGCCGGCCCAGCGCGCGCAGCGCGCCGGCGCGGATCACCAGGCACTCGCTGCGCAGGGCGCCGACGCCCAGGTCCTCGAAGACGGCGCCCGCCCGGTCGACGAGTTCCAGGCCGGCCTCGGGGTCCCTGCGGATGCACCGCAGGTTGGCCAGGCGCAACGACATGACGCCGACACCCAGGGTGTCGCCGTCTGCTTCGGCCGCCGCCAGGGCGAGGCGGTGGCTGGCCTCCCAGTCGTCGTAGAGGTGGCGCAGCTCCAGGAAGTCGGTCGTGCTGTCGGCCAGTTCCCACGCGATCCGGCCGAAGCCGTTCGAGCAGGCCATCGCGACCGCGGACGCCAGCGCGGGACGCTCGGCCTCGAACCAGAGGTAGGGGTCCTCGACGATGTAGTCGACGTCGGAGCGGTCGAAGCCGTCGTAGCGCTGCGAAGCGCCGCGGGCCCCGGCCGGCCACTCCTGGGAGCGCTCACCGGTGATGCGCTGCGCGGCCGTGGTGGACAGGATCAGCCACCCGTCCAGCACCCTGGCGAGCGCCTCGCGGCACTGCGCCTGCGAGTACTCGGCCTGGGCCCGCTCCTTGGCGTACAGCCGGACCAGGTTGTGGTACCGGTACCGGGTCTGGCCTGCGACGTCACATCCGATGACGTCGAGGAGCTGGGTGCTGACGAGCTCCTCGATCAGGTCCTCGGCCTCGTCGATGGTGATGCGCAGCAACGGCGCCAGTAACCAGGACGCGAAGTCCGGCGCGTCGATCAGGCCCAGCAGGCAGAACGCCTCGCGTTCGCGCGGGCCCAGCTCCTGGTAGCCGGTCGCGAGCGTGGCCCGCACCTCCAGGTCGCCGGAGACCAGTACGTCCAGTCGCCGCCGCTCGTCGGCGAGGCGGCGGGCGAACCGGGTGATGCCGCCCTGGGAGTGCTGGGCGAGCCGCGCGGCGGCGATCCGTACGGCGAGGGGAAGGTAGCCGCACAGGCGGGCGATCTCCGCCGTGGTCGCCTCGTCGCCGACGACGCGGTGCCGTCCGGCGATCCGTTCGATCAGCGCCCCGGACTCCTCCGCGTTGAACACGTCGAGGTCGACGTGGGTGGCGGATTCCAGGCCGGTGAGCCGTGGCCGGCTGGTGATGAGGACGACGCAGCCGGGTGAGCCGGGGAGCAGGGGTCTGACCTGTGCCTCGCTGACGGCGTCGTCGAGCAGGATGAGCATGCGGGAGGAGGCGGTCCGGCTGCGGAAGAGTTCACTGCACTCCTCCAGGTCGTCCGGGATGCCCTCCTCGCCGACGCCGAGCGCGCGCAGGAAGCGTTTGAGCGCCACCAGGGGGTCGAGCGGCCGGGTGTCGGCCGTGCGCAGGCGTATGTACAGCTGCCCGTCGGGGAATTGGTCGGCCACGCGGCGCGCGGCCTGCACCGCGAGGGTGGACTTGCCGACCCCGCCCTTGCCCGAGAGGGCGACGAGGGCCAGTGACTCCTTGTCCCCCGTCGTCAGCGTCTCGCGGATGCGGCCGACCTGGTCGGCGCGTCCGGTGAAGTCGGCTATCGAGGGCGGGAGCTGGGCCGGTACGACCGGGGCGATGGGCGACCAGACCCGCTCGGGCGCCTCGTCGGGCTCCTTGCGGGGCAGGTCGAGGCCGGGGCCGCCGACCAGGATCGCCTCGTGGAGGCGCTGGAGTTCGCCGCCCGGTTCCAGGCCGAGCTCTTCGGCGATGAGGGTGCGCCCGGCCTGGTAGACCGCGAGGGCGTCGGCCACCCGGCCGCAGCGGTAGAGCGCCAGCATCAGCTGGCCGCGCAGCCGCTCCCGCAGCGGCTGCTCCCCGACCAGCGCCTTGAGCTCGCTGACGAGTTCGCCGTGGCGGCCCAGGGCCAGCTCCGTCTCGATGCGCTCCATGAGGACACCGATCCGGCGCTCCTCCAGCGCCGGCGACTCGGTCCGTATCAGCTCTTCCGTGCCGTCGGCCAGTGGCTCCCCCCGCCACTGGGCGAGCCCGGCGCAGTACGCCTCCAGGGCGTCGAGCCGGCGGTCCTGGGCGAGCGCGGCCCTGGCGTCCGCGACGGCCCGGTCGAAGGTCCGCAGGTCGAACCGGTGCTCGCCGAGGTGCAGGCGGTAGCCGTTGCCCGACCGGATGATCAGCTCCGGGCCCAGCTCGCCGCGCAGTTGGGACACACACTTCTGGATCTGGGCCACGGCGGTCGGCGGCGGCGATTCCCCCCACAGGATCGCGACGAGTCGTTCCACCGGGACGACGTGTTCGGAGCGGAGCAGCAACGCGGCGAGCACCGATCTGGTCTTTCGCCCGTTGAGTCTGACTGCGAGTCCGTCACGCCATGCCGTGATCGGCCCGAGAACACGGAACTCGAATGTCACTCAGCTCCCTCCTGGCCCCGTCCGCCTTACGCGCACGGGGCACCGCCCCCCCACCTGATGACCTGCGTTTCTGGACGATACCGCACGGTCGGAAGCCCGGCGGAAGCCAACCGGTAGCGGTGAGTGAAAAGCTCATTACATCCCGGACGCCGACGGAAGCTGCAGTTCAAATGACCAGAAATGCGGACACCGAAGGTGCGGCTACGGACACCGCCGGCCCCGCGCCGGCAAGCGACCTCACCGGCCCGGAAGCCGCAGGGTGGGCGGTCCCGCACGCAGCGGGGGCCCTCAGCGACGGCGCGTTCTTCGCCGGCCGCCATGCGGCCGGGCCGTACTCCGACGGCGCTTGCGCTGATGTGCAGGCGGTCTCCCGTCCGTGACCCAGCCGGCATGCCGTCGGCATGCCCGTGCCATTCAACTTTGGAGGATCAGCGTGCACGATGCCTATGACGTTCTCTGCGTCGGATACGGACCAGCGAACGTCGCCGTCGCCGTCGCGTTCGAGGAGCTGTGGCCGCAGGCCCGGGTGAAGTTCATCGAGCGGGAGCCCGGCCCCTACTGGCAGCGCGCCATGCTCCTGGACGGCTCCGACATCCAGAACAACCCGCTGCGCGACCTGGTGACCCCGCGCAACCCGCGCAGCCGCTACACCTTCACCAACTTCCTGCACGAGCAGGGCCGTCTCTTCAAACACCTCAACCTGCCCTCCCACTACCCGCTGCGCAAGGAGTACGCGCGCTACGTCCAGTGGGTCGCCCAGAACGTGGGGGCGGACGTGGACTACGGCCGTGAGGTCACCGGCATCGACGTGACCGCGACCGGCGACGGCCCGCTCGTCGAGGTCAGCACCGCCGACGGCACGACCTACCGCGGCCGCTCCGTGGTGGTCGCCCCCGGCCGCACCCCGAACGTCCCCGAGGTCTTCTCCGGCGTGCCGGCCCCGCACCTCTTCCACACCTCCCAGTTCCTCCCCAACATCGCCGACCTGGAGCGGGACTTCGACGGCACGCTCGCCGTCGTGGGCGCCAGCCAGAGCGCGGTCGAGGTGGTGCTCGACCTGATCGCGCGCTTCCCCGCCGCCCGGATCGTCAACGTGATGACCGGCTTCGGCTACCGGCTCAAGGACACCAGCCCCTTCTCCGAGGAGGTCTACTTCCCGGAGTTCGTCGAGTACTACTTCCACGCGTCGGAGGAGGGCAAGAAGCGGCTGCGCGACCAGCTGCGGCCCACCAACTACTCGGCCGCCGACGCGGACGTGGTCAGCGCCCTCTACATGCGCATGTACGAGGACGAGCTCGACGGCCGCGAGCGCATACGCCTGTGCACCAACCGCCGTGTCGAGGCCGTGGAGCGCACCCCCGAGGGCGTGGCGCTGGACCTCTCCGAGCACATCACCGGTGAGCGCGAGCGCATCCACGCCGACCGCGTCGTCCTCGCCACCGGCTACCTGGACCTGGGGATCACCGGCCGGACCGAGCAGCTCCCGCCGCTGCTCAAGGACCTCACGCAGGTGCTCGGCGTGACCGACGGCCGGCCGCTGTCCGTCGGCTACGACTACGGCGTGGTCCCGCACCCGGCCTTCGAGCGCGAGGTGCCGCCGATCTTCGTCAACGGGCTGTGCGAGTCCACGCACGGGCTCGGCGACGCGGGCTCGTTCAGCCTGCTGGCGCTGCGCTCCCAGGCCATCGTCGAAAGCCTTGAGCGGCGCCTGGTCGCCGAGCGGGGCGCTGCCGACCTGGTCGCCGCCCAGGCGTCCGGTTCCGAGATCTGAGAGAGACGATCATGCAGACGCTCGAAGCGACCTCACCGAGACCGGCGGTCGACCTCACCCAGCCCGGACCCAACGGACGCGTGCTGCTCGACAGCCAGGCCGCCACCGAGTCCAACGCCCGCACCTACCCGCGCCGCATCCCCGTCGCGATCGCCGAGGCGTCCGGGTCCCACATCACCGACGTCGACGGCCGCCGCTACATCGACTTCCTCTCCGGCGCGGGCGTCCTCGCCCTGGGCCACAACCACCCGGAGCTGGTCGCGGCCGTGACCGCCCAGCTGCCGAAACTGACGCACGGCCTGGACTTCCCCACCCCGGTGCGCGACGAGTTCAAACGCCGTCAGATCGGGATGCTCCCGGAGCACATCCGCGACGACTACAAAATGCACTTCTGCGGGCCGACCGGCTCCGACGCCGTCGAGGCCGCCATCAAACTGTGCAAGAAGGCGACCGGCCGCGGCCAGGTCGTGGTCTTCCAGGGCGCCTACCACGGCTCCACCCAGGGGGCCATGTCCCTCACCTCGGAGCACGCTCCCAAGACCGGCCTGCACAACCTGCTGCCGGGCATCCACTTCACCCCGTACTCCTACTGCCACCGCTGCCCGGTCGGCCTCGCTCCCACGAGCTGCAGCACCAACTGCGCCGAGGTCCTGGTGAACACGCTGACCGACACCCACGGCGGGGTGCAGCTGCCGGCCGCGATCATCATGGAGCTGGTCCAGGGCGAGGGCGGCGCCATCCCGGCCCGCCGCGAGTTCGTCCACCGGGTCGCCGACACCGCCCGTGAGCTCGGCATCCCGCTGATCGTGGACGAGGTCCAGACCGGCTGCGGCCGTACCGGCACCTGGTTCGCCTTCGAGCAGTACGGCATCACCCCCGATGTCGTCGTCGCCTCCAAGGGCCTGTCCGGAATGGGGCTGCCGGTCGCCGCCATCCTCTACCGCAAACACCTGGACACCTGGACGCCGGGCAGCCACATCGGCACCTTCCGGGGCAACAACCTCGCCTTCGCCAGCGCCAACGCCTTCCTGGACGTCGTCGAGCGCGAGGACCTGCTCGCCCACGTCCGCAAGATCGCCGACCACCTGCTCGGCGAGCTGACCGTGCTCGGCGACAGCCCGCTGGTCTCCGACGTACGCGGCCTGGGCCTGATGCTCGGCATGGAGATGGCCGCCGCACCGACCGCGGACGCCACCCAGGTCGCCGCCAGGTTCCAGCAGGAGGCACTGCGCCGGGGCCTGATCGTCGAGCTCGGCGGCCGGGGCGACAGCGTCGTGCGGCTGCTGCCGCCGCTGAACATCACCGTCGAGGTCGCCGACGACGCCGTGGCGATCCTGCGCGACGCGCTCACCACGCTGGAGGCGGAACTCGCCGCGGAGGCCGGCCGATGAGCACGATCGTGTCCGGACGAGCCGGCCGGCCGCCGCGGATCGGCATCGTCAACCTGATGCCGAACGCGGAACAGTACGAGAACTGGCTGATGCCGCAGCTGTCCCTGGCGGGACCGTTCGAACTGCAGTGGATCAGGATCTCCTCGCGCCGCTACCACCTGGACGACCCGGCCCGCATCGCCGCGACGTACCGCACCTACCAGGAAGCCACCGCCGACGCACCGCTGGACGGCCTGATCGTCAGCGGCGCCGCGGTGGAGCACCTCCCCTTCGAGGAGGTGCGGTTCATGGACGAGCTGAACGACATGGTGCAGGACGTCCACGCGCAGGGTTCGCCGCTGCTCGGCCTGTGCTGGGGCGCGATGGGCGTGGGCCACCTGATCTACGGGCTGCCCAAGGACATCTACAGCGCCAAGATCTCCGGCATGTACGAGACCGAGCTGCTGGCGCAGGACGGCCCCGTCGCCTCGTCCCTCGACGACCGCTTCTGGTCCACGCACAGCCGCTTCGCCGGCTTCGACGACAAGGCGCTGGACGCCAGCACCACCGTCCGCGCACTGGCCCGGGCCGAGGGCGCCGGCACGGTGATCGCCGAGTCCTACGACCACTCCGTCCTGATGCACACCGGCCACCCCGAGTACTACGGCTCGCGGCTGGCGGAGGAGTACCGCAGGGACGTGGACCAGCAGGTGGCCGGCGTACGGGCACCGGTCGGCGTCGACCTGGACCAGCCGCTGCGGCTGTGGCGCAGCCACAGCCTGGCGTTCTTCGCGAGCTGGGTCCGGCTGGTCGGCGACCAGTCGGCCGCGCGCTAGAGGACGGGGAGGACCAGTGTCACCTGTGTCACCCGAGTCACCCGTGTCCGCGACGAGCCCGTCCGGACGCCCGCTGCGCCCGGTGGTGTGGAAGTTCGGCGGCTCCTCGGTCGGCGACATGGACCGGCTGCGCCGGGTCGCCCAGCGGCTGGTGGAGGCCAGGCGCGCGGGGGCGGACGTCGTCGCGGTCCTGTCCGCGATGTCGGACACCACCGACGACCTGCTGGAGATGGCGAACATCCTCACGGCGCAGCCCGACGCCCGGGAGCTGGACGCGCTCCTGGCCGTCGGGGAATCCATGTCGTGCGCACTCGCCGCGATCGCCGTGCACGAGCTGGGCGAGCGCGCCGTCTCCCTCAACGGCCGCCAGGCCGGAGTGCTGACCGACACCGCGCACGGCAACGCCCGTATGCAGTCGATCGACCCGGCCCGGATCGTGGCGGCCCTGGAACAGGGCCTGATCGTCCTGGTCACCGGCTACCAGGGCGTCACCGACGACGGTGACGTCACCACGCTGGGCCGCGGCGGCTCGGACGCCTCGGCGATCGCCGTGGCGGCCGCACTGGGGCTGCCCGAGTGCGACATCTGGACCGACGTCCCGGGGGTCTTCACCGCCGACCCCCGGGTGGTCCCCGACGCACGGCGCCTGGACCGGCTCAGCCACGAGGCGATGCTCCAGCTGGCCGAGGCGGGCGCCCAGGTGATGCAGCCACGCGCCGTGGAGCTCGCCGCGGCACACGGTGTCGCCATCCACGTCCGGTCCTCGTTCACCGGCGAACCCGGCACATGGATCACAGAAGTCAGGGAGGAGAACGACATGTTCGAGACGGCCCGGATCATCGGCGTCGCCCACCGCCGGCACGACCCGCTCTACCAGGTCGACGGCCTGACGCCCGCGCAGGTGTCGGCGGCCCTCGCCGGCCACGGCCTGCCGGTCGGATCCATCATCGGCAGCCCGGGCGAACTCCGGTTCACCTCGCCGGGAGCCGAACCGCAGGCGGTCATCGCCGCCCTCGGCGACATCGGCGCCGCCGTCGCGGTCCACGACGAGGAACTGGGCAGTGTGAGCGTGGCCGGCGACGCCTGCGGCAACCGGTCCGAGGTCACCCTGCGGATCCTGGAATCGCTCGAACGCACGGGCATCAGGCCGGTGCTGGTCACCAGCACCCCCAGCCGGGTCTCCTGCCACGTCGCCTCCGGCGCGGTCGACGAGGCCGCCCGGGTCCTGCACAGCGCCTTCGGCCTGCACACCGACGCTGCCGTCCCGCAGCCCGTCGGCGTGGCCCTGGCCAACTGAGGAGGCGAGAGCATTGACCACCACGCAGGGGCGTGAGGACACCGCGGGCCGACGCGGCGTCCTCGCCAACCGGGACTTCGTCAAACTCTGGAGCGGGCAGACGGTCTCCCTCGTCGGCTCGCAGGTGACCGACATCGCGCTGCCGCTGGCGGCGGTCATCACCCTGAACGCCAGCGCGTTCCAGATCGGCCTGCTCAATGTCGCCAGGTTCGCACCGTACGTACTGGTGACCCTGCTGGCCGGAGTCTGGTTCGACCGGCGGCGCAGGAAGCCGACCCTGATCGCGGCGGACGCGGTCCGGGTGCTGCTGATCGGCGCCCTGCCGGTGGCCCACCTGCTCGGCGTGCTCTCGCTCCCGTGGCTCTACGTCGTCGGGTTCATGGCCGGCGTGGCGACGGTCCTGTTCGATGTGGGGATCCTCTCCTACATCCCGGGACTCGTCGACAAGGACGACCTGGCGGACGCGAACAGCAAGATGACGGCCAGCTACTCGGTGGCCGGCATCGCCGGCCCCGGGCTGGCCGGCTTCCTCGTCGGCGCGCTGACCGCGCCCGTCGCGCTGACCGTCGGCGCCGCCACCTACCTGGCCTCGGCCGTCGCCCTGTGGTGGATCCGCAGGCCGGAGGCCGAACCCGAGCAGCCCGCCGAACCGAAGTCCGTACGCGCCGACATCGCCGAGGGCCTGCGCACGGTGGTCGGCAGCCGCATCCTGCGGCACCTGGCGACCCAGTCGGCCGTGTTCAACCTGTTCGAGAACGTCATGACGACGGTCTTCCTGGTCTACGCGGTCAGGACACTGGACCTGAGCCCGTTCCAGCTCGGCCTGGTCGTCGGCGCCGGCTCGGTCGGCGCCCTGCTGGGCGCGACGTTCTCCGGACGGATCAGCAAGCGCCTGGGCTTCGGCCCGGCGCTGCGCCTGGTCACGCTGCTGGCCTGCCTGTCACCCGTACTGCTGCTCGTGCCCGGCGACACCGGCCTGTTCTCGCTGGTGGTCCTCGGCGCGACGCTCGCCGTCCACGGTTTCAACCTGGCCGTCTTCAACGTCAACTCGCTCACCCTGCGCCAGACCGTCACACCGGCCCGCCTGCTGGGGCGGATGAACGCCAGCTACCGGCTCATCCTCTACGGCACGATCCCGCTCGGCGCACTGCTGGCCGGCTCGCTGGCCTCCGTTTTCGGGCTGCGCACCGCCCTGGCCGTCGGCGTCGCCGGCATCGCGCTGCCGGCGGTGTGGATCACCTTCTCTCCCGTCTACCGGCTGCGGGAGATGCCCCAGGGTCCCGTCGACGCCGACCAGCCCACAAGCGTCGCGTAGTCACGCGCGGCCGAGTCGTGACCGCGCCCCGGACGCTGCACCATCCACTGCCTGAAAGAAGGACTACCCAGTCATGTTGACCGATTCCCAGCGGGCCGCGCTGACCGCCAGGCTGCGTCGCACGGCCCCCCCGATCTCCTCGATCCCCCGCCGCTCGCCCGCGCTGCAGGACCTGCCGCTCTCCTACGGACAGGAGCAGCTCTGGTTCATCGACCAGCTGGCTCCCGGGGAATCCACCTACACCATCGCCGGCGCCGTACGGATGACCGGCGTCCTCGACCGCGCCGCCCTCGGTGCCGCCCTGGACGCCCTCGTCGCCCGCCACGAGGCGCTGCGCACCCGCCTGGTCACCGTGGACGGCGCGCCGGTCCAGGTCGTCGACCCGGCCGCGCCCGTCGAGCTGGCCTTCGTGGACCAGCGGCACGTCGCCGCCGACGAGGTCGAGGAGGCCTGGCGCACAGCGGCCCAGAAGGAGACGGCCCGTCCGTTCGAGCTGGAGCGCGGCCCCCTGTTCCGCGCCCTGCTGCAGCAGCTGTCCGACGAGCACCACGTGCTGCTGATAACCGTGCACCACACCGTCTTCGACGGCTCCTCGTTCCCCGTGCTGCTGGCGGAGCTGTCCGAGTCGTACTCCGGCGCCGTCGCCGGGACGGCCGCGCAGCCGGCCGAACTGCCCATCCAGTTCGCCGACTTCGCCGTCTGGGAGCGCGACCGGCTGCAGGGCGAGACGCTGCGTGAGCTGACCGAGTACTGGAGCGAGAACCTCCAGGGCGCGCCGGTGCTCCAGCTGCCGACCGACCGCCCCCGCCCCCTGGTCCAGACGTACCAGGGGACGACCGAGTCCAGGGACCTCGGCGACAAGGTCCTGACCCGGCTCACCGCGCTGGGCCGGGACGAGGGCGCCACCCTGTTCATGACCCTGATGGCCGCCTACCACGTCCTGCTCCACCGCTACAGCGGCCAGGACGACATCGTGGTCGGCACCGTCAGCGCCAACCGCAGCCGCCCCGAACTGCAGCCGGTGATCGGCTACCTGATCAACACCCTGCCGGTCCGGGTCGACCTGTCCGGCGACCCGACCTTCCGCGAGGTCCTGGAACGCACCAAGACCGCCACGCTGGGCGCCTTCGGACACCAGGACCTGCCCTTCGCCAAGATCGTGGAAGCCGCCAAGGCCCCCCGCGACCCCTCGCGCTCCCCCGTGTTCCAGGTCGGCTTCATGCTCTCCGACGACCAGAAGCGGGACCTGCGGCCCGGCGGCATGACCTGGGCCTCCGAGGAACTCCCGGCCGAGGCCGCCAAGTTCGACCTGCTCGTCTCCGCCGTCGAGAGCGGTGGCCGGCTGGGGCTGAACCTCAGCTACGCCACCGCCCTGTACGACGCCGCCACCGCGCAGCGCCTGCTGGGCCACTTCGAGACGCTGCTCGACGGCCTCCTGGCCGAGCCCGACGCCCGCATCTCGCAGCTCCCGATCATGACCGAGGCGGAGCTCCACCAGGAGCTCGTCACCTGGAACAGCGACAAGGCCGACTTCCCCGACTGGAACCTGCACCAGGCCTTCGAGGCCAAGGTCGCGGCGCACCCCGACGTCATGGCCGTCGAGCTCGACGGCGAGGGCCTGACCTACGCCCAGCTCGACGCCCGCGCCAACCAGGTCGCCCGGCGGCTGCGCGAGCTCGGCGTCGGCCCGGAGGCGCTCGTCGGCGTCAGCATGCAGCGCACGGTGCGCCGCATCGTCGGCCTCATGGGCATCCTCAAGGCCGGCGGCGGCTACGTGCCGCTGGACCCGGAATACCCTGCCGACCGCCTCGCCTTCATGGTCGAGGACGCCAAGATGACCGTGGTCCTCACCGACGAGGCCAGCGCCTCCGCGGTACCGACCGACGACGTCACGGTGCTGGACCTGGACCGGTCCTGGAACGACCTCACCGCGCTGGACGACAGCCCCCTCGAAGCCCTCGCGAGCCCGTCGGACGTCGCCTACGTCATCTACACCTCGGGCTCGACCGGCCGCCCCAAGGGCGTGGTCGTCGAGCACCGCAACGCCGTCAACTTCTGCTACGCCGAGATCGAGTTCTGGCCGCTGGGCCCGGGCGACCGGATCCTGCAGTTCGCCTCGCTCAACTTCGACGTGTCCGTCCTGGACATCTTCGGCGCGCTGCTGTCCGGCTCCACCCTGGTCCTCGGCAGCACCCAGACCCTGCTCTCCCCGCCGCGCCTGGCCGACCTGATCCGCGGCGAGGGCATCACCTTCATGTGCCTGCCCCCGGCCGTGCTGAACCTGCTGGCCGAGGAGCAGTTCCCGAGCCTGCGCGTCGTCATCGCCGGCGGCGAGGCCTTCTCCTCCGAGCTGGTCCGCAACTGGGCGCGCCCCGGCATGCGCTTCATCAACGGCTACGGCCCCACCGAGACCACGGTCGGCTCGACCATGGCCCGGTGCCAGGACGACGGCATCGACCCGCCGCCGATCGGTCTGCCCCTGACGAACTACACGGCCTACGTGCTGGACAAGCACCTCAACCCGGTACCGGTCGGCGTCGCGGGCGAACTCCACATCGGCGGCGCCAGCGTCACCCGCGGCTACCTGGGCCGCCCGGAGCTGACCGCCGAGCGCTTCGTCACCGACCCGTTCAGCGAGGTCCCGGACGCCCGCATGTACAAGACGGGCGACCTGGCGCGCCGCCTGCCCGACGGCAACCTCCAGTACCTCGGCCGTCTCGACCACCAGGTCAAGATCCGCGGCCTGCGGGTGGAGCTCGGCGAGATCGAGGCCGTGCTCGCCGCCCACCCCTCCGTCGCCCAGGCCATCATCATCGTCGGCGAGGACCAGGCCGGCCAGAAGAACCTCATCGGCTACGCCCGGACCAACCCCGACGCGCCGGCCGTCACCGTCGGCGACCTGCGGGGGCACCTGGGCGAGGCGCTGCCCGCGTTCATGGTCCCCGCCCACCTGGTCATCCTCGACACCTTCCCGCTCAACGCGAACGGCAAGGTCGACCGCGCCGCCCTGCCCGCCCCCGACGGCCCCGGCGACTCGGGCGACTACGTCGCCCCGCGCACCATCCTGGAGACGGTCCTCGCCGACATCGTCTCCGACATCCTCAAGCTGCCGCGGGTGGGCGTCGAGGACAACTTCTTCGAGATGGGCGGCAACTCCCTCCAGGCGATGCAGGTGATCACCCGCCTGCGCAAGGACCTCGGCGTCGACACGGACGTGACCGCGATCTTCCTCGCGCCCACGCCCGCCCGGCTCGCCGCGGCCCTGGTCGCCAAGCACGGCCTGGAGGACGCCCCGCTGGACGAGCTGGACGACCTCGACGCCCTGGAGGAGACGGCCGGCCCGGCCGCCCCGAACACCGCGGTCACCGCCCCCGGTTCGGACACCATCGTGCCCCTGTCGGAGCGCACCGACGGCGACCCGCTGTTCCTGATCCACGCCGTCGGCGGCACCGTGTACCCGTACTTCGGGCTGATGCAGGAACTCCAGGACCGCTACCGGGTGCTCGGCGTGCAGGCCGCGGGCCTGCGGGCCGGCAGCGTGCCGCGGCAGGACCTCAAGGAGATGGCCGACGCGTACACCGAGGCCATCCGCCAGGCCCAGCCCTCCGGCCCGTACCGCCTGGCCGGCTGGTCCATGGGCGGCCTGCTCGCCCTCCAGATCGCCCGCCGCCTGGAGGAGTCGGGCGCCGAGGTGGCCCTGGTCGGCCTGCTGGACACCCCCTTCTCCGCGGACGACGTCTCCGGGGTCGGCGAGCAGGCCTTCGCCGCCCAGTTCGTCCTGGACGGCGCCCGCGCCCTCGGCCCCGACGCGGGCGAACTGCCCGACCCGCAGACCACGCCGGTCGCCGAGCAGCTGCGCTGGTTCGGCGAGAAGCTGACCGGCGGATCGGGCGACACCGAGGAGGTCCAGGAGGACATCAACCGCAGGTTCCAGGTGTTCAAGGCGCACATCACCCTGATCGGCGGCCACCGCCCGGAGCCCGTGGCGGCCCCCGTCCTGGTGGTCTCGGCCGAACAGTCCCCGGACCTGTCGGCCCTCTGGACCGCCCTGCTCGGCACGGACACCCACACCGTCCGCGTCCCCGGCGACCACTACACCTTCCTGCGCGCCCCCGGCGTCCAACTGGCCGCCAAGGCAATCCTGGCCGCAGACAAGGCCTGACCACCCCGGCCGGTGCGCGGCCCACCCGCCGCGCACCGCCGCCGAGCCCCAACCCACCCCCTGCACGACGAAACCCCAGGCCGGAAAACTCCGCCCTGGGGTTTCCCATGCGCCACCCTCGACGGGCCAAGACATGAAAAAGCCCCAGGTCACGGCGAGTGAGTCCTGGGGCTGATCCGAGCCGCCTTCGGGATTCGAACCCGAGACCTACGCATTACGAGGCCCCACAAGATCATCCCGGCTAGTGCCGGGCCATGCCGCAGAATCCCGTTTCCCCAGGTCAGAGACCTACGCCCCTGAACCCACGTGCCGCCCAATCCACCCCGTGCCACCCAGTCCGCTCACGCAGCGCTCACGCAACGGCGTCCTTCCGCGGCGGTCTACTCCGGTTCCAAGTCCTCCGGAACCTCTTCGCCCAGCGCCTCGGCGATGGCGGCAAAATCCACAAGAGCGGCCTGGAGGTCTTGGATGATCTCCAGGGCGATGACCTCTGGCGCCAAGCCGCTATCGGCATCCGCCAGGGCTGGGTCCTTCATCCAGGTGATGTCAAGGTTCACCTTGTCGCGGGCAATCAGCTCGTCGTAGGAGAAGACCTGCCACGGACCGTCCGGGGACTCTGAAGACACACGGGCGGTACGGGGCTCCCCTGGGCGATACGCAGCGACGAAGTCGTCGAGGTGGGCGCGCGTCAGAGGCCGCTGCTTGAGGGTGAAGTGTTGGCCGGTGCGGAAGTCGTAAATCCATGTCTGGGTGGTGTGCGGCTTGCCGTCTGCACGCGGAGGCTTCTTGTCGAAGAACAACACGTTAGCCTTAACCCCGCCGGCGTAGAAGATGCCTGTAGGCAGCCGCAAGATCGTGTGCAGTTCGAACTCATCGAGAAGCCGGCGGCGGATCTTCTCGCCCGCGCCGCCTTCGAAGAGGACGTTGTCAGGCAAAACAACCGCCGCGCGGCCATCGACAGCCGTCAGCGACATGATGTGCTGGAGGAAGTTCAGCTGCTTGTTCGTCGTGGTGGCAGTGAAGTCGTCGCGGTCGTACTGAACGTCCTCCTTCTCCACTTCCCCGTCCTGCCCGATCACGGCGATGGCGGACTTGCGGCCGAAGGGCGGATTGGCCAGAACCAGAGATGCGTGGCGCCCGCTGGGCTTTTCGGCAAGTGCGTCACCCACGGTGACCAGGCTGGGGCTATCGCTCGTACCAATGCCATGCAGCAGCATGTTCATTGCAGCGAGCCGGGCAGTTCCCACGACCAGCTCGTTGCCCATGATGTGCTCGCCGCGCTGCAGAGAGGTCCGCTTCTCGGTGTCCAGCTCGTGCATATGGTGCGCGCGCAAGTAGCTGTGGGCAGCAATGAGGAATCCGCCAGTGCCGCAGGCCGGGTCCGCGATGGTGTCTTCCGGGGTGGGCTGCACGACGTCCACCATGGCGTCGATCAGTGCTCGCGGGGTGAAGTACTGGCCAGCCCCAGTCTTGGTGTCGGAGGCGCCCTTCGAGAGGAGCCCCTCATAGGCATCGCCCTTGAGGTCCGTTCCCTTGACCGTCCACTCTTCCTTGCCGATCAGCTCGACCACAAGCTTTTCAAGGAGGGCCGGCTTGGTGATCCGGTTCTGCGCCTCGGCAAAGATCGTTCCGATAGTTGTCCCGGGGTGGCGTCCGAGGGTGTCGAGGATGTCTCGGTAATGCCTCTCCAGGTCGACACCGCGCCTGGAAGCGAGAGACTTCCAGTCGTACCCCGCCGGGACGATCTCGGTGACTACCTCGTCGTCCCAAGCCTCCTCGACCATCTCGTCAACCATCTTGAGGAAGAGCAGGTAAGAGAGCTGCTCGACATACTCGATGGTCGACATGCCGTTGTCACGCAGCACGTTGCAGTAGTTCCACAGCTTGGCGACCAAACTGTTTGTCTGCGCAGCCGCCTTGGCCTTCACCTCAGGGGACGGCTCGGCAACGCCGCCCACGGGGCTGGAGGAAGACTCGATATCGGCGGGGGCTTGGGCGGTCACAGGGGGAACTCCTGCTGTACAGAGAGGGCGGGGGCAGGGGAATGATCAGGTGCGGGAGCCGTCGACTTTGCAGTGCTGGTCTCACGGAGGACTGTGGAGCCCCGCCGGGTCCGCTTGGGCTTCGACGGCACAGCGCGCTCAGCTTGGATGCGCGACAGCAGCGTGGGGGCTGGCTCATCAGCGGGATTCTGGTCCACAAGTCCGCCACTGAACGCACGGCGAAGAAGAGCCTTCCGGAGAGCCTTTGCTCGCTTAAGATTCCCATCGACTACGCGATCAATTGCGGCAAGGCCGGAAAGTAGCTCATCACAGCGCGCGACTCGCTCCTTCTGGACCTCCAGCGACGGAATCGGGAACTCGATCACCTTTAGTCGCTTCGCAGACAGGTGGGCAATGTTTGTAGTAATCCGCACCTCACGCATAAAACGCCTGGCATGGAGGTGCCTACGAAACACCATGAGGGCCCACTCAGGGAGAACGTCGGGGTTCGCCTTGAAGCGAAGGAGACTATTAGTAAAGGCCACGTTCTCCGGATACCCTCGATACAGCGCAGGCCGCCCGACGAGATGAGGGCTCTGCCCCTCGTTCAGGAGCACATCTCCATCGTGAAGCTTGTACCTCTCGAACAGGCCGGTGAAATCCATCTCCATTACGTCCGAAGCATCGATGCGGTCCTCGAAGACGTTGGCGACGCGCAGATACGGGCGCATCTCCGGCCCATTGTGCCAATCCGGATGACGAGCCCGCCCCAACTCCACAGTGCCGGCCTCTTCGACGGTGGCACGACGCCAGTCAGTTGGCGGCTCCTCAGGGACAAGGTCGAGGAAGACCGTCTTGCGGAGTCCCTCCAGCCTGCGACGAGAGCTCTCCAGGGTAGAAACCGCCGAGTCCAAGTGCGAGATGAGGACTTCGAGAGATTCGGCGATGCGCTGCTGTTCTTCCAGTGGCGGCACCGGAAGTTCGACTCGCTTAAGTTTTGATGTGCTCAGCGTGTACAAGCCACTGCTGGATTGAGCCACGCTCAAGAGCTGGTCCGCAACGAGTGGAGAGTTCCAGACAAGCTCCAGATAGCGCCACAGCAAAGCACCACCGGGACGCACCCGGATCAAGTGGTTCTGATGGACAGCGTCCGGGATGCCGCCAAGCCACGCAGCGGCTCGCCCGATCTGATCGGGGCTTCCATTTCCCTCGACCACCAATAGATCACCCCGCTGCAAGCGGAACCGCTCCAACTCCCCTTCGAACAGTTCAATCCGATGCACATCCGAGAGGTCCAGGGAGCCGCGTCCCACATTCGCAACACGAAGGAACGGATAAGCGTTATCGACTGGCCTTCGCTTTTGCTGCTTCTGAATACCCCCACTGACATCGGCGACCTGATCGAGGGACACCCAAGTCCACCCCGCCGGAAGTTCTGTCCCTCTCAAGCCAGTTCCTGATTCAGCTCGCCCAATAGTTCTTGCGCCTTGCTCTTACCGCCGAACGCATTCGCGAAGCCGCTGCGACCGCCGTATGCGGTAAACGGTTCGATCTGAAGTTCCGCCGACTCGATGCCGACATCGCTCGCGATCACGTCACGGATTCGCTCCAGCCACTGCAGCTGATCCTCGGTAAACTCCACGCCCGCCTGCTCCTGTCGCAGCAGCCAACCCTGGAAGCGCTCGTGAACCACGGTACGGTACGGACGTAGCTCACTGTCCGCACCCAGCTCGTAACGGATGAGGGCTATGAGGTCACCCAGGCCGGCCTCCCTGCCAGGATGGGATGCTGCGCGGCCAAGGTCCTCGTAGAGACCCCAAAGTATGGTCGGTGTCCAGGTGCGCTTGCTTACCGTGATCGTGGCGATGAGGTCACGCAGCGCCGCACGCTTCTCGGCAACCGAACGACGTCCGCTGCCAGAACCAAGTGCGATTTGGATCGCAGCGTTCTGGTCACGCTGGGCCTTGGTGAGAAGGGTTCCCCACTCAGCGATTTCCTTGCGTGCGCGTTCCTCGCGCGGGACCTCGACGAGGGAGGAGATCTCAACTTCGGTGGTCTCGTCGTAGGTGAGGTCCTGCTTGTGGCGGATGTCGAGGATCAGCTTGCGCAGCTCAGGGTTGCCGGTGAGCGGTGCGATGGCGTCCGTGACCAATTTGCGGGCCGCCTTTTCGCCGCCCTCACGCAGAGCTACATCCTGACGATCCACGTCCACTGCATCGGCGATGGCCCGCGCGATAGCAGCCAACGATGTACCGCCGGCGGCCTCCTCAAGTTTGTCTCGTTCTTCTTGGACGAGCTGGCGGTCAACCCGGGCTAGGCGGCGGGCCAGAGTTTCCGCCTCGTCCGTGGTGATGGACTTCGTGCCGGCCTTGTCCAGCAGCTTGGACAGAGCAATCTGCTTGTCGCCGGCTGGCAACAATGGACGGGCGTCAACGAGCGGGGAGTCGGTGACCCCGACCGCGTCAATGAGGACGAAGCGGTCTTTGGCCACGTCCTTGGCCGCTTCAGGAGTGACAGCCCGGAGCTCGTCAGAGTCGATGGAGCGGGCGCCGCGGCCCTTCATCTGTTCGAACAGGACGGGACTCTTCACCGAGCGCAGGAAGATCACGCACTCCAAAGCCTTCACGTCCGTGCCCGTAGCGATCATGTCGACGGTGACTGCGACCCGGAGGCGGGGAGAGTTGCGTAGGTCGTTGATCAGCTCATCAGGGTTCTCGCCGTTCTTGCGAGACTTGTACGTGATCTTCTTGGCGAAGTCATCGCCCCGCCCGAAGACCTCCTTGACCTGCTTCAGAACCTCTTCGGCGTGGTCCTCCCCGACCGCGAACACCAGGGTCTTGGGCAGGTCGGCCCGGCTGGGGAACCAGCGCTGCCAATTGTTCTTGTAAGTGGTGAGGACCGCGCGGATCTCGTCTTCGGCAATGACCGAGCGGCCCAGCTCCTTGGTGGTGTAGTCGAAGTCCTTGTCGAGTTCCTCGTAGCGTTGAGCCCGAGTCTTGCGATCGCGGATACGTACGGTCGTACCCGCCTCGATCTTCGCGCCACCGTCGTCGCGAATGGTGGTGTTGAGGCGGACGATGTCGAAGTCGACATTGACGCCGTCAGCGACGGCCTGCTCGAAGGTGTACTCGGACACCATGTTGTTGTCGAAGAAGCCCCGTGTCTGGGGTGTGGGCGTGGCCGTCAGGCCGACCAGATGGGCGTCGAAGTAGTCCAGGACTGCTCGCCACAGTCCGTAGATGGACCGGTGGCACTCGTCCACGATGATCAAGTCGAACGCCTCGATCGGCACCTCGGGCCGGTACTCCACGGAGGCAGGCTGGTCCAGCAGGTACGCCTGGTCTCCGCCCTCGGCCTCCTGCGCGTCCTTGATGTCGTCAGCTGTGTCGTCGTCTGCCAGAGTCTCGCCCTTGAGTAGGGCATACATCTTCTGAATCGTGCAGACCACTACGGCCGAGGTGTCCTGGATGCCAGCTGCGCCGAGCCGGTCCACGTTGTAGATGTCCGTGAGGATGCGGCCCTCATCGGGAGTCTTGTAGCGGCGGAACTCCGCCAGTGCCTGGCGGCCCAGGTTGTTCCGGTCCACCAAGAACAGCACGCGCTTGGCGCCAGCGTGCTTGAGGAGACGATGGGTGGAGGTAACGGCTGTGTATGTCTTGCCCGCGCCCGTTGCCATCTGGATCAGCGCTCGGGGGCGATCTGACGCGAGCGACTGCTCCAGGTTCGTGATCGCTTCGTGCTGGGCGTCGCGCAGCCCGTACTTTTCCAGCACCGGCATCCGGTCGCGCAACGCTGCTCGGAAGGTGGGTGCCTCGGGATTCAGCCGACCCAGCCGACGGTCCTCGTCAGCCTTCTCAGCCCTCGCCATCCAGCCCGCGACCGTTTCCGGCTTGTGGAAGGTAAACACCTCGCGAGAGCGAGCCTCGGGGTCCAGACGGTTGACGAAGTACGTCTCAGTGCCGGTTGTCGCGTATCGGAAGGCGAAGGGCTCTGCCTGTGACCACACAGCCAGCCGGTAGTCCCGATGGACGCCGTTGGCGTACCGCTCGTTCTGGGCCAGCGCGCTGCCCAGGTGGGACCCCTCTCGCTTGGCCTCGATGACGCCCACGATCTGCTCGTCCACGTACAACACGTAGTCCGCGCGGCCGGTGGCAAGCGTGAACTCGCGTACGGCCACACCTCGGCCGGCCGTGATGTTCAGGTCCTTGCGGTCCTGGACAATCCAGCCCGCCGCCTCCAGCATCGCGTCGATGCGGACACGAGCCTGTACCTCGTTGAGCGGGGCAGGACGCCGGGCGCGCTCCACGATCGCGTCCCGAGCAGCTACGGCAATCTGTCGAGGCTGCTTGCGCTCCTTCTCGTACGTTGCCTGCTGAGCGGTGCGCATCGAGGCGATCTCTGCCTGAAGCTGCTCTAGCTTCTCGGCTAGGGCCGACTGCGCCTGCTGGGCACTCACCATGAGCGCCTCGGCCTCTGTGCGGGCTTGGCGCTCGGCCTCCAACCGGTCGCTGGTGTCGCTGAGCTTTACTCGCGAATCGGCGAGGGTCTGCCGCTGGTGGTCGAGCGTTTCCCGGAGCTTGGCAGTTTCTCCAGGGTTCTTCAGCTTCGGCAGCGCAGGAGGCACGAAGGCCCGAACCGCGCGCGAGCCGGTCAGAGCCCGGTCGAAGAAGACCCCAAGCTCCCAGCACAGACGAACGGCCTCCAGGGCAACTGCCGTGTCGAAGAGGTGGTTGTGGACTGCTTCGTTGCCGCTGCGGCGGAGCTTGTCCATGGCGTTGCGTACCGGCGGTGTCAGGGCGCCAATGCGGGTAAGGGCACGGAGCCGGTCCACCTGGCGGGTGCCCTCGACCCGCGTACCCGTACGGGTCACCAGCTCCTCAGCAAGCACCTCGCCGAACTGACGCGCGCTGACGGACGCTGCATTCGGGTTGGTGAAGACGTTCAGCTCGGCCTGCGACCCGTACAACGCCAGCAGTGGCTGATGAACGTACAGGTCTCCGAAGTTCGGCGATGCCTTTGCGAGATGACGAAGCCGCTGATCCACCTTGCCGTGCCCCCACCGTTGTTTGGATCCGATTGAGCGTCAGCTTACGCAGAGCACAGATCAGACGGGGCTCGGGTGCCAGCATCCGAGCGGCCCTCGGCACGATCAATGGAAGGCAGGGGCCATGAGGCTCGCACGAACCAACGGATAGCACGGCAAGGCAGGCCGAGACGTCTCTACGTCCATGCTGGTGACTTCTCGACGCCCGCGGCTAAGTCGACTGTCGATGACCTCGGATCGAACCGGAACCCCGATCACGGGCTCTGCCAAACACCCTGATCGAGGCCATAACGGCTGGCAAGATGGGCACTGGGCGGGCGCGATCAGTCGTGATGTTGAATGAGGAGTGGTGCGTGGGGGCACAGATGATCAAGGATCGTTTCCTGCTGCTAGGGAACGCTCCGCGCATCGGTGGGCTGTCCGAAGTCCGCAAGGCAGTCGATCGGACCAGTGCGGTCGGTGATTTCGCAGCCATCAAGCTGCTGCGGCAGCGTGATGACGACGAGATCATCAAGATCTTCCTGGAACGGGAGACAGGCGCACTCAAAGCGCTCCAGCACCCGCACATCGTGCGCATGCTGGACTCCGGATGGGACGAGGACCTCGAGCAGTACTTCATTGCTCTGGAGTGGGTCGACCGCAGCCTCAAGGACGACATGGCCGCTGGCCGGCCTCTCAGCTGGACGTCCTACTTCGACCGCATCGGCAAGCCGCTCGCCAGCGCACTGGCCCACGCTCACTCGAACCAGGTCGAGCACCGCGATCTCAAGCCCGGCAACGTACTCCTTGCCGAGGACGGTACGCCCAAACTGGCGGACTTCGGGATCGCCAAGATCCGCTCCAAGGCTGCTGTCACGGACGCGACGGTGGCCGAGTTCCGCTCCAACCTGTACGCACCGCCGGAGCAGGACGACGCGATCCCGTACGTCCGGGATGTCTACGGCTACGGAGTCCTGGCCATCCAGGTGCTCTCCGGCGGTAAGGCTGCTGACTACCCCGATCTTTCCCCGGTGCTCGACGAACTCGACCTCGACACGGAGATCCGCGAAGTCTTGCGGTCCTGCATCGACTTCGATCCGAAGAAGCGCCCGGCGAACGCTGCGGTACTCGAACAGCGCCTCCTGGACGCCGACCGGGTTTGCAGTAGTCGTGAGGCCCGCCGAAGTAACTTCCTGTGGCTCAAGCTGACCCGTCGCGCGGCGGAAAACCTCAGCGAAGTCCCCAGCGGTACCGAACCCGACTGGGACCGGGCTACATCCGCAGTCCTCGCCGACCTGAGCGGCACGGTCCATGCCGACTACGGGCATAACCCGCAGACCGATGAGGTCGACACCGGGACCCTGCGGATCTTTGGCCGTTCCTGGTTCTTCCGCCTCGTACCGGACGACCGCTACTCAGACCGGTCCGTGATTGTTGCTGCGGAGTCCAGGTCGGAGGAGTGGCTGGCGAAGCGGCGTGAGCGCTCCATGCTTGTGGGGCCGGTCCTCACGTGGACCTTCACCGACCCCGGCGAAGACCCGGCCTACGAGGGCCGGAACCTCCTCCTAGACCGCCTCGACGAGCATCTGGCACAGCGGGAGGAGGAGGCCAAGGCCCGCCAGGCCAACAACCTGGGTGACCTGTTCGAGGGCTGGCGCAGGCTTCTGGAAGCCCGCGAAGAGGTCGCCGCTGGCGGCCGCCAGCCAATGGAGTACGACCGCGTCAACGGGAGTGGCCGCACCCGTGTATTCCAGCTGGCCTCGCCGACCAATGCCTCTCTGGTGGGCGAGGAGTGGTCGATTGCGGCCTACCCGTACAGCCGGCCCGTCGACCGCGGGGAGGTAACCGCCCAGACCGACGACACCCTGGTCATCCGCTTCTCGCGCCCGGACACGGTCCTACCCGGCCGCGGTGTGCTGCTGCCCTTCCTCGGCCCCAGCCAGAGCGCTCTGAATCGGCAGCGCGATGCCCTGACCAACGTGGCCGCTGGCCAGACGGCGAACCCCCTCCTGCGGGAAATCATCGACAACCCCGCCGCCATCGAGTCTCGGCCGCCTGCTGACGTCACCAGCTGGTTCCGTGGCGATCTCGACAAGAGCAAGCGCGCCGTCGTAGCCCACGCCCTGGGCACTCAGGACCTGCTCCTCGTCGAAGGGCCACCCGGGACGGGTAAGACCACTGTCATCGCCGAGATCGTCGAACAGACCCTCAAGCGCAACTCCCACGCTCGCATCCTCATCGTCAGCCAGACCCACATCGCCATCGACAACGCCCTGCGGAGGATCGAGGAGGCGGGCATCGGAGGCCTGGTCCGCCTGGGCCACCCCGATGACCCGCGCGTCGCAGTCAGCGCCCAGCCCCTCCTCCTGGACAAGCAGGTCAAGCGCTGGACTCAGGGTGTTCGGACCCGCGCCGAGAAGTACCTCGACGGCGTCGCCACTCGCAATGGCTTGGAAGGCCGCCACCTCAAAGCCGCACTGTCGCTGGAAGAGCTGGCCTCCGTGGCCGCCGACCTCGAACACGTCACCGGGAAGCTGGATGAGCTCACCAGCCAGCCAGCGCCGGAACGTACCACGTCCGCACGTGAGCTCGGTGAGGAAGTTGTCACCGTTCGCGCCCGCCGTGATCAGCTCCTCGATCGGCGCAGAGAGCTATTCACCGAGGCTCAGCGCCTGATCGTCGGTGACCTCACTCTGCGTGAAGAAATGCCCGCCTCTGAGGTACGTGACGCGGTCGAAGTCCTACTGGGCTCCTCCGGCCCCGGCCAGGAGCTGATGCGGCTGCTACGCCTGCAGGGCGAATGGCTGCAACGGATTGGAACAGACCAGAACCTGATCGCTGCCTTCCTCCGCACTCGACAGGTCATCGGCGGCACCGCCCTGGGCTTCCTCGGCCATCCCGCAGCACGGGACCTCGAGTTCGACCTGTGCATCTTCGACGAGGCATCCAAGGCAACCGCCACAGAAGCTCTTGTCCCGCTAGCGAAGGCCAAGCAGTGGGTCCTGGTAGGCGACACCAACCAGCTTCCGCCGATCGATGAGGATCTCCTCCGCGACAACAAGATCATGTCTGACCACCAGCTCGTTCCTGAACTGGTGACCACCACCCTGTTCCAGTACCTGGCCAACCACACAAAACCCCCGGTCAAGCACCTCCTGCGCGAGCAGTACCGCATGACACCCGCAATCGGAAACCTGATCTCCACTTGCTTCTACGAGGGAAAGCTCCTCTCCCCTAACCCGCATGTGCTGCCCGGCTACGACCAGATCAACAAGCCCGTCCTGTGGCTCGACACCTCTGCACTGCCCAACCGTCGGGAGTCTGAGCGCAGCGCCGCTGAGACGAGCATCTCCAACAGGGTCGAGGCCCAGCTCGCTATCAAGCGCCTGGAGGTTATCGACCAGGCCATCGAGAAGCAGCTGATCAAACCTCCTGGCAGCCGCAAGCTTGAGGTTCTGGTCATCGCTCCCTACGGACGGCAGGTCGAGGAGCTCAGCCGACGCCTGGCTTCGGTGAGGCTCAAGCACTTCGCGCCCGAGGTGTTGTCAGTTGACGCCGTCCAAGGACGCGAGTGCGACCTCGCGGTCTTCTCAGTCACGCGGAGCAACGCGCGATCCGAGTTCGGCTTCCTCGGCCAGCCGTACTGGCGACGCATCAACGTGGCGCTTTCCCGAGCCCGCTTCGGACTCATCGTGGTCGGTGACGGGGCCTTCTGCCGCAGCAAGCCCGGCGCCCTGCGTGAAGTGCTCGACTACATGAGTGGCCACACCGAGGAGTGCGAGATCCGCGATGCCTACCTTTAGCCCCGACAGCCTCCTCGCTGTCCGCTTCCACAACGCCCGGCCCGGCCTGGACCTGGTTGCGATTGTTGACGCCGGCCTCCCAGTCGCCCTCGTCACCGCTGACGTCCTGGCCCAGGATCGCAAGCGGCTGCCGCTCCTGGACGAATTCGTCCTCCGCCTGGTCAACAACAAGGTCACCAGCGAGACAGGAATCACTGGGCTGCTCGGCCTCCCAGAGCGCATGGTCAACCAGACCATCGCCGACCATTTCTCCGCCGACTTCCTCACCTACGCCCTGCCCGGCCCTGCAGCTCAGCCGGGCACGAGGAACCTGCGGCTAACCGCCCGAGGTGAACAGACCGCCCGCGAGCTCGCCGCCATCACCCCCGTAAGGGTCGACCAGCCGCTCGTCTATGACCAGCTGCTGTGGAAGGCGAAGCCTTACGATCGGCACACCGCCGTACCCCGCAGCCAGGCAGAAGAGAGCGGCATGCTTCTGCTGCCCGCATCCCAGCAGGGGCAGGTCGAGATGAGTGACATCTCCGCGGCCGACATCAACACGCTCCTGCGCGAACGCGGCAACACTGACCGCGAAGTACTTCAGGTAAGGGGCGTCACTCAGGCCAAAGCCCGCCGTGTGATCCCCGCGAAGGTCCTCGTGTACGCGGACGCGGAGCGTACCGACATCCAGCTCGGCGTCGTCGTCGACGGCGAGCTCAGCCACGCCCACGAGATCGCCCTGCTCAGTCACGGCGGAGCCAAGGCACTGGGGATCCAGGTCGAACCCGCGCCGGAACGACCCGTCCTGGACCCGGAACTGGAGAAGAGCCGCGTCCCCCTGCCGGCAGTCGCTCAGCAACGCGCCGAGCAAGCCGCCGTCCAGCTCGGCTCCGCAGGGCCGGTAGCCGGGCCTCTGGTCACACCCGAGCCGGTACGTGAAGAGATTCGCGCAATTGGCGTCTTCGAGCACCCCGAACTGCTCGACGAAGCCCTCATCCATGCCAGGAACCGGATCCTACTGATCTCGCCGTGGATCAAGAACGCGATCATCACGACGGACTTCCTCAGCAAGCTCGAAACCCGGCTCAGGCGTGGTGTCAGCGTCCACATCGCCTACGGCTACGAGCAAAACGACACCAAGACGGACCCAGCCGCCGTGCGCAAGCTTGAGAACCTCGCGGGGCGCTATCCGGGCAAATTCACCTTCACCCGGCTCAAGAGCACCCATGCCAAGGTTCTCGTCTTCGACGATGTCTGGATTACCACCAGCTTCAACTGGCTCTCCTTCCGAGGTGACCGTGACCGCACCTACCGCATGGAGGAAGGAAGCCTGGTTCGGAACCGGCAGGTCGCCGACGCCCACTACAGCCGCTACCTAGACCTCATCGAACAGCAACGCCAGTAAGGAAGGTGATTCCGGCGGCGAATCATGCTGGCCCCACGAGATCCTCTCGCTTGATGCCGGGCTGGCTCCCCGAAATCCGTTTCTGCTGGACAGGGAAGCGGGCCCGGCCCACCTCGCGCCTCACCGTCCGCTCATGCGGAGGAGCCTTTGAGCCCAACCGAGCCGGTCAGCCTGCCCGGCGGAGAAGCAATGTCCTATAACAGCCTCTGCCGCCCGGGGCCCGGCGAAGCCGCCCCCGCATCCGACCTCGGGGAGCAAGGGCTGGCAGTAAATGAAAGGCGCCGATCTTGACGGAGAGGGTGTCGCCATTCTCTTTCCCTCGGGCCCCGGCTGGCAGCCGCTCGACCGGCGGGGTCGCTTAAACGCAGGTGTGGTCAGGCCCCGGTTTCCGGCGACTTCCCGTGTTCCAGGTAGGCAGTCAGGCCGTTCGTTCGGGCCTGGATGCCAGCGGCGATTCGGCGAGCGAGGCGGGGGATGGTGAGTTGAGGCACCTGTTCGGCGTGGTGGAAGTCGTAGCCGCGTAGCTCGTCCGCTTGCAGTGCGATCTGCTGGCGGTGGTCTGCGCTTAGGCGGCCGCCGTCGAAGAGGTAGAGCACCTTGTCTCCCTCTCCCGGGTTCGGCGCCCAGTCGACGACGAGGAGGCGGCCGATGTGGGGCTTGATGCCCAGTTCCTCGTGGACTTCGCGCACACATGCCTGTCGGGGCGACTCGCCCTGTTCGACGTATCCGCCGGGAAGGTCTCGGTAGTCCTTGTACGACGGCTCGACGAGGAGGACTCGATCAGCTTCGTCGAAGAAGAGAGCGCCGGCCGCCATGCGGGGGTGGGCCATCTTCGCTTCGTGCTCGTTCTCGCTCACGGATTCGACTCTAGCCGCCAGCGACGATGCGGAGCCTGCGGGCCAGGTCGGCCACGGGATGGGAGGGCCGGCCTCGGGTACCGCGTATCCAGCCGATGACCAGCTCTCGGCTCATGTAGTGGTGCCGGACCTGTTCGGGGGCGGCCTGTTCGGCTTCCAGGAGTACGGCCAGGGCTTCGTCGGTCCGGTTCCAGGCACTCAGCGCCCGGGCAACTTCGAGGCTGTGCCGCACGCGCCGTTCCGCTGGCATTCCGCTGGTGTCGATGCGTGCGCCGAGGTCCGCGGCGATCTGGATGTCTCCGAGTTCGCCGGCGGTGGCTACGCAGTGGATCGCGACGTTCGTCGGACCGAAGGCTGTCCACATGTGGTTGGCATCGGCGCCGAGTCGCTGCGCGGTCTCGTCGGCCTCTCGGAGGAAGGTCTGCGTTGCTGCCCGGTCCTCTGCTCGTGCGGCGGCCATCGCCCCGGTGAGGAACAGCGTGCCGTACACCGAGAGGTACTCGGCGTTTGCAGTGCCCAGTTCCGGCTGCATGACGGCTGCCGCGTCGTTCACGAGCTGAACCGCTGCCGTGAAGCGTCCGGTGGCCAGGAGGCAGTGCGTCACCGCTCGGAAAAGCGAACCTGTGACCTCGCTTCGGCCGCTGTGCTGCGCCGCTGCCAGACCTCGGTCAGCGGCGATCCATGCCAGCTCAGGCTCTCCGACCTTCCCCAGCACCATGGCTGCGCCGTGGTAGGCCAGGGCGAGCAGAGCATGGGCCTCCTCCCCCTCGTACCCCGAATAGCCGCGGGATGCGGCGAGCGCGTCGGCCAGGACGAGGGGAAGACGTCGGGTGGCGAAGCCGTAACGGGATGCCTGGTAGGCGTCGAGGACGTCGCCCACGTTGGCACGAAGGTCCTGTAGGGCAGGTGGTTCGTCATCGGGTGCAGGGCCCAGCAGGGGCGTGAGCTGCTTGTAGTCCATCAGCACTTCGCGTAGCGCGGGGACTGTGCGGTGGCCGCTGTCGGCCGACCACTCCATGAGCGTCGGCTCCGCGAGTAGGTCTCCGAGGGAGACGTCGAGGGCGTCGGCGAGTGAGGTGATCACCGAGAGGCGATCAAGCTCGATCCGGTTGTTCTCCGCCTTGCTCAGCCAGTCCGTCGTACGGCCGACAAGACCGGCCAAGACCTCTTGGGAGAGCCCGCGCCGCCGCCGATACCAGGCAACGCGCTCCCCGATGGTCAGGTTCTCTGTCATCCCTCGCATGTCCTGATCATCACCTCGTGGCCGAAGTGGACCCCGGAAGGTTTTTCCGGGGTGTCGCGGGGCGCCCTGGCTACTGTCGCAACAGACCGAGAACGCCGCTGGGAAATGCGAGCAACTCAACCTGCATCAACCGGCTTTGGCTAATGACGCTCATCCGTCCCACCCGTCTTCTTCAGGCAGAGAGATCGGAGTTTGTCATGCGCAAAACCATCACGACTGAGGGCGGTTTCCTGTCCATCGAGACGGGCACCACCAAGCCCGACGCGACGACCATCGTGGAGCGGAAGGGACTCGGACACCCCGATACCCTGGCCGACCACCTCGCCGAGCGGCTGTCCCGCGCTTACAGCCACTACACGGTCCAGCGCTTCGGCGCCGTGCTGCACCACAACTTCGACAAGCTCGCCCTCCTCGGCGGGGCCAGCGAGGTCCGCTACGGCGCTGGTCGGATGACGGCCCCGGTCCGTGTTTTGGTCAACGGGCGGGCCGCGCCCATGTGCGGAGGCCAGACGATCCCCGTTGAGGAGATCGTCGAGGCCGAGGTCAGGGCGTTCTTCGCCGAGCAGCTCCCGGAAGTGTCGGATCACCTCGACATCACGTTCAACATCACCAGCAACTCCAGCCCCGGCGCGGTCCTCACGGGCGACGCGGTGCCGGACCGCACCCGCTGGTTCAACCCACGCTCCATCGACGACCTGCGAGAGCGTCGGGTGCGGCTCTCGAACGACACCTCCCTCGGCACCGGCTGGGCCCCGGAGAACGCCTTCGAGTCGTTCGTCCGCGAGCTGGTGAACCACTTCTCCGGCGAGAGCGACTTCACCCTCTCCCACGCCTGGTGCGGATCCGACGTCAAGCTCATGGGCTACTGGGACGGGGACCAGGCCGACGTCGTCCTGTGCGTCCCGCAGAAGTCGCGACACGTCGGCAGCCGCGCCGAGTACGTCCGCAACGCCGAGACCGTCCTGGCCGAGTGCTACCGCATGGCCGGCCTCCGCCTCCCCGGCGCACCGGCCCGCTTCCGGCTCAACGCCCGCGATGTCCCGGAGAAGGACGAGCTGTACCTGACGTACACCGGGAGCTCAATCGAGTCCGGCGACGAGGGCGTCGTCGGCCGCGGCAACCGGGTCAACGGGCTGATCACGCCGCTGCGGCCCATGAACCTGGAGGGCGCCAACGGCAAGAACCCCGTCTACCACGTCGGCAAGCTCTACAACATTGCCGCCCAGCGCCTGGCCGAGCGGCTGCACGAGGCCACCGACGGGCACGCGGAGGTGCACCTGGTCAGCACCACCGGCCAGTGTCTCGACCAGCCGTGGCGGATCCTGGTCCGGTTGTCCTCCCCGGACGTCGAGACCGACAAGATCCAGGCGCTCGTGGCCGAGGCACTGGAGGGCTTCCCCGCCCTCACGGACGAGCTGGTCTCCGACGGGATCGTGCTGAGCTGATGGCGACGCAGACGCTCGGAGATTTGCCCTCGGGGTGTCGGGAGCGGCTGCTCGCGCACTACGGTCCGTCGGTCCAGGAGTGGCTGGAGGCCGCCCCGGGCCTCCTGGCCGAGGCGGCGAAGCGGTGGGACCTCTCGCTGAGGGGCTACCACGATGCCGGGCACGCCTCTGCGGTCGCGCTCGCCGTGGCACCCGACGGGAGCCGGTTGGTTCTAAAGGCGTGGGTCGACCCCATCCGCTACCGCCACGAGATCACCGCGCTACGGGTATGGGCCAGCGGCCCGACCGCGAACGTAGCCGAAGCGGCGGATGACCTCTCGGTGGCAGCTCTGGAGCTGGTCGGCGGACGGCCCGGGGGTGCCGATCGTCCCGAACGGGCGACGCAATCGGTGGCTGGCGCGATCCACCGGCTCCATGCCCTTGGTCGCCGGAGGCCCGGATCGGGCGTGCCCATGCTGACCGACTTCATGCGCGAGGTCGTTCTGCCTCGCATCCACCAACGAGCGCAGGCGCTCGACCTCGGCACCCATGACGGACTCGTCCGGGAGGCGTGTCACGGGCTCGCTGGCCTGAGCCAAGCCCCTGCCCGGACGACGGTCTTGCACGCGGACCTGTACGCGGAGAACGTCATCTTCGACGCGCGGCGGCAACCACACGTGATCGATCCACACCCTGTGGAAGGTGACGCAGTCTTCGATTGGGCCTTCTGGAGCGTCTATTACGACCTCGACCAGGGGATGGCCGATCGGCTGGCCACCGCCGCTCGGATCTCCCGCATCCCCGTACCGGAGATCCTGCCGTGGTGCAGGGCCCTCGCTGTCGATGGCCTCCTCTACTACAGGGAGATCCACGACCCCGCGGAGCCGAAGATCGCCGCGGTCCTGTCCGATCTGCTGGCTACTGGAGCAGGGGGTGACCAATGACGACGTACGTCCTCCGTCACGGCCAGACGAACTACAGCAAGCGCTACCTGGTCAACGGCGACCCGACCAAGCACATCCACCTCAACGAGGAAGGTCGGCACTCCCTGCGCCACGCCTGGACCACGCTCCCCCTGCACTCGGTGGCCACGTGGCTGACCAGCGAATTCCCGAGGGCTCGCCAGACGACCTCGATGCTGATGGGTATCCCGTCCGCCGGGCTCGTGGTCGACCCCCGGCTGAACGAACTGGACTACGGGGAATTCGAGAGCAGTCCCTTCCTCGAATACGCCGTCTGGCTCGACACGCACGGCTCCGGCGAGCGCCCACCCGGCGCTTCCGAGTCTCAGAGCGAGGGCATCCGCCGGATGCTCGCCGGAGTGCTCGGGGCTCTGGAGCGCCCTGGGCCCCGGGTCCTCGTCGGGCACGGCCTGCTGGTTTCGGTCCTCCTCTGGTACCGCGACCGCGCGGAGGGAGAGGCCATGCCGCTGTTCTTCCCCGAGGCCCCGTACGTCGAGCCTGTCGCCATTCCCGATGACGAGCTGCCCATTCTGATCACCGCACTCCTGGGCGATCTTCATTCGGGTGCGTGTAGGGAGATCACCGGCGCCAGTGACGCGGCGATATTGCGGATCAGCGAGGGGTCGACGGTTGCTAACGTCGATGGGGTATCCCCATCCCACTCGCTGGATAAAAAGGATCTTCCTCATGCATGATGCCCGCGCCCTGATTGAAATGGGTGCCGAAGCAGTTCGTCGGCTCGCTCGTCGCGGTTACTCCCTGGACCTGTCCCGGCTGGAAGACCTCCAGTCCCGGCGCAACCAGAGCATCCGCTCAGCCGACGAGCTGCGGGCGGAGGCCAAGGGGGTGGCCAGCGAGGTCCAGCAGACGGCCAAGCAGGGCGGCGACATCTCCAAGCTGAAGGAGCGCGCCCGCGAGCTCAAGGACCAGATCCGAGACATCGACACCGAGCAGGAGCAGGTCCAGCAGGAGCTGAGCGAGCTCCTCCTGACCATCCCGAACCTGCCCGACGACGCGGCCCCGGACGGCGACTCGGAGGAGTTTGCGGTCGAGGTCCGGCGCGTCGGCACCCCGCCGGCCTTCTCCTTCGAACCGAAGGACCACGTCGATCTGGGCGAGGGCACCGGCATCCTCGACTTCGCCCGTGCCACGAAGCTGTCCGGCCCCCGCTTCGCGGTATCCCGCGGCGCTGGCGCCGCACTGGAGCGCGCCCTGGCGACGCTCTTCCTCGACATCCACACCCGTCGCCACGGGTACGTCGAGCACGCGGTCCCCTACCTGGTCACCCGAAAGACGATGACCGGCACCGGACAGCTGCCGAAATTCGAGGAGGACCTGTTCAAGACCGGCGTAGCCGACCGTGAACTGTTCCTCATCCCCACGGCCGAGGTCCCGCTGACTAACCTCTATGCCGACGAGATCATCCCGCCGACCGACCTGCCGCTGGCCCTCACCGCGCACACGCCGTGCTTCCGGTCCGAGGCGGGCTCGTACGGCCGCGACACCCGCGGCCTGATCCGCCAGCACCAGTTCGCCAAGGTCGAGATCGTCCAGATGGTCGACCCAGCGGACGCGGACGCCACGCTGGAAACGATGGTCGGCCACGCCGAGGCATGCCTGAAGGAGCTCGGCCTCGCGTACCGCGTCGTCAAGCTGGCCGCCGGCGACACGGGCTTCTCCGCCCAGCTCACGTACGACATCGAGGTCTGGATCCCCAGCCAGAACACGTACCGCGAGATCTCCTCGATCTCGAACTTCGGCACCTTCCAGGCCCGCCGCGCGAACATCCGCACCCGAGGCGAGGACGGCAAGCCCAAGCTCGTCGCCACCCTCAACGGCTCCGGGCTGCCCATCGGCCGCACCGTGGCCGCGCTCCTCGAGCAGTGCCAGCAGCAGGACGGTTCCCTCGTCCTTCCCGAATCTCTCTTCCCGTACCTCGGCTTCCGCCGTATCTCGGCGGACGGAACACCGGAGGCATAACGTGCTCGTCGGCGTCTGCGACTTCCCTGGTAGCTACGCCTTTCCACCCGCCGGGTACGGCGGGATCGAACGATGGCTGTGGGCGGTCGCCGTAGGCGCCCGGGCCGCAGGCGCCGACGTACACCTCCTGGGGCCGGGCTGGCTCACGGACCTGGAGAACGACTGGGTCCGTAAGCCGGTCCGTCTGGAGGACATCACCGCCGGATCGCTCGCCGAGCGCGAGCTCCGCGACGCCGGGTACGACCTCCTGGTCGTGGGGCACGAGTACCCCTCGCTGCCTGCCTGGACCCGCACTTGGAATGCTCTGGACTGCGACGTCGCCACGTTCCAGCACTCGCCGGTCTTCCAGCACACCGCCACCGCCTTCGACGGCAAGCGGTCGCGCCTCTACTGCTACTCGCCCGAGATGGTCGAACGGTACGCCGACCACCAGCCGATCTCCGAGCTGGCCGTCCACCTCGGCCTCAACGAGGAGGAGCCGCCGGCCGTCGCGGGACAGGATCTGGTCTGGCTCGGCCGCATCGACGCCGAGAAGGCGCCACACCTGGCCGTACGCGCTGCCCAGATCCTGGGCCGGAAGATCCGCGTCGTCGGCCCGGTCTTCGATCACGACTACGTACAGAGCCACGGCCGCCTCTTCGGAGCAGACCACGTCGAGTGGGTCGGCGAACTCGGCGGCCCTGCCAAGACGGCCGCTCTCCGCGACGCCTCCGTCTTCGTCTACACCTACGCCCGCACCTACGTGGAAGCCGGCGCTGCCGTCTTCGGCGAGTCCCTCCGAGCCGGCACCCCCATGGCCGCCCTCACCTGGCGCACTGGAACCTGCGCCGAAGCCGCCCTTTGCGACCAGACCGGTGCCATCAGCGTGGCCAACCCCGAAGAGGACGACGAGGCGACGGCCCACCTGCTGGCCCGCGCCATCGGGCAGGCTGAGGACCTCGACCACGGTCAGGTCCAAGAGATCGGCCTGCGCCGCTTCGACCCCGCGCGGCACTTCTCGGCGATGGCAGCCCGATCGTGCTGACTGCAGCAAAGAGTGCGGCCGGAGATGCGCTGGCCGCACGGATCCCTGCCGTGCTCCGCGCGGCGTTAGGCCCCCACTGGGAGTTCACGGTCGACGGCCCCCGCATCGAAATCCAGCACCCGCACCGCGGCAGCCCATACCGTCCCCCGCGCCGGCCTCCTTCGTGGAAGGAACTCCTCCGCAGTCTGGAGACCGCCTTCGCCAACGTCGGCGCTCCACGCGACGACTGTCTCCCGCTCCGCTGGGGCCGCGATACAGAGCTCACCATCTCGGCTGTCCAGGCTCTCGACCCGCTCCTCAAAGACGGCAGACCCCAGACGTACCGCCGCGGGTTCCTCCCCCAGCCTGTCGTTCGCTTCACTGGCGAACGCGACACCTCAGGCAACCTGTGTGACGGCTTCCTGACTTCATTCGTCAACGTCTCCCGCGTCCAGCCCATAGAACGACTCGACGAGTACGGGGCCATTCTCGACGGCTGGCTCTCAGTCCTCTCCCAACTCCGTTTCCACGCCCGCCACCTGAGCATCTACGGGACTGTCGCCCCCTGGCGCCGGCGTGAGGTCGCAGGCATCACGCTGCACTTCCGCCACCTCGACCTCGGCCTTGGCGACATCGTCCTATTGTGGAATGCCGATGACCCGACCCGCATGGCCGTAGATCTCGGAACCGGACTGGAACGCCTCGCCTGGGCACGTACCCAGCAGACCTGGCAGGAGTTGATCTATGGGCGCTTCGCCGGTGCAGCACCACCAACCACGCTGGATGCCATCCGTACCGCCACCCTCCTCCTTGGCAACGGCATCTACCCCGCACCCCATGGGGCTGGGGGCATCGCCCGGCGGGTCATAGGCACGATCGACTCGGGAGCGGTATGCCTTGGTACCAGTTCCGTGGTTCGTGAGGCTTACGACTACTGGTCGCTCTTCAGCGTCTTACGTGCCCCGTGGCCCCAGATCGCTCGCGCCATCGAAGAAGAGGTGTGCAGGTAAGGGCGGCCACTCAGCGGCCCATCGCTGCGGCCGTCGTGGTGCATGACGGCCGCGTGCGCTTCGGGCAGCGCCAGGTCAGCGGGGGAAAGCCTTCCTGGGCATTGCCGGCCGGAGAGGTTAGGTCCGACGAAGCCCACGAAGAGGCTGCCGTCAGGACTTGGGGAACTGGTGGCCGAACACAAGGTCCAGGTAGTCGAGGGCCTGCCGTGTGTTCCAAGCCTGCTCAGCAGTGACGGCCTTCCTGGCGCGAGTCGCGGCAGTGTGGAGGTTGGACAACGCGGTCGTCTTTGTTGCCGCGCTGGAGCACGCGGAGAACCGGCTTGCCTTCCCCATGGGGTCGTTCATGTCTGCCAGAGCGATCTGGTCGAGCCACTCCAGATAGCCGCAGAGGTGCAGGGCGGCACTGAAGGACGCCTGAGCCGCCATGTACTGGGCGGCGCGCATCTCCAGGTAGAAGGAGGAGATCGGCACCTGGTTGTAGTACTTCCACGCCTTAGCGAGCCGGGCCAACTTCTTCGCTCCCCCGAGGATGCCAGCCTGCTGGTTGACCCCGTTGACGTAGTCCAGGTGCGCCGTCGGGGCCGAGCTCATCCACCCGCTTGCCGGTCCGGGGATGTCGTAGACCGGCGTCTCGCCTTGAGGTGAGGCACGGAACCCGGGGAGGATCTCCCACTGCTCTGCTCCGCCAGCGAACCTGACGACGACGGTAGGCCGGCGGATCTCGACGATGGTCATCGGGAAGCTGGCCTTCAGGGCTTCCTTCACCCATCGCAGAGCGGTGTCAGAAGTGGGCTTGCTGCCGGTCATGCTGACTAGCAGGTCGACGTCGCAGTGGTTACGGATGCCTGTGCCGTGGCCGAACGAGCCGGTCTCGCGGAAGCGGTGCACGCCGAAACTGGCGGAGCCCTTAAGCGAGGTTTCGACGCTGAGCCGATGCCGGGCTTTGGCGTCCCGCTCGCTCGGGAGGGGCGTAAGCCGTTCCAGGAAGATGTCGAAGGCCTGGAAAACCGTGAGTGCCATCCCTGCTCTACCGCCCCGTCGTCGTGGTCGTCTCGTCGACGGCGTAGGTCTGCCCGCCGCCGTCGAGGTTGCGCTGGGCCCGCTTGTAGGCCCGCTTGTTCGGGGGCTCAGCGGTCTTGTTCTGCTCATCCCTCCGAGCCGTGAGCTCGGCCAAGGCCTGACGTGCCTCATCGATGGAGGAGTAATCCAGGTCGATCTCCCTGGCCTGACGGGCTGCGGTCTGGATCTCCAAGTAGGCGTTGCCCGCTGCCGCGGCCTGGTTCATCCGGTGCGAGGCATTGATGGTGGTGAGGATGGCGCCGCAACCAGACGCGACGAGCGCCAGGATGCCGGCCGGAACCCGCCCGGCGGTAGAGACGAGCGCGGCTGCACCAGAGATACCTGCCAGCACGCTTGCTGGCAGGCCAAGGCCGAGGTTGATGCCGCGCCACTGCTTGGTCAGCTCGAACTGCATCTGCCCGCTGTACTTCGCGCTCTCTTCGAGCCGCTTCAGTTCGGCCTCTATCGCACTCCGACGCGTGGCCTCAGATGGACCAGCAGCTTCTGTCATGCCGACAAAGGTAAGGGCAGCCGGTGACAGGGGACCCCACGGTTTTCACGGTCCGGCGGGCGTCGTGCGGGCCCATGGTCCACCGCCGCAAACAGTTGATGCATCCAAGGCGCCCACGTACGCATTGACGAACAGGTCCACTAGCCGTGAGTAGCTGGAACTCTAACGGAAGTAGGAACGACAGTAACCGGCACTAACTGGTAGACGCGTAGCAGTCGGTGTGTCAGAGTCAGACACGTCGCCAGGCGAGAGCGCTGGCAGACAGACCAGGGGAGGGATCATGACGCAGGAAACCCAGCCGCAGTTCGTCTCGGTGCCCGTGCCGATCCAGTACGTCACGCAGGTGTACGCCTACCTTGCGGAACTGACCGGAGCCACGGCCGGTACTCCACGTGTCTCCATGGTTCCGTCGGTTGATTCCGCAACGAGCTCGGCGGCGGACTCACCGGACAGCGACACGCTCCCGGTCGTCGAGTGGACCGTAGAAGATTTCCGCAGGCTAGCCATCGAACCGTTGGGCTCGGTTCAGACAGTCGTCCGCGTCCTCGACTTCCTGGCAAAGCAGCCCGACACACGCGTGAGCTACACCTCGATCGCCAACCACCTAGGCATGGAGAAGAAGAGCCTGCAGGGCAACCTCTCGGCATTCACTCGCGCCGTACGCAAGCACTACAAGCGCCGCAACTGGCCGATGACGTGGGTGGAAGCGCTCACGAGCGAGCCGGGGCTCAAGTCGGAGTTCTTCTACACGATGAACGCATCCGTTGCCGAGCGTTGGACGAGGGCTCGCGCCACCCGGGGCTGACCTGGATGAAGAGGCGGGGGGAGTGAGATCAACTCGCTCCCCCCGCTCTCTTGTTTTCACCGTCGCTAGCGACGAGACCGACCGGACTGACTCGCAGGGGGCACAGGTGCCGTGGCTGGCGGCGTGTTCCCGGCCTGCTGACCGGGGAGTGCCATGCCGTTGGCAGTAGTGCGGCGGCGGGCGGCTTCGGCGCGGGGGTTGGGGCTGGGGTTGCGGCCGGTGTGCTGGAGGCGGGTGATCAGGACGCGGGCGGGTTGGCGGGCTGTGGCGAGTTCGCGCTGGGCTGCGGCCTCCTGTAGGAGCTGGTGGGGTTGGTGGCCTCGGGCTTCGGCGTCGGCCAGGAGGGCGGCGAGGGCGGGCCAGCTGGGGTCGGTGAGGATCCGGTCGGCCTGGTCGGGGACGGCGGCGCGTACGTCGCTGGCGAGGGTCCGGCGGGCTTCCTCCCTCGGCTGACGCTGCTCGAGTACGACGAGCGTCGGTGTGAGGGCCCGGTCGGCGGCTGCCTGCAGGTGGTGGAGGGCTTGGCGGGCGGCGTCGGCCTGATGGGCGTGGCCCTTGGCCTCGTGCCAGCGGCCGGCGATGATCCCGGCCCACAGGAGGGCTGCGATGAGGGCGGCGAGGGCGCTGCCGTCGGGGCCGGTGGCGGTGTGGACAATGTCGCGGGCCGCGTTGCGGATGGCGTGGGCGGCGCGGTCTTCCGCCCGGATCTGGGAGCGCTGGGCGCGCGTGAACGCCTTGGATGCGGACTGGAGTTCAGCGCGGAGCTGGGTGGGGGCCTTCTGGGCAGCGGCTTCGAGGAGTTCGCCGAGAGCGGTGATGTGCGCCTGGGCGTGGGTGTCGTCGGCGAGGTCGGTGCGGAAGGAGTCGAGGGCTTCGGTGGCCTGGTGCCAGGGGGTGGCGGGCTGGTTGCGGCGGGCGGTGGGGTGTTCCTCGGGCTGGCCGGCTTCGAGGCGGTCCCGGAGTTTGGGGAGGGTGAGGTCGGGGGCGATCTTCCCGCCTGGGTGGAAGACCTGTTCGCCGTCCTTGTTGAGGTCGCCGGGGCGGCCCGCGGCGTAGCCGAGGAGGTCTCCGGAGGGGCCGCGCCGGGCCTTGACCGCGATCCCGTCGGCTTCCAGGTAGGCGAGTAGTTCCTCGGCCGTGCGGGCGTGGGGGATGGCGGCGCGGATGCGGTCCTGGAGCCACTCGCGGCTCGTCTGTTCCCAGCCGAGGCGCTGAGCCTTGTGCATCTCGGCCTGGCTGGGGGCGCGGGTCCCGGTGCGGTCGCCCTTCTTCAAGCGGCGCAGGCCGTAGTCCTTCTCGATCTGCCGGCAAGCGTCGCCCACGCGGATGCCGCTGTCGTGGAGCTTGGGTCGGCGGCCGTCCTCTCGCACGGTTGTGGCGAGGATGTGGATGTGGTCGTCGGCATGCCGTACGGCGATCCAGCGGCAGGCCAGGTCGTCGCCTTCGGGGGCGATGCCGGCCGCGGCGACGATGCGCTGGGCGATCTCGCCCCACTCGGCGTCGGAGAGGTGGCGGTCCTCGGGGGCTGCTCGGACGGGGCAGTGCCAGACGTGGTCGGTGATCTTCTTGCCGAACTCGCTATTGCGGAGGCGTACGGGTGCGTCGAGGTAGCGGGCGAGCTGGGTGAGGGTGGCGTTCTCGTCGCGGCCGGGGTCGGGCATGGCGAGCATGGCGAAGCCGGCCACGACGTGCGGGTCGGTGTGCTCGTCGTGGCGGCCGGGGCCGTAGAGGTAGGCGAGCAGTCCGCGGGTGTTGGCGCCGGAGGGCTTGATGGCAGCGATCACGGCTGTCGGACCTCCCTCGGATTGGCGGGCTCGCGCAAGGTCTCGGCGATCAGGACGAGGAGGTCGTGGAGCTCGTCGAGGTGCTGGCGTATGTCGGGCGGGGTGAGATCGCTGTTCAGGGCGCGAGCGATCTGGTTGATGTTGACGCCGATGCGGTTGCACTGGCGCAGGACCTGGGCGCGGAAGACGTGCGTGCGGCGGCGATCCTCGGACAGGGGCAGGTTGGCGGTGAACCGCCCGTTGATGAAGGCGAGGACGATGTCGGCGGCGAAGCCGGATTCGCCCTTGTAGCCGTGCTCGGCGGCGGCCTCTTGGAGGCGGGGGCGTTCGTCGTCGGTGAAGCGCAGCGGGCCGACCCGGTCACCGCGCTTGTTGCCGGTGAAGCGGCGGATCGTGGGCTGGACACTCTTCACCGTCGGCTCGCCGGCGGCGGGCGCGGCGCTGCGTTCGGCGTGGAGGATCTCGCGCTGGACGGCGTGGAGCGTGTCCTGGTCGGGGCCGCCCTCGGACCCGACCTCACGGTCCGGCGCCCCCTGGCGCTGGGCCGTCTCCGCCACCCCCGGGGCGGAGACCCCCGAAGACCGACCTTGAGTCGGACACGGGGTACTACTGGCTCCGCCAGGGGCCGTCATCCCGAACACGGTCCGCCAATGGGCCTTCTGCCCAGGCTGCTTCGAGTTCAGCGAGGGCGTGGAATCGGGGTCGTTCGGGTCGAGCGTCACAGGGTGCTTCTCCGATGCGGAGGGTGGGCTGACAGTGCGGGACAAACGGGGTCGGAGGGCGGGCGCCCATGGTGTTGGCACGAGTTGCGGCGCACGGCAGCCAGAGCTGACCGGATGGCCGGCGGTCCCCGAAGTGCAGCGGATGGCTGCCACTGTGAGGGGAACGTGGAGCACAGCTCGCGGGCTGGGGACCGGGCCGGGGCGAGGGGACGGGGATCGCGTGGTGATCGACGGGGATCGTGGCCGTCAGCCAGCCCCAGTCCCCGTCCGGCCTTACCGGCGTTGACCTGCGGTGAATATCGGTCAGTATCCGGGCATGGTTCCGGTCAGAGCTTGCTGCTTGCGGAGATCCGCAAGCTCCCTCTTGACCTTCCCCAGGCGCTCGTTGCTGATCGAGTGGCCCTCGCCCTCGATGGCCGTCCTCATCTGCTTCAGCGTCGGCTCCCCTCCCAGCCTCTCCACAATCGCGAGGAAGTCGTCCAGGTCACCGGTTGTCGGTCGCCCGACCTTCCGGGACGGGGCCGCGGGTGCGGCAGCCTCGCGGGGGTCATCGTCCGGCTCCGCGGCAGTCTCGGCTGCGGTGGCCCCTGGCCCCTCTGGCTCGCCCCCCATGGGTTCGGGTCGACCGTCGAAGGCGCTCCCCTCGGCCTCCGGGAGTAGGACGGGGACCGCCGTTGGGCGATTGCGGTCATCCGTGCTGCGTGGGGTGGCGGGTGAGGCGACGTGCTCATGAATCTGGCGCATGAGGACGCCGAAGGCCAGGAGAGCAGCGGCTGGGGGTACAGCCGCGACCACGTAGTCCAGCAGCGGCACCGTGGTGGCGCCCCGGGTGCCGCTGACACCCGCGACGTTGAGGGCGATGGAGCCGAGGGAACCGGTGGTGGTGAGGGCGATCGCCCACCAGTCGGTGACGCGGCGCAATCCTGCGCGGAGCATCAGGAGCTCGCCGGCGACGATGAACGCGTCCAGGGTCGCGGGCCAGGCCCATTGGCGGACAGGGGAGGCGGCCAGACCGTGGCGTCCGGCGACCTCGGCGAGGTGCGCGTACGAGAGCCAGAACGCTCCGGCGGTAAGGGCCACGATGACGGCCCCGGCCGCTGCGAGCGTGTACCGCTCAGCGGTTTGCGCGGCCGTTACTTCGTTCCCGCCTCCGGGCGGTGCGCCGTCACACCTGGGCTCGTGCTTTGTGGTGGTGGGTGTGGCAAGGGTGGCCATGGGTGTGGGGATGCTCCTACGTGGCTTCGGGGGTGCGTGAGGCGTCTTAAACGTCTTGGCCGTTGAAATCGCAGGTCAGGGCCGGTACGGGGGCGTGCCGGCCTTTCGTCTTGGCGGGCCCTGCGGGCGTCTTGGGCGTCAAGCGAGGGCGGGGCCTCCCCGCCGATTTCGGGTACCGGTGCTCTCGCCCGGAGGACGGCGACCTGCTGTCTGCCGTCTCGGGCGGCAGCCCTGTGACCTGGGGTGATACGGGCCAAGACGTTGGGGACGGGGCAAGACGGATGCGGGTGCCGTCCTGGGTGGGATGTCTTGGGCCCGGTTGCCGTCTTGGCCGCATGCCTGTTGACCTGCGATGTCACGGCAGGGACGGCAAGGACGGCAACCGTGGCGGCTCGGGTGTCAGCTCTCGCTGGGCGGACCGGTGGGGCCGACGGGGTGGACAGTGGGGCAGTAGCGCCGCCAGGGGTCGAGGAACTTGTGGCGCATGTAGCCCTTGCGCTGGGTGCCGTCGGCGAGCCGGACGTTGCCGGAGACGATGCCGAACCCGCGCAGCATCGCGCCGAGGTCACGAGGCTTCAGCCCGCCTCGCCCCCACTCCGCCCACGGGTCCTCCGGGTCCTGGCACAGGTGGTGCAGGAGTTCCTCGGTGGTGAGGCTGTCGACCTCGCGCTGGGCTGCGAAGACGCGGCGGATGTCGGCGAGGATCCGCGCTCCGCCGGGGTGCTCCTCCTCGGCCTCGGTTTCGGCGGCGACCATCCGGGCGCACGCGGTGCGTGCGAGGGCGGGCCACTGGCCACCGGCGAGGTCGGCCACGGCGATCAGCGGCTGCCAGGTGTCGGCGGCCCGGTCTCGGACCGGCATGGGCGGCACCAGATCCATTGCCTCCGTGTGCCGAGGGAGAAGCCACGCCTTGAGGCGGTCACGCAGATCGTGGAGCTTGGCGACGTCTCGCGGGACGCGGAACTCCTCAACGCTCTCGTCGCCCCCGCGACGGCGCATGCGCAGGACGATGGACCGGTCCATGACCGTGTCGGGCAGGTTCCCGATGCCGGCGAGAGCGGCCATCGCGAAGGTGGGGAACTGGACCACTTCATGGTTGGGCCCGGACACCCGCAGGGTGGGACGGTTGCGCTGGTGGCCCGCGTTGAGGAGGCCGCGCATCTCCTCGTTCTTTTCCGCCACTTTCACTGAGCCGAAGATCGTGTCGACCTCGTCCACGAGCAGCGTAGGCGGGACGTCGGTGATCGACCGGAAGATCGCGGCGGCGGAGGCGTTCACCGTGATCAGCGGGTTGTGGACGACTTCGGTGATGACGTCCAGCAGCCGCGACTTGCCGCACCGCCTTGCGGGGCCCAGCACCGCCAAGCGCGGGGCGTGCTGCCATGCGGTCTGCAGGTGAGTGGCGGCCACCCACAGCGTCACCGCCGAGAGTGCTTCATCGCTCGGCAGCACGACATAGCGGCTGATCTCCGCGCGCAGGTCACACAGGACCTGCGCGCCCTCAGTAAGAGGGGCGTCCTCCTTGGCGGGCGCGACCTCTGCCACAGGGCTCTCGGGTGCTTCGGCACCCACAGGCTGTGGATCCTGGAGGTGGGCGCCCGGCTGGCCGGGGATCGCGGTCAGCGGCCAGGTGGCCGTATCGGATGGGGATTCGGTGTCAGGTATCGCAGCTTCCAAGGGGCAGCTCCTTCTCCGGTGGCTGCGGCCGTGCAGGCCTCCGGGGTTGACCGTGTGGTCGCGGATGGGGATGTTGCGGGTGCCTCCGGCGTCGGCTTGCCAGGGGCCCGCTCGTCTCTCGTGGGCACTTGGCCACGCGGGGCGACGACGAACAGTACGTACGACCCCGGGCACAGTCCAGCGTTTCTGTGTCAGCTCAGCGCAGAAGGGTCTGCTACCTTCTCTCGCCCTCAAGCAGCCAGACCCAGCAGATTCAACAGGTCGGCGGTCACCACGCGGTACGCCTTGCCCAGCCTCAGGACCTTGCACGGGTACTCGCCCCGCTTGGCCAACTCGTAGCCCTTACTCCGCCCGAGACCCAGGGCCCGGTTGCCGGTATCCAGGTCAATGGCCACCGGGAGGGCCAGCAACTCCTCTCGCCTCATGCCATTCGACTGGCCGGCCATCGGTTCATCGCGCACGCAGCGCTCCTCTCGTCACAGCCCTCGGCGAACACGGCAACCGCTTCCGACTCCGGGCCTACGAGAACAACGCTAAGGAAGTTAATGTGTCTCCATGACACAACGCCGTTTGGATGATGGAGACCCTGACGACTTCCCGGAATGGGTCGACCGGATCAAGAACAACGTCGCCGGCGAGGTCCGCCGACGACGGAAGGAGATGGGGTGGAGCGCCCAACGGCTGGCAGACCGATGTGAAGAACTAGGGCACCCGATTCCGCGCAACGTGATCGCGAACCTGGAGTCCGGCCGAAGGGCCAACCTGCCTCTGGTGGACGTCATGGTCTTGGCCGCGGCCCTGTACACGTCCCCGATCTGCCTGATCTTCCCCGTCGGCTACGTCGAGGAGACCCAGGAACTCCCCTTCCAGTACCTCGTCCCGACCTGGGACGCCATGCGGAAGTTCACCGCTGAAGAGTCCAGCGGCGACAACGACGCCGGACTCATCCCCGAGTTCAACCGGCACGCCAGCCTGGTCCGCATCATCGAGGCCGCCCTCTACGAGGCAGAACGGACCGGGTTCGCGGCCAAAACGGCGACCACCCCCGCCCAGCGCGAGGAGGCCGAACGCAAGAGGGACCACTACGCCAGACAGGCCGAGGACGCCAAGCAGGAGCTCTACGGCCTCCGATGGGAAATCCGCGACGAAGGCGCCACCCCGCCAAACCTGCCATCAGCACTCGCCGACATCGACCCACCCGATACCGGTACCGACGAAGAGGACGACATTTGAAGGGCTCCACCTACCGCCGCTGCTCCTGCCGCGACCCCAAGACCGGCAAGGAACTCGGCACTTCCTGCCCCAAGCGCAACAGCAGGAACCACTGCACGTACTCCATACGTCAGGAGCTGCCATTCCGCGAGGACGGCAGCAGGCGTTCGTTCGCCCGTGGTGGGTACACCAACGTCAAGGCGGCGCAGGCCGACCTCGACCATGTGCGCGCTCTCCTCGGGCTCGCCAAGGCCGATGACCCCGAAGGCATCCAGCTCGTCGCCGAGATGCTGGCGGAGGTCAGCGGCGAGAAGCTGCCCCTGCCGGACGTAGAGGAGACACGGCGGCGACTCAAGGCCGGCCAGGACCTCGTCGGCAGCCTGACCGTCGCCGAGTGGCTGGACCGGTGGCTGGCGGGCAAGCGAATCCGGAAGTCGGGCATCAGCCGGTACGAGACCGACATCCGCGTGCACCTCAAGCCGCACATCGGGCACCGGCGCCTTGACCGGCTGCGGGTCAGCCACCTGAGCGAGATGTTCACGGCCATCGCCGACGGCAACGCAGAGGTCCTGGAGCAGAACGCCCAGCGACGTGCTGCCGTAGAGGAGTTGGCGACGATCTCGTGGAAGGGCGGCGAGAACCGTGCTCGCCGGAAGGCGCTGAAGGCGGCGCTCGACGCGATGCCGGCCTTCCGCCGGGTGACCGGCCCCGCCACGCGCCAGCACGTGAAGGCCACGCTCCGCGCGTCCCTGAACGATGCGATCGGGCAGCAGATCATCACGTTCAACCCGGCGGCCCACGTCGAGATCGATCCGGTGCGCAAGCCGAAGGCTCTGGTATGGACGGACGAGCGAGTCGCCAAGTGGGAGCAGACCGGCGAGAAGCCCTCCCCGGTGATGGTCTGGACGCCGGAACAGACAGGCGCTTTCCTCGACTTCGTCGCAGGCGATCGGCTGTACGCCATGTGGCACCTCATCGCCTTCCGCGGCCTGCGGCGCGGGGAGGCGTGCGGGCAGCCCTGGTCGGAGACCAATCTCGACCGCCACTCCCTCACCGTGACGGGGCAGCTCGTCCAGGACGGCTGGGGGGTCGAGGCGTCCGAGCCGAAGACGGACAGCGGCTTCCGCGTCGTCGCGCTCGACGACGACACCGTCGGCGTCCTGGAGCGGCACCGCAAGCAGCAGGAAGCCGACCGCGCGGAGTGGGGGGCGGCCTGGGTGAACACCGGGCTCGTCTTCACCCAGGAGGACGGCTCCTGGCTCCACCCGGGCAAGGTCACCGACCTCTTCGAGCGGCTCGTCGCGGCCTCCGGGCTGCCGCCGATCCGGCTGCACGATCTCCGTCACGGCGCGGCGACGCTCATGTTGGCGGCCGACATCGACATCAAGATCGTGTCGGACACGCTCGGCCACAGCGACACCCGGATCACGCGCGACATCTACCAGAGCGTGCTCCCCCACGTCGGCAAGAGAGCCGCCGAGGCCACGGCCAAGCTGGTCCCCCTCCAACGCAAGGCGGAGCAGGAGGAGCAGGCCCGCAAGGCCGCCAAGAAGGCCAGGCACGCCGAGAAGGCGAAGGCCAAGGGGAAGAGGAAGGGCAAGGCCAAGAAGGCCGCTAAGAAGGGCTAACGGCCCCTCCGCTCACGCATCGCTCACGCACGGGGTTTCGGGCCCCAGCCTCCGCATGCGCCGACCGGCCCCGGAAATAGCAAAACCCCCAGGTCACGGCGAGTGAGTCCTGGGGGTTCTACAGAGCCGCCTTCGGGATTCGAACCCGAGACCTACGCATTACGAGTGCGTTGCTCTGGCCAACTGAGCTAAGGCGGCACCGCTGGGGAGACAAGTATTCCCTCGGAAGGGATCGCTCATCAGCAGCGGCGCCAAGTCTACAGGGTCTCGGCGGGTGCCCCGAACCAGGTTTCGTGAGGGTGAGGCGCAGGTCACGGACCCGGCCGGATCCCGCACGCACTGCGCCCGTCTCCGCGGGAGGTTCAGCCGGCCCGTCGGCGGGTCAGCACTTCTTGCCGTTCTGGGGAGGCTTGCCCTCCAGTAGGTAGCGGTTGATCGCGGTGTCGATGCAGTCGCTGCCGCGTCCGTACGCCGTGTGGCCGTCGCCGTCGTAGGTCAGCAGGGTGCCCGAGGCGAGCTGGTCGGCCAGCGCCTGTGCCCACTTGTACGGGGTCGCCGGGTCGCGGGTGGTGCCCACCACCACGATCGGCGCGGCGCCCTTCGCGGTGAGCGGACCCGCCTGGCCCGTGGGCTTCACCGGCCAGTAAGCGCAGTTCAACGCGGCCCAGGCCAGGCCCGCGCCGAAGACCGGGGAGGCCTTGCGGAAGGACGGGAGCGCCGCGTCGACCGCGTCCGGGCCGTCGAAGGCGGCGGGCTGGTCGAGGCAGTTGACGGCGGCGTTCGCGAACATCAGGTTGGCGTACTTGCCGTCCGCCCCGCGCTCGTAATAGCTGTCGGCCAGGCCCAGCAGGCCCGCCCCGTCGCCGTTCATCGCCGAGGTCAGCGCCTCGCGCAGCTGGGGCCAGGCGTTCTCGTCGTAGAGCGCCGCGATCACCCCGGTCGTCGCGAGGGCCTCGCCCAGCGGGCGGCTCTCGTCGCCGCTGGGCACGGGCTGGGCGTCGAGCTTGCGGAAGAAGTCCTTCAGGCGGGCGGCCACCTGCTCCGGGCTGCCCTTGCCCAGCGGGCAGTCGGGCTGCTTCGCGCAGTCCTTGGCGAAGGAGGTGAAGGCCGTCTCGAAGCCCGCGGTCTGGTCCCGGTTGAGATCGAGCGCGGCGCGGGTGGGGTCCATGGCGCCGTCCAGGACCAGCCGGCCGACCCGGTCCGGGAAGAGGTTCGCGTACGTCGCCCCCAGGAGGGTGCCGTAGGAGGCGCCGACGTAGTTGAGCTTCTTGTCACCGAGCACGGCGCGCAGCAGGTCCATGTCGCGGGCGGCGTCGACGGTGGAGACGTGCGGCAGGACCCGCTTCGAGCGGGCCTGGCAGCCGGCCGCGAACTCCTTGAAGGCCGCCACCAGGCTCGCCCGCTCGGCCGCGTCGTCCGGGGTCTGGTCCACCTGGGTGTACTTGTCCATCTCCGGGCCGGTCAGGCACTCGACGGGGCTGCTGCGCTGCACGCCGCGCGGGTCGAAGGAGACCATGTCGTACCGGGCCCGGACCGGGGCGGGGTATCCGATGCCCGCGTACGCCTGGAGGTAGCCGATCCCGGAGCCGCCGGGGCCGCCCGGGTTGACCACGAGCGAACCGAGCCGCTTGCCGGGGCCGGTCGCCACGCGGCGGGCCACCGCGATGTCCACGTCCTGTCCGGAGCCGGGGTCCGCGTAGTCCAGCGGGGCCTTCATCGTGGAGCACTGGAAGCCGGGGACACCGCAGTCGCGCCAGGTCAGCTTCTGCTCGTAGTACGGGCGCATCGCGGCGGCGTCGGGGGACGGCTGCACCGACGGAGTGCCGCCGGCCTCCCCTCGCGCCGACGCGGCGGCCTGGAGCGTCTCCGGCCCGCCAGAGGTGCATCCGGAGAGCAGCAGCCCGGCAGCTGCGATCACGGTCCCGGTGGTACGCAGCACGCGACTGGTGTCCATCCTCGGAGCCTACGTCCTGGCGGAGGACCCGGTCGGGCCCTCTGCTCCGGACGGATCCGGGCCTTCCGTGGCGCCCGCCGGGCGGCGCCCGGACCGGGCCCGCTCCGGCTCCGGCGGCCGGTTCCCTCGTAAGGGTGAGCCGGTCAACCGGGAGTGGACACGCCCGGCGGGGATCAGCCCGCGCGCAGCGACATGGTCATCGCCTCCACCGCGAGGAGCGGGGCGACGTTGCGGTCGAGGGCGTCCCGGCAGGCGATGATCGCCTCGATCCGGCGCAGGGTCCGCTCCGGACCGGAAGCCCTGGCGATGCGCTCCAGGTCCTGCCGTACGTCCTCGTTGGCGATGGCGAGGGCGGAGCCCAGCTGGAGGGCCAGGACGTCGCGGTAGAAGCCGGTCAGGTCCGTGAGGGCGAGGTCGAGGCTGTCGCGCTGGGTGCGGGTCCGGCGCCGCTTCTGCTTGTCCTCCAGCTCCTTCATCACGCCCGCCGTGCCGCGCGGCATCCGCCCGCCCGTCCCGGCGGCGGCGCCGAGGGCGGCCCTCAGCTCCTCGGTCTCCTTGGTGTCGACCTCCTCGGCCACCTGCTTGGCGTCCTCGCCGGCGGCGTCCACCAGCTCCTGGGCGGCCTTGAGACAGGCTCCGATGTCGTCCACCCGGAGCGGGAGCTTCAGGACCGTCGCCCTGCGCTCCCGGGCCGCCTCGTCCGTGGCGAGCCGACGGGCGCGGTCGACGTGCCCCTGCGTGGCCCGGGCGGCGGCCAGCGCCACCGCCGGCTCGACGCCGTCGCGCCGCACCAGCGTGTCGGCGACGGCCGCGACCGAGGGGGTGCTCAGGCTGAGGTGCCGGCAGCGGGAGCGGATGGTGGGCAGCACGTCCTCCAGGGAGGGCGAGCACAGCAGCCAGACCGTGCGCGGCGCGGGCTCCTCCACCGCCTTGAGGACCGCGTTGGCGGACTTCTCGTTCAGCCGCTCGGCGTCCTCGACCAGGATGATCTGCCAGCGGCCCGTGGCGGGGGACGTGTAGGACTTGCGGACGGTGTCCCGCATGTCGTCGACGAGGATCTGGCTGCCGACCGCGGCGATGCTGGAGACGTCCGCGTGCGTGCCGACCATCGTGGTGTGGCAGCCGTCGCAGAACCCGCAGCCCGGCTCACCGCCGAGGGCGCGGTCCGGGCTGGTGCACTGCAGGGCCGCCGCGAAGGCCCGGGCTGCGGTGACCCGCCCGGATCCCGGCGGTCCCGTGAAGAGCCAGGCGTGGGTCATCTTCGACGCGGCGGGCGGCGCGGTCCCGTCCGTGGCGGCCGTGACCTGCGCATCGGCATCGCGGGCGGCGGCGGCCAGCTGCGTCTGGATCCGCTCCTGGCCCACCAGGTCGTCCCACACGGACATCCCGCCCACCACCTCTCACTCTCCGTGCACCCATTGTCGCGGGCGCCACTGACAATCCCGTACGTCCGCCCTCAGCGGCGGCGGCGCGCTCCGCGTTCGCCCTCGTCGTCGTCCTCGTCGTCCCGGCGGCGGCCGAGCAGTTCGTCCGCCAGGGTCGGCAGGTCGTCGAGCGGGGTCTCCTCCGCCCAGTCCGGGCGGGGGCGGCGCGGCCGCCCGTCGTCGTCGACGACGGGGAGCTCCCGGGTCCGGTCGTTGCTCGCATCCCGGAAGATGCCCGACGGGACCCGGTCGGCCGGGTCCTCCTCGGGGCGGCGGGCCGTCGGCCGGGTGGCGGAATGGGCACGTCCGCCACTGCCGGAGCCGCCGGCCGAACCGGAGCCCCGCTGGTCGTCCGGGCGTACGGGCGGCAGCACCGCCGTCTCGTCGGCCGGACGCACCGGCGGCAGCACCGCCGTCTCGTCGGCCGGACGCACCGGCGGCAGCACCGCCGTCTCCGCCGCGTCGGGCGCCGCAGCCTGCGGGTCGACCTTCGGCACCGGCACGGTCTGGGTGACGTCGTCCGGCCGCACGACCCGCTTGACCGACGGGGTCTCGATCGTCACCGCGTCGTCCGGGTGCGGCTCCTTCGTCATGTCGATCCGGGGCGCGTCCGCCGCGGCGGAACCCCCCGCAGGACCGGACGCCGCCGGACCGGACGCCGGCGCCGCCTGAGCCGCCCGGGCCTCCTCTGCCGCAGCCGCCTGGGCCTCCGCCGCAGCGGCGGCAGCCGCCTTCGCCGCCGCCTCGGCCGCCGAGGCCTCCACCAGCCGGCGCGCCTCCTCGGCCTTCAGCAGGGCCTCCTCGGCCCGCCGCTGCTTCTCCAGCCGCCGTTCCTCGGCCTCGGCCCGCAGCCGGGCCTCCTCCTCGGCCTGCCTGCGCAGCCGCTCGGCCTCCGCCGCGCGCGCCTTCGCCTCGGCCTCCACGCGCAGCCGCTCGGCCTCGGCCCGCGCCCGGGCCTCCTCCTCCAGGCGAAGCCGCTCCTCCTCCGCCTTGCGGGCGGCCTCGGCCTCGGCCCTGATCCGCGCCTCCTCGGCCTCACGGGCCAGGCGCGCTTCCTCCTCGGCGCGCAGCCGCGCCTCCTCGGCCTTGCGCGCCGCCTCTTCCTCAGCCTTGCGCCGCGCCTCCTCCTCGGCGAGGCGCCGGGCCTCCGCCTGCGCGGCCACCTCCGCCTCGGAGAGCGGGAGCATCCGGTCCAGGCGGTGCCGTACGACGGTGGTCACCGAGTCCGGGTCCTGCCCGGCGTCGACCACCAGGTAGCGGCCGGGGTCGGCCGCGGCGAGGGTCAGGAAGCCGGCCCGCACCCTCTGGTGGAACTCCGCCGGCTCCGACTCCAGCCGGTCCGGCGCCTCCGTGAACCGCTCGCGCGCCGCCTCCGGCGACACGTCGAGCAGCACGGTCAGGTGCGGTACGAGCCCGTCGGTGGCCCAGCGGGAGATCCGGGCGATCTCCGTCGGGGAGAGGTCGCGGCCGGCGCCCTGGTAGGCCACCGAGGAGTCGATGTAGCGGTCGGAGATGACGACCGCGCCGCGCTCCAGGGCCGGGCGCACCACCGTGTCCACGTGTTCCGCGCGGTCGGCCGCGTAGAGCAGGGCCTCGGCACGGTTCGACAGTCCGGCCGAGGACACGTCGAGCAGGATCGAGCGGAGCCGCTTGCCGACCGGGGTGGCTCCCGGCTCACGGGTCACGACGACCTCGTGCCCCTTGCCCCGTATCCACTCGGCCAGTGCCTGGACCTGCGTGGACTTGCCGGCTCCGTCGCCGCCTTCCAGGGCGATGAAGAAACCGGTGGTGGCCGGGGCCTGTACGGGCTCCCCGCCGCGCAGCGCGTCGCGCAGGTCGCGGCGCAGCGGCACGCCGCTGCGGTCGTCGGCCTTGGTGAGCACGACCACGGCGACCGGCAGCAGCAGCGCGCCGACGAGCATCAGGGTGAAGGCGGCTCCGCCGTGCGAGAAGACGATCTCGGCGCCGGTCAGCCGGTGCGGGCCGATCACCGCGGCCAGGACCGGCGCGGCGACGGCGCCGACGGCCACGGCCACCCGTACGACGGCCTGGAGGTGCTCGGTGACCCGGGCCCGGCGGAACTCCTCGGTCTCCTGGTCCAGCAGCGTGTGGCCGGTGTTGGCGGCGACGCCCGCGGTGGTGCCGGCGAGCAGCGAGAGGAAGAGCACCGTCGCCGTGTCGGGGACGAGGCCGCTCAGCAGCAGCGCGAGGCCGGTCACCGCTATGGCGAGGGCCAGCAGCCGGCGCCGGGACAGGCCGGGCAGCACCTTGCCGGCCTGGGTGGCGCGGATGCCGGCGGCGGTGCCGCCGACCAGCGCCAGGACGAACAGTGCGAAGGCGGCCGGGCCCCCGCCCAGGTCGAAGGCGTGCAGGACGGCCACGGCGACGGCGCTGGACACCGCTCCGGCGACCGCGGCGCAGCTCAGGACCAGCAGGGGGACGACGCCGGTACGGCCCTTGTCGGGCCGGTCGCCCGCCTTGGGGGCGCGCAGGCCCTCCAGCGGGGAACGGGGCCGCGGGGTCGCCCCGGTGGGCAGCACCAGCGGCAGCAGCAGGGAGACCGACGCGGCGAACAGGCCGGCGGCGACGTACGAGCCGAGGGCGGCCTGGTTCGCGGCGAACCAGTCCACGCCGAGGCCGAGGGCCTTGCCGACCAGGGTCGCCGCGAGCAGCGCGGCCGCCGCGACGGGCAGCGCCGCGAAGGCCGTACGCAGGGTCAGCCGGCGCAGGGCGTCCATGTGGTCCGGGAGCGGCCTTACGGTGGCCCCCTCCGGCGGCGGCTCGGGCAGCAGGGCGGGCGCCGCGCTCTCCTTCGCCAGCGTCCACAGCCGTTCGGCGGCGCCGGACACGAAGACGGTGGCCAGCAGCGCGGTGAGCGCGTGGGCCGGGATCCAGTCGAGCCACAGCGGGGCGACGACGAAGAGCGCGAGGCGGACCCCGTCGGCGCCGATCATCGTCCAGCGGCGGTCCAGCTTGCCGCCGGCGCCGAGCAGTCCGGCCAGCGGGCCGAGCAGGACGGCGCCGAAGAACAGGGTGGCGAGGATCCGGACACCGAAGACGGCGGCGACGGCGAGGGCCGCACCGCGGTACCCACCGCCGAAGGCCCCTTCGGAGGCGGCTGCCTGAAGGGCCAGCAGAACCAGCACCAGCAGGGCGAGGGCATCGCCGATGCCGCTCACCAGCTGGGCGCTCCACAGCCGGCGCAGCCGGGGGGTGCGCAGCAGTGCGCGCACCGCACGCTCACGGGAATCCGCGGCTAGGGCTTCGTCGTAGGTGGGGTTCGCCGGGGCGGTCACGACCGCCGGCTGCTCGGCTCGCGTCATCCGCCCAGCCTATCCGCTGCGCTTGGCGGCTGCGGAAGCCTGTGGACAAGCCCGGGTGTGACCCCGGACCCACCTTCCGGGAAGCGGCCCGGCGCCGTTGCGGCACTCTGCCCCGAACCCCGTGCGTCAAACGCCGGAGCGGCCGGATCCGGACGCGCGGGAGCCCCGTGCCAGGGCACGGGGCTCCCGTGGTGACTACTCGTCCGCAGCCGGGGCCGCGGCCGTCTTCTTCGCCGCCGTCTTCTTCGCGACCGTCTTCTTGGCGGTCGTCGTCTTGGCGGTCGTCGTCTTCTTCGCGGCGGTCTTCTTCGCGGCCGCGGTCTTCGTCGCGGTCGCCTTCTTCGCCGGGGCCTTCTTGGCGGCGGTCTTCTTCGCCGTCTTCTTGGCCGGGCCCTTCGCCCGCTTCTCCGCGAGCAGCTCGTAGCCCCGCTCCGGTGTGATCGTCTCGACGTCGTCGTCCCGCCGCAGCGTCGCGTTCGTCTCGCCGTCCGTCACGTACGGCCCGAAGCGGCCGTCCTTGACCACCACCGGCTTCTCGCTGACCGGGTCCGTGCCCAGCTCCTTCAGCGGCGGCTTGGCCGCTGCCCGCCCGCGCTGCTTGGGCTGCGCGTAGATGGCGAGGGCCTCGTCCAGCGTGATCGTGAAGAGCTGGTCCTCGGTCTCCAGCGACCGCGAGTCCGTGCCCTTCTTCAGGTACGGGCCGTAGCGGCCGTTCTGCGCCGTGATCTCCACGCCCTCGGCGTCCGCGCCGACGACCCGCGGCAGCGACATCAGCTTCAGGGCGTCGTCGAGGGTGACCGTGTCCAGGCTCATCGACTTGAAGAGCGAGGCCGTCCGCGCCTTGACCGCGTTCTTGCCGGTCTTGGGCGTGCCCTCGGGCAGGATCTCCGTCACGTACGGCCCGTAGCGGCCGTCCTTGGCGACGATCTCGTTCCCGCTGACCGGGTCCTTGCCGAGCTGGAACTCGCCGCTCGGCTTCGCGAACAGCTCCTCCGCATAGGCGACCGTCAGCTCGTCCGGAGCCATGTCGTCGGGGACGTCGGCGCGCTGGTGGCCCTCGGCGTCCTTCTCGCCCCGCTCCACGTACGGGCCGTAGCGGCCGACGCGCAGCACGACGCCCTCGCCGACCGGGAAGGAGGAGATCTCCCGGGCGTCGATCGCGCCCAGGTCCGTGACCAGCTCCTTCAGACCGCCGAGGTGGTCGCCGTCGGCCGGTACGACCTCGGTGGCGTCCTCGGAGCCGAAGTAGAACCGCTTCAGCCACGGCACGGACTGGGCCTCGCCCCGCGCGATGCGGTCGAGGTCGTCCTCCATCTTCGCGGTGAAGTCGTAGTCGACGAGCCGGCCGAAGTGCTTCTCCAGCAGGTTGACCACGGCGAACGACAGGAAGGACGGCACGAGGGCCGTGCCCTTCTTGAAGACGTAGCCGCGGTCGAGGATCGTGCCGATGATCGACGCGTACGTCGACGGCCGGCCGATCTCCCGCTCTTCGAGCTCCTTGACCAGCGAGGCCTCGGTGTAGCGGGCCGGCGGCTTGGTCGAGTGGCCGTCCGCCGTGATCTCCTCGGCGGTGAGCGCGTCGCCCTGCGCGACCTGCGGCAGGCGCCGCTCGCGGTCGTCGAGCTCGGCGTTCGGGTCGTCCGCGCCCTCGACGTAGGCCTTCATGAAGCCGTGGAAGGTGATCGTCTTGCCGGACGCGCTGAACTCGGCGTCGCGGCCGTCGGACGCCCGGCCGCCGATCTTCACGGTGACGCTGTTGCCGACGGCGTCCTTCATCTGGGAGGCGACGGTGCGCTTCCAGATCAGCTCGTACAGGCGGAACTGGTCGCCGGTCAGACCCGTCTCGGCCGGGGTGCGGAAACGATCACCCGAAGGACGGATCGCCTCGTGCGCCTCCTGCGCGTTCTTGACCTTGCCGGCGTAGACGCGCGGCTTCTCCGGCAGGTAGTCGGCTCCGTAGAGCTGGGTGACCTGAGCCCGGGCGGCCGACACGGCGGTGTCGGACAGCGTGGTGGAGTCCGTACGCATGTAGGTGATGAAGCCGTTCTCGTACAGCTTCTGCGCCACCTGCATCGTCGCCTTCGCACCGAAGCCCAGCTTGCGCGAGGCCTCCTGCTGGAGCGTCGTCGTACGGAACGGGGCGTACGGGGAGCGGCGGTACGGCTTGGACTCGACGGACCGGACGGCGAACGAGGCACCTTCCAGCGCGGCGGCCAGCGCCCGGGCGCCCGCCTCGTCGAGGTGCAGCACCTCGCTCTTGAGCTGCCCGTTCGAACCGAAGTCACGGCCCTGCGCGACGCGCTTGCCGTCCACCATGTTCAGGCGGGCGACCAGTGAGGACGGGTCGGACGGGTCCCCGGCGCGGCCGGTGGAGAAGGTTCCGGTCAGGTCCCAGTACTCGGCGGAGCGGAAGGCGATGCGCTCGCGCTCCCGCTCGACGACGAGGCGGGTGGCCACCGACTGGACGCGGCCGGCCGACAGGCGCGGCATGACCTTCTTCCACAGGACCGGCGAGACCTCGTAGCCGTAGAGGCGGTCGAGGATGCGGCGGGTCTCCTGGGCGTCGACCATGCGCTGGTTGAGCTCGCGCGGGTTGGCGACGGCGTCGCGGATCGCGTCCTTGGTGATCTCGTGGAAGACCATCCGGTGGACGGGGACCTTGGGCTTGAGGACTTCCTGCAGGTGCCACGCGATGGCTTCGCCCTCGCGGTCCTCATCGGTGGCGAGGAAGAGTTCGTCGGACTCGGCCAGCAGCTCCTTGAGCTTCCTGACCTGGGCCTTCTTGTCGGCGTTGACGACGTAGATCGGCGCGAAGTCGTGCTCGACGTCCACGCCGAGGCGGCGGACCTCGCCGGTGTACTTGTCGGGAACCTCGGCCGCGCCGTTCGGGAGGTCGCGAATGTGCCCGACGCTCGCCTCGACGACGTATCCCGGGCCGAGGTAGCCCTTGATCGTCTTCGCCTTGGCTGGGGACTCGACGATGACGAGTCGGCGGCCGCCCTTTGCGGTCTCGCTAGTCGGGGACAACTTGGCTCTTCTCTCCGGTCGGCACTCGGTCGCGGTACGGCGACGCTGCGGAGTGTGACGGTACAACCCGCCCCCGTGTCAAACGGCACAAGCCCGCAACGGCCACTCGAACGGTAACCCGACAAGTGCCGTTTCTGCCGCCCGGATGCCGCGCCCGCCCCTTCCCGATCACCGGGCCGAGTGGCCGGGGGGCCGTCTGGCCCCCCGCCCGCGGTCCGTCCCGCAGCCCGTCCCGCACCGGCTTTCCGGGCCGGTGCCACGGCCGTCGGCGGACCCCCCGCGGCGGCGCCGGAGCCGTGCGGCGCCCCGGGCCCCGAAGGGTGTCGAAACCCTCACCGGAACCCTGCCGGAACCCCGCCGGAATCCCGCCGAAAAAGCGGAGTCGCCGCTTCGACCACGACGGGGCGCGCACCTCGCTCCACCGGCGCACGGTGGCCGGCGCGCGCTCCCGTCCAGGCCTGCGGAGCGGCCCCGAACAGCGGGAACACGGCCCCGGCGAAGATCGCCGTACCGCCTTCCGTGCCGCTCCCCCTCACCCCCGGGCCGCTCTCGGGCTCCCCCCGGACCCCGCTGTCCGGCACACTGCCGGACCCCGGGGTACGCCGGGCGAACCCCGGGTTACATCCCGGTGCCGGCTACTGCCCGGGGCGCGTCACGGGCTCCAGGAAGCCCTGCTCGACCAGCAGCCGGATGGCCTCCGGGGTCCGGTCCCGCAGCACGACGGGGTCCTCCTGCATCAGCTGCGCGATCGCGTCCAGGATCCGCCCGGCGCTCAGTGAGCCGTCACACACTCCCGCGAAGCCCGCGCCGACCGTGTCGACCTTCGTGGCGCGCCGCATTCCGCGGTTCTGCCGGAGCACGACGTGTTCCGGGTCCTCCGCGCCGGGCGGGCCGACCTGCTCCTGGACCACTTCCTCCACCAGCGTGAAATGGGCCTCCAGGAGGGCGGCGTCGTCGTGCTCGCGCAGGTAGTCCTGGCGGGCGAAGTGGGCGAGCACGGCATCGCCGAGCGGCTGCTCCACCGTGTGCGGCCACTCCTCGACCACGATCGAGGGCTCGGCCGCGTCCGTCCGGCGCAAGGTGATCCATCCGAAGCCGACCGACCTGGTCTTGCGGGCGTCGAACTCGTCCAGCCAGTCCTCGTACCGCTGGGCGTACTCGGCGGGGTCGGTGCGGTGGTCGCCCGCGTCGCGCAGCCACAGCTCGGCGTACTGCGTCACGTCCTGCACGTCACGCTGCACGATCCAGGCGTCACAGCCGCGCGGCACCCAGGAGCGGAGCCTGTCGTGCCAGTCCTCGCCCTCCACGTGCTGCCAGTTGCCGAGGAACTGCGCGTACCCGCCGGGGTTGAGCCGCGCGCCCGCCTCCCGGACCAGGGTCCGGCACAGGTCGTCGCCGCCCATCCCGCCGTCGCGGTACGTCAGCCGGGCGCCGGGGGAGATCACGAACGGCGGGTTCGACACGATCAGGTCGTACGTGGCCTCGCCGACCGGTTCGAAGAGCGAGCCGGTGAGCAGCTCGGCCGCCGGTGCCCCGGAGAGCGCCAGCGTCAAACGGGTGAATCCGAGGGCTCTGGGGTTGACGTCGGTGGCGGTGACCCGCGTCGCGTGCCGGGTGGCGTGCAGCGCCTGGATGCCGGATCCGGTGCCGAGGTCGAGGGCGGAGCCGACCGGGATGCGCACGGTGATCCCGGCCAGGGTGGTGGAGGCGCCGCCGACGCCGAGGACGACGCCCTCCTCCCGGCTGCCGATCCCGCCGGCCCCGCCCACGGCGCAGCCGAGGTCCGAGACGATGAACCAGTCCTCGCCGTCCGGGCCGCCGTACGGGCGCACGTCGACGGTGGCGTGCACCTCGTCGCCCTCGCGCCGCAGCCAGCCGTCCGCGAGCGCGGCCTCGACCGGCATCGCCGACGCGGCGTGCACGTACGGCACGGGCTGCTGGAGCAGGAACAGCCGGACCAGGGTCGCGAGCGGTCCGTCGCCGCCGCCCCGGGTGGCGCGCAGGGCGGGCACGGTCTCGCTGCGGGCGAGCGCGGCGTAGGCGGGGGCGCCGAGCAGGTCGAGCAGCCCGTCGGCGGTGAAGCCGGCGGCCAGCATGGCGCTGCGGAGCTCGGCGGCATGGTCGGGAGTGGGGAGGCTCGTGGTACTCACGCGTCCATTGTGTCCGCTGGGGCCCGTACTACGGCTCACCGCGGGCCCGTACGCACGAAAGGGCGGCCGCGGCCCCCTCACGGGAGCCCGGCCGCCCGGGTCTTCCTACAGCGCTACGCGCCCCTGCGGGCCGGGCTACTTGGGCGATGCCGAAGGCGCCGCGACCTGGCAGCCCTTCTGGCTGTTGATGGCCTTGTCCAGGCCGCCCTCGTTGAGCGTGGCGAGCGCGTCCTGGCCGCCCTTCGTCGCCGCTTCCAGCCCGCCCGCGACCTCCTTGAGGCCGTCGGCGAACTTCGTCTGGTCCGCGGGGTCGAGGGTGTCCATCTTCGCCTTCAGGTCGGCGTACCCCTTGGAGGTCGACTCGAAGCCCTTGACCGCCGCGGCCTGGGTCGTGGCGCCGTCCTTGACGGGCGGCACCCCCGCCTGCTGCAGGGCGCTGCCCATCGTCTTGTACGACTCCGACATGGTCGCGAAGGCCGCCGCGTCCGTCTGCTTGACCTCGTCGGGCTTGCTGCTCTCCGTCGCCACCCGCTTGATGTCGGCGTTGGCGGTCTCGATCTTCTTGAGTTCGGGCTGCCACTGGTCGCAGACCTTCTTGGCCCAGGCGTTGGCCTTCTCGTCGCCGTCGTCTCCGCCGCAGCCGGACAGGACGAGCATCAGCACCGCACTGCCCGACAACGCGGCCGCAAGCTTCTTGTTCACCGGATTGGTCCCTTCGAAGGCTCTCGGCCCGGAAGATACACGCCCGCCATCCGGGGACGCAGAAAGGCGGACAGACGGCGCGTCAGTCCGCGCCGCCTGTCCGCCGTTCGGGCGCACGGCCGGCCCTGCCCGGCCCGGCCCGTCCTCGGGTCGGTTCCTCGGTCAGGAGACCGTCGCCGGGTCTGCCGACTGGGCCACCCGCTCGGCCGTCCCGTCGCTCTCGTCGCTCTCGTCGCCCACGGCGATGCCGCGGCGCTTGGAGACGTACACCGCGCCGATGATGACGCCGATCGCGAGGACAGCGACGATCGCCCGTACGGTCGGGCTGGTGTCCGCGCCGTAGCTGAACTGCACGACGGCGGGCGCGATCAGCAGTGCCACCAGGTTCATGACCTTGAGCAGCGGGTTGATCGCGGGACCGGCGGTGTCCTTGAACGGGTCGCCGACCGTGTCGCCGATGACGACCGCCTCGTGGGCCTCGCTGCCCTTGCCGCCGTGGTGGCCGTCCTCGACCAGCTTCTTCGCGTTGTCCCACGCGCCGCCGGAGTTGGCGAGGAAGACCGCCATCAGCGTGCCCGTGCCGATGGCGCCGGCGAGGAAGGACCCGAGCGCGCCCACGCCGAGGCTGAAGCCCACCGCGATCGGCGTCAGGACGGCGAGCAGGCCGGGCGTGGCGAGCTCGCGCAGCGCGTCCTTGGTGCAGATGTCGACGACGCGCCCGTATTCGGGCTTCTCGCTGTAGTCCATGATCCCGGGGTGCTCGCGGAACTGGCGGCGCACCTCGTAGACCACCGAGCCCGCGGAGCGGGAGACCGCGTTGATGGCGAGGCCGGAGAACAGGAAGACCACGGCCGCGCCCAGGATCAGCCCGACGAGGTTGTTGGGCTGTGCGATGTCCAGGCTGAGGTTCATCTCCCCGGCCTTGGCCCCGACCTCCTTGACCGCGGTGGCGATCGCGTCGTTGTACGAGCCGAAGAGCGCGGCGGCGGCGAGCACGGCCGTGGCGATGGCGATGCCCTTGGTGATGGCCTTGGTGGTGTTGCCCACGGCGTCCAGGTCGGTCAGGACCTGGGCACCCGCGCCCTCGACGTCCCCGGACATCTCGGCGATGCCCTGGGCGTTGTCGGAGACGGGTCCGAAGGTGTCCATGGCGACGATGACGCCGACGGTGGTGAGCAGGCCGGTGCCGGCCAGGGCCACCGCGAAGAGGGCGAGCAGGATCGACGTGCCGCCGAGCAGGAACGCCCCGTAGACGCCGAGGCCGATGAGCAGCGCCGTGTAGACGGCGGACTCCAGGCCGACGGAGATGCCGGCGAGGACGACGGTGGCCGCGCCGGTCAGGGAGGACTTGCCGATGTCCCGGACGGGACGGCGGTTGGTCTCGGTGAAGTAGCCGGTGAGCTGCTGGATCAGGGCCGCCAGCACGATGCCGATGGCGACTGCGACGACGGCCAGGACGCGCGGGTCACCGGAGTGGTTGGCGATGGCCTCGTTGTCGACGCCGACGAGGTCCGCGTAGGTGGCCGGGAGGTAGGCGTAGACGGCGATCGCGACCAGCACCAGGGAGATCACGGCCGAGATGAAGAAGCCGCGGTTGATGGCGGTCATGCCGCTGCGGTCGCTGCGGCGCGGGGAGACCGCGAAGATGCCGATCATCGCGGTGACGACGCCGATGGCGGGCACGATCAGCGGGAAGGCGAGGCCCAGGTCGCCGAAGGCCGCCTTGCCGAGGATGAGCGCGGCCACGAGGGTGACGGCGTAGGACTCGAAGAGGTCGGCCGCCATTCCGGCGCAGTCTCCGACGTTGTCGCCCACGTTGTCGGCGATGGTCGCGGCATTGCGCGGGTCGTCCTCCGGAATGCCCTGTTCGACCTTGCCGACCAGGTCGGCGCCGACGTCGGCGGCCTTGGTGAAGATTCCGCCGCCCACGCGCATGAACATCGCGATCAGGGCGGCGCCGAGACCGAAGCCCTCCAGGACCTTGGGGGCGTCGGCGGCGTAGACCAGGACGACGCAGGAGGCGCCGAGGAGGCCGAGGCCGACGGTGAACATGCCGACCACGCCACCCGTGCGGAAGGCGATCTTCATCGCCTGGTGGGAGACCTCGGTCAGGTCCTTGGCGGGCTCCCCCTCGGCCGGGGTGGCCCGGCGCGCCGCAGCTGCGACGCGGACGTTGGCGCGGACCGCCAGGCGCATGCCGATGTAGCCGGTGGCCGCCGAGAAGATGGCGCCGACGAGGAAGAAGGCGGAGCGTCCCGCCCGCTGGTTCCAGTCGTCGGCGGGGAGCAGGAAGAGCAGGAAGAAGACCACGACGGCGAAGATGCCGAGGGTGCGCAGCTGTCGGCCGAGGTAGGCGTTGGCGCCTTCCTGGACGGCCGCGGCGATCTTCTTCATGCTGTCGGTTCCCTCGTCGGCGGCGAGGACCTGGCGGACCAGGATCTGCGCGACGACGAGTGCGGCGAGTGCCACGGCCGCAATGACCATCACGATGAGCCGATTGTCATCGGTGAGTACTGCGGATGCCAGATCAGTGGTGCTATCCGGCGCGAGAGGGGTGAAGAGCCCCGTCATTCGTCCTCCTTGACGTGATGAGCTCAAGATGTGGACGGATTGTAGGGAGCGCGCCCCGATCAAAACAGTGCGCAGGAAACGCAATTGGCGTGCTCCTGCTCCTCAGCAATAGATCGCGTCACTCCATTACCCCCGAAAGTAGTAATGGGGCAAAGGCATTGACGGATGCTCATTGATCTAGAGGAATGAAAAAGGCCCTGCTCAGCAGGGCCTTGATAAAGATCAGAAGATAGGAGGGTTTGTGCGCGCCATTGATCTCAGGGAAGGTCGGAGGACCCCGAGACGGGCCAGCTCATCCGGATGGTCCCGCCCGATTCCCCACTGGTCACCTCGACGTCGTCGACGAGCCCGCTGATCACCGCGAGACCCATCTCGTCCTCGGTGTCCCCGTCGGAGTCCTGGACCGCGGCCAGGCCGGACACGGTCTCGGCCGGACTCCCGCCCGGGCCGGGGACCTCGTCGCCGACCTCGATGGAGAACGACTTGTCCTCTTCGGTCAGCACCACCCGGACGGGTGCGGTCAGGCCGTTGGTCCGGTGGAGTCCGACGGCACGCGAACAGGCCTCGCCCACGGCGAGGCGGACCTCGTCGAGGACGGCTTCCTCCACGCCGGCCCTGCGCGCCACGGCGGCCGCGACCAGGCGGGCCGTCCGGACGTGTTCGGGCTGGGCGCTGAAGCGCAGTTCAACGGTGGCCATGCGCGTCCCCCTCGGACTACGGGCGTGCCTTGACAGGGGCCCGGGCCATCCATGGCCCGGAACCCCCGCTCTCCTTGTCGGCCCCCAGCTGCCCGGAGACTGCCGGGGGCCGCCTGGAGCCGTCAGTCGGTGGCGTTGACGGCGTCGTCCACCGTGGTGTGGATCGGGAACACCTTGGTCAGACCGGTGATGCGGAAGATCTTCAGGATGCGCTCCTGGTTGCACACCAGGCGGAGCGAACCCTCGTGCGCGCGGACGCGCTTGAGGCCTCCCACGAGCACACCAAGTCCGGTGGAGTCGAGGAAGTCCACTCGCTCCATGTCGACGACCAGGTGGTAGCTGCCGTCGTTCACCAACTCGACCAACTGCTCGCGCAGCTTGGGCGCGGTATACACATCAATCTCGCCACCGACCTCCACGACCGTACGGTCGCCGACAGTGCGAGTCGACAGGGACAGGTCCACGGATCCTCCAGCACCTTGCTATCGAGCGGCGCCCCCCAGGGGCCTCCCCACCCGAAGGTAGGTGAGGGATTGGCTGCCGCAATGGCATTCAATCACTTACCGGCAGGCGCGCACGACGCCTTCCGACCATTGTCCCGCACGCCGGTGACACACTCGGTTCCGATGGCCAACACTCACGGTCCCGGACGGCCCACGGCAGACGCGGACTCCCGACCCACCCCCGGCACGGTCCTGGACCGCCTGTCACGGGGGCCTTTCCGCTCTGCGCGCATCACCCATACGGAGCACTTGCCCCCTCGGGAGGGCCGTCATGCAGTCTGGCCCGACCGCATCCGAACGGATGTAGTAGCCGCCATCCAGTCCGCCGGGATCGGCCATCCGTGGGAACACCAGGCCGCGGCCGCCGAACACGCCCTGGACGGAGAATCCGTGGTCGTGGCCACCGGCACCGCCTCGGGCAAGTCCCTGGCCTACCTCGCGCCCGTGCTCTCGGCCCTCGTGGACGGCGCCCAGGCGCCGAACGGCAGGGGCGCGACCACCCTGTACCTGGCCCCCACCAAGGCCCTGGCGGCCGACCAGCGGCGCGCCGTACGGGACCTGGCCGCCCCGCTGGGCAACGCCGTCCGCCCCGCGGTCTACGACGGGGACACGCCCTTCGAGGAGCGCGAATGGGTGCGCCAGTACGCCAATCACGTCCTCACCAACCCCGACATGCTGCACCGCGGGATCCTCCCCGCCCACCCCCGCTGGTCCTCCTTCCTGCGCGCCCTGCGCTACGTGGTGGTCGACGAGTGCCACACCTACCGCGGCGTCTTCGGATCCCACGTGGCCCAGGTGCTGCGCCGCCTGCGGCGGCTGTGCGCCCGCTACGGCTCGCACCCGGTGTTCCTGCTGGCCTCCGCCACCGCCAGCGACCCGGCGGCCGCCGCCTCCCGGCTGACCGGCGTACCGGTGATCGAGATCACCGACGACGCCTCACCGCGCGGCGAGCTGGTCTTCGCCCTCTGGGAGCCCCCGCTGCTCACCGAGCTGCGGGGCGAGAAGGGCGCTCCCGTACGCCGTACGGCCACCGCGGAGACCGCCGACCTGCTGACCGACCTGGTGCTCCAGGGGGTCCGTACGGTCGCCTTCGTGCGCTCCCGGCGCGGCGCCGAGCTGATCTCCGTGATCACGCAGGAGCGCCTCGCGGAAGTGGACCGGTCCCTGCCCCGGCGGGTCGCGGCCTACCGGGGCGGCTACCTGCCCGAGGAGCGCCGGGCCCTGGAGCGGGCCCTGCACTCCGGAGAGCTGCTGGGGCTGGCCGCCACGACCGCCCTGGAGCTCGGCGTGGACGTCTCCGGCCTGGACGCCGTACTGATCACCGGCTACCCGGGCACCCGGGCCTCCCTGTGGCAGCAGGCGGGCCGCGCCGGCCGCTCGGGCCAGGGCGCCCTGGCCGTGCTGATCGCCCGCGACGATCCGCTCGACACCTACCTGGTCCACCATCCGGAGGCGCTGTTCCGCCAACCGGTGGAAGCCACCGTCCTGGACCCCGACAACCCCTACGTCCTCGCCCCGCACCTGTGCGCGGCGGCCGAGGAGCTCCCGCTGACCGACGCGGACCTGGACCTCTTCGGCCCGACCACCGAGGAACTCCTCCCCCAGCTCGAAGCGGCGAAGCTGCTGCGCCGCCGGGCGTCCGGCTGGCACTGGACCCGCCGGGAGCGGGCCTCCGACCTGACCGACATCCGGGGCGGCGGCGGCCGCCCGGTACAGATCGTCGAGGCCTCCACCGGCCGGCTGCTGGGCACGGTCGACGAGTCGGCCGCCCACACCACCGTCCACGAGGGGGCCGTCCACCTCCACCAGGGCCGCACGTATCTCGTGCAGCACCTGGACCTGGAGGGCTCTGCGGCCCTCGTGGAGGCGGCGGACCCGCCCTTCTCCACCACGGCCCGCGACACCACCTCCATCTCCATCCTGGAAACCGAGACCGAGATCCCCTGGGGCTCGGCCCGGCTCTGCTTCGGCTCCGTGGAGGTGACCAACCAGGTCGTGTCCTACCTGCGCCGCAAGCTGATCACCGGCGAGGTCCTCGGCGAGGCCAAGCTGGACCTGCCGCCCCGCACCCTGCGCACCAGGGCCGTCTGGTGGACGGTGACCGAGGACCAGCTCGACGAGGCCCGGATCAACCCGGAGATCCTCGGCGGCGCCCTGCACGCCGCCGAACACGCCTCCATCGGCATGCTGCCGCTGTTCGCCACCTGCGACCGCTGGGACATCGGCGGCGTTTCCGTGCCGCTGCATCCCGACACCCTCCTCCCCACAGTCTTCGTCTACGACGGCCACCCCGGCGGCGCCGGCTTCGCGGAGCGGGCCTTCCACACGGCCCGCGCCTGGCTGACGGCCACCCGCGACGCCATCGCCGCCTGCGAGTGCGAGGCCGGCTGCCCCTCCTGCATCCAGTCCCCCAAGTGCGGCAACGGCAACGACCCCCTCCACAAGCGCGGCGCCATCCGCCTGCTCACCCGCCTCCTCTCCGAAAGCCCCCCTGACGTGTCCGCCCCGGACCGGCCCTAGGGGGCGTCTTTCGGATCCTGCCGGGCCCGCGCTGCCCGGCACCGCGCCTCGCCACGTCGGCGGGGAGCTCCTCCGCCTTGCGAGGCAAGGCACGGCACCGAGGATCCGAAAGACACGCCCCAGCCCCGTCCTGGCCCCAGCCCCGTGCTGAGCCGCGCCCCGGACACCCCCGGGCCGTCCCCGGCAGGCGCCCCTGGCGCCCCCCGGCAGACCCCGGGCCCCGCCCCACCCAGGGCCGCCCCGGACGGGCCCCACGGGACCCCACGGGACCCTGCGGGCCCTTTGCCGCCGCCGCAGCTCCCAGGCGCTGGGAGCTGCGGCGGGCTGCCGGGCCTGCCGCGGGCGGCCCTACGGGACGCTGCGGGCCCCGAGCCGCCCGCGAGCCGGCTGCTCCGGGCGGACTGTCGGGCCTGCCCTGACGGCTCCGCGGGTCCTCGGGGCGGGCGGCTCCCGGGGCGGGCCCGCGCGGGCCCGTATCAGGGGCGCGAAGGGGCCCGCCGCGGCCCGGGCCTCCACCTCGGCGACCTCGCCCCCGAGACGGCACCCGGCGAGTTCCGCGCCCTGCGCCCGGGCCACCCGGAGCGCCGCGGCGCAGGCGGTGTCCGGGCCGTGCGCCCAGGTGGCCGCAGCCGCGAGCGCCGCCAGGTCCGCGGCCGCCGCCGCCCGGTGGCGGGCCACGACGGCCTGGCCGAGCAGCAGCACCCCCGCGAACACCGCCCCCAGCACCGTCGCCACGAGCGCCGCCCAGACCGTGGCCGAGCCCCGGTCCCGGCTCACGGCGGCGGCCCCACGCTGTCCTCGGCGAGTGCCACCGCCTGCGCGCCCAGCCGCAGCGGGATCCCGGCCGGCCCCGGAACGGGCGCCGCCACCCGGACCCGCCAGAGGTCGCCCACCCGCTCCAGCTCCACCCGCGCCCCCGGCGGCGCGGCCTCGCGCGCCGCCGCCACCGCCACCTCCGCGGGCTCCGACCTGGACGCCGCCCGGGCACCGGCCCGGGCCGCGTCCACGCACCGGATCTGTCCGGCAGCCGCCATCAGCGCCCACACCAGCATCGCCGCGAAGAGCACCAGCGCCGGAATCACCAGGGCGGCCTCCGCGGTCACATATCCGCGATCCCGCATTCCCCGGCCTCCCCCTGACGAGCCCTCAGAACGGCACATCGAGCGCCTTCCCGATGGTCGACTGGAGGGCCGTGGCGACGACTTCGCTCGTCACCACCTTGTAGAGAACAGCCGCGAATGCGCAGGCCGCGATCGTGCCCATGGCGTATTCCGAAGTGGACATCCCCGCGTCGCTCCCGCGACCGCCGAGCGCCGTCCGCACACGAAACCAGATGATCCTCATGGCAACCTCCTGTGTATTTCCGTTGTTGATGTGTGGTCAATGCGACTTCAGGTGCTCGAGAGAAGTCCCGAGGCCATACCGATCACCACCGGCGCGACCCCGATCGCGAGAAAAGCGGGGAGGAAACACAGCCCCACCGGGGCGGTGACGAGGACCGCCGCCCGCTGCGCCCTGGCTCCGGCCCGGCGGGCCCGGTCCTCCCGGAGCCCGGCGGCGAGCCGGGACATCGGCTCCGCCGCGGGCGCCCCGGTCCGCGCGGCACGCTCCAGGCAGTCGGCGAGTGCCCGGGCACCCGGTATCTCCGCCAACCTCCCCCACCCCGAGCCCGGTTCACCGCCGAGCCGCAGCTCCGCCCCGGCGCTCGCGAGCCGCTCGCCCACCGGCCCGCCCAGCGACTCGCCCACCACCTCCGCGGCCTCCACCGGCCCGGCGCCGGCCGCCAGGCACGCGGCCAGCAGGTCGGCGGCGAACGGCAGCTGGCGCTCCGCCTCCCGATGGTCCACCCCGGCCGGCGGCCGCGGCCGGGCCCGCCGGCGCAGCACCCCGACCGCGACCAGGCAGCCGGCGGCCACCCCGGCCACCCCGCCGACGAGCACCCAGCCCGCCAGCAGCGCCCCGGCCGGACCGGCCCACGCCACCACCGCATCCCGCAGCGCGGCACCGGACACCGGCCCGCGAGACCGCAGACGCGTCCCCAGCACCGCGGCGGTCCTGCGCCGGAGGGCGCGCGCCCTGACCCGTGCCACCACCGCCGACACCGTCCACAGGGCCGCCACCAGGCTCAGGACCATCCCCAGCCTGTGGACGGAGGATCCGGCCATCACCGCTCACCCGCCCGGACGATCCGCCGGCACCACAGCAGTCCCATCGCCTCCAGCACCCCGCCCGCCAGCAGACAGCCCCACCCCATCGGCGTGTGCAGCAGGACCCGCAGCGGATCCGCGCCCAGCCCGGTGCCGATCAACAGGCCCACCAGCGGCAGCAGGGCGAGCACCAGCACCGTCGACCGCGCCCCCGCCAACTGGGCCCGCAGCGACTCCTGCCGGTCCCGTTCGGCCCGCAGGGCCCCCTCCAACCGGTCCAGCCCGGCGGCCAGTCCCGCTCCGCCGTCCACCGACACCCGCCAGCAGGCGGCCATCCCGGCCAGTCCCTCCGCGCCGGGCTCCCGCGCCGCCTGCCGCAGCGCCCCGGGCACGTCCCCGCCGAACGCCGCGGCGGCCAGCACTCCCGCCTCCGCCGCACCCGGCCCGCCCGGGCCCGCGGCCGTCCGCCGTATCGCCGCCGTCAACGCCTGCCCGGGCTGGGCCCCGGCCCGCAGCTCGCCCACCGCCGCCCCGCACAGGGCCACCACCTCGGCGGCCCGCGCGGACCGGGCCCGCTCGCGCGCCCGCGCCCGGAGCCACCGCCGCACCAGCGGCACCGCGGCCCCTCCCGCCAGCAGCGGGAACACCGACCCGCCCAGGAGCGCGATCAACAGCCCGGCCGCGAGGCAGGCCCACTCCCGCCACCGCACGGCCCGCACCCGCACGGCGCCCAGCAGCAGCTCCCGGCGCGGCGGCCCGCACACCGGCGGCCTCCCCCCGCCGACGAGCACCACCCGGGCCCGCCGGGACACCCGGTCGCACCCGGCGATCCCCCAGGCGGCCGCGCCCGCGCACAGCACTCCCGCGAACAGCGGCAGCGGCAGCCCCGCCCCGGCGCTCACCGGACACCTCGCAGCAGCGGACGCAGCCGGTCCCAGCCCTGCTCCCGCACGAAGCCCCGGGCGGCCCACCGCAGCGCGGGTACGGTCACCACCAGTCCGGCGGCGTCCCGCTCCAGCACGTGCACCTCGGCCACCCGGCGCCGCCCCTCCCGATCCCGGACCAGGTGCAGCACCAGGGTCAGCGCGGCGGCCAACTGGCTGTGCAGGGCGCCCCGGTCGAGCCCGGCGGCCGTCCCCAGCGCCTCCAGCCGGGCCGGGACATGGGCGGCGGCATTGGCGTGCACCGTGCCGCAGCCGCCCTCATGGCCGGTGTTCAGGGCGGCGAGCAGGTCCGCGACCTCGGCGCCCCGCACCTCGCCGACCACCAGCCGGTCGGGCCTCATCCGCAGCGCCTGCCGGACCAGATCCGCCAGGGTGACCAGACCGGCCCCTTCCTGGTTGGCCGGCCGGGTCTCCAGCCGCACCACGTGCGGATGGTCGGGTCGCAACTCGGCCGAGTCCTCGGCGAGCACGATCCGCTCTCCCGGGCCCACCAACCCCAACAGGGCACTGAGCAGGGTGGTCTTGCCGGTCCCCGTCCCACCCGAGACGAGGAACGACAGCCGGGCCTCGACCATCTCCCGGAGCAGCCGCTGCCCGCCGGGCGGCAGCGTGCCCGCCGCGACGAGCTCCTCCAGCGTGAACGCCCGCGGCCGCACCACCCGCAGCGAGAGACAGGCCGAGCCGACCGAGACCGGCGGCAGCACGGCATGCAGCCGTGTGCCGTCGGGCATCCGGGCGTCCACCCACGGGCGGGCGTCGTCGAGACGGCGACCGGCCACGGCGGCCAGGCGCTGGGCGAGCCTGCGCACGGCCCCCGCATCGGCGAAGGTCACGCGGGTCAGCTCCAGCCCGCCACCGCGGTCCACCCACACCCGGTCGGGGGCCGCCACCAGCACGTCCGTCACCTCCGGGTCGGCCAGCAGCGGCTCCAGCGGCCCCGCGCCGACCAGTTCGGAACGCAACTCGGCGGCCGCGCCGAGCACTTCCTCGTCACCCAGCAGCCGGCCCTGTGCGCGCAGGGCCGCCGCCACCCGCGCCGGGGTCGGCTCCGCCCCGCTCTCGGCGAGCCGCCTGCGCACCGCGTCCAGGAGCACCGCGCTCATACCGGCACCCCCTGGGCGGCGCCGAGGGCCCGCTGCCAGAAGCCGTCGCAGAAACGGGCCAGGGCGCCGCGCGCCTGCGACCCCGGCGGCTCCCCTTCGGCCACCCGCCCCGGAAGTCCCACTTCGACCGGCACCTCACCGGCCAGCGGTGCCCCCAACAGCCCGGCCACGTCCTCCGGATCGAGACCGCCGGGGCAGCGGCCCCGTACGACGACGCGGACGTCCCGGGCCACCATCCGCACCCCGGCGGCCACCCGGCCGGCCGCGGCCACCGACCGCAGCTCGCCGGGCACGACCATCAGCACCAGGTCGAGCTGGGACAGCACCTCGGCCACGGCTTCGTCCACCCGGCGCGGGAGGTCGACCACGACGACGCCGCCCCGTCGGCGCGCCGCGGCGACCACCGAGCGGACGGCGGCGGGCGGCACGACCACCCGGTCCCCCCGGTCCCAGCTGAGTACCCGCAACGCGTGCAGTTCGGGCAGGGACTCCTCCAGCGCTCCGGCGCCCACCCTCCCCCGGGAGGCCGCGAAGTCCGGCCAGCGCAGTCCTTCGGCGCCCTCGCCGCCGAGCAGCACGTCCATGCCGCCGCCGAGGGGATCACCGTCGATGAGCATGGTCCGCTCGCCGGCGCGGGCGGCCCGGACGGCGAGGGCGCAGGCGAGGGTGGAGGCGCCCGCCCCGCCGCTGCCTCCGATCACGCCGACGGCGAGTGCGGGCCGTCCGGCCCCTTCGACGACGTCGGCGATCCGGTCCACGAGCCGGCTCTCGGCATCGGGGAGGCGCAGCACCTCCTCGGCGCCGATCTCCACCGCCCGCTGCCACACGAGGGGATCGTCGAGGTCCCGGCCGACGAGGAAGACCCCGGCCCGGCGCGGAGCGCCCCGCACGCGTCGCGCGGCGTCGTCCCCGACCAGCACCAGCGGGGCCGACTCCCAGCCAACTCCCGTATCATTAAAGCCAGTTGGGTAAACCGGCACATCGCCCCCGCTTCCGGCGGGGGCGGCCTCCGCTTCCGCGGCCTCGCCGCCGCGCCCCGGCGCCGCGGCGAGCACGTGCGGATCGGCCCCCGCCGCCGCGCACAGCCTCAGCAAGTCGTCGAGCAGCAGGGGATCTTCGGTGATGATCAGCGGCCGGCGCCCGGTGGGCGCGTCCGCGGCGGCCCCCGCGGCCGCTCCCCCCGTCCCCGCCACCCCTCCGGTCGACACGGTCTTCGGCGTTTCGCACGACTTCGATCGAGCCACGATCTCCGCCCCCTTCTCACTGCAAATCCCAGCACCGCGGACTTCGCGGCTGGAATCACCGTGCAGCGATCCGGAAAAAGAAGTGGATCTTGCCCAATAACTGTGGACAACCCATCGATTGTGAATAACCCGGTCACCCTCACAGGTGAGTTCCGGAGCGCGGCGGAACCACTACGCAGCGTGACGAGTTCGACGTGGTGAGGGCCTGCGGCAGACGGGCCGCACAGAAGAGGAAGGACCGAGGAGATGGTCGGTCAGGGCCGGAGCCGGGGACGCGAACCGCGTCCGGACATGCGACGACCCCCGCCGGGGGGGAGAGCGGGGGTCGTCCCCACGGTCCGACTCGGGGGGGGAGGAGCCAGACCGGGTTAGCACGGTCGCGAACGATCCGTGACTTCCATGGTGTACCCGAGAGCCCTCTCAGGCAAACCCACGCGCCACACCTTACGCCGAATGGAGGGCGCATATGCTCGGGGCGTGGAAAATCAGCCCTTGCCGCACTCCTCGCCTCGCACCGCAGCCTTCTTCGACCTGGACAAGACGGTCATTGCGAAGTCGAGCACCTTGACGTTCAGCAAGTCCTTCTACCAAGGCGGCCTGATCAACCGGCGAGCCGTGTTGCGCACCGCCTACATCCAGTTCATCTTCCTGGCCGGAGGCGCCGACCACGATCAGATGGAGCGGATGCGGGAGTACCTGTCCGCCCTCTGCAAGGGGTGGAACGTGCAGCAGGTGCGGGAGATCGTCGCGGAGACCCTGCACGACCTCATCGACCCGATCATCTACGACGAGGCCGCGTCCCTGATCGAGGCCCATCACACGGCCGGCCGTGACGTGGTGATCGTGTCGACCTCCGGAGCGGAGGTGGTCGAGCCGATCGGGGAGATGCTCGGCGCGGACCGGGTCGTCGCCACGCGCATGGTCGTGGGCGAGGACGGCTGCTTCACCGGCGAGATCGACTACTACGCCTACGGCCCCACCAAGGCGGAGGCCGTGCGGGAGCTCGCCGAGTCCGAGGGCTACGACCTCGCCCGGTGCTATGCCTACAGCGACTCGGCGACCGACATCCCGATGCTGGAAGCGGTCGGACACCCGCACGCCGTCAACCCCGACCGCGCGCTGCGCCGCGAGGCGACGGCGCGGGAGTGGCCGGTCCTGGTCTTCAACCGGCCCGTGCGGCTGAAGCAGCGGCTCCCCGGGCTGTCGATGCCCGCACGCCCCGCCCTGATCGCGGCGGCCGCGGTGGGCGCCGCTGCCGCCACCGCCGGGCTGGTCTGGTACGCGAGCCGGCGCCGGGCCGCGCTGTCGGCCGCCTCCGGCTGATTGCCCCGCCTGCACCTCATGAGGGCTGTCCGGTTCGCCCCCGCTCGTCCCGGAAAGTAAAAAGTGGAGCCAGGGGTTTCGCATAGGAGCAAAGCGGAGTACAAATAAAGCAACGGCCCGCGAGACCAAAGAACATCCGAGAGGATCATCTTTAAACCGCAGTAAGGCCCACGGACCGAAGCATGAACGCCGAGCACCCACGCGACGTCGACCCGTCGATTACGGGCCAGCCGCACCAGGTGACGGGCAAAGTACCCGACCTGATGGGCAACTTTTCGAGGACGCTTGGTACCTGGGCGTGAATGCCAGCGGCGACACCAAAGCAAGACGGTGTCGCCGCAACCCATGTCCGGGCACTTCCGGGCCCCTTGCGGCGGGGGCGAGGGCTCAGGCCGCGCCGCGCTGCAGGGCCTCGCAGACCGCGGTCGACTCCCGCACCCCGAGCTCGATCGCCCGGCCGCAGTGACCGATCCAGGCGGCCATGCCCTCCGCCGTCCCGGAGAGATAGCCGTCGAAGGCCGCCAGGTAGGCCTCGGTCCCCTGCTCCGCGTGACCCACCTCCGCCGGGCAGATCGCCTTGGGGTCCAGCCCGCTGTTGATCAGGACGATGCGCTCGGCCGCCCGCGCGACCAGCCCGTTGTACGAGCCGAACGGCCGCAGGGCCAGCAGCTCGCCGTGCACCACCGCCGCCGTGACCAGGGCCGGGGCCGAACCGCCCGCGATGATGAGCCGGGACAGGCCGTCCAGCCTGCCGGCCACCTCCTCGGCACTCGGCAGCGGCGCCTCCACCAGGGGCTCGACCACCGGCTCGCCCGCGAGGCGCGGGCGGCCCACCACGTCCCCCTCGGCGGTCGATCCGACCGCCACCAGGTGCAGGCGCGCCAGGACCCGCAGCGGCGACTGGCGCCAGATGCTCAGCAGCTGGCCGGCCTCCGCCGTGAGGCGCAGAGCGGCGCCCACGGTCAGCGCCTCCTGCTCGGCGCCGAAGTCGGTCCGCCGCCGCACCTCCTCCAGCGCCCAGTCCGCGCCGGACAGCGCCGCGCTGCCGCGGGCGCCGCGCAGGGCGGCCTCCGAGGTGATCTCAGCGCTGCGGCGGCGCATCACCCGGTGCCCGTAGACCCGGTCCACGGCCTTGCGTACGGAATCCACGGAATCGGCGACACCCGGCAGCCCGGCGAGGGCGGCCAACGGGTCAGAAGCGCTACTCATAAGTAGGGAGCCTACGCACTGCGCGGGCATGGCACCGACCCCTCCTTGGAGTGGTCTTCTTCACTCACCTTGACAACTGAGCGCTACTCACCCACTACGCTTGGTGAACATGAAGATCGCTTTCGTGGGAAAGGGCGGCAGCGGCAAGACGACGCTGTCCTCCCTCTTCATCCGCCACCTCGCTGCCAATGAAGCCCCCGTCGTCGCGGTGGACGCCGACATCAACCAGCACCTGGGCGCCGCGCTCGGACTCTGCGAGGACGAGGCCGCCGCACTGCCCGCCCTGGGCGCGCACCTGCCCCTGATCAAGGAGTACCTGCGGGGTTCCAACCCGCGCATCGCGTCCGCCGACACGATGATCAAGACCACGCCGCCCGGCCGCGGCTCGCGCCTGCTGCGCGTCACCGAGGACAACCCGGTGTACGAGGCCTGCGCGCGCACGGTCCTGCTCGACGGGGAGCCCGTGCGCCTCATGGCCACCGGGCCGTTCACCGAGGCCGACCTGGGCGTGGCCTGCTACCACTCCAAGGTCGGAGCGGTCGAGCTCTGCCTCAACCACCTCGTCGACGGACCGGACGAGTACGTGGTCGTCGACATGACGGCGGGCTCGGACTCCTTCGCCTCGGGCATGTTCACCCGCTTCGACGTGACCTTCCTCGTCGCCGAACCGACCCGCAAGGGCGTCTCCGTCTACCGCCAGTACAAGGAGTACGCACGGGACTTCGGGGTCGCGCTCAAGGTCATCGGCAACAAGGTGCAGGGCCCCGAGGACATCGAGTTCCTCCAGGACGAGGTGGGCGAGGACCTGCTGGTCACCGTCGGGCACTCCGACTGGGTGCGGGCGATGGAGAAGGGCCGCCCGGCCCCCTTCGAACTGCTGGAGGCGACCAACCGGTTCGCCCTCCAGGCGCTCCAGGACGCCGCCGACGACTCCTACGCCCACCGCGACTGGGCCCGGTACACCGAGCAGATGGTGAGCTTCCACCTCAAGAACGCGGAGAGCTGGGGCAACGCCAAGACCGGGGCCGACCTGGCGGATCAGGTCGACCCCGGTTTCGTCCTGCGCGAGGGCCTCGACGCCCTCGACGCGTTCGACGGCGGCGCGGGCGTCGAGGAGATCGTCAGCCCTCGTCCCCAGACCCATCAGCCGGCTCCGCAGCCGGCTTGACGCCAGCGGGGGCGGCCGGCGGCGCCGGAGGCCCCGCGGTCAGGAACTTCGTCCAGCCCTCCTTCGGCGCCTCGCCGACGTCGAGGGTGCGCATCCACTCCAGGACCTTCGGGTCCTGGGCGTCCAGCCAGTCCACCAGCTCCCGGAACGGCACGCAGCGGACCTCCTTCTGGGTGCACATGCCCTTGATGGACTCCTCGACGGCACGCATGTAGGTGCCGCCGTTCCAGGACTCGAAGTGGTTGCCGATGATCAGCGGGGCACGGTTGCCCTGGTAGACGCGGTCGAAGGCCTGCCGCAGGCCGTCACGCATCTGGTCGCCCCAGTAGGTGTGCTGCGAGGGGTCGCCCTGCGAGGTCGTACCGGACTGGTTGACCATGTAGTTGTAGTCCATGCTCAGCGTGTCGAAGGCGCGTCCCGGCATGGGCACCAGCTGGAGCGGGACGTCCCAGAGCCCGTCCGTCTTCTTGGGCCAGATCTGCTTGCTGATTCCGCTGGAGTCGTAGCGGAAGCCCATGCCCTTCGCCGCCAGCATGAAGTTCTTCTGGCCTTCGAGGCAGGGGGTGCGGGCGCCGACGAGCTCCTTGTCGTAGTCGAAGGGGAGCCCCTCCTCCTGCTTCAGGCCCGCGTTGGTCTTCCAGTTCTTGACGAAGGACTTGGCCTGGTTGATCTCGCTCTTCCACTCGTCCACGGACCAGGTGCCGACGCCACCGTCCGGCCCGCAGAAGTGGCCGTTGAAGTGGGTGCCGATCTCGTTGCCCTCCAGCCAGGCCGCGCGGACCTGGGTGGCGGTGTCCTTGATGCCCTGGAGATCGCCGAAGCCGATGTCGGAGCGGCCCGGCGAATGCTGCGGAGCGGTGTAGAGGAAACGCTTCTCCTCCGGAAGCATGTACACGCCGCTGAGGAAGTACGTCATTCGGGCGTTGTACTTCTTGCCGACCTCGCGGAAGTGCGAGAAGAGCTTCTGACTGTCCTCGCCGGCCCCGTCCCACGAGAACACCACGAACTGCGGGGGCTTCTCACCCGGCTTCAGCTTCTGCGGCTTCACCACGTTCGGCTGCGGCCCGGTGTACACGGTCGAACCGTCGCCGATGGGGCGGTTGACGCTGCCGGGGGCCTCCGCGGCGCCCTTCCGCGCGTTCGGGCCGCCGGCGGGCGGGGACTTCGCGGGTTCCGAGGCGGTGCACCCGGCGACGCCCAGGACCAGCGCCGTGGCGACCAGGCCGCCGGCGATCTTCTTCGTGGCGGCGATCATCCGCCCCACCTCTCCCTCGCAGTTGCCATCGCAGGACTTCCGCGCCGCAACGTCCCACGCGGTCCACCGTGAGGAAGGTAGGACAAGCCGGACAAAATGCTTAATCACCCTTGAGTGTTAATTCATAAGCCATTTGCCCGAATTTTCCACCACTCATCTTTACTCTCCATTACCGTTCATTTACCGAGTGTTGAGATTCCCGCCGCTTCGACCCTCATCCCAGAGGAGACGGGACCCGATGACAGCCACCTCCCCCACACGCGCACCCGAAGGGGTCCGCAAAGACTTCCCGGCGGACCTCTCCGCCTCCATCGCCGTCTTCCTGATCGCCATGCCCCTCTCCCTCGGCATCGCCCTGGCCACCGGAGCGCCGCTCCAGGCGGGTCTGGTCGCAGCCGCGGTGGGCGGGATCGTCGCCGGACGCCTGGGTGGCGCTCCGCTCCAGGTGAGCGGGCCCGCAGCCGGACTGACCGTGGTCACCGCGGAGTTGATCCAGCGGTACGGATGGCGCACCACGTGCGCCATCACCGTGCTCGCCGGGGTCTGCCAGCTCGGCCTCGCCGCCCTGCGCACCGCCCGGTCCGCGCTCATGGTCAGCCCGGCCATCGTGCACGGCATGCTCGCGGGCATCGGTGTGACCATCGCGCTGGCCCAGCTGCACATCGTGCTCGGCGGCACGCCGCAGAGCTCGGCCGTGGCGAACGTCGTCGGCCTGCCTGCCCAGTTGGCGGACCTGCACCCGGTGGCGCTCGGGGTCAGCGCACTGACCCTGGTCGTCCTGCTCGGCTGGCCGCGGCTGCCCGGACGGGCCGGCCGCGCCCTGCGCAAGCTGCCGGCGCCGCTGGCCGCCGTCGCCGCCGCCACCGCCTTCGCCGCACTGGCCGGGCTCAGCCTGCCCCGGGTGGACCTGCCGTCCTGGCGCAGCCATGCCCTTCCCGAGATGCCCGAAGGGCCGGTCCTCGGGCTCATCGCCGCCGTCCTGACCATCACCCTGGTCGGCAGCGTGGAGTCGCTGCTCTCCGCGGTCGCGACCGACAAGCTGATCGCCTCCGAGCGGGGTACGGACAACCGCCCGCCGCGCGCCGACCTCGACCGGGAACTGCGCGGGCAGGGTGCGGCGAACATCGTCTCCGGGGCCCTGGGCGGGCTGCCCATCACCGGTGTGGCCGTGCGCAGCGTGGCGAACGTCAAGTCCGGTGCGGCCAGCCGGAAGTCGTCGATGATGCACGGTTTCTGGGTGCTGCTCGCGGCCTTCCTGCTGGTCCCGCTCCTCGACCTGATCCCGCTGGCCACGCTGGCCGCCCTGGTGATGGCGGTGGGCGTGCAGATGGTCAGCATCACCCACCTGCGCAGCGTCACCCGGCACCGGGAGGCCCTCGTCTACGGCACGACCATCGTGGCCGTGGTGCTCGGCGGGGTGCTGGAGGGCGTGGCCGTGGGCATCGCGGTGGCCGTCGCCCTGGCCCTGCACCGGCTCGCCCGGACCCGCATCACCCTTGAGCGGACGGCCGACGGCGTCCACCGGGTGCGGGCGCGCGGGCAGTTGACCTTCCTGGCGGTACCGCGGCTCAGCCGGGTGCTGAACCAGATCCCGTACGACGCGCACGCCGTGGTCGAGCTCGACGGCTCCTTCATGGACCACGCGGCCTACGAGACGATCCAGGACTGGCAGCAGTCCCACCTGGCGCACGGGGGAACCCTGGAGGTCACCGGCCGCTCGGGGCAGGCCGCCCAGATCAACGGGACGGACCCCGCCGCGGCCGGCGGGGCCGGCTCCCCCGACGGGCCGGACGGAGCAGACGGGGCGGAGGGGGCCGGCGGCGGGCACGGGGCCGACCGCGGCCACGACGCCCGCCACGGCGAGGGCGGCCACCAGGCCGACCGGTCCCGGCGCGGGCAGCACCGCGGAACGCACCAGTGCTGCCGCCCCTGGACCCCCTGGCAGAACCACTGCGACCACCGCGCCACGAGCGCCCGTACGGCAACTGCCACCGCGGCGACCATGGCGGCAGCGGCGGCCACGGACGGGGAGAGCGGGGCCGAGCACGGCGGGTCGCCGGACGTCTCGCCGGCGCCCCGGCGGCGCGGCGCGGGCCAACTGGCCAGCGGGATCAGCGCCTTCCAACGGGACACCGCACCCCACGTACGGGACGAGCTGGCCCGGCTGGCCCGCGAAGGGCAGCGGCCCTCGCAGCTCTTCATCACCTGCGCGGACTCCCGGCTGGTGACCAGCATGATCACGGCGAGCGGTCCCGGAGACCTGTTCACCGTCCGCAACGTCGGCAATCTCGTGCCGCTGCCGGGCGCGGAGTCCACGGACGACTCCGTCGCGGCGGCCATCGAGTACGCGGTGGACGTGCTGAAGGTCGACAGCATCACGGTCTGCGGGCACTCGGGCTGCGGGGCCATGCAGGCCCTGCTCAGCTCCGCGCCGGGGGTCGCGATGACCCCGCTGCGCCGCTGGCTGCGGCACGGCCTGCCCAGCCTGGAGCGGATGGCCAGCCGCCACCACGCCTGGGCCCGGATCTCGGGCCGGCTCCCCGCCGACGCCGTGGAGCAGCTGTGCCTGACCAACGTGGTCCAGCAGCTGGAGCACCTGCGGGCCCACGAATCGGTGGCCCGGCGGCTCGCCGAGGGCACCCTGGAGCTGCACGGGATGTACTTCCACGTGGGCGAGGCCCAGGCGTACCTGCTGTCCGAGGGTGAGGACTTCTTCGACTGCAGGGTCTTCGACACCGTCGGCCAGCACGCCTGAACCGATACTCTCCGGTATCCGTGCCATCGATTGGCCCCTTCCCGCGCCCTGCAGCGGGGAGGGGCCGTTCGCACGCCGTTCTCGTGCGGGCCGTCTGCGTGATATAGGTCTAAACCAATTTCAGGCTACCCCTTGTCACCTGGGCCGCAGACTGATGAGCTATGCCCGGGGACACAACGGACACCCTGGGAAAGGGAGATGTCGTGAGCAATGAGAGCCTGGCCAATCTGCTCAAGGAGGAGCGGCGGTTCGCACCGCCTGCCGATCTGGCCGCCGCCGCCAATGTGAAAGAGGCTGCGTACGCACAGGCCGACGCGGACCGGCTGGGCTTCTGGGCCGAGCAGGCCCGGCGGCTGACCTGGGCCACCGAGCCGACCGAGACGCTCGACTGGACCAACCCGCCCTTCGCGAAGTGGTTCGCCGACGGCAAGCTCAACGTCGCGTACAACTGCGTGGACCGCCACGTCGAGGCCGGCAACGGCGACCGCGTGGCCATCCACTTCGAGGGCGAGCCCGGCGACAGCCGCGCGATCACCTACGCCGAGCTCAAGGACGAGGTCTCCAGGGCCGCCAACGCCCTCACCGAACTGGGCGTCGAGGCCGGCGACCGTGTCGCCGTCTACCTCCCGATGATCCCCGAGGCGGTCGTCGCCATGCTCGCGTGCGCCCGCATCGGCGCCGCGCACTCCGTGGTCTTCGGCGGCTTCTCCGCCGACGCCGTCGCCTCCCGCATCCAGGACGCCGACGCCAAGCTGGTCATCACCGCCGACGGCGGCTACCGCCGGGGCAAGCCCAGCGCCCTGAAGCCCGCCATCGACGAGGCCGTCGCCAAGTGCCCGCAGGTCGAGCACGTGCTCGTCGTACGCCGCACCGGCCAGGACACCGCCTTCACCGAGGGCCGCGACGTCTGGTGGCACGAGGTGGTCGGCCGCCAGTCCGCCGAGCACACCCCGCAGGCGTTCGACGCCGAGCACCCGCTGTTCATCCTCTACACCTCGGGGACGACGGGTAAGCCGAAGGGCATCCTGCACACCTCCGGCGGCTACCTCACCCAGGCGGCGTACACCCACCAGGCGGTCTTCGACCTGAAGCCGGAGAGCGACGTCTACTGGTGCACGGCCGACATCGGCTGGGTCACCGGGCACTCCTACATCGTCTACGGGCCGCTCGCGAACGGCGCCACGCAGGTGATGTACGAGGGCACGCCGGACACCCCGCACCAGGGCCGCTTCTGGGAGGTCGTGCAGAAGTACGGCGTCACGATCCTCTACACGGCGCCCACGGCCATCCGCACGTTCATGAAGTGGGGCGACGACATCCCCGCGAAGTTCGACCTGTCGAGCCTGCGCGTCCTGGGCTCGGTCGGCGAGCCGATCAACCCCGAGGCCTGGGTCTGGTACCGCAAGCACATCGGCGGCGACCGCTGCCCGATCGTGGACACCTGGTGGCAGACCGAGACCGGCGCGATGATGATCTCCCCGCTGCCGGGCGTCACGCACACCAAGCCGGGCTCCGCCCAGCGCGCCCTGCCCGGGATCGCCGCCACCGTCGTGGACGACGAGGCGCACGAGGTCCCGAACGGCGGCGGCGGCTACCTGGTCCTCACCGAGCCGTGGCCGTCGATGCTGCGCACCATCTGGGGTGACGACCAGCGCTTCATCGACACCTACTGGTCGCGCTTCGAGGGCAAGTACTTCGCGGGCGACGGCGCGAAGAAGGACGACGACGGCGACATCTGGCTGCTGGGCCGGGTGGACGACGTGATGCTCGTGTCCGGCCACAACATCTCGACCACCGAGGTCGAGTCGGCCCTCGTCTCGCACCCGTCGGTCGCCGAGGCGGCCGTGGTCGGCGCCGCCGACGAGACCACCGGCCAGGCCATCGTGGCCTTCGTCATCCTGCGCGGCAGCGCCTCCGAGACCGAGGGCCTGGTCGCGGACCTGCGCAACCACGTGGGCAGCACGCTCGGCCCGATCGCCAAGCCCAAGCGGATCCTGCCGGTGCAGGAGCTGCCGAAGACCCGCTCGGGCAAGATCATGCGCCGCCTGCTGCGCGACGTCGCGGAGAACCGCGCGGTTGGCGACGTCACCACGCTCGCCGACTCCTCGGTCATGGACCTGATCCAGAGCAAGCTCCCGGCCGCTGGCAGCGAGGACTGACAGGGCGACACCGGCGACCCACACGGGAAGGGGCACTCGGCGCGACGCGCCGGGTGCCCCTTTCGCGCATAAAGTGATGATCGCCGGATACACCCTCGCGTGCACCCTGTAAAATATTGAAAGCGTAAAGAAAGACCTCAGGGTGCGCCGGGAAGTCTGGTCGGCAACGAGTTCCGCCATGCCGTCCAACAGCCCCCGGAGGTGCCCCTCGTGGCCGCGCCCAGCCCCACCGACCACAAGAGCCGCAAGCTGCTCGGCCGCCTCTCACTGCCCGAGAGCCGCTACATCGCCGATGCCCTGCGCACCGAGACGGTGGGCGGCATCCTGCTGCTCGTGGCCGCGATCGCAGCCCTGCTGTGGGCCAACATCCCCGCCGTCTCGGACAGCTACGCGAGCGTGCGGTCCTTCCACATCGGCCCCGCCTCCCTCGGCCTGGACCTCTCGCTGCAGCACTGGGCGGCCGACGGACTCCTCGCCATCTTCTTCTTCGTCGCCGGCATCGAGCTCAAGCGCGAGCTCGTCGCGGGCGACCTGCGCGATCCCAAGGCCGCCGCGCTCCCGGTGATCGCAGCCCTCTGCGGCATGGCCGTGCCCGCGCTCGTCTACGCGCTGGTCAACCTCACCGGCAACGGATCGATGGACGGCTGGGCCGTCCCGACGGCCACCGACATCGCCTTCGCGCTCGCCGTCCTCGCCGTCATCGGCACCTCCCTGCCCTCGGCCCTGCGCGCCTTCCTGCTGACCCTCGCCGTCGTCGACGACCTCTTCGCCATCATGATCATCGCGGTGTTCTTCACCAGCGAGATCGACTTCCTGGCGCTGGGCGGCGCACTCGTGGGACTGGTCCTCTTCTGGTTCCTGCTGCGCCGCGGCATCCGGGGCTGGTACGTCTACGTCCCGCTCGCCCTGGTCATCTGGGGCCTGATGTACAACAGCGGCGTCCACGCCACCATCGCCGGCGTCGCCATGGGCCTGATGCTCCGCTGCACCCGCGCGGAGGGCGAGCGGACCTCACCCGGCGAACACATCGAGCACCTCGTCCGGCCCGTCTCCGCCGGTCTCGCCGTCCCCCTCTTCGCGCTGCTGTCCGCCGGGGTCTCCCTCTCCGACGAGGCCATCGCGCAGGTCTTCACCCGCCCCGAGACCCTCGGCGTGGTCCTCGGCCTCGTCGTCGGCAAGGCCGCGGGCATCTTCGGCGGGACCTGGCTGGCCGCCCGCTTCACCAGGGCCGAGCTGAACGAGGACCTGGCCTGGCCGGACGTACTCGCCGTGGCCACGCTCGCCGGAATCGGCTTCACCGTCTCCCTCCTCATCGGCGAGCTCGCCTTCGCGGGCGACGAGACCCTCACCGACGAGATCAAGGCCGCCGTCCTGATCGGGTCCCTCATCGCCGCCGTCATCGCGTGCGTCCTGCTCAAGCTCCGCAACCGCCGCTACCGGACGCTCACCGAGGCCGAGGAGCGCGACGAGGACCACGACGGCATCCCGGACATCTACGAGGAGGACAAGCCCGAGTACCACCTGCGGATGGCGAAGATCTACGAGGACCGGGCCGCGGAACACCGCCGCAAGGCGGAGAAGGCGGCCGCCGCCGCGCTCCAAACCGCAGCCGGGTCCACCACCGAGGCCGACCGTCCGGCATGATCTGAGTGACGACGCAGGACCGACGCGGGACAGCCGCACGCCGGCCGGGCGGCGGCCGCGGGGACGGCCGCCCGGCAGCAGACGACAGAGGGAGAGAGCGATGAGCGCAGTGGACCAAGAGGCGCAGGGAGCCGAGCGCACACTCGGCCAGCTGGTCGCCTCGGCCACCGCCGAGATGTCCGCCCTGGTTCACGACGAGATCGCCCTGGCCAAGGCGGAACTCCGCGAGGACGCCAAGCGCGTGGGCAGCGGCTCCGCCTCCATCGCCGCCGCGGGAGTGTTCGCGGTCTTCTCCCTCCCGGTGCTGACCTTCGCCGCGGCGTACGGGATCCACAACCTCGGGCTCGGCCTCGCCTGGTCCTTCCTGATCGTCGGCGGCGCGTTCCTGCTGATCGCCGGCATCCTCGCGCTGATCGCCGTACGGAAGTTCAAGAAGGTCAAGCCGCCGGAGAAGTCCATCGCCTCGGTCAAGCAGACCGCCGCACTGGTCGGGACCGTCAAGCCGCACCCGCGGCCGGTGAGTGACAAGGCTGTGGGTGTGGCACGCTCGTCCTCATGACAGCGCCCACGCCGGACCCCAGCATTCCGCCCACCGCTGCCACGGCGGTGCGGCTCGGCCTCCCCGGCGGGGAAGCGGTGACGCACCGGGACGTGGCCGCCAACGGCGCGCGCTTCCACGTCGCCGAGCTCGGTGACGGACCGCTGGTACTGCTGCTGCACGGCTTCCCGCAGTTCTGGTGGACCTGGCGGCACCAGCTGACCGCGCTCGCCGACGCCGGGTACCGGGCCGTCGCGATGGACCTGCGCGGGGTCGGCGGCAGCGACCGCACCCCGCGCGGCTACGACCCCGCCAACCTGGCGCTCGACATCACCGGGGTCGTACGGTCCCTCGGCGAGCCGGACGCCGCGCTCGTCGGGCACGACCTGGGCGGGTACCTCGCCTGGACGGCTGCCGTGATGCGGCCCAAGCTGGTGCGCCGGCTCGTCGTCTCCTCCATGCCGCATCCGCGGCGGTGGCGCTCGGCGATGCTGTCGGACTTCGGGCAGACCCGGGCGAGTTCGCACATCTGGGGCTTCCAGCGGCCGTTCGTGCCCGAGCGGCAGCTCGTCGCCGACGGCGGTGCCCTCGTGGGCGACCTGATCCGCGACTGGTCGGGGCCGCGGCCTCCCGAGGAGGAGGACCTCGCCGTGTACCGGCGGGCCATGTGCATCCCGTCCACCGCGCACTGCTCGGTCGAGCCGTACCGCTGGATGATGCGGTCGATGGCCCGGCCGGACGGGCTCCAGTTCAACCGGCGCATGAAGCGCCCGGTACGGGTGCCCACGCTGCACCTGCACGGTTCGCTCGACCCGGTGATGCGCACCCGCAGCGCCGCCGGATCCGGCGAGTACGTCGAAGCCCCCTACCGGTGGCGGCTGTTCGACGGGCTCGGGCACTTCCCGCACGAGGAGGACCCCGTCGCCTTCTCGACCGAGCTGGTGAACTGGCTGAAGGACCCCGAGCCGGACCGCTGACCACCCCTCGTACGAACGGCAGTTCACTCGCCGGTTCGTCTTACGAGCATTCAAATGCCTGGCGCATAGGCCAATTGGCCGCGCCGGGAGGGATTACGGACCTTGGGGCCCGGGCACAGCTCGGAGTATGAGCTGGACGCACGACTTCGGTGACACCGCGCACGAACGCCGCTCGGCCGCTACGCCGGGCACGCACGAGAGGGCCGGCCGACACGGCCACGACCCACACCTGGGGATCCCCCGCATCCTGCGCCGCCGGGCCCGCTGGGTCTCCGCACGCCTGCGGCATCCACGGACGTAGGGGCCCGGCGCGGGCGCCCCGTCAGAGGGCGCAGCCCTGGCTCTCGACCCGGCGCTCGGCGGTCCGGCCGTTCTGGATGTCGTCGCGGATCTCGTCCACGGTCAGCGCGTAGCCGGTGTTCGGGTCGTCGAGGGACTTCGCGAACACCACCCCGTACACCTTGCCGTCGGGCGTCAGCAGCGGGCCGCCGGAGTTGCCCTGGCGGACCGTCGCGAACAGCGAGTAGACGTCCCGTCGGACAGTACCGCGGTGGTAGATGTCCGGTCCGTTGGCGTTGATCCGGCCGCGGACGCGGGCCGCGCGGACGTCGTACGCGCCGTTCTCGGGGAAGCCTGCGACGATCGCGTCGCTGCCGCTCGCCGCGTCCTTGTCGGTGAACTCCAGCGGCGGCGCCTTCAGCTTGGGCACGTCCAGGACGGCGATGTCGCGCTCCCAGTCGTAGAGCACGACCTTGCCGTCGTACAGCTTGCCCTCGCCGCCGATCTGGACGGTCGGCTCGCCGACGCCGCCGACGACGTGCGCGTTGGTCATGACCTTGCCGGGTGCGAAGACGAAGCCCGTGCCCTCCAGCACCTTGCTGCAGCTGGGCGCCGTACCGACGACCTTCACGATGGAGCGCTTGGCCACGTCCGCGACGGGGCTGGTGGCGAGCGCCGGGTCGGGCGCCCTGACCTCGGTGATGGGCTCGTTGGAGAACGGGCTGAACACCTGTGGGAAGCCGTTGCGCGCGAGGGTGGAGCTGAAGTCCGAGAACCAGTTGTTCGCCTGGTCTGGCAGCACCCGCGAAACGCCCAGGAGGACCTTGGAGTTGCGGACCTCCTTGCCCAGCGTGGGCAGTGAGGTCCCGGCGAGCGCCGAGCCGATCAGCCAGGCCACCAGCAGCATCGCGACCACGTTGACCAGGGCCCCGCCGGTGGCGTCGAGCACGCGCGCCGGCGTCGTGGTGATCTGGCGGCGGAGTTTGCCGCCGAGATGGGTGGTCAGCGCCTGGCCGACCGAGGCGCAGATGATGATCGCCACGACGGCGATGACGACGACCGTGGTGGACACCTGGGTGCCGTTGTCCGTCACCCGGTCCCAGATCAGCGGGAGCAGGGCAACGGCGACGAGGCCACCGCCCAGGAAGCCGATCACCGACAGGATGCCGACGACGAAGCCCTGGCGGTAACCGACGATCGCGAACCATACGGCGGCGAGCAGCAACAGGATGTCCAGCACGTTCACGTGGGCCACCGTCTCACGCGTGCCAGTCGAGCGGGACCTGGCGTGATCGGTCCCACGGACGTTCCCAGCCGGCGAAGTGCAGGATCCGGTCGATCACCCCGGCCGTGAAACCCCAGACGAGGGCCGATTCGACGGTGAAACCGGGCCCCAGGTGCCCCCGCGGGTGGACCGTCGTGACCCGGTGCCCGGGATCCGTGAGATCGGCCACCGGGACCGTGAACACCCGGGCCGTCTCGGCCGGGTCCACGGCACCGACGGGGCTCGGGGTGTGCCACCAGCCGAGGACCGGGGTCACGACGAACTCGCTGACCGGGATGTAGAGCCGGGGAAGCACCCCGAAGAGCTGAACACCGGAAGGATCAAGTCCGGTTTCTTCCTCGGCCTCGCGCAGCGCGGCCCGCAGCGGGCCCGTGGTCTGCGGATCCCCGTCCTCGGGGTCCAGCGCGCCGCCCGGGAAGGACGGCTGGCCCGCGTGCGAGCGCAGGGTGCCGGCGCGCTCCATCAGCAGCAGCTCCGGGCCGCGGGCCCCTTCGCCGAACAGGATGAGGACGGCGGACTGCCGTCCCCGGCCGTCCTCGGGCGGCAGGAACCGGCTCAGCTGCCGCGGCTCCACGGTCCGGGCGGCCTCGACGACGGGATCCAGCCAGTCGGGCAGCCCGGCGGTGGTGACGGCCGGGCCGCCCCCCTCGCGCACTCCCGCAGTGACCCCGGCCTCGTCCCGTGTACCGCGCGTCATAGGCACCTCTGTCCGCGTTCTACTGTCAACAGCGTCTCCCACACCGCAAACGCGGTCCGGGTACCGAATCGTTCCTGGGACTGCCGCCTAGGACTCCGGCGACTCCTGCGCGAGGTCCGCGCCCAACGGCGGCGCCGGCAGGCCCGGGTAGTCCGGGGGCGGGCTCAGCCGCTGGCCCGGCTGGCCGCCCTTCTCGTACTTGAGCAGCTTCTTCGCCTTCTCCGGGTCCGTCTCGCCCTCCCCGTACGCCGGGCAGAGCGGGGCGATCGGGCAGGCCCCGCAGGCGGGCTTGCGGGCGTGGCAGATGCGGCGGCCGTGGAAGACGACCCGGTGCGACAGCATCGTCCACTCGCTCTTCGGGAAGATCGCGCAGATCTCCGCCTCGACCTTCTCCGGGTCCTCCTGCTCCGTCCACTTCCAGCGGCGCACCAGCCGGCCGAAGTGGGTGTCCACCGTGATCCCGGGAACGCCGAAGGCGTTGCCGAGGACCACGTTGGCGGTCTTGCGGCCGACGCCCGGCAGCTTCACCAGGTCCTCCAGCCGGCCGGGCACCTCCCCGCCGTGGTCGTCGCGCAGCGCCTGCGACAGGCCCATCAGCGACCTGGCCTTCATCCGGAAGAACCCGGTCGGCCGGATGAGCTCCTCCAGATCCTCGGGGACGGCCGCGGCCATGTCCTCGGGGGTCGGGTAGGCCGCGAAGAGGGCCGGGGTCGTCTGGTTCACCCGCAGGTCGGTGGTCTGCGCGGACAGCACCGTCGCGACGAGGAGCTCGAAGGGATTGCGGAAGTCGAGCTCCGGATGGGCGTACGGGTAGGTCTCGGCCAGCTCCCTGTTGATGCGGCGCGCCCTGCGCACCATGGCCAGGCGGGATTCCGGCTTGGCCGGCTTCGGTTTCTTGGCCGAAACTTTGCCCTGAGGGGCGGTCGCGGCCTTCGGGGGCACCTTCGAGGGTGCTTGTTCGCCCACGGCTGAATTTTGGGCGTCCGTCACTCCTGCGGACCCCTTGGCCTGTGCTCTCACCGGCTTATTGGACACCCGGCCAGCCTAAGGCCGGCCGCTGACACCCGCCCGGACCTCAGGTAACACCACTCCGATTGGCCTCTCGCCGCACAGCACGCCCGTCCGTCCGGCATCCTTGTGATTGATCGCACTGTTTGAGCCGTCCGGCAAAATGGGGAGCGGTCCCCTGAGCAGGTCGACATAGGAGAGAGACTCGTGGACGACGTTCTGCGGCGCGCCCCGCTCTTCGCGGCGCTCGATGACGAGCAGGCCGCGGAGCTCCGCGCCTCCATGGGCGAGGTGACCCTCGCACGCGGTGACGCCCTGTTCCACGAGGGCGACCCCGGCGACCGGCTGTATGTCGTGACCGAGGGCAAGGTGAAGCTGCACCGCACCTCCCCCGACGGCCGCGAGAACATGCTGGCCGTCCTCGGCCCCGGCGAGCTGATCGGAGAGCTGTCGCTCTTCGACCCGGGCCCGCGCACCGCCACCGCCACCGCGCTGACCGAGGTCAAGCTGCTCGGCCTCGGCCACGGCGACCTCCAGCCCTGGCTCAACGCCCGGCCCGAGGTCGCGACCGCGCTGCTGCGCGCCGTGGCCCGGCGCCTGCGCAAGACCAACGACCAGATGTCCGACCTGGTCTTCTCCGACGTTCCCGGCCGCGTGGCCCGGGCGCTCCTCGACCTGTCGCGCCGCTTCGGCGTGCAGTCGGAGGAGGGCATCCACGTGGTGCACGACCTCACGCAGGAAGAGCTCGCACAGCTCGTCGGCGCCTCGCGCGAGACCGTGAACAAGGCCCTCGCCGACTTCGCGGGCCGCGGCTGGCTCCGCCTGGAGGCGCGTGCCGTGATCCTGCTGGACGTGGAGCGCCTCGCGAAGCGCTCCCGCTGACACCCTCAGCACCCGTCGCAAGGGCCCCGTCCGCACCGGACAGGGCCCTTCCGCGTACCCGCCGCGACTCCATCGGCGGGGGTCGTGTCCCCCGGGCCCCCGCGCCTCGTACGCCTACGGGGCCGACCTGTGCACAGTGGAAGCATGGAGCACAGGGGTCTGGACGCGTACGGGTACTTCGAGCGGGAGGGCTCCCTCGGGCAGGTACAGGGCGAGTTCCGCGAGGTCGTGGCCGCCGCGCGCGAGCGCACGGCCGAGGCGTACGGGCGGCGGCTGCACAGCGCGTACCTGTACGGGTCCGTGCCGCGCGGCACCGCGGTGCCCGGGCGCTCCGACCTCGACCTGCTGCTCGTCCTGCACCGCGCGCCCTCGGACGAGGACCGCGACACCGCCGAGGTCCTCGCGCGCGGCATCGACGAGGACTTCGAGCAGATCGACGGGGTCGGTGTGCTGCTCCACGACAAGGGCACCGTGCTGAGCGAGGAGGAACGATTCGACCTGGGCTGGTTCCTCGCCTGCCTGTGCACCCCGCTGCTCGGCGCGGACCTGGCCGAGCACCTGCCCCGCTACCGCCCGGACAGCCTGCTCGCCCGTGAGACCAACGGCGACCTCGCCGCGCTCCTGCCCGCGTGGCGCACGAGGCTGAGGGAGGCCGTCGCCCCGGAGGAGTACCGGCGGCTGAGCCGCCTGTTCGCCCGGCGCCTGGTGCGCACGGGATTCACCCTGGTCATGCCGCGGTGGGGCGGCTGGACCAGCGATCTGACCGAGTCCGCGGAGGTCTTCGGCGCCTACTACCCCGAGCGCGCCGCCCAGATGCGGGCCGCGGCCGCGGTGGCCCTGGATCCGGTCGAGGACCCGGCCGTGCCGCGCGGTTACGTCGAGGACCTCGGGCCGTGGCTCGCGGACGAGTACACGGCGCGCCACGGCACCAAGACGCGCCCTAGTCCTTCTTGACGGTGAGGGCGAGGGCCTCGACGGCCAGCTTGGCCTCCGCCAGGCCCGCGCCGGTGATGCGGCGGTAGCTCTTGATCGCCGAGATCAGCCGGTCCTCCCGGATCAGGGCCCGCACCTCGTCCATGCCCGCCGGCTCCGGCTCCTCGATGCCCAGGTGGTCCAGCAGCAGCGCCAGACGGCGCTCCGCCCGTTCCGCCTGCAGCTGGAGGCTCTTCACGCGCAGGGACACGGTCGAGGTGATCCACCCGGCCGTGCCTATCAGCATCACGAGCAGGAACACGGTGTTCATTCGGGCCCTCCGGGGATCAGTCCGTGATCTTGAAGGTACTCGAGCTGGGCCCGGACGGACCACTGCGCCGCCGGCCACAGGGAGCGGTCCACGTCCACGTACACCTGGGCGACGACCGCCTCGGGGGTGGTGAAGCCGTTCTCGACGGCCGTCTCGACCTGCGCCAGCCGGTGCGCCCGGTGGGCCAGGTAGTACTCGACGGCGCCCTGCGCGTCCTCCAGGACCGGCCCGTGCCCCGGCAGGACCGTGTGCACCCCGTCGTCCACCGTGAGCGAGCGCAGGCGGCGCAGGGAGTCCAGGTAGTCGCCGAGGCGGCCGTCGGGGTGCGCGACCACCGTGGTGCCGCGGCCGAGGATGGTGTCGCCGGTCAGCACCGCCCGGTCGGCCGGCAGGTGGAAGCAGAGCGAGTCGCTGGTGTGGCCGGGGGTCGGGACGACGCGCAGCTCCAGCCCGCCGGTCCGGATCACGTCCCCGGCGGCCAGGCCCTCGTCGCCGAGCCGCAGGGCCGGGTCCAGCGCGCGGACCTTGGTACCGGTGAGCTCGGCGAAGCGGCCGGCGCCCTCCGCGTGGTCGGGGTGGCCGTGGGTGAGCAGGGTGAGCGCGACCCGCTTGCCCGCCTCCTCGGCGGTGGCGACGACCGCCCGCAGGTGTGCCTCGTCCAGCGGTCCGGGGTCGATGACGACGGCCAGGTCCGAGCCGGGCTCGGACACCAGCCAGGTGTTGGTGCCGTCCAGGGTCATCGCGGAGGCGTTGGGGGCCAGGACGTTCACCGCGCGGGCGGTCGCAGGCCCGGAGGTGACGAATCCGCGGGGCTGTCCCGGCAGTGCGGCGGCGTCGCTCATGCGGGGCCTCCGGGACGGCCGAGGCGGACGCGCTTGGTGAACTCGTCGTGGCCCGGCCAGCTGAGCACCACCTCGCCGCCCTCCAGCACGGCCTGGGCCAGCACCGGGGCGAGGTCCTGGGCAGCGGCCGCGGTGAGCGCGTCCGCGGCGCTCCCGTACGGCTCCAGGGAGCGCAGGGTGGAGATGGTGGGCGGCATCATCAGCAGCTCGCCCTTGTCGTAACCGTCGGCCGCGTCGGCCGGGCGGATCCATACGGTCCGGTCGGCCTCGGTGGAGGCGTTGCGGGTGCGCTGCCCCTCGGGGAGGGCGGCGACGAAGAACCAGGTGTCGTAGCGGCGCGGCTCGAACTCGGGGGTGATCCAGCGGGCCCACGCACCGAGCAGGTCGGAGCGCAGCCACAGGCCGCGGCGGTGGAGGAAGTCCGCGAAGGACAGCTCGCGCGCCACGAGGGCCTGCCGGTCCGCCTCCCAGTCGTCGCCGGTGGTGTCGCCGACGACCGTGTCCGGGGCCGGGCCGGCGAGCAGGACGCCCGCCTCCTCGAAGGTCTCCCGTACGGCGCCGCACACGATGGCCTGGGCGGTGCGGGGATCGGTCCCGAGCCGGGCCGCCCAGTCCGCCTGGGAGGGCCCCGCCCAGCCGACGTGGTGCTCCTCGTCGCGCGGGTCGACCCCACCGCCCGGATAGGCGTACGCGCCGCCGGCGAAGGCCATGGAGGCCCGTCTGCGCAGCATGTGGACGACGGGGCCGCCGTCCGGGGTGTCGCGCAGGAGCATCACGGTGGCGGCGAGCCGCGGTGGCACCGGGGTGAGCGAGCCGTCCGCGAGCGCGCGGATGCGGTCGGGCCATTCGGGCGGGTACCACTGGCCCCCGGCGGGGGGCTGCTGCTGACCATTCGGCATGGCCGGATGCTACGGCCATCCGGCCCGATGTTCGAGGGCCCCCTCCCGGCACCCGCCGCGCGCCGCGCGACGTGCGGCCGGGCTGGACGGCGCCCCGGCCCGCGCCCCGCTCCGGGCAAAGCCCACGGGGGCCGGGCCCGGCGCCGGGGCGCAGTCCGGGTGGCGGCGCCGCCACCCGGATGCGTACGGCTCACCGCAGGGGTCAGGCTCCGGGGACCAGCTCGACCTGGATCTCGACCTCGACGGGCGCGTCGAGCGGCAGGACCGCCACACCGACGGCGCTGCGGGCGTGCACGCCCTTCTCGCCGAGGACGGCGCCCAGCAGCTCGCTCGCGCCGTTCAGCACGCCGGGCTGGCCCGTGAAGTCGGGGGCCGAGGCGACGAAGCCGACGACCTTCACGACACGCGCGATCTTGTCGAGGTCACCGACGACCGACTTGACGGCGGCCAGGGCGTTCAGCGCGCAGGTGGCGGCCAGTTCCTTGGCCTGCTCCGGCGAGACCTCGGCGCCGACCTTGCCGGTGACCGGCATGCTGCCCTTGACCATCGGGAGCTGGCCCGCGGTGTAGACGTAGGCACCCGAGCGCACGGCCGGCTGGTACGTGGCCAGCGGCGGGACGACCTCGGGCAGGGTCAGGCCGAGCTCGGCCAGCTTCGCGTCGACGACGCCGCTCATGCCTTCTCCCGCTTGAGGTAGGCCACGAGCTGCTCGGGGTTGTTCGGGCCGGGCACGACCTGGACGAGCTCCCAGCCGTCCTCGCCCCAGGTGTCCAGGATCTGCTTGGTGGCGTGGACCAGCAGCGGGACCGTCGCGTATTCGAACTTCTTGGTCATGGGAGCGAGGGTAGTGCCTGAGATGCGGGGCTCATGCGCGCCCCGGGACCCGAGTGGTTAGGCTCGGGCGATGTGAGCAGGCTCCAGGTGGTCAGCGGCAAGGGCGGCACCGGCAAGACCACGGTCGCCGCGGCACTCGCGCTTGCCCTCGCGCGCGAGGGCAGACGGACTCTTCTGGTGGAGGTCGAGGGCAGGCAGGGGCTCGCGCAGCTCTTCGGCGCCGAGGCGCTCCCCTACGAGGAGCGGAAGATCGCGGTGGCACCCGGCGGGGGCGAGGTCTTCGCGCTCGCCATCGACGCCGAACGGGCGCTGCTGGACTACCTCCAGATGTTCTACAAGCTCGGCTCCGCCGGACGCGCGCTCAAGAAGCTCGGCGCCATCGACTTCGCCACGACCATCGCCCCGGGCCTGCGCGACGTGCTGCTGACCGGCAAGGCGTGCGAGGCGGTGCGCCGCAAGGACAAGGCCGGCCAGTACGTCTACGACCACGTGATCATGGACGCGCCGCCGACCGGGCGCATCACCCGGTTCCTGAACGTCAACGACGAGGTGGCGGGCCTGGCCCGGTTCGGCCCGATCCACAACCAGGCGCAGGCCGTGATGAAGGTGCTCAAGTCCCCCGAGACGGCGGTGCACCTGGTCACCCTCCTGGAGGAGATGCCCGTCCAGGAGACCGCGGACGGCATCGAGGAACTGCGCGAGGCGGGGCTGCCCGTGGGCCGGGTCGTCGTCAACATGGTCCGCCCGCACCACCTCGACGAGGACACCCTGCGCACCGCGGCCGAGGAGCACCGCGCCGGGGTCGCGAAGGCGCTGTCGCGGGCGGGCCTGGGCGGCGCGCGCCGCGGCGGGCTGGCCGAGCGGCTGGTCGAGCCGCTGCTCGCGCAGGCCTCCGAGCACGCGGGCCGGGTGGAGCTGGAGCGCGCGCAGCGCGCCGTACTGGCGGGCCTGGACCTGCCGACGTACGAACTGCCCCTGCTCGGGGCGGGGATGGACCTGGCCGGGCTGTACGAGCTGGCCAAGGAACTCCGGAAGCAGTCGGTGGCCGAATGAGCGAGGGACGCGAGGGAGTGGACACGGTGGGCCTGGACACTCCGCCGCCGCTGGCGGTCGACCGGCTGCTGGACGACCGGGAGACCCGCATCATCGTGTGCTGCGGGGCGGGCGGCGTCGGCAAGACCACCACGGCCGCGGCACTGGGCGTACGGGCGGCCGCGCGCGGGCGGAAAGCGGTCGTGCTGACCATCGACCCGGCGCGGCGGCTCGCGCAGTCGATGGGCATCGACTCGCTGGACAACACCCCGCGAAGGGTCGCGGGCGCCGGCGAGGACGGCGGCGAACTGCACGCCATGATGCTGGACATGAAGCGCACCTTCGACGAGATCGTCGAAGCGCACGCGGACGCCGAACGCGCCCGGGCCATCCTCGCGAACCCCTTCTACCAGTCGCTGTCGGCCGGATTCGCGGGCACGCAGGAGTACATGGCGATGGAGAAGCTCGGGCAGCTGCGGGCCCGGGACGACTGGGACCTGATCATCGTGGACACCCCGCCGAGCCGGTCGGCACTGGACTTCCTGGACGCGCCGAAACGTCTCGGGTCCTTCCTGGACGGGAAGTTCATCAGGGTGCTGATGGCTCCGGCGAAGGTCGGCGGCCGGGCCGGGATGAAGTTCCTCAACGTCGGCATGTCGATGATGACCGGCACCCTCAGCAAGCTGATGGGCGCTTCGCTGCTGAAGGACGTACAGACCTTCGTGGCGGCGATGGACACGATGTTCGGCGGCTTCCGCACGCGCGCCGACGCGACCTTCCGGCTGCTCCAGGCACCCGGTACGGCCTTCCTGGTGGTCGCCGCGCCCGAACCGGACGCCCTGCGCGAGGCCGCGTACTTCGTGGAGCGGCTTGCCGCGGAGCGCATGCCGCTGGCCGGTCTGGTGCTCAACCGGGTGCACGGCAGCGGCGCCGACCAGCTGTCCGCCGAACGGGCGTTGGCCGCCGCAGAGAATCTTGAAGAAGGCGGCATTGTCGATCAGGAGTCCGGGAAAGCTGGACTTCGTGACACGGCCGCCGAACCCCCCGGCGCCGATGACGACACCACGGCCGTCGACCGGATCACGGCAGGACTGCTGCGCCTGCACGCCGAACGGATGCAGGTGATCGCGCGTGAGCAGCGCACGCGTGATCGCTTCACCTCGCTTCACCCAGAGGTGGCGGTGGCCGAAGTGGCCGCCCTGCCCGGCGATGTGCACGACCTCGCCGGGCTGCGGGCCATCGGAGAACGACTCGCGGCCGGGGTGCCGGCCGGAGCGTAGGCGTTCGTACGAAGGTGGCGGCCGCGTGTTCTACCCGGCTGCCGCGTACGTCTCGTACGGAACGTCGATCTCCGCGTCTGCATCCATGGTGAGGATGCCCGTGCTGCGCTCGTACTCCGTACGGGCGGTTTCGAGCAGCCGTCGCCACGAGGTGACGGTGGGACGCCGGCGCAACAGCGCACGTCGTTCCCGCTCGGTCATTCCGCCCCACACGCCGAACTCGACGCGGTTGTCGAGCGCATCGGCCAGGCATTCGGTCCGCACCGGACATCCGGTGCACACCGCCTTGGCCCTGTTCTGTGCCGCTCCTTGAACGAACAGTTCATCCGGATCGGTAGTGCGGCAGGCTGCCTGCGCACTCCAGTCGGTAACCCAGCCCATCCCGGCGCCGTCCTCTCCCGAATCGAGGCTCCCCCACGGCGGTAGCGGCATATTCACCGCTGCCAGTTGAGGACGTTACGGAAGGCGGGCACAGTGCAACACCCCCGACGGGCCCAATCTTGAATGGTCCGAACGGACTATGGGTAAGCGGCAGATCACCCGACGGAGTGATCCGGCGACATGCCCGACCATTCCGACGATTCGGGTGCAATCGGCAGATCGAGTTCACCGGGGCAGCGAGATTCGGACATCAGTCCACCCCATTCGGGAAGGGTGAAAATCAAGCCGAGGGGTTGATGTCGCACCGGACTGCTGTGACAGTTGGGGACAGCTTAGGCCAAGGCATTCGCGTGTGTCCGGCGAATCAGAACGTAGGCTGCCCTCCATGGGAAAGAAGCGCTCGGGCGGCGGGCTCACCGGGAGCCAGCAGGCCGCCAAGTTCCTCGGGGTGTCGGTTCTCTCCGGAGTCGTGCTGGCGGGCATGGCGATTCCGGCTGCAGGCGCCCTGGGACTGGCCGCCAAGGGCACGGTCGAGGGATTCGACGAGATCCCGGCCAATCTCAAGACTCCACCGCTGAGCCAGCGGACCACGATTCTGGACGCCGAGGGTGGCTTGATCGCCACCGTCTATTCGCGTGACCGGCAGGTGGTCCCGCTCACGTCGATCTCGCCGTACATGCAGAAGGCGATCGTCGCGATCGAGGACTCGCGCTTCTACGAGCACGGCGCGGTCGACCTCAAGGGCATCCTGCGCGCGGTCAACCGCAACGCGCAGGAGGGCGGGGCGGCGCAGGGCGCGTCCACGCTCACCCAGCAGTACGTGAAGAACGTGTTCGTCGAAGAGGCCGGCGACGACGAGACCAAGGTGCGCGAGGCCCAGGAGAAGAGCCTCGGCCGCAAGATCCGCGAGCTGAAGTACTCGATCCAGGTCGAGGAGGAGCTCGGGAAGAAGAAGATCCTCGAGAACTACCTCAACATCACCTACTTCGGCCAGCAGGCCTACGGCATCGAGTCCGCGGCCCAGCGCTACTTCAGCAAGCCGGCCAAGGACCTCACCCTGGACGAGTCCGCGCTGCTGGCGGGCGTCGTGCAGTCGCCGAGCCGCTACGACCCGGTGAACGACAACCAGGAGGCGACGAAGCGCCGCAACGTCGTCCTCCAGCGGATGGCCGACACCAAGGACGTCTCCCAGGCGGAGGCCGACGCCGCGAAGGCCAAGCCGGTCGCCCTGAAGGTCACCAGGCCCAAGAACGGCTGCATCACGGCGGTCAAGGGCGCGGGCTTCTTCTGCGACTACGTGCGCAACTCCTTCCTGACCGACCCGGTCTTCGGCAAGACGCGCGAGGAGCGGGCGAAGCTCTGGAACAAGGGCGGCCTGACCGTACGCACGACCCTGGACCCGCAGTCGCAGGACGCGGCCAACGAGTCGATCAAGGACCACGTCTACCAGGAGGACTCCATCGCGACGGCTGTGACCATGGTCCAGCCGGGCACCGGACGGGTGCTGGCGATGGGCCAGTCCAAGCCGTACGGCTTCGGCAAGAACGAGACGCAGATCAACTACTCCGTGGACAAGCGGATGGGCGGCTCGAACTTCGGCTTCCAGGTCGGTTCGACCTTCAAGCCGTTCATCGCCGCCGCCGCCCTGGAGCGGGGCATGCCGCCGACGAAGGTCTACGGGGCCCCGAACAAGATGGACTACCCGAGCCCGATCTCCCGCTGCGACGGCTCGCAGTACGTCAACACCCAGAAGGAATCCGCGGAGAACGAGACCGAGGACGAGGTCGGCCCGTACGCGCTGCGTACGGCGATGGAGAAGTCGATCAACACCTACTTCGTCGAGATGATCTCCGAGATCGGCCTGTGCCCGGTGTCGGAGATGGCGCAGAAGCTCGGCGTGGTCCCGGCGAGCGGCGCGAAGCTGGCCGACGGCCCCGCCATCGCGCTCGGCTCGGAGGAGATGTCCCCGCTGACGATGGCCAACGCCTACGCGGCCTTCGCCAACCGCGGCGTCTACTGCACCCCGGTCGCCATCGAGTCGATCACCGACGCGCACGGCAAGGCGCTCGCGGTGCCCAAGACCAAGTGCGAGCGGGCGATGTCGCAGAACACCGCCGACACCATCAACACCCTGCTGAGCGGCGTGGTCGACTCCGGTACCGGTGAGCGGGCCGGCCTGACCGACCGCGACAGCGCGGGCAAGACCGGTACGACGGACTCCCGCTACAACGCCTGGTTCGTCGGCTACACCCCGAACGTCTCCGGCGCGGTGTGGGTCGGCTCGGGCGGCGCGAAGAAGATCACGATGGAGAACATCGTGATCGGCGGCAAGCCCTTCGAGAAGGTCTTCGGCGGTGGCCTGCCCGGCCCGATCTGGAAGGACGCGATCACGGGCGCGCTGTCCGGCCGCGAGGCCCTGCGCTTCGCCACGGTCCACATCGCCGAACCGAGCGTCCCCTCCGGCGGCTCCCGCGGCAACAAGCCGTCCACCAATCCGAGCCGGCCCGGCAAGCCCGGCGGCGACGGCAAGCCCGGCGGACGGCCGGGCGGTCAGACCGCAGGCCAGACGGGCGGCCCGGGCGGCGGCGCCACGGGCGGCGGCACCGGCGGACCGGACACCCCCTTCCCCGGGATCACGATCGACCCGGGCGCCGTGATCGGCGGCCAGGGCCCGTAACGGGCCGTACGCGGCGCCAGCACGAGGGAGGGCCCCAGCCGGATCCGGCTGGGGCCCTCCCTCATGTCGTGCGTCTTCGGCGAGGCACCCCTAGGAGAGCGCCTTCTTCACGGCGGCGGCGACGCGCCCGCCCTCCGCCAGCCCGGCGACCTTCGGGGTCACGATCTTCATGACGGCGCCCATGGCCCGCGGCCCCTCGGCACCCGCCGACCGGGCCTCCTCGACGGCCTCCGCCACGATCCCGGCGAGCTCCTCGTCGGAGAGCTGCTTGGGCAGGTAGGTGTCCAGGAACTCGCCCTCGGCACTCTCGCGCGCGGCCTGCTCGGGACGACCGCCCTGGGCGAAGGCGTCCGCGGCCTCGCGGCGCTTCTTCGCCTCCTTGGCGATCACCTTGAGGACTTCCTCGTCGGAGAGCACACGGGCCTCCTTGCCCGCGACCTCCTCCTTGGTGATGGCGGCGAGGGTCAGGCGGAGCGTGGACGAGTGCAGCTCGTCGCGCGCCCTGATGGCGGTCGTGAGGTCTTCCTGGAGCTTGGCCTTGAGCGTGGTCATGCAGGTGAGTGTGCCAGGTGCGGGGACGATGGCGCCCACCTGTTTTCGGGTCTGCGACGATGGGTCCATGCGTGCGCGTTACGGAGTACCCCTGAAAGCGGCTGCCGGAATCGCTGCGGTGGGGGCCGCGGGTGTGGCCTATGCCGCCGGTTTCGAGGCGCGGTCCTTCCGACTGCGCCGGATCACGGTGCCGGTGCTTCCCCGGGGGATGCGCCCGCTGCGCGTACTCCAGGTGTCGGACATCCACATGGTCGGCGGGCAGCGCAAGAAGCGGGCCTGGCTGCAGTCGCTGGCCGGCCTGCGCCCCGACTTCGTCGTGAACACCGGCGACAACCTCTCCGACACCGAGGGCGTTCCCGAGGTCCTCGACGCGCTGGGCCCCTTGATGTCCTTCCCCGGCGTCTACGTCTTCGGCTCGAACGACTACTACGGGCCGCGGCTGCGCAACCCCGCGCGCTACCTGGTCGAGAAGGTCCAGGGCCGGCACGGCCTGAACGGCAACAAGCCGGTCGTCGGCGCGGTGCACAACCCGTGGGAGGAGATGCGGGACGCCTTCGACGCGGCCGGCTGGCTGAACCTCACCAACACCCGGGCCCGGATGAAGCTGGAAGGCCTGGAGCTGGCCTTCACCGGACTCGACGACCCGCACATCAAGCGGGACCGCTACGAGAGCGTCGCCGGCGGCCCGGAGGCGGACGCGGACTTCTCGCTGGCCGTGGTGCACGCTCCGTACCTGCGCGTCCTGGACTCCTTCACCGCCGACCGGTACCCGCTGATCCTCGCGGGCCACACCCACGGCGGGCAGCTGTGCATCCCCTTCTACGGGGCGCTGGTCACCAACTGCGACCTGGACACCGGGCGGGTGAAGGGGCTGTCCACGCACGAGGCGGCCGGCCACCGCTCCTACCTGCACGTCTCGGCCGGCTGCGGCACCAACCGCTTCACCCCGGTCCGCTTCGCCTGCCCGCCGGAGGCGACGCTCCTGACGCTGACCCCGAAGGAGTAGCGACCGCGCGCCCACTCCGCGAAAACCGGATTTCGTCTCCGGCGAGAGGTCCGCTAAAGTAATCGATGTCGCCAGGACAGCAACACTTCAGGGCGACGATCGGGGTGTAGCGCAGCTTGGCAGCGCGCTTCGTTCGGGACGAAGAGGTCGTGGGTTCAAATCCCGCCACCCCGACAGAGTAAGACCAGGTCAAGGGCCTGATCCGAGAAATCGGATCAGGCCCTTCCTGCGTTTGGGGCGTCAGTAGGGGCGGGGCGACATGATGTGCGGCTCGATCGCCGGGGCCTCGAATACGCAGCGGGGGATGCCCGGGCCCGGGGTCGCGCGGACGGAGACCTTCGTCGGCGGGTCCGTCGGCAGCTCGATGCGGACGGTCACGGGGTGGTCGTGGTGCGTCGTCGCGTGGCCCGTCTCCTTGCCGTCGACCAGGACCTCGACGACGGCGGTGCGGCCGGTCTGGACCGTGGCGCTGACGGAGTGCCCCGCGTGGTCGATGTGGAAGTGATGCCGCCGCCTCATGAGACCGCCTCCCGCCGCTGCCCCCGAGGTCCAGGGTAGTCAGCGGAGCACCGGAGCGCCTACGGGGTGGCGTCGAGGGCGGCCAGTTCCGCGCGGGCCAGGGCCGGCAGGTCCGGGGAGGGGCCCGCCGCGGCCAGGGCGGCGTCGAGGTGGTCGAGGACCGCGGCGACGGTGGTGAAGGGGCCGACCGGCCGGAGCAGCCAGATGCGCCCCCCGGGCCGTGGCGGGAGGCCGAGGGCGGCGAGGGCCTCGTCGGCCTCCCGGTCGAGGTCGCGCAGGTCCGGCTCGGGCAGCGGGGCGCACTCCACGCCGGTGATGTGGCCGTGCCCGTCCAGTTCGGTGTCCACCGCCCAGTGGGTGGAGCGGTCGGGGATCCAGGTACGGGCCGCCGGCGGCCAGACGTAGGGGAGGTAGACCCAGCGCAGGTCCTCGGGGGCCGGCTCCCAGCCGAGCACCTCCAGCTCCCGCATCTCGGGAAGCCGGTCCGGGTCCAGTTCGCTGCGGCCGGTGCGGCGCTGTGCGAGCGGGTGCGGTGTTCCGTCCTCGTCCCACGACATGCGGGCACGCTATCCGAAGCGGTGACGGATCCACGTGACCCTGCGCCGGCGCCGCAGCCGCCGCAGCCGCCTCACGCGTCCAGGGGGTTGGCCGCGATGCGGGTGGCCGCGCCGCCCGCGACGTAGGCGGCGGCCGCGCAGTCGGGCTTGCGGCGGGCCTGGTCCTCTACGAGGGCGGTGAAGACGGGGCCGAAGCCGGCCCGTGGGTGTGCGCCGAGGAGGCGGGCCGTGAAGGACGGGTCGAACTCGGCGACGCGCAGACCCGAGACGTCGGCGCTCGTGCCCACCTGGAGGAGGTGGCTCTCCACGTCCTCGGCCGCGCTCACGTCGTCCCGCATGTGCAGGACGATGACCTCCTCGGCGCGGGCCCGGCGCTCCGCCGGCCAGCCCAGGCCCGCCGTCAGGACGCGCGCCACGTGGCCGCCCGCCTCCTCGAAGGGCAGGGTGTGGCTGTCGAACGGCACGGTCAGGCCCAGGTCGTGCAGGAGGGCCGCGACGTAGAAGAGCTCCTCGTCGTGATCCAGTCCGTGGTCGGCCGCGTACCGCGCCCCGAAGGCGTAGGAGCGCACGGAGTGGTTCAGGAGCGCCGTGTCCGCGTACTCCGACGCGATCTCCAGGGCGGCCCGGGCTGATGGGGTGTCAAGCGTCCACGTCATGGCACGTCAGCCTAGGCGGCGGGTGAAGTCGACGTCCGACCGGGGCTCCCCCGGCCAGGACAGCCGGGTCGGTGCGGGCGGGGTCTCGGCGAGGACGGAGCCGCGCGAGACCACGTAGCGGGGGCGGACCTGGCGGCGGAGCGCCTCCTCGGGCGAGGGGGCGGGCAGGAGCACGAAGGAGGCGGGCGCGCCCTCGGTGATGCCGTACTCCTCGGCGCCGAGGCCGAGGACCCGCGCCGCACGGTCCGTCACCATCGAGAAGGCCACCGGGATGTCGTCGGCGCCGGTGAGCTGGGCGGCGTACAGGCCGACGAGGGCGGTCTGGAGGGGATTGGCGGTGCCGAGGGCGTTCCACGGGTCCATCACGTCGTCGTGCCCGAAGGCAACGTTGACCCCGGCCGCCAGCATCTCCCGGACCTGGGTGAGGCCGCGCCGCTTGGGGTAGGCGTCGAAGCGCCCCTGGAGGTTGAGGTTGGCGAAGGGGTTGGCGACCAGGTTGATTCCCGAACGGGACAGGAGCCGCTGGAGTTTGAAGCTGTAGGCGCCGTTGTAGGAGCCCATGGCCGTGGTGTGCGAGGCGGTGGCGCGCTCGCGCAGGCCCGAGCGCAGCGCGAGGGTGGCCAGCACCTCCACGAAACGGGACTGCTCGTCGTCGATCTCGTCGCAGTGGGCGTCCACGCGCAGCCCGTGCTCCTCGGCCACGGCGAACGCGGTGTGCAGTGAGGCGACGCCGTCCTCGCGGGTGTCCTCGAAGTGCGGGATCGCGCCGACGACGTCCGCCCCGCGCCGGGCGGCCTCGCGGAGCAGGGCCTCGCCGTCGGGGAAGGAGACGATGCCCTCCTGGGGGAAGGCGACGATCTGCAGGGTCATCACGTCCCGCACCCGGTCGCGGACCTCCAGCAGCGCGTCGAGCGCGGTGAGGGACGGGTCGGTGACGTCGCAGTGCGTACGGACGTGCAGCACGCCGTTGGCCGCCTGCCAGCGCAGCACCTCGGTGGCCCGCTCGACGACGTCCTCGCGGGTGAGGGTGCGCTTGCGCTCGCTCCAGCAGGCGATGCCCTCCCACAGGGTGCCGGAGGCGTTGGGCCGCGGCTCGCCGGCGGTCAGCGCCGTGTCGAGGTGGATGTGCGGGTCGACGAAGGGTGCGGTGAGCAGGCTGCCGTGCGCCTCGACGAGGAGACCGGTGGCCGGCGGTTCCTTCTGGTCGTCGTGGGGGATCACCCGCGCGATGCGGCCGTCCTCCCCGACCTCGACGTCGGACAGACCTGGTGTGTGGAGCAGCCGGGCACCCCGGACGATCATCCGCATGGCGCCAGCGTACGGACGAAGGCGCTCAGCCGCGCTTGGCCTGGGCCTTCTGCTGCATGCCGCGCGTCTTCGCCGCCGTGGAGTGCGCGTCCCTGAACGCGGCCTTCGCACGGGCCTCGGCCGCCGTGTTCTTCGCCAGCGCGCGTTCGGAGTCCTGGTGCATGTGGTGGCCGGTGCGAGCCTTCTTGGCCATGATCGTTCCTCCTTGGAGTACGGGTTCCACTGTGCGCCCGTTCGGAGCAGTCGGCATCCCGGAGGGCTCTGCGGCAACAATGGGCGCATGACCAGCGACAGCGAGATCACCCCCGAGATGCCCGACTGGGAGAAGCGGTTCCGGGCGCCGCGCGTCGGGCTGCCCGACTGGGCGGAGGACGCCCCGGACCGTTCGCTCTTCGTCTCCAACGCGACCGGCACGTTCGAGATCTACGCCTGGGACCGCGCCACCGGCCTGCAGCGGCAGGCCACAAACCGGCCCAACGGCACCACCGACGGCGCCCTCTCCCCCGACGGCGAGTGGATCTGGTGGTTCTCCGACACCGACGGCGACGAGTTCGGCACGTGGGTGCGCCAGCCCTTCGCGGGCGGCCCGGACGAGCCGGCCACCCCCGGCCTGGAGCCCTCGTACCCGGCGGGGCTGGCCATCGGGCGCGACGGCACCACGGTGGTCGGGCGCTCCACGGACGAGGACGGCTCGACCATCCACGTGGTCCGCCCGGACGGGTCCGCGCCCACGGTGATCTACCGGCACCGGGAGTCCGCCGGCGTCGGCGACCTGTCGCACGACGGGACGCTCGTGGCCGTCGAGCACACCGAGCACGGCGACGCGATGCACTCGGCCCTGCGCGTCCTCACCCTCGACGGGACCACCGTCGCCGAGCTGGACGACTCCCGGGGCGGAACGCAGGAGCTCGGCCTGGAGGTGCTCGGCTTCGCCCCCGTCGCCGGCGACACGCGGCTGCTCATCGGCCACCAGCGGCGCGGCCGCTGGGAGCCGCTGGTCTGGGACGTGGCGACCGGCACCGAGCAGGAGCTCGCGATCGACCTGCCGGGCGACGTCAGCGCCGAGTGGTATCCGGACGGCTCCGCGCTGCTGATCGCGCACAGCTTCGAGGCGCGCAGCGAGCTGTGGCGCTACGACCTGGCCGCGGGGGAGCTCGTACGCGTGGACACGCCGCCGGGGTCGGTGACGGACGCCACCGCGCGGCCCGACGGGACGGTGGAGTACATGTGGTCCTCGGCCGCCGAGCCCTCGGCGGTGCGGTCCACCGCGGGCGGCGTCGTCCTGGACCCGCCGGGCTTCCGGCCGCCGGGCTCGCTGCCGGTGGAGGACGCCTGGGTGGAGGGTCCGGGCGGGCGGATCCACGCGCTCGTGCAGCGTCCGGCGGGCCACGGCGACGGCCCCTTCCCGACCGTCTTCGAGATCCACGGCGGGCCGACCTGGCACGACAGCGACGCCTTCGCCGCGGCCCCGGCGGCCTGGCTGGACCACGGCTTCGCGGTGGTCCGGGTCAACTACCGGGGCTCGACGGGCTACGGCCGCGCGTGGACGGACGCCCTCAAGCACCGGGTCGGCCTGATCGAGCTGGAGGACATCGAGGCGGTCCGCGCGTGGGCGGTCTCCTGCGGCCTCGCGGACCCGGCGCGCCTGGTCCTGTCGGGCGGCTCCTGGGGCGGGTACCTGACGCTGCTGGGCCTGGGCACGCAGCCCGGGGCGTGGGCCGTGGGCCTGGCCGCCGTACCGGTCGCGGACTACGTGACGGCCTACCACGACGAGATGGAGGCGCTGAAGGCCCTGGACCGCACGCTCTTCGGCGGTACGCCGGAGGAGGTCCCGGACCGCTTCGAGGCGTCCTCGCCGCTGACGTACGTGGACCGGGTGACGGCGCCCGTGTACATCGCGGCCGGCGTCAACGATCCGCGCTGCCCGATCCGGCAGATCGACAACTACGTGGACCGGCTCGCGGCGCGCGGGGCGGTGCACGAGGTGTACCGGTACGACGCGGGGCACGGTTCGCTGGTCGTGGAGGAGCGGATCAAGCAGGTCCGCATGGAGCTGGAGTTCGCGCTGAAGCACCTGCCCGCCCGACCCTGAGGACCGGTGGCCGGTGCACCCCCCGTACGGTGGTGGGGTGCACCGGTTTCTCCTGACCCCGCGCTGGTGGGGGATCAACGTCTTCGTCGCGCTCGCGGTCCCCTTCTGCCTGTTCATGGGGTCCTGGCAGCTCGGCCGGTTCGAGGCCCGCGTGGACAGCCACCGGGAAGCGACCGCCGAACGGCCCGTCGACCGGGCGGCCGCCCCCCTGGACTCGCTGCTCCCGGTCGACACGCAGACCTCGGGGCGGCTGGCTTCGGCGTCCGGTGAGTACGGCGAGCAGATGCTGGTGCCCGAGCGGCGGCTCGACGGGGCGTCCGGTTTCTACGTCCTGACGCTGCTGAAGACCGACTCCGGCAAGGCCGTCCCGGTGGTCCGGGGCTGGCTGCCGGGCGTGGCGGACCCCGCGAAGGCGCCGGCCGCGCCGACGGGCCGGGTGGAGGTGACGGGTGCCCTCCAGGCCTCGGAGAACGCGGGCACGAAGGGAGTCCACGCCCAGGGCGGTCTGCCCTCCGGGCAGCTCGGCGTGATCGCGGCGGCCACGCTGGTCAACCTCGTCCCGCACGACCTGTACGACGCCTGGCTGACCGTGCAGACCCCGGTGGACGGGATGCTTCCGGTGCCCGCGCAGGCTCCGGCCAACACCGGGCTCGACCTGAAGGCCTTCCAGAACCTCGGCTACACCGGCGAGTGGTTCGTCTTCGTCGCCTTCGTGCTCTTCATGTGGTTCCGGCTCTACCGCCGCGAGGTGGAGACGCTCCGCGACGCGGAGGCGGGTCTGCTCGACCCCTCCGCGCCGGCCGCGACCGAGACCGCCACCGCCACCGCCACCGCGACCGCGACCGCGTCGGAGGATCAGTCGTCGACCGGGATCGCACCCGTCCGGTAGACCGTGCCGCCGCAGGCGTCGGGGATCGACGTCCGCGTCGTCGGTGCGCCGCTCGTCTGCGGGGTGTGGGACACCTCGACGACGCTCGGCGCCTGGGGCGTGCCCGTCTGGGGCTCCGACGCCGACCCGCTGCCCGGACCGCCCGAGGTGCCGGCCGAGCCGGTCTGCGGCGGCTTGCCGGACCCGTCCGAGCCGTTCGCCGTACAGGGCTCGCCCGGCGGCACCCACGCGAAGCGGACCTCGTAGGACTTGTTCGGCGGGAGCACCACCACCGACGCCTCCGCCGACGGGTCGGGCAGCAGCCCGCTGCCGGGGCCGCCCGCGGTGTGGCCGACCACGGCGACCCCGGAGCCCGGGCCGAGCGCCGCGACGGGCGTGGAGGCCGCTTTCACGGTGTCCCGGCCGGTGACCGCGCAGCCCTGGGACGAGACGTTGGTGACCCGGAAGCCGCCCGCCACCCGGCCGTCGGTCTCCGGATTGCGCACGAAGCCCACGACGCCGAGCTGCTCGGCACCGCACCCGGGCACGCCCGGAGCGGCCACCGGCGGCATCGGGCCCGTGCCCGTCCCCGAGCCGGCCGCGGAACCGGCCGGTCCGCCCGAGGTGCCGGTGCCCGCCGGGCCGGACGTCAGGCCGCCCGCCGGGGCGCCGCCCTGCGAGGGGTCCGGCTGCCCGGTGGCGCCGCCCGCGTCCGGGGAGCCGCCGGGGGAGCCGCCGGCCTTCGGGTAGGACCCGTAGCCGTTCTGGTGCGGGTCGGACGCGCCGCCCTGCTTGTCGCCGGAGTGCGCCTCGTGGCCGGCCATCGCCTGGCGGTCCGTGGACGTGCTCCCGCCGCCGCTCAGGTGCAGTGCGGCCGGGATCGCGGTCCCCGCGAGCAGCGCGGCCGCGGCCGCGCCGACGACGGCCCGGCGCCTGCGGGCCCGGCGGGCGGGGACGGCGTGGAGCAGCCGCTCCAGTGCGTCCTCGGAGGGCTGCAGGCCCTCGACGGCGCCGCGCAGGAGGATGCGCAGCTCCTCTTCGCCGCTCGCGCCGTCCGGCGCCGTGTGGTCGTCCATCATGACTGCGCAGCCTCCATCGCCACCCGCAGCGCGGCAATGCCCCGCGATCCGTACGCCTTGACCGAGCCGAGCGATATCCCGAGGGTCTCGGCGACCTGGGACTCCGTCATGTCCGCGAAGTAGCGCAGCACCAGCACCTCGCGCTGGCGACGCTGGAGCCCCCGCATCGCCTTGATCAGGTCGTCCCGTTCCAGCTGGTCGTAGGCGCCCTCTTCGGCGCTCGCCATGTCCGGCATGGGCTTCGACAGCAGCTTGAGACCGAGGATGCGCCGGCGCAGGGCGGAACGCGAGAGGTTCACGACGGTCTGGCGCAGGTACGCCAGGGTCTTCTCGCGGTCGCGGACCCGGTTGCGGGCCGAGTGCACCCGGATGAACGCCTCCTGCACGACGTCCTCGCAGGAGGCGGTGTCGTCGAGGAGCAGCGCCGCGAGGCCGAGGAGGGAGCGGTAGTGCGCCTGGTACGTCGCCGTGAGGTGGTCGACGGTGGTGCCGGCCACCACGTCGGCGACCGCGTCGGCCACGACCGCATCGGCCACGACCGCATCGGCCACGACCGCATCGGCGACGGCCGCATCGGCGACGGCCACGGCCGTCGAGTCCTTGCCGCTCCCGTCCGCCTCAGCGCTGTCGCGCTGTGTGGGCACGAGGCCGCCCGGGAGTGGTGCGGCGGTCCCGGCGGGAGCCTCGGGGGTCCCCGTCGGCGGGACGGGAACGATCACAGGAAGACCGCCGCCGGGCGTGCGGAAGTCCCGGCGCGGCGGGAGGATCCCCGTGCGTGCCGGTAGGACGGCCAGTTCGAGCAGTGCCTCTGCCACGCCTGTAGGACACGCGTCCCCCCGTCAGGGTTGTACGCGCGTGGAAGCCTCACCAGAGAAATCCGTATTGCGCTCATGCGTACCCGCTCTTCCCGATTGCCCCGTCCAGCGAAACGGCAGTCGGGCCATCACCTTGATCAAGGGATCGGCACCGATCCTACAAAGCGAATTACGCAAATTCACCCGCGATCAGTTCCGCGATCTGCGTGGCATTCAGCGCCGCCCCCTGGCGGAGATTGTCGGCGCACACGAAGAACTCCAGCGCGTAGGGGTCGTCGAGCGAGGCCCGCACCCGCCCCACCCAGGCAGGATCCGTCCCGGCGGCGTCCACGGGAGTGGGGAACTCCCCCGCCGCGGGGTCGTCCACGAGCACGACGCCGGGCGCGGCCTCGAGGATCTCCCGGGCGCGCGCGGCCTTCACCTCGTTCTGGAAACCGGCCCGCACCGTCAGCGAGTCCCCGGTCAGCACCGGCACCCGGACGCAGGTCACCGACACCGGGAGCGCCTCCAGCTGGAGGATCCGGCGGGTCTGCGCCCGTACGGCCAGCTCGTGCGAGGACCAGCCGTCCTCGTTCAGCTCGCCGCACCACGGCACGACGTTGAGGGCCAGGGGGGCCGCGAAGGGGCCCGTGTCCTCGCCCACGGCACGGCGCACGTCGCCGGGCTGCTCGCCCAGCGGGGTCCCCGCGACGAGCGACAGCTGGCGGCGCAGCGCCTCGGAGCCGGCCCGGCCGGCGGCGCTCGCCGCCTGGTACGTGGAAACGGCCAGCTCGGTCAGCCCGTACTCGGCGTGCAGCGCGCCCAGGGAGGCGATCATCGCGGCGGTGACGGTGTCGGGGGCGGCGACGATCCCGCGCGGCCGGATCCGGGCCGCGTGGGCGTTGATCTCGGGCACCACGAGCGGCACCTCGGGATCGTCCCGGAAGGCGGCGGACTGGTCGACGACGACCGCGCCGCGCGCGGTGACGACGGGGGCCCACCGGGCCGAGACCTCGGCCGGGGTCAGGAAGACCGCGACGTCGCCCGGGCCGAGGCCGTCGAAGGCGTCCTCGGTGAGGGAGAGCACCTCGCACTCCTGCCCGCGGACGGACAGCATGCGGCCCGCCGAGCGCACGGAGGCGATCAGGCGTATGTCGCCCCAGACGTCCGCCCGCTGGGACAGCATCCGGAGCAGGACCGAACCGACTGCTCCGGTCGCCCCGACGACGGCGAGAGCCGGAGCCGGGGTCGACCGGGGTGCCGTCATCGTCCGGTGCCTCCGTAGACGACGGCCTCGTCGCTGTCGGAGTCGAGGCCGAAGGCCGTGTGCACGGCGCGGACGGCCTCGTTGACGTCGTCCTGGCGGGTCACGACCGAGATGCGGATCTCCGAGGTGGAGATCAGCTCGATGTTGACGCCCGCGTCGGACAGCGCCTGGAAGAACGAGGCGGTGACGCCCGGGTTCGTCTTCATGCCGGCGCCGACCAGGGAGATCTTGCCGATCTGGTCGTCGTAGCGCAGGGAGTCGAAGCCGATCGCGCCCTTCGCCTTCTCCAGGGCGTCGATGGCCTTGTGGCCCTCGGCCTTGGGGAGCGTGAAGGAGATGTCGGTGAGGCCCGTCGAGGCCGCGGAGACGTTCTGCACGATCATGTCGATGTTGATCTCGGCGTCCGCGATGGCGCGGAAGATCGCCGCGGCCTCGCCCGGCTTGTCCGGGACGCCGACGACCGTGATCTTGGCTTCGGAGACGTCGTGAGCGACTCCGGAGATGATGGCGTGCTCCACCTGCTCGTCCCCTTGCGGATTCTCGTTGCTGACCCAGGTGCCCGGCAGTCCCGAGAAGGACGAGCGGACGTGGATCGGGATGTTGTATCGGCGTGCGTACTCGACACAGCGGTGCAGCAGCACCTTGGAACCGGAGGCGGCGAGCTCCAGCATGTCCTCGGAGGAGATCCAGTCGATCTTCTTCGCCTTCTTCACGACGCGGGGGTCCGCGGTGAAGACGCCGTCGACGTCGGTGTAGATCTCGCAGACCTCGGCGTCCAGCGCCGCGGCGAGCGCCACGGCGGTGGTGTCCGACCCGCCGCGGCCGAGGGTGGTGATGTCCTTGGAGTCCGCGGACACGCCCTGGAAACCGGCGACGATGGCGATGTTGCCCTCGTCCAGCGCGGTGCGGATACGGCCCGGCGTGACATCGATGATGCGCGCTTTGTTGTGGACCGAGTCGGTGATGACGCCTGCCTGGCTACCGGTGAACGACTGGGCCTCGTGGCCCAGGTTTTTGATCGCCATGGCCAGCAGGGCCATGGAGATCCGCTCTCCGGCGGTCAGCAGCATGTCGAATTCGCGCCCGGCAGGCATCGGTGAAACCTGCTCGGCGAGATCGATCAGCTCGTCCGTCGTGTCGCCCATCGCGGACACCACGACGACCACTTGGTGGCCGTTCTTCTTGGCGTCCACGATCCGCTTGGCGACGCGCTTGATGCCCTCGGCATCGGCTACGGAGGAGCCTCCGTACTTCTGCACGACAAGGCCCACGTGCGCTCCTCGCTCAGTCCGTCTCATTGCTGGTGCAGTGTAACGAGCGCCCGGGATCCGACCGTCTCGTACCACATCATGAGACGAAAAGATCAGAGTCCGGGTTCCCGCGCGGGAGGGTCAGGTGCGGCCCAGGCCGCCGAGCTCCTGCGCCATCACCTGTCCGGCCTGCTCCGCGAGGTCGTCCTCGGTCATGTCCTCGTCCGTGTCCAGGCCGTCCAGGGCCGCCAGCGGCTGGTCCAGCCGCACGTGCGAGATCAGCGACTGGAGGGCGCGCAGGGTCGCCGAGGCCGTCGGGCCCCAGTTGGTGAAGTACGAGAACTGCCACCACCACAGCGCCTCGGTGATCCGGCCGGCCTGGTGGTGGATGAGGCCGTGCCGCAGGTCGGCGACGACGTCCGCCAGGTCGTCGGAGATCCGGTGCGCGACCGGGGCCTTGCGCGGCTCGTAGGGGTCGAACACCTCCGAGTACACGTCGACCGGCTCCAGCATGTGCGCGAAGCGCTCGCGCAGCTCGTCGACGTCCGGCTCCGGGCCGAGGTCGGGCTCGTAGCGCTCGTCGGGCAGCACGTCCTGGTACGCGCCCAGCCGGCCGCCCGCGAGCAGCAGCTGCGACACCTCCAGGAGGAGGAAGGGCACCGCGCTGTCCGGGTCCTCGCCCTTGGCCACCTCGGTGACCGCGACGATGAACGACTCGATCTGGTCGGCGATCGAGGCGGCGAAGTCGTCCGGGTCCTGGCCGAGTGCGTGCAGCGTTGCGTCAGACATCGAGAAGTCGCCTTCCTTCAAAGGCCCGCCCCAGCGTGACCTCGTCCGCGTACTCCAGGTCTCCCCCGACGGGGAGCCCGCTGGCCAGGCGGGTGACCTTCAGGCCCATGGGCTTGATCATGCGGGCGAGGTAGGTGGCGGTCGCCTCGCCCTCCAGGTTCGGGTCGGTGGCGAGGATCAGCTCGGTCACCTCGCCGTCCGCCAGCCGCGCCAGCAGCTCGCGGATGCGCAGGTCGTCCGGGCCGACGCCCTCGATCGGGCTGATCGCGCCGCCGAGGACGTGGTACTTCCCCCGGAACTCGCGGGTCCGCTCGATCGCGACCACGTCCTTCGGCTCCTCCACGACGCAGATGACCGTCGCGTCGCGGCGCGGGTCGCGGCAGATGCCGCACCGCTCCTCCTGCGCCACGTTCCCGCACACGGCGCAGAAGCGGACCTTGTCCTTGACCTCCAGCAGCGCGTGCGCGAGGCGGCGGACGTCGGTGGGCTCGGCCTGCAGGATGTGGAAGGCGATCCGCTGCGCGCTCTTGGGCCCGACGCCGGGCAGCCTGCCCAGTTCGTCGATCAGGTCCTGGACCACGCCTTCGTACAACGGACTGCCTTCTTTCGTCGGATGGGGGAGGAACGGGAGACGCAGGAGGGTACTGCTAGAACGGCAGCCCGGGAATGCCGCTGCCGCCGCCCAGTCCCTGCGCGAGGGGGCCCAGCTTCTGCTGCTGGAGCGCCTGGGCGTTCTCGCCCGCGGCCTGGACCGCCGCGACCACGAGGTCGGCGAGCGTCTCGGTGTCCTGCGGGTCCACGGCCTTCGGGTCGATCACCAGCGCACGCAGCTCGCCGGAACCCGTGACGGTCGCCTTGACCAGGCCGCCGCCTGCCTGGCCCTCGACCTCGGTCCGCGCCAGCTCCTCCTGGGCCGCGGCGAGGTCTTGCTGCATCTTCTGGGCCTGCTGGAGCAGCTGCTGCATGTTGGGCTGGCCACCACCGGGAATCACAGGGCACTCACTTCCGTACGTCGGTACCGTCGGGACCTTCGCAGCCCCGAGACCTTCGGAACGCTTGGTCAATCCGAGCCTACGTGCTCCCCGCGCGCCGCGCCCTACGCCGTGAGGACCAACTCTTTCGAGTGAGAGTCGGGGCGTACGCGTACCTGATGGAGACCTCCTTGCGAGCGGAAATCGCGGGATTCGTTGTCCATCGCCCGTCATTCGAAGGTAGGAAGAGCATGCGCATCATTGCGCACACGCGCACCACCACACGTCAGCGCAGGCAGAGGGAGTGCCGGGTGAGCCAGCCGGAGATGCAGCCCGAGGGGCCACCCCGGGATCCCCGGGAGGAAGGCGGCGGACCGATGGCGGCGGGCGATCTGACCGGTCGGCCCTTCCCCCTCGGGGACTGGGGGGAACCCGCCGAGCGGCTCGACGAGCTCTACCGGCGGGTCGAGGCCGACGCGCTGCGCACCGCCGAGTGGTATCTGTCCGACCGGGCGTGGAAGCGCCGGGGGGCGCGCGTCCTGCGCGTCGGCGCGGCCCTGGGGGCCGTCACCGGCGCCGCGATGCCGGTGCTGGAACTGACGGGCTCGGCGCCGGGCGGGTCGACGTACGGGTACCTGGCGCTGCTGCTGGGTGCGGCCGCGCTGGCCTGCGACCGGTTCTTCGGGCTGACGTCGGGGTGGATGCGGGACGTGGCCACCGCCCAGGCGGTGCAGCGCAGGCTGCAGACCCTCCAGTTCGACTGGGCGTCGGAGAACGTCCGCGAGGTGCTCGGCCCCACCGAGGGCACCGCCAGCGAGGCCGCCGAGCGGTGCCTGACCGTGCTGCGCCGCTTCTCCGAGGACATCACGGAGCTGGTGCGGTCGGAGACGGCGGACTGGATGGTGGAGTTCCGGTCGGGCCCGGCGCCGCTGGTGATGCAGTCGCTGGGGGCCTCCGGGGCCCGCGCGGACGCGTACGTCCCGCCGGCCCGCTTCCCGCTGCCGCCCGGCACCCGCCCGAACATGCCGCGCCAGCGGCCGCCGGAGCAGCCGCGCTGATCCGGCCGAGGGGCGGGGCGGGGCCGCCCCGCCCACCGGTCAGCTGAAGATGATCATCGAGCCCTGTCCGAGACTGCGCGTCGCCGCCGCGTGCAGTCCCAGCCAGACGTGCCGCTCACGGGCGAAGGGGCTGCCGTCGTACGGGACCGGTCCCGCCGGCTCCTCCAGCGACGTCGGCCGCCCGGGCGGCGCCGGCGCCGCGGGCGGGTTCCCCGGGTCTATTCCGATGGCGGGGGCGACGAACAGCAGCTCCCGCAGCAGCCCCTGCGCGGACCCCAGCGGTCCGCCTCCGGCGAGCAGCTCCTCGTTCGCCAGCGGCGCCGCGAAGTCCACCGGCACGTACGCGCCCGCGTGGTCGTAGTGCCACACCAGGTGCGACTGCTGCGCGGTGGGTTCGAACATCTCCAGCAGCTGTTCGTAGTCCCCGCCCAGCTCGTCCACCGGGGTCACCGGCAGGCCGCAGAGCTGGAGCAGGTAGGCCCGTCTCAGGAAATGCAGGGCGTCGTAGTCGAAACCGGCGACCGGGGCGACGTCCCCGCTCAGACCCGGCATGTACGCGAACACGGGCACGGACGGGAGTCCGGCCTCACCCAGCGCCTTGTCGTACGAGGCGATCTCTTCCGCGAAGGGGTTGTCGGGGCTGTGGCACAGCACGTCGACAAGGGGGACCAGCCACAGGTCACAGGCCACTCGGCCTCCGATCAGTCGTTGTCGCCGATTCGGCCAGCGTAGTGTGCCGGACACCCTCCGCGAAGGGGTGCGCAGAACTACGGGCCGCGGGGACGCCCCCGGGGTCAGAGCCGGGCGGCCCAGGCCAGCGCGTGCTCGTTGTAGCCCTGCACGATGCGGCGCACCGCGTCGGCGTCCGCCAGCGTCACGGCGTCCACCAGAGCGCTGTGGCCGTCCCATAGCGCTTCGCGCAGCTGCTCCTCGCGCTGGAGGTGGGGGACGGCGAAGACCCAGCACTGCACACGGATGCGGTGCAGGAACTCGGTGATGTAGGTGTTGGCGACCAGCCCGCTCAGTTCCCGCCAGAAGCGCAGGTCGTAGCCGATCAGCACTTCCAGGGAGCCGCTCTCGGCCGCCCTGCGCGCCTCCTCGCCCCGGCGGCGCACCGACACCAGCATCTCGCCGGAGCCGGGGGCGGTGCCCCGCTCGGCGAGCCGGCGGAAGATGCCGTCCACGACCAGCGCACGGGCCTCGATCATCCCGCGGAAGTCGTCGACCGAGAGGATCCGCACGCGGAAGCCGCGGTGCTGGACCAGTTCGAGCAGTCCCTGGGCCGAGAGGTCCACGAGCGCCTCGCGCACCGGGGTGGCGGAGACCTCGTACTGCTCGGCTATCTGCTTGACGGTGAACTCGGTCCCCGGAGGCAGGCGTCCCGCGAGCACCTCGTCACGCAGCGCGTCCGCGATCTGCTGGCGAAGTGTGTTGCGGGTGACAGCGCCGCTGCCTGGCATAGGGGTCCGTCTCCTGTCGTAGAGCTCCGGACACCATAGGCCAGACAGCGAGGCCGAAACCGGACGGTTGGTGGTGGTTATGTGTGGATCCGACCCCTGTGAGGACGAGAATCACACCGGCGCGAACCGGCCACCGCCACCGACCGCCCTCCGGGCACCCGGTTACGCGGTGGTGTGGCGGTCGGCGACCGTCAGCGCGTCGTCCAGCAGGGCCAGGCCCTCCTTCGCCTCCGCCTCCGTGATGGTGCAGGCGGGGACGACGTGGGTGCGGTTCATGTTGACGAAGGGCCACAGCCCGGAGGCCTTGCAGGCCGCCGCGAACTCGGCCATCGGGGCGTTGTCCGCACCGGCCGCGTTGTACGGGACGAGCGGCTCTCGCGTCTCCTTGTCCCGTACGAGTTCCAGGGCCCAGAAGGCGCCGAGGCCGCGGACCTCGCCGACCGAGGGGTGGCGCTCGGCGAGCTCGGCGAGCGCCGGGCCGATCACGTTCTCGCCGAGGTGGGCGGCGTGCTCGACGACGCCCTCCTCCTCCATCGTGGTGATCGTCGCGACCGCGGCGGCGCAGGCCAGGGGGTGGCCGGAGTACGTCAGCCCGCCCGGGTAGGGGCGGGTGGCGAAGGTCTCGGCGATGGCCGCCGAGATGGCGACGCCACCGAGCGGCACGTAGCCGCTGTTGACGCCCTTGGCGAAGGTGATGAGGTCGGGGGTGACGTCCCAGTGGTCGGCGGCGAACCACTTGCCGGTGCGGCCGAAACCGGCCATGACCTCGTCGAGGATGAAGACGATGCCGTGGCGGTCGCAGAGCTCGCGGACGCCCGCGAGGTAGCCGGCGGGCGGGACCATGATGCCGGCGGTCCCGGGCACGCTCTCCAGGATGATCGCCGCGATCGACTGCGGGCCCTCGAAGGCGATGGTGTCGGCGAGGTGGGCGAGGGCGCGCTCGCACTCCTCGGCCTCGGTGGTCGCGTGGAAGGCCGAGCGGTAGAGGTACGGGCCCCAGAAGTGCACGACACCGGCGGCGGCCGTGTCGGACGGCCAGCGGCGCGGGTCGCCGGTCAGGTTGATCGCGGCGGCGGTGGCGCCGTGGTACGAGCGGTAGGTGGAGAGCACCTTGGCGCGGCCCGTGTGCAGACGGGCCATGCGGACGGCGTTCTCGACGGCCTCGGCGCCGCCGTTGGTGAAGAAGATCTTGTCCAGGTCGCCGGGGGTCCGCTCGGCGATGAGGCGTGCGGCCTCGGAGCGGACGTCGACGGCGAAGCCGGGCGCGAGGGTGCAGAGCCGGGCGGCCTGCTCCTGGATCGCGGCGACGACCTTGGGGTGCTGGTGACCGATGTTGGTGTTCACCAGCTGGGAGGAGAAGTCGAGGTAGCGCTTGCCCTCGTAGTCCCAGAAGTAGGAGCCCTCGGCCCCCGCGACGGCGAGCGGGTCGATCAGGGCCTGGGCGGACCAGGAATGGAAGACGTGCTTCCGGTCTGCGTCCTTCACGGCGGCAAGGGTGTGCGGGGTGGCATGAGGGGTCATGGCGACACGCTAGAAGTGCGCAGGTGGGGAGGGATATCGGCGGACTGTATGGGGGTGGCGGGCCGGTCTCGGCAGTCTGTCTGCGCCGCCGGAGCGCCGGCCCGAAGTATTGACAGCATCCTGTCGATATGACAGTCTCTTGTCATAGGCGCTTTTCATGGAAGGGCCGGTACGACGGCCTCGCGGCACGCACCGCGAGCACCCGGGACCACTCGGCCGTCACGGACCGCTCCGGCCCATCGGGCCCACCCCGGAGTCCGCTCCGGGCCCCTGCGAGCGCCGCAGGCACCTGGCACCACCGACGCTGGAGGCGACACACCATGAGCGAGACCGCTGCACGCAAGCCCGTCCACCTCGCGGTCTACGACACGTACGCGGACTGGGAGACCGGCCACACCACCGCGCACCTCACCCAGCGCGGCCACGTCGTGCGGACGGTCGGCTTCGCCGCCGGAGCGCCCGTCACCACCATGGGCGGCATCCGCATCCAGCCTGACCTGGGGCTCGCCGATCTGCGACCGGAGGACTCCTCGCTGCTGATCCTCACCGGCGCCTCCTTGTGGGACACGGGCGACGAACTGGCGCCCTTCGCGGCGAAGGCCCGGGAGTTCCTGGCCGCCGGGGTGCCGGTCGCGGCGATCTGCGGGGCCACCGCCGGCCTCGCCCGCGAGGGCCTGCTGGACGACCGCGCCCACACCAGCGGGGTCTCCTTCTACCTGGCGGAACAGCCGGGCTACGGCGGTGCCGGGAACTACGTCGAGGCCGACGCGGTGACCGACGGGGACCTGATCACCGCGGGTCCGACGGAGCCGGTCGCCTTCGCCCGCGAGGTCTTCGCCCGCCTGGACGTCTACAAGCCGGACGTCCTGGACGCCTGGTACGGGCTCTTCCACGACTCCGACGCGAGCGCGTACCCGGTCCTGATGGCGGCATCGGCGGCCGGCGATGCTTGAGCCGCTGTCGCCGCCCGGGTCGACCCGGACCCGGCAGGACCTGCTGAGCCGCACCGCGCTCGGGGTGTTCCGGCTGAACGGCCAGTTCCTCTCCCTCTCCGAGGAGCTGGCACGGCCCGCCGGGCTGACCGCCGCCTGGTGGCAGGTGCTGGGAGCGGTGCTGCGGGAGCCGCTGCCCGTCGCGGGCATCGCCCGGAACATGGGGATCACCCGGCAGAGCGTCCAGCGCATCGCGGACCTGCTCGTCGCCAAGGGCCTCGCGGAGTACGCGCCGAACCCCGCGCACCGGCGGGCGAAGCTGCTGCGGCCGACGCAGGAGGGCCGCGCGGCGGTGGACCGGATCGGTCCGGGGCATGCGGCGATGGCCACCCGCCTCGCGGCGGAGCTGGGCGACACCGCCTTCGCGGAGACGGTCCGGGTCCTGGAGCGCCTCGCCGCGGCACTGGACACCCTGCCCGCACCGCGCGACCCGGCCGACCCGGGTGATGCGGGTGATCCGGCTGATCGGGGTGGTCCGGACGGTCCGGCTGATCCGGGCGGTCCCTCTGCGGTCGGTCCGCTCGGTACGGGCGGGGGGCACGGCCGGGCCGGGGTCTGACGACGGCCCCGCCCTCCGGGCCCGAGCCCCGTCGAGTGAGCCGTTCGCTCAGGGTTTCGGGCCCCTGCGGGGGCCGCCGGAGGCAACCGGCGGGCGCCCCCGACCGTCCTTCCCAGCGGAGCTGTTCGGCCAGCAGGGGGAGGACCACCCGGCCATGGAACAACTGCATCCGCACGACCCGCACCGCATCGGCCCCTACCGCCTGCTCTCACGGCTCGGAGCCGGAGGGATGGGCCAGGTCTACCTCGCCCGCTCCGACCGCGGCCGCACCGTCGCGGTCAAACTCGTCCACCCCGGGCTCGCCGCCCGCGAGGAGTTCCGCATCCGGTTCCGCCAGGAGGTCGACGCGGCCCGTCGGGTCGGCGGCGAGTGGACCGCCCCGGTCCTCGACGCTGACACCGAGGCGCCGACCCCCTGGTTCGCCACCGGCTACGTCGCCGGGCCGAGCCTGCGCCGGGTCGTCGCCCACGACTTCGGTCCGCTGCCGGACCGATCGTTGCGGATCCTGGCCGCCGGCCTCGCGCACGCCCTCCAGGACATCCACCGCGCCGGCATCGTCCACCGCGACCTGAAGCCCTCGAACGTGCTGATCACCCTCGACGGGCCCCGCGTCATCGACTTCGGCATCGCCCGCGCCCCCACCGGGTACGACGCCGGCCTGACCCGGGCCGGCGAAGTCATCGGCTCTCCCGGCTTCATGGCCCCCGAGCAGATCCGCGGCGAGCCGGTGACCGCCGCGTGCGACGTCTTCTGCCTCGGTGCGGTCCTGGCGTACGCGGCCACGGGGCGGCTGCCCTTCGGCGACGCGGAGCAGCCCGGCGGCCTCGCGGCACTCCTGCTGCGCAGCACCGAAGCGGAACCCGACCTGGCCGGCGTACCGGCCCAGCTGCTCGGCCTCGTACGGGACTGCCTGCACCGGGATCCGGGCGCGCGGCCCGGGCCCGCCGAGGTACTGGCCCGGGTCGGCGCGGACGACACCGTGGCCGACGGGAGGGCCCTGGAGCCCTGGCTGCCGGCCCCGCTGGTGGCCCGGCTCGGGCGGCACGCCGTACAGCTGCTGGACCGTGAGGACGCCGGGCCGGACCGTGCGATGCCGGCGCCGCCTCCGCTGCCGCCCTCCTACTCCGCCTACCCGCCGCCGGAACCGGACCCTCCGACCCGGCCCTGGATGGCGTCCACCGCCCTGCTCCTCGCGGTCGCCGCGGTCGTCGCGGTCCTGTCGGCCGGCACCGTGTACGCGGTCATGAGCGGGGCCGACGATCCGCGACCGCCCGTCACGAGTTCCCGTACGCCGGGGACGGCCGGGCCGGGCCCGGCCTCCGCCTCGGGTTCCACTTCCGCTTCAGCCTCCGCTTCGGCCATGGGGTCCGCGCCGTCCCCGGCCCCGGCGGCCGGCGGCCTGCCCGAGGCCTACACCGGCACCTGGCAGGCAGTCCGCGGCAGCCAGACCTGGCGGCTCACCCTCGCGCCCGGCCGCGTCGGCGAACAGGTGATGTCCCTGTCCGTCCAGGACCCCGGATTCGCCTGCGCCTGGACCGCGCCCCTGCTGGCCGTGCCCGATCCCGTGGAGCTGGACGCCTCCACCGTCACCTCGGGCGCCCCGCCGACCTGCACGCCGGGCGGCCGGAGCCTGCTGCGGCTTCTGCCCGACGGCGTCCTGCGCAGAGAGCTGGCGGGCAGCGACAGTCCCCCGCTCGACTACCGGAGGCAGTGACCGGCACCGTTTGTGTCGAGGTCAATAAGCCTGCAGGCAAAGCTTGTTGCATGCGCCCGGGCTGCCGGACACTGCGGCACATGGAGCCGTTGAGGGTAGTGGCACGACTGTGGGAGCGGATCGAGGCACGCGACTGGGACGGCGTGGCCGGGCTCATCGCCGAGGACGCCGTCATCGAGTGGCCCGTGAGCGGTGAGCGCATCGTCGGGCGCGCCAACTTCATCGCCGTGAACAGCGACGACGGCTACTCGGACGAGAAGCCCGTGCGCGTGCTCCGCATCCTGGCCGACGGGGACCACGTCGTCACCGAGGTGGAGATGCCCCAGGACCACGTCGTCTACCGGGCCGTCTCCCTGTGGACCGTGCACGACGGGGAGATCGTGGAAGCGCGGGAGTACTGGACCAGCCCCGGCCAGGACCCCGCCCCGAGCTGGCGGGCGGGATACGTCGAACCCCTGGTGGCGGACTGAGCGGCGGGCTCACCGCCCTCCTTCGGGGCGGCCGCTCGACCGGGCGTCTGGGCGTCTGGGCGTCTGGGCGCCTGAGCGCCTGAGCGCCTGGGTCAGGGCGCCTGGGTCAGGGCGCCGCCACGGCCGCTCCGATCCGGTCCAGTTCCTCGCCGATCGCTGCCCGCAGGGCGTCGTGGCGCGGACCCAGCGCGTGCCGCTCGCCGCGCCAGCACTCCTCCTCGTAGAGCCACACGGGCCGTCCGACGCGGTCGTCGGGCTCCCAGTCGTAGCGGGGCCAGACGTGGGCGTGGAGGTAGGGGTCGGTGTTGCCGAGGATCTCGATGTTGACCCGGCGGAAGGCCGGGTCGAGCCGCGCGCAGGCCCGCTCGACGGCCTCGGCCAGCCGCTCCGTGTCCGCGAGGTACGCGGTCCTGCGCGGCCGGGGCAGGTCCGAGAGCCGGGTCACGGCCGGGTCGTCGGTCAGCAGTACCGAGTAGCCCGGGAGGAACTGCCGGTCCCCGATGACGGCGAAGCCGGCGGTGAGGCGGCGCAGGACGGTGGGGTTCACGCCGCGGTGCGCGCTGCCGATGCGGTCGCTGCGCCAGTCGTCGTCGCTCACCGCTGGACTCCGATTCTCCAGCGCCAGCTGGGTGTTGGGGGCCTGGTCGGGCGCGCGGTGAGGCGCGCCGTGCCTCTGAAGTATCCCCCGTCATACCTGAGAGCTACGTGCGAACACGGCTCCGCGGCGGGACGCGGACGAGGGGGCCGGATTTCTAACTTCGGTGGTGGAGAGGGGCGCTGACGGCTCTTCCGGGAGACCGAAGGACACACCATGACCACGGGGACGGCGACGCGGACGGCACGGGCTGCGGGGGCGGGGACGGCACGGGCTGCGGGGGCGGCTGACGGAGTCGGCGCGGGCGGGGCGGTGTTCGGCTCCGGGAGGGCGGGGGCACGTGGTGGGCGGCTGCGCCGCACGCTGCTGGCCTCGCTGGTCGCGGCGGCCGTGGTCGTCCCCGTGTCCGCCGCCGCGTCCGCGAAGGCCCCCGCCCCGGCGCCCGCCGTGTCCGCCGGGGACGCCTCGCTCCAGAGCCGTTATGCCGCCAACCGCGACAACCTCGCCGAGGCGGCCCGGATGGCCCAGGACGCCGACCGCTCCGGCCGCGCCGGCCGGCTGCGGGCCATGGCGGCGGGCGGCACGGCGCAGTTCCTCGCCTTCGACGGCCGCGGCCGGGGCCGGGCCGTCGAGGTGTTCGGCGAGCTGGAGACCGCCGACCGGATCGCCGTCCTGGTGCCCGGCTCCGACACCACCCTCGATACGTACGAGAGGTTCCGGTCCGGGGCGGTGGCCCTCCAGCAGCGCCTCCGGGCGGGAAATCCCCGCTCCGCCGTGGTCGCCTGGCTGGGGTACGACACCCCGGGCACGGTCAGCACGGCCGTGCTGACGGCCGACCGGGCCGACGAGGCCGCTGCCGAACTGGGCCCGTTCCTGGACCGGTTGCGGGACATGGCCGCGCCCGGCTCGCGGCTGTCGCTGCTCTGCCACTCCTACGGCTCCGTCGTCTGCGCCCGGACCCGGACGGGTCCCGCGGTCGGCGACATGGTCTTCTTCGGCAGCCCGGGCACGGGCGCCGGATCCGTCCGGGAGCTGCCGACCGCCGCCCGGGTCTGGGCGGGCCGGGGCGGCGCCGACTGGATAGGCAACGTGCCGCACGTCCGGCTCGGCGGGGTCGGCTTCGGCACCGATCCGGTCGACCCCGCCTTCGGGGCGCGGGCCTTCGCCGCCGGAGCCGGCGGCCACAGCGACTACCTCAGGCCGGGCAGCCGTTCCCTCGACGCCCTGGCCGCCATCGTGCTCGGTACCGCTCCCTCGCAGGAGGCCTCCCATGCGTGAGCTCCGCGCCCGCTGGTCCGCCCTGGCGGCGGGCATCGACGCGGCCACGCCGGCCGGCCGGGACCGGGCCGTGGACGCGCTCCGGGCCCTCGCGATCCTCGGAGTGGTGCTCGGCCACTGGCTGGTCACCTCCCTGACCGCCACCGACGGCGGTCTGCACGGCACCAGCCCGCTGGCCCATCTGCCCTGGCTGGCACCGGTGTCCTGGGTGTTCCAGACGCTGGCCGTGTTCTTCCTGGTCGGCGGCCATGTCGCCGCCCTCGGGTACGCCTCGGCGCGCGAGCGGGGCGTCTCGTACGGGGCCTGGGTGCGGCAGCGGCTGGGCCGGCTGTTCCGGCCGGTCGCCGCGGTGCTCGTCCTGTGGACGGTCGTGGCGGGCGGCATGCTCGTCGGCGGGGCGGAGCTCGACACCGTGCGGACGCTGGTCAGACTGGTGCTGTCGCCGCTGTGGTTCCTGCTGGTGTTCGCCGCGCTCACCGCCGCGACCCCGCTCGTGGCCCGGCTCGGCCCGCTGTGGCCGGCCGCCGTGGTGGCGGGTGTCGACCTGTGGCGCTTCCAGCTGGGCGGGCCCGAGTGGATCGGCTGGGTCAATGTGGTCGCGGGCTGGCTCGCGCCCTTCACGCTGGGCGCCGCGTGGGCGCGCGGCGCCCTCGCCCGGCGCGGTCGGCTCCGGCTCCTGGCCGGCGCCGGCGCCGCGGCCACCGCCGCGCTGATCCTGTGGGGCGGGTACCCGGCGTCCATGGTGGGCGTGCCGGGAGCGGCCGTCTCGAACCTGAACCCGCCGACGCTGGCGGCGGTCGCGTTCGGACTGGCCCAGTGCGGGCTGGCCCTGCTGGTCCGCGACCGGCTGGCCCGGCGCATGAGGCGGCCGGCGGCCTGGGCGAAGGTGGCTCTGGTGAACCTGTCCGCCATGACGGTCTTCCTGTGGCACCAGACCGCCATGATGGCCGTCACCGCCCTCGGGCTGCTGGTCTCTGCCGACCTGCCCGGCCTGCACACCGTGCCCGACTCGGTCGGCTGGACAGCGGCCCGGGTGTTGTGGCTGCCGGTGTTCGCGGCCGCGCTGGGGCTCTGCCTGGCGGCGTTCCGCGTCCACGAACAGGCCCGGCGCCCCCGCCCTGTCACCGTCATCGCCGCATCCCGCGTCCCGGGTACTTCCGCCAAGGAGATCACCCATGCCTAGGCTGGCCGATGTGAACGATCAGCGCGTGCCCCCGGCCGAGCCGAAGTCCGCCGAAGCCGCACCGGGAGCCGGACCGCGTCTGTCGTTGGCCCTGGACCTGTTCACGCTGCGGCGTGATCCGCTTCCCAGGATGGGCCGGCCGCGGTGGCTGGCCCGGCTGCCGCACGCACTCGTCGCCTATGCCGCGGTGTTCTTCGGGTTCCTCACCACCGAGCAGCTCATGGACCACTACCACGTCAAGGGCGGGCCGCCGCTGGCCGTCGCCCTGCTGACGGCGCTGTCCATCTGGCTGGCGATGTTCCGTCCGATCGCCGCCTGGTGGCTCGCCCTGCTCACCGCGGGCTGGATCGCCTGGATGATCCACGACCACGTCGGGCAGGGCCAGACCTGGCCGTGGACGCCCGGCGGGATGTTCGCGTTCGCCCCCGTGCTGCTGCTGGTCGCCCTCCGGGTGCCACCGCGGGTGACCATATGGGTCGTCGGCATCTCCGTCGCCCTGACCGGGGCGGCCGAGCTGACCTTCCATCCGGACGGGAGCCATATCTCCTCCATGGGGGTCACCGTCCTCTTCGGCTTCGTCGGTCTCCTCGGGTACGCGCTGCGCGCCCTGCGGCTGGCGCGGGGCGAACTGGTCGAGCAGGAGACCCTCACCGCGGAGGAACGCGCCCGGCGCACCGTACTGGAGGAGCGCAGCCGCATCGCCCGTGAGCTGCACGACGTCGTCGCGCACCACATGTCGGTGATCTCCATCCAGGCGCAGGTCGCCCCGCACCTCGTGGACGACCCGTCCGAGGAACTCAAGGAGAACCTGGCGGGCATCCGGGAGAACGCGCTGGAGGCCCTTACGGAACTGCGGCGGGTGCTGGGGGTGCTGCGCTCCGAACAGCCCGGTGATCCCTCGGCGCCGCAGCATCCGCAGCCGACCCTCGCCGAGTTGGACGGCCTCGTGGACAACGTGCGCGGGGCGGGGCTGGACGTCACCACCGCGGTCGCGGGCGTCCGCCGGCCGCTGGCGCCCGGCGTGGAGCTCACCGCGTACCGGATCGTGCAGGAGGCCCTCAGCAACTGCCTGCGCCACGCGCCCGGTTCACAGGTGGAGGTCGGCGTGGCGTACGGGCCTCGCGAGCTGCACCTGTGCGTCGCCAACAGCGCGGCCACCCGGCCGACCGCGCCCTCGCAGGGAGCGGGGCACGGGCTGCTGGGGATGCGGGAGCGGGCGGGCATGCTGGGTGGCGAACTGGCCGCGGGCCCACGCCCCGACGGGGGGTACGAGGTCAGCGCAGTGCTTCCGATGGACCCGCAGAGCCGGCCCGCCGGCCCCGGCACCGGCCCCGAGACGAAGAAGGCCCCATGAGCACCCCGATCAAGGTGATGATCGCCGACGACCAGATGATGGTGCGGCAGGGCTTCACCGTGCTTCTCAACGCCCAGCCCGACATAGAGGTCGTGGGGCAGGCGGTGGACGGGGCGGACGCCGTCGCGAAGGTCGCCGAGCTGGCCCCGGACGTGGTGCTGATGGACATCCGCATGCCCGGCATGGGCGGCATCGAGGCCACGTCCGTGATCACGCGCGTTCCCGACGCCGCGGTGAAGGTGCTCGTGCTGACCACCTTCGACCTCGACGAGTACGTGTACGAGGCGCTGCGGGCCGGGGCTTCCGGGTTCCTGCTGAAGGACGCCTCGGCCGATCAGCTCGCGGAGGCGGTACGGGTGGTGGCGGCCGGTGAGGCGCTGCTCTCGCCGAACATCACGAAGCGGCTGATCACGGAGTTCTCCCGGCTGGGGGCGCCGCGCGCGCCGTCGCGGGCCCGGATCGACGTGCTGACCGAGCGGGAGACCGAGGTGTTGTCGCTGATCGCCCAGGGCCTGTCGAATGCGGAGATCTCCGAGCACCTGGTCCTGGCCGAGCAGACGGTGAAGACCCATGTGAGCCGGATCCTGGTGAAGCTGGGGCTGCGGGACCGCACGCAGGCGGCGGTGTTCGCGTACGAGAGCGGTCTGATCCGTCCGACGGGCTACTGACGGACCCGTGTAGTACTTGAGAGGGATCCGGGGAAATCCCCATCAGCGGCGACGCGGACGAAGGCGGTACAGACCTACGGTTGTGTGCATGACCGAGACGACCACCGGGGGGACAGCCCGGACGCCTGAATTCCGACTGGCATCGGAGGTGATCGCGACCCTGCGCCGGGACCTCGTCACCGATGCCTTCGCCTACCGGCCGCTGCCCCTGGCGGGGGCACCGGGACGCTTCTCGCGACGGCTCCCCAAGGGGATACGACGGTATGCGCCGTGGCGGCGGTATGCGGCGGTGGGCGTCCTGGCCTTCGTCGCCGTGCTGTTCACGATGGACGGGCAGTCGAGCTACTTGGGCGATCTGGGCCGGCTCGTCATGGGGCTGATAGCCGCGGTTCCGGTCCTGATGACGCTGGTGCGGCCGGTGGGCGCGTGGTGGGCGGCTGTCGCGATGACGGTGGTGCTGGCCTCCCTCGGCGGCGGCAGCACCTGGCCCTGGACCCCGGGCGCCTTCTTCTCCTACATCGTGGTCATGGTCCTCGTCACGCTGCGGACCGGCCCGCGGGTGGCGGCCTGGATGTGGGCGCTCACCCTCGCGCTGGGCAGCGCGTTGTCGGTGGTGTTCAACGGCCAGTGGGGGTCGAACGTGCCGGAGATGGCGGTGACCTCGGCGTTCGCCCTGGTGATCGCCGGCAGCATCCAGATACGCCGGCACGCCAAGGCGGAGGTGAGCGCGCAGCAGGAGGTCACGGCCGTCGAGCGGGACAAGCGGACGCTGCTGGAGGAGCGGACCACGATCGCCCGGGAGTTGCACGACGTGGTGGCGCACCACATGTCGGTGGTGGCGATCCAGGCGGAGGCCGCCCCGTACCGGGTGAAGAACCCTCCGCCGGAGCTGGAGGCGGCGTTCGTCACCATCCGGGAGAACGCGGTGGCGGCCCTGACGGAGCTTCGTCGGGTGCTGGGTGTGGTGCGCTCCGCGGACTACGAGGCTCCGGACGCCCCGCAGCCGACGCTGGCCTCGCTGGACGGGCTGCTGGCGAATGTGCGCGAGGCGGGGTTGCGTGTGGAGAAGACGGTCACGGGTGCGGTGCGGGAGCTGCCGCAGGGCGTGGAGCTGTCGGCTTACCGGATCATCCAGGAGGCCCTGAGCAACACCCTGCGGCACGCGCCGGGCGCGGCGGCCGGGGTGGAGGTGTCGTACGTGCTGGGCGGTCTGGGGATACGGGTCGTCAACGAGGCTCCGACCGGGGACGTGCGGCCCTCGGCGGGGGCCGGCCACGGGATCACCGGGATGCGGGAGCGGGTGGCCATGCTGGAAGGTGAGATGACGGCCGAGCGGACGGAGTCGGGCGGGTACGAGGTCGCGGTGTTCATACCGGTGCGCCACCGGTCCGAGCCGGTGGCTCAGTCGCGGGAAGGGACGGCATGACGATCAAGGTGCTGATCGTCGACGACCAGATGATGGTCCGCGAGGGGTTCTCCGTTCTGCTGAACGCCATGGACGGCATCGAGGTGGTGGGCGAGGCGGTCGACGGCCGGGAGGCCATCGCGCAGGTGGCGGCGCTGCGGCCGGACGTGGTGCTGATGGACATCCGGATGCCGCAGATGAACGGCCTGGAGGCGACGCGGGAGATCGTGGCCGCGGACACGGACGCGAAGGTGCTGGTCCTGACGACCTTCGACCTCGACGAGTACGTGTACCAGGCGCTGCGGGCGGGGGCTTCCGGCTTCCTGCTGAAGGACGCTTCGGCCCGTCAGCTGGCGGACGGTGTCAGGGTGGTGGCGGCCGGCGAGGCCCTGCTGGCGCCTTCGGTGACCAAGCGGCTGATCGCGGAGTTCTCGAAGATCTCCGAGGCGCGCAAGCTGGCGGATCCGGCGGGGGTGGGTGAGCTGACGGAGCGGGAGACGGAGGTGCTGATCCTGATCGCGCAGGGGTTGTCCAACGCGGAGATGGCCGATCGGCTGATCGTCGCGGAGTCTACGATCAAGACCCATGTGAGCCGGATCCTGGTGAAGCTGGGCCTGCGGGACCGGACGCAGGCGGCGGTGTTCGCCTACGAGACCCGCCTGGTGACCCCGGCCTGATCCGGCCCGATCGGGGAGCGCACCCCCTAGTCTGCCGGGATGGGCTTTGATCCGTGGGATGCCGCGTTCGTCGCCGATCCGTACCCGGCGTACCGGGAGTTGCGGGAGCAGGGGCGGGCCATCTGGTGGGAGGCCACCGGGCAGTGGCTGGTGCCGCACTACGCCGATGTGAGTGCGCTGCTGCGGGACCGGCGGCTGGGGCGGACCTACCTCCACCGGTTCTCGCACGAGGAGTTCGGGCGGCAGGCGCCGCCGCCGGAGCACGAGCCCTTCCACGTGCTCAATGGCAACGGCCTGCTGGACCTGGAGGATCCCGCGCACGCGCGGGTGCGCCGGCTGGTGGCGAAGGCCTTCACCCCGCGGACGGTGGAGCGGCTCGTGCCGGCCGTGCAGCGGATGGCCGGGGAACTGGTGGGGCGGTTGCTCGCGGACGGCGGCGGTGACCTGCTCGCCACCGTCGCCGAGCCGCTGCCGGTGGCCGTGATCGCGGAGCTGCTGGGCGTGCCGGAGGCGGACCGGGGGCTGCTGCGGCCCTGGTCGGCGGACATCTGCGGGATGTTCGAGCTCCGGCCGGACGAGGAGACGGCGCGGCGCGCGGTGCGGGCCAGCATCGACTTCAGCGCGTACCTGCGGGAGCTGATTTCCGAGCGGCGCGCACGCCCCGGGGAGGATTTGATCTCCGGACTGATCGCCGCCCACGATGAGGAGGGCCGACTCAGCGAGCAGGAGATGATCTCCACCTGTGTCCTCCTGCTGAACGCCGGGCACGAGGCCACCGTCAACACCACGGTCAACGGATGGTGGGCGCTGTTCCGCAATCCCGATCAGCTCGCCGCGCTCCGCGCCGGCCGCGATCCCGAAAAGTTGTCCACAGCTGTGGATGAACTCATGCGGTACGACACTCCCCTGCAGATGTTCGAACGCTGGGTGCTCGACGACATCCGCGTCGGCGACACCGAGATCCCCCGCGGGGCGGAGGTCGCCCTGCTGTTCGGTTCCGCGAACCGGGATCCCGCACGCTTCGACGACCCCGACACGCTGGACCTCTCGCGGGCCGACAACCCCCACCTGACCTTCGGGGCCGGGATCCACTACTGCCTGGGGGCGCCGCTGGCGCGGCGGGAGCTGGAGGCGTCGTTCGGGGCGCTGCTGGCGGACGGGATCCCGCCACTGCGGCTCGTGGAGGAGCCGCGGTGGCAGGACGGGTACGTCATCCGCGGGCTGGAACGCCTGCTCGTGGAGTTCTAGGACGTCAGGTCGCGGCGGCGCAGGGCGGTGAGGCCGGCCGCGGTCAGGGCCGCCGCCAGGGCGGTCAGGGCCAGGAGCGGGGCCCACGAGAGGGACTCCGCACCCGGGAGCCTGGGCAGGTGGGCGAAGGGCGAGAGGTCCAGCACCCCTTGCGGGAGGTCCAGCGCCGGGCCGACCCAGCCCAGGGCCAGGGCGCCGCCGGCCACCGCCCAGGCGGCCGCCGCGTAGGCGGGGAGCGCGCCGTGGAGCAGCGCCGCCAGCGCACCGATCACCCACACCGCGGGCAGCTGGGCGAGGGTGGCCGCGACCGTCGTCCCCACGTCGCCGCCGTGCCCGAGGCCGAGGCCCAGCCCCGCCAGCAGGAGTATCAGCGCCGAACCGCCGAAGGCCACGGCCAGGTGGCCGCCGGCCCAGCGGAGCCGGCCGACCGGGAGTGCGAGCAGCGGTTCCGCCCGCTGCGCCGACTCCTCACCGCTCAGCCGCAGGACCGCCGACACCGCGTACAGGGCGGCGACCATGCCGAACATGCCGGCCATCGTGGCGAGGAAGGCATCGGTGAGCCCGCTCTGCCCGCCCATCCGCTCGATGATCTCGCGGGTCCTGTCGTTGCCGCCGACCAGGTCCGCGGCGCCGTCCGCCATCCCGCCGAAGACCGCACCGGCCGTGAGGAAGCCGGCGCTCCAGCCCGCGAGGGTGCCGCGCTGCAGCCGCCAGGCCAGCGCGCCCGCCGAGCCCAGACGCCCCCGGGCCGGCCCCGGCCTGGACGGCAGGAAGCTCATCCCCAGGTCACGGCGTCCGGCCAGCAGGTACCCGGCGCCCACCTGCGCCCCGACGGCGGCGGCGAGCAGCAGGAGCACCCACCAGCGTTCGACGGCGAAGGCCCGTACGTTCTCCACCCAGCCGAGCGGTGAGAGCCAGGTCAGGGCGGACCGGCCGTCCGCCGTGCCGGCGTCGCCGGCGGCCTTCAGGACGAAGGCCGCGCCCAGCACGGCGGCCGTGAGCCCCTTGGCAGCCCGGGCGCTCTCGGTCAGCTGGGCGGCGACGGCGGCCGTGCCGGCGAAGAGCATGCCGGTGCCGGCGAGGGCCAGTCCGAGCGCGGCGGCGCCCGGTGCGCCCTGCCCGGCGAGTCCGCCGGCGACGAGCAGGGCCAGGCAGGTGTTGGCCACGAGGGCGGCGAGCAGGGCGGCGGTCAGCGGGGCGCGGCGGCCCACCATCGCCGCGGAGAGCATTTCCTGACGGCCCGTCTCCTCCTCCTCGCGGGTGTGCCGGACCACGATGATCAGGCTCATGACAGCCGCGAGGACGGCGCCGAAGACGCCGGCGCGCCAGGCGGTCAGGCCGCCGAGGGAATCGCCGAAGACCGGGCCGTACAGCGCGCGCATGGACCCGTTGGCGTTCATCGAGGCGGCGACCTCGGCGCGTTCGGCGGCGGTGGCGTACACGCTGCCGAGCGAGCCGGGCATGCCCGCCACCAGGAGCGTGGTGGCCAGGATCCAGACCGGCATCATCACCCGGTCGCGGCGCAGGGCCAGCCGGAGCAGGACGCCGGTCCCCGCGAGGCCGGCCGCCCGCCGTTCCTCCGGCGGTTGCTCCGCCGTTCGTCGCGTCATCGCGCGTTCGCCTCGCCGTCGGTGTAGTGGCGCAGGAAGAGCTCTTCGAGGGTGGGCGGGGTCGCGGTCAGCGAGCGCACGCCCGATGCGGTGAGGGAGCGCAGTACGGCGTCCAGCTTGTCGGTGTCGGCCTGGAGACGGACCTTCAGCCCCCGCACCTCGACGTCGTGCACGCCCGGCAGGTGGGCCACGCCGTTCGGCGGGCCGGCGAGCTCGGCGCTGATCGACGTGCGGGTGAGGTGGCGGAGTTCGGCGAGGGTGCCGGTCTCCACGGTGCGGCCCTGGCGGACGATGCTGACGCGGTCGCAGAGCGCCTCGACCTCGCTGAGGATGTGCGAGCTGAGCAGGACGGTGCGTCCGGCCGCGCGGGCCTCGGCGACGCAGCTCTGGAAGACCCCCTCCATCAGCGGGTCGAGGCCGGAGGTGGGTTCGTCGAGGACGAGCAGTTCGGCGTCGGAGGCGAAGGCGGCGACGAGGGCGACCTTCTGCCGGTTGCCCTTGGAGTACGTGCGCCCCTTCTTGGTGGGGTCCAGTTCGAACCGCTCGACGAGTTCGGCGCGGCGCGCCCGGTCGAGGCCGCCGCGCAGCCGCCCGTACAGGTCGATGACCTCGCCGCCGGAGAGGTTGCGCCACAGGGTGACGTCTCCGGGGACGTAGGCGACACGGCGGTGGAGGGGGACCGCGTCGGCCCACGGGTCGCCGCCGAGGAGTTCGGCGGCGCCGGAGTCGGCGCGCAGCAGTCCGAGCAGGACCCGGATGGTCGTGGACTTGCCGGCGCCGTTGGGGCCGAGGAAGCCGTGGACCTCGCCGGTGGTGACCGAGAGGTCGAGTCCGTCCAGTGCGCGGGTGCGGCCGAAGGCCTTGTGGAGGCCGACGACGCTGATTGCCTTCGTCATGTTTCTGAACGTACGCCAACTTCACAAGTTTGTGAAGTTTGGGAATGTCAAGAATCGCGTAAAGTCGGGAGGGTGGCGGACGACATGGTGAAGACGGATGTGGACGGGGCCGCGGACGCGGCCGCCGGGCGGGACGAGGAAGCGGTCTCCCGGTTCGTGGAGCGGTTCGCGGCCCAGCTGACCGAGGCCGGGATGCAGCGGATGGCCGCGCGGGTCTTCGCGCAGCTGCTGGCCAGCGACGGGGGCGCGATGACCTCCGCGGAGCTGGGCGAGGCGCTCCGGATCAGCCCCGCGGCGGTCTCCGGGGCCGTGTCCTACCTGACGCAGGTCAACATGGTCAGCCGCGAACGCGAACCGGGCTCGCGCCGGGACCGGTACGTCCTGCACAACGAGCTCTGGTACGAGACCTTCACCCGGCGCGACCAGGTCCTGACCCAGTGGGAGAAGACCCTGCGCGAGGGCGCGGCCGGCCTCGGCGCGCATTCGCCGGCCGGGGCGCGCGTCGCGGAGACGGCGGCGTTCTTCGAGTTCATGCAGGGCGAGATGCTGGGCCTGATGGACCGCTGGCGCGCCCACCGGGCGACGCTCGACCTCGGCTAGCCGGCACCCCCCGCCCGTCGGCGCCGGACGGACGGCCCGGGCCGGACAGGCCGGACAGGCCGGGCAGGCCGCGTCGCCCGGCTTGCCCTGGCAGGCCGGACCGGCCGGGCGAGGCCCAGCCGGCGGGCGTCCGGGACCCACAGGACCCCGCCCCGCGCCGGGTCCCCCGCGAGCCGCACCGCCCGCACGGACGGGGCCGGCTCCCTACGGGGCCACGGACGCGGCGGCAGGACCCGCCGGCCCAGCACCCCCAGGGTCAGGACGCGCCGCCGCCCCTCACCCAGGTCATCCCCCAGGACCAGCACGGGCGGCCGCCACCGAACCCGCACCACCTCCGCCTCGTACGGAACCCAGCGCACCGCCGGACCCCGCACCACGCGCCGCACCCGGCGGACGGCGCACAGCTCGCGCACCCCGAGCACCACCGGCCCGAGCAGCACCACCAGCATCACCGGGCGCGTGAGCACCGCCGCGACCACCGCGGGCCAGCAGAACACCGGCAGCAGGCACAGCAGCAGCGCGTCCCGCCGCCAGTCGCCCAGCGCCTCCCGCACCGCCCGCGATGTCGCCGCCCCCGCCGTCAGCGGGGCAGGGTGAGCGTCCATGCCCCCGGGCGCAGCGTCCACGTACGACGGCGGACCGGGCCGGCCATCGCGCCGTCGGCGCGGTAGCGGAAGTCCGCGCCCGACACCGTCACCGTCTTCGCCCGGGCCGTCACCGTCGAGCCGCCGAAGCCGCCGCCCGTGCGCACCGCGACCTCCGCCGGCCCTCCGTCGCCCCGCGTGCGCACCGAGACGTCCGCCACGGGCTGGTCCACATCGGCCAGCTGCACCCCGTCGGCCTCCACCCGCAGCCGGTGGTGCCCGCCGCCCACCCCGCCCGCCGCCGCGACCGGGCGGACCAGGGTCCGTACCAGCGAGCGGTACGCGCTCCACACCGAGGGCCCGGCCGGCCTGGGAACCCCCCGCTCCGGCCCCCGCAGCGGCGGGATCCGCAGCGCGCCCAGCACCACCCCGTCACTGTCGTCGACCAGCAGGTCGCACATCCTCACCGAGCCGTCCAGCACCGCCCGGGCCGCCGCGACGGCCGACTCGGGCACACCCAGCGACCTCGCCAGCGCCAGGGACCCCACCGGCCCCACCGGAACCAGCGCCAGCGCGCCCTCGCCCAGCCCTCGCTCCCGGTGCAGCAGCCCCACGGCCCGCACCAGGGCCCGGTCGTCACCCACGATCACCGGCTGCCGATGGCCCCTGCGGGCGAGCGCCCGCGCGAATTCCTCCTGCGAATCCGGGAGGCAGATCTTCGCCGCCGCGCCCGCTGACAACACATCTTTCGCGATCCGCACGGACTCGCCGTCAAGACGGCGGGCGACCGGGTCGACGAGCACCAGCAGACCGCCTACCGGCGCGCCCGCTTCGCTCATGGTGGGCTCTGGAGCCGACACCTCGGTCCTTCCTCGGGTAGCATCTTTGTGCAAGAGGCCCTTGCGCTATTGCGCCAGGGCCTTCGTCTATTCCGGGGCAACCCGTCCGACGGCTCAGCCCGCGTACATCGTCGTACGCCCCCCTGACCTTGGACATGCCCCATCCGGAAGAGGTGTACGCCTGTGCCCGCTCTTGTGCTGCTCGGAGCTCAGTGGGGTGACGAGGGCAAGGGAAAGGCCACCGACCTGCTCGGTGGATCCGTTGACTATGTAGTGCGCTACCAGGGCGGCAACAACGCCGGCCACACGGTCGTCGTCGGCGACCAGAAGTACGCGCTGCACCTTCTCCCTTCCGGCATCCTCTCCCCCGGATGCACCCCGGTCATCGGTAACGGCGTCGTCGTCGACCCGGCCGTCCTGCTCTCCGAGCTGCGCGGCCTCAACGAGCGCGGCATCGACACCTCCAAGCTGCTCATCAGCGGCAACGCGCACCTGATCACGCCGTACAACGTCACCCTCGACAAGGTCGGCGAGCGCTTCCTCGGCAAGCGCAAGATCGGCACCACCGGTCGCGGCATCGGCCCGACGTACGCGGACAAGATCAACCGCGTCGGCATCCGGGTCCAGGACCTCTACGACGAGTCGATCCTCACCCAGAAGGTCGAAGCGGCGCTGGAGGGCAAGAACCAGCTCCTCGCGAAGCTCTACAACCGTCGCGCGATCGAGGCCGGCCAGATCGTCGAGGAGATGCTCCAGTACGCGGAGCAGATCAAGCCGTACGTCGCCGACACCACCCTGATCCTCAACAACGCGCTGGACGAGGACAAGGTCGTGCTCTTCGAGGGCGGCCAGGGCACCCTGCTCGACGTCGACCACGGCACCTACCCCTTCGTCACCTCGTCGAACCCGACCGCGGGCGGCGCCTGCACCGGTACCGGCGTGGGCCCGACGAAGATCAGCCGTGTCATCGGCATCCTCAAGGCCTACACGACCCGCGTCGGCGCGGGCCCGTTCCCGACCGAGCTGTTCGACCAGGACGGCGAGGACCTGCGCCGCATCGGCGGCGAGCGCGGTGTGACCACCGGCCGTGACCGTCGCTGCGGCTGGTTCGACGCGCCGATCGCACGTTACGCCACCCGCGTGAACGGCCTGACCGACTTCTTCCTCACCAAGCTGGACGTGCTGACCGGCTGGGAGCAGATCCCGGTCTGCGTCGCGTACGAGATCGACGGCAAGCGCGTCGAGGAGCTCCCCTACTCGCAGACCGACTTCCACCACGCGAAGCCGATCTACGAATACCTCCCCGGCTGGTCCGAGGACATCACCAAGGCCAAGACCTTCGAGGACCTGCCGGCGAACGCCCAGGCCTACGTCAAGGCCCTGGAGGAGATGTCGGGCGCCCCGATCTCCGCGATCGGCGTCGGCCCCGGCCGCACCGAGACGATCGAGATCAACTCGTTCCTCTAGGCAGCAGCGGCACGAAGGGGCGGTGCGCCGTACGGCGCACCGCCCCTTCGTCGTACCGGCCGCCGGGTCAGTCCGTCTTGTAGTAGGCGAGCAGGTCGACCAGCAGGTGGGTGGCCTCCCAGCCCTGGTTCCACAGGTCGATCATGCCGCCCTTGCCCCCGGGCGTCTGCGCGACGTTCGCCACGGTCGCGCCCTTCGTCCAGTTCAGGACCGAGGAGACGGGCCGCTGCGGCGTCACCGCCGTGCCGTTCGCGTAGTCGGACCAGAAGTTCGGGTCCGGTGTCACGGACAGGAAGCCGTTGCCGCGGGTGTCGGTGACGGTGGTGTTCAGCACCCAGCCGTCGACGTCGGGGGTCGTGGTGTCGCCCTCCAGCCGCATGGGGAAGTGCGTACGCGCCTTCAGCGGGCCGGCCTTCCAGCCGCCCCAGCTGTCCTTGCGGGTGTCCAGGAGCCGGTACGGGATCCCGTGGGCCACCAGGGCGGACCGGCTCTCGGGGGTGTAGAAGCCGACGACGTCGACCACCACGTCGGCCGGGTCCCAGCCGCCGTTGCGCACGTTGATCTTCCCGTCGGGGCCGATCGGAACGACCGCCGAGTTGGCGACGGTCTGCCCGGCGGTGCGGTCCGGTTGCAAGATCGCCCGATCCCCGGTGTTCGCACGGGAAAACCCTCCCCGCCGACTGCGCCGGCTCCGGGCTCGGGGGGCGGGGTCCGGGTCGGCGGAAATATGATGGGCACGTCCTTTCGGGCGGCGGAAGCAGGGATGGATGCACCATCGTCGGAGCCTTCCATGAGCCGGCGCCGTCCCCCTCGGGTGGCCAGCGCCGACCTGCTGAGCACGCTCGGCCGGCTGACCGCCCAGGCGCGGCAGGGCGTGGAGCTCCAACAGGCCCGGGTGGAACTGGCCGAGGCCCTGCAGCGCGAGATGCTGCCCACCACGCTGCCCTGCCTGCCGGGTCTGCGTACGGCGGCCAGGTACTCGCCCGCCCGGCACGGCCTGGACATCGGCGGCGACTGGTACGACGGGTTCCGGCTGCCGGAGGGCGCGCTCGCCCTCTGCATCGGCGACGTCCAGGGGCACGACGTCGACGCGGCGGCCTTCATGGGGCAGGTCAGGATCTGCCTGCGTGCCGTGGCGGCCGTGGTCGTCGACCCCGGCGAGGTGCTGAGCCGGGCCAATGAGGTGCTGCTCTCGATGAACCGCGACCTCTTCGCGACCTGCAGCCTGCTCCGCTTCGACCCGGACACCTGGGAGCTGGAGAGCGCCCGGGCCGGTCACGTCCCCGCGGTGTGGGCCACGGTCGACGGCCAATACGGCATAGCCGATGACAACGGCGGGCTGCCGCTGAACCTGGTGCCCGGGTCGGCGTACGCGGTGACCCGGCGGCGGCTGACGCAGGCGGGATCGATCGTCCTGCTGACCGACGGCGTGGTCGAGGGCCCGAGGTTTCCGCTGGAGGTGGGGCTGGAGCGCGTCCTGCAGGTCGTGCGGGAGGCGGCGGGCACCGACCCCGCCGAGCTCGCCGCCGAAGTGATGAAGGTGGCCGATTCGACGGGCCACGCGGACGACGCCGCGGTGCTCGTCCTCAGCCACGACGCGGCCGGACCCACCCCGGCCGCCGGTCCGGACCCTGAGCCGGACCCGGAGCCTGAGCCGGACCCGGGGCCGGGGCCGGGGCCGGGGCCGGGGCCGGGAGCGCCCCTGCAACCCCGTGACGCGCCCTAGCGCGTGTCACGCCCCACCCGGCCCGCGGGCTGTTGTCTGATGCTGTGGTGCGCACCGAGCGATGGCGACGATGGCGGCGGCCGGCCGAAGTACTCCTGCTGATCCTCGCCGTCGCCGTCGCCTACTACATCGGCGGCCGGATCGGCCTGCGCCAGAGCGTCACCGTCGACGGCGCCCAGGTCACCCCGCTGTGGCTGCCCACCGGCATCGCGCTGGCCGCCCTGCTCTGGCTGGGCCTGCGGGTCTGGCCGGGGATCTCCCTCGGCACCTACTTCGCGATCGAACGCATCAGCGAATTCGATCTCAGCGACCTCGGCATCCTCGCGGGGAACACCATCGCCCCGGTGTGCGCGTACCTGATGCTGCGCCGGGTGGACTTCCGCTCGGAGATGGACCGGCTGCGGGACGCCCTGGCGCTCGTCTTCCTGGGCGGCCTGTTACCGATGCTGATCAGTGCGACGGCCGGGACCTGGACCCTCGTCCTCACCGGCGATCTGCCCCGGGGCGGATTCTGGCCGGTGTGGGCGGCCTGGTGGGTCGGGGACGCCATGGGGGTGCTCGTACTGACCCCGCTGCTCCTGGTCCTGCGCCGGGCCCGGCTGCCCCGGGAGGACTACCGGCTGGTCGAGGTGTCGGCCCTGGCGGTCACGTCCGTGTTCGTCACCCTCGTGGCCACCCGCAGCCACCTGTCCGTGCTCTTCCTCGTCTTCCCGCTGCTGATCTGGGCGGCCGTACGCTTCCAGTTCGCCGGGAGCGCGCCGTGCACCCTGCTGATCTCGGTCCTGGCGATCTCGGCGGCGCACGACCACGTCGGACCGTTCGTCGACTACAGCCTGCTGGAGCTCATGGTCAACCTGCAGGCCCTCAACGGGGCGGCCGCCCTGACCGGGCTGCTGCTGTCCGCGCTGGTCACCGAGCAGAACAACGTACGGCTGAGGATCGAGCAGGTCTGCGAGGACCTGGCCGAACTGGTGGAGCACCTGGCGCCGGGCGGCAGGCCACGACCCCCCGAGCAGCACTGAGCGCCCCGGGGAGGCCGTCCCCGGGGCGCTCGGCGGTGGGTCAGTTGGTCTCGTAGTAGCCGAAGATGTCGACGACGAGGTCGGTGTTGTCCCAGCCCTGGTTCCAGTAGTCGACGATGCCGTTGTTCCCGGCGCCCGCCTGGACCAGGTTCGGAACGGTCTTGCCGGCCGTCCAGTTCAGGGTCGAGGCGGTGGGACGCTCCGGGAAGACCTGCTTGCCGTCCCGGTACTGCTCCCGCGTGTTCGAGTCCGGGGCGACCGACAGGAAGCCCGCGCCGGCGGTGTTCGTGACCGTGGTGTTCAGCACGAACCCGGCGATGCCGGGCTCGCCCACGGACAGCGGGTGCCAGATGTAGCCGCGGCCCTGCATCGGACCGTGGGGCCAGCGGGGGTCGCGGGTGTCGAGGAGCCGGACCGACTTGATCGGCATGTAGGCGGCCTTGCTGTCGGGGCTGTAGAAGCCCACGACGTCGACGATCACGTCCGTGCCGGCCCAGGCGCCGTTGCGGACGTTGATGCTGCCGTCTGGGCCGACGGGCACGATCACCGCGTTGGCGATCGTCTGGCCCGCGGTGAAGTTCACGTTGGACGTGATCGGTACGCTGCCGCCGCTCGGGAAGACGGACAGGTGGCCGGCCTCCTTCGGGTTGGTCGCCGTGACGTTCAGCGCCACGGCCGTGACGCCTTCCGGAACGCCGCGCAGGCCGCTGATCTTGGTGCCGAAGGTCTTCTGTCCGGGCAGCTGACCGCGGGTGGTGCCGAGGCCCTCGCGGGTGTCGACGAAGCGGACCGGGGTGATCGGGGTGTAGCCGCCGGCCTGGGTCCGGGTGAAGTAGCCGGTGACGTCCGCGATCAGGTCGACCGACTGCTCACCGCGGTTGGCCAGCTCGACGTAGCCGTTCTTGCCGACCGGCACGATCACCAGGTTCGGAACGGTCTGGCCCGCCTCGAAGTTCACGTTCGAGGTGGTCGGCCGCTCGGTGCCCTCGGCGAAGGCCGTGACGTGGCCGGCGCTGGTGGTGTTGGTGACGGTCACGTTGAGGGCGACGGCGGTGACCCCCTCCGGTATCCCGCCGTTGCCGCCGACCTTCACCCGGGTCGAGCCGTACGGGGCGACCTTGCCCTGCGCGGTGCCGGTCCCGTTGCGGGTGTCCAGCAGACGGGTCGGGGCGTAGGGAACGAAGTCCGAGCCGGCGGTCATGAGCTCGAAGGTGTTGACGACCTCGGCCTGGTTCGCCGGGTCGGTGACGGTGACCTTGACGGTGTACTCGCCGAGTTCCGCGTAGGTGTGACTGCTCTTCAGGACGGTCGAGCCGGACGCGTCCATGGCGTCGGTGCTGCCGTCGCCCCAGTCGACGGTGACCTTCAGCGCGGAGTCGGCGCTGACGACGGTGGTCTCCAGGTCGAACGCGTGGGCCGTGGTGGCCGCGGCGTTCAGGACGAGGGCCAGGTCCGGGTTGCCGGCCGCCTGCTGGGCGGAGACCCCGCCCTTGGCGCCGGGCAGGGCCTTGCGGACGGAGCGTTCCGCGGGGCTCTTGAAGGTGTTCAGGTTCGGTGCAGCGGCCTTGGCCAGGTCCACGGCGGGCGCGCTCACCCCCGGCGTGACCGGCTCCGCGGCCTGGGCGATGCCCGGCGCGAGACCGACGGTTGCCGCGATGACGGCGACGGAAATTACGAGACGGCGACTGCGCACCGGTCCCCCCATTTTTGAACGTGCTCAGGTCTGGGCTCTAGAGTACATAGATCTTCGCCCGACAGATCGCGAATACCTGTGCGATCAAGGGGAGTTGGCGCGTTTCTGTCCCGAACTGATCCCTATGTCCAGCGGGGCGGGCCCGACGTTCCGGCTGCCCATTGCTCCCTGTGCAGCTCACAGGGGCCGGGCCCGTCCGACAGGGGGGTTCATGAGTTCACTGCCGACCGGCAGAAGAAGCCGGCACAGACGGGGCAGGGGTGGCGCGATCGCCGCCTCCGGCGCCCTGCTGCTCGCCGTGCTGGCCTCGTTCGCGGGCCAGGCGGCTCCGGCCTTCGCGGCCGCGGCACCGCCCGCCGCCGACGCCGCCGCATCGCAGCCGGACGCGTCCAAGGGCCCGGCGGCCGCGCCGAAGGCCGGGCCCCAGACCCCGCCGAAGCGGGACCCGAAGGCCGACCACGAGAGCGCCGTACGCACGCTGCAGCAGACCGCGGCGGCGGGCGACTGCCCGGCGGCCGTGGCCGCCCACGCCGTCGTCACGTGCACGCTCGGCCCGAACGAGAGCGTCTCCTTCCCGCTCACCCTGGCGCAGCAGAACGACCTGGTGCTGCTCCAGGTCATGGGGACGGCCGGGTGGACCCACACCAAGCTGACCGCACCCGGCGGCGCCGCCGTGACCTGCGAGAACGTCACCGGCTCCTCGTACGGGGCGCTGCGCTGCCCCACCACCGGGGCCGGAACCCACACGCTGGAGGTCCGCAGCACCAGCGGCTCCGCGAACACCATCTCGGTGTCGTACGTCCCGCTGCTCTCCACCACCGCCTGCAAGACGGTCGGCGCCGCCGACCGCAGGCTCGGCGCCCCGACCGCGTTCTCCAGCACGCTGCCGGCCGGCTCGGCGGGTGACTGCTACGGGCTGGACCTGGCCGCGGGTGACGTGCTGCGCGCGTACGCCTCCAACTGGCGGGTCCTGCGGAGCGTCTACGACGCCACCGGCAAGGAGATCTGCTCCTCCCAGCAGAGCAGCAGCTCCGCCCTGGACTGCAAGCTCACCGGCACGGCGCCCTTCCGGACCTCGGTCATGTCGCACCCGGGCACGGCGGAAACCTACGACTTCACCGCGGCCCGGCTCTCCGATCCGGAGGGCTGTGCGCTGGTGGAGCCCCAGGCCTTCGGGGTCTCCCCGGACCTCGGCGCAACCGCGCGCTGCCGCACCCTGCGGGTCGCGCAGGGCGCCGCGTACTCCTTCGGCCCCGTGAAGCAGGACGCCGAGCTCTACGGCGCGCTGTTCAACCGCAACGGCACCCCGGCGGCGCCCGAATGCTCGCAGGGCTCCTGCGACCTCGCCCCCGGCGACCACACGTGGACCATCGACCCCCAGACCACCGGCGCCGACGCGTTCGGCATGCGCTTGCACTCCGCCAAGGAGACCCGCGGCTGCACGGCGACCCACGACAACGGCCTGGCGGCCGGTCCCGTCGCGGGCACCTTCGGCGGCCCGGGGCAGCGCCTGTGCCTGACCCTGCCGACCGCCTCCGGCCAGGGCGTGTACCTGCTGGGCCGGCCTCCCGCCGAGGGCACCGGCGCCGCCGTGACGGTCTTCGACTCCGCCGGCGCCAAGCAGTGCGAGGCGGGCGGCTCCGCCTTCCACGTCTGCAAGCTGACCGGTACCGCGCCGTTCCGCGCGGTCCTGAGCGGCGAGGCGAACAAGGCCTACCAGCTGGTGATCCACCGGACCGGCGAGGCCGCGGGCTGCGCCGCCTGGCCGCAGAGCGGGTTCGACGGCACCTGGGGCGCACAGGCCCCGGTGACGTCGCAGGTCCGGCAGCACTGCCTGAGCCTGCCCGCGGACAAGCACTCCACCGCGGAAATGATCGACTACACCAACGAGCAGAACAAGGTGAACGGGGGCGTCCAGCTGGTGGACCCGTCCGGCACCACGGCCTGCTCGACGGCGGTCAGCTCCACCACCCTGTGCCGGCTCACCGCCGGTGTCCAGTACACCGCCATGGTGGTCTTCACGGGCTACGGCTCGGACACGTACAAACTGGTCCGGCGTGACATCTCGCCGACCGCGAAGTGCTCCGCCCCCGCCTCCACCAAGGTAGGCGGCCAATCGACACCCTTCGACCTGACGTCGGCGCTCGACGCCCGGTGCGTCCGGGTGAGCGCGGCCGCCACCGACAAGTTCTGGCTGAGTTCCCGCGCGCTCAACGAGCCGCGGTACGGACCCTCCACGGCGATGATGGCGGTCGACGCCGACGGCAAGCCCGTCTGCCGCCAGTTGGGGCTCTCCTGCCAGGTGACCGGCTCGACCTCGTACGTCATGGTCGTGATGGCCTCCGGGTACAAGGACAAGCCCATCCACACCGACGTGGACACCTGGAAGGTCGCCACGGCAACGGGCTGGAGCCCGGAATGCACCGCCGACAAACTGGCGGTCGACGGCTTCCCCGCGCGCGGCGGGGTGCTCACCGAGTCCTCGACGGCCTACTGCGCCGTCATCGACGTGCAGCCCGGTCAGGCCTTCAACGTGTTCGGCACCACCAGCGCCCCGGACCTCGCGAAGCCGCAGGTCAATCTGCTGAGCCTGACCAACTGGGACAGCTCCTACTACGGGTACCAGTGCATCGGCAACTCGGGTGAGTTCGGAGCGCGTTGCCAGACGCTCCACTTCGCCGACGCCGGACGGGCCCTGCTGCTGCTGAACCCGGCCAGGACCGCCACCCCGGTGGAGTACAGCATCCAGGGAGTCTGCGACACCGGGTGCGTCCGTCCGCCGAGCCAGGACCCGAAGGGCATCAGCCCCTCGGCCGCCCCGTCCGGGACCCGTACCGATGCCGTGGTCAGCGGTACCGGACTGCACCTCGGAACCAAGCTGAAGCTGAAGCGGGACGACACCGAGCGGCGCCTGACGGCGGTCTCCGTCAACCCCGAGGGCACCGCGCTGACCGTCAAGGTCGACACCACCGACCTGACGCCCGGGCAGTACGACCTGGTCCTCGACGGTGTGGGCTACACCACCGGCGTGCCCTCCCACGGGTACCTGCCGAAGGCGTACACGGTCACCGCCGCCGTCCCGGCTCCGAAGGGCAGCCGGTTCGTGCCGCACGGTCCGTCGCGGTTCCTGGACACGCGTGACGGTACGGGTGCGGCGAAGCAGCGCATCGGGCCGGGCGGGGTCGTCACCCTGCAGGTCGCGGGTGTGAAGGGGATTCCGGCGAGCGGGGTCACGGCCGTGGTGATGAACGTGACCGCGGTGCAGCCGACCGAGGCCGGGCACGTGATGGTCTACCCGAACGGGCAGAGCGTGCCCAAGGTGTCGAACCTCAACTTCGCGCCCGGGCAGATCGTCCCCAACCTGGTGACGGTGCCGGTGGTGAACGGCAAGGTCGACCTGCGCAACAACGCCGGTTCGGTGGACCTGATCGCCGACGTCACCGGCTACTACACCGACCAGGCCGGGGCGGGCTCCGCACTCAACCCGATCACGCCGGCGCGGTTCCTCGACACCCGTGACGGCACGGGCGCGGCGAAGCAGCGCGTCGGCCCGGGCGGGATCGTCACCCTCCAGGTCGCGGGTGTGAGGGGGATCCCGGCGAGCGGGGTGACGGCCGTGGTCATGAACGTCACCGCCGTCCAGCCGACCGAGGCCGGGCACGTCACCGTCTACCCCAACGGGCAGGCGGCGCCGGGCGTGTCGAACCTCAACTTCACGCCCGGGCAGATCGTCCCCAACCTGGTGACCGTCCCGGTCGTCAACGGCAAGGTCGACCTGCGCAACAACTCCGGTTCGGTGGACCTGATCGCCGACGTCACCGGCTACTACGCGGCCACCGGTTCGGCCTTCTCCGCGGCCGGACCGGTCCGGCTCCTCGACACCCGCGACGGCACCGGCGCCCGCGCCGGGGCGGTGGGTCCGGGCGGATCGGTGAGCCTCCAGGTCACCGGTGCCCAGGGCGTGCCCGCGCAGGGTGTGACCGCGGTCGTCCTGAACGTCACGGTCACCAACCCCACCGAGGCGAGCCACCTGATCGTCCACCCGCACGGGGCCGCGCGTCCGGGTGTCTCGAACCTCAACTACACGGCCGGGCAGACCGTCGCCAACCTCGTCGTCGTCCCCGTCGTCGACGGCCAAGTGACCTTCTACAACAACTCCGGTACCGCCGACGTGATCGCCGACCTGAACGGCTACTTCACCTCCTGACGCCGGGCGAGAACGAGCGAGGGCCCCGCCCGATCGTGAGATCGGGCGGGGCCCTCGTCGTCGTGCGCGGACCGGTGGATCAGTTCGTCTCGTAGACGCCGAAGACGTCGACGATCAGGTCGGCGTCCTTCCAGCCCTGGTTCCAGAAGTTGATGATCCCGTACTCGCCGACGCCCGTCTGGACCAGGTTGGGGACGGTGGCGCCCCTCGTCCAGTTCAGGGTGGAGGAGCCGGGACGCGGCGGCTTCGGCGCGTTGGGGTCGGTGTTCTCCTCCCACGGGAGCGGGCTGGGGGCCACCGAGAGGAACCCGGAGTCCGTGGTGTTGGTGACCGTCGTGTTGAAGGTGAAGGCTTCGACGCCCTCCGGCTCGGGCGCGAACCACTGCGAGAAGTACCCGCGGGCCGGCAGCCTACCCGGCCACGCCACGGTGTCGCGGGTGTCGATCGCGCGCCACGGGTCGACCGCCCGGTACGCCGCCTTGCTGTCCTTGCTGTAGTAGCCGACGACGTCCACGACGACGTCGGTGCCCGCCCAGGCGCCGTTGAAGACGCTGATCCTGCCGTCGGCGCCCACGGGCACGATCACCGAGTTGGCGACCGTCTGGCCGGCCGTGAAGTTCAGGTTGGACGCCGTCGGGGTCTGGCCCCCGCCCGGGAAGACGGACAGGTGACCGGCCTCCCCGGGGTTGGTGGCCGTGACGTTCAGGGCGACGGCGGTGATGCCCTTGGGCACGCCCTTGAGGCCGTCGATCTGGGTGGTGAAGGTCCCGCGCCCGGCGAGCCGGCCCTTGGCGGTGCCGAGGCCCTCACGGGTGTCGACGAACCGGGCCGGGGTCATCGCCGTGTAGCCGCCGGCCGCGGAACGGGTGAAGTAGCCCGTGACGTCGGCGACCAGGTCCACCGGGCTCCAGCCGCCGTTGAAGAGCTCCACGTAGCCGTCCTCGCCCACCGGCACGACGACCAGGTTCGGGACGGACTGACCGGCGGTGTAGTTCAGGTTCGACGTGTCGGGCCGGGATCCCCCGCCCGCGTACGCCGTGACGTGCCCGTCGGCGGTGGTGTTCGTGACGGTGACGTTGAGGACGACCGCCTTGGCTCCGGCGGGAATCCCGGAGTTGCCCGCCACCTGCACACGGGTCGTGCCGCGCCCCACGACCTTGCCCGCCTTCGCGCCCGTACCGTTGCGCGTGTCCAGCAGCCGGGTCGGGGCGTGCGGGGTGAACTTGGCGCCCGCGGTGGCGAACGTGATCTGGTTGGCGGCCTGGATACCGTTGGCGACGTCGGTGACCGTCACCTTCACCACGTACTCGCCGACCTCGGCGTAGGTGTGGCTGTGGTAGACCTCGCCGGTGCCCTTGGCGGTCGTCTTCTCCGTCTTGCCGTCACCCCAGTCGACGACCACGTCGAGCGTGACGTCCGGCCCCGTGATCTTGGTGATGAGCTCCAGCCGGTGGGCGGAGAAGCTTTCACCCGTGATCTCCGCGGCCAGCCCCGGGTGGTCATCGGCGGCCTTGTTGCCCGCGCCCGGCAGCGTCGTGCGCACCGTGCGGTCGGCGGGGCTGTGGAACTTCTCGCCCGAAGCCTTCGCGGCATTGCCCGTCTTGGCCGGACCCTGCGCGACGGGCTTGGTCGGCCCCTCGGTGGCCGAGGCCATGCTCGGGACGAGCCCGAGACCCGCCGCCACGAAGGCAGCGGTCATTACGAGTCGGCGATTGCGCACCGGCCCCCCCATTTTGTTTGCTCTTTAAAGCGAACTGATCAAATCTTGATCAGAGTACCCAGCGTGTCGGCGATCGCCGCCATGGGTTTCCGCCCTGGCCACGAGGGGTGTGCGGAGGGCCGGCGTCCGCTACCAGGCCAGCTGGGAGATCTCCTCCGCCACCACCGCGCACGCGTCCGCCGCCGGGTCGATCAGCGGGAAGTGCCCGACCCCGTCGAGCAGGGTCAGCCCCACCATCTCCCCGGCCTTCGCCGCCGCCGCCACGTAGGCCTCGGCCACCTGCTGCGGGACCACGATGTCGTCCCGCCCCTGGACGACGGCCGTGGCGATGCCCGTCGGCAGCAGGGACGCCGGGTCGGCGGACGGCAGCCGCTCGTCCCAGTGGTCCGCGCCGCCCAGCAGCTGCGCGCTCGCCCCGCCGCACACGCCCAGCTCCTGCGCCACCGCGAAGTCCGCGATCGGCGCCAGCGCCACCACCCCGCGCAGCATCGGCGGGGCGGGCAGCCGCCAGGGGGATCCGTACGGGAGCACGTGCCGGGCCGCGGCCCACAGCGCGAGGTGGCCGCCCGCCGAGTGGCCCGTGACGACCACGCGGCGGACGTCGGCCTGCGGCAGGGCGGTCCCGGCGAGGCCCGGGAGGGCGTCCATCGCGGCCGCGACGTCGTCGAAGGTGTCCGGCCAGCGCCCGGCGACCGGCCCCTCGGCGTTCTGGCGCGGCAGGGAACTGCCGCGCCGGTACTCGACGTTGGCGACGGCGAAACCGCGCCGGGCCAGGAAGTCCGCGAAGGGGGTGACGTGCTGCCTGTCGTAGGGCGCCCGCCACGCTCCGCCGTGCAGGACCGCCACCAGCGGAACCGGGCCCCCGCTTTCGCCGCGCGGGGCGTAGAAGTCGACGACCTGGTCGGGGTGTTCCCCGTACGCGGCCGTCACGTCCGGTGCGACCGCCGGATGGGCGAAGGCCGAGGCGGCCTCGGCGGCGTCCCGTTCCACGGCGGCGGGGTCCGTCATCGGCTCAACCTCTCGGTAACGCGTGGGACAGCGGGGACAGATGTTCCGGTGTTCCGGCAGAGCGGGACCGTATCAGTCTGGAACAGGCTGTTCCGTGCGGGGCCCGGAATGCGACGGGGCGGACGGAGCCGTGGCCCCGCCCGCCCTGCGATGTGACGTTTCGCTACGGCGTCACCCGAAAATGTGACCCAGCGTGCGTGCTGCGCGCTCCGCGTCGGCGAATCCGACGTAGAGCGGGGTGAAGCCGAAGCGCAGGACGTCGGGTGCGCGGAAGTCGCCGACGACGCCCCGGGAGATGAGTTCCCCCATGACTTCGCGGGCGTTCTCGGTGCGCAGCGAGACCTGGCTGCCGCGGCGCTCGTGCTCGGCCGGGGTGACCGGTTCGACCAGGCCCTGCGGGACGTACGCCGCCACGCATTCGAGGAAGAAGTCGGTCAGGGCGAGGGACTTGGCGCGCACGGCCTCGATGGAAACGCCGTCCCAGGCGTCGAGCGCCGCCTCCAGTGCCAGCATGGACAGGATGTCCGGGGTGCCGACGCGGCCGCGGGTCGCGCCCCGCGCCGCCTCGTAGTCCGGGGTCATCGCGAAGGGGTCCGCGTGCCCGTTCCAGCCGGGGAGGGGGGAGTCGAAGGCGTCCTGGTGACGGGCGGCTATGTACAGGTACGCGGGGGCGCCGGGGCCTCCGTTGAGGTACTTGTACGTGCAGCCGACCGCCAGGTCGACCTCGTGCGCGTCGAGTCCCACGGGCAGGGCGCCCGCGGAGTGGCAGAGGTCCCACACCACGACCGCCCCGGCGGCGCGGGCCGCCGCCGTGAGCGCCGGCAGGTCGTGGAGCCGGCCGCTGCGGTAGTCGACGTGGTTCAGGAGCACCACGGCGGTGTCCGCGTCCATCGCCTCCGCCGCCTGCGAGGGGTCCACGGGGACCACGGTCAGCCCCGTCAGCCGGGCCGCCGACCGGGCGATGTAGCCGTCGGTGGGGAAGGTGGCGGAGTCGACCAGCATCGTGGTCCGGCCGGGGGCCGCGAGGCGGGCGCCGCCGACCAGGGCCTTGAAGAGGTTGACGCTGGTGGAGTCGCCGACGACCACCTGGCCGGCGGCGGCGCCGATCAGCGGGGCGATCTTGTCGCCCGTCCGCTCCGGCGCGGTCCACCAGCCGCTCTCGTCCCACGAGCGGATGAGGAGCTCGCCCCACTGCCGGGCGACGACGTCCGCGGTGGTCGCGGCGACACCGGCCGGGAGGGCGCCGAGGGAGTTGCCGTCCAGGTAGACGACACCGTCGGGCAGGGTGAAGCGCTCGCGCAGCTTCCCGAGCTCGTCGGCGGCGTCCAGGGCGGCCGCGCGGTCACGCAGTTCGGTGGCGCGGTCGGTCGAGGCCTCAGACATGGCTGCGCGCCGTCCAGAGCTCCGGGAAGACGTTCTTCGTCGCGCGCTTCTCCAGCCAGGCCACGCCGGCGGAGCCGCCCGTGCCGGTCTTCGCACCCATCGCGCGGCGGGTGGCGACCAGGTGGTCGTTGCGCCAGCGCCAGACGAGCTCGGCGACGTCGGTGAGGACCTCGCCGAGGCGGTGGAGGTCCAGGTTCTCGTCCGGGGCGGCGTACAGGGCGGTCCAGACGGCCTCGACCTCGGGGGAGGCCTCGTAGCGCAGCGACAGGTCGCGGTTCAGGACGGACTCCGGGACCGGCAGGCCGCGGCGGGCCAGGAGGCGCAGCACCTCGTCGTAGAGGCTGGGCTCCTGGAGGGCCTTCTCCAGCTCCGCGTGGACGCGCGGCGCGCCCCGGTGCGGGACGAGCATGGAGGCGGACTTGTCGCCGAGCAGGAACTCCATCCGGCGGTACATCGCCGACTGGAAACCGGAACCTTCACCGAGGGCGCCGCGGTAGGCGTTGAACTGCGCCGGGGTGAGCTGGGCGAGCGGGCGCCAGGAGGCGTTGAGGGCCTCCAGCTCACGAAGGGAACGTTTCAGCGCGTCCATCGCGACCGGGATCCGGTCCTCGCGCAGCGCCTTCGCGGCGGTTTCCCACTCGTGGACGATGACCGTGAACCACAGCTCCATGACCTGGGTCGTGACCAGGAAGACCATCTCGCCCGGGTCGTCCGAGCGGAGCTGCTGGAGGTGGGTGAGGACGTCCGCCTGGACGTAGTCCTCGTACGGGGTCGTGCCGTCGAAGTCGAGGTTCGGGGTGTCCCCGCCGACTCCGGAGGCATCAAGGGTGTTCGACATCGCTGTCTCCTCGACACGTGCTTCCGGGTAGCGGTCCGCTCCTTCCGTGAGGTGAGTGGAGCCCCGGTCCCCTGCCCGCATCATAGGACCCCGTCATGGCAACGCTCCAGCGGGGAGTGACGCAGACCACACAGCATGTCCGCGCGTCACTCCCCGCTGTACGGCCTCAGGCGCTCAGCGTGTCCGCGGCCGTCGGGGAGGAGTCGCGCAGGAAGGTCGTGCAGCGCTCGTACTCCTCCTTCTCGCCGATCTCTCCGGCCGCGCGGGCCAGGGCGTGCAGGGCGCGCAGGAAGCCGCGGTTCGGCTCGTGCTCCCACGGGACCGGGCCGTGGCCCTTCCACCCGGCGCGGCGCAGCGCGTCGAGACCGCGGTGGTAGCCCGTACGGGCGTAGGCGTAGGACTCCACCGTGCTGCCGGCGGCGAAGGCCTCGTCGGCCAGGACCGCCCAGGCGAGGGAGGAGGTGGGGTGCGCGGCGGCCACCTCGACGGCCGGGGTGCCGGCGGCGATGGCCTCACGGCCGGGCTCGTCGGGGAGGTGGGTGGGGGCGGGGCCCCCGAGCAGGTTCTGGTGAATGGACATGCCCCCAGTCTGCCGGGTGCGGTGATCCGCAAAACCCGCCGTCCCCCCGCCACCACCGACCCGACGTCCCGTCCGGCACCCGCCCGTTGTGCTGCGGGGTGGGCCGCGCGCGGAGGCCGTTCACACAGCCGGAGGGCCCGGCCCCCGTCCTGGGACGGGGGCCGGGCCCTCCTGCGCGACTGCTGCCGCGACTGCGGCTGCGGCCGGTTACTTGAGCTTGGTACCGCTGGAGCGCAGGTTCGCGCACGCCTCGGCGACGCGCGCGGCCATGCCCGCCTCGGCGGCCTTGCCCCAGGTGCGCGGGTCGTACTTCGACTTGATGCCGACCTCGCCGTCGACCTTCAGGACGCCGGCGTAGTTGCTGAACATGTGGTCCACGACCGGGCGGGTGAAGGCGTACTGGGTGTCGGTGTCCAGGTTCATCTTCACGACGCCGTTCTCCAGCGCGGTGGCGATCTCCTCGGCCGTGGAGCCCGAACCGCCGTGGAAGACGAAGTCGAACGGCGAGGCCTTGCCGAACTTCTCGGCGACACCGGCCTGGAGGTCCTTGAGGAGCTCGGGACGCAGGACGACGTTGCCCGGCTTGTAGACGCCGTGGACGTTGCCGAAGGAGGCGGCCAGCAGGTAGCGGCCCTTCTCGCCCAGGCCCAGGGCCTCGGCGGTACGGATCGCGTCCTCGACGGTGGTGTAGAGCTCGTCGTTGATCTCGTGGCTGACACCGTCCTCCTCGCCGCCGGTCGGGGTGATCTCGACCTCAAGGATGATCTTCGCCGCGACGGCCTTGGCGAGCAGCTCCTGGCCGATCGCCAGGTTGTCGGCCAGGGTCTCGGCGGAGCCGTCCCACATGTGCGACTGGAAGAGCGGGTTCAGACCGCGGGCCACGCGCTCGGCGGAGATGTCCAGGAGCGGACGTACGTAGCCGTCCAGCTTGTCCTTGGGGCAGTGGTCCGTGTGCAGGGCGACGGTGATGTCGTACTTGGCGGCGACGATGTGCGCGAACTCGGCCAGGGCGACGGCGCCGGTGACCATGTCCTTGTTGTGCTGGCCACCCAGGAACTCCGCACCACCGGTGGAGATCTGGATGATGCCGTCGCTCTCGGCCTCCGCGAAGCCCCGCAGCGCGGCGTGCAGGGTCTGGGAGGAGGTCACGTTGATGGCCGGGTAGGCGAACTTGCCTGCCTTCGCCCGGTCGAGCATCTCGTTGTAGACCTCGGGGGTTGCGATGGGCATCTGTCCGCTCCTTGGATGTGCGGGGAGTGTGCTTATTGCGGGCCCTGACCTGGGGGCGACGTCATCGTCGCGCCTATCTTTCCAGACTCCGCGCAAGGGTCCAGCCCGCCGGTCTCACGTGGTGGGCGAACGGCCCGGGATGTTTCACGTGAAACATCCCGGGCCGTGGGGAAAGGCCAGGTCAGGTCCACCTCAAGGGCGGCCGAGGACCTTCGTCACCAGTTGTCGCGGTGGCCGGTCAGGACAGCCCGAGGTCCTCGAGGCGGTAGCCGGTGAGGTAGGGCAGACCCGCCTCGGCGATCGCGTCGGCCGCGCCGCGGTCGACGATCGTGGCGACGGCGACGACCTCGCCGCCGGCCTCGCGGACGGCCTCGACGGCGGTCAGCGGGGACCCGCCGGTGGTCGAGGTGTCCTCGACGACCAGGCAGCGCTTGCCCTTCACGTCGGTGCCCTCGATGCGGCGCTGCATGCCGTGCGCCTTCTGCGCCTTGCGGACGACGAAGGCGTCCAGGCGCTGGCCGCGCGCGGCGGAGGCGTGCAGCATCGAGGTGGCGACCGGGTCGGCGCCGAGGGTCAGACCGCCGACGCAGTCGAAGTCGAGCTCGGCGGTGAGGTCGAGCATGACCTGGCCGACCAGCGGGGCCGCCTCGCCGTCGAGGGTGATCCGGCGGAGGTCGATGTAGTAGTCGGCCTCCCGGCCGGAGGAGAGGATCACCTTGCCGTGCACGACGGCCTTGTCCTTGATCTGCTGCAGAAGCGCATCGCGTACGTCACTCATGCCGACGAGCTTAGTTGCGGGCTACGCGAGGCGACGCCACGTCCAGGTCGTGGAGACCTCCAACGGGTCCACGGGGGTGACCAGGCGCGGAGCGGTGTTGATCCCGTTCGGCGGGCCGGACTGCGGCTCGACGCAGACGGCCTCGGCCTCCTCGTCGTAGACGACCACCCATTCGGACCTGCTGGTGACGCGCAGCTCCAGGGTGCCGGGCCAGGTGAGGGTGACGTCGACGCCGTCGGGCATGCCGAAGCAGTCGTCCCAGGGGCCGGGCTGCCGGTCGATGCGCTTGCCGGTGGGGAGGTGGTCGGCGCCGCGCTCCTCCTGCCAGGCGGGGTCGAAGGAGAGCTCCACGTCCCGACCGCCGAGGTTGCGCAGGAACCAGGGGTGCCAGCCGGCCTGGGCCGGGAAGGAGTCCCCGTACGTCTCGACACCCATGGTGAGGGTCAGCGAGTCCTCGGCGAGCGTGACGACCTGGGTGACCCGGCCGGGGGTCGGCCACGGGTCGACGAGGTCGTAGGTGAAAGCGGCCTCGGTGGCGCAGGCGCCGGCCGGCCGCCACCGCGCGTCACGGCCGAAGCCGTGGAGGGCGTGCGGCGGATGGTCGAGGGGCATCTGGTGCACGGTCGCACCGTCGTGGAACCGGCCGTCCTTCATACGGCCGCACCACGGGACCATCGGGAAGGCTCCGTACCGCGGCCCCTGACGCAGCAACTCGGTCCCGTCGATGCGCAGGCTGCTGATCCGGCAGCCGTTCTCCTGGTCGACAGTCACCTCGGTGCCGCCGGCGCTCAGTTGCGTACTCATGCGGTCGACCCTAGGGGGTGTCCGGCGGATCGACGTGGCCGAGGGCGCAGGTCAGCGGCGGCGGCGCAGGGCCCGGCCGATGACGACGGCCGAGGCGAGCGCCAGCGCGGCGGCCGGGGCGATCCAGCGCAGGCTGTCGCCGGTGGCGGTGGCGGCCGGGGCGGGCACCGGGGCGTAACGGCCGCGCGGGGGCGCGTGGTCGACCTCCTCGGCGCTGCGGCCGATCATGGTGCGGCGGGCGTGGGCGGCCTCGGCCGGGGGCCGCGGGGCTCCGTTCGCGTCGAGGTCCTCGAACCCTCCGGCCAGGAACGGGTCCAGGGAGGGGTCCAGGGACGGGGGCGGCACCTCGGTCTCGAAGACCGTGGCGCTGACCTCGGTGACGTCGTCGCCGGGCTCCACCGGAGCGTCGGCCTCCGCGGCTTCGGCCTCGGCGACGGGGTCGCTGATCGCGGACCCGGCGGCCAGCTGGCGGGCGGCCCGGTCGAGGAGCCTGCGCAGGGCGGTGGCCGCGGCCTCGGGGGCGAAGGAGGCGGCGCGTCCGTCGGCGGTGGCGCGGCCGGTGAAGTCCAGCCGGGTGCCGGCGGGGGCCGGGGTCAGCCGCAGGTCGAGGGAGAACTTCACGGTGCCGCTGCCGCGCACCTCCGTGCCCTCACCCTCAAAGGTGAAGTGGCCGGGGCCCTGCTCGGTGACGGCCGCGGACCCCCGGTAGGTCACGGTGCTCCCGCCGGCCCGCACTTTCAGCCGCCCGGAGAGCGGTCCGACGCCCGTGTCGGCGTCCTGCTGGAGTCCCGGTACGCACCGGGCCACCCGGGCGGGGTCGCGCAGCACGGCGCGGAGGTCGTCTGCCGGTACCGGGACGAACACCTGATGCTCCATGCGGTCGAGCCTACGGCCTGGACCGCACCGGGTCACGAATACCGCGGATGCGGCAGCGTCGACGGTGGAAGTCCGCTCACCCGGGTGCGTTCGGCGTCGCGCGACGCGTCCTGGAGCGAGAGGGTCGACAGCGAACGCAGCGCGGGCGTTTCACGGTCCACGCGCAACCGGGGTTCCTGGTCGCGGGCGGCCAGGACGAACCCCCAGTCCCGCGGCGGCGCGCCGGAGTCCCCGAGGGGTGTGCGGTCGGGTCCGGCGGCGAATCCGGTGAGGCGGCCGCCCGCGCTGTAGGGGGTGGTGCGCAGGCCGGCCGCGCGGAGGGTGGAGTCGACGGTCCAGTACGTACGGGGGCGCGTGGCCAGCGGCCCGGCGTGCACGGCCATCCGGCCGCCGGGGGCGAGGGCCCGCACCGCCAGTCCGTAGAACTCCTGCGAGTACAGCTTCGTGCTGGGGGTGATGCCCGGGTCGGGGAGGTCGGAGACGATCACGTCGAAGCGGTCGTCCGCGGCGGGTCCGCGCAGCCAGCGGAAGGCGTCCTCGGTGACGACGGCCAGGCGCGGGTCGGCGTACACCCCGGCGTTGAGCGCGGAGAGCATGGGATCGGTGCGGGCGAGCCGGACCACGCCGGGGTCGACCTCGACGACGGTGACGGACGCGACGTCCCGGTAGCGGAGCACCTCGCGGGCGGCGAGGCCGTCGCCGCCGCCGAGGACGAGGACCCGGGCGTGCGGGCCGGTCATCGCGGGGTGGACCAGGGCCTCGTGGTAGCGGTACTCGTCGTAGCCGCTGACCCGCAGCCGTCCGTCGAGGTACAGGTCGAGGGAGCGCGGGGAGCCGGTCGCGGGGCCGGTGAGCACCAGCTCCTGCACCCCGGTCTGGACGGCGACCCGCACCTCGGAGCCGTAGACGGCGCGGCGGGCGACCCGCTCGAAGTCGTCGGCGAGGACGGTCGCGGAGGCCAGCACGACGAGGACGGTCAGGTTCGCGGTGATGAGCAGCCAGCGGCAGCGCCGGGTCAGGTCGTGGCGGAACAGCCACAGGACCAGCCCGCCGCCGACGACGGCGTTGACGGTGCCGGTGAGCATGGCGCCGGTGAGCTGGCCGAGCAGCGGCAGCAGCAGGAAGGGGAAGGCGAGGCCGCCGACGAGGGCGCCCACGTAGTCGGCGGCGAACAGGTCGGCGACGGCGCCGCCCGCGTCCTGTCTGCGGATGCGCTGGATGAGGACCATCAGCAGCGGGATCTCGGCGCCGATGAGCATCCCGATGGCGAAGGAGAAGGCGACGAGCGCCGGCCGGGACTCCCCCAGCCAGGCGAAACTCGCGTACAGCGCCATGGCGGAGAGACCCCCGAGGAGGGCGAGCCCGGCCTCGATGACGCCGAAGCCGAGGGCGGGCCGGTGCCGGAAGCGTTTGGCGAGCAGGGAGCCGACGCCCATGGCGAAGACCATGACGGACAGCACGACCGACGCCTGGGTGACGGAGTCACCGATGAGGTAGGTGCCCAGGGCGAGCAGCTCCAGCTCGTACACGAGCCCGCAGGCGGCGCAGACGAACACGGTGGCCAGGACCAGGAGTCGGCCGGTCCGGGGCCGTACGGGCAGGGCGGCCGTGACGGTCTCGGCGCCTCCCGGCTCCGGAGCCGGAAGGACCCGGCGCGGGACGGAACGGTCGATCATGAAGCGAACCGTACGTCACCGTCCACTCGCATCCGGTCACCCACATGGGTGCAAGTGGTGCACCGATTCGGCCAGTTGGCGTAACCACATCGCACCCCGCACCACGGCGCACCCGTCCGGCCGCACTCCGGCCGCGGGGGCCCCTCGCCCGTACGGCCTACAGCAGGGCGGGCGATTCCAGGGCCGGCGCGGGGGCACCCGTCCGCACCCCGATCCGCGTCCGGGTGGCCACCAACTGCCCTTCCTGCGGGTACGCGTGCCAGGTGCGCCACCGCACCTGGCCCTCGTAGCGCTGGGCGAGCAGGGCGGTGAAGGCGTGCGGGCTTCCGGGGAACGTCCCCGCTAGCCCGTTCGGGTGGTCCGCGACCAGTGCGAGCAGCTCCTGGGCCCGCCCCGCGAAGGATCCCCGGGAGAGGGTCTCGACCCGCGCGGCGAACTCGTACTCCCAGTCGCCCACCCGCTTCGCCACGCCGAGCGGCAGCGGCGTACTGCTGCCGGGCATGCAGGCGACCGTCTCCGAACAGAGCACGTCCTTCTCCTCCAGCAGAACCTGATGGGAGGCCCCGAGCAGGCGCAACTCGACCTTCGCGCCCGAAAGTTCGAGGTTCAGCACGGCCAGGGCGGGCAGCCGGTCCCGACCCAGGGCCCAGGCGAGATCGGCGGCACGCGTGTCGGTGTATGAGGTCTGGAGGGTCGTGAGCATGAGTCGGCTCCGCAAACGCGCGAGGGAGATGGGCCGGAGCCCGCCAGCGGTAGCAAGCACGGGTGGGGGGAAACCGGCACGGGTCCACAGGAAGTCCAGGGAGGTCCGAGGACTGGTCTACTCAACCGAGGGAATCATGAAAGGCACGGCACTCACAGCGTTTTTACCCAACTTGACGGGGTTTACATCCCCCCGGGGGCTCGGCAGTTCACGTGTTCAACAGGTTGCGTCCCGCGCGTCGAGATGCATGGACAACGCGCGGGGCGCCCGACGGGAAACGGACCGTCGGACGCCCACGTCAGGGCGGCGCCGGCTGCCCCGTGTCAGCTGCCGCCGCCACACCCCCCGCCGCACGACGAGGACGAACCGCAGGAGGAGGACGACCCGCACGAGGACGACGAGCCGCAGCCCGACGAACCCCCGTCCCCCGCCCACCAGCTGCCCCGGCGGCGGCGCGTCCGGCGCGGGCGGGAACCGTGCCCCGCCAGCTTCCGGACGAACCGGCTCATGAGGAAGACCAACAACGCGCAGATTCCGAGCACTACGAAGACGAACTCCATGTCCGCCCCTCTCTCACGCCCCGGTCCTCCCGGGGAGCGGGATCCCCGCGTCCCGCGTGAAGGGGGAATTCCCACGGCCCGCACGGCCCAAAGCACACTTGAGCAAGTCCAGAGGTTGCCCGCAGGATGACGCCCATGAGCGCACCAGTGAGCAGCGACCGCCCCTTCCTCAACCGCCGCCTGGCACCCTTCGGCACGACGATCTTCGCGGAGATGTCGGCGCTGGCCGCGCGCACCGGGTCGATCAACCTCGGCCAGGGCTTCCCCGACACCGACGGCCCGGCCGAGATCGCCGAGGCGGCCTCCCGCGCGGTCCTCACCGGGCTCGGCAACCAGTACCCGCCCGGGCCCGGCGTCCCGGAGCTGCGCACCGCGATCGCCTCGCACCAGCAGCGCTTCTACGGCCTCGGCTACGACCCCGACACCGAGGTCCTGGTCACCGCGGGCGCCACGGAGGCCATCGCCGCGTCCCTCCTCGCCCTCCTGGAGCCGGGTGACGAGGTCATCGCCCTCGAACCCTTCTACGACTCCTACGCGGCCTGCATCGCGATGGCCGGCGCCACCCGCGTCCCGGTCACCCTGCGCCCGCACGGCGGGACCTTCGCCCTCGACCTGGACGAGCTGCGCGCCGCCGTCACCCCGCGCACCCGGCTGCTGCTGCTGAACACCCCGCACAACCCGACGGGCACCGTCCTCACCGCGGCCGAACTCACGGCGATCGCCGCGCTCGCGGTCGAGCGCGATCTGCTGGTCGTCACGGACGAGGTGTACGAGCACCTGGTCTTCGAGGGCTCCCACGTCCCCCTGGCGGGCTTCCCCGGGATGCGCGAGCGCACGGTCACCATCAGCAGCGCGGGCAAGACGTTCTCGTTCACCGGCTGGAAGGTCGGCTGGCTGACCGCCCCGCCGGAACTCGTCTCCGCGGTCCGCTCGGCGAAGCAGTTCCTCACCTACGTCTCCTCCGGCCCCTTCCAGTACGCCATCGCGCAGGCCCTGCAGCTGCCGGACGCCTACTACGAGGCCTTCCGCGCCGACCTCGCCGCCAAGCGGGACATCCTCGCCGACGGCCTCGCCGCGGCCGGCTTCGAGGTCTTCCGCCCGCAGGGCACCTACTTCATCACCACCGACATCACCCCCCTCGGCGAGAAGGACGGCCTCGCCTTCTGCCGCGCCCTGCCCGAGCGCTGCGGGGTCGTCGCCATCCCCAACCAGGTCTTCTACGACGACAAGTCCGCCGGCGCGACCCAGGTCCGCTGGGCGTTCTGCAAGAAGACCCCCGTCCTCGAAGAGGCCGCGGACCGGCTGCGGCGGCTCTGAGCCGCGAGCCGGTGGCCCCGCCCGCCACGGGCGCGGGCCCCGCACCCCCGGTGGGTGCCCGATTTCACCGGAGCTTCCGGAGCCATTCACGCCCGGTGGGACGCGGGGCCGCTTAAGGTGCCCGAGGCTCCTCCTGGTCCGGATGGGCGTTCCTCACGCAGCGCAGGAAGTCGGGGGTAGATGACGGCGACGGGCAGTACGTCTGTTTTCGTGCGGCCGAGGGACGTCAGGGCCGTCGGCGTGCCCACCGCCGCGCTCGCGCTCGGCGTGTTCGCCGCGGTCCGCGTGGCCGGAGCCGCCGTGCTGGCCTTCGCCGCGTGGTGGGCCGGGCGCAGCCCCCTGCGGGTGCTGGGGCACTCCTGGGACTCCGTCTGGTACCTCGCCATCGCCCGGCACGGCTACGGCCGCACCCAGATGTGGCCCGTCACCGGGCTCGTGCAGAGCGACTACGCCTTCTTCCCGCTGTACCCGGTGCTGGTGCGGCTGTCCGGCGGCGGCGAGTGGGGGGCGCTGCTGGTCGCCTGGACCGCGGCCGCCGTGGCCGCCGTCGGCGTGTACCGGGTCGGGGAGCTGGTGGCCGGGCGGCGCGTCGCGCTGCTGCTGGTCGCCCTGTGGGCGGTGGTCCCGCACGCGGTGGTGCTCACCCTCGCCTACACCGAGCCGCTGCTCGTCGCCCTCGCCGCCTGGTCGCTGTACGCGCTGCTGCGCGAGCGCTGGCTGCTCGCCGCGTCACTGGCACTGCTCGCGGGGCTGACCCGGCCGACCGGGATCGCCGTCGCCGCGGCCGTGTCCGTCACGGCCGCGCACGCGCTGCTCGTACGAAGATCCCGCGCGCCCGAGGTGTGGGCGGCCGGGCTGCTGGCGCCGGCGGGCTGGCTGGCGTACGTGGCGGCCGTCGGGGTCCGCCGGCACGACGTGGCCGGGTACTTCACCGTGCAGCGCCAGTGGGGCTCCCGCTTCGACGGGGGCGGTTACGTGCTGTCCGCCCTCTGGCGGGTGCTGAGCGGCGGCCCCGTGGCACTGGCCACCGGCGTCACCGCGGTGCTGCTCGGAACGGCCCTGCTGCTGGCGGTGCTGCTGCTGTTCAACCGGCCGCCACTGCCGCTGCTCGTCTACACCGCGGTCCTGCTGGTGATCACCCTGGGCGGGGCCGGCTACTTCGAGTCGAAGCCGCGGTTCCTGCTGCCGGCGTTCCCGCTGCTGCTGCCGCTGGCCGCCGTGATGGCACGAGCCCGGCCGCGCTCCGCGGTCGTGGTGACCGCGGGGCTGGCCGGGCTCAGTTACGCCTACGGGGTCTACCTCCTGGTCTTCGCCAAGATGCCCCCGTGAGGGTGGGGCCGGGGGGTCAGTTGTCCCCGCCGTCCTCCTCCTCGCCGTCGGCGGAGTCGATGTCCTTCTCCAGTCCGAGCTGCTCCGTGAGCCACTTGTCGAACTCGATGGACGCGCGGACCCAGCTGACCGTGGAGGACACGAAGTGCTCCAGGTTGACGCCGGTGCCGATCAGCATCTGCGCCTCGCCGATCAGGCGGACGGAGCCGTCGTCGTGCGTGTGGCTGTAGACCTTCGGCCACAGGGTGCGACGGTTCCAGTCGTCGATCGACTCGAGGAGCTGCGGCTTCTCGTCGATCTTGTGCGGACGGTCGTAGAAGGTCCGCACCGAGAAGACCTGCTGCTCCGCTTCGCCGCGGAACATGAAGTACGTACGGAACTCCTCCCACGGCGCCGCGAGGTCACCCTCGTCGTCGACGACGTACTTGAGCTCCATCTGCTCCAGCAGCTGCTTGACCAGATCCTGGTCGGGGACGACGGGGCCCGCCGGTCCTGTGGCCTGCGGATCGGGCTGCTGCCCTCCGAAGTTCGGAATCGAGGCCGGGTCGATGCTCACCGTGTACTTCCCTTCGTGCGGATACTTGCATCCTCCCCCATCCCGCCCACCCCATGTCCAGCCCGACGGCCACGGATCCGCTGCGGGCGGACAGGAGTGCACCCCGCGCACGTCCCTGTACGCGGGGTGCCGGGTCAGAGCGCCTTGCCCACCAGCAGGTCCTCGCCCGCCACGTCGACGCGCACGGTGTCGCCGTCACGCACCTCCCCGGAGAGGATCTCCTTGGCCAGACGGTCGCCGATCGCCGTCTGGATCAGGCGGCGCAGCGGCCGGGCGCCGTACGCCGGGTCGTTGCCCTTGTCCGCCACCCAGGCCAGGGCCGCGGGGGTGACGTCCAGGGTCAGCCGCCGGTCGGCCAGGCGCTTGGCGAGGCGGCCGATCTGCAGCTCGGCGATGTGCGCCAGCTCGTCCCGGCTGAGCGCGGAGAAGACCACCAGGTCGTCCAGGCGGTTGAGGAACTCCGGCTTGAAGCTCGCCCGGACCACGTCCAGGACCTGCTGCTTCTTCTGGTCGGCCGGGGTGGCCGGGTCCATCAGGAACTGGCTGCCCAGGTTCGAGGTCAGGATCAGGATGGTGTTGCGGAAGTCGACGGTGCGGCCCTGGCCGTCCGTGAGCCGGCCGTCGTCCAGGACCTGGAGCAGGATGTCGAAGACCTCGGGGTGGGCCTTCTCCACCTCGTCGAGGAGCACCACGCTGTACGGGCGGCGGCGGACGGCCTCGGTGAGCTGGCCGCCCTCCTCGTAGCCGACGTAGCCGGGCGGGGCGCCGACGAGCCGGGCCACGCTGTGCTTCTCGGAGTACTCCGACATGTCGATGCGGACCATGGCCCGCTCGTCGTCGAAGAGGAAGTCGGCGAGCGCCTTGGCCAGCTCCGTCTTGCCCACGCCCGTCGGGCCGAGGAAGAGGAAGGAGCCGGTCGGCCGGTCCGGGTCGGCGATGCCGGCGCGGGTGCGGCGCACGGCGTCGGAGACGGCCCGTACGGCCTCGGTCTGGCCGATCAGGCGGCGGCCCAGCTCGTCCTCCATGCGGAGCAGCTTCTGGGTCTCCCCCTCCAGCAGCCGGCCGGCGGGGATGCCGGTCCAGGCGCCCACCACGTCCGCGATGTCGTCGGGCCCGACCTCGTCCTTGACCATGGAGTTCTTGGCCGTCTCGGCCGCGGCCTCCTCCTCGGTGGCCTCGGCCAGCTCGCGCTCCAGCTGCGGGATCTCCCCGTAGAGGAGCTTGGAGGCGGTGTCGAAGTCGCCGTCCCGCTGGGCGCGCTCGGCCTGGCCGCGCAGGTCGTCCAGGCGCTCCTTGAGCTCGCCGACCCGGTTGAGGGACTGCTTCTCCTTCTCCCAGCGGGCGGTCAGGCCGCGCAGCTCCTCCTCCTTGTCGGCGAGGTCCTTGCGGATCTTGTCGAGGCGCTCGCGCGAGGCGGGGTCGGACTCGTTGTTCAGCGCCAGCTCCTCCATCCGCAGCCGGTCCACCGAGCGCTGCAGCTCGTCGATCTCGACGGGCGAGGAGTCGATCTCCATGCGCAGCCGGGACGCGGCCTCGTCGACGAGGTCGATGGCCTTGTCGGGCAGGAAGCGGGAGGTGATGTACCGGTCGGAGAGGGTCGCGGCGGCGACCAGTGCGCTGTCGTTGATGACCACCTTGTGGTGCGCCTCGTAGCGCCCCTTGAGCCCGCGCAGGATCGCGATGGTGTCCTCGACGGACGGCTCGGCGACCAGCACCTGCTGGAAGCGGCGCTCCAACGCCGGGTCCTTCTCGATGCGCTCGCGGTACTCGTCGAGGGTGGTCGCGCCGACCATCCGCAGCTCACCACGGGCCAGCATGGGCTTGAGCATGTTGCCGGCGTCCATCGCGGAGTCGCCGCCGGCGCCCGCGCCGACGACCGTGTGCAGCTCGTCGATGAAGGTGATGATCTGGCCCTCGCTGGACTTGATCTCCGCGAGGACGGTCTTCAGCCGCTCCTCGAACTCGCCGCGGTACTTGGCGCCGGCGACCATGGCGCCGAGGTCGAGCGCGACGAGCCGCTTGTTCTTCAGGGACTCGGGCACGTCGCCCTTGACGATGCGCTGGGCCAGGCCCTCGACGACGGCCGTCTTGCCGACGCCGGGCTCGCCGATGAGCACAGGGTTGTTCTTCGTACGGCGCGACAGGACCTGCACGACGCGCCGGATCTCGTGGTCGCGGCCGATGACCGGGTCGAGCTTGCCGTCGCGGGCGGCCGCCGTGAAGTCGGTGCCGAACTTCTCCAGGGCCTTGTACTGGCCCTCCGGGTCGGGGGTGGTCACCCGCCGTGCTCCTCGTGCGTTCTGGAAGGCGTCCAGCAGCTTCTTCGCCGTCGCGCCCTGGGCGGAAAGGACCTCACCGGCCGCGCCGCCCTTGGCGGCGACGGCGATGAGCAGGTGTTCGGTGGAGAGGTACTCGTCGCCGAGCTTGCCGGCCTCGCTGTCGGCCTCGGCGAGCACGGCGAGCAGCTCACGGGTGGGCTGCGGGGGCGCGACCGTGGAGCCGGTGACGCTGGGCAGCGCGGCGAGGAGGCGCTCGGCGCCGCTGCGCACGGCGGCCTGGTCGGCGTCGGTGGCGATCAGCAGGTCGATCACGTTCTCGTTGTCCTCGCCGGCGAGCAGGGCCAGCAGCAGGTGCGCGGGGGTCAGGTCCGCGTGGCCTTCCTTGACGGCCCTGCCGGTGGCCGCGTTCAGCGCGTCGCGGCTCTTGTTGGTCAGCTCGGCATCCACTGCGCCTTCTCCTCTCCGAGGGATATGGGTCTGACAGAGTCAGCGTATGCAAAGTTGAGTCTATTCCACTCAAGGCAGTTGAGGGGGCGGCTTGCCCGTACCCTTCGGCCATGTCCCATGACGTACTCAACCCGACGCCCGAGTACCTCGCCTTCTGGCGGGAGCGGCACGTCTGCACGCTGACCACCCCGCGCCCCGACGGGACCCCGCACGTGGTGCCGGTGGGCGTGACGTACGACCCGGAGGCCGGCCTGGCCCGGGTGATCAGCAACAAGCACAGCAAGAAGGTCCGCAACGTCCTGGCGGCCCAGGCCGCGCAGGGCGGCGGGGCGCGGGTGGCGGTCTGCCAGATGGAGGGGCGCCGCTGGGCCACGCTGGAGGGCCGTGCGGTGATCCGCACGGACGAGGCGTCGGTCGCCGACGCGGTGGCGCGCTACGCGGAGCGGTACGGGCGGACGCCTTCGCCCAATCCCGACCGCGTGGTCATGGAGATCACCCTGGACCGGGCCATGGGCCGCGCATGAGCCGTTGATTCTTCATCTTGTCCGGTTCACGCACTGGACGCGGGCATCACAACGGCGCCATCGTGGTCAGGTCCACGACGGCGCCGTTGTGTGGGGGTAGCACCTGAGCGATCTGGAACGACGGGGGAATCGCTTCAGGCACTGCGGGGGGTGGCGGTGGTGATGTCGGGTTCGAAGAGCTGGTGGTCCCGCTGGTCGAGATTGACGAAGACCATTCCGTAGCGCACCTCGCAGCGGACGGGCTGCGGCGCGCCGCGCGGGCGGCGCAGGCACCGGTAGGCACGTACGTCCTCGTCCTCCTCGCGCACGATGACGATGGGCTGGCCGAACAGGGTGACCATCAACGAGTCGCCGGGGTGGGGGATGGCCGTGGCGAGGTCGATGAACTGCCAGCCCGAGCGGTAGGCCGACGCCATCTCGCGGCGGAAGCCGCGGTCGTCGGGGGTCATGCGGACACCGTCACAGGAGCCTCGGTCCAGCCCGTGTCGTCCTTACCGCCCAGCTCGGCGGCGGTCCAGCCGGTGTCCGCGTACCTGCCCACGGGCGCCGTGGTCCAGCCGGTGTCGAACTCCGTGCTCGTCAGGCTCGTGCCCTGACCGTCCCTAGCGCTCCCCGCGTCACTTTCGACGGCGCTGACTGCCCCAAAAACCGCAACGGCGGAGAAACCTATGGCAAGCACCGAGCGAAGCATTCTCTTGTACATGGTCGGCTTCGTCCTCACTTGATGGAATCCTCTCCCCCGCGTGTCAGACGATGGCTCATTCAGGCACGTCAATGCCACAGGGACGATGCATCATGTTCTTGCATGTTCAGGACCCTGGGGGGTGGAGATTTGACGCGAAACGAGACAAAGGCGACACATCCCCACCCCGTCACGTCCATGTGCGCCGAGGGAACCCGGCTCTACGCGGCTGCCCTGAGCACCGGCCGGATAGCCCGGGGAGAGATCCAGAACGCCCCCTGCCTGCTGGAACTCGCCCTTCTGCAGCCCGACCCGGATGACGCGAACCAGCTCCGCCCGGTTCCCCCGTCCGTGGCTTTGGCTCAACGGCTCCATCCGATTGAACGCGAGATCCAGGACCGCCGACGCAGCGCTGTAGATCTCACCGACACTTTCGAGCCTTTCCTGGCCATCAGCGCACAGAGCCCGGCCAACACCCACGCCATCACGGTGCTGGAGGGTTTCGAACGGATCAACGCCGCACTGAACCTCGCGACGGCCGAATGCCACACCGAGGTGCTGACGGTCCAGCCGGGCGGGGCCCGGCCCTCCGAGGCCCTCACGCAGGCCCTGGAGCGCGACCAGCCGCTGATCGACCGCGGGGTCAGCATACGGACCCTCTACCAGCACACCGCACGGCACAGCCAGGGCACCCTCGCCTACGTGGACCGGATCTCCACGGGCAAGGTCGAGATCCGCACGCTCGAAGAGCTGATAGAGCGCCTGATCATCTTCGACCGCACCGTCGCCTTCATCCCGGTGAGCGACGACCGCCGGGTCGCGCTGGAACTGCGCCACCCCGGCCTCGTCGACTACCTCATCAAGGTGTTCGAGCAGCTCTGGCACCGCGCCGTACCGCTCACGGAGGAGGTGACGTACCGCAGCACCCCCGGCGGCGTCACCGGCGTGCAGCGCACCATCGCCCAGCTCCTCATCGAGGGGCACGTGGACGAGGCCATCGCCCGCCGCCTCGGCATGAACGTGCGGACCTGCCGCGCCCACATCGCCAAACTCGCCACCACCCTGGGCAGCGGCAGCCGGGCCCAGCTCGGCTACCTCATCGCCCAGTCCGGCATCCTGGGCCGCCCCTCGGCCCCCGAGGAGTGCGAGCACCCCGGCCCGGACCACGACGCGGACCGGGAAGGCCTCTAGAAAGCCGTCAGGCCCCGCCCTGGGAGGGGCGGAGCCCGTAGGGGTGCTCCTGGCGCCGGGACGACCTGCCGGTCAGTCCATCGGGCGCTTGGGGCTGGGCCGCCAGACCACCAGGGCACTGCCCGGCTGCGGCTGCTGGTACGGAACCAGGTCGCGCCGGTACGAGGCGTGCACCTGGGCCTCGCGGGCCCGCAGCGTGGCGGCCGCTCCGTCCACCGCCGCCGACAGCTCGGCGACGCGCTGCTGGAGCGCGGCCACCTGGTTCTCCAGCTCGATGATCCGCTTGATGCCCGCCAGGTTGATGCCCTCGTCCTGGGACAGCGCCTGCACCGTGCGGAGCAGTTCGATGTCGCGGGCCGAGTAGCGCCGGCCGCGGCCGGCCGTACGGTCCGGGGAGACCAGGCCGAGACGGTCGTACTGGCGGAGGGTCTGCGGATGCAGGCCCGAGAGCTGGGCGGCCACCGAGATCACGTAGACCGGGGTCTCGTCGGTGAGTTGGTAGGCACCGCTTCCCAGACGGGACTGTCGTCGGCGGCCGTCCATGTCATGCTCCCTTCGCGGACTCGAACAGCGCGGAGCGCGGGTCCTGCGACTCCGTCGCCTCGCGGTACATCTCCAGCGCCTCGCGTGCCTTGTCGGACAGCTCGGTCGGAACCGCCACTTCGACGGTGACCAGCAGGTCCCCGCGGGTGCCGTCCTTGCGGACCGCTCCCTTGCCGCGGGCCCGCATCGTACGCCCGTTCGGGGTGCCCGGGGGCAGTTTCAGCGTCACCGAGGGGCCGTTCAAGGTCGGGACCTTGATCTCGGCGCCCAGTGCCGCCTCCGCGAACGTCACCGGGACGGTCACCGTCAGGTTGTCGTCCTTGCGGCCGAACACCGGGTGGGTCCCGACGTGCACGACCACGTAGAGGTCGCCGCCGGGGCCGCCGCGCTCGCCCGGAGCGCCCTTGCCGCGCAGCCGGATCCGCTGGCCGTCGGAGACGCCCGCCGGGATCCGGACCTGCATGGTGCGGGAGCTGCGGGCACGACCGCTGCCCTTGCAGACCTCGCAGGGGGTCTCCGCGATCAGGCCGCGGCCCTTGCAGTCCGCGCAGGGGTCGGTCAGCGAGAAGCCGCCGCCACTGCCCCGCGAGACCTGGCCGGTGCCGACGCAGGTCGGGCACACCCGGGGCGTGCCGTTCTTGTCGCCGGTGCCCGAACAGGCCTTGCAGGGCGCCTGCGAGGACATCCGGAGCGGGACCGTGGCCCCGTCCACCGCCTCCGTGAAGGAGAGGGTGACCTCCGACTCGATGTCCTGGCCGCGGCGCGGCTGGGTACGGGTTCCCGCACCCGGGCCGGCGCCGCGGTTGAAGAGGCCGCCGAAGACGTCGCCCAGGCCGCCGCCGAAGCCGCCGGCCTGACCGCCCTGCTGGGTGCCGCCGAAGAGGTCGCCCAGGTCGAAGTTGAACGAGCCGCCGCCGCCCGGCCCGGGGCGGAAGCCGCCGTTGCCGAACAGCGCGCGCGCCTCGTCGTACTCCTTGCGCTTCTTGGCGTCCCCGAGGATGTCGTTCGCCTCGGAGATCTCCTTGAAGCGCTCCTCGGCGGAGGCGTCGCCCTTGTTGGCGTCCGGGTGGAACTCGCGCGCGAGTTTCCGGTACGCCTTCTTGATCTCGGCCTCGGTGGCGTCCTTCGGGACACCGAGGACCTTGTAGTAGTCCTTCTCGACGAAGTCCTTCGTGCTCATCCCCGGTGTCCCTCCTCCCGTGCCTCTACGTGTACTGCGTCAGCCCTTGTCGGCTGCATCCGCGTCCTCGCCGGACGGCTTGTCGCCCTCCGCGGACTCGGACTTGGGGGCCGCGCCCGGCTGGGGCTCGGCCACCGCGACCCGTGCGGGACGGATCGTACGCTCGCCGATCCGGTACCCCGGCTGCAGGATCGCCACGCAGGTCGTCTCCGTGACGTCCGGCGCGTACGAGTGCATCAGGGCCTCGTGGACGGTCGGGTCGAAGGGCTCGCCCTCCTTGCCGAACTGCTGCAGGCCCATCTTGGCGGCGACCGTCTCCAGCGATTCGGCCACCGACTTGAAGCCGCCGACCAGCTCGCCGTGCTCCCGCGCCCGGCCGATGTCGTCGAGCGTCGGCAGGAGCTCCGTCAGGAGGGACGCGACCGCGATCTCCTTGACGGTGATCCGGTCCCGCTCCACCCGGCGGCGGTAGTTCTGGTACTCCGCCTGGAGCCGCTGGAGGTCCGCGGTGCGCTCACCGAGCGCGGTACGGGCCTGGTCCAGCTGCGCCAGCAGGGCCACATCCTGTGCGCTGTCCCCGGCCGGGGCCGCCCCCTCCGCCGTGTCGGCGGAGTCGGCGGCCTTCGGCTCGGCGTCGTCCTGAGCGGCGTCGGCGGGGACTTCGGGCTTCTCGTCGAAGCCCGGGGTCTCCTCCGACATCAGGCAGCGCCACCCTTCGGCTTCTCGTCGTCGACGATCTCGGCGTCGACGACGTCGTCGTCGGCCTTGGCCTGACCCGCGTCACCGGCGGCGCCGCCGGCGGCGCCCTGGGCGGCCTGGGCGTCGGCGTAGATCGCCTGGCCGAGCTTCTGGCTGACCGCGGCGAGCTTCTCGGTCGCGCTGCGGATCTCGCCGGTGTCCTCGCCCTTGAGCTTCTCCTTCAGCTCGGCGACGGCGGACTCGACCTCGGTCTTGACCTCGGCCGGGACCTTGTCCTCGTTGTCCTTGACGAACTTCTCCGTCTGGTAGACGAGCTGCTCGCCCTGGTTGCGGGACTCGGCGGCCTCCTTGCGGCGCAGGTCCTCGTCCGCGTACTGCTCCGCCTCCTGGCGCATGCGGTCGACCTCGTCCTTGCCGAGCGAAGAGCCGCCGGTGACGGTCATCTTCTGCTCCTTGCCCGTGCCGAGGTCCTTGGCCGTGACGTGCATGATGCCGTTCGCGTCGATGTCGAAGGAGACCTCGATCTGCGGGACGCCACGCGGGGCCGGCGGCAGGCCGGTCAGCTCGAACATGCCGAGCTTCTTGTTGTACGCCGCGATCTCGCGCTCGCCCTGGTAGACCTGGATCTGCACGGACGGCTGGTTGTCCTCGGCCGTCGTGAAGATCTCGGACCGCTTGGTCGGGATCGTGGTGTTGCGCTCGATGAGCTTGGTCATGATGCCGCCCTTGGTCTCGATGCCGAGGGACAGCGGGGTCACGTCGAGGAGCAGGACGTCCTTGACCTCACCCTTGAGGACACCGGCCTGGAGGGTGGCGCCGATGGCGACGACCTCGTCCGGGTTGACGCCCTTGTTGGCGTCCTGACCGCCGGTCAGCTCCTTCACGAGCTCGGCGACGGCCGGCATGCGGGTGGAGCCGCCGACCAGGACCACGTGGTCGATCTCGGACAGCTGGATGCCGGCGTCCTTGATGACGTTGTGGAACGGGGTCTTGCAGCGGTCGAGCAGGTCCGCGGTCAGCTGCTGGAACTGGGCGCGCGTGAGCTTCTCGTCCAGGTGCAGCGGGCCCTCGGCGGACGCCGTGATGTACGGCAGGTTGATCGTGGTCTCCGTGGAGGAGGACAGCTCGATCTTCGCCTTCTCGGCGGCCTCGCGCAGACGCTGGAGCGCCATCTTGTCCTTGGACAGGTCGACGCCGTGGCCGTTGGCGAACTGCTTCACCAGGTAGTCGACGACGCGCTGGTCCCAGTCGTCACCACCGAGGTGGTTGTCACCGTTGGTGGCCTTGACCTCGACGACGCCGTCGCCGATCTCCAGGAGCGACACGTCGAAGGTGCCGCCACCGAGGTCGAAGACGAGGATGGTCTGGTCGTCCTTGTCGAGACCGTAGGCCAGGGCGGCGGCCGTCGGCTCGTTGACGATGCGCAGGACGTTCAGGCCCGCGATCTCGCCGGCCTCCTTGGTCGCCTGGCGCTCGGAGTCGTTGAAGTAGGCCGGGACGGTGATGACCGCGTCCGTGACCTTCTCGCCCAGGTAGGCCTCGGCGTCGCGCTTCAGCTTCTGCAGGATGAAGGCGCTCATCTGCTGCGGGTTGAAGTCCTTGCCATCCAGGTTGATCTTCCAGTCAGTGCCCATGTGGCGCTTGACGGAGCGGATGGTCCGGTCAACGTTCGTGACCGCCTGGCGCTTGGCCACCTCGCCGACGAGGACCTCGCCGTTCTTGGCGAAGGCGACGACGGACGGCGTGGTCCTGGCGCCCTCGGCGTTGGTGATGACGGTGGGCTCGCCGCCTTCCAGAACGCTGACGACGGAGTTAGTGGTGCCCAGGTCGATGCCGACCGCACGTGCCATTTCGATTCCTCCAGCTGACTTGAGTGGAACAGACTCAACCATGCCGTACCGCCGCGCCCGCGTCAACAGAACTGAGTCGGGTCGACTCAACCTTTAGCTGCCACTTACGCGCAACCCTGTTGCGCCGCCGGGGCGGGGCGGCCGGACGAGGGACCCGCGCCGCGCGGCGCGCCGGGGACGCGACACCCGTGCGGCAGCGTGCTGGCATGCCCCTCACACTGACCGCCTCCCGGCCACGGGTACGGGTACCCGCCCCGCCGCCGGCGAAGCGGGTGCTCGACCTCGTCGGGGCAGTGGTCCTGCTCGCCACGCTCGGCCTGCCGCTCGCGGCCGTCACCGCCCTGCTGTACGCGACCACCGGTGGGCACCCCTTCGCACGGGAGGCCGCCGTCGGCCTCGCCGGGCGGCCGCTGCGGACCTGGCGCTTCCACACGGCCGCGGCGGGGCGGACGGGCGCGCTCCTGGAGCGCTGCGCCCTCGACGTGCTCCCCCAGCTCCTCAACGTGGTCCGCGGTGAGATGTCGCTCGTCGGCCCGCGCCCGGAGGCCCGCACGGACCGCCCGGACCGGCTCCTCGTACGCCCCGGAATGACCGGTTTGTGGCAGATGAGCGCACGCTCCGACCTCCCCTGGGAGGAGATGGCGCTGCTCGACCGGCATTATGTGGAGAACCACTGGCTGGGGATGGACCTGGCGATCCTGGCGCGGACCCCCCTGGCGGCCTACCGACAAAGGCTCGCCTGAGCGACACAGATCACCGCACGCTCAGCTACATTGCGGCGTCGGGAATGGGTAACCTCAAGCCTTGACTTCATAAGTTACCGCTTAGTAAGTGCCGCCCGAGGAGCCCTCCCATGCAACTCGCCGCGATCATCGTGTCGCTGGTCCTGACCGTGGTCGGCGTCGCGCTGCTCGCACGAGCCGTGGCGCAGATCTACCGCTTCGTGAAGATCGGTCAGCCCGTGCCGGCCGGCAGCCGCACGGACGACCCGAAGGCCCGAACGCTCACCCTCGTGCGGGAGTTCCTCGGCCACAGCCGCATGAACCGCTGGGGCATCGTCGGCTTCGCGCACTGGTTCGTCGCGATCGGCTTCCTGACGCTCCCGCCGACCCTGGCCCAGGCCTACGGTCAGCTCTTCCAGGCCGACTGGACGCTTCCGGTCCTGGGCGGCTTCCTGCCGTTCGAGCTCTACATCGAGTTCATCGGCCTGATGACGGTCGTCGGCATCCTGGTCCTGATCGCGATCCGTCTGCTGAGCCTGCCCTCCCGGGCCGGCCGCAAGTCGCGCTTCGCCGGCTCGAAGGCCTGGCAGGCGTACTTCGTCGAGTACATCATCCTCACCATCGGCCTCGCGATCCTGTGCCTGCGCGGCCTTGAGGGCGCGATCCACCACGTGGACGGCTGGGAGCCGGCGTACGCCATCTCGTACCCGCTGGTCATGGCCTTCGACGGGCTGTCGGCGAGCGCGCTGCAGAACGCCATCTACTTCACCGCGATGATCAAGATCGGCACCTCGCTGATCTGGATGATCGTGGTCTCCCTGAACACCAACATGGGTGTCGCCTGGCACCGCTTCCTCGGCTTCCCGAACATCTGGTTCAAGCGCAACGCCGACGGCGCGACCGCGCTGGGCGCGCTCCAGCCGATGACCAGCGGTGGCAAGGAGATCGACTTCGAGGACCCGGGCGAGGACGACAACTTCGGCGTCTCGCAGGTCGAGCAGTTCTCCTGGAAGGGCATCCTCGACTTCTCCACGTGCACCGAGTGCGGCCGCTGCCAGTCGCAGTGCCCCGCCTGGAACACGGGCAAGCCGCTCTCCCCGAAGCTCCTCATCATGTCGCTGCGCGACCACGCGCACGCCAAGGCCCCGTACCTGCTGGCCGGCGGCGGCAAGGACATGGAGGGCAACGAGAAGGCCACGGCGGAGCAGCTCGCCGGTGTCCCCGCCGCGGCGCTGGCCGAGGCCGAGCGCCCGCTGATCGGCACGGTCGAGGAGAACGGCGTCATCGACCCGGACGTGCTGTGGTCCTGCACGACCTGCGGTGCGTGCGTGGAGCAGTGCCCGGTCGACATCGAGCACATCGACCACATCGTCGACATGCGCCGCTACCAGGTGATGATCGAGTCCGCGTTCCCGTCCGAGGCGGGCACGATGCTCAAGAACCTGGAGAAGAAGGGCAACCCCTGGGGCCTGGCGAAGAAGCAGCGCGTCGAGTGGACGAAGGAGGTGGACTTCGAGGTCCCGATCATCGGCAAGGACGCGGAGGACCTCTCCGAGTTCGACTACCTCTACTGGGTCGGCTGCGCCGGCGCGCTGGAGGACCGGGCCAAGAAGACCACGAAGGCCTTCGCGGAGCTGCTGAACATCGCGGGCGTCAAGTTCGCGATCATGGGCGGCGACGAGAAGTGCACCGGTGACTCGCCGCGCCGCCTGGGCAACGAGCCGCTGTTCCAGCAGCTGGGCCAGGAGAACGTGGCCATGCTGAACATGGCGTTCGGCGAGGACGACGACGACCCGGAGACCAAGAAGCCGAAGTCGGCGAAGCGGATCGTCTCGACCTGCCCGCACTGCTTCAACACCATCGCGAACGAGTACCCGCAGCTGGGCGGCGAGTACGAGGTCATCCACCACACGCAGCTGCTGCAGCACCTGATCGACGAGGGCCGGCTGACGCCGGTGACGCCGGTCGACGGCCTGATCACGTACCACGACCCGTGCTACCTGGGCCGGCACAACAAGGTCTACACGCCGCCGCGCGAGATCATGTCGGCCGTGCCGGGTCTGCGCCAGCAGGAGATGCACCGCCACAAGGAGCGGGGCTTCTGCTGCGGCGCCGGTGGCGCGCGGATGTGGATGGAGGAGCGGATCGGCAAGCGCATCAACAACGAGCGCGTCGACGAGGCCCTGTCCCTCAACCCCGACATCGTCTCGACCGCCTGCCCGTTCTGCCTGGTCATGCTGACCGACTCGGTCAACGGCAAGAAGAACGAGGGCCAGGCGAAGGAGTCCGTGCAGGTCGTGGACGTGGCCCAGCTGCTGCTGGAGTCGGTCAAGGCCCCGGGCCCGACGGAGGCGGAACTGGCCGCCCTGGCGGCGGAGGCGGAAGCCGAGGCTGCCGCGGCGGCGGAGGCCGAAGCGGCGGCCAAGGCGAAGGCCGCCGAGGAGGCGAAGGCCAAGGCCGAAGCGGAGGCCAAGGCCAAGGCCGAAGCCGAGGCAAAGGCGAAGGCCGAAGCGGAAGCGAAGGCGGAGGCGGAGGCGGAAGCCGAGGCAAAGGCGAAGGCTGAGGCTGAGGCGGAGGCTGAGGCCAAGGCGGAGGCCGAGGCGGAGGCCGAGGCGGCGGCTGAGGTCGAAGCAGAGGCAGCGCCGCAGGCCGAGACCGAGGCTGACGCGAAGGCTGAAGCGGCGCCGGGGGCCGAGGCCGAGGCGCAGCCCGAGGCCAAGGCGGAAGCCGAGGCGGCGCCGGAGGCCGACGCGAAGCCCGAGGCGCAGAAGGAGGGCCCGGCCGAGCCGAAGGCGAAGGCCGAGGACGCCAAGTAGCCACCAGGCACTCGGTAGCACGCACACACCGCAACGGCCGGTCCCCACTCGGGGACCGGCCGTTGCGGCATTCCAGCGAGGCGCCGCCGGGGGCCGAGGCGGACCGGGGCCGAGTGCGCACCCGAGGCCGGGGCCGGACCCGGAGAAGGCGACGGGCCAGCTGCCGCCAGGCACAGGGCACAGGGCACAGGGCACACACCGCAACGGCCGGTCCCCACTCGGGGGCCGGCCGTTCCGGCATTCCGGCTTCGCCCCCGGACACCACCCACGGGGGGCGGCGAGGCGGCGCCAGGGGCCGAGTGCCCACCCGGGCCCACGACGCCGACGCGCAGCCCCAGGCGGAGCGGCAGGCGCCGGGGGCCAAGGCCCGGAAGGCCCAGTGGGCACCCGGGCCGGCAGCCGCCGGGCACAGGGCGTTGCGGGGTCAGCCCCGGGCGTCGGCCGCGGGGTGGGCCAGCAGGACCGCGAAGCCGAGCCCGGCGGCGTCCGCCGACGCCGTGCCACTGCCGCTGCCGCGCGCCGCGACCGGCGCGTCGACCGTGTACTTCTCGATCAGCCGGCCGTCGAAGTCGTAGACCCAGCTGTTCCCGCCGCCCTTGCCGTCGATGACGAAGAACTTCACGCGCTTGCCGTCGTGGACGAGCTTGTACGTCCAGCCGTCGTTCTGCGTGCTCGGACGCTTCAGGTCGATGACGCCGAGGACGTTGCCGTTCGGCATGGAGATCACCACTCGCTTGCCGCGCGGGCCGTCGGCCAGCTTCGCGATCCGCCCGTCCGGCACGGCGACCCGCACCGAGCTCTCCGCCCTCCCGTGCTTGCGCACATCCGGCTTCGGCTGCGGCTTCGGCGCCCCGTCCAGCCACGACGTCACCGTGCCGTTCGGCTGGAGGACCACGTGCAGGCCGTTGCTCTGCCCGTACGCCGCCGCGCTGCCCCTGCTGACCAGGGTGTCCAGCTTGGTGCCGGCGGCGTATATGTCGGCCTCGAAGTGGTTCTCGCCGAGCTTGCCGACCCTGTAGACCTTGGCGATCGAGCCGTCCGTGAGCTTCACGGCGGTGACGAAGGCCCGCGCGGGCGCCACCCGGGAATCCACCGACGGCCCGACGGGCGGCCCGGGCACGGCCGGGGAGTCCGCGAAGGCGGATCCGACCGGGAGCGCCAGGACGGTGGCCGCGCCGGCGACGACGGCGGCGGTACGGAGGGTGGTTCGGCGGGTGCTGCGCATGATGGGACTCTTCCTCGGGCTCGTTCGTGATCGTTCGTGATCGTTCGTGCTGCGTGGAGTCGACGAAGACGAAGCTACGGGCCCGATATGTGCGTATTCCATCGACAATGTAACGAAGGCCCGCAGAACGCCACGCAGCTACGTAAACCGGACACCGGGCCGATGCGCTCCGGAGGTGGGGACAGCCCCCCGGGGATCCCCTAAGGGATGTCACAGGTCAGCCGCAAAGGGTGCCTGTTCCGGCTGCCCGGCCACCGGAGCCCGCCGGACCAGGTACGTTCGATCACGTGGCTGGATTCAGGATCGGACGCGGCCGGGACAACAACCGCGCTCCCCAACAACCCCCGCAGCAGCAGCAGTCGTACGGTCAGCAGCAACCGCCGCCGTACGGCCAGCCGCCCTACCCTCCCGTCGGCGGGCCGCCACCGCAGCAGCAGTGGCCGCAGCCGAACGCCGGGGGCCACGGCGAGCCGGAGTACTTCGACCCGTACGGGCAGCAGCACCCGCACGCGCAGCAGCCCCCGCACGGCCACGGGGGCGGCGGCAACTACAACAACGACAACCCGGGGCACACGCAGGTCTTCGCCGTCGGCGAGGACCCCTACAGCCAGGGCGCGACCTACCACGCCGGCGCTGCCGCGGCGGCGCCCACCGGGCCGCGGCTGCCGTGGAAGGAGCTGCTCCGCGGCATCGTGACGCGGCCGGGGCAGACCTTCCTGCAGATGCGCGACTACCCCGTCTGGGGTCCGGCGCTGATCGTGACCTTCCTCTACGGCCTCCTCGCGGTCTTCGGCCTCGACGACGCCCGCAAGGACGTGATCAACGCGACCCTGTCGAAGGCCGTCCCGATCGTGCTGTCCGCCGGCGCGGCCTTCGTCATCTGCGGTCTGCTCCTGGGCGCGGTCACGCACACCCTGGCCCGCCAGATGGGCGGCGACGGCAGCTGGCAGCCCACCGTGGGCCTGTCGATGCTGGTCATGTCCATCACGGACGCCCCGCGCCTGCTCTTCGCCGTGTTCCTCGGCGGCGACAACATGATCGTCCAGGTCCTTGGCTGGGCCACCTGGGTCGCCGCGGGCGCGCTCTTCACCTCGCTGGTCAGCAAGTCGCACGACCTGCCCTGGCCGAAGGCGCTCGGCGCCTCCGCGATCCAGCTGATCGCCCTGCTGTCGATCATCAAGCTGGGCACCATCTAGCTGGTGCGCAGACACCCGGACGCGCGAGGGGCCCCCGGCAACGGCCGGGGGCCCCTCGCGCACGTCCGGTCGGACAGCGGTGGATCAGGCGTCGAGGACCTGGCCCTCACGCTTGACGACGGGCGGCTCGACCGACCACGGGAAGTTGATCCACTCGTCGGTCTTCTTCCACACGTACTCGCACTTCACGAGGGAGTGGGACTTCTCGTAGATGACGGCGGAGCGCACCTCGGCGACGTGGCCCAGGCAGAAGTCGTGCACCAGCTTCAGCGTCTTGCCGGTGTCGGCGACGTCGTCGGCGATGAGGACCTTCTTGTTCGTGAAGTCGATCGCCTCGGGCACGGGCGCCAGCATGACCGGCATCTCCAGCGTGGTGCCGACACCGGTGTAGAACTCCACGTTGACCAGGTGGATGTTCTTGCAGTCCAGGGCGTAGGCCAGGCCGCCGGCGACGAACACGCCGCCGCGGGCGATGCTCAGGATGATGTCGGGCTCGTAGCCGTCGTCGGCGATGGTCTGCGCCAGCTCGCGCACGGCGGCGCCGAAGCCCTCGTAGGTCAGGTTCTCGCGTACTGCGTCGCTCATGCCTCGTGCCTCACCTGGGTGCGGTGGAAGTTCTGGAAGGAGCGCGAGGCGGTCGGCCCGCGCTGCCCCTGGTACCTGGAGCCGTACCGTTCGCTGCCGTACGGGAACTCCGCGGGCGAGCTGAGCCGGAACATGCACAGCTGCCCGATCTTCATGCCCGGCCAGAGCTTGATCGGCAGCGTGGCCAGGTTCGACAGCTCAAGGGTCACGTGGCCCGAGAAGCCGGGGTCGATGAACCCGGCGGTCGAGTGCGTCACGAGGCCCAGACGGCCCAGGCTGGACTTCCCCTCCAGCCGGGAGGCGATGTCGTCGGGCAGCGAGATGACCTCGTAGGTCGACGCCAGGACGAACTCACCGGGATGCAGGATGAACGCCTCGTCCCCTTCGGGCTCGACCATCCGCGTCAGGTCCGGCTGCTCGACCGCGGGGTCGATGTGGGCGTAGCGGTGATTCTCGAACACCCGGAAGAACCGGTCGAGACGCACATCGATGCTGGAGGGCTGCACCATCGCCTCGTCGAACGGGTCGATGCGAACCCGTCCGCTGTCGAGCTCGGCCCGGATGTCTTTGTCAGAGAGAAGCACGTCCCGAGGATACGCAGAGCGCGCGGGCCTCCCCCAATCGAGAGGGAACGCCCGCGCGCCCGGCCGTACGTCTCACACCCCGCGCTCAGCGCTTGGGCGCACCGCCGACGGGCACGGCCTGCCGCAGGCGCGCGCATCGCGGACACCGCAGCAGCCGCCCGGGCCCGATCCGGCCGGCACCGAGGTGCTGCAGCGGGAAGGAGGCGGTACTGAAAACGTGCCCTTCGGCACAACGGACGACGGTGTGCTCCATCGTGTCCCTTTCCCCAACGAGCCATTCTGCGACGAATCGCCACATTAGGGGATGATCCGCACCCGCTCCAGCCGCCGCGCTCCGCACGACACGGTACGCCCCAACTCCCGTCCCCACACGCTCCCGTGCACACGACAGACAACGGCGACCCCGCGGCAAATACGCCGGGGGTCGATCATGGGGTAGAGTGTGCAACGGTAGGGATGCAGGAAACTGACCCTCTGCGCGGATGTAGTTTAATGGTAGAACATGAGCTTCCCAAGCTTATAGCGCGGGTTCGATTCCCGTCATCCGCTCCACGACAAAGCCCCAGGTCAGCGACCTGGGGCTTGTTTGTTGTCTAGACCTATCGAGCCTCGCGTGCCATTCGCGTGCCATAAGTGCCGTAACGGGGCGTCAGGTTGGACGCCGAGTGGTCACTGACGGCCACCCTCACCACCCCTTTTCGTCACCTCCCCCGGGCCGCTCCGGCCGGAGCCACGAGCGGGGGGGCGATCCTGTGGACGGCGGCGGTCGCACTGGTGCTTTCGGCTCGCCTCGGGGCCGACTGTCGCGACAAGCCCTCGCTGGTCAGGCGTGCTCGTCCGATGGCTGCTGGGCAGGCTGGACCGACCAGTACGCCGGCTCGTCGTTGCCTGAGTCCTCGTCGCGCTCCGCGTCGGCGGCTGTTGCATGGATCTTGCCCGACGCGTGGTGGACCGGCGCGTAGACGGCGTAGAGCTGCAGGTTCTCGTCACCGATGTTGGTGACGTTGTGCCAAGTGCCGGCGGGCACGAAGATTGCCCAGCCGTCCTCGACCTCCCGGTCGAAGTCGAGTCGATCCTTCGTGCGGCCCATCTGGACGCGGCCCCGGCCTGCGTCGAGTCGTAGGAACTGGTCGGTCTCCGGGTGCGCCTCCAAGCCGATGTCCTCACCCACCGGGATCGACATGAGGGTCAACTGAAGGTACTTCCCGGACCAGGCGACCGCGCGATAGTTCGTGTTGTCGAGTGTCGCCTTCTCAAGGTCGAAGCTTTGAGGTTCCGGCCCGATGTCCTTGATGGTCATAATTCTCTCCCGGTCAATGAAGGCGGTACGCGGTCGCCGTCTTTCCCCAGCCCACGTCAACCTTCTCAGAGCCCTGTGCTCTTCTGGCCGCAAGCGCGCGAGCCACTTCCGCACAAATGGCCGCAACCCGTTGCCGCATTCCGCCGTGCTTCCGGTCGTGCAGTCGACCGGGTTCATGGAGTCGCTGACGGTCTCGCCGGCCAGGCGCGGACGCGACACCTCCATGATCGAGTGCGCCGTCCGCGCCCTCCAGCACGATCCGCGCCCGCTGAGCCAGAGCTAGGCTTGGGCCGTTGTGCGACGACGCACCCAGCCCTCCAGCACAGCCCGCTGGGCATCGGTTGCCGACAATGGCGGAATCCCAGGTCACTGGTAGGGGAGCCGTATGGGCGCGGGTTCGGTTCCCGTCATCCGCTCCACGACAAAGTCCAGGTCAACGACCCGGGTCTTGCGTGTTGTCCAGACCTCTCCGCAACAGGTGCCCGGCGTGCGCAAAATCGGATAATCAAGGCTATTCAGGCTTCCGTTTAAAGATAGGGAGCTATCGCCATGTCACGGACGTAACGCACCTGCGGCTTCTGGCACCTTGTTACGCGAGCTGCGAGAGCCGACGGAATGGGGACACCGGGATGATGCGCGACCGTCGGACCGTCGGGTGGGGTCGTCGTGCTGGGGCGAAGTTCGTCGCGGGTGTGACCGTGGGCGCGATCACCCTTCTCTCCGGATGCGGTGTGCTCAAGCCCTACACGCCGCCGCGGCCTCCCGCCGAGGGGCCCCTCACCTTCTACGTGAGCCCGGACGGCGATGACGATCGCGACGGGCTGTCCGAGGCGACCGCCTGGCGCACCCTCGGCAGGGCCGACCAGGTGCCGTTCCGGCCGGGAGACCGTCTCCGGCTCAAAGGCGGCGCGCGCTTCCCAGGTGGGCTGACCATCGGCGCGGGTGACGCGGGCAGCGCGCCGAAACCCGTCGTGATCGATTCGTACGGCACTGGCCGGGCCACCATCGCGCCGCGCGGCTCGGCCGGCATCGCCGTCTACAACACCGCCGGCGTGGAGATCCGCAATCTGGCGATCGTCGGCGACGCCAAGGCTCAGGGCAGCGCGGACGGCATCAGCTTCTTCAACGACCTCCCCGGCGGAAAGCGCCTGAACCACGTGCGGATCACCGGCGTCGACGTGTCCCGGTTCCAGAACGGAATCCGCCTCGGCGCGGGCCCCAAGTCCTCGGGGTTCGGCGACATCCGGATCAGCGACTCGGCAGTGCACCACAATCAGGACGCCGGACTGGTCACCTACGGGCCGCAGTTCAAGGCCAAGGATCCCCGCTACGCGCACGAGAAGCTCACGATCACGCGGGTCAAGGCGTACGGCAATCCCGGAGACCCGACGGCGGACGACCGCAACACGGGCAGCGGCATCGTCCTCGGCAGCGTTCGGGGCTCCACCGTTCAGCAGTCGCTCTCGTACGACAACGGTGCGAAGTCCTCGGCCCGGGCCAAGGAGGGGCCCGAGGGAATCTGGACGTACGACTCGACCCGCGTGATCATCCAGAACAACAAGGCCTACCGCAACCGCACCGGGTCCCGCGTCGACGGCGGGGGTTTCGGTCTGGACAACAACGTCTCGTCCTCGGTGCTCCAGTACAACCTGTCCTACGGCAACGACGGCGCGGGCTTCCTGGTGTATTCAGGCGAGCCGAGCAACGCACACAAGGACAACGTCGTGCGGTTCAACTACAGCTGGGACGACGCCAGGAAGCTGTCCTGGTACGGCGGCATCGTGGCCTTCGGCGACCTCCTGCGGAATCTGGAGATCTACCACAACACCGTGATCCTGCGGTCGAGCGGCGCCGACCGGCCTCCGGCCCTGCGACTGCGGAACGGAATGAGCGAAGTAGCCGTCCGCAACAACATCTTCGTCACCAACGGTGCTCCCGTAGTGGATTCGGACACCAACTACACCCAGGGCCTGGTTCGTCTGCAGGGCAACGACTACTTCAGCACCGGCGACTGGAAGGTGCAGTGGGGCAAGACCCGGTACTCCGACCTGGATGCCTGGCGGAAGCGGGCCGGACAGGAACTGCTCGGTACCGTCCTGACGGGCAGCACCGCCGACCCGTGCCTCGCGGGCGCGGTGGCCCCGGTCACCGATGCGGCCGGGGCCACCCCTCTCGTCTCCCAGTGCGCCGACCAGCTGGACGGCGCCGTCACGCTGCAGTCGGTCGGCGTCAACCCGGGCCAGGTCGACTACTTCGGGGCACGACTGAGCACAGCGCCCTCCGCAGGTGCCGCGCAGCCACGCGCCGAGGAGTGACCCAGGGCGCCGCCGCCCCGCTGGGGTGCGGGCACGGTGGCGGGGCCGGGCCGGCCCAGTGTCCGGACGGTCCAGCCGGCGGAGCGCCACAGACCCGCGTCGAGGTTGTTGCGGGCATCGACCAGGCGCGGTGCGCACACCACGCGTGCCAGCTTCACCGGGTCGGCCTCCCGGTACTGGCTCCACTCGGTCAGGTGCAGCACGACATCGGCCCCCCGGCACGCGGTCAGCACGTCGTCCTCGTAGCGCAGCTCGGGGTGGGCCAGGTGGGCGTTGTAGATGCCCTCGGGGTCGTGGACCCGTACCTCACCGCCCTCGCGGTGGACGGCCGCCGCGACGGCGAGCGCCGGCGAATCACGGACGTCGTCGCTGTTCGGCTTGAAGGTGGCGCCCAGGACCGCGATGCGGTGTCCGGAGAACGCACCGCCCACCAGGTCGCGGGCGATGGCGACGGTCCGCAGCCGCTGGCGCAGGTTGATGTCGTCGACCTGGCGCAGGAAGCTCACCGCCTCCCCGACGCCGAGTTCCCGGGCCCGCGCGGTGAACGCCCGGATGTCCTTGGGCAGGCAGCCGCCGCCGAACCCGAGGCCGGCGTTGAGGAAGCGGCGCCCGATGCGGGTGTCGTGTCCGAGCGCGTCGGCGAGGGTGCTCACATCGGCACCGGCCGCGTCGCAGACCTCCGCCATCGCGTTGATGAACGAGATCTTGGTCGCGAGGAAGGAGTTCGCCGCGACCTTGACCAGCTCTGCGGTGGCGGGGTCGGTGCTGATGTACGGGATGCCGGCGTCGAGCATGGGGGCGTACACCTCGCGCAGGATCCCGTCCGCGCGCGGTGAGGTGACGCCCGCCACGAGCCGGTCGGGCCGCAGCGTGTCCTCGACCGCGAACCCCTCGCGCAGGAACTCCGGGTTCCAGGCGACCTCCACGTCGACGCCCTCGGGGGCGAGCCCCCTCAGCCGGGCCGCGATGCGGGGTGTGGTGCCCACCGGCACGGTGGACTTGCCCACGATCAGGCAAGGGCTGCTCAGGTGGGGGACCAGCCCGTCGATGACGGCGTCTACGTGGCGCAGGTCGGCGGCATCCGAGCCGGCCTGCTGCGGGGTGCCGACGCAGACGAAGTGGACCTCACCGAAGGCCGCCGCCTCGCTGAGGGAGGTGGAGAAGCGCAGGCGCCCGGAGTCGAGGGCTCGGGTCAGCACCTCGTCGAGTCCCGGCTCGAAGAAGGGGGGCCTGCCCTCGGTGAGGGCTCTGATCTTTTCGGCATCGACGTCGACGCCGAGGACCTCGTGTCCGATGTCCGCCATGCACGCCGCGTGCACGGCTCCGAGGTATCCCGTACCGATGACGGTCAGGCGCATGCGCATCTCCTGTCAGACGAACTGCAGTGAATGGGAGGTGAGATGAGGCGGCCGCGGACGCGTCAGCCCGTGTAGCCGGAGGGGTTGAGCTCCTGGAAGCGCCACGCGTCGCGGCACATCGTGGCGAGGTCCCGGGTCGCGGCCCAGCCCCATGCCTCTGCCACCGCGGTGGGATCGGCGACGAGCTCGGTCACGTCGCCCGGGCGGCGCCCGGTCACCTCGTAGGGGATCGGCCTGCCGCAGGCCCTCTCGAAGGCGGCGACGAGGTCGAGGACGGAGGACCCCACCCCGGTACCGAGGTTGAAGACGCGCATTCCGTTCTCGTCCCCGAGGTGTTCGAGGGCGCGCCGGTGGCCCTCGGCCACGTCCATGACGTGGATGTAGTCACGGATGCCGGTCCCGTCGGGGGTGGGATAGTCGTCGCCGAAGACGCTGAGCCGTTCGCGGCGGCCGACGGCGACCTGTGCCAGGTACGGCATGATGTTGTTGGGCACTCCGCGGGGGTCTTCGCCCAGCAGTCCGGACGGGTGGGCGCCGACGGGGTTGAAGTACCGCAGGGCCAGCACGCTGAGTTCGGGCAGGCGGCGGCAGGTGTCGGCCAGCACTTGCTCGCAGAGCCACTTCGTCGAGGCGTACGGATTGGTCGGGGCCGCCGGATCCCCTTCCGTGAGGGGCACCTTGGTGGCGTCCCCGTAGATCGAGCAGGACGAGGAGAACACCAGCCGGTGCACTCCGTGCGCGTGCATGACCGACAGCAGGGCGGTCGTACCCCCGACGTTGATGTCGTAGTAGGCGATCGGGATCTCCACGGACTCGCCCACCGCCTTCTTCGCGGCGAAGTGGATCACCGCGTCGATCGGGTGCGAGGCGAATAGGGCGTCCAGCGCGCGCCGGTCCCGCAGATCGGCCCGGTGAACGGCGGCGATCGGGCGTCCCGCGATCTTCGCGACGCGCTCCAGGGACTCCGGTGAGCTGTTCGAATGGTCGTCGACGACGACCACCTCGTAGCCGTGCTGGAGCAGTTCGACGCAGGTGTGGCTGCCGATGAAGCCGGCACCGCCGGTGACCAGGACCGTCGTGGGCATGCGAGTGGGATCCCTTCTCCGTGATCGTCTGGGGGGGTGAAGTGGGGGTGGAGAGCCGGTGCGCCGGTGTCACCAGCCGAAGATGCCTGCCGCGTAGACCGGGAACAGGCCGATGGCCAGGGCGAGCGGCAGCAGCGTCAGCGCTCCGGCCAGCAGCGGCAGGCGGGCCGTCACCACGGCCTTGTGCTTCGGCACTCCCGCGGCCCGGGCCATCTCCACGACGTGCAGCCCGGCGACGGTGAGGGTGACCAGCGCGTACGAGAGCGAGCCGAGGATGCACAGGAAGACATATCCCGCGGCGGGACCGGTGAGCTCGCCGGTCACGGCCGCGCAGGACAGGGCGGTGGTGATGATCAGGTAGGGCGCCACGAGCCGCAGAGGCAGGGGCTCGAGCCCGTCGGTCGACTTGGGGGTCACCTTGAAGACCACCGGCCGGGGGCGCAGCTTCTGCACCAGGGCCGCGCCCACCCCCCAGGCGACGAAGGGCCAGCGGGCGAGCCCGAAGAGCCAGCTCTCCCAGCTCAGGACCGGGGCCTTGGCCGGGCGGAGCAGTCCGCGTCGGCGCACGAGCGCGGTCAGGAGGATCAGCCATACGGACATCGCCCAGAAGTGGCCGAGGAACGAGAAGTAGTTCACGTTGATCCACGGCAGACCGGTGACGGCCGCCACCGGAGGCAGCGCCAGCCCCATCGTCGTGGTCGCGGCGAGCAACGGGTAGTAGGAGAGGGCGAAGGCGAACCGCAGGCGCAGCCAGCCCCGCATACGGCCCAGGTGGCGCGGCAGCATCCCGAAGAGCATCACCGCGAGGCTGCGGGACCACTGGAACTCCTGGGTGGCCATGGCGGCGAAGGTGACGGGGCCGTCGCCGCGCGCATGGGCATCGATGGCGAACGATCCCTGCCAGCCGGCCGAGTTCATCAGGAACGTGGTCGAGAAGTCCTCGGCGAGTTCGGGCCCGATGCCGCCGATGTCCCGGACCGCCTCCGTACGCACCGCGTAGTGGGAGCCGATGCACAGGGGTGCGAGGCCAGCCGAGTGGCCCAGCTGAACGGCCCCGTGGAAGACGGCTTCCCGGTGCAGTCGGCCCCGGGCGGACCAGGAGACTTCGGCGTTGGCGTCGCACACGCTCGGGGCAGCCACGTAGCCGATCGCGGGATCGGAGAACGGACGCACCATCTCGGCCAGGTACGTGCGGCTCGGCACGTGGTCGCAGTCCAGCTGGGCGACGACGTCGTAGTCCCGGTAGCCCCAGTGGTCGTAGAAGAAGGCGAGGTTGCCCTCCTTGCAGCGGGTGCGGCGGGGCCATGTCGGCCGGTGGTAGTCCGGTCGGTCCCGGCGGCAGGAGACACGTACGCCGTTCGCTTCGCACCAGTCCAGGACGTCGCCGGCGGGGTCCTCGTCGCACAGCCATACGTCGTAGGGGTGGGGATAGTCCTGGTGGAGCATCGCCTCCAGCGTGGTGCGGGCGATGTCCCAGTGCTCGGACGGGGCGCGAGTGACGACGAACGCCGCACGCACCAGCGGGACTTCGATCTGCGAGTCGAAACGGCGCAGGCGGACGACCGCGACCAGGAAGTGCACGGGCAGCAGCGCCAGGTAGAGCAGCAGCGCGCTGTTGACGGCCAGGCCCACCCAGCCGATCCGGTGCTCGGGACTCAGCCACCAGACCCAGAACCAGACGAGGCATCCCACCCACCCCAGGGTGAGCGCCGCCACCTTGACCCGGTCGGCCGTCCCGAACTGGCGGACGAAGCTCGTGGGGCGGGTTTCCAGGGCACGGCGCGGCTCGGCGAAGACGGGCCCGTCGGGAGGAATCTCGGCGACCCGACCCCGGGAGAGCTCGCGGATCTGGTCCTTGAGTGTGGCCTGCTCTCCGGACGGGCCGGGGATGCGCCCGTCGGTCGCGGCATCGCGTACGAGCCCTGGCTGGGTCGGGGTCATGTGAGCGCGCTCCGGGATGATCTCGGTGTGGCGCCGCGAGAGCCTCACGGCCGCCTTGTCGGGAAGGGACCGCGGGGAGGGCGTGCGGTCACGCCGCTCCCCGCCGGAGGGGGAGGATCCGGGTCGTTCAGGCCTGCGCGGGGACGGATTCCGCCGTGACGGACACGGCGCCGACGTACTTCCTCGGGGGCGGCATCCCGTCCTCCTGGCCGCCGCGGATCGCGGCGGCCCCGGCCGAGAGGTCGGCGGGACGGGAGGCGAACCAGGCGCTGGTCCTGCGCAGCCCCTCCTCGATGTCCACCTCGGGCGACCAGCCGAGTGCGTCGCGCGCCCGGGTGATGACCGGGCGCCTGCGGGTCGGGTCGTCGACGGGGAGCGGGTGGTACTGGATCTCCGACAGCGAGCCGGTGAGTTCCAGCACCATTTCGGCGAGCTCGGTGACCGTTCGCTCGACCGGATTCCCGAGGTTGAAGGGTCCGGCCTCGGAGGAGTCGAGCAGGGCGATGAGACCGCGGACGAGATCGTCGACGTAGCAGAAGCTCCTGGTCTGCTTTCCGTCGCCGTAAATGGTCAGGGGCTCGCCGGTGAGGGCCTGGGTGATGAAGCTGGAGACCACCCGTCCGTCGTGCGGGCGCATGCGCGGACCGTAGGTGTTGAAGATCCGCGCGATACCGACATTCATTCCGTGGGTGCGGCGGTACGCGACCGAGATCGCTTCGGCAAATCGTTTCGCCTCGTCGTACACGCTGCGAGGTCCGACGGAATTGACGTTGCCCCAGTAGTCCTCGTCCTGCGGGTGGACCAGCGGGTCCCCGTAGACCTCGCTCGTCGACGCGAGGATGAACCGGGCATGGTGGCGCAGCGCCAGCCGGAGGGCGTTCTCCGTCCCCCTGCTGCCGACTGCCAGCGTTTCCAGCGGCTGGCGCAGGTAGTCGGGAGGCGACGCCGGGCTCGCCAGGTGGGCGACGGCGTCGACGCGGCCGGGGACCTCTGCGGAGACGCTGACATCTGCACGAATGAATTCGAAGGCCGGATCGGGGAGCAGGTGTGCGATGTTCCCGGGCTCGCCTGTCGAGAAGTTGTCCAGACACACTACGGAGTCCCCACGCCTCAGCAGGGCCTCACAGAGATGCGACCCGAGGAATCCACCGCCACCGGTGACGGCAACGCGCATACGGTTCTCCAGGAATCGAGAGCGGAAAGCCTCATGTCGCGTTCCTGGTGCAGCCGGCCCACGTGCGCGGCGACCGGAAGCGAACGGGCTCAGGGGGAAACTCAGGCAAGAATATGGACATAGGTAAGACATTTTTAAGAAGCGCAAATCCGCGCTGCGCCACTTGGCGGCCGGGTCCGACATGCCGCGCGCCGTCGGCCCAAGGGCCTCTTGCCCTCGCGCCACGATCAGCGCACATCTCGGCCTCACTCGCCCGTGTGAGCGGGCCTCGCGCGCGTCAGGACCGTCCTGCGGGTGCCCCGCTCTCGGGCCGCCCCCCCTCTCGGCGTCGACTCGGAGCACCGCTTCGAAATCGTCCCGGGTGCAGTGCAGTCCCCGCCACGCCACCCGGGAGGGGTCAGCTTCGCGTGTTCGGCCGTACTCCCGTCATCGGCCGACGCGAGCCGGGGCGCGCGTGGCCGTCGTGAAGATCCGGTCCAGGTGGTGGCGGAGCACCGCGATCGCCGACTCCGGGCTCCGCTGGCCGACGAGGATGCTGGTGCCCAGGGTCGCCGCCATCGCGAGCAGGCTGATCGCCTCCGTGCGCGCGTCGGCTTCCGGGTCGGCCAGGCCGGCCGCCTGTGCCTGTTCGAGGAGTCCGGCCAGGGCGTTCTCCGCGGCGTCGGGGTTGTCGATGAAGGGCTGGGCGGCCAGCGCCCCGTCGGTCACCGACAGGATCGCGTAGGAGCTGTACAGCAGGTGGAAGGTCCGGCTCTCCTCGTCGGTCGGCAGTGAGGCCAGCAGCAGCGCCTCCACCGTGGCGCGCGGGCCCGGCTCCGGGCCGGCGGCGGCCAGGCGGGCGCCGACCCTCGCGGTGAAGCGGTCGGTCAGGTGCCGGAGGCCGTAGAAGAGCAGCTTCTCCTTGGTCTCGAAGTAGTACTGCACGAGCCGGAGCGACACACCGGCCTCGGCGGCCACCTCGCGCATGCCGACGGCGTGCAGTCCGCGGCGCCCCGCGACCCGGATGAGCGCCTCGGCGATCTGCGCGCGCCGCTCCTCGTGATCCACACGCTTCGGCATGTTCCCGTGTCTCCGCCCGTCGATGGTGGGTACGTGATCCGCCCCCCGACCCTTTGATGATACCGATGTACCATATTAGTGATACGGTCGTACCACGAAGAACGGATCTTCCCAGGAGGTGCCGCCGTGCCCGAGAACACCGCCCGCGTACGCCGCGATGTCGGCCGCTACGTCAACGACACCCTGCGCGACCGCTACTTCGCCGCCGAGGACGTGCTCCACGCGATGGGGGCGCCCGTCCGCTCCGAGACGGACGTCGAGACGAGCTTCGGCACCACCCACGTCTACCGCTACGGGCCCTCGGACCCCGCCGCCGAGTCCCGGACCCCGATCGTCCTGATCCACGGCGCGGCCTACTCCTCGGCCATGTGGTTCCCCAACACCCCCGGGCTCAGCCTCGACCGTCCCGTCTACGCCCTCGACACCCCCGGCGACGCGAACCGCAGCGTCCACCGCGAGCCCATGTGGCAGCCCGAGCGGGCGGCCCAGTGGATGGACGAGGCCCTCGACGCGCTCGGCCTCGACCGGGTGCACCTCGTCGGCTCCTCCTACGGCGGCTGGCTCGTCCTCAACCAGGCCCACCGGCGGCCCGGACGGCTCGTCTCGGTCACCGCCCTCGACCCCGGCGGCCTGGAGAAGGTCGGCCTGCGCTTCTTCGTCTGGATCTTCATCAGCCTGTTCGCCACCTTCGCCCCGAAGGCCCTGCGCCCCCGGCTCGCCAAGTGGCTGGACCAGCCGGTCCTCGCCATCCCCGAGATGCGCAAGTGGATCCAGCTCGGCGCCCGCGCGTACCGGATCCGCCGCCCCGCGCCCCTGCCGCTGGCCGAGGACGCGCTGCGGTCGATCCGGACCCCGCTCTACGTGATCATGGGCAAGCACAGCCTGCTCGTGCACCCCAAACGGCAGCTGGAACGCGTACCGCGCCTCGTCCCGGGAGCCCGCGCCGAGATCATCACCGCGACCGGACACGGCCCGCAGATCGACCACCCCGACGTGGTCAACGCCCGGATGCTGTCCTTCATGGAGGACGCCGACTCCCTCGACCCCGCCGCGGTCGACGCGTAGGAAAAGGCCCAGGTCACCGACCTGGGCCTTCGCCCATGTCCACACCCGGACAGCGGGTGACGGCGCGGTCAGGAGCCCTGGGCGTCGGATCCGAGTACGCGGTGAGTTCCGCGAGCACGGCGCCTCCGGACGGGGCGTTTGCGGCGACCACGGTGCCGGCTCCGGCATGAACCCACCTTCAGGTGGACGGGGATGGCTCCGGGACCGGCCCCGGGCCGGCCCGGCATGATCGGCGGGACACCCCATAGGATCGCGGCATGGCGCTGCTCATGAGTGACGTGGACCGCTTCGAGGCCGCGAGGCCCCGGTTGGAGGCCATTGCCTACCGGCTGCTCGGCTCGTCGAGCGAGGCCGAGGACGCCGTGCAGGAGACGTTCCTGCGCTGGCAGGCGGCGGACGTCCGGCGGATCGAGGTGCCCGAGGCCTGGTTGACGAAGGTCCTCACCAACTACTGCCTCAACCAGCTGACTTCGGCCCGCGCGCGGCGCGAGACGTACGTGGGGCGCTGGCTCCCCGAGCCGTTGCTCGACGGCGACCCCATGCTCGGCCCGGCCGACACCGCCGCGCAGCGCGAGTCGGTCTCGTACGCCGTCCTCGTCCTGCTGGAGCGCCTGTCGCCCAACGAGCGGGCGGTGTACGTGCTGCGGGAGGCCTTCGACTACCCGCACCGGGAGATCGCCGAGATCCTGGACGTCACCGAGGCCGCCAGCCAGCAGATCCACCACCGGGCCAAGAAGCACGTCGCGGACGGCAGGGTGCGCACCGAGATCGACGCGGCCGCCGCCCGGCGCATCGTCGAGGAGTTCCTGGCCGCGGCGACCAGCGGCCGTACCGAACCCCTCGTCCGGCTGCTCACCCAGGACGCCGTCTCGGTCGGCGACGGCGGCGGCAAGGTCCCGGCCCGCGCGAAGGCGTTCGAGGGCGCGCTCGCGGTCGCCACGTTCCTGCGCGGCCTGTTCAAGCCCGGCAAGGCCAAGCGGGCCATCGTCGGCGGCACGCCCGAGATCTACGCGACGACCGCCAACGGCGGGCCCGCCGTCGTCGCGGTCGTCGACGGCCGGCTCGTCGGGATCACCTGCCTGGACGTCACCGCCGACGGCATCGTGGCGGTCCGCAGCCAGGTCAACCCCGACAAGCTCGTCCGCGCGACGCGGCGGTGGGCCGCGTCGGACCACGGGGAGGGGCCGCTCCACACCCTCTGACACGGCGTGACGCAGGTCACATCCCGATCCTGTCAGGAAATGCGGGGCTGCCCGGTTCAAGGGGCGACACCACGCCGGACAACGGCGGACCCGCCCAGACAGGAGCACGGACATGCAGCACCGCATCGTCGTCCTCGGAGCCGGCTACACCGGTGCCGTCGCAGCCGGCCGTCTCGCCAAGCGACTGCACCGCGAGGACGTCACCATCACCCTCGTCAACCCCGAGCCCGACTTCGTCGAGCGCGTCCGGCTGCACCAGCTCGCGGCCGGCCAGGACCTCAGGCCCCGGCCGTTCGCCGGGATGTTCGCGGGCACGGGGGTGGACCTGAAGCTCGCGAAGGTCACCGCCGTGGACGTGGACCGCAAGACGGTGTCGGTCACCGCCGCGGACGTCACCGAGCCGCAGGAACTGGAGTACGACACCCTGGTCTACGCCCTCGGCAGCGGCTGGAACGACGGTGGCGTCCCCGGCGCGGCCGAGCACGCCCACGAGATCTCCAGCCGCCCCGGCGCCCTCCGCCTGCGCGACCGCCTCGCCGCCCTGGCCGGCGGCCGGCCCGTGGTCGTGGTCGGCGGCGGCCTGACCGGGCTGGAGGCCGCGACCGAGATCGCCGAGGCCCGCCCGGACCTCGACGTCTCCCTGGCCGCCCACGGAGGCCTCGGCGACTGGCTCTCGGAGAAGGGCCGCGCCCACCTGCGCAGGACGGTGGACGGACTCGGCATCACGGTCCACGAACACGCGGCGGTCGACGCCGTGGCGGCCGACCGCGTCACGACCGCCGACGGGCGGACCCTCCCCGCCGACGTCACCGTCTGGACCACCGGATTCGCCGTCCACCCCGTCGCCCTGGCCACCGCCCTCGACGTCACCGACCGCGGCCGCATCGTCGTCGACGCCACGATGCGCTCGGTCTCCCACCCGGACGTGTACGCCGTGGGCGACGCGGCGATGGCGGTCGGCCCCGCCGACAAGCCGCTGCGCATGTCCTGCGCCTCCGGCGTCCCCATGGCCTGGCAGGCCGCCGACGCCATCGCCGCGCGGCTCACCGGCACCAAGGTCCCCCAGGTCCCCATCCGCTACGTCCAGCAGTGCATCTCCCTCGGCCGCAAGGAAGGCCTGATCCAGTTCGTCACCGCCGACGACCGCGCGGTCGACAAGGCCCTGACCGGTCGCGTGGCCGCCTTCTACAAGGAGCTGATCTGCAAGGGAGCCGCCTGGGGCGTGGCCAACCCGACCCTGGGCATGCCGACCCGGCGCCGCCGTCTCGCACGCCAGGAGACCCGGAGCCGCGCCCGCGCGCAGGCAGCGGCCTGACCCCGCGGGGCAAGAGCGCGGCGAGCGCGCGGCGCGACCGCGCACGCCGCCGCCGATACGTTCCGCCGGGCGGGGTGCCGGTCGCCGTGTCGGCGTGGGCGCGGGCGGCGGCGCCACGAGGATGTGGCCGACGTTTCCCGGGAGCTCCCACGAGTACCGTGGGAGGGGCATCCGGGGCCGCACCGGCGGATGGGGATGACAGGCGTGTCGACATCGAGTCACGAAACATTCGGCGCACCCTGCTGGGTCAGCCTCATGGCGCGCGACGTCGGCGCGGCGCAGGCCTTCTACAGCGCGGTCCTCGGCTGGCGGTTCGGGAACGACCGCCTCGGCGAGGGGTTCGCCGTCGGCTTCAGCGACGGGATCCCGGTGGCCGGCCTCGGCTCCGTGCCCACCGGCGTCACGGTCCCGGTCGCCTGGACCCCGTACTTCGCCGTGGACGACGCCGACGTCACGGCCGCACGCATCCTGGAGCGCAGCGGGACCGTCGCCGTCGGCCCCCTCGCCTTCGGTACCGGACGGGCGGCGCTCGCCTCCGACCTCGACGGGGCGGTCTTCGGGATCTGGCAGGGCGACGCCATCCCCGACTGGGGTATGGGCGGCGAGGCCGCGCCGGCCTGGCTCGAACTGCGCACCAGGAACGCCTTCGACGCCGCCATCTTCTACGGCGAGGTCCTGGAATGGGCCTGTTCCCAGGCGGGCTGCTGCGAGGTCGCGTACGTGGAGGAGGACAACCGCATCCTGCTGCGCCACGCGGGCCGTACGGTGGCCCGCCTGCACGGCGGGACGCTCGCGCAGGCCCCCGACCCGGCCCTGCGGCCGCGCTGGCAGGTCCACTTCCGGGTCCCCGACCTGGAAACCGCGGTGAAGGCCGCGACCGATCTGGGCGGCAGCACCGTCTCCGTGGCGGACTCCGGTCCGGGCCCGCACGAGGTCACCCTGCGCGATCCCGAAGGCGCGCTGTTCGGGATCGTCGGGCCGGCCGATTCCGTTCCCTTCTGATCCAGCGCCCCCTTCCCCCTCTGCCTTTGGGCAGAGGAGGAGATCGGCCGCAGGGCCCATGCCGGCGCGCAGTGGGGCGTCGATACTGGTCAGCGTGGTGCCCATCAGCTCTTCGCGTCGTCCCGCCCGCCTCCGCCCGGTCGCGCAGACGCTCGGCGTCGGCCTCGCCGGCCTGGGCGTGTACGCGGCCGTCGGCCACCTCGGGTACCTGCCGCACCCGCCCTTCCAGCTCGTCGTCCTCGCCGCGGCCGCCGGGCTCTTCGCGCTGCGCCGGCGGTGGCCCGGGCCCGTGCTCCTGGTGCTCGCAGCGCTGACCGGCCCGGTGCCGGCCGTCGGGCCGGTCACGGCGGCGGCCGCCTACTCCGTGGCCCGCCGGATGGCCCGGCCGCGTCCGCGCGCCCGGCTGCTCGCCGCCGCCGGGGCCCTCCTCGTGGTCTGCGCGACGGTGACCGGCCCGCGGCTCGGGCCCGGGTCGGCGGCGTACGGACTTGCCGTCGGTCTGGTCCTCGCGCCGGCCGCCGTGATCGTCCCCGGCCTGGTCGGCACGGCGCAGGGCCAGCAGGGCCGCCTGCTGCGGGCACTGCGCGAGCGCGGTGACGCGGCCGAGCGGGCCCGCCGGCTGGCCGACAGCGAGGCCCGCATCCACGAGCGGTCCCGCATCGCCGCCGAGATGCACGACCTGGTGGGCCACCGGCTCAGCCTGGTGTCACTGCACGCCGGCGGGCTGGAACTGGCCCTGGAGGGGGCGGCTCCGCAGCTGCGCGAGGAGGCCGTCCTGGTGCGGCGCACCACCCGCGACGCCATGCGCGAGCTGCGCCAGGTCCTCGGCGTACTCGGGCCGCTCGCCCGTGACACCGGGCCCGACGCCCTCACCCACGCGACCGGCACCCGCGCAGACATCGAGGCGCTGGTCGCACAGTCCCGCGACGGGGGGATCGCGGTACGGCTCGACTGGACGGGACCGGACCTCGACGCGCGTCCCGCCCCGGTCCGCCGGGCGGTGCACCGCGTCGTACGGGAGGCGCTCACCAACGTGCACCGGTACGCGGCCGACGCGCACGTCACCGTGACGGTCGAACACGACACCGCCGTGGCGGCCACCGACGAGGCGGCCACCGCCGCGGCCGACGGAGCCCGGGTACGGGTCACCGTACGCAACGGGGCGCGGCCCGGGCCGCCGGCGCCCGTGGAGGAACCGGGCACCGGGCGCGGCCTGACCGGACTGCGCGAGCGCGTGGAGCTGCTCGGCGGGACGTTCGAGGCCGCCGCCCTGCCGTCGGGCGGGTTCCGGGTGGCCGCGGCCGTGCCCGCCGAGCCGGCCGGGCCCGGCGGCGGCCCTGCCGCCCGGCGCGCCGACGACGGGCCGGGGACGCTCACGGCGGCCGGCCAGGGGGCGATCGGAACGGACCCGACCGCCCCGGAGCCCGCCGGCCCGGGCCCGGACGGGCGGCGGACCGCCGAGGTGCTGACGCTCGGCTTCGGGCTGGCGGCGCTGTCCGCGCTCATGGTCATCGGGATCGCCTTCGTGTACGCCGCCCAGCCGTCCGGCCGCTCCGGGCCGCCCCCGCTGCCGCGCATCGGCATGACGTACGCGGAGGTGGCGGGGTACGGCGTGCTGGACAACGCCGCGGTGCGGGCCGCGGCCACCGGCCACGAGCCGCCGCGCCCGGCCGGTACCACCGGCTGCGTCTACCCGTTCAACGGCGCCACCGAGAGGCACCCCGGCGGCCTGCTCATCGCCCGCTACTGCTTCGACGCCGCCCAGCGGCTGATCGCCATCGACCGGTTCGACGTCCCGTCGGTCCGGGACGCCACGCCCTGGGAGACCCCGTGACCGCACCCGCCCGGCCCATCCGTGTCCTGCTCGCCGACGACGAGACGATGATCCGGCACGGAGTCCGCCTGATCCTGCGCCACGCCGGCGACATCGACGTCGTCGCCGAGGCCACCGACGGACGGCAGGCCGTCGAGCTGGCGGCCGCCCACCGGCCCGACGTGGCACTGGTGGACATCCGGATGCCGGTCTGCGACGGCCTGGCCGCGATCGCGCCACTGCTCGCCCTCGATCCGGCGCCGCGCGTGGTGATGCTGACGACCTTCGGCGACGAGGACAACGTCATCCGGGCGCTGCGGGAGGGCGCCACGGGCTTCCTCCTGAAGGACGAGGGTCCGCAGGAACTGATCGGCGCGGTACGGGCGGCGGCCGCCGGCGACGCCGTGCTCTCCCCCGGCGTGACCGGGTCGGTGATCGCCCGGATGCTGCGCGGCGGCGACCGGGACGACTGCGGCCCCGCGCCCACGGACGAGCGCATCGCGCGGCTCACCGTACGGGAGCGCGAGGTCCTCGCGATGCTGGGAGAGGGGCTGTCGAACCAGGACATCGCCGGACGGCTCGGCATCGGGATCGGCACGGTGAAGACGCACGTGGGCGCGATCCTGGAGAAGACCGGCTCGGCGAGCCGGGTGCAGGCGGCCCTCCTCGCCCACCGGACCGGCCTGGCCTCCTGACGCCGGACGGCCGCCGGCCTGTGCCCGAAGGCAGAGGCGGCGCGGCCGCGGCTGTGCCCCAAGACAGAGGCGGCGGGCCCGGCGCCCTCCCTCGGACAGAGCCCGACTCCAGCCTCCAGCACGATGTCTGCGCAGGTCAGGGCAGTGAGCATGGAACGCGTCCCCCGGTCCGGCCACCCCTTCGGGTGAGGACCGACGCATCTCGCACCCGAGGCGGAGTCCCCACATGTCGCAGCCCTCTCCCCACCCCCGGCCGGCCGCCCGCGCCACCGGTCTGACCAAGGTGTACGGCAAGGGGGAGACCCGGGTGACCGCGCTGGACGCGGTCACGGTCGACTTCGCCCGGGGCCGGTTCACCGCCGTCATGGGCCCCTCGGGCTCCGGCAAGTCCACGCTCATGCACTGCCTGGCCGGACTGGACACGGTGACCTCCGGCTCCGCGCGCATCGGCGGCACCGAGCTGTCCTCGCTGTCCGAGAAGCAGCTGACCGCGCTGCGCCGGGACAGGGTCGGCTTCGTGTTCCAGGGCTTCAACCTGATGCCCACCCTGACCGCGCTGGAGAACATCACGCTGCCGCTGCGGCTCGCCGGACGCCGGCCGGACGCCGCCTGGCTGGAGGCCGTCGTCGCCACGGTCGGCCTGACGGACCGGCTGGGCCACCGCCCGGCCGAGCTGTCCGGCGGGCAGCAGCAGCGGGTGGCGGTGGCGCGGGCGCTGGTCTCCCGGCCCGAGATCGTCTTCGCCGACGAGCCGACGGGGAACCTCGACTCGCGCTCGGGCGCCGAGATCCTCGGCTTCCTGCGCGACTGCGTACGGGAGTTGGGACAGACGGTGGTGATGGTCACCCACGACCCGGCGGCCGCCTCGTACGCGGACCGGGTCCTGTTCCTGGCCGACGGCCACGTCGTCGACGAACTGCACGAGCCGTCCGCCGCGGCCGTACTCGACCGGATGCTCGGCTTCGAGAGCTGACACCCCGTCCTTCTCCTCTTCCTCCCCGAAAGCCTTCCCCATGCTGCGAACAGCCCTGCGCAACCTCCTCGCGCACAAGGCCCGTCTGGCCATGACCGTCCTGGCGGTCTGTCTCGGTGTCGCGTTCGTCTCCGGCACCCTCGTCTTCGCCGACTCCTCCGCCGCCGCCCACCGCGCCGCCGCGTCGAAGGGCTTCGCCGGTGTCGCGGTCACCGTGACCCCGAAGGACCCCCCGGACGCGCCCCCCGGCGAAGAGCGCACGAACGTCCTGGACGACGCGCTCGTGCGCAAGCTGGCCGCCGTGCCCGGTGTCGCCGCCGTGCGGCCCACCGCCGACGGCTCGGCCACCCTGTCCGCCGCCGACGGCACCCCGCTCCGGGCCGGCCGGGCCAGGGCGAACCTCGGCGCCGCCCACGTACCGGACGGGAACGGCGAGGACGGGCGGTATCCGCTGGTCGAGGGCCGGGCCCCGCGGAGCGGCGACGAGATCGCCGTGGACGCGGGCACCGCCGCAGCCGGCCGATACCGCCTCGGGGACACGGTCACGCTGGCCACCGACGGCCCGGTCATGACCAAGCGGCTCGTGGGCACCGTCGCCACGAAGGACACCCGGGTGACCGCGGGCGGCACCCTCGCCCTGTTCGACAGGGCCACCGCCCAGCAGCTGTTCGCCTCTCCGGGCCGGTACACCGGGATCGACCTGACCGCCGCGCCCGGCACCGGCCAGGCCGAACTCGCCGGCCGGGTGGCCTCCGTGCTCCCCGCCGGGCGGGCCGAGGCCACCACCGGCGCCGCCCAGGCGGCCCAACAAGCGCTCTACGTCGACACCCTGACGCGTGGTCACGCCAAGCTGCCGCTGGTCTTCGCCGGGGTCTCGCTGTTCATCGGCTCCTTCCTCATCGTCAACACCTTCACGATGCTCGTGACGCGGCGCACCCGCGAGATCGCGCTGCTGCGGGCGATCGGCGCCTCGCGCCGCCAGGTGGCCGGCTCCGTGCTCGCCGAGGCCGCCCTGCTCGGCCTCGTCGCCTCCGCCGCGGGCTTCCTGCTCGGGCTCGGCGTCGCCGCCGTGCTGCCCGGCCTGCTCGGCACGGCGCAGGACGCCCTGCCCGACGGGCCGCTGGTGATCGGCCCGCGGCCCGTCGTGGCCGCGCTCGGCGTTGGCGTGGGCGTCACGGTGCTCGCCGCGTGGCTGCCGTCCCGCAGGGCGGCGAGGGTCGCGCCGGTCGAGGCGATGCGCTCGGCGCAGCAGCCGCCCTCCGCCACGCGCTCGCGGATCCGCGCCGCCGCGGGCCTGGTCCTGCTCGTCCTCGGCGTGGGACTGCTGGTGTCCCTGAGCGGGGTGGAGGACGCCTCGGAGCAGAACCTCCAGGACGCGATGCTCGCCTCCGGCATCCTCCTCGTCGCCCTGATCGTGCTGGCGCCGCTGCTCGCCGCACCCGTGATCCGGCTGGCGGGCCGGCCGACCGGCCGCTTCGGGCCCGTCGGCCACCTCGCCCGGGAGAACGCGCTGCGCGACCCGCGGCGCACCGCCGCCACCGCCTCCGCCCTGATGATCAGTACGGCGCTGGTGGCCGGGCTGGCCGTCGTCGGGAACTCCACCGCACAGGCCCTGGACCGCCAGGCCGCTGGGGGACTCGGCGCCGACTACGTGATCGGCACCCGCACCCCCACCACCGGCATCGACCCGGCCGCCGTCGAGCGGGTCGCCGCCACGGCCGGAGTGCGCACCGCGGCGGCGGTCGCCGACGTGCCGGTGTTCATCGGCGGCGGAGTCCGGCAGATCGCCGGAGTGGACCCGGCGGCCGTGGACGCCGTCATGAGGCTCGACTTCACCGGCGGCTCCGCCGACGACCTCGGGCCGGGCCGGATCGCCGTGTCCGCCACGCTCGCCCGGGAGCAGGGCCTGGCCGCGGGCGACCGGATCGAGGCACGCATCGGACGCGGCCACGAGCCACGCCCCTACACGGTCGTCGGCGTCTACCGGGACAACCCCGCCGCCGGCGACGCGCTCGGCGACCTCGGCGAGGTACGGCGCAGCGGCTTCCTGCCCGACTCCGTCCAGCGGATCCTCGTCCGCACGGACGACGGCGCCGCCTCCGACGCCGTGGCCGAGCGGCTGCGCACCGCGGTGGGCGCCAACCCGCTGCTGAAGGTCCAGGACCGGGCGGCCCTCGTCCACGAGGCCGCGGGCAGCGTTGGCGAGCTGCTGACCCTGATGTACGGGCTGCTCGCGATCGGCGTCGTGATCAGCGCGCTCGGTATCGTCAACACCCTGGCCATGTCGGTCTCGGAGCGGACCCGGGAGATCGGCGTGCTGCGCGCCATCGGCATGGACCGCGCCGGCGTACGGCGGATGATCCGGCTGGAGGCCGTGATCGTCGCCGCCTTCGGCACTCTGCTGGGGCTGGTGGGCGGGGTGTTCAGCGCCTGGGCGGTCGGCTCGCTGGCGAACGGCGCGATGGCGCAGTACTCCTTCGTGCCGCCGTGGGGGACGCTGCTCGCGGTGTGCCTGCTGTCCCTGGTGATCGGCGCGGCCGCGGCGGTCGTACCCGCCCGCCGGGCGGCGGCGCTGAGCCCGCTGCGCGCGGTCGCCTCGGCCTGAGGTCCGAACCCGGGGCGGCCGGAACGGCTCAGGCGGCTGAGGCGACGTCACCTGTAGGGCCCAGCTGAACAGGCGCGACCGGTGACGGCCTGTGTCCAATGGCAGGGCGCGGCTGTCCGCCGCGCCCTGCCGTGCCCAGCCGTCCCCGGGAGTGCCATGAGCGAGCCGTCCCCGTCACCCGGCGACCCGCCCGGCGCGGCGCCGACCGACCGCCCGACAACCGCCCGGGGCGGCGGATCCCGTGGCGGGCGGATCGCGAAGAGCGCCGTGTCGGCGGTACTGATCACACTGACCTGCATCTTGGTACCGCTCTCCCTGCTCACCGTCTGGGTGCACGACATCGTGCTGGACACCGACCGGTACGTCTCGACGGTCAAGCCGCTCGCCTCGAACCCCGCGATCGAGGAGGCCGCCGTGGGCCGCATCACGAAGGCGGCCGACGTACGCGTGGACGGCTCCCAGGTCACGGCCGACCTGGCGAAGTGGCTGGAGTCCCAGGGGCTGCCGCCGCGCGTGGGCAACGCGGTCAAGGCACTGGGCCCGCAGCTGGACTCGGCCGCCGACCAGGTCGTCTCCAAGGTGGCGACCCGGTTCGTGGAGAGCGACCGGTTCGAGAAGGTGTGGACCGTGGCCAACCGCGCCGCCCACAACGCCGTGGTGCACGCGCTCACCGGCAAGGGCCGCGGTGCGGTCGGCGTCGACGGAGGCACCGTCACCCTCGACGTCGGCGAGGCGGTCGACAAGGTCAAGGAAGAGCTCGTGGCCGCCGGGGTCTCCCCGGCGGAGAAGATCCCCGAGGTCGACAAGCAGATGGTGCTCTTCCAGAACGACAAGCTGGGGCAGATCAGGGGCGCGGTGCGGCTGCTCGACGTCCTCGGCAACTGGCTGCCCGTCCTGACGGTCGTCCTCGGCGCGGCGGGCGTGCTGCTGGCCGCGCGCCGGCGCCGGGCCCTGGTGACGACCGCCCTGTGCGCGGCGTTCGCCTGCCTGCTGGTCGCCATCGCCCTGGTCGTGGGCCGCCGTTACTACCTCGACCACCTGCCCGCCGAGGTCCAGTCCCCGGCCGCGGCGGCGGCCGTCTTCGACACGCTGGTGCGGTTCCTGCGGGTCAGTCTGCGGACCGCGATGGTCCTCGGCATCGTCGTGGCGCTCGGCGCCTACCTGTCCGGTGCCGGCCGGCTGCCGCGCGGCGTGCGCGGCCGGGCCGACCGTACGGCCGACTCCGCCGCCCGCTGGGGCGCCGGACACGGGGTGCACACCGGCGGCGCGGGCCGGTGGGTGGAGGCCCACCGGCACGCGCTCACCGTGGGCGCGCTGCTCGTCATCGCGCTCGTGTTCGCGCTGTGGAACCACCCGACCGTGCTGACGGTGCTGCTGCTGGTGCTGATCCTGCTCGCGGTGCTCGCCGTACTGGCCCTGCTCGCGGCAGGCGGCCGCGTCGCCGACGGCGCGGGCGGCGCCGGCGGCCCGGCCGACCGTCCGGCCCCGCGCCCGGACCGCGAATGAGCCCGGCCGGCTCCGCCCCGGGCGGGGCGGAGCCGACGGGACTCATGTGGCTAGCGGGGCTCGTTGGGCTCAGGCCAGGATCCTGGCCTTGGCCCGGTCGAATTCCTCCTGGCTGATGTCGCCCTTGTCCTTGAGCGCGGAGAGTTTGCTCAGCTCGTCCGCGGAACCGCCGCCACCGCCGCTGCCGGCAGCCTGCTGGACGTACGAGCGGAAGGCCGCCTCGTTCTCCTTGATCTGCTTGGCGTCCCGTTCGTGCATGCTGCGGCCGCGCGCGATGACGTAGATGAACACGCCGATGAACGGCACCAGCAGCACGAGGATCAGCCATCCCGCCTTCCCCCAGCCGTGCAGGCTGTGGTCACGGAAGATGTCCGTGATGACTTTGAAGAGCAGGAAGAACCACATGACCCACAGGAAGAACCACAGCATCGTCCAGAAGAGGTTGAGAAGTGGATAGTCGTCCATGCCCGACTCCGATCATGCACGTGGTACTTCATTGATACAGGCGGGTCCGTTACTCCGCATGCGGAGCGAATGCCGCATCTTTTGCACCCGTACGTGGGGCGTGCCAACCATGGACGCATGAGCATTCCCTTCCCGGTACCCGAGGAAGGGTCTATCCACCGACGGGGAAAAGCCGATGGTGCTTGACCTGATCGTCATCGGGCTGATCATCACCCTCTATCCGCTGCCCATCATGGCCTTCGTGCTGGTGGTGTCCGCGCCCGGTGGTCTGTGGAAGGGGCTCGCCTTCATCCTGGCCTGGCTCGGCTGCCTCGTCGCCGTGATCGCCGTCGTCCTGCTCCTCACCGGGGGCCAGCCCCCGCCGCCGCGCTCCCCGCCGTCCACCGCCGGTCTCGCGCTCCGCCTGGCCATCGGCATCGGGCTGGTCGCCTACGCCGAATACCGGCGCCGGCGGCGCCCCGGAGCGGGCGCGGCGCCCGCTGTCGACGGGTCCGGCCCGGCGGGAGAGCCGCGCGCGCTCTCCCGCATGGACCAGGCGTCCGCGTGGTCCGCCGCCGGGCTCGCGGTGCTCCTCCAGCCGTGGGGCATGGTCGGTGCGGCCGCCGCCACCGTCATCGAGGCGAACCTCTCCGACAACGCCACGTACCTGGCCCTGTTCGGCTTCTGCGTCCTGGCCTCCTCCACCCTCCTGGCGATGGAGCTGTACATGGTGTTCGCCCCCGAGCGGGCGGCGCGGGCGCTGACGGGCCTGCGGGCCTGGCTCTCCGACCACAAGGACCCGGCGATCGTCCTCGCCTGCCTCGTCCTCGGCCTGTGGCTGGTGGGCAGGAGCCTGTACGACCTCACGCGCTGACGGCGGCCCGCCGTGCGCCCGGCGCTCCGGTCGCCGGATGCGGTCCGGGCCGTTCTCCTGAAGGCATGGAACGCAACGCTGCCCGGCGCCGCCGGCGCGTCCTGCTGGGCCACTGCCTGCGCGGGACGGCCTCGGTCGTCCTGCTCACGGCGCTGTACTTCATGGCGCCGCTGGAAGGCGGCTTCGGCCTCCTGACGGTCCTGACGCTCGTGCTGGGGCTGCTGGCGTTCGGTCTGCTGACGGCCTGGCAGGTCGCCGCCATCGCCCGTTCGGAGTATCCGCGGCTGTCCGCCCTCGAAGCGATGACGACCGCCGTACCGCTGTTCCTGATCGTCTTCTCCGCCACGTACTTCATGCTCTCGGAGAGCGTGCCGGGCACCTTCTCCGAGCCGCTGAACCGCACGGACGCCCTCTACTTCACGGTCACGGTGTTCGCGACCGTGGGATTCGGCGACATCGTCCCCGTCACCGAAACCGGGCGCGTGCTGACCACCGCGCAGATGGTCGCCGACCTGATCGTGGTGGGCGTCATCGCCAAGGCGCTCTTCGGCGCGATGAAGATCGCCATGCGCAAGAGGAGAGCCGGGGACCTGCCGTTCACGGACGAGGACGACGGCCCCTGAAGAGCAGAAGTCCCCGTCCGGAGAACCGGACGGGGACTTCTGCTCTTCGGGGGGGACCGGTCACCCGGTCAGCACTTGAGACCGGAGGAGGCGGCCGTCGTGGCCTGGTCCAGCGACTGGATCTGGGGCTGCAGCTGGGTGAGCGCGTCCTTGCCGGTCGTGTCGCCCGGCAGGTCCTCGTAGCCCTTCTTCAGGTTCTCGGCGGCGGACTGGACCGCCTCGCGCTCCGCGTCCTTCAGCTTGCTCGCGTTCTCCTTGACGTTCGCCCAGTCCTCCTGCACGGCGTCGTAGGCTTCCTTGATCTGGTCCTTGGTCGCGACGGCGGGGTTCAGGGCCTTCAGCTTGGCGTTGTCGGCCTTGAGCGCGTTCAGGTCGGTGCACAGGTCGGCCGAGGCCTCGGAGGCCTCCTCCGCGGGGGAGGAACTGTCGTCGGAGCACGCGCTGAGGCCGAACACCGCGCTCAGGCAGAGCACACCGACCACCGGGAAACGCTTCATGGAGGGGCCTTCCTCGATCAGGGCAAACCAGGCGTACGGGACCTTCCGGTACTACGACAAACTATGCACAGCCGGACACGGTCCGCATCCGCACCGCCTCAGGCGGCAGGCTGGATGTTCTGGTTCAGGTGGAAGAGGTTGTGCGGGTCGTACGTCCGCTTGACCTCGGCCAGACGGTCGTAGTTCCCCTTGTAGTTGGCCCTGATCCGGCTCTGGTCGTCCTCGGCCATGAAGTTGATGTAGCCGCCCTCCTCCGAGTGCGGTGCGGTGGCCTCGTAGTAGTCGCGGACCCAGGCGATGTTCGCTTCGCTATCCGCCGGGTCCGGCCACATGCCGGCGATGACGGTGGCGAAGGAGGCGTCGCGGTAGGCGAAGGCCGTCTCCTGCGGTCCGACGCGGTGGCAGGCGCCGTTGATCGGGTAGATGTGGACCGTCGAGTTGACGGCGGGCAGCTTCGGGCCGTGCACCAGGTGCGCCTCGATCGCGGACTCGCTCAGCTCGGTCACGAAGTTGGCCTTCCAGTAGTGCTGGAGACCGGGCGGCACGAGCGCGTCGAAGGCGCTGTTGAGCGCCGGGTACGGCATGGGGCCGACGTGCTCCGCGACCACCGGGGCGAAGTCGTGGAAGGCCTGGAGGGCCTTCTCGCCCTCGTCGAGCGGCCCGGCCCAGCACGCCACGATCAGGGCGAACGGATCGCCGTGCCGGTCCGCCGGGATGAACGGGAGCGGAGGCGCCAGCTGGAAGGCCGGGAAGCCGCCGAGCTGCTCCGGGGCGTCGGCGATGTAGTCGGCGAAGGACCGCAGCACGGTGGCCGCGTCGTCCAGCTCGAAGAGCATCGGGCCGCCGTAGATGTCCTTGACCGGGCTGAGCCGGTACTCGAAGGAGGTCACCGCGCCGAAGTTCCCGCCGCCGCCGCGCAGCGCCCAGAAGAGGTCGGGGTTCTCCTCCTCGCTCGCCACGAGGAGCCGGCCGTCCGCCGTCACCACATCGGCCGAGATCAGGTTGTCGCAGCTCAGACCCTGGCCGCGGCACAGATAGCCGATGCCGCCGCCGAGGGTGAGCCCGCCGATGCCGGTGGTGGAGATGATCCCGCCGGTGGTGGCCAGCCCGTAGGCGTAGGTCGCCGCGTTGAAGTCGCCCCAGGTGGCGCCGCCCTCCGCGCGCGCCGTGCGGCGCGCGGCGTCGACGCGTACGCCGCGCATCCCCGACAGGTCGGCGACGACGCCGTCGTCGCAGGTGCCGAAGCCGGGCACGCTGTGGCCGCCGCCCCGGACCGCGAGGTCCAGGGCGTTCTCCCGCGCGAAGTCGACCGCGGCCATGACGTCACCGGCGTTGGCGCAGCGCACGACGACGGCCGGCCTCCGGTCGATCATGGCGTTGTTGACCGCGCGCGCCTCCTCGTAGGCGGCGTCGTCGGGGGCGACGACCGCCCCGCGTACCCGTTCCCGCAGCTGGTCGATCGCGAGCTTGCCCATGACCATCGCTCCTCGTCCGTCGTACCTCGCTCTCACGCCGCGCCGAGACGCGGGCGCCGGGTGCTGCCCCTAAGGCCCCAGGTGGCTGAAGCCCACCTCGAAGTGCTCGACCGTGACGACCTGCTGGCCCTCCCGCCTGGCGGTCTCCTCGCGGATCCGGTTCGCGAGTTCCTCGCTCTCCCGCATGCTCCGCTCGTCCTCCCACAGGGTCAGCGACTTCGCCTCCCCGGTGGCCCGGTCGACCAGGTAGAAGACGCCCCGGAAGCCGGGCACGTCCTGCACCTGCCGGACGATCTCCTCCGAATGCGCGCCCAGGTCTCCCTCAGCGGGGACGGGTGATCCCTGGTAGGTGCTCAGCCTCGCGAACATCAACGGCAGTCCTTCCTGGCCCGGCCGCCGTCGGGGGACAGGCAGCTCCACGACCAGCGTGCTCCGGCAGACCGCGCCGCGCATGCCGGAGCGGCGCGACAATGGTGGCGAGGTACGCGTCTGCCGGAGCCGTTGCGGAGAGGCGGGACGTCGAGGTGACGTACATAGCTGTGACCGCCCTGAGCCATGTCGGGCTGGTCCGCGAGCACAACGAGGACAGCCTCGTCATCGGGCCGTGGACCCTGTGCGGGACCGTGACCCAGAACCCCCAGACGCTGGTGTTCCCCTTCGGCAGACCGCTCGTCGTCGCGGTCGCCGACGGGCTCGGCGGACAGCCGGCCGGGGAAGTGGCCAGCGAGCTCGTGGTGCGCCAGCTGTCCTCGCTCGGCCCCTCCCTGGACTGCGCGGAGGCCGTCGCCGGCGCCCTGGACCTCTGCAACGACGCGGTGTACTCGGCCGCCGACGGCCGGCCGGACCTGACCGCCATGGGGACCACGGTCGCGGGCGCCCTGGTACTGGCCGAGTCGCTGCTGGCCTTCAACGTCGGCGACAGCAAGGTGTTCCACGCGGCGCGCGACGGCCTGCGCCAGGTGAGCGTGGACGACAGCCCGCCCCCCGCGCCCGGGTACCGCACCACCTCCGCCGTCACGCAGGTGCTCGGCGGCAGCCGCGGGCACAGCGCGATCACCCCGCACATCGAGACCTTCCCGCTGGCCGAGGGCGACCGCTACCTGGTGTGCAGCGACGGGCTGACCGACCCGGTGCCGGACGACGCGATCGAGGAACTGCTGCGGGTGCACGACGACGGCAGGGCGGCGTTCGAGCTGTGGAAGGCTGCGATCGACGCGGGGGGTCCCGACAACATCACGCTCGCGCTGCTGCGCATCGGCGCCTGAGGGGACCGCTGGGCGCCCCGGTACCAGGAGGGGCGTTCATAGGATCAAAGGACCGGATATCCAGTACCGCGACGCAGGAATACCTGAACGGAAAGACTTACCGGGCCCACCCGTTTTCCCTGTGCTACGGTGACGCCAGTTGCGGTTGTGGTCCCCAAAAAGCTTACAAGTGCTCTCACCCGATTTTCCGGTGGGTGCACTTTTCATTTCCGGTACAGATTTCCGGTCGGGGCAATCATCTCGTCGACGCCGGGTCCGCACAGTGCGGCCCGGGCACTGCCCCAAAGGAGAACTCGCATGGCATCCGGCACCGTGAAGTGGTTCAACGCGGAAAAGGGTTTCGGCTTCATCGAGCAGGAGGGTGGCGGCGCGGACGTCTTCGCCCACTACTCGAACATCGCCACGTCCGGCTTCCGTGAGCTCCAGGAAGGCCAGAAGGTCACCTTCGACGTCACGCAGGGCCAGAAGGGCCCGCAGGCCGAGAACATCGTTCCCGCCTGACGCTGACGCCCTCGCCGACGCCGGCCCTGCTACCGGTGTCGACGCGAGAGCGAACGGGCCCGCGGCCCGCACCTCTGCGTGCGGGCCGCGGGCCTTTTTGCCCGCCCGTCGGGAATCGGCCGCCGCCGCGCCGGAAGCGCCCCCCGGGGCCGGGCCCTCTTGCTAGAGTCCCTGCCCATGTCGATCCCTGACGACCTGCTCCGCGACCTCGCCGCCATGGTCGAGTCGGAACAGACCAATCAGATGTCCCTGACGGTCGTCGTGAACGGCGCCGTCATCACCGGCCGCCTCGCCCCCGAACGCGTCTGGCGCCAGCGGGTGGCGGAGGTCCTGCGGGACTCCGACCAGCTCGGCCCGTTCGCCGAGGTGTTCGGCTCCCCCGAAGGCACGGCCGGACAGCCAGGCGGCCCGCCCTCACACCTGCACTTCCACGTGGCGCGCATCCTCCAGGGCCCGGTGGGCATCCCCGAGACCGGCGGAATGTACCGGATCGCCCTCGACAACGTCAGCGCCTGGACGGTCGGGGACTTCAGCTACTCCGACAAGTAACAGCCGCCCCCGGGCAGCCGCCACCCCCCGCCCTCACACCTCGGACGGCCCCCGCGCACCCGCGCGGAGGCCGTCCCGGACCGGCCCGCTACTTGCAGGGCGGCACCAGGCGCACGCGGTCGATGATCGCGATGCCGTCCTGCTTCAGGATGGCCGTGACCTCGCCGCACACGTCGTTGACGCGCACCGGGCCCGCGTACTGGCTGAAGGTGCCCTCGTCCGTGCTGCAGACCCTCGGCGTGCCCGCGGGACGCGCCTTGGTCTCGCACAGCTTCAGCTTCATGTACTTGGCGGAGCCCAGGTTGTTGTCGAAGACGGCACAGGACGCCGAGGAGCCCTTGCGGTACAGGAACAGCGTGCCGAAGCGCCGGGAGTCCGGAAGCTGCTCGGCGAAGGTCAGCTCGTAGCCGGCGCCGCACAGGTTCGCCGTGGCGGCGGCCGCCGCCGGCTGGGCCTTCGCGACGGCGCGCGTGGCGTCGTCCGCCGCCGCGGAGATCCGGACGCCGCCGGCCGCCGGCACGGCCTCGACGGCCGAGGCCTGCGGGGCCGTCAGGGCGAAGGACGCCAGCGCGGCCGCGGCCACGGTCACGCGCATGACGGATTTACTGGAAACGAAAGACATGTTCTCCCCCGGGTCGTAACGAGTTGTTGCTCGAATGCGCGCACCGCCGATTGCGCCCCCGAAGCGGCTCGCGCTAAAGTGACGCTAAAGCGGGCGCACTTCACCCTGATCGGTCACACCAGGCCGAAGCGACGTCCAGTAGATCATCACCAACTGGCCTCATTTCGGGCCTTTCCGGCGCCTTGCCATAACGAAATGGCAATATCCCGAGGCCACATCGCACAATGTCCGCATGCGGATCTCGATGCTGGGGCCCCTGGACGTACGGGGCGAGAACGGAAACGGCGCCGGAGTCGGGGGAACGCGACTGCGGGCACTGCTGATCCTGCTGGCGCTCGAACCGGGGCGCGTGGTCGCCTCCGAGCTGCTGATCGACGGGATCTGGGCGCAGGACCCGCCGGCGGGCGCCGCGAACGCCCTGCAGGCACTGGTGTCCCGGCTGCGGCGGGCCCTGCCCGGCGCCGTCGTCGCATCACATCCGGCCGGATACCGCCTCGCCGTCGAACCCGACGCGGTGGACGTCGTCCGCTTCGAACGGCTCGCCTCCGAGGGCCGCAGGGCACTGGCCCGGGATCCCGCGGCCGCCGCCCGCGTACTGCGCGAGGCCCTGGAGCTGTGGCGCGGCCCGGCCCTGCTCGACGTCGCCGGCTCGGACTTCTTCCGGGCGCCGGTGACCCGGCTGTCGGAGCTGCGGATGGCGGCCCTGGAGGACCGGATCGAGGCGGACCTGCGCGTGGGGCGCGGCCGGGAGCTGACCGCCGAGCTGACCTCCCTCGTCGCCGAACACCCTTTGCGCGAAAGGCTCGTCGGCGCGCTGATGCGCTCGCTCGTCGCCGCCGGACGGCCCGCCGAGGCGCTCACCGCGTACGCCGCCGCGCGCGAGGCCCTCGCCGAGGAACTCGGCGCCGACCCCTCGCCGGAACTGTCCGCCCTGCACACCGCCGTACTGCGCGGAGAGGTCGCGGGCCCGCCCCCGGGCGCCGCGCAGCCGGCCGGGGGCGCGGTCGACGCGGAGGCCCCGTCGGCTGCGGCCCCGCCCACCAACCTGCGGGCCGGACTGGCCAGTTTCGTCGGACGCGACGACGACCTCTCCCAAGTCGCCTCCCTCATAGGCGCCTTCCGGCTCACCACGCTCACCGGTCCGGGCGGCGCCGGCAAGACCCGGCTGGCCGTGCAGAGCGCCCGCCCGCTGCTCGACCGGTTCCCCGACGGCGTCTGGCTGGTGGAACTCGCCCCGCTGGGCGCGGAGGCCGACGTGGCACCGGCCGTCCTGAACGCGCTGGCCCTGCGCGAGCACGGCGCGGCCGCCGGCGACCCGCTGGACCGGCTCGCCGCCGCCCTGCGCACCCGTACCGCCCTGCTGGTGCTGGACAACTGCGAGCACCTGATCGACGCGGCCGCGGCGGTCGCCGACCGGCTGCTCGGCGAATGCCCCGGGCTGCGCGTCCTGGCGACCAGCCGCGAGCCGCTGGGCCTCACCGGCGAGGCGCTCTGGCCGGTCCACCCGCTGGCCCTGCCGCCCACCCGGTGTTCCGGGCGGTGGTCCTCGACTCGCTCGGGTACCTGGACGCGGCCGACGGCGGGCCGGAGGCGGCCCGCGCACACCGGGCCGAGGCACTCGACCTGGCGCTGGCGGCCGGGCACGCGCCCACCCTCGCCCAGGTGCTGGTCGGCGTCGCGGATCAGGCGCTGCGGCAGGACCGGCCCCGGGAGGCGGCGCGGCTGCTGGCGGGCGCGCTGGCCGTGCGCGGCGGCCCCGACCACTCGCGGGCGGACGCGGCCCGGGTGGAGGCCGCGGCGCGCGCCGCACTCGGTGCGCGGTACGCGGAGCACGAGCGGTGCGCCGGGTCCGCCGCCGGTGCGCCGGAGGCCCTACGGGAGCTCGCCCGGGCCACCCTGGACGGCTGATCCCCGCGGGGGAGGGGCGCGGGGCGACCCCAGCCGTGTCCACATCCTGGACGACTACTCTCGTTTTATGAACGCAGAAGCCGACGCCCTCACGACCGTGAAAGACGCTGACCGGAAGCACGTCTTCCACTCCTGGTCGGCGCAGGAGCTGATCGATCCGCTCGCCGTGGCCGGCGCCGAGGGGTCGTACTTCTGGGACTACCAGGGCAACCGCTACCTCGACTTCTCCAGCGCCCTCGTCTACACCAACATCGGCTACCAGCACCCCAAGGTCACCGCGGCCATCCAGGAGCAGGCGGCCAAGCTGTGCACCGTCGCGCCCGGCTTCGCCGTCGACGTGCGTTCCGAGGCGGCCCGGCTGATCGCCGAGCGCACCCCGGGCGACCTCGACAAGATCTTCTTCACCAACGCCGGCGCCGAGGCGGTGGAGAACGCGGTCCGCATGGCCCGGCTGCACACCGGGCGCCCCAAGGTGCTGTCCGCGTACCGCTCGTACCACGGCGCCACCTCCACCGCGATCAACCTGACCGGTGACGCCCGCCGCTTCGGCAACGACTCCGCGACCGCCGGCGTCGTGCACTTCTGGGGGCCCTTCGCCTACCGCTCGCCCTTCTACGCGACGACGGAGGCCGAGGAGTGCGAGCGGGCCCTGCGCCACCTGGAGGACACCATCGTCTTCGAGGGCCCGCAGTCCATCGCCGCGATCATCCTGGAGACCGTCGGCGGGGCCCCCGGCGTGCTGGTGCACCCCGACGGCTACCTGGCCGGGGTGCGCGCGCTGTGCGACCGCTACGGCATCGTCTTCGTCCTCGACGAGATCATGGTCGGCTTCGGGCGCACCGGCAGGTGGTTCGCCTCCGAGCACTGGGACGTCACCCCCGACCTGATCTGCTTCGCCAAGGGCGTGACCAGCGGCTACGTACCGCTCGGCGGTGTGGCCGTCTCGGCGGCCATCGCCGACACCTTCGCCCGCCGGCCCTACCCGGGCGGGCTGACGTACTCCGGGCACGTCCTGGCCTGCGCGGCCGCCGTCGCCACGATCAACGTGATGGAGGAGGAGGGCGTCGTCGAGCAGTCCGCGCGCACCGGCGCCGAACTCCTCGGCCCCGGCCTGCGCGCGCTCGCCGAGCGCCACCCCTCGGTCGGTGAGGTCCGCGGCCTCGGCACCTTCTGGGCGCTCGAACTCGTCCGCAGCAAGGAGACCCGCGAGCCGCTGGTCCCCTACAACGCCGCCGGGGCGGACAACGCGCCGATGGCGGAGTTCGGGGCCGCCTGCAAGAAGGGCGGGCTCTGGCCGCTGATCGCGGGCAACCGGATCCACATCGCCCCGGCCTGCAACATCGCGCCGCAGGACGTGGCGAAGGGCCTGCAGATCCTGGACGAGGCCCTGACGGTGGCCGACGCGCACACCGTCTGACCTGCGAATCTGTGGGGTCGCCCAATCTGCCGGTGCTGGTGTTCGGAGGATCCGTGCGGTGGTTAACCCGCCGTACACATGCTGCAATCCGTGCAGGCCACAAACGTCAAAACAGGCCAAGCACCTACGGACCGGGATGCACGTCAGTCCCGGGGCGGCCCCCAGTGGCCGAACGGCGGGGAGCGGGACGACCGCTGGACGCCGGGCGTACGGGATCCAACGAACGGACTCCGTGTTCCCGAGTACCCGAAGGAAGACAGCATGAGCAAGCACGTCCTGGCCCAGAACCAGTACGGCAAGGCCGAGAACCGCATCGTGAAGGTCACCCGCAAGGGCAACGACGGCTCCTGGCACGAGATCCGCGACCTCAACGTCTCGGTCGCGCTCCGCGGTGAATTCCGCGACGTCCACCTCACCGGCGACAACGCCAACTGCCTGCCGACCGACACCACCAAGAACACGGTGTACGCCTTCGGCAAGGAGCACGGCATCGAGTCGCCGGAGGCCTTCGGCATCCTGCTCGCCAAGCACTTCGTCTCCTCGCAGGCGCCGATCCGCGAGGCCCAGATCCGCATCGAGGAATTCGCCTGGGAGCGCATCCCGGTCCCCACGCGCAAGGAGCAGCACTCCTTCGTCCTCAAGGGGCAGGAGGTGCGGACCGCTCAGATCACCTACAGCGAGACGACGGGCCTGCAGGTCATCTCGGGTCTGAAGGACCTCACGGTGATGAACTCGACGAACTCCGAGTTCCACGGGTACATCAAGGACAAGTACACGACGCTCAAGGAGGCGTACGACCGCATCCTGGCGACCAAGGTCACCGCGCGGTGGGCGCACTCGGCGCTGGCCGCCGACGACCGCGGCTACGACTGGGACCAGGCGTACAAGAAGGTCCGCAAGAACATGCTGGAGGCCTTCGCGGAGACGTACTCCTACTCGCTCCAGCAGACCCTGAACCAGATGGCCGAGCGCGTGCTCGACAACTGCCCCAAGGTCAACGAGGTACGGCTCAACCTCCCCAACAAGCACCACTTCCTCGTCGACCTGGAGCCCTTCGGCCTCAAGAACGACAACGAGGTCTACTTCGCGGCCGACCGCATGTACGGCCTGATCGAGGGCACCGTCCACCGTGACGGCGTACAGCCCGTGATCGCGACGTCCGACTGGATCGTGGCGTAGCGCGGAGCGCGTGACCGGCCCGCGCCGGTCGTGGACCGGGCCCGGACCGCGTCGCGGGGTCCGGGCCCGTACGCGTGGCCGCGGGTCCTCCGCTACGCGCCGGGCAGGTCGTCCTGCGGACGGCCCACGAGGAGGTTCCAGCGCCCGGCCCGCCCGGTCAGGGTGGTCACCGACTCCGGCCGTACGTCGAGGCGCCAGAAGGCCGCCGCCGGGAGTTCCAGGGCGTGCACCACGGCCGCCCGTACCACGGCCTGCTCGACCTCGACCCGGTGCGTGCCCGGGGCCAGGCCGGCCAGCTCCGCCCCGACGCGGGCGATCAGCGCGTCCACGGACTCCCCGCCCGGCGGCGCGTAGCCGGGGTCCGTCAGCCAGGCGTGCAGGGCCTCCGGAGCCTCGGCCGCCACCTCGTCCAGGGTGCGTCCGGCCCACTCTCCCGTGTCCGGACCGCGCAGGCCCCCGTAGCCGGGGCACGGCCGCGCGTGACCGAAGCGGCCCTGGCGGGCGGCAGTGTCCAGTGGGGGGCGCACGAGGTGGACACGCACCAACTGACTCTTCATACGGGGAGCGTAAGCGCGGTACCGTCGCGAACGAGACAAGTCCATGACGACGGGACGCGGAAGCACCGGTGAGAATCCGGCACGGTCGCGCCACTGTGAATCCTCCCGGAGGGGGAGGCAAGTCAGACCCGCCACCGTCGTCGAGCGCACCACTGACCGGGACGCGTGTTCCCTCTGGAGGTTCTGCAATGGCCAACTCCGCCGTGCCCACGACGAACGCCCCCGCCATCGCCCCCATCTCGCTCTCCGCGCTCGCCCCCTGGGCGGTGTTCGTCGGCATCCTGATGCTGGTCCTGCTCTACTTCGTCGGCGCCGAGCAGGGCGCAACCGCCGTCTTCGAGGGCGAAACCGTCCACGAGTGGCTGCACGACGGCCGCCACCTGCTCGGATTCCCCTGCCACTGATCCGCTTCCCCTGCTCACTGACCTCCGTCTCGGCAAGGGAACCGAACATGAACTCCGCATCCCCCCGCACCCTGCTCGTCCGGGGCATGCTCGCCGGCCTGCTGGCCGGCGTGGCCGCCTTCCTCGTCGCGTACCTCCTCGGTGAGTCCAAGGTGGACGCGGCCATCGCCATCGAAGAGGCCGCCGCCGGGGCCGGACACGACCACGGCGGGGAGGCCCCGGTCAGCCGGGCCCTCCAGGCCACGGCCGGTCTCGGCACCGGCGTCGTGCTCTACGGGGTCGCGCTCGGCGGCATCGCCGCGCTCGTCCACTGCTTCGCGCTCGGCCGCATCGGCCGCTTCGGCCCCCGGGCCACGGCGGTAGTGGTCACCGCGGGGCTGTGGGTCACCGTGACCCTGGTGCCCTACTTCAAGTACCCCGCCAACCCACCGGCCGTCGGCGATCCCGACACGGCCGCCCGGCGGACCGCCCTCTACCTCCTGATGATCGTCCTGAGCGCGCTGCTGGCGGCGGGTGCGGTGATCCTCGGGCGCCGGCTCGCACCGGGGCTCGGCAACTGGAACGCGTCGCTCGCCGCCGGTGGCGGCTTCGTCGTGGCCATCGGGATCTCCTACGCCGTCCTGCCCGGCGTGAACGAAGTGCCGGCGGGCTTCCCGGCGGCGCTGATCTGGGACTTCCGCCTGGCGTCCCTGGCCATCCAGACCACACTGTGGACGACTTTCGGCCTGGCCTTCGGTTTTCTAGCCGACCGGGCCCTTGTGCCCACCCGCGCACCCAAGGAGGCTGTGCAGCCGACGAGTTGACGATGAAAGGGCCGATAGTCCATGGCGACGGCGATCAGGGAATGGCGGGGCTGGACGGGTGCCGCACCCTTCTGGCTGAATTCCTTCCTGCTGCTCCTGGCCCCCTGCTGCGCCGTCACACTGTTCGGCCAGATCGGCATCATCGCCGCCCTGGCCGCACTGGGCGGTCTGGCCCGTCACCTCTGGTACGGCGACTACGGCCATCCGGCCGTGCACCTGGCCGCCGTGGCCATGGGGGCGGGCACGGCGGCCGTCGTCATGTGACCCCGCGCCGGGGCCTCGGCGTGCCGCGGGCCCTCACCCGTTCGGGCGTATCCGCGCCGAACCCGGCGGCCGGCGCCCCCCACCGGCGCGAACTGCGAAGACTCCCCGATCGTGCGACGACACGCCCGTGACTCCATGTCAGTCTCCCGTGTTTCACGGTGTGCCGATGGGCAGAGGAAGTGTCCACTGCTCACATGACCCGGCCGCACGAGCCGGACAGGAGGGAATCCCATGCCCCGCGCCAAGTGGGTCGTCGCCTCTCTGACAGTGGCTCTGCTGTCCACCACCGTCGTGGTGTTGCAGCGGACCGAGGGTGCCGCGCCCGCAGCCGCGACCACCGACGACGCGCTGCCCTCGCGGGCGCTGGGGCTGTCCGGCCACCGCCGTCTCGTACGGGAGCTGGAACAGTCCGGCGAGGACGACCCCGGTGAGGTGACGCGGCCGCGCAGGATCGCGGCCGGTCCGCTGCGGACGGTCTCGGGGCCCCTGCGGGCCGCCCGGCCGCTGCGGTTGCGCATCCCGAGCCTGGGCGTCGACGTGCCGTTCGGCGGCGAGGGCGAGGAGGCCTCCTGGGACTCCGCGGGTCCGGCACCCGGTGCGGCCGGAACGGCCGTGGTCACCGGAACCGGGCTGCGGCTGGGGGAGTTGCGCCGGGGCCGGACCATCGAGATCCCGCGCGCGGACCGCCGTACGGCCGTGTTCACCGTCGTGGGGGTCTCGCCCGGCCGGACTTCCGGGCGCGAGGACCTGCCCGGCTGGGCCCAACTGCGCGTGATCGGCGGCGAGACCGCCGTGCTGGCCCGGCTGACCGGTCACCGCAGCAGCAGTTGACGCCTGGCGGCCCTGTCAGCCGTGTGGTGCGTCTTCGTCCCCCGGTCGGGGGCTTCTGGAGGTCCGTCCGGGAGTCCTCCGGCGTGGCGGGGCAGACCCCTCGCATGACCTGGAGGCGACACGCACGCGCGGCACTGACGAGGGCGCTCACCGCGACCTGCGTCGTGCTGCTGTGCGTTTTCGGTGCCGGTCCGGCCGGCGCGGCCGCCGCCGAGCACCGCCCGGCCTCCTCGGCCCCCGTGGAGCCCGCGGCTCCCGCCGAGCCCACCGAGCCCACGGAGGGCTCCTCCGATCCGGCCGCCGACCCCGAGGCGCGCGCGGCCGTACGGGCGCCCGCGCGCGGGCTCACCGGCGTGCAGCGGGCCCCGCTCGCGGTGTTTCACGTGAAACAGGGCGTTGCCCCGGGGTGCGGGCCCCGTGCGGGAGCGGCGGCCGAACCGGCCCTGTCCCTGCGGACGGTGCGGAGTGTGGTCCTGCGCTGCTGAGCGGACCTAGGGGGCCCGGCCATGATCCGCCGGACACCCCCTAGTCCCCAGCGCATCCCCACACCCCCCTGAGCACCGTGAGGTTCCGCCATGCCCATCGACCCGTACGCCGCACTGAACGCCATGCTCCGCGCCGAGGTCTCGCGCTTCGCGCCGCCCGTGCGCCAGGCCGAGCCGATCGCTCCGCCGAAGACCCCGGCCCCGGCAGCCGAGGACGAGGGTGATCCGCAGGAGACCGCGGCCGCGTCCGCGCGGGCGGTCGGCGCGCGGAGCGCGACCGGCGGCTCGGCCGCGTAGGACCCGCCGGCAGACATGGAGGGGCGCCGGCTCCCCCGCCCCGACCGCGGGCGGGCGAGCCGGCACCCCTGTGCGTCCGGCCGTGCGGCCCCGCTCAGTCCTCGTGCGTGTAGTAGCGGTAGAAGGCGGTGGCCCCGACGCCGACGGCGACCGCCAGGCCGATCACGACGGACTTCAGGATCGACTCGTCGGTGAGGCTGTGCAGGTAGCCCACCGCGATGCCGCCGAAGGCTCCGTAGGCGGCGGCGTGGACCTCGCGCATCATCCGCGGGCCGATCCTGGCCAGGGCGAACATGATCCCGGCGAAGATCACGCCGCACAGGATCCCGTAGAAGACGTTGGCCACGGTGACCGGGCCTTCCTGGCGCTCGATGAAGGCGCACCAGACGCCGTAGACGAGTCCGAGGAGCAGTGGCCTGACGTAGGCGCCCTTGCTCAGGTGGGTCATGTCCGCCATCTGCCGGTGCTGCCGGGGGGCAGCGGGTGCCGCATGTGCCATGACGGGCTCCTCTCTCCCATCATCCAGGGCACACCCGCCGCCACCGACCGGCAAGTGGATCAGCGGTCAGGGCGTGCGCACCGCCACGGCGTCGATCTCGAAGAGCATCCCGGGCAGGGCCAGGGCGGCCACCCCGATGAGGGTCTGCGCGGGAAGCTCGGTGCCCCAAGTGGCGTGCAGGTGCCCCAGGAGCACCTGGAGCTTCCGCTCGTCGTGGCCGACGACATAGGTACCGATCCGGACCACGTCGGCGGGGCCGAGGCCGGCGGCGGCGAGGGCGGTGCGGAGGTTGGCGAAGGCCCGCTCCACCTGGTCGGCGAAGTCGTCGGAGACGACGTGGCCGCTCTCGTCGGAGCCGTACTGGCCGGCTATGAAGACCTGTTCGCCGGGGGCGGAGACGATGTGGCTGTAGCCGTATTCGGTCGGGGTGTGGAGTCCTGCCGGGTTGATGATGCTGCGCGTCATGCCGAGCTCCTGCTTCCGTGTCCGTGTGTACCGTGCGTGCCTGCGTGTCCGGCGTGTCCGTGCGTGCCTGCGTGTCGGGGTGTGCCGGGGGCTATTGCGCGGCGAGCCAGGCGCGGAGCCGCCCCGCGGCCTCGGGGGCCTGCTGTTCGGCCTGCTGCCGGATCTCGTCGAGGTTCTGGGCCGCGAGAGCCCTGCGCCAGGCCAGTTCGGCCCGGGTCATGGCGTGCGCGACGGCGCAGTCGGCGGCGTCCGCGCCCTCGGCCGCCGGGTCGCCCGCGCCGGGTCCCCGCCTGCGGATCTCCGTGCAGCGGAAGGCCTCTTCGGGCCCCTCGACCGCGGCGACCACGTCCATGAGGGAGATGGAGGCGAGCGGGCGGGCGAGCCGGAAGCCGCCGCGCGGACCGGGGCTGGAGGTGAGGATGCCCGCCCGGGCCAGCGCCTGGAGCTGCTTGTTGAGGTAGGCCGCCGGCAGGTCGTGCCACGCGGCCAGCCGCGCCGCCGACACCGCCCGGTCCGGTCCGCTCCAGGCCAGGTTGACGCAGCTGTGCAGCGCCCACTCGACGCCCTCGCTCATCCTCATAATCTGGATACTAAATATCCAGAATCAGGAACGCAAGGATCCCACGCCGGCGCCGGACCCACCACCCGCCCGCAGCAACACCGCTCGCGCCCCGGCCCGTCCCCGCTTTCCCTGGTGACGTGCGCACCATCCTGTCGGCGGTACTCATCGTGCTCGTGGCCCTCCTCGTGCCCGCGAGCGCCGTCGCGTACTGGGCCGACCGCGATCTGGGCGATGCCGACCGCTACACCGCCGCCATGTCGCCCCTCGCCGAGAACCCGGCCGTGCAGGAGGTCGTCGTCACCCACACCGCCCGCGCCCTCACCGGGCAGATCGACGCGGGCCCCTTCCAGGCGGGAGTGGACGCCCTGCTCGGCGAGGCGCTGCACTCCTTCGCCGACACCCCCGCCTACCGGACGGCCTGGGACGCGGCCAACCGCGCCGCCCACGCCGCCTTCCTCGACGCCCTCACCACCGGCCACGGCAACGCCGTCACCATCGACCTCGCGCCCGTCGTGGCCCAGATCAAGAGCGAACTCGTCGCCGACGAGGTGCCCTTCGCGGACCGCATCCCGGTGACCCGGCTGTCCGTGGAAGTCATGGAGTACGACAACCTCGGCGCTCTCCGGAAGGGGTTCCGCATGCTCCAGATCGCCGGCGTCTGGCTCCCCGTACTGACCCTGCTCCTGGCCGTGTCGGCCGTCGCGGTCGCCGTCCGCCGGCGGCGCGCCGTGATCGCCACCGGCCTGGGCCTGGCGGTCGGGGCCGCACTGCTCTGGCTCACGGTGGAGGTGTGCCGCCGCCTCACCCTGGACGACCTGCCCGCCGACATCGACCGTGCCGCGGCCGGCGCGGTCTACGACGCCCTCACCGCGTTCCTGCGCACCACCGCCTGGGTCGTGCTGCTGATCGGGCTCGCGGCCGCCCTCGCGGCATGGGTGACGGGACGACTGCGCCGCACCCCATAAGCTCGGAAGGTACAACACGCGCAGAACGACGCAGAAGAGCCCAGAAGAACCGATTCGCGAGCGGCGGCACGGAAGCGGGAATGAGCACCGAACGCACCGAACACATATCGTCGCGGCGCCCCCGGCACCACCCGCTGGCCCCGCCCGCCTGGCTGCTCCAGGGGCTGAAGCCGACCACCGCCCCCGTCCCCTGGGCCGCCGCGGCACGAGCGGCGGTCGCGCTGTCCGTCCCGCTCGCCGTCGGCTTCGCCCTGAACGAGCCCGAATACGGCGCGCTCGCCTCCATGGGAGCCCTGTCCGGGGTCATCGGCGACACCGCCGACGCCTACCGGATGCGCGTCCTCAACATCGCCGTCCCGCAGTTCTTCGGCGCCGTCGGCGTGACCCTCGGCACCCTCGTCTACGGCCACGGCTGGGTGGCCGTCGGCGTGCTCACCCTCATCGCCCTCGTCTCCGGGATGATCTCCTCCATCGGCACGGTCGCCTCCGTGTCCGGACTGCTGCTCCTGCTCAACGCCGTGGTCGGCGCCGGGCTCCCGATGCCGCAGCCCTGGTGGACGGCCCCGCTGCTGCTGGGCGCGGGCGGACTCTTCGTCCTCGGCCTGACCCTGCTGGGCTGGCCCCTGCGCGGCCGCCGGCCCGAACGGGCGGCGGTCGCCGCCGCCTACCGCGCCCTGGCGGACACCCTGGAAGCCGCCGGCGGCCCCGGAGACCTGTACGACGAACGGCGCCGCCGGGTCACCCAGGAACTCAACCAGGCCTACGACCTGATCCTGGGCCGCCGGGCCCGGGTGCACGGCCGCAGCCAGTCGCTCGTCCGCATGCTCTCCCAGCTCAACGTGGTGATCCCGCTGGTGGAGGCCGCGCCCGCCGCCCACCTGCGCGGCCGGCCGCTGCCCCCCGAGATTCCCGCGGCCGTGCGGGAGCTCGCGACGGCCGTCGAGGAGGGCCGCACCGAGGCGCCCGTACTGGACCTGCCCGAAGCCCGCACCCCCGCCGAACGGGCCCTCGACGCGGCTCTGCGGCACGCCGCGACCATCGTGCACCTCGCCGAACCGGACCCGTACAACGTGGACGACCGCCTCGGACGGCCCGCCGCGCTGCGCGTGCGCGCCCGCCGGGCGGTGCGCGACATGATGATGTCCGGAACCTCCTGGCGCTACGGACTGCGGCTCGCGCTGTGCGTGGGCCTCGCCCAGTCCCTCGTGTCGGTGGTCGAGATCGAGCGGTCCTACTGGGTCGCGCTGACCGTCACCTTCGTCCTGAAACCGGACTTCGGCTCGGTGTTCTCCCGGGCCCTGCTGCGCGCGCTCGGCACCGCGATCGGGCTGGTCGTCGCCGCCGCCGTGCTCGCCGAGGTACCGCGCGGCTGGTGGGACGTGCCGGTGATGATGGTCCTCGGCGCGCTGATCCCGGTCTTCTCCGCCAAGGGGTACGCCTTCCAGACCGCCGCGATCACCCCGGTGATCCTGCTGCTCTCGGACCTGCTCAACCACCAGGGGTTCGACCTGATCCGCCCCCGGCTGCTCGACAGCCTGATCGGCTGCGCCATCACCCTGATCGCCGGGTACCTGCTGTGGCCCGAGAGCTGGCACACCCGGATCGGGGACCGGCTCGCCGACACCGTGGACGACGCCGCCCGCTACGTGGAACGGGCCTTCGCGCCGGCCGCGGACGACGCGGCGCTCGCGGCGGCGCGGACCGGCCGCCTCCAGGCCCGGCGGCGCCTCTACCGCGACCTGTCGGGCGTCCGCAGCGAGTTCCAGCGGGCGCTGACCGAGCCGCCGCCGACCGGCACCCGTGCCGCCGCCTGGTGGCCGCTGGTCGTCGCCGTCGAACGGATCGTGGACGCGGTCACCGCCGCCCGGGTCCGCGTCAACCACGGCGCCCCGCCCCCGGCGGCCGAGGAGGTGGCGGGGATCGCCCGCCAGCTGCGGGAGCTGGCCGTCCGCGTACGCAGCAGCACCGTCCCGGTACGGGTCGAGGGCGAACCGGCGGGCGAGGAGTCGGGCGTCCTGGCACCCGTCCACCAGGAACTCGCGGCGGCCCGCGCCATCACCCAGCCGGAGCGCTGACCGGGCCGGGCCGGACCGGACGGGGGAGCATCGGAGCATGTACCGCGCCCCGGCCGTCCTGGCCCTCGCCCTGGCCCTGGCGGGGTGCGCCGACGTGGAAGGGCTCCAGAGCGAGGGCGACCTCGGCACGGTGCACGCCCCTCAGAGCCTGTGGAAGGACATCCGCCCCGACCCGCCCGACGCGGCTCAGAAGCCGGGCACGGCCGCCGTCGTCCCGGGCCTGCCCAAGGTGCCCGACCTGCGCCTGCGCGGCGTGAACCCGGTGAACGTCGTACGCGCCGACGTCACCTCCGCCACGGAACAGGACAGCGGTACGGGCCGGCTCGTCGACCCCCGGGCCGTCCAGCGGATGGCGCTCTGCACACGGGCCGAGGACGGCGGCCCCGACTGCCCGGTGCGCCCCGCGGTCTTCCACGACCTGACGGGCAACGGCAGGGAGGAGCTGATCACCGCCCTGGACCTCGACGGCCGGCTCAGCGAGTTGCGCGTCTACACCGTGCAGGACGACGGGCGGATCGCCCGGATCCTGTCCCGGCGGGCGGTGCTGGAGGGCGTGGAGGTGGCCGCGGAACACCTGGCCGTCCGCGAACCGACCTCGAACCCCGCCTACTTCGCCGTCTCCGACTACGTGTGGGACCCCAAGGCCGGGATCATGAACCTCAGCCAGCTCACGCTCGACGACTGCGCGTCCCTCACCGGCGTCCCGCTCAGCCCGGACGCGCGGCGATGCACGCGCTGAGCAGCCTGCGCTGGAAGATCGCGCTGACCACCACGGCGGTGTGCTGCATGGTCGCCGCCGCACTCGGGATCCTGGTGCACAACGTCGTCGCCCGGCAGATCGTCGGCGAGGTCCGCAAGGACGCGGACACGGCTCTGGAACACGCCCTGAGCCACTACGAGTACGGCACCACGCACGGCGACGTGAACATCGTCCTCGCCCCGCCCCAGCTGCCCCGCCCGCTGCGCGACCTGGTCGCCCGCGGCGACACCGGCAGCATGGTCGGCTCGTTCGACGGCAAGCCCGTCATGTGGGCCGCTGCCCCCGCCGACAAGCAGGCCCTCGCCGTCTGGATCCCCTTCGAGGGCACCCGCAACCGGCTGCGGGACATCGACACGGCGATCCTCGCCTCCGCCCTGCTGGCCGCCGGTGTGGTGGCGCTGGCGGGCCTCTTCCTCGCCGACCGGATCAGCCGGCGCCTCGCGACCACCGCCGCCGTGGCCCGCCGCATCAGCGCCGGGGACCTGGATGCCCGGGTGGGTTTCCCCTCCCGCGCGGACGAGCGGCGGCAGGGCCGCCGCTCCCGGGACCGGGACGAGGTACGGGACGTGGCGCAGGCACTGGACTTGATGGCCGGGTCGCTGCAGGAACGGCTGGAGGCCGAGAAACGCTTCACGGCGGACGTGGCGCACGAGCTGCGCACCCCCCTCACCGGGTCGCTGGCCGCGGCGGCGCTGCTGCCGGAGGGCCGCCCCAAGGAGATGATCAACGACCGGCTGAAGGCCCTGCACCTGCTGACCGAGGACCTGCTGGAGATCTCCCGGCTGGAATCGGGCGTGGAGCAGGCCGACCTCGCCCTGGTGGAACTGGGCCGGGCGGTGGAACGGGCCGTCGCCGGAGCCGGGCCCGCCGTCTCGGTACGGGTGGTCCGTGACGCGGCGGTGCTCACCGACCGACGGCGCCTCGACCGGATCTTGACGAACCTGCTGGTCAATGCCCACAAGCACGGCCGGCCACCGATCGAGGTGACCGTGGAGGGCCCCGTGGTGACGGTTCGCGACCACGGGCCCGGTTACCCGCCCGAACTGATCGAGCAGGGGCCGCAGCGCTTCCGTACCGGAGACCCCGGACGCGGGCGGGGCCATGGACTGGGGCTGACGATCGTGGCGGGACAGGCGGCGGTCCTGGAGATCGCGCTGAGCTTCGCCAACGCCCCGGACGGGGGTGCGCTGACGACGCTCAGGCTTCCCGTCGGGCGGCTGCCGTAGGGAAGTCGACGTGCCGGGCAGACGTTCCGCACGAACCGTGTTTCACGTGAAACATCTGCTCGGCGCAGGGGATCAGACGCCGATGTTCTTGCCGTCCTTGCGCCAGACCGAGACGACGGCCGGGCGGACGATCTTGCCGGGACCGTCGGGCCACACCGACTGCGGCTTCTCGACGGACGCGCCGTCGATCTCGCCCGGGTGCTGGACGGACACCAGGACGCGCTTGTCCTGGATCAGCGGGCCACAGGTCTCGGCGCCGCGCGGCACGGTCAGGAACTGCTTCAGCTCGCCGCGGCGCTCACCGCTGGTCGCGACGCCGAACAGGCCGTCGTGGGATCCGAGCTGGTTGCCGTCGGTGGAGATCCACAGGTTGCCGTGCGGGTCGAAGGCCACGTTGTCCGGGCAGGAGATCGGGCTGACCTTGTCCTTCGGGAAGCCCGCGAAGTAGGTCGCCGGGTCGCCCGGGTCACCGGCGACGAGGAAGAGCCGCCAGGCGAAGCCGTCGCCGGCCGGGTCGTCGAAGTTCTCGGCGAGCTCCAGGATCTGGCCGTGCTTGTTCAGGTTGCGCGGGTTGGCCTCGGTGGCGCCCTCCTTGCCGGCCTTGCCGCGGTCCGTGTTGTTGGTCAGCGCGACGTAGACGCGGCCGGTGCGCGGGGAGGGCTCGACGTCCTCGGGGCGGTCCATCTTGGTGGCGCCCACCTTGTCGGCGGCCTGGCGCGTGAAGACGTACACCTCCTCGGCGGTCATGCCCTCGACGTGCGAGACGTTGCCGGTGGCCAGCTTGATCCAGACGCCGGAGCCGTCGAACTCGCCGTCGGAGGGGAGCTTGCCGGTGCCGTCGAGCTCGGCGGCCGGGGTGTCACCGGTGAGCTTGGCGACGTAGAGGGTGCCCTCGTCCAGCAGCGTGAGGTTGTGCTCCTTCGCCGCGCGGGAGTTGCCCTTCTTCATCTGCTTCGACGAGACGAACTTGTAGAAGTAGTCGAAGCGCTCGTCGTCGCCCATGTAGACGACCGGACGGCCGTCCTCGGTCAGGCGGGGCTGCGCGGCCTCGTGCTTGAAGCGGCCCAGCGCGGTGCGCTTGCGCGGGACGGAGTTCGGGTCGTACGGGTCCAGCTCGACGACCCAGCCGAAGCGGTGCGGCTCGTTGGGCTCCTGGGCCACGTCGAAGCGCTTGTCGAAGCGCTCCCACTTGCGCTCGGTGGCGCCGGTGGTCATGCCGTAGCGCTTCAGGCGGGCGGCCTGGGCGGGGTCGGTGACCTGGCCGGCGTTGCCGAAGTACTGGTTGAAGTTCTCCTCGCCGTGGAGGGTGGTGCCCCACGGGGTGGTGCCGCCGGCGCAGTTGTTGAGGGTGCCGAGCACCTTCGTGCCGGTGGGGTCGACAGAGGTCTTCAGCAGGGCGCTGCCCGCGGCCGGGCCGGTCATCCGGAACTCGCTGGTGGCCGTCAGGCGGCGGTTGAGCTGGTGGCGGGAGACCGCGGTCAGCTTGCCGCTGCGGTGGTCCTCCTGGACGACGACCACGGACAGGCCGTGCGCGGCCCAGGCGATCTCGACCTGCTCGCGGGTCGGGTTGGCCGGGTCGTAGGCCTTGAACATGAGGTTCTCGTCCGTGTACTCGTGGTTGGCCACGAGCAGCTGCTGGCGCTCGTAGTCTCCGCCGAGCGGGAGGAGGCTCAGGAAGTCGTTGTTGTAGCCGAACTGACCGGCCTGCGCGGCGGCGGTCTGCTTGTCGGCGTTGAAGCCCGGAGCGCCCTTGATGATCGGGTCGCCCCAGCGGATGACCACGTTCTGCTCGTGGCCCTCGGGGATGGTGACCTTGTCGTCGGTGTTCGGCGCGACGGCCTTGAAGCGCAGGCCGCGGGCGGCCTCACCGCCCTTGCCGGCACCGGAGGCCTCGGCGGCGGGGGCCGCGTTGGCCGTCTGCCCCGGGCCGCTGAGCGCGACGGCGGAACCGGCGGCGGTGGCGACCGTCACGACCGCGGCGGAGCGCAGCATCGAGCGGCGGGAGTAGGCACGGGCTATGACATCGCCCGCGTACTCGTTGTCGCTTGTGTTCGGCACCTCGTGGAAGCAGGCGTCGCCACAGCGGTAACGACAGGTGAGAGCGGAACGGCCGCTCCCATGCGGGTTGCCGATGAACGGCAGAAGCTTGCGCACGAGTGTCCTCCGAGTAGCTGCGTGGCCGCCGACAACGTGTCGGAACAATCCAGCCGCGACGGTAGGCCCGGGTTGCGCCGAAGCGGCGGCGCGGGGATGAACGATTGGTGAACCCGGCACGTCGGAGCGGCAGTTCACGGTCGGTGTGAGCGCCTTTGGGAGCCGGACGCCACGAAAGGCGCCCCTGCCGAAGATCCAGCCGGGCGGCCGATAACCTTACGTGTCCACTCTGGGCAGGGATCAACCGCGCAGCACGGACAAATGACGCACGCACTCATGCGAAAGGCCTGGCCCATGGGTATTCGGAGCTTGTTGCGCAAGGTGTTCGGACGGTCTGCGGAACCGGTTCCGGAAACTTCGGACGCCACCTCGGCGGCTGTCCCCAACCAGGCGGAACGCAACCCCCTGGATGCCGCCGCCGAACTCGTGGCGGCGTCCTTCGACAACCCGACCGTTCCCCCGCAGACCACGCGGGACCGCGAAGCGGGCACGGTCCTGACGGCCCCCGCCCCGGCCGCCGACCCCACGGTGCCGGAGGCGCGCCGCCCCGCGCCTGCCGCCTCGCCTGCGGCGAAGCCCGCTTCTGAATCCCCCGCTGCCCCGGAGCCGGCTGCCGCCGAAGCCGCAGCCGCTCCCGCGGAGCCGGCATCGCCGGAGGCGGAGACCCCGGAGCCGCAGGCTCAGGCCGAGCCGGAGCCTGCGGAGCAGGACGCCCCGGAGCCTGCGGAGCAGGACGCGCCGGAGGCGGGTACCACCGCTACCGCGGTGCAGGCGGAAGCCGAAGTGGAGGCTGCTGCTCCTGCGGAGCAGGCCGACACCGCCGTCGCGGCGGAGGCGCAGCCCGCCGAGGCCCCCGAGCCGGAGGCTCAGAACGAGACCCCGGTCGCTCCTGCGGAGCCCGCATCGCCGGAGGCGGAAGCCCCGGAGCCGCAGGCTCAGGACGAGGCAGAGGTTGCCGCTCCTGCGGAGCCCGAAGCCGCCGAGCCGGAGGCTCAGGACGAGACCCCCGCCCCTGCGGAGCAGGCCGACGCCGCCGTCGCGGCGGAGGCGCAGCCCGCCGAGGCCCCCGCTGCGGAGCAGGCCGACGCCGAGCCGGAGGCGGACACCACCGCCGTGGCGGAGCCCGAGGCTCAGGCCGACGCCCCCGCCGCGCCCGCTGAGGGCACCGAGGCGGAGGGGCCCGCATCGCCGGAGGCGGAAGCCCCGGAGCCGCAGGCTCAGGCCGAGCCGGAGGCTGCCGCTCCTGCGGAGCAGGACGACGCCACCGCGGTGGCGGAGGCGCAGCCCGCCGAGGCCCCCGCTGCGGAGCAGGACGACGCCGAGCCGGAGGCGGACACCACCGCCGTGGCGGAGCCCGAGGCTCAGGCCGACGCCCCCGCCGCGCCCGCTGAGGGCATCGAGGCGGAGGCCGCCGCTGCGGAGGTCGCTGCGCCGGAGGCGGACACCGCCGTCGTGACGGAGCCCGAGGCGCAGACGCAGACGCAGGTGGAGGGGCCGGCTCACACGGCTGCCGCCGTGCGGCGGCGTGCGCCCGAGGTGGCCGCCGCGTACAAGGCCGCCGGCCAGGTGCTCCGCGGCAAGGGGAAGGCCGGCGCCCGCGCCAAGGTCTACCTCGTCCTCGACCGCTCCGGGTCGATGCGCGGGTTCTACAAGGACGGCAGCGCCCAGCACCTCGCCGACCACGCCCTCGCCCTCGCCGCGCACCTCGACGACGAGGCGACCGTGCACACCGTGTTCTTCTCCACGGAGGTGGACGGCACCGCCGACCTGACCCTCGACAGCCACTACGGATCCTGGGTCGAGGGCCGCCACGCCGAGCTCGGCCGGATGGGCCGCACCAGCTACCACGTGGCCGTCGAGGCCGTCGTCGAGCACTACCGCAAGGACGGCGGCGAGGGCCCGGCCCTGGTCGTCTTCCAGACGGACGGCGCCCCCGACAACCGCCAGCCCGCGCGGCAGGCGCTGACCGAGGCCGCCGCCGCGGCACCCGGCATCCACTGGCAGTTCGTCGCCTTCGGTGACCACGACTCCAAGGCCTTCGACTTCCTGCGCAAGCTGGACGCCGAGAACGCCGGCTTCTTCCACGCCGGCCCCGCCCCCGCCGAACTGACCTCCGCGGCCCTCCTCAAGGGCGTCCTGGAGAAGTTCTAGCCACAGCAGGGCCCAACGGCCCGACAGGGCACCACCACACGGAAGGGCCCGGGGGCATCGCCCCCGGGCCCTTCCGCATGGCTACGTGCCGACTGCCGCTTAGCGCGCGGCGTCCGGGTGGACGGACTCGGTGACCGGCTTGGCGTCGGCCGCCTTCGTCTCCACCGGCTTGCGCAGGGCGATGTTCAGCTCGCGCAGGCGGGCCTCCTCCAGCACCGTCGGCGCACCCATCATCAGGTCCTGAGCGTTGCCGTTGAGCGGGAAGGCGATGGTCTCGCGGATGTTGGGCTCGTCGGCCAGCAGCATCACGATGCGGTCCACGCCCGGGGCGATGCCACCGTGCGGCGGGGCGCCGAGGCGGAACGCGCGCAGCATGCCCGCGAACTCCCGCTCGACGGTCTCGGCCTCGTAGCCGGCGATCGCGAAGGCCTTCAGCATGACCTCGGGCTCGTGGTTGCGGATGGCGCCGGAGGACAGCTCGATGCCGTTGCAGACGATGTCGTACTGCCAGGCCAGGATGTCGAGCGGGTCCTTCTCCTCCAGGTCCTTCATGCCGCCCTGCGGCATGGAGAACGGGTTGTGGGAGAAGTCGATCTTGCCGGTCTCCTCGTCCTTCTCGTACATCGGGAAGTCGACGATCCAGCAGAAGCGGAAGACGTTCTCCTCGAAGTGGCCGGCGCGCTTGGCGGCCTCGACCCGGACCGGGCCCATGATCTTGGAGACCTCGTCGAACTCGCCCGCGCCGAAGAACACGGCGTGGCCGGGGACCAGGCCCAGGCGCTCGGTGAGGACCTTGACGTTCTCCTCGGTGAGGAACTTCGCGATCGGGCCGGTCAGCGCGCCGTCCTCGCCGACGCGGACCCAGGCCAGGCCCTTCGCGCCGAGCGAGATCGCGTACTCGCCGAGGCCGTCGAAGAACTTGCGCGGCTGGGCGGCGGTGTCCGGGACGGCCAGGGCGCGCACGTGCTTGCCGGCGAACGCCTTGAACTCCGAGCCCTCGAAGACGTCGGTGATGTCGACGAGCTCCAGCTTGGCGCGCAGGTCGGGCTTGTCGTTGCCGTACTTCAGCATCGACTCGCGGAAGGGGATCCGCGGGAACGGCGAGGTGACCTCGCGGCCGTTGCCGAACTCGGTGAAGAGCTCGGTCATCAGGCGCTCGATCGGCTGGAAGACGTCCTCCTGCTCGACGAAGGACATCTCGACGTCGAGCTGGTAGAACTCGCCCGGCGAGCGGTCGGCGCGGGCGTCCTCGTCGCGGAAGCAGGGCGCGATCTGGAAGTACCGGTCGAAGCCGGAGATCATCAGCAGCTGCTTGAACTGCTGCGGGGCCTGCGGCAGGGCGTAGAACTTGCCCGGGTTCAGGCGGGACGGCACCACGAAGTCACGGGCGCCCTCGGGGGAGGTCGCGGTGAGGATCGGCGTCGCCATCTCGTTGAAGCCGAGGGCCACCATCTTCGAGCGGATCGAGGCGATGACCGCCGACCGCAGCATGATGTTGCGGTGCATGCGCTCGCGGCGCAGGTCGAGGAAGCGGTACTCCAGGCGGCGCTCCTCGTTCACACCGTCGTCGGTGTTGATCGTGAAGGGGAGCGGGGCGGCGGCGCCGAGCACCTCGACGTCGGAGACCTCGATCTCGATCTCGCCGGTCGGCAGGTCCGGGTTCACGTTGTCCGTGCCGCGGGAGACGACCTTGCCGTCGATGCGGACGACGGTCTCCTTGGAGACGCTGCTGAGGGCCTCGTTCGCGGCGGTGCCGGGGCGGGCGACCAGCTGCGTGATGCCGTAGTGGTCGCGCAGATCGATGAAGAGGATGCCGCCCAGGTCTCGACGGTTGTGCAGCCAGCCGCTCAGTCGGACGTCGGCGGCGACGTCAGAGGCGCGGAGCTCGCCGCAGGTGTGGGACCTGTACCGATGCATCAGTCATCCAGTTCTACGCGATACCAGGGTGGATTCAACCGTCCCAAGGTTACCGTCCGGGACGGTGGCGGGTCGGGCACTGTCGTCCACCTGCGCAAAGCGGGCCGACAATGCGCGAACAGGCACGTACCGGATGCGACCTGTAAAGATGACCGGGTGCGCACCGAGGATGTCCTGGCCGCCGTCGCGACGGGTCTGTGGAGATGGGACAACGCCTCCGGGACGGTCTCCCTCGACGGGGAGGCCGCCCGGCTCCTCGGGCTGCCCGCCGAGCCGGTGGTCCTGCCGGAGGTCGCCGTACGGTCCCGTTTCCACCCGGTGGACTGGAACGAGATCAACGGGATCGTGAACCTGGCCGTCGCCGAGGGCACCCTCGCCGAGGCCCGGCTGCGGATCATGGACGTGGACGGCCGCGTCCTGCGGACCGTGCGCAGCCGCTCCAAGCCCCTGGAGAGGTGGTCGGCCGACGGGAGCCTGGACTACGAGCTGATCGGCACCATCCAGGAGATCGCCGAGCCCCAGCCGGGCACCACCGCCGTCCACACGCCCATCACGGGCGACTGGCGGCGCTCGCGCGAGGCCTTCCTGCTGGACGCGGGCCGGGCGCTGGCGGAGGCCCGGTCCACGGCGGAGGTGCTGCGGGTCGCGGCCTCGCTGTCCATGCCGGGCTTCAACCCCGACGGGCTCGCCGTCTTCGGCGTGGCCGGGGACCGGCTGTCCGTCATCGGGCACCACGGGCACGACGCAGGGGACGAGGGCCCCTTCACGGACATGCTGCTGGAGACGGACTACCCGGCCGCGGAGGTCGTCCGGACCGGCCGGGCGATCTACCTGCCCACCCCCGAGGACTACAAACGGCGCTTCCCGGCCACCTGGCCGCTCGCTCAGCGCTTCGACCGGGTGTCCTGGGCCTTCCTGCCGCTGATCGTCGCCGGACGGACCATGGGCGCCTGGATGGCCGCCTTCAAGCAGCCGGCGTCCTTCTCGCCCGACGAGCGGTCCGTCCTGACGACCGTGGCCCGGATGCTGGCCCAGGCGCTCCAGCGGGCCGGGGTGGCCGAATCCGAGCGGGAACTCACCACGGGCCTGCAACGGTCGATGATGCCGCAGCTCGGCCCGGAGATCCCCGGCATGCGGATCGCCGCACGCTACGTCCCCACCGGCGGCGGCCTCCAGGTCGGCGGCGACTGGTACGACATGATCCCGCTGCCGTCGGGCCGGTTCGCGCTGGTCATCGGCGACGTGCAGGGCCACGACGTCCGGGCGGCCGGCCTGATGGGCCAGCTGCGGATCGCCGTACGGGCGTACGCCTCCGAGGGGCACCGGCCGGACGCGGTGCTCTCGCGTGCCTCCCGCTTCCTCGCCGGGCTGTGCGCCTCCCAGGAGTCCCCCGCGGAGGAGGACCCGGACGCGCAGAGCCCTCGGTTCGCGACCTGCCTGTACGTGGAGTGCGACCCGGAGACCGGAACGCTGGAGGTGGCCCGCGCCGGCCACCCCGACCCCGCGGTGCGGATGACCGACGGCACGGTGCTGATGCGGCCCACCGCCGGCGGGCTCCCCCTCGGGATCGTCCCCGACACCGACTATCCGACGACCCGGTTCACGCTGGAGCCCGGCGAGACGATGATGCTGTGCACCGACGGGCTCATCGAGACCGGCGGGCACGACCTGGACACCGGCTGGGCCCGGCTGCGCGCCGTCCTGGAGGCCGACACGCATGAGGCCGGCGGCCATGAGCCCGGACACCTGGAGACGCTGGCGGACCTGCTGGTGCAGGCCGTGCACGGGCCGTCCTCGCACCACACCACCGGCCCGCTCGCCGACCGCCGCGAGGACGACATAGCCGTGGTCCTGCTGTGCCGCGAGGGCGCGGGCTGCGGCTGCGGCACCCTGCCGGCGCACCCGGTCCGCCCGGCCCGCCGCACGATGCTGACCGTGGCCCAGGCGGAACCGGAACGCATCGCCGGCGCGCGCCGGCAGGTCCGGGAGCTGCTGCACGACTGGGCCGACGAGGAACAGGTCGACTCGGCGGTCCTGATGGTCTCCGAGATGGTCACCAACGTCCTCATGCACACGGACGGCGACGCCCTGCTGGTCGCGGAGGCGGTGGGCGAGCTGGGCGAGCGCCGGCTGCGCGTGGAGGTCGCGGACTCCAGCGACGAACTCCCGCACAAGCGGCACCCGGGCGAGATGGCCTCCAGCGGCCGCGGGGTGCTGCTGACGGAGATGCTGGCCGACGCGTGGGGCGTGGACCCGCGCGGTGAGGGCAAGTCGATCTGGTTCGAGCTGTACGAGCAGTCCAAGCGGCCGGACGCCCCCTAGGGCGGTACGGCCGGGGCCGCCGCGGCGCCCCGTGGTTGGATGACGCCGTGCCGAACTCCCTGCTCCCCGAACCGGTGCGGCGGCTCGCCGCCTGGTGCGCCGTCGTCCTGCTGGTCACCGCGGTCCTCGCCGTCGGCGTATGGCTGTGCACCGTCTTCCAGACCGCCGTCACGCCCGTACTGCTGGCCGTGCTCGGGACGGCCCTGCTCGGGCCGATGCACCGGCGGCTGGTGGGCATGGGCGTGAACCGGTCGCTGGCCGCGGTGCTGACCTGCCTGGCCGTGGTCGCCGTCGTCGGCGGGGCCTCGTACGTCGTCGTCCTCGCGCTCATCGAGACCGGCGACCAGATCGTCGACGCGCTGCGGCGGGCCGGCCAGACCCTCGCCGAGCACTTCGGGGCGGTGGGCACCTCGCTGGAGGACATCACCTCGAACTCCAAGGACCTGCTGGCGAAGTTCGGCGGCACGGCCGCTTCCGGCGTGGTCGCCGGACTCAGCGTGGTGGGCTCCATGCTGGCGATGGTCCTGCTCGCGATGGTGCTGATCTTCTTCTTCCTGCGCGACTCCGACCGGGCCGTGGGCGCGCTGCGCTCGATCGTGCCGAGCCGCTCCGGCGACCTGATGGAGGCGATGGGGCGGCGCGCCTTCGAGGCCGTCGAGGGCTTCATGCGCGGCACCACCTTCGTGGCCCTGATCGACGGCGTGCTGATCGGAGCGGGGCTGCTGGTCCTCGACGTGCCGGGCGCGCTGGGTCTGGCCGCCCTGGTCTTCGTGACGGCCTACATCCCCTACCTCGGCGCCATCCTCTCGGGCGCCGTCGCGGTCCTGGTGGCCTTCGCCGACCGCGGCTGGGTCATCGGCCTGTGGGCGCTGGGCCTGGTGCTGCTGGTCCAGATGATCGAGGGGTACGTGCTGCAGCCCGTGGTGCAGAGCCGCACGGTGCAGATGCACCCGGCCGTGGTGATGCTGGCCATCACCGCCGGGGCGAGCGTCGCCGGCATCCTCGGAATGCTCCTCGCGGTCCCCCTGACCGCGGCGCTCTTCGGCGTGATCTCGGAACTGCGCGCCCGCTACGCCGACGCCGAGGCGGAACCGGGTGCGCAGCCGCAGCCCGTGGAGCCCGCCTGACGGGAAGCCGACAGCGGCACGGGCCGCGCCCCCGGTCCGGGGGCGCGGCCCGTGCCGCTGTCGCGGGGCGTCAGTCCTGCGCGGCCTCGCCCGTGCCGCGGTGGCCGAGGCCCGTGCGGGCCGTGGTGGGGATGCGGCCCAGGCGGCCCGCCTGGAAGTCGTCGAAGGCCTGCTGGAGCTCGTGCTTGCTGTTCATGACGAACGGCCCGTAGTGCGCCATCGGCTCCCGGATCGGGCGCCCGCCGAGGAGGACGATCTCCAGGTCCGGGGCGTTGGAGTCCTGGGACTCGTCCGCCCGCACCGTGAGCGATCCGCCCTCGCCGAAGACGGCCGTCTGCCCGGTGTGCAAGGGGCGGCGGTCCTCGCCGACCGACCCGCGCCCGGCCATCACGTACGCCAGGGCGTTGAAGTCCTCGCGCCACGGCAGGGTGATCTGCGCTCCGGGCGCGACGGTCGCGTGGATCATCGTGATGGGCGTGTGGGTGATGCCGGGGCCCTCGTGGCCGTCGAGCTCACCCGCGATGACGCGGAGCAGGGAGCCGCCGTCGGGGGTGGACAGCAGGGTGACCTTGCCGCCGCCGATGTCCTGGTAGCGCGGGGGCATCATCTTGTCGGAGGCCGGCAGGTTCACCCACAGCTGGAGGCCGTGGAAGAGCCCGCCGCTGACGACGAGGGACTCCGGCGGGGCCTCGATGTGCAGCAGGCCCGAACCGGCGGTCATCCACTGGGTGTCGCCGCCGTTGATGGTGCCGCCGCCGCCGTTGGTGTCCTGGTGGACGAAGGTTCCGTCGATCAGGTACGTGACGGTCTCGAAGCCGCGGTGCGGATGCCAGGGAGTGCCCTTCGGCTCGCCCGGCGCGTACTCCACCTCGCCCATCTGATCCATCATGATGAACGGGTCGAGGTACTGGTAGTTGATCCCGGCGAACGCGCGCCGCACCGGGAATCCCTCACCCTCGAACCCACTCGGAGCGGAGACGACGGCCAGCACCTTGCGCGGGACGACCGCCTGCGGCTCGGCCACGCGCGGAAGCGTCAACGGGTTCTCAACAGTCACTGCGGGCATGGTCAGGACCTCCTTCTGATCCGAGTTTAGTTGAAACTCGAACTTTCTGCCACACCCCCGACAACAGAGTGGCCCCCGGGGGCATTCCCCGAGGGCCATTCCCGCTCCGACCTGCGTGTCCCGACCGGCCCGCCTCCTCGTGACGGGGCGGGGGACTCCCCCGTGGGTCCCCCGCCGCACCGATACTGCGGGCCGGGGGCGGGGGCGGCGATCCTTTCGGGCAGGGCCGAAGCGTCGGTCAGCCGCCGCTGTGGAGGAGGTCCGCGCCCAGGCCCGTCACCGAGTGCAGGACCGCCTTGCCGTCGCGCTCGGTGGTGATCAGGCCCGCCGCGCGCAGGGTGCGGGTGTGTTCGGACACCGAGGGGAGGCTGATGTCGAGGTCCCGGGCCAGCTCGGTGGTCGTGCGCCGCTGCACCAGCCTCTGGAGCACCGCCGCCCGGGTCCGGCCGAGCAGCGCGTCGAGCGCGCCTTCGACCGGGCCGGGGGAGGTCAGCGGCAGCGGGGTCAGCGCCGGGTAGAGCAGGACGTGCGGCCCGTCCGGGTGCTCGGCCACCAGCGGGCGGCCCGTCCAGAACGGCGAGGGCATCAGCACGAGCCCGCGCCCGCCGAGGCGGACCTCGTAGTGCGGCGGGCGGTCGACCTCCAGGACGGTGCCCGACCAGGCGGCGTCCGGGTGCGTACTGGCCAGGCAGGCCCTGATTCCGTGGGCGGCGAGCAGCCGGGTGCGCCAGGCGACGTCCGCCTGGAAGGACTGCCTGATCCGGGCCCAGTACGGGGCCACCACGCCCTCGTGGGCCGCTGTCAGCGCGCCGTCGAGCTGGTTCCACGCCTCACGGTCCCGGCCCCACAGCGCCCGCAGCCAGGTGTCCGGCCCGGGTGCCCGGGCGGCGGCGCGGGCGAACTGTTCGCCGGTCAGCAGCGGCGCGGCCGCCCGTACGGCGGCCAGGCCCTCCTCCAGGGTGCGGGCGTACGGCTCGACGAACTGCGGGTTGTCACCGTCGGGGCGCAGCAGGTCCAGCAGGGGCCGCACCTGCTGTGGGCGGAGCTCCTGGCCGACGCGCGCCCGCCAGCGGCCGAAAACCGCCGCCTCGTCGGTCCGCTGCCAGGCCACCATCGCCATGGCCAGCTCCACCATCGGCAGCGGCCCGCCGGCGAAGGTGACGTTGAACAGGTCCTCGACCGTGAAGTGCACCCTCAGCATCGCGCCCGCCCCCCACGTGGCTACGGCGTACGGCGATCAGCCGTACATGCGGCGCATGGCGAAGTCGACCATCTGCTCGACCGCCTTGGCGTCGAAGACCATCCGGTGGTCGCCCTCCATGTCGAGGACGAAGCCGTATCCGGTCGGCAGCAGGTCGATCACCTCTGCGCCGGTGATGACGAAGTACTTGGACTCCTTGCCGGCGTACCGGCGCAGCTCCTTGAGCGTGGTGAACATGGGGATGACCGGCTGCTGCGTGTTGTGCAGCGCCAGGAACCCGGGGGTCTCGCCGCGCGGGCAGTAGACATTCGAGGTGGCGAAGACCTGCTGGAAGTCCTCGGCGGACATGGACCCCGTGGTGAAGGCCCGTACGGCGTCCGCGAGGGAGGGCGGGGACGGCTCCGGGTACAGCGGCGGCGCCTGCTGCGCGTAGCCCTGCGGGGGCTGCTGCGCGTACTGCTGCTGGGCACCCGGGTTCTGGTCGTAGCCGTACATGCGGCCCACCCTACCGAGCGGGCGGCCCCATACCGGCCGGTACCGGCCACCACCGCCCGGCGGGGGCCCTTGCCGGACGGATCCCGCGCCTTCGGCACCCCGCGCGAGCTTGACCCTGGTCACACTGCGGACCGGAGGGTTGCCGTTATTACCCGCGGGTAGCATCATGACGTTACCGATTGGTATGTACGAGGAACCTGTCTCCCCGAGCCTTAACGGAGCCGTCGCCATGGGGCACTACAAGTCGAATCTCCGCGACATCGAGTTCAACCTCTTCGAGGTGCTCGGCCGCGACCAGCAGTACGGCACCGGTCCGTTCGAGGAGATGGACACCGAGACCGCCAAGAGCGTCCTGTCCGAGATAGCCCGCCTCGCCGAGAACGAGCTGGCCGAGTCCTTCGCGGACGCCGACCGCAACCCGCCCGTCTTCGACCCGGCGACCAACACCGCGCCGGTTCCGGCCTCGTTCAAGAAGAGCTACAAGGCCTTCATGGACTCCGAGTACTGGCGTCTGGGCATCCCGGAGGAGATCGGCGGCACCGTCTCCCCGCGCTCCCTCGTCTGGGCCTACGCGGAGCTCCTGCTCGGCTCGAACCCGGCCGTGTGGATGTACTCCTCCGGCCCGGCCTTCGCCGGCGTCCTCCACGAGGAGGGCAACGAGGCGCAGAAGAAGATCGCGCAGATCGCCGTCGAGAAGCGCTGGGGCTCCACCATGGTCCTCACCGAGCCGGACGCCGGCTCGGACGTGGGCGCCGGCCGCACCAAGGCCGTCCAGCAGGAGGACGGCTCCTGGCACATCGAGGGCGTGAAGCGCTTCATCACCTCCGGTGAGCACGACATGGAGGAGAACATCCTCCACTACGTTCTCGCCCGCCCCGAGGGCCACGGCCCGGGCACCAAGGGCCTGTCCCTCTTCCTCGTCCCGAAGTTCCACTTCGACTGGGAGACCGGCGAGCTGGGCGAGCGCAACGGCGTCTACGCCACGAACGTCGAGCACAAGATGGGCCTCAAGGCCTCCAACACGTGCGAGATGACCTTCGGCGACCAGCACCCCGCCAAGGGCTGGCTGATCGGCGACAAGCACGACGGCATCCGCCAGATGTTCATGATCATCGAGTTCGCGCGCATGATGGTCGGCACGAAGGCCATCGCCACGCTCTCCACCGGCTACCTGAACGCGCTGGAGTACGCCAAGGAGCGCGTGCAGGGCCCGGACCTGGCGAACTTCATGGACAAGACCGCGCCCAAGGTCACCATCACGCACCACCCCGACGTGCGCCGCTCGCTGATGACGCAGAAGGCGTACGCCGAGGGCATGCGCGCCCTCGTCCTCTACACCGCGACCGTCCAGGACGAGATCCAGGTCAAGCAGGCCGCCGGCGAGGACGCCTCCTCCCTCATCGGCCTGAACGACCTGCTCCTGCCGATCGTGAAGGGCTACGGCTCGGAGAAGTCCTACGAGCAGCTCGCGCAGTCCCTGCAGACCTTCGGCGGCTCCGGCTACCTGCAGGAGTACCCGATCGAGCAGTACATCCGCGACGCGAAGATCGACACCCTGTACGAGGGCACCACGGCCATCCAGGGCCAGGACTTCTTCTTCCGGAAGATCGTCCGCGACCAGGGCGCCTCGCTGAACATCGTCTCCGAGACGATCAAGAAGTTCCTGGCCGAGGCCGTCGGCGGCGAGGAGCTGGCCGGTGCCCGCGACGCGCTCGCCAAGGCCGCCGTGGACCTCGAGGGCATCGTCGGCCAGATGATCGTCGACCTCACCGCCACCGGCGAGGACGTCAAGAACATCTACAAGGTCGGCCAGAACACCACCCGCCTGCTCATGGCCTCCGGCGACGTGGTCGTCGGATACCTGCTGCTCAAGGGCGCCGCCGTGGCCGCCGAGAAGCTGGCGACGGCCTCCGCGAAGGACGTCCCCTTCTACACCGGCAAGATCGCCGCCGCGAAGTTCTTCGCCGCGGAGGTCCTCCCGGGCGTCTCGGTCCAGCGCCGGCTCGCCGAGTCCGTCGACAACTCCCTCATGGAGCTCGACGAGGCCGCCTTCTAGGAGGCGCCGCCCCCGCCCGTGGCACCGCCGCCACCACCGGCACCGCCACGCCGCACACGCACAGCGGCCGGGTCCCCCGCACAGGGACCCGGCCGCTGCCGCGTGCACGGGCCCTGACCGGCGCCCTGTACTGCGGCTTTCCCCGATGTCAGTCGTTCATGGGACGCTCGTAGGCATGAGTCCACAGGATCAGCACGGCAGCAGGGGGTACTCCGTCCCCACCGGGCGGCCGTACGCCCTCAAGGAGCTGCAGGCGAGCCTGGGCAGCCTCGGCGACCACCTGCGCGAGCTCTACGACGGCGCCCACCCCGCCGAGTACGACACCATCGCCGACGCGCTGTACGTGGCCTTCCAGACGGCCGCCGGACTGGCCCCCGCCAAGAGCTACACCGGCTGCCCCGAACACCCCAACGGCGCCCTCGACCCCGAGGCCCCCGAGGGCTGGGGCCGCTGCCTCATCTGCAACGACCGCCGACGCCTCGGACAGCGCCACCGCGGCGGCCCCGGAGCCGCCCCCGCCGGCGAGCAGCGCCGCCTGGGCTACCCCGTACCGGACGGCCCGTACACGCTCCAGGCGCTGCGCGCCCACCTGCGCACCGTCGAGGACCAGCGGTTCCACCTGGGCCTGTCCTCCCCCGCCGAGGACTTCGTCCGCATCGCCGACGACCTGCACCGCGCCTTCATCGTGGCCCGCGAGCTGTCCCGCCCGCGCAACGCCTCGGGCTGCTCCGAGCACCCCGGCGCCCCCATCGACCCCGACGCGCCCCCCGGCGAGGCCTGTATCTTCTGCGCCGGACGCAGGAGACGCGCGCAGCGCTCCCCGCAGACCCCGGAGATGCTCCCTCGCATCCGCCGGGGCGAGCGCAGGCAACTGCAGCGCAGATTCGACCGCCCGCCCGGCTGAGAACCAGCGGGAGTGCCTCCTCGCGCGGGCGCGGAGCCGGTTCTCCCGGCAACGCGCCCGGTCCGGCCATGACGAACAGGAACCCGACCCTCGTTAAGGTGAACCACTCGGCTTCCTCCCCTCCCTGACGGAGGGGATTCCCACACTCACGCGTGAGGGTCCCGTTGCGCCACGGACCGCCCCGACCGAGAGGAGGACTCACGATGAGGTCTGACACCCGCTCCACGGGCGGCAACAGCCGGCCCGGCGGCCGCACGTCCGGTCGCGGCGTTCCCGTCCCGGTCGTGAGCGGCCCCCCAAACCGGGCGCATCGGCCACAGCCACCCGAACGTCCACGACAGTTCCACGGCCTGCGCGTCCGTCGGATAGAAACGGTACTTGCACGACCGCTGCGCGGAAGGAACACCCACACCGCCGACGCTACGGTCGGTCACGATCCGAACACCAGCACAGGTCACAGCCTCACGCTTCGGCAATCCGCCGCGGCGAGGCTCCGAGCCGGAACTGCGTTTCCTCACCCGGCTGAAGCCGGGGGCTTCCACACAAGGGAAATACGATGAGCTCTCCCGCCCGCTTCGACCGCGGCCACACCGACGATCTGATGACCTTCCTGACGGCCAGTCCGTCGCCGTACCACGCCGTGGCCAACGCGGCCGAGCGGCTGGAGAAGGCAGGCTTCAGGCAGTTGTCGGAGACGGACGCCTGGGATTCGGGCACCGGGGGCAAGTTCGTGCTCCGCGGCGGCGCGCTCATCGCCTGGTACGTCCCCGAAGGCGCCGCGGCCCACACCCCGTTCCGCATCATCGGCGCCCACACCGACTCGCCGAACCTGCGGGTCAAGCCGCTGCCCGACACGGGCTCACAGGGCTGGCGGCAGATCGCGGTCGAGATCTACGGCGGGACCCTGCTCAACACCTGGCTGGACCGGGACCTGGGCCTGGCCGGCCGGCTGACCCTGCGCGACGGCACCGAGCGCCTCGTCAACATCGACCGGGCGCTGCTGCGCGTACCCCAACTCGCCGTGCACCTGGACCGGTCGGTGAACAGCGACGGCCTCAAGCTCGACAAGCAGCGGCACATGCAGCCCATTTGGGGCCTCGGCGAAGCGCACGAGGGCGACCTCATCGCCTTCCTGGAGGAGGAAGAGGGCCTGGAACACGGCTCGGTGGCCGGCTGGGACCTGATGGTCCACTCGATCGAGCCGCCCGCCTACCTGGGCCGCGACCGCGAGCTCGTGGCCGGCCCCCGGATGGACAACCTGCTGTCCGTGCACGCGGGCGTCGCCGCGCTGGCCGCCGTCTCCGGCGCCGAGAAGCTCGACCACATCCCGGTGCTGGCCGCCTTCGACCACGAGGAGAACGGCTCGCAGTCGGACACCGGCGCCGACGGCCCGCTGCTGGGCAACGTGCTGGAACGTTCAGTCTTCGCGCGCGGGGGCACCTACGAGGACCGCGCCCGGGCCTTCGCCGGCACCATCTGCCTGTCCTCCGACACCGGGCACGCCGTGCACCCCAACTACGGTGAGCGGCACGACCCCACCCACCACCCGCGGGCCAACGCCGGCCCGATCCTGAAGGTCAACGTCAACCAGCGGTACGCCACCGACGGCAGCGGGCGCGCGGTGTTCGCCGCCGCGTGCGAGCGGGCCGGCGTCCCGTGGCAGACGTTCGTCTCCAACAACTCGATGCCGTGCGGCACGACGATCGGCCCGATCACGGCCGCCCGCCACGGCATCCAGACCGTGGACATCGGCGTCGCGATCCTCTCGATGCACAGCGCCCGCGAGCTGTGCGGCGCGGACGACCCGTACCTCCTCGCCAACGCCCTGGTGGCCTTCCTGGAGGGCTGACCCCCCGGGAAGCCCACCAGGAAGGCGGGTGCGCCCGGCTGTCCCCCGCCGCTATCCCTCGTCGTCCATGCCCGCGAGGACGAGGGGCAGCCGGGAGGCGCCGTCGGCGGTGACACGGACGGGAACGCCCCAGTCCTGCTGGTGGACGTGGCAGGCCGGGTACTCGTTGGCCGGGTCGTCGTCGCAGGACGCCGCCATCGCCGAGACGTGCAGCACGCCCTCGGTGACGTCCGGGTTCAGCGCCAGCTCGCGGAACAGGTCGCTGCCGGCGCCCTCGCCGCCCGCCAGCAGCTCCGGCGGGGTCGAGGAGACGAGCAGGCGGGTGGAGGGCCCGTAGCGGGTGTCGAGCTTCTGCCCGCTCGGGGCCCGGAAGACCACGTCGAGGCGCAGCGTGCCGGGCGCCACCTCGGTGGCGGCGCGCTGGGTGCGGTGGGCGACCGCGTCCACCCGTACCGCCTCCTCCGGGAGCCGCAGCCGCGTCAGGCGGTGCCGGGCGGACTCGACGACCACGATGTCCTCGCCGACGAGCACGGCGTCGCTGGGCTCGCGCAGGTCGGTCGCCAGCGTCGAGACCTGGCCGGTGGCGGGGTCGTAGCGGCGCAGCGCGTGGTTGTAGGTGTCGCACACCGCGACCGAGCCGTCGGGCAGGGCGGTCACCCCGAGCGGGTGCTGGAGCAGGGCCTGGGCGGCGTCCCCGTCCCGGTGCCCGAAGTCGAACAGGCCGGTGCCGACGGCTGAGGTGACGGCGTAGCCGGTGTCGGTGGGGTGGACGTACCGCAGGGCGCTGGTCTCGGAGTCGGCGATCCACAGCCGGTCCCCGGCGGCGGCGAGCCCGGACGGCTGGGCGAACCAGGCCTCGGCGGCCGGACCGTCGTGCAGCCCCTCGTTGGTGGTGCCGGCGGCGACCTCGACGGTCCCCTGCGCCGGGTCCCAGGTCCACAGCTGGTGGACACCGGCCATGGCGATCCACACCTTGCCCTGCCACCAGGCCACGTCCCACGGCGAGGACAGGTCCACCTCGAGGGCCGGCCCGGAGGTCGGCGAGCCCTGCCACCACTGCCGCCCGGTGCCGGCGACCGTCTCGACGGCCCCGGTCTCCAGGTCCAGGACGCGCAGCGCGTGGTTGACGGTGTCGGCGACGACCACCCGGCCGTCGGGCAGCAGCGCCAGCCCCTGCGGCTCGCTGAAGCTGTCGCCGGCGAAACCGCGCTCGCCGCTGCCGATGCGGCGTACGACGCTCTCCCCGTCGGCGGCCAGCTCCACCAGCTGGTGGCGCGTGGAGTCGGAGACGAGGAGGTTCCCGCTGGGCAGCAGCAGCGCCTTGCCGGGGAAGCGCAGGTCGCTCGCGACGGGCTCGGGCGCCACGTACGGGCCGTCGCCGCGCCGCAGGGTGCCCTTGGCGCCGTGCTCGGCCTCCAGCTCCTCGACCAGCTTCGCGATGGCGTGGGCGTGCCCCTCGCCCGCGTGCTGGGCGACGACGTACCCCTCGGGGTCGATCACGACGAGCGTGGGCCACGCGCGCACGGCGTACTGCTTCCAGGTGGCGAGCTCGGGGTCGTCGAGGACGGGGTGGTGGACCTCGTAGCGCTCGACGGCGTCGACGACTGCCGCGTGGTCAGCCTCGTGCACGAACTTCGGCGAGTGCACCCCGATGATCACGACGGTGTCGCGGTGCTTCTCCTCCAGCTCGCGCAGCTCGTCGAGGACGTGCAGGCAGTTGATGCAGCAAAAGGTCCAGAAATCGAGGATCGTGATGCGTCCCCGCAGGTCGGCGAGGCTCAGGTCCTTCCCGCCGGTGTTCAGCCAGCCACCTTTGCCGATCAGCTCGGGGGCACGGACACGGGCACGCTTGCGGGGTGCGGGCGCGGGGGTGGGCGCCGGGGCAGCATCGTTCATCCTTCAAGCTTGCCATCCGCCCGTGAACGCCCCGTCACGCCGGTACGACGTTCCCTGCGGGGCCAGGGCCCCCGCCGGGGTGACGACATGGAGCGACAGCCCGTGGGAGCCTGGTCACGGGAAGCAAGGGAGGCGTCCGGAATGACCACCGCGCACGACTACGGCGAAGGCATCGACCCCGAGAGCGCGCTGAAGTACGCCATCCAGCACCACAGCGGAGACCGCACCGAGATCGTCGAAGGGGTCATCACCCACGTGACGCCGAGCTGGGACCACGAGAACGCGGCGGAGGAGATCCGCGACCAGCTTCGGCCTCGGGTCGGAGCTGGACTGCGTCACGGGGTCGGGCAACCTCGACCTTCCTGGCTCATCCAACTGGTTCGCCCCTGACCTGGCCGTCGTCCCCAAGGCACTGGCGAAAGGCGGAGGCGCTCTGCTGCCGGACCAGGTGCTGCTCGTCGTCGAGGTGACGTCCGAGTCCAACGCCGAGACCGACCGCGTCGTGAAGCGCAAGCGGTACGCCGAGTACGGGGCGCCGCTCTATCTGCTCGTCGACCGGCTGGAGCGGTCCGTCACCCTGTTCGCCGAGCCCGGGAGCCTGGGGTACACCAAGGCCGACGGGCCGCATCCGTTCGGGACGTCCGTGCGGCTGCCGGAGCCGTTCGGGATCGACCTCGACACGGGCGGCCTCTAGGAGGCGGGTAGCGTGCGGGGGGTGACGGGGAGCAGGCCGCCCAGGGGGCGGACATTCGAGGCCTTGAACGCCGGCGCCGTGCGGGACGCCGCGCAGTTGCGGGAGTTGTACGAGGAGCCGGGGGAGATGGCGCGGCGCAAGGCCGTCGACCGGATCCACGAGGCCGCGCGCGCGGTCATCGGGCGGTCGTCGCTGGTGTTCGTCGCGAGCGCCGGGGCCGGCGGGCACTGCGACGTGACGCCCCGGGGCGGGCCGCCCGGCTTCGTGGCCGTCCTCGACGAGTTCACCCTCGCCGTCCCCGACGCCACCGGCAACAAGCGGCTCGACACCGCCCACAACATCGTGGAGACGGGCCGGGCCGGGCTGATCTTCGTCATCCCGGGCCGGACCACCACGCTGCGGGTGAACGGGCGGGCCTGCGTCTCCGCCGATCCGCGGCTGCTGGAGCAGCTGACCGCCGTCGGCAAGCCGCCGCGCAGCGCGATCGTCGTGGAGGTCGAGGAGGCCTACCAGCACTGCCCGAAGGCCTTCCTGCGCAGCGGCGCGTGGAAGCCCGAGCAGTGGCTCGCCGAGGACGCCGCCCCCAGCTCCGCCGAGATCACCCTCGCCCACCTGGACATGCCCGGTCTGACCATCGAGGACGTCCGCCGGCAAGAACGGGAATCCCTGCTGTACCGCTACGAGTAGTCGAAGAGGGCGCTCAGCCGCGGCAGCCGGGTCGCCAGTTCGGCCGCGTCGTCGAAGTCGAAGTCCCAGGACGGGTCCAGGGGCGGGTAGCTGATCGTGAAGGAGTCCGCCGGGAGCTCGCGGCCGGTGGCGCTCTCGTAGGCGGTCCACGCGATCGAGAGGGCGTCCTCGTCCCAGAGCTCCAGCCCCTCCGCGGCCGCCTCGCGGACCGCCGGGTGGTCCGCGAGGGAGTCCGGGTCGGCCAGGGCGGCGTCGAAGACCGTCCGGCCCTGCGTGAGGAGCCAGCCGCGGAAGTAGTCGAAGCCGTCGTCCGAGCAGCCGCCGTTGATCATGTAGGCCGCGGCCCAGAGCGGGCTGCGGTAGGACTCCGCGAGCAGGTCCCACAGCACCTGCTGGGCCGCGGCTATCTCCGCCTGCGGACGGGCCGCGAGCAGCTCGCCCGCCCGCTGCGCCACCGCGTCCTCGTCCGTGTCCGCGTCCGCCGCCGTGTCCGCGCGGGCCGTCTCGATCAGCTGCCAGAACGTCGTCTTGTCCATGGGAAGAGCCTGGCACCCGGCACTGACATCAGCCGAGGAAGGAGTGGAGAGATCCCGTGAGGGCCGTGACGAAGGCGTCCTGCACGTGCGCGGGCACGAGGTCGAGGGACAGGTACGGGTTGAGGTCCTCCAGCTCGACGAGGAGCAGTTCGCCGGAGGGCGCCCGGCAGGCGTCCACGCGCTGGATGCCGTGGCCGAGGGTGTTCCATTCGACGAAGGAGCGGGCGAAGGCCAGGTCCTCACCGGTCGGTTCGTAGGGGCGCAGCTCCCAGCGGCGGGCCGGGTCGGGGGCGTGGAGCGCGTACTGGAAGGCGTCGTCGACGAAGTAGAAGGACACCTCGTACGTGAAGTCGATGCGCGGCTGGATCAGCACGGCCCCGGCCGGGCCGGTCGGTGTCGCGGTGAAGGTGAGGCCGATGGAGTCGGCGCCCTGCTTCGGCTTGACGACGTACTCGGGCGCCTGCGGCAGTTCCGCGAGCCGGGCCGGGTCGTCGACGGTCGGGATGACCGGGTAGCCGGCGGTCGTCAGGTCGAGGAGGTACTGCTTGCCGGCCATGTCGGCACGGCCGGTGAGGGGGTTGTAGACGGGCGTGCCGGCGGCGAGGGCGGCCGCGCGGAAGGCGTCGTACTCCTCCTGGTAGTGCAGGACCGGGCCGCTGTTGCGGACGATCACGGCGTCGAAGCCGGGCATCAGGGCGCGCGCGTCGGCGGGGTGGCACAGGGCCAGCGCGAAGTGCTCGCGCAGGCGCGAGGTGAGGAATATGTCCTCGTCGCAGTATCGGCGGCCGCGTGCGGGGTACGCCAGGTCGGTCACGTAGAGGAGTGGCATGGGGGAAACCTATCGCGGGCACTGATCAGCGCATGAAATACCTCGTTCGGGACAAAATGCTGGCCATCGGGGACGACTACTGGATCGAGGACGAGGACGGGCGGCACGCCTTCCTCGTCGACGGGAAGGCGCTGCGCTTCCGGGACACGCTGGAGCTGAAGGATCCGGACGGCCGGATCGTGATCACCCTGCGGGAGAAGCTCTTCGCCTTCCGCGACGCCATGACCCTGGAGCGGGACGAGCGGCGGCTCGCGGTGATCCGCCGCAAGCGCTTCTCGCTGCTGCGCAACCACTTCCGCGTGACGCTGGTGGAGGGCACGGAGCTCGACGTCAGCGGACGGATCCTGGACCGGGAGTTCAAGGTCGAGTACGACGGGGAGCTGCTCGCGCTCGTCTCCCGGCAGTGGTACCGGGTGCGGGAGACGTACGCGGTGGACGTGGTCCGGGAGGACGCGGACGCGGCGCTGCTGGTGGCGGTCGCGGTGTGCGTGATCCGGATGGCCGAGAAGGAACGGGAGGACGCCCTCCCGGAGTGAGCGGGACAGCGGGGACTGCGCGACAGCGCGACTGATGGGACTGCGGGACTGCGGGGCTGCGGGGCTGCGGGACTGAGTACGGGCCCGCGGAAAGATGAGCATCCGCGCTCATGCGGTGGCGGCGGGCCGGCGGCGAGGATCGTGGTCGTCCCCGCCGAACACGGAAGGAAACCCACGGTGAACCCCAGCACCCACGCGGCACTCTACGGTCCGTGGCAGCCTTCCGCGCCGGTCCGCAGGGACCGCCCCCTCGTCGTCGTGCTCGCGGGCCTGCTGTGGGCGCTCACCGCCCTTTCGGTCTCCTTGGTGGGCGGCCTCGCCTGCATCGTGCTGCTCTGGACCGCCGCGGCCGGGCAGCCCCTCGGCGGCCTGATCCCGCTGCTCCTCCTGATCCCGGCGGGGGCCGCCGCGCTCACCGCCCTGGCCCGCACTTCCCGCGTCCGCGAGATGGCCGCGTCCTCGCGGATGCTGCTCCTCGGCGCGCTGGCGTGCCCCGTCCCCACCGCCCTCGCGGTGTGGCTCTGGGTCTGGACCGGCTGAGGGTCAGCGGCCCAGGCGGCGGTCCTTGAGGGCCGGGAACTGCGAGCGGGTGTCGGCGACCTTGGCCGGGTCCAGGTCCACGGTGAGGACCTCCTCGCCGGGGCCCGCCTCCGCCAGGACCTCGCCCCACGGGTCCACCACCAGGCTGTGCCCGGCCTGTTCGACGCCCGCGTGGGTGCCGGCCAGCCCGCACGCCAGGACGTACGACTGGTCCTCGACGGCGCGCGCCCGGCTGAGCAGCGTCCAGTGCGCGCGGCGGCGCGCGGGCCAGCCGGCGGCGACGATCATCGTGGTCGCGCCGGCGTCGACCAGGCCCCGGAACAGTTCGGGGAAGCGCAGGTCGTAGCAGGTGGCGATGCCGAGGGTCTGTTCCGGCAGCTCCACCGTGGTCAGGGAGTCGCCGGCGGACATGAGGACCGCCTCGCCCTGGTCGAAGCCGAAGCGGTGGATCTTGCGGTAGGTGGCGGCCAGCTCGCCGGCCGGGGAGAGGACCAGGGCGGTGTTGTAGAGGGAGCCGTCGCCCGCGCGCTCCACGACCGAGCCCGCGTGCAGCCAGACCCCGGCGTCGCGGGCCGCCTTGGACATGGCCTCGTAGGTCGGTCCGTCCAGCGGCTCGGCCTCGGTCTCGAACTGCTCGTAGGCGAACGCACCGACCGTCCACAGCTCGGGCAGCACGACGAGATCGGAATCGTCCTGTTCCCGTACGAGATCGGCCGCACGGGCGCGCCGGGAAGACACCGACTCGCCCTCGTTCACTGCGATTTGGATCAACGAGGCGCGCACACTACCACCGTCCTGGCGTTCAAGCCGTCAACTCGGGCCTACGAATCGTCACACGAAAGCACTGCCGGGGTGCTCACAGGCAGCGTAGTTTTGGAAACTGAGTCCACTGCTTCCGAAACGCGCCACTGAACGACGCCACTGAACAGCACCGCGAGGGGTCCCGTTGACCGTCCATCCGCATCCCAGCCTTCAGCCCTATGCCGACGCGTGGACGCACTCGATCGAGGCGATATCCGAGCTGGTCCTCCCCCTGACGGAGGGCGAGTGGAACCGGGCGACGCCGTGCCCCGGCTGGTCGGTCCGTGACGTCGTCTCCCACGTCATCGGCATCGAATGCGAGCAGCTCGGCGACCCCCGGCCGATCCACACGGTGGCGCGGGACCTGCGGCACGTGGTGGACGAGTTCAGCCGGTACATGGAGGTCCAGGTCGACGTGCGGCGCCACCACACCGCGCCGGAGATGACCTCGGAGCTGGAGTACACCGTCATCCGCCGCGCGCGCCAGCTGCGCAACGAGAAGCGGGATCCGGACACGATGGTGCGCGGGCCGCTGGGCGACCAGGTGACCCTGGAACACGCGCTGCGGCTGCGGGCGTTCGACGTGTGGATCCACGAGCAGGACCTGCGGTGGGCGCTGGGGGCGCCGGGGAACTGGGACTCTCCGGGTGCGTACGTGGCGCGGGACATCCTCCTGTCCGGGCTGCCGAAGGTGGTGGCGAAGCGGGCGGGCGCCCCGGCGAACTCGGCGGTGGTGATCGACGTGCACGGGCAGCTGGAGTTCATGCGGACCGTACGGGTGGACGCGGACGGCCGCGGCACGGTGGACAAGTCCCCGTCGCTGGGCCCGGCGGTGACGCTGACCATGGACTGGGAGACGTACGTCCGGCTCGCGGCGGGCCGGGTACGGGCGCACACGGTCGCCGACCGGGTGAAGGTGGAGGGCGACGCACAGCTGGCGGAGGCCATCCTGACGCAGTTCTCCGTGACCCCGTGACCCCCTGACCCCGTGCCCCCCGTCCGCGTGATCCGGCTCAGGCGGTGGGGCTCAGCCGTACGGCCGCGGCGGCCGCGCGGCGGAATTCGGCCGGGCCTATCGCGTAGGCGGCGCGGAAGGCGCGGCTGAAGGCGGGGGCGTTGGCGAAGCCCCAGCGGGCGGCGATGTCGTGGACCGGGCGGCCGGCCAGTTCGGGCCGCGCCAGGTCGGTGCGGCAGCGTTCCAGGCGGCGCCGGCGGACGGTGGCCGCGACGCTCTCGGGCTCCTCGCGGAAGAGCAGGTGCAGGCCGCGTACGGAGATGCCGTGCGCGGCGGCGATGAGGCCCGGGGTGAGCGCCGGGTCGGCGAGGTTGTGGTCGATGAAGGCGTCGATCCGCTCGCGCAGGACTCGGGCGCGGGTCTGCGCGGGCAGCTCCCCGTAGTTGTCGAGGCGTTGCGCGAGACAGGCCGCGGCGAGGTCGGTCACCACGCCGCCGAGCCGGCGCAGCTCCTGCGGCCCGCAGGTGGAGCCGTGTTCTGCGAGCGAGGAGAGGAACCCTGCCAGGACGGCCGCCATACCGCTGTCGGCGGCGATGCGCCGGCCGAGCAGCCGGTCGGTCCGGCCGGAGCGCAGGGGCAGCGCGGTCCTCGGGAGCTGGACGACCAGCGCGTTGAGCGTGCCCTCGCCCGGGTGGCAGTCCGCCTCGAAGGGGTGCGAGGTGTCCCAGAGGATCATGTCGCCGGCGAAGAGTTCCGCGTCGCTGCCGCACTGGGACATCCACATGCGGCCGCGGGTCAGCAGGGCGAGGTGGTACTGCTCTGGGTCGCCGCGCCTGATGAGCGCGGGCGTGCGCCGCGAGCGCACGTGGGAGTACTCGAAGGACGAGACCTGGGCGGCGCCGAGGTCCAGTACGGCCGCGTCCGCCTGGAAGTCGGCGGAGCGCTCGCTGCTGAGGGCCGTCGGCATCAGGGAGCTGGAGATGATGTCGGTGAACCAGTCGAACCGCTCCACCGCCGGCACGGCGGTGGCGGAGATCTTCGTCCACATTCCGGCACCCCCTCCCGACCGCCGCTCCACGGTGGGCGGCGCGGCCTACGGCGTCTCGCGCCCTGCTGTTTCCGGCAGAGGACACGCGGTGGACCGCGGCCGCGGTTCCGGCTCCGGGCCGGACGCCTGTACGGAAACCTGCGCGGGCGCCGGTACGGACGCCGGTGCGGGTGCCTGCGCGGGGACGGTGACGCGGCCGCGGGCCGCCTCGCGGGCCAGTGCCGCGCGGCGCAGCCGCAGGATCTGGGTGACGCCGAGCGCTTCGAGCACGAACACCGTCGAGAAGGCGATGCGGTAGTCGTCGCCGGTGGCGTCGAGCAGGACGCCCACCGTCAGCAGGGTCGTCATCGAGGCGATGAAGCCGCCCATGTTGGTGATCCCGGAGGCGGTGCCCTGGCGTTCGGCCGGGTTGGCGGGGCGGGCGAAGTCGAACCCGATCATCGAAGCCGGGCCGCAGCCGCCCAGCACCAGGCACAGGGTGATCAGCAGCCACATCGGCGCGTGCCCGCCCGGGTGGACGAGGACCGCCCCCCAGAGCAGGGCCGTGAGGGCGACCGTCCCCAGCGCGAGCGGTATCCGGGAGGACTGGCGGCGGCCGATGACCTGGCCGTAGACCAGCCCGAGCGCCATGTTCGAGGCGACGACCAGCGTCAGCAGTCCGCCCGCGGTGGTCCGCGTCAGCCCCTGCGCCTCGATCAGGAAGGGCATGCCCCACAGCAGCAGGAACACCATCGCGGGGAACTGCGTGGTGAAGTGCACCCACAGGCCGAGCCGGGTGCCGGGTTCGCTCCAGGACTCCCTGATCTGGCGCCGCACGAAGCCCGCCCCGCCGGTCCGCGCCGCCGGCGCCGGCTCGTGGCCCTCCGGATGGTCGCGCAGGAACAGCACCAGCGGCACCAGCACCACCAGCCCGGCCACCGCGCTGCCGGCGAAGGCCGCGGTCCAGCCGACCCCGTGCAGGACGGGCGCGAGGACGAGGGTGGAGACGAGGTTGCCCGCCATGCCGACCAGCCCGGCCAGCTGCGCCATCAGCGGCCCGCGCCGGGCCGGGAACCAGCGGGTGCCGAGCCGCAGCACGGAGATGAAGGTCATCGCGTCGCCGCAGCCCAGCAGCGCGCGGGCGGCGAGGGCCATCTCGTAGGAGGGCGACAGCGCGAAGCCGAGCTGCCCGGTGGTGAAGAGCACCGCGCCCAGCGTCAGCACCTTCTTGGTGCCGAGCCGGTCCACCATCAGGCCGACGGGGACCTGCATGCCCGCGTAGACCAGGAGCTGGAGCAGGGAGAAGGTGGACAGGGCGGAGGCGCCGACGTGGAAGCGGTCCGCCGCTTCGAGGCCGGCCACGCCCAGGCTGGTACGGAAGATCACCGCGACGAAGTAGACCGCGACGCCGATGCACCAGACGGCGACGGCCCTCCCGCCACCCGGCGGGTCCTTCAGCTGCCCGGCGCCCACGGGCCCGGCGCTCGGCGAGCCGGCGCTCACAGGCCCGGTCCCCGCACGAGCGACTCGACCCGGCCGATGTGCCCGCGCACCGCGGCGGCCGCCGCCCCGGCGTCCCCGGCCCGCAGCGCGTCCAGGATCTCGGCGTGCTCGGCCAGCGTCCGCTCCAGCCGGTCGGGATGCGCGTGCAGCAGGGCCACGCCCATCCGCAGCTGCCGGTCGCGGAGTTGGTCGTAGAGGCGGCACAGGATCTGGTTCCCGGCGCTGCGCACGATCTCGGCGTGGAAGCCCCGGTCCGCCGCCATCATCGCGGCGAGGTCCCCCGCGGCGGCGTGCCGGCGCTGCTCGTCGAGCAGCGCTCCGAGCCGGTCCAGCAGGCCGGGTGGCGCCGGCACCGCCTTGCGTACGGTGAACTCCTCGACCAGCAGCCGGGTTTCGAGGACGTCGTTGATCTCCTGCGCGGAGACCGGCAGGACCAGGGCGCCCTTCTTCGGGTACAGCCTCAGCAGACCCTCGGTCTCCAGGCGCAGCAGCGCCTCGCGGACCGGGGTGCGGGACACCCCCACCGCCTCGGCCAGTTCGCCCTCGGTGAGGAGGGTCCCACCCTCGTAGCGCCGGTCGAGCACACCGTGCTTGACGTGCTGGTAGACGCGGTCGGCGGCGGTCGCGGTGCTGGTGGCGGCGGGCATGCGCACAGCATAGATACAACAGGGGTGCAACCCGTGGCCCGGTCCGGGATGTGGACCACGCGGCCGGGCCCCGGGCCGCCGGGACGCGGCCGGGCGTCTACGACCTCGGCCCCGACCGCCTGCACCGAAGGATGTACGACGTCTTCGTCCGCCCGCAGGACGTACCCGGCCCCGCGCGCCGGGAGCCTGGAGTCATGGCCGACACCCTCGCCCCGGTGGTCCGCACGACCACCCGGCTCCCCCTTCTGGACGTCCTGCGCGGCGCCGCGATCCTCGGCACGCTCATGACCAACGTCTGGATCTTCGCCTCACCCGGCTCGGAGTGGAGCGTCCTCCAGGGCGGCATGAAGGCGCCCGACGCACTCGCCGACCCGTCCGCCGCCACCATCGCCGAAGCCGTCTTCCGCTTCCTGGCGGACGGCAAGTTCCTGGCCCTGCTCACGGTCCTGTTCGGTGTCGGCCTGGCCATCCAGTACGACTCCGCCGCCCGGCGCGGCGAACCGTGGCCCGGCCGCTATCCGAAGCGCGCCGCCTTCCTCTTCGCCGAGGGCACCGTCCACTTCGTCCTCGTCTTCGCCTGGGACGTGCTGATGGGGTACGCCGTGACCGCCCTGCTCGTCGCCTGGCTGCTGGCCCGCTCGGAGAAGGTGCGGCGCGCGGCCATGTGGACGGCCGGCGGGGTGCACCTGGCCCTGATGGGCCTGCTGACCCTCGACGCGACGGCCCGGCCGGACGGCGCACCGAAGCACCCCGACGCGGCCGCCGTCGACCTCTACGCCCACGGGAGCTGGCCGGCGCAGGTCGCCTTCCGCCTGGACCACTTCCTCGCCCTGCGCATCGAGCCCGTCATCTCCTTCGGGCTGCTGGTCTTCCTCTTCCTCCTGGGCGTACGCCTCCACCGCGCCGGCGCCTTCGCCGCGACCGACGGCGGCCGGCGCGTCCGGACCCGGCTGGCCGCCTGGGGCCTGGGCCTCGGACTGCCCCTGAACGCCGCGACCGCCCTCGGCGGCGGCGACTTCTACCTCCTGGCCCGCTACGGGGCGGCGCCGCTGCTCGCCCTCGGCTACATCGGCCTGATCGGCATCGCCCTGGACCGGCTGTGGATCCCCGGATCCGCGGCCCGCGCCCTCGGCTCCATCGGCCGCACCGCCCTGTCCTGCTACGTCGCCCAGAACCTGCTCTGCATGCTGCTCTGCTACGGCATCGGGCTGGGCCTGGCCGACCGGGCGGCCGGCAGCGGCCCCTGGTGGGTGATGGGCCTGTGGGCGGGCGTGAGCCTGACCCTGGCTGCCGGGTCGTGGCTGTGGCTGCGCCGCTTCGACCGCGGCCCCCTGGAGGCCCTGCAGCACGCGGTCCTCAGCCCGCGCCGTCCGCGTCGCCGGCTCCCGGTCTGACCTCCACGTCCAGCACGAACTCGTCGTAGGGGGCCTCGTCCGGGTAGGGCGGCCGGACCTGCGCGAAGCGGATCCTGGCCCGGCCCCCGCCCGGGGGCCGGGCCCGTACGACGTAGCTCAGCTCCACCGCGGCCCCGGGCGGCGCTCCGCCCGCCGCACCCGCGGCCTGCGTCACCGAGACCACGTCCACGTCGCCCGTGACCTGCCAGGTCCACACGTACCCGCGCGCCCCGCGCCCGATGAGCCGCAGCTCGTACGGCTCACCGGGGCTCAGCACGACACTGCGTACCTCCACGGCCGCCCGGTCCTCTCAGACGGGGCCGATCACCGGCCCTTCGTGCCAGCCCGCGCCGTCGCGCCAGTAGTGCTGCAGGCGGCGGTCGGTGCGCAGGACGACGACTTCCAGATTGAACCCGAAGCTGCCCTGGAGCATCCCGGTGACCGAGGCGACGTCGTGGCCGAAGACCGCGCCGCGCCGCCACGGCGAGCCGCCCGCGTTGCCGCGCCACCAGTGCTCGACCCGGCCGCCGGCCACGGCCACGCACAGCTCGTAGTTCCCGGCGGTGTCCTCGTCGGCGGCCCCGTACTGGCCCTCGATCAGGCAGGGCGCGGAGATGGCGGGCGTACCGCTGCCGAAGACCTCCCCGGCGCGCCAGGCGAAGCCGTCGGGGTCGTCGCGCCACCACAGCTGCATGAGGCCGTCGGTGCGGGCGGCGACCAGGTCGAGGTGGCGCGAGCGGGTCTGGACGAGGGCGGGGCCGTAGTGGGCGATGCCGGAGGCGAAGCGTCCGCCGTCGTTCCAGGTCCAGGGGGCGCCGTTGATCCGCCACCAGTGGTTGAGCCGGCCGTCGGCGGTGCGGACGACCACCTCGAAGTTGCCGGGCTTGCCGTAGTCGCTCTGGATGAACGCCGGGGTGGAGCCGACGGCCGCGTCCCCCGGCCCGAAGACGCCGCCGTCGCGCCACACGGCGGCGGACTGCTCGTAGTACCAGTGGCGCAGCCGGCCGCCCGTGGTCACGTGCAGGGACTCCATGTTGCGGTTGTAGGTGGTCCCGGTGAAGGCGGGCTGGCCGGAGGCGTCGTTGCCGAAGGCGCCCGCGCGGGCCCAGGCGAAGGGCGCGTCGCCCTCGCGCCACCAGTGCTGGAGCCGGGCGCCCGTGGTGGTGGCGAGGAGCTCGAAGTTGCGGTGGGCGCGGCCGTTGCCGCTCTCGTAGACGTTGCCGGTGTGCAGGCGGCGCTTGGTCCACGGGTCGGGGTTGGTGCCGCGCAGCCCGCACTTGGCCCAGTGGTCGATGTCGACCTCGCCGTAGGCGATCCGTCCGTAGCCGCCGACGTGGTAGCCCGTGCCCCAGGAGTTCTTGAACAGCCAGCAGCCCGCCGCGTCGTCGTAGCCGACGACCAGCACGCAGTGTCCGCCGGCGAGCCGGTCGCTGGTGCGGTGGTAGACCCCGGAGCCGAGGCCGAAGAAGTCGTCGTAGACGTCGAAGCAGGCGGTCAGCGGGCCGACCGTGTCCAGCCACACCTTCTGCTGCTCGACGTCGCCGAGCCGGACGTAGTCGGTGACCCGCACGGTCCGGCCGGACCGGTCCCAGCTCGGCGTGTACTCGGCGCGCCAGGCGTCGCGGCGGGCGGCCGGCAGCCCAGCGGGCGGGATGCTGTACGGCCAGCAGTCCGGGTCGGCGAGACCGCCGTTCGCCGTGATCCAGTCGAGGGCGGTCTCCGGGTTGCTGCCCTGCCCGCAGCTGAAGCGCAGACCGTCGTGGACGTCCCCCTCGGAACGCTCCGCCCACACGTCGTGCTCGATGCGGGCCATGGACTCCACCAGGCCGGCGGCGCCGAAGGCCCAGCAGGAACCGCAGGGGTTCTGGTCCTTCACCTTGGTGATCCAGGGCCAGCCCCAGCGGTTGCGCCAGTCCACGGCGGCGGGCCGGGCGCCGAAGACCGGGTCCCCCGCCCCGCCGAGCAGCCCGTGGGCGGCGCGGCGGCGGGTCAGGTGGGGGTTGCCGCTCGCGTGCCCGATGAGCGCCCGCAGGTCGATCGTGCCCGCCTCCGCGGCGGGCGTCAGGTTCGCCCCGGGCTCCAGACCGAGCGAGGGCCGCGGCACCGGCTCCTCGTCGGCCAGGTGCTCCAGCACCGACCAGCGCGCCCCCCGCGCGCTCAGCTGCGCGCGCAGCTCCCCCACCGATTGAACAGACTCCTGCGGCATGGCGGCCCCCCAGCTGCAACCGTTCGGATCCGAGATCCGGGGAGCGTCCCTCCCCCGCCGGGGACCGTCAAGGGGGTCCGCACGGTCGCGCGGTGGCACGCGGGGGGCGTGCCGACGTACCTGGCCGACCCCGCCTCAGTCGCAGCCGCCACCGCCACCGCCACCGCCGACGGGCCGTCAAGGGCGTACCGGGCGTGAGGGGTCGGTCAGCCGGCGGCGAGGGCTCGTCCGACCTGGGCCAGGGAGGGGTTCACCATCGGCGGGTGGCCCGGGACGACCACCGTGGGGACGGTCTCGTTGCCGTCGGCCACCCCGCGGACGAAGGCCGCCGCGTCGGGGTCCCGCCAGATGTTCACCTTGCGGTAGGGGATCCGCGCCGCACGGAGCTGTGTGCGCAGCTTGATGCAGAAGACGCATCCCGGCCGCCAGTACAGGGTGACCACCGCACCGCCGCCGGACCCCCTGAAACCGAACCGCCCCATTCCCCAACCCCCTTGGCCCGTGTCCCACCTGCCCGGACGACAGTACCCGCGGGAAGGCGTAACGGGTCGGCCCGGCCCGCGAGGGGTCCGTATAAGGTCCCCGTATGGGCACCTGGATCGCGCCGAGCGTCATCGAGAGAGAGCTGTACGAGGCCAAGACGGCGGGAGACTGGGCGGCGTACTTCGACGTGCTCGCCCGCGCCCAGCTCTTCCTCGTGCAGCCCCGCGTGCAGGCCGACGCACACCCCGACTCGGTCTTCTTCCACCCCACCCCGGACCGCATGCTCGTCGTCCGCACCGCCGGCATGCTGCCCGCGCCCACCCCCGAGACGGTCTTCGAGTCCCGGAGCCTGGGCTGGTTCTCCAAGGTGTGGGCCGCCGACGACCCCGCCTTCCTCGCCGTGAACCCGGGCTCACCCGCCGAGGCGTACCTCACCACCACCCCCGCCGACCTGGCCCGTTGGCGGGCGCACGCGGACGCCGCGCCACGCTACGGCCTGCCCGAGGGCAAGGTCCACGCCCTGTTCACCGGCGGGCCCCTGCACGGGGACATCGCGCACGGCCTCGCCGTGGGCGGCCATCTCGCCGTCACGAACGGCGAGTTCTGGAACGCCCTCGCATACCACGGCAGCGGCTACCGGCACGAGCGCCGCCGCGTCGCGAAGAGCTGGGGCATCACCGACCGGGCCGACTGGCTCGCCACCCTCGAAGAGCTCCTGAACACCTCGGTGGTCAGCCCCGTGTGGGAGTTCGCGCTGCGCGTCCGCCGCGTCCTGGCCTCCGACTTCGCGGGGGCCGTGGACGTGGAGCACTGGCGGCACGCCGCCGAGGCGAGCATGCGCCGCAACGCCGAACGGGCCGCCGAACCGCAGCTCACCCCCGACGGGGTCACCGTCGCCCGGCCGCGTCCGCCCGCCGAGGTCGAGGGGGAGATAGCCGGCGTCAAGCGCCTCATAGGCCGGATAGCCCGCTACGAACAGCGCTTCCGGGCCGACGGACTGCTCCCCGAGGACGGCTGGGTCCGCTCCGTCGAGGCCTGGGACCTCGGACGCGCCTCCCAGATGGCCCGCTGGGGCATCGGCTGCCGCTATGGCACCCTGCACGAGGCGGAGAAGGCCGTACTGCGCGCCGGGGAGTCGGCCCGCCAGACGTACCGCTCGTGGGAGGAGTTCTCCGCCGGATACGTCCTCGGCCGGTGCCTGCACTTCGACGAGGAGGAGTTCGGCACCTGGTACACGGGCGCCCTCGCCGCCCACGTCACGCTGACCACCGACCCCGCCAGCCCCTGGCGCAACATCCCCTGGAAGTGACGGACCTCGGGTAGTCGCCGTCCCGGCCGAAATCCGCCCGCGGCGCGCCACGGAAGGCAACTAGCCTCGGGCGCATGACTGTTGAGCTGAACGAAACCGTACGGGGCCTGCTCGACGCGCCGCACCCCGCCGTCCTGTCGACCATCAACCCCGACGGGAGCCCGCAGAGTTCCGTGATCTGGGTGACCCGTGACGGGGGCGATCTGCTGATCTCCACCGAGCAGGGCCGCCGCAAGGAGCGCAACATCGTCCGCGACGGCCGGGTCGGCCTGACCGTCTTCGACCTGGCCAACCCCTTCCTCTACGCCGAGATCCGCGGCACCGCCACCGTCACCGAGGACGTCGGCCGGGCGGTGGCCGTCCGCATCGCCGAGGAGTACATGGGCCCGGGCGCCGGCAAGGAGTACCAGGACGCCCCGCCGGAGGACGTCCGCGTGATCGTCCGCATCACCCCGACCAAGGTCCTCGGCAACGCCGCCCGCCAGGGCTGACCCGGCCGCGCCACCGGCCGGTGCGTCACCACCGGCCGGTGCGCTCACGGCAGCAGGGCTCTGACCTGCACCCACGCGTCGACCGCCGTCGCCGGCGGACCGTCGTCCGCCAGGTGGGGTCGCAGCGCCGCCAGCCAGGGGATCAGAGCCTTGATGCGGCGCAGGTGGCGGATGCGGTGGTGGGGCAGGTCGCGCCAGACGCGGCCCTGGGCCGCCGCCTGGTCCGGGGCCAGGTCGATCAGCGCGAGCAGCTCCCGGCACAGGGCCGCCGGGTCACCGCCGCGGTCCGGGCCGAACTGCTCGATCAAGTAGGCCCGTACGCAGGCCAGTTCGGGCGCGCCGGCCAGTTCGGGCGTGGCCTCGGCCGCCGCGCAGCGGTGGGTGGCGGCCAGTGCCACCCGGCCCCAGCGCAGCCGGACCTCGTCCGGCAGCCGCTCGTCGCGCATCCGTACGCCGGCCAGGACGCGCAGGGTCCGCGGATGCGGTTCGTCCCGCAGCGGGGGGCCGGTGGCAAGCCAGGCCTCCAGGTCCTCCAGCGCGTGCCCGCCGGGCGGCACCGAGGTCAGCACCTGCCCGCGGGAGAGCAACGCGACCATGGCGCCGGTGAAGTGGGCCTTCGCGCAGTGCCCGGCGTCGAAGGAGTCGACGGGCCGCCCGTACCGCTCGATGTGGCGCAGGCCCATCCTCGACTCGCCGGCGGCGTATACCTGCCCGGCGCGGGCCGTCCCGCCGATGCAGCGGACCACGCACACCCCACCCGTGACGTCGGCCTCCTCGACGGAGTAGACCTGCAGCTCGGCGATGGACACCCCGGCCCCCTTCCCCGGGCGGCAGGTTACCTCCCGGGGGGCGGGCGGTTCACCGGGCCGGGTCCTCCAGGACGAGGCGGATCTCGGTGACCTCGTAGCCGGCGCGGTCGAAGGCGGCGGCCATCGGCAGGTTCACGGTGTCCGTGGTCGCGGTGATGCGCTCGGCGCCCGCGGCCGCGTGGAAGCGGGTGATCTCGGCGAGGATCTCGTCGATCAGGCCCTGACCGCGCTGCTCGGGTACGACGCCCAGGTAGCCGACGTTGCGGTGGTACGGGGTCGCCGAGGGCACGGCCAGACCCGCGAGGCGGCCGTCGGGCAGGTGGGCCAGGCGCCACCAGGAGCGCTCGCCGGGGCAGTCGCGGTAGAACTCGAAGTCCTCGCGGGCCAGCTGCTCGGCGTCCATCAGCTCCAGTTCGTGCTGCGTGGCCAGGTCGAGGCTGTCCCGGGAGAGCCGGACGAAGGCGTCGAGCACCTCCTCGTCGGTGCCCTCGCGGAAGACGAGCCGTCCGGTGGGCTCAGCCGTCCCGGCCGCCGGGGTCCACTCGTAGCGCAGGCGCTCGATCTCGCGGGTCAGGCCGGTCCGGTTCGCGGCCTCCCGGCGCCAGGCGACCGCCGCGGCCAGCTCCGGGTCGGCGCGCCAGCCACGGGGCAGGGAGATGTTGTAGCCGGGCCGCCTGCCGAAGGCGGCGTGCCCGGCGTCGAGCAGCCCGGCGGCGACCGCGGCCGGGTCGGCCACCCCGGCGCCCACCTGGAGGCAGTCGAGCGCGATCGGCCGCTCGCTGTCGGCCCGGCCCCACCACAGGGCGCGGGCCAGGATCTCCCCGTCCTCGTCCTCGGCGGTCCAGACCCACTCGGGTCGGATCCGGTTCCCGGCGAGTTCCTCGCGGATCTTCTCGGTGGTCAGGGCGGGGACGGGGCCGTCGGCGGGGTGGGCGACGGCGCGGTCCAGGTCTGCGGGGTCTGCGGTGGCGGCGCGGAAGAGCATCCGGTGATGATCACACGCAGTCGGGCGGCCGACCAGGGAATTCGGGCGCGCAGCGGCCGACGGCCGGCCTCCTCGGGGGAGACCGGCCGTCGGCTTCGTGCAGGGGTCCGCTACGACCAGGTGATCAGCCGGCGGGGGTGTTCCAGGACCGCAGCGATGTCGGCGAGGAACTTGGAGCCGAGCTCGCCGTCGATGAGGCGGTGGTCGAACGACAGGGCCAGGGTGGTGACCTGGCGCGGCTTGACCTTGCCCTTGTGGACCCACGGCTGGAGCTTGATCGCGCCGACCGCGAGGATCGCGGACTCGCCGGGGTTCAGGATGGGCGTACCGGTGTCGACGCCGAAGACGCCGACGTTGGTGATGGTGATGGTGCCGTTCTGCATGTCGGCCGGGGAGGTCTTGCCGTCGCGGGCCGTGGCGACCAGCGAGGACAGGGACTCCGACAGCTCGCCCAGGGTCTTGGCGTGGGCGTCCTTGATGTTCGGGACGATCAGCCCGCGGGGCGTGGCCGCCGCGATGCCCAGGTTGACGTAGTGCTTGAGCACGATCTCCTGGGCCGCCTCGTCCCAGGACGCGTTGACGTCCGGGTTGCGGCGGATGGCCACCAGGACGGCCTTCGCGATCAGGAGCAGCGGGTTGATCCGCAGACCGGCGAGGTCCGGGTCGTCCTTGAGCTCCTGGACCAGCTTCATCGTGCGGGTCACGTCGAGGGTGATGAACTCGGTGACGTGCGGCGCGGTGAAGGCCGAGCCGACCATGGCCTGGGCGGTGACCTTGCGGACGCCCTTGACCGGGATGCGGGTCTCCCGCGCCGAGGTCTCGGTCACAGCGGCCTCGGCCACCGGGGCCTGGGCCTGCGCCTGCGCGGCGACGGGCGCCGCGGCGGCGGGCACGGCCTGCGGGGCGATCGCCGCGGCGGCCGCCGCGTGGACGTCCTCGCGGGTCACGACACCGCCGTCACCGGTCGGTACCACCGAGGCCAGGTCGATGCCGAGGTCCTTGGCGAGCTTGCGCACCGGCGGCTTGGCCAGCGGACGCTCACCGGTGGGCTGCGCCGGGACCGCGGGGAGCACCGGCGCGGCCGGGGCGGCGGGCGCGGCCGGGGCGGCCGTGCCGTTCTGCGCGGCCGTGGCCGCCGTGGCCTTGCGCGGGCGGCGCTTGGTGGAGGCGGTGGAGACGCCGTAGCCGACCAGGACGGGCTGGCGGGCCTCGGCGACGGGCTCCTCGGCCGGAGCGGCCGGAGCGGCCGCCGCAGCGGCCTCGGCGACGGGCGCGGCGGCCGTCTGGACCGGGGCCCCGGCGCCGGCGTCACCGGTCTGCACCGAGATGATCACCTGGCCGACGTCGACCGTGGTGCCCTCCTCGAAGAATAGGGCGTGCACGACGCCGTCGAACGGGATCGGCAGCTCGACGGCGGCCTTGGCCGTCTCGACCTCGCAGACGACCTGGCCGTCGGTGACGGTGTCACCCGGCTGGACGTACCACTTGAGGATCTCGGCCTCGGTGAGGCCCTCGCCCACGTCGGGCATCTTGAATTCGCGGATGGTCATGGAACGTGGCTCCTCAGTACGCCAGCGAGCGGTCGACGGCGTCGAGCACCCGGTCCAAGCCGGGCAGGTACTCGTCCTCCAGGCGGGCCGGCGGGTACGGGGCGTGGAAGCCGCCCACGCGCAGCACCGGGGCCTCCAGGTGGTAGAAGCACCGCTCCGTGATGCGGGCGGCGATCTCCGAGCCCACGCCGAGGAAGACCGGCGCCTCGTGGACGACCACGAGCCGGCGGGTCCGCTCCACCGACGCCTGGATCCCGTCGAAGTCGACCGGGGACATCGAGCGCAGGTCCAGGACCTCCACCGACTTGCCCTCCTCGGCGGCCGCGGCCGCCGCCTCCAGGCAGACCTTCACCATCGGACCGTAGGCGGCCAGGGTGAGGTCGGAGCCCTCGCGCACCACGCGCGACTTGTGCAGCTCGCCCGGGATGGCCTCGGTGTCGACCTCGCCCTTGTCCCAGTAGCGGCGCTTCGGCTCGAAGAAGATCACCGGGTCGTCGCTGAGGATCGCCTGCTGGAGCATCCAGTAGGCGTCGCTCGCGTTCGACGGGGAGACCACCTTCAGGCCCGCGACGTGCGCGAACAGCGCCTCCGGGGACTCGGAGTGGTGCTCGACCGCGCCGATGGCGCCGCCGTACGGGATGCGCACGACGACCGGCAGCTTGATCTTGCCCAGGGCGCGCGCGTGCATCTTCGCGAGCTGCGTGACGATCTGGTCGTACGCGGGGAAGACGAAACCGTCGAACTGGATCTCCACGACCGGCCGGTAGCCGCGCAGGGCCAGGCCGATGGCGGTGCCGACGATGCCCGACTCGGCGAGCGGGGTGTCGATGACCCGCTCCTCGCCGAAGTCCTTCTGCAGGCCGTCGGTGATCCGGAAGACACCGCCCAGCTTGCCGACGTCCTCGCCCATGATCAGGACCTTCGGGTCCTGCTCCAGGGCCTTGCGCAGCGACTCGTTGAGCGCCTTCGCGATCGACATCTTCTCGACAGCCATCAGTGACCCTCCTCGGCCGACTCGAAGGACGCGAGGTAGGCGGCGAACTGTGCGCGCTCCTCGTCGACGAGCGCGTGCCCGTCCGCGTAGACGTTCTCGAAGATCGCCATGGTGTCCGGGTCGGGCATGGCGCGCACGGCCTCGCGCACGCGCTTGCCCATGGCCTCGCTCTCGGCCTCCAGCTCGGTGAAGAACGCCTCGTCGGCGCCGCCGCTGGCCAGCAGGTGGGCCTTCAGGCGCTGGATGGGGTCCTTGGACTCCCAGGCCGCCGTCTCCTCGTCCCGCCGGTACTTCGTCGGGTCGTCGGAGGTGGTGTGCGCGCCCATGCGGTACGTGAACGCCTCGACCAGGGTCGGGCCCTCGCCGCGGCGTGCCCGGTCCAGGGCCCAGCGGGTCACGGCCAGGCAGGCCAGGACATCGTTGCCGTCGACGCGGACGCCCGGGAAGCCGAAGCCCTGCGCGCGCTGGTAGAGCGGCACGCGCATCTGGCGCTCGGTCGGCTCGGAGATCGCCCACTGGTTGTTCTGGCAGAAGAACACCACGGGGGAGTTGTAGACCGCGGAGAAGTTGAAGGCTTCCATCACGTCGCCCTGGCTGGACGCGCCGTCGCCGAAGTAGGCGATCACGGCCGCGTCCGCGCCGTCCTTGGCCACGCCCATCGCATAACCGGTCGCGTGGAGCGTCTGCGAGCCGATGACGATCGTGTAGAGGTGGAAGTTGTTGAGGTTCGGGTCCCAGCCGCCGTGGTTCACGCCGCGGAACATCCCGAGCAGGTTGGTCGGGTCGACCCCGCGGCACCAGGCCACGCCGTGCTCGCGGTAGGTCGGGAAGACGTAGTCCTCGTCGTTCAGCGCCCGGCCGGAGCCGATCTGCGCGGCCTCCTGGCCGAGGAGCGAGGCCCACAGGCCCAGCTCGCCCTGACGCTGCAGGGCGGTCGCCTCACCGTCGAAGCGGCGGGTCATGACCATGTCGCGGTACAGGCCGCGCAGGTCCTCGGTGGTGATGTCTGCGACGAAGGATGCGAACTCCGCGTTTTCCGCGTTGTCGACCCGGTCCCCTTGGGGCGTCAGCAGCTGTACGAGCTGAGGTTCAGCGTCCTGCGTCTGCGCGGTGGCAGCGGCGGGCTTGGCGGCGCTCGCCGCACCTGCCGCCCGCTTGGTGCCGCTGCTGCGTCGCGGCTTGCGCGCGGCAGTGCTCTCCACGGTCACTTGTGCTCCTCCGTCGGTCCGGCACCCGGGTTCTCCGGGGTCCAGTGCGGCTCACCTGCATCCGTAACGAGCGCACGGGGTGGGTGCGCGTCGCGTACGGGATTCAGGCGTGACAGGCGTCCCGGCGAGTGCCCTGCGCAATGCACGTTACCCAGTGCGCCGCATAACTGCGAAACCCCGTTTGACCTGCGTTTTTGCTTGGATTTCCAAGTAAATCCGCAGCGACGGGAACAACCACTGGTCACAGCCTTGCAGGGGCCGGGAACAACGGCACGTTATCCCGGGTAACTCCGGCAGGGAAGGGGTGAGTGTGTGAAACTGACTTCGTGCGCGAAGACGGAAAAATCAAGGTATTCCTCCTGGACGACCACGAAGTGGTCCGTCGGGGCGTCCACGAGCTGCTGTCGGTCGAAGAGGACATCGAGATCGTCGGCGAGGCCGGTACGGCCGCCGACGCCCTGGTCCGCATCCCCGCCACCCGCCCGGACGTGGCCGTCCTCGACGTCCGGCTGCCGGACGGCAGCGGTGTGGAGGTGTGCCGCGAGGTGCGCTCCCAGGACGAGGACGTCAAGTGCCTGATGCTGACCTCGTTCGCCGACGACGAGGCCCTCTTCGACGCGATCATGGCCGGCGCCTCGGGCTACGTGCTCAAGGCGATCCGTGGGAACGAGCTGCTCAGCGCCGTGCGTGACGTCGCCGCCGGCAAGTCGCTGCTGGACCCGGTCGCCACCGCCCGCGTGCTGGAGCGGCTGCGCGACGGCAAGGGCGGCAAGGGCGACGACCGCCTCGCCAACCTGACCGAGCAGGAGCGGAAGATCCTCGACCTGATCGGCGAGGGCCTGACCAACCGCGTCATCGGCGAGCGCCTGCACCTGGCCGAGAAGACCATCAAGAACTACGTCTCCAGCCTGCTGTCCAAGCTGGGCATGGAGCGCCGCTCCCAGGCCGCCGCCTACGTGGCCCGGCTGCAGGCGGAGAGGCGGTAGCACCCGGTCCGGGGCGCGGTCGGTTCCACGGGCCGGGGCGTTTCATTCGGGACCAACGTCCCCGTTCGTCGGGGCGGGCTCCTCTTTCCCGGCTCGGTGTCGGTACCGGACAGTGGACGCCATGCCCCCAGAGGACCTCCACGCCATCGAACTGCTGAGCCGGGTGCCGTACGGCCGGGTGGCCACCAGCATGCGCGCGCTGCCCTTCCTCGCGCTGGCCCGCCACCTCGTGGTGGACGGCGGGGTCGTGCTGAGAATGCACGCCGGTTTCGGTCACCACCAGGCGTGCAACGGCAGCGTGGTGTCGTACGGGGCCGACAATTTCAATTCCCCGGACCCCCGGCTCTGGTCGGTGCAGTTCACCGGAACGGCGCAGGTCGTCGAGCCGACCACGGAAGAACTGGAACTCTTCGGTCCGGGTCCGCATTTCGTGGACGGCGAGGTCTTCGACCCCGTCTACCTGCGGATCGAACCCCAGTTCATCACCGTGCACTCGCTCGCCGGGAACGGCAATCCCGACCGGCTGTACCAGCCCGCCCTCTGACCGGCCGTCGTACGGGAACGGGCCCGGCGGAATTGATTCCGCCGGGCCCGTCCCGTGTTCACTCCGCGCTGTCGGGTCCCGGCGGCGGCTGGGACTTCGTGGGCTGCGTGGTGACCGGGGCGCTCTTGGTCGGCGAGGCGGTCGCCGACGCCGTGGCGCTCTTCGTCGCCGATGCGCTCGGCGACGCCGACGCCGACGCCGTGGGCGACTGGCTGGCGGTCTGCGTCCGGGTGCGGGTCGTCGGAGGCGGAGTGTCGTTGTTCGACGGCGTGTTGTCCGTCGTCTGACGCGAGTGCGTGGGGTCCGGCGAGTCGGATGCGCTCGGCTTGGTGCTGGGCTCGGTCTGGCTGGTGCCCGGGTCCTGCTTCTCGCCGCCGTTGCCGCCGCCGACGTTGTTGACGGCGTAGGCCACGCCGCCCGCGATCGCGACGATCGCGAGCACCGCGAACAGCCACATCTTCCAGCGGCTGCCGTTGCCGCCCCGGTCGTCGTAGGCCTCGTAGCCGCCGCTGTGACCGCCCTGGCCGCCGCCGGGACCGCCGGGGAAGGCGGTTCCGTCGTCCGGGTTCAGCGGCGGCACCATCGGCTGCTGGAACTGCGAGGTCGAGGCGTTCGAGGCGTACCCGTGCCCGCCGCCGCCCCCGCCCACGGGCATGGCCGTGGTCGCGGCGGCGCCGCCGCGGCCGTGCGGCAGCGCCATGGTGACCGGGCCGGTGTTCCAGGTACCGGTGTTCGGCCCCTGGTCGTGCAGCATCTGCAGCGCGTACTGGACCAGCCCGCGCATCTCCTCGGCGCTCTGGAACCGGTCGTCCGGGTCCTTGGCGAGGGAGCGCATGACGAGACCGTCGAGCTCCTGCGGGATGTGGTGGCCCTCGGGCAGCTGGGAGGGGGGTACGGGCGCGTCCTGGACGTGCTGGTAGACCACGGAGAGCGGGGTCTCGCCGGTGAACGGGGGCCGCAGCGCGAGGAGTTCGTACAGCAGGCAGCCGGTCGCGTACAGGTCGGACCGGTGGTCCACGGCCTTGCCGAGGGCCTGTTCGGGCGACAGGTACTGCGGGGTGCCCATGACCATGCCGGTCTGGGTCATCGTCGCCTGCCCGCCGTGCAGGGCGCGGGCGATGCCGAAGTCCATCACCTTGACCGCGCCGGCGTCGGTGATGATGACGTTCGCCGGCTTGATGTCGCGGTGGACGATGCCGTGCTGGTGCGAGTACGCGAGGGCTTCGAGCACGCCCGAGACGATGATGAGCGCCTGCTCGGGGCCCGGCGCCTCGGCGCTGATGAGCAGGTCGCGGATGGTGCGGCCCTCGACCAGCTCCATCACGATGTACGGGACGGTGTTCGGGCCGACCCGGTCCTCGCCCGAGTCGTACACGGCGACGACGGCGTGGTGGTTCAGCCCGGCGACGGACTGTGCCTCGCGGGTGAAGCGGGCCTTGGACACCGGGTCCTCGGCCAGGTCGGCACGCAGCAGCTTCACGGCGACGGTTCGGCCCAGGCGCACGTCCTCGGCCGCGAACACCTCCGCCATGCCGCCGCGGCCCAGCCGGTGCGTCAGCCGGTAACGGCCGTCGCCCACCAGGCCACCGTCGCCCCAGTGCTCAGGACCATCGGTCATCCCGGCGCCGTTTCCCTCGGGTTCGGGTGCCATCAGTCCTCGCCGTCGTATCTCTCGGCCGCCGCTCAGCGGTAGTCCTCTTTATTGGTGCTCCGGTGAACGCTACAGCCTCCGAACCGGTCACCGTTCGGACAAGGCCACCCTGTGCACGTGTGGTCACGGAACGGGCACCTGGCTTGACGTGTGCTTGCCCTGGGGCAGACTGGGCGCCACGTGCGCCACGCCAGGGGCGCGGGGACACACGCCGAGGGGAAGCAACAGTCATGAGCCAGGACGGCACTCAGGGCCAGTACGCGGGCGGCTCTCTGGCCGGTGGCCGTTACCAGCTAAGGGACTTGCTGGGGGCCGGCGGCATGGCCTCCGTGTACCTGGCGTACGACTCGGCGCTCGACCGGCAGGTCGCCATCAAGACCCTGCACAGCGACCTCGGCCGGGAACAGTCCTTCCGCGAGCGGTTCCGCCGTGAGGCCCAGGCTGTAGCGAAACTGTCGCACACGAACATCGTCTCGGTCTTCGACACCGGTGAAGGCGAAGTGTCGTTCGGCGGCGGTCGCTCCGGCGACGGCGCGGTGATGCCGTACATCGTCATGGAGTACGTGGAGGGCAAGCCGCTCGGCTCGGTGCTCGAAGCGGACATCCGGCAGTACGGCGCCATGCCTGCGGACAAGGCGCTGAAGGTGACGGCCGACGTGCTGGCCGCCCTGGAGACCAGCCACGAGATGGGCCTCGTCCACCGCGACATCAAGCCCGGCAACGTGATGGTCAACAAGCGCGGCGTGGTCAAGGTGATGGACTTCGGCATCGCCCGCGCCATGCAGTCGGGGGTCACCTCGATGACGCAGACCGGCATGGTCGTCGGCACCCCGCAGTACCTCTCGCCCGAACAGGCCCTGGGGCGCGGCGTCGACGCCCGGTCCGACCTGTACTCGGTCGGCATCATGCTGTTCCAGCTGCTGACGGGACGGATCCCGTTCGACGCGGACTCGCCGCTGGCCATCGCGTACGCCCACGTGCAGGAGGAGCCGGTCGCCCCGTCCTCCATCAACCGGTCGGTGACCCCGGCGATGGACGCGCTGGTGGCGCGCGCGCTGAAGAAGAACCCGAACGAGCGCTTCCCGACGGCCGCGGCCATGGGCGACGAGGTCGCGCGGGTACTGGGCTCCGGGCAGACCGGCGCGCCGGTCATCGTGCAGGGCCAGGGGCCCCTGAGCAGCGGCGCGGGCGTGTCCTCGGCCGTGTTCCCGCCGGTGGACTCCGGCTTCCAGGCCCCGCCGCAGTCGGTGCAGCAGCCCTACCAGGCGCCGCACAACCCGACGCCGGCCCCGTACGCGCCGACGCCCGCCCCGCAGCCGCACGCGCAGGGCGGCTACGCCTACCCGCACACGCCCCCGCCGCAGGCGCAGTACGCGCCGCAGACCCCGCCCCCGTACACGATCTCCCCGACGGGCACGGCGAGCCCGTCGGGCTCCGGCGGCGACGGCAAGCGGAACATGCCGGTGGTCGTGGGCGCGATCGCGGTGGCGCTGCTGGCCGTCGGCGGTCTGATCGCGGCGATCTCGATGAACGGCGACGACAAGGACAAGGGCGACACCGCCGATCCGGGCGCCTCCACGTCCGCGTCGGCGAAGGCCGGGTTCAAGGGCCCCGACGTCACGCGCACGATCGACCCGAAGAAGTGCTCGGAGCCCACGAAGCACTACAGCGAGGCCGGCAAGTACTCGGCGCCGGACCTCAAGTACAAGAACCTGCTGTCGGTGAAGGAGTGCATCCAGGCCTCGGGCGGCAAGTACACCATCGTCCCGAAGGACGAGGCCGTCTACGGCAAGGACACGGTGCTGAGCCAGTCCCCGGCAGCCGGAGACAAGATCAACAAGGAAGGCGTGGAGTACACGCTGACCGTGTCCACCGGCAATCCGGAGTAGCCGGCCCGCGCTGACGTCACGACACACCGGCATCCCGGACACCCGATAGGGCGTCCGGGATGCCGGTTTTGCCCCACTATGTAAATCTGAGCGCATATCGCTGACTCCAGCGAGCACGCCGGCCGCTCGGGACGGGAGGGGCTCCCCGTGATCCAAGGCTTCCGTCCGTCACGCTGGCTGGCCTGCGCGGCACTGGCCGCCGCCGCCCTCGCGCCCGCCGCCTCCGTGTACGCCGGACCCCTCAGCCCGGCCCATCCGCACCGCACCCCCGCCGAGCACACCGCGCCGCACCCCGCCCAGGCGGCCCGGGCGGCCCAGGCCGCGCGGGCGCCGCACACCACGGACTTCGAGCGGGACGAGAGCGACGAACCCCACGAGGAGCTGGCGGGGAGCGCCGCCGGGGTCGGCCGCGAGCGGCCGGGCCGACCGGCCGGCGAGCCCGCCAACCCGGAGCTGCTCATCGCCTCCCGGCCACTGCCGGTGCGCCCGCGCACCGAGCCCACACCGCCGAACCCGCCGCCCCCGCCGCGCACGCGGCCGCCGCAGGCGCAGGCGCGGCCCTCGGCGGCCGCCCCGACGGTGCGTGACACGGTCACCGCGCTCGGCACCGAGCCGAACGACCGCGCCGCGGACCTGGCCGCGCACATACTGCCGCTGGGCACCGGCTTCGCCCTGATGGGGCTGGGTCTGGGCTATCTGGGCGTACGGCTGCGCCGGGGCGCGTAGACCCGCCGCCGACCCCTCCCCCGGCCCGAAGCACACCCCAGGATGGTTGCCCTGCGTGAACATACTCGGTATACATACCGAGTATGTCGATCCGTCACGGGCTCCTGGCCCTACTGGAACGGGGTCCTCGGTACGGCTCCCAGCTGCGTACCGAGTTCGAATCCCGGACCGGCTCCACCTGGCCGCTCAACGTCGGGCAGGTCTACACGACCCTGGCCCGCCTCGAACGCGACGGCCTCGTCGCACCCGACGGCGAAGACGCCGCGGGACACACGCTGTACGCCATCACCGACACCGGACGCACCGAACTGCGCGAGTGGTACGAGCGCCCCGTCGACCGGGCCAACCCGCCCCGCGACGAGCTGTCCATCAAGCTCGCCATGGCCGTGGGCGCCCCCGGCGTGGACATCCGCGCCGTCATCCAGTCCCAGCGGCACGCCACGATCCGCGCGATGCAGGACTACACCCGGCTCAAGGCCACCGCGCTCGCGGCGGTCGAGAGCGGGCAGTCACGCGAACGCGACGACGTCGCCTGGCTGCTCGTCCTGGAACAGCTGATCTTCCAGACCGAGGCCGAGGCCCGCTGGCTCGACCACTGCGAAGCCCGGCTCGTCCGGCTCTCCCTGCCGGCCGACCGGAGAGCCGCGGCACCCGAACCACCCCAGGCCGCCGCCGAGACCACGGCCCCGACCACCACCGACCGGCCCCGCACCGCCCGTACGCGGCGCGCCTGAACCACCGTTCCAGGGGGGAACCCTCATGTCCGACCAGCGCCAGTCCCGGCAACCCGTACTGCAGTTGGAGCGGCTCGTCCGCACCCACGGCAGCGGCGCCACCGAAGTGCACGCCCTGCGCGGGATCGACCTCTCCGTCCACCCCGGCGAACTCGTCGCCGTCATGGGCCCTTCCGGCTCCGGCAAGTCCACGCTGCTGACCCTCGCGGGCGGCCTCGACACCCCCAGCAGCGGCAGGGTGCTGGTCGAGGGCACCGACATCACCGCGGCGAGCCGCAAGCAGCTGGCCGCGCTGCGCCGCCGCAGCATCGGCTACGTCTTCCAGGACTACAACCTCATCCCGGCCCTCACCGCCGCCGAGAACGTGGCCCTGCCCCGCGAACTCGACGGGACCTCCGCCCGCAAGGCCCGGGCCTCCGCGCTCGCCGCGCTGGAGGAGATGGGGCTGGGCGCACTCGCCGACCGCTTCCCCGACGAGATGTCCGGCGGGCAGCAGCAGCGCGTGGCCATCGCCCGCGCCCTCGTGGGAGACCGCCGGCTGGTCCTCGCCGACGAGCCGACCGGCGCCCTCGACTCCGAGACGGGCGAGTCCGTCCTCGCCCTGCTGCGTTCCCGCTGCGACGCGGGGGCCGCCGGGATCCTCGTCACCCACGAGCCGCGCTTCGCCGCGTGGGCCGACCGCGTGGTTTTCCTGCGCGACGGCAGCGTGGTCGACGAGACCCTGCGCAGCCACGCCGACTCCCTCCTCTCCGGGCAGGCGGGCGGCCAGTGACCTCCTCGCTCCAAGGCTGGTACCACTCCTGGGTCGCGGCCCTGCGCATCGCGCGCCGCGACGCCTGGCGCGCCAAGGGCCGCAGCTCCCTGGTCCTCGCGATGATCGCCCTGCCGATCGTCGGCGTGAGCGCCGCCGACCTCACCCTGCGCAGCGCCGAACTCTCCCCCGAGCAGGCCCTGTCACGCGAGATCGGGGCGGCCGACGCCCGGGTGACCCCCTCGTACCTGAACGTGCCCATCTACCAGCTGCCCGACGCGACCAACTATGCGCCCGTCGGGGGCTACGACAAGCTGACGGGCTCACCGTCGCCGTCGCGGGACAGGTCCGACGAGCTGGACGCGTCCGCGCTCCCCGCCGGGACCCAGGCCGTCAGGGACGCCGTGGGCCAGGGCAAGATCCGCACCCGCCACGGGCTGCTCGACACCGAGCTGCGCGAACTCGACACGCAGAGCCCGCTCGTGGCGGGCATGATCACGGTCGACCGCGGCCGACTGCCCGAGCGCGCCGGCGAAATCGTCGCGACCACCGCCTTCCTGGAGAACTCGGGCCTCTTCGTCGGCTCCTCGGTCACCCCGCGCGGAGCGACCACCTCGTACAAGATCGTCGGCGCGTACGAGCTGCCGAGCGAGCTCTCCAGAGTCCAGGTCATCGCCCCGCCCGGGAGCATGATCGCCCCGCTCCACCAGGCTCTCCAGACCTCCGGCTCCCGCGGCGTCCGGCCCAACGTGAGCTATCTGGTCAAGGTCGGCGGCGACGGTTTCACGTGGAACATGGTGAAGGCCGCCAACAGCAAGGCCCTGGTGGTCCTCTCCCGCACCGTCCGCCTCGACCCGCCGGCCGACGCTGACGTACCGCTCTACCAGCAGGAACCCAAGGAGCGTTACCAGAAGGGCGCCGGCGGCACCTCCGAAGTCGCCGTCGCGGCCACCGTCGTGGGCCTCGCCATGCTGGAGATCTGCCTGCTCGCCGGACCGGCCTTCGCCGTCGGCGCCCGACGTTCGCGGCGCCAGCTCGGCCTGGTCGGCGCCAACGGCGGCGACCGGCGCCACATCCGCTCCATCGTGCTCTCCGGCGGCCTGGTCATCGGCGCCGTGTCCGCCGTCATCGGCACCGTGGTCGGCGTGGTGCTCACCATCGCGCTCCGCCCGGTCCTGGAGCAGCAGCTCGGCAACCGGTTCGGCGGCCTGGACTTCCGCCCGCTGGAACTGGCCGGCATCGCCGTCCTCGCCGTGGTGACCGGCCTGCTGTCCGCGATCGTCCCCGCGGTCACCGCGTCCCGGCAGACCGTGCTGGCCTCGCTGACCGGCCGCCGCGGGGTGCGCCGCGCCAACCGGGTGCTGCCGGTCCTGGGCCTGATCGCCGTCGCCGTCGGCGCCGCGATCGCCCTCTACGGCACCACGTCGAACATGGGCTCCACCGTCGTCGCCGGCGGCAGCGCCATCGCCGAGCTCGGCATCGTCGCCCTCACCCCGGTCCTGGTCGGCCTGTTCGGCCGGCTCGGCCGCTGGATGCCGCTGTCGCCGCGGCTCGCGCTGCGCGACGCCGTGCGCAACCGGGGGCGTACGGCGCCCGCCGTGGCCGCCGTCCTGGCCGCCGTCGCCGGCACCGTCGCGGTGGCCACGTACGAGCACAGCCGGGACGTGCAGATGCGCCACGAGTACGTCGCCGACCTGCCGCACGGCACCGGGCAGCTGGAAGCCAGGGAGAGCTCCGCCCACAAGGAGGTGCCCGCCCTGCGCGACGCGCTCTCCAAGAACCTTCCCGTGGCGGTGCGGGCGGACGTCGACCGACTGGTCGTCGGCATGCCGAGCTGCGAGTCGTTCTCCGTGCAACCCGGCTGCGGCCGAATCGAGGTCATCAAGCCCAAGGAACAGCGCTGCCCGCTCCAGGACAGCCCCGGGGGCCCCGACGACTTCACCGAGGCGCAGGCCCGGGAACTGCGTCAGGACTGGCGCTGCAAGGAGGGTGAGCGCTCCACGGCGGAACCGGTGGTCGTCGCCGACGAGAAGCTGCTGAGCGTGCTCGCGGTCACCGACCCGGGTTCCGTGTCCGCCCTCAAGGAGGGCCGCGCCGTCGCCTTCGACAAGCGCCAGGTCAAGGACGGCAAGCTGACCCTCCGGGTCGTCATGGCCAAGGACGGGGTCGACTCCTTCCCCCCGCTGGGCCAGGATCCGCCCGGTGAGGACAAGGTCCTGCCCGTCCACCTGGCACCCGAGTCGGCCGATGGCTGGGGCCTGGACCTGATCCTGCCGCCCGCGGCGGCCAAGGCCGCAGGGCTGGCCACCGCTCCGTCCGGGTCGTACTTCACCCTCGACGGGACGGCGACCAGCCAGCAGCGGCAGCGGATCGCCGGGGAGATCGACCGCATGGGCGTGGAGGCGACCGTGCGCATCGAGGCGGGCTACGAGGGCAACGACAGCCTCGGCCTGCTCGCCCTGACCGTCTTCGCCGGTCTGGTCACCATCGGCGCGGCCGGAATCGCCACCGGGCTCGCCCAGGCCGACGCCGAGGCCGATCTGAAGACCCTCGCGGCCGTGGGCGCGGCGCCGAGGGTGCGGCGGACGCTGAGCGGCTTCCAGTGCGGGGTGGTCGCCCTGATGGGCGTCGTCCTGGGCACGGCGGCCGGGATCCTGCCCGCGGTCGGCCTGCGCCTGGTGCAGCGCCGGGAGCTGGAGGCGCTGTACGAGCACTCCGTCGCGAAGGGCTACATGTCGCTGGAGGAGGCCGCGCCCTACGTGCCGATCTCCGTGCCGTGGGACACCCTCGCGGAGCTGCTCGTGGTGGTCCCGCTGGGCGCGGCCCTGCTGGCGGCGCTGGTCACCCGCTCCAGCGGCGCGCTGGCCCGCCGGGCCGCGGGCTGAGTCCGGTGCCCCCGTACAGGGTGGATCACGCCTGTACGGGGGCACACCGAGTGAGAGCGAAGGTGTGCGAGAGAATGACGGCATGGAGATGCCGAGGAGTGAACGGTCGCAGGACAGTCCCCCGCACGTCCTGATCGTGGGACAGGACGGGACGGCGGTCGGCGACGCCGATGACGAGTCGCGCGAGGTCCCGGTGACGGAAATGGTCGAACAGCCCGCCAAGGTCATGCGGATCGGCAGCATGATCAAGCAACTCCTGGAAGAGGTACGCGCCGCGCCCCTCGACGAGGCGAGCCGGGTCAGGCTCAAGGACATCCACGCCGCCTCCGTGAAGGAGCTGGAGGACGGCCTGGCGCCCGAGCTGGTGGAGGAACTGGAGCGCCTGTCCCTCCCGTTCACCGAGGAGGCCATCCCCTCCGAGGCCGAACTGCGCATTGCGCAAGCCCAGTTGGTGGGCTGGCTGGAGGGCCTCTTCCACGGCATCCAGACCGCTCTGTTCGCGCAGCAGATGGCCGCGCGGGCGCAGTTGGAGCAGATGCGCCGCGCCCTGCCGCCGGGCGGTCCCCACGACGACGAGGACGACGGCGGCCACGGCGCGATCCGCTCGGGCCCGTACCTCTAGCCTCCGGCGGTCAGCAGAACGAGCGGGCCCGGTCCCGCGCCCCAGGGCGCGGGACCGGGCCCGCCGGCTTTCAGCCCCGCCGGTCCGTCAGCCCCGCCGGCGATCGAGGCGCGGGGTCCGGGGCGGAGCCCCGGCAGTGGCGCCGCACCCGCGGGACAACCCCCCGGTGAATGGGTGTCATCGCCCGGGACATGGTCCGCGCATACTCATGGGCATGAGCTACGACGCGATCGTGCTGGCCGGCGGCGCCGCTCGGCGACTCGGCGGGGCGGACAAGCCCGCGCTGAGCGTCGGCGGGCGGGCGCTCCTCGACCGCGTCCTCGACGCCTGCCCGGACGCCCTGCGCACCGTCGTGGTCGGCGGCCGCCGGCCCACCGCGCGCCCCGTGCGGTGGACCCGCGAGGACCCGCCCGGGGGCGGCCCCGTCGCCGCGCTGGACGCCGGGCTGCGCGACACCACCGCCGAACTGGTCCTCGTGCTCTCCGCGGACCTGCCGTTCCTGGACGGGGACACCGTACGGGCCCTGCTGGCCGCGCCCGACGCGCACCGCACCGACGGGGCGATGCTGCGGGATGCCGACGGCCGTGACCAGCCGCTGGTCGCCGCCTACCGGGCCGAGCCCCTGCGCCGTGAGATCGCGCTGCTCGCCACCGAGCACGGCGGCCTCGCCGGGCTCCCGCTGCGCGCGCTCACCGCGGAACTGGAGCTGGCTCCCGTCGCGGCGCAGCCCCTCGCCGCCTTCGACTGCGACACCTGGGACGATCTCGCCGTCGCCCGCGCCCGGATCAGGGAGCATGGAACCGTGCTGGACCAATGGATCACCGCCGTCAAGAACGAGCTGGGCATCGACCTCGCCGTCGACACCAAGACCCTGCTCGACCTCGCCCGGGACGCCGCCCACGGCGTCGCCCGGCCCGCCGCACCACTGACCACCTTCCTGGTCGGTTACGCGGCCGCCCACGCCGCCGCCACCGGCGCCGACCCCGCCCGGGCCGTGGCCGAGGCCTCCCGCAAGGCCGCCGACCTGGCGCTGCGCTGGGCCGCCGAGGCGGAGGCCGACGCCTCCGCCGGAGAGAACGGCTCGGGATGACCCCCACGAACTCCGCCGAGCAGGCCCTCGACGAGGCCCTGGCCCTGGTCAGCCGCTCGCCGGAGGGCGACGCGGGCGGCCACCGGGCCGTCTCCTGGCCGCGGGCCCGGGACGTCGCCGCGCACGCCGGGGCCGGTGTGCGGGCCCGTACCCACGACGTGCCCCTCGCGGACGCCCTCGGCGAGGTGCTGGCCGCCTCCCTGGACGCGCTGACCGACCTGCCGTCCTTCGACACCTCCGCCATGGACGGCTGGGCCGTGGCCGGCCCCGGCCCGTGGCACGTCCGGGCCGGCGGTGGCGTCCTGGCCGGCTCCGGCCTGCCGGAGCCCCTCGCCGACGGCGAGGCCGTCCGGATCGCCACCGGCGCCCGGATCCCCGCCGACACCACCGCCGTCATCCGCAGCGAGCACTGCGACGAGGCGGGCGGGCAGCTCTTCGCCGGCCGGCCCGTCGTCACCGGCCAGGACATCCGCCCGCGCGGTCAGGAGTGCCGCTCGGGGGATCTGCTGCTGCCCGCGGGTTCGCTCGTCACCCCCGCCGTGCTCGGCCTCGCCGCCGCCGCGGGCTACGACGAGCTGACCACCAGGCCCCGCCCCCGCGTGGAGATCCTGGTGCTGGGCGACGAACTGCTCACCGAGGGACGCCCGCACGACGGGCTGATCCGCGACGCCCTCAGCCCCATGCTGGAGCCCTGGCTCACGCGTCTGGGCGCCGAGGTCACCGGCACCCGGACGCTCGGCGACGACCCCGAGGGGGCCGCGGCCCTGCTGGAGGCCGTCACCACGTCCACCGCCGACGTCGTGGTCACCACCGGCGGCACCGCCTCCGGTCCCGTCGACCACGTCCACCCCGTCCTGGAGAAGGCCGGTGCCCGGCTGCTCGTCGACGGGGTCGCGGTCCGTCCGGGGCACCCGATGCTGCTCGCGCGGATCGGCGACCGGGCCGACGGGCGCCACGTGGTCGGGCTGCCGGGCAACCCCCTCGCCGCCGTCTCCGGGCTGCTGACCCTCGCCGAGCCGCTGCTGCGCGCCCTCGCGGGCCGCCGCCCGCGCCCGCGCTACACGGCGCCCGTGCGGGGCGACGTACCGGGCCACCCGTACGACACCCGGCTGGTTCCGGTCCGGCTCGACGACGAGCACGCCGTACCGCTGCGCTACCACGGCCCCGCGATGCTGCGCGGGGTGGCGGCCGCGGACGCGCTGGCCGTCGTGCCGCCCAAGGGCGCCCGGTCCGGACAGGAGCTGGAGGTCCTCGACCTGCCGTGGGCTTCGGGAGGATGTTTCACGTGAAACTGCCCGGACAGGACGCCATGGCCCGCGGGGCCGACGAGAAGCTCGTCTCCCGCCGCATCAAGCTGCCCAAGCGCATCGTCGAACATCCGCTGCGGCAGGTCGCCAAGCGCCTGCTGATGGCCTTGTTCGTCCTCTTCCTCACGGTCTTCATCGTGTGGCTGGACCGCGACGGCTACCACGACAACGCCAACGAGACGGTCGATCTCCTCGACTGCTTCTACTACGCCACGGTGACGCTGTCGACGACCGGCTACGGCGACATCGTCCCCTACAGCGACAGCGCACGACTGATCAACATCATGCTGATCACGCCGCTGCGCGTGCTGTTCCTGATCATCCTCGTCGGTACCACCCTCGAAGTCCTGACGGAACGGACGAGGGAAGAGTGGCGGCTGAAGCGCTGGAGGAAGAACTTGCGCGAGCACACGGTCGTCGTCGGCTTCGGCACGAAGGGCCGCTCGGCCCTGCAGACGCTGCTGGCCACCGGCCTCTCCAAGGAACAGGTCGTCGTCGTCGACCCCAGCGCCAAGGTCATCGACATGGCCAACGCCGAGGGGTTCACGGGCGTCGTCGGCGACGCCACCCGCTCGGACGTACTGCTCCGCGCCGAGCTCCAGAAGGCCCGTCAGGTCGTCATCGCCACCCAACGCGACGACACGGCGGTGCTGGTCACGCTGACGGCCCGGCAGCTCAACCGCGGGGCGAAGATCGTCGCCGCGGTGCGCGAGGAGGAGAACGCCCCGCTGCTGCGCCAGTCCGGGGCCGACGCGGTCATCACCAGCGCGAGCGCCGCCGGCAGGCTGCTCGGCCTCTCGGTGCTCAGCCCGAGCGCGGGCACCGTGATGGAGGACCTGATCCAGCAGGGCAGCGGCCTGGACCTCATCGAACGGCCCGTCCGCAAGGCCGAGGTCGGCAAGTCGGTGCGCGACACCGACGACCTGGTCGTGAACGTGCTCCGCGGGCACCGGCTGCTCCCGTACGACGATCCGCACGCGAGCCCGCTCCAGCTGACGGACCGTCTCATCACCATCGTGCGGGCGGCGCCGTCCACCGCTCCGAAGACGACGCTGGGTCCTGCCGAGTAGCCGCGCCGTGGCGTAGCCTCCGGGCCATGCATGCGATCACCATCGAGCAGCCCGGCGGCCCCGAGGCCCTCGTCTGGGCCGACGTACCCGATCCGGTGCCGGGCGAGGGCGAGGTCCTCGTCGAGGTCGCGGCGAGCGCCGTGAACCGCGCCGACGTCCTGCAGCGGCAGGGCTTCTACGATCCGCCGCCCGGCGCCTCGCGCCATCCGGGGCTGGAGTGTTCCGGACGGATCGCCGCGATCGGGGCGGGGGTCTCCGGCTGGTCGGTGGGCGACGAGGTCTGCGCCCTGCTGGCCGGCGGCGGCTACGCGCAGCGGGTCGCCGTGCCGGCCGGGCAGCTGCTGCCGGTCCCGGCGGGCGTGGACCTGGTGACGGCGGCGGCCCTGCCCGAGGTCGTCACGACGGTGTGGTCCAACGTGTTCATGGTGGCCGGACTGCGCCCCGGCGAGACCCTGCTGGTGCACGGCGGGGCCAGCGGCATCGGGACGATGGCGATCCAGCTGGGCAAGGCGGTGGGCGCGACGGTCGCCGTCACGGCCGGCGGCCCGGAGAAGCTGGCCCGCTGCAAGGAGCTGGGCGCGGACGTCCTCATCGACTACCGCGAGCAGGACTTCGTGGCGGCGGTGCGGGAGGCGACGGGCGGGGCCGGGGCGGACGTGATCCTGGACATCATGGGCGCCAAGTACCTTTCCCGGAACGTGGACGCCCTGGCCGTGAACGGCCGGCTCGCGGTGATCGGGCTCCAGGGCGGGGTGAAGGCCGAGCTGAACCTCGGGGCGCTGCTGGCGAAGCGGGCGGCGATCACCGCCACGTCGCTGCGGGCGCGGCCGCTGGAGGAGAAGGCGGCGATCGTCGCCGCCGTGCGGGAACACGTATGGCCGCTGGTGGCCGCCGGCCGGGTGCGGCCGGTGGTCCACGCCACCTTCCCGATGCGGGATGCCGCCGAGGCGCACAGGGTGCTGGAATCCAGTGCCCACGTGGGCAAACTGCTGCTCACGGTGTGAGGCCGGGCTGGAAATCCAGCCCCGCCGGCGTTCGGGGCGCGGGGCCCGGGGCGGAGCCCCGGTCTCCGAGCCCCGTCCCCGCGCCGCACGGCTACAGCGTGCGCAGGAGGACCGCCGGGGACTCCACGCAGTCCGCCACGTAGCGCAGGAAGCCGCCCGCCGTGCCGCCGTCGCAGACCCGGTGGTCGAAGGTCAGCGACAGCTGGACGACCTTGCGCACCGCCAGCTGCCCGTCGTGGACCCACGGCTTGTCGATGATCCGGCCGACGCCGAGCATCGCCGCTTCCGGGTGGTTGACGATCGGCGTGGAGCCGTCGACCCCGAACACCCCGTAGTTGTTCAGGGTGAAGGTGCCGCCCGTCAGGTCGGCCGGAGCCAGCTTGCCCGAGCGGGCGAGCTCGGTCAGCCGCGCGAACTCCGCCGACAGCGACTCCGGGTTGCGCCCCTGCGCGTCCCGGACGACCGGGACCACCAGGCCCCGCTCGGTCTGCGCGGCGAAGCCCAGGTGCACCGACGGGAGCCGGACGATCTCCTTGGCCGCGAGGTCCACGGTGGAGTTCAGCTCCGGGTACTTGGCCAGCGCGGCCGTGCAGATCCGTGCCAGCAGCGCGAGCACCGAGATCTTGGGCCCGCCCACCGCGTTCATCGCGGCCCGGGCCGCCATCAGCTCGGTGGCGTCCGCGTCGACCCAGCAGGTGGCGTCCGGGATCTCCCGGCGGCTGCGCGACAGCTTCTCGGCGACCGCTCCCCGCAGCCCCTTGAGCGGGATCCGCTCGCCCTGCGCCGCCACCGCGACCGCCGCGGTGGCGGCGGCCGGGGCCGGCTCCCGCAGTGCGGCCAGGGCCGCCTCGACGTCGGCCCGCAGGATCAGGCCCTCCGGCCCGGTGCCGTGCAGCGCCCGCAGGTCCACCCCGTGGTCCTTGGCGAGCTTGCGCACCAGCGGTGAGATGACGGGCACCGGCCCGGCGGGAACAGCCGGAGCGGCCGGGGCGGCCGGGGCGGCCGGAGCCACCGCTACGGGAACCGGGGCCGTGACCGGCGACGCCGACACCGCGGCGGTGACGGGTCGCACCCGTCGCCGACGCGCCGGGCGCGAGTGGTCCGAGCCGTAGCCGATCAGCGGCCGCGGAGCCTCGCCGGAGGCTTCGGCCCCGGCGGACTCGTCGGCGCCGGCGGGCATCGACTGCGCGCCCACCGCCACGGTGATCAGCGGGGCGCCGACGGGCAGCTCCTCGCCCTCCTCGCCGAAGCGGGCGGTGACCACGCCGCCGTACGGGCAGGGCACCTCCACCATCGCCTTGGCCGTCTCGACCTCGACGACCGGCTGGTCGATGGCGACGACGTCGCCCACCGCCACCAGCCACCGCACGATCTCGGCCTCGGTCAGACCCTCACCGAGGTCCGGCAGCTTGAATTCCATGACCTGCGGCATCAGTTCTCCCACTGCAGGCGGGCCACGGCGTCCAGGATCCGCTCGACTCCGGGCAGGTGGTACTTCTCCAGCATCGGCGGCGGGTACGGGATGTCGAAGCCCGTCACCCGCAGCACCGGGGCCTCCAGGTGGTGGAAGCACCGCTCCGTGACACGGGCGGCGATCTCCGCGCCCGGCCCGCCGAAGCCGCCGGCCTCGTGCACGACGACCGCGCGCCCGGTGCGGCGTACGGACTGCACGACCGTCTCCTCGTCGAAGGGGACCAGGGAGCGCAGGTCGACGACCTCCAGGTCCCAGCCCTCCTCGCGGGCCGCCTCGGCCGCCTCCAGGCAGACCGGCAGCGACGGGCCGTAGGTGATCAGGGTGGCGCTGGTGCCGGTCCGCCGGACGAGGGCCTTGCCAATGCCCGGGACGGCCGCGGGGGCCTCCGGCGACCAGTCGGCCTTCGACCAGTACAGCCGCTTGGGCTCCAGGAAGACCACCGGGTCGTCGCTCGCGATCGACGCGCGCAGCAGCCCGTACGCGTCCTCCACGGTCGCCGGGGTGACCACCGTCAGGCCGGGCGTGGCCACGTAGTACGCCTCGGAGGAGTCGCAGTGGTGCTCCACGCCGCCGATGCCGCCGCCGTACGGCACGCGGATGGTGATCGGCAGCGGCATGGCGCCGCGGGTGCGGTTGCGCATCTTCGCCACGTGCGAGATCAGCTGCTCGAAGGCCGGGTAGGCGAAGGCGTCGAACTGCATCTCCACCACGGGCCGCAGCCCGTACATGGCCATGCCGACGGCCGTGCCCAGGATCCCGGCCTCCGCGAGGGGAGTGTCCGTGCAGCGGTCCTCGCCGAACTCCTTCGCCAGGCCGTCCGTGATGCGGAAGACCCCGCCCAGCGTCCCGACGTCCTCGCCCATGACGTGGACCGTCGGGTCCTCGGCCATCGCGTCGCGCATCGCCCGCGTCAGGGCCTGCGCCATCGTCGCGGGCTTGGCCCCCGTCTTCGCGGACTTCGCCGCCACCGTCGTCACGCCTGGTCCTCGGCTTCCAGCTCGGCACGGAGCATGGCCGCCTGCTCGCGCAGGCGGTCGGTCTGCTCCGCGTACACGTGCGCGAACAGGTCCATCGGGTCCACCACCGGATCGGCGTTCATCCCGTCGCGCAGGGACGCCGCCATCGCCTCGGCCTCGTCGCGCGCGGCCTTGATGCCCGCCTCGTCGAGGATCCCGCGCGCGGTCAGCTCGCGCTCCAGCAGGTCGATCGGGTCGTGCGCCTTCCACGCCTCGACCTCGGCGTCACCGCGGTAGCGCGTCGCGTCGTCGGCGTTGGTGTGCGCCTCCATGCGGTACGTGACGGCCTCGATCAGGGTCGGGCCGCCGCCGGACCGGGCCCGCCGGACGGCCTCGGACAGCACCTCGTGCATCGCCGCGACGTCGTTGCCGTCGACCAGCCGGCCCGGCATGCCGTAGCCGACGCCCTTGTGGGCCAGCGTCGGGGCGGCGGTCTGCTTGGCGAGCGGGACGGAGATCGCGAAGCCGTTGTTCTGCACGAGGAAGACCACCGGTGCCTGCCAGACGGCGGCGAAGTTCAGCGCCTCGTGGAAGTCGCCCTCGCTGGTGCCGCCGTCGCCGACCATGGCGAGGGCGACGACGTCGTCGCCGCGCAGCCGCGCCGCGTGCGCCAGGCCCACCGCGTGCGGCAGCTGGGTGGCGAGCGGGGTCGAGAGCGGGGCTATGCGGTGCTCACGCGGGTCGTAGCCGGTGTGCCAGTCGCCGCGCAGCAGGGTCAGCGCCTGTACGGGGTCCAGTCCGCGCGCCACGGCCGCCAGGGTGTCGCGGTAGCTCGGGAAGAGCCAGTCCTGCTCTTCCAGGACCATCGCGGCCGCGATCTCGCAGGCCTCTTGGCCGACGGTGGAGGGGTACACGGCGAGCCGGCCCTGCTTGGTGAGCGCCGTGGCCTGAGCGTTGTAGCGACGGCCGCGCACCAGCTCGGCGTAGCACCGGCGCATCAGCGCGGGGTCGAGCCGGTCGGCCGCCTCGGTGCCCAGCACCCGGTAGGGCTCGGCGTCCGGGAGCAGCGGGGCGGCGTCCGTACGGGGCCTCCAGGCGGGCGGCGGGGTGGAACGGTGGGACGCACCGGCACCGGGCAGCTCTTGGACCGTCATGGCGGCGTACACCTCCTCGTGGGAAGCGGGCAGGGGTGGCCCCGGGTGTGAGGCCCCTCACCTACCGATTGTTCGGTTGTCTGCGCAATTTGGCTACAGGCGGCTCCAGGCTGTGGACAAACTGGCGCCGGGGCCCTGGGATGGACGCAGGACGTCCAGGAGAGGGAGGCATCGGGCAATGCCGGATGAACAAATGGCCGCACCGGGTTCCGCACCGGCTGCGCCGGGGACCGCACCGGGAGCCTCCGCAGTCCCGCCCGTCGCACCCCGGCCCCTGGACCCGATCGACCGGTCGATCATGCGGCTGCTGCAGGCGGACGGCCGGGCCTCCATCCGGTCGGTGGCCGAGCAGGTGCACGTCTCGCGCGCGAACGCGTACGCGCGGATCAACCGGCTCATCGACGACGGGGTGATCCGCGGGTTCACGGCCCGCGTCAACCACGAGCGCGCGGGCCAGGGCGCCTCCGCCTACATCACCCTGAAGATCGTCCAGAACTCCTGGCGCACGGTGCGCGAGCAGCTGCGCGAGCTCCCGGGCGCCGCGCACATCGCCCTGGTCAGCGGGGACTTCGACGTACTGCTCCTGGTGCACACCCCGGACAACCGGACCCTGCGCGAGCTGGTCCTGACCCGCCTCCAGGCCATCCCGGAGGTCCTCTCGACGCGCACCCTGCTGGTTTTCGAGGAAACGGACCTCCTGGCGCCCGGCCCGGGCCCGGGCGGCGGCCCCGCGATCGCGGAGGAGTAGGCCGTCCACGAGACCGTCCACCAGGCCGTCCACCAGGCCGTCCGGGTAGGACGACGCCCCCGGTGCGGCCGTTTCCGGCCGCTGTCGGGGCGGTGGGGACCCAGGGGGTCAGCGGGTGGTGCGCAGGCCGCCGAAGGCCATGTGGACGACCGCGTCCGCGAGCTGTTCCGATCCGGTCCCCGGGTGCGGGCGGTACCACTCGACCAGCGAGTTCACCATGCCGAAGAGGAGGCGGGTGGCGAGGCGGATGTCCACGTCCGCCCGCAGGTCACCGTCCGCGGCGGCGGCCTTGAGCAGGTCCGCGACCTGGTGGTCGAACTCCCGGCGGCGCTCCAGCGCCCACCGCTCGGTCCGGGTGTTGCCCCGTACCCGCAGCAGCAGCGTCACGTACGGCAGCTCGGACACCAGCACCTCGACCGTGCGGCGCGTGACGTACTCGACGCGCTCGACGGCCCGGCCGCGGACCGCCCCGGGCTCCTCCAGCACCGCGAAGAGCCCGTCGAGGGCGCGGCTGACGGCGCGCCGCAGCAGCTCCTCCTTGCCCGTGACGTGGTGGTAGATCGAGGACTTCGAGATGCCCGCGGCCTTGGACAGGTGCTCCATCGAGGTGCCGTCGTAGCCGCGCTCGTTGAAGACCTGGACGGCCACGGACAGCAGCGTCTCGGGGGTGTAGGTGTCGCGCTTGACCGTCGTCACCGGGTGTCCTCCTCGTCGCCCGCCGCGTAACCCAGCTTGAACAGCGCCAGCGAGGGCGCGTACCGGCCGCCGGGGCAGCGCTCGTCGAGGTGGTGCAGCAGGTCGTAGGCCCAGTCCTGGCCGAGCCGCTCGTGCCATTCGGACGGGCCCAGCGGGTAGTTGACGCCGAGCCGCATCGCGGTGTCGATGTCCTCGGCGGAGGCCACCCCGCGGGCGACGGCGTCGGCTGTGAGGTCGATCAGCATCGCGACGGTCCGGGCGACGATCATGCCGGGGACGTCGCCGATGACGGAGACCTGCTTGCCGAGCTTCTGGAAGAGGCCGATCGCCTCGGAGAGGGTGCGCTCGCTGGTGTCCTCGCTGGCGGACAGCGCGATCCGGGTGGCGCCCCGGTAGTCGAGCGCGAGGTCGAAGTAGACGACGTCCGCGAACTCCACGGAGGTCTTCCCGTCCGCGAGGACCAGCTGCCCCTCCCCGGGCAGCTGGATGTACGGGCCGCCCTGCTCGGTGGCCGTGACCGCGATCCCGGCCTCCTCCAGCAGGTCGGCCAGCTCGGCGGCCGGGCCGAGGTCGCCGACGACGGTCACCTTGTCCGGGGCCTCCTCGGGCCCCGCGGTGTGCGGCTGCGCGGCGACCGCCTCCGGGCCGTACGGGAACCAGCCGTGGCCCGACTTGCGGCCCAGGCGGCCCGACTGGACCAGCCGGCGCTGCGCGAGGGACGGGGTGAACTTGGGGCTGCGGAAGAAGGACTCCCACACGGAGCGGGTCACGGCCTCGTTGACGTCCTGGCCGATCAGGTCGGTCAGCGCGAAGGGCCCCATCTTGAAGCCGCCGCTCTCGCGGAGCACGGCGTCGATGGTGGCCGGGTCGGCGCCCTGCTCCTCGTACACCGCGAAGGCCTCGGCGTAGAAGGGCCGGGCGATCCGGTTGACGATGAAGCCGGGGGTGTCGGCGCAGCGGACCGGCGTCTTCCCCCAGCCGAGGACCGTGCGGTACGCGCGCTCGACGGCGTCCGGGTCGGTCGCGGAGCCGCTGACCACCTCGACGAGCGGGAGCAGCGGGGCCGGGTTGAAGAAGTGCAGGCCGAGGAAGCGGCCGGGGTGCGCGAGACCGGCGGCCAGCTCGGTGACGGAGAGGGAGGAGGTGTTCGTGGCGAGCAGCGCGTCCGGCTCCAGCACGTCTTCGAGGGCGGCGAAGAGCGTCTGCTTGATCCCGACGTTCTCGACGACCGCCTCGATGACGAGGGCGGCCCCGGCGAGGTCGGCGAGGGCGCCTGCGGCGGCGATCCGGCCGACCGCCTCCTCGGCCTCGGCCCGGTCCAGACGGCCCTTCGCGGCCATCCGCTCGACACGGTCCTGCACGATGCCGACGCCATCGGAGGCGAGGGCGGCGTCGATGTCGTAGATCAGCACGCGGTGACCTGCGAGAAGGGCGACCTGGGCGATGCCCTGGCCCATGGTGCCCGCTCCGACGACCGCCACAGTGCGGGACCGCTCGATTGCTGTCATGTCCTGATCCTCCCGCACCGACTTATCCACAGGTCCGCCGGGCCCTCTTGTCCCGACCGATCGTTCGGTTACTCTAACTCCAGTCTGCTCTCCTTCGCCCGGCTCAACGAGGAGTTGGTCCCTGATGGCCGCCGAGCTCACCGTCCCCCAGCTGTCCGCCAAGCACCGGCCCACTCTGGACCAGGCCCTGTCGGCGATCCGCAGCCGCGCCTACTGGTCCCCGCATCCCGAACACCCCAAGGCGTACGGCGAGACCGCCCCGGCCGACGGGCTGGCCGCCTTCGAGGCGCTCCGCGGGACCCGGCTGGACCTCGGCCAGCCCGGCACCGACGGCTGGACGGGCGCCGAGAAGTCCCCGTACGGCCCGGAGCTGGGCGTCGAGTACCCGCACGTGGACGCGGACGTGCTGCTGCCCGCGATGAAGGCCGGCATGGCCGCCTGGCGCGACGCCGGACCGGAGGCGCGCGCCCTGGTCTGCATCGAGATCCTGGCCCGCATCTCGGCCCGCACCCACGAGTTCGCGCACGCGGTCATGCACACCAGCGGCCAGGCCTTCATGATGGCGTTCCAGGCGGGCGGCCCCCACGCGCAGGACCGCGGCCTGGAGGCCGTGGCGTACGCGTACGAGGAGCAGACCCGGGTCCCGGGGCAGGCCGACTGGTCGAAGCCGCAGGGCAAGAAGGACCCGCTGGAGCTCGGCAAGACCTTCACCGCGGTCCCCCGCGGCATCGCCCTCATGATCGGCTGCAACACCTTCCCGACGTGGAACGGCTACCCGGGCCTGTTCGCCTCGCTGGCCACCGGCAACCCGGTGCTGGTCAAGCCGCACCCGCGGGCCGTGCTGCCGCTCGCGCTGACCGTGCAGGTGGCGCGGGAGGTCCTCGCGGAGGCGGGCTTCGACCCGAACCTGGTGGCGCTCGCGGTCGAGCGGCCGGGCGAGGGCATCGCCAAGGACCTCGCCGTCCGCCCCGAGATCAAGCTGATCGACTACACCGGCTCCACGGAGTTCGGCGACTGGCTGGAGGCCAACGCCCGCCAGGCGCAGGTCTACACGGAGAAGGCGGGCGTCAACACCGTCGTCCTGGACTCCACCGACAACTACAAGGGGATGCTGGCCAACCTGGCCTTCTCCCTGTCGCTCTACAGCGGCCAGATGTGCACCACCCCGCAGAACCTGCTGATCCCGCGCGACGGCATCGCCACCGACGCCGGCCACAAGTCCTACGACGAGGTCGTGGCCGACCTGGCGGCCTCGGTCGGCGGCCTGCTCGGCGACGACGCCCGGGCCAACGCGCTGCTCGGCGCGCTGGTCAACCCGGACGTCAAGACCCGCCTGGAGGCGGCGGCCGGGCTCGGCGAGGTCGCACTGGCCTCCCGCGAGGTCGCCAACCCCGAGTTCCCGGACGCGGTGGTCCGTACGCCGGTGATGGTCAAGCTGGACGCCGCCAAGCCGGACCCGGAGGCGCCCTTCCTGTCCGAGTGCTTCGGCCCGGTCTCCTTCGCGGTGGCCGTGGACTCCACGGCGGACGCGCTGGACCTGCTGCGCCGCACCGTGCGGGAGAAGGGCGCCATGACCGTGGGCGCCTACACCACCTCCGCGGACACCGAGCGGGCCCTTGAGGAGGTCTGCCTGGAGGAGTCCGCGCAGCTCTCCCTGAACCTGACCGGCGGGGTCTACGTCAACCAGACGGCGGCCTTCTCCGACTTCCACGGCTCCGGCGGCAACCCCGCGGCCAACGCCGCGCTGTGCGACGGCGCGTTCGTCTCGAACCGCTTCCGCGTGGTGGAGGTCCGCCGCCAGGCGTAGCCCGCAGGCCCCCCGCTCAGGCGGACACGACCTAGGCGCCCTGGCCGCCCTGACCGGCGGCCGGGGGGCCGCCCCAGTGGAAGAGGGTCATGGCCACGCTGGTGGCGAGGTTGTAGCTGGAGACCTGGGGGCGCATCGGCAGTGACACGAGGTGGTCGGCCCGCGCGCGCAGCTCGGGGGAGATCCCGTGCCGCTCCGACCCGAAGGCCAGCAGCGCGTCGTCCGGGAGGGTGAGGGCGCGGATGTCCTCGCCCTCCGGGTCCAGCGCGTAGAGCGGCCCGGGCGGCAGCTCGTCCAGGGCGAGGCGTTCGACGGTGGTGGCGTAGTGCAGTCCGGCGCCGGCCCGGACCACGTTCGGGTGCCAGGGGTCGAGGTCGCCGCGGGTCACCACGCCGGTGGCTCCGAAACCGGCGGCGAGGCGGACGACGGCTCCGACGTTGCCGAGGTTGCGGGGGTTGTCGAGGACGACGACGGGCGCGGGCCTGGGCGTCCGCCGCAGGCCGGCGAGGCCCGCGGCACGGTCGGGCCGTACGGCGAGGGCCGCGACCCCGGTGGGGTGGACGCGGGGCAGCAGCTCCTTGAGGACGGCCGGCCGCACCAGGCGGCCCACGTCGGCCTCGACGTCCGGCGCCAGCTCCCGGGCCAGTGCCCGTACGGCGCCGGGATCGTCGGCGACGACCATGCGCACGTCGGCCCCGAAGCGCAGGGCGTGCTTCAGCGCGTGGAACCCGTCGAGGAGCACGAGGTCCGCCCGCCCGGCGCCCTCCCGCCACTGCCGCACCGTCTCGTCCCCGCCCGCCCGCTCACTCATCCCCCGACCCTACGACGCACCCCCGCGAACTCCACCCTCACCGGCCCCCCAGCCCCGCCCACGCTCAAGGCGCAGGAGCCCGCCCCCAGCCCCGCCCACGTTCAAGGCGCAGGGGGCCCAACCCCAGCCTCGCCGGCGTTTGAGGCGCGGGGGTCCGGGGGCGGAGCCCCCGGCCTTTCAGCCCGTCCGGGGTTCGAGGGCCGGGTCCGGATCGGGGTCCGGATCGGGGTCCGGGTCCGGGCAGAGCCCGGTTTCGGGAAGGGGCGGGGCGGGGGAAAGCCCCGCAGGGCTCCACCGGGACCGCAACGCGGACGCCCCGGCGCCGAGCCACACCAGAAACCCGGTCGGCAGGAAAACGGCATCGGCGGCGATCATCGCCAGCGAAAAGAACGGCAGCCCCAGCAGCACCGCGATCCCCGCGTGCTCCAGCATCATCAGAACCAGCAGCACGTTCTTGATCCGCCGGTTGAAGAGCGTGAACGGGAAGGCCACCTGCACCGCCACCGTCCCGTACGACAGCAGCATCACCAGCGTCCCGCTGCCCGCCAGCAACGCGGACAGCGCCGGCCACGGGGTGAAGTAGTCCAGCCCCAGGGGGTAGTACAGCGCCGTTCCGTCCTGCCACCGCGAGCCCTGGATCTTGTACCAGCCGGCCGTCGCGTAGATCAGGCAGACCTCCGCCATGATCACCACCATGCCCGCGTTGTGCAGCAGGTTCGCCAGGACGTCCAGGACCGCCCGCCCCTCGCCCTCCGGCTCGTAGCGGTCGACCAGCCACCACAGCCCGCAGAGCACCCACACCGCCGCGAACCCCGCGAGCCAGCCGTGGCTGAACCGCCCGGTGGCCGCCCCGTACGCGAAGACCGCCCCCAGCACACACCACAGCACCGGTCCGGCCGCCCCCGCCGTGGCGGAGCCCCGCGTACGCGCCCTGCGCGCGTCCAGCGACCACACCTGCGCGCACCGGGTCAGCACCAGGTAGATCGCCGCGAGGTGGATGACGTTGTCCCCGCCGTCGCCCATGAACACGCTGCGGTTCTGCAGCGAGAGCACGCCGACCATGAACACCACGGACGTCGCCCGCGTCCGCCATCCCAGCAGCAGGCCGACGCTCGCCAGCACGGCCACCGCGTAGACGGTCTCGAACCACAGGGCGGAGCCGGACCACGTCAGGACCGTGAAGGCGCCGTTGGAGTCGAGCAGCCGCTGCGCCAGGTCCTGGCTCCACGGGCCGTCCGGACCGTACAGCTCGGCGCGGTGGGGGAACTCCCGCAGCAGGAAGAAGAGCCAGGTGCCGGCGAAGCCGATGCGCACGACGGCGCTCTGGTACGGGCCCAGCGCCTGCCCGCTCACCGTGGCGACGGCCCGGGCCAGCGCGGCGCGGGCCCGTCTCACACCTTCCACCACGGCAGCTCCCGGTAGTAGGTCTGGGTGTCGGTGGTCTCGGTGCTCCACTTCGGGGCGGGCAGGGCCGTCGTCGCCGAGCGCAGCTGGATCCGCAGGACGTGTCCGCCCCGGTGCTGCGGGGTGAGCCGGTTCATCGCGATGCGCCGCAGGTACTCCTCGGACAGCTCGCCGCGCTCGCCCACGGGCTTGTCGTCCTCGTCGTGGGAGCCGGTGTAGAAGTCCCAGGCCCGGCGCAGCTCGTTCTGCTGCGTGTGGCTCGGCAGCAGGCTGTGCCGGATCGCCGCCGCGTCCTCGGCGCTCAGGTCCCGCCAGCCGGTGGTGATCAGCTCGCCGCCGGCGGTCCGCACCTCGGCGCGCACCTCCACGGCGATGTTCTGCTGGAGCGGGTTGGGGGCGAAGAGCTTCCAGTTCTGTTCGAACTCGGGGTAGATCCAGGAGTCGATCGTCCCCGCGTGCTGCTTGCTCACCGTGTTGGACGGGGCCACGTGCAGGAAGACCAGGGCGAGGTGCGTGCACGCGGCCAGGCCGACGGCGCCCAGGGCCAGGGCCGTCACGACCCGGTAGGGGGTGGAGAGACCGGCGATTCCGGGCGCCCTCGGGGGTGGCGGAGCGGCCTCTCCGGCGAGCTCGTGCTCGTTCGAATCCATCCCGCCCCGATCGTCCGGCTTCCACAGGGTTGACCACAGAGGTTGACACCCTACGGGCCGCCGTCTCACCATTGAAGCGAATGAACCGAACGATCGGTCGGTCGGGTGGACGGACGGCCGACAAACACCGACAAGGGGCCGTAATGGTGGCAGTGACCCCGGAAACGGGCCCGGACGCGGCCCTGGGGACGGACGAGACGGACGGGACGGGCATGACGGCTGACCTGGGCGCACAGCTCGCGGCGGCGTTCGACGCCGCCGTGGCGGCGGACGAGCGCGTGGAGCCGCGCGACTGGATGCCGGAGCAGTACCGCGCCTCCCTGGTCCGGCAGATGGCGCAGCACGCCCATTCCGAGATCATCGGCATGCAGCCCGAGGCCAACTGGATCACCCGCGCGCCCTCGCTGCGCCGCAAGGCCATCCTGATGGCAAAGGTCCAGGACGAGGCGGGCCACGGCCTGTACCTCTACAGCGCGGCCGAGACGCTCGGCACCAGCCGCGACGAGCTCCTCGACAAGCTCCACTCGGGGAAGCAGAAGTACTCCTCGATCTTCAACTACCCCACCCTGACCTGGGCGGACGTCGGCGCCATCGGCTGGCTCGTGGACGGCGCGGCGATCACCAACCAGGTGCCGATCTGCCGCTGCTCCTACGGGCCCTACGCCCGCGCCATGGTCCGGATCTGCAAGGAGGAGTCCTTCCACCAGCGCCAGGGCTTCGAGCTCCTCATGGCCCTGTCCAAGGGCACCGAGGAGCAGCACGCCATGGCGCAGGACGCGGTGGACCGCTGGTGGTGGCCCTCGCTGATGATGTTCGGCCCGCCCGACGACGAATCGGCGCACTCGGCGCAGTCGATGGCCTGGCGCATCAAGCGCCACTCGAACGACGAGCTGCGCCAGCGGTTCGTGGACATCGCCGTCCCGCAGGCCGAGGCCCTCGGCCTGACCCTGCCCGACCCGGACCTGAAGTGGAACGAGGAGCGCGGCCACCACGACTTCGGCGCCATCGACTGGGCCGAGTTCTGGGACGTGCTCAAGGGCAACGGCCCCTGCAACGAGCAGCGGATCGGCCAGCGCCGCAAGGCCCACGAGGAAGGCGCCTGGGTGCGCGACGCGGCCGCCGCGTACGCGCACAAGCAGGCGGCACAGCAGCCGGCGAAGCCCGCCGGACAGAACGAGGAGGCACGGGTATGACGCAGAACTGGCCCCTGTGGGAGGTGTTCGTGCGCTCGCGCCGCGGCCTCTCGCACACGCACGCGGGAAGCCTGCACGCCCCCGACGCGGAGATGGCCCTGCGCAACGCCCGCGACCTCTACACCCGGCGCAACGAGGGCATCTCGATCTGGGTGGTCCCCTCCACCGAGATCACCGCCTCCTCGCCGGACGAGCGGGACCCCTTCTTCGCCCCGTCCGCCGACAAGCCGTACCGGCACCCCACGTTCTACGACATCCCGGAGGGAGTGAGCCACCTGTGAGCGGCATCGACACCAGCGCCGGCACCACCACCGCGGCGGCCCTCGCCCTCGGAGACGACGCGCTGATCCTCTCCCACCGCCTCGGCGAGTGGGCCGGGCACGCCCCCGTCCTGGAGGAGGAGGTCGCGCTCGCCAACATCGCCCTCGACCTGCTCGGCCAGGCCCGCATCCTGCTGTCCATGGTGGGCGACGAGGACGAGCTGGCGTTCCTGCGCGAGGAGCGGTCCTTCCGCAACCTCCAGCTGGTCGAGCAGCCCAACGGCGACTTCGCCCACACCATCGCCCGCCAGCTCTACTTCTCCGTCCACCAGCACGAGCTCTACGCGGAACTCGCCCGCGGCGACGGCCCGTTCGCGCCGCTCGCGGCCAAGGCCGTCAAGGAGACGGCGTACCACCGCGACCACGCCGAGCAGTGGACCCTGCGGCTCGGCGACGGCACCGAGGAGAGCCGGACCCGGATGCGGGCCGCGCTGACGGCGCTGTGGAAGTTCACCGGGGAGCTCTTCCAGCCGGTGGAGGGCCTCGACGGTGTGGACTGGGCCGCCCTCGAAGAGCGCTGGCTGGCCGCGCTGACCGACGTCGTGGAGCGGGCCGGGCTCACCCTGCCCGAAGGACCGCGCACCGGCGCCTGGGCGGCCGGAGCCGGCCGCCAGGGCCTGCACACCGAGTCCTTCGGCCGGATGCTGGCCGAGATGCAGCATCTGCACCGCAGCCACCCGGGGGCGTCATGGTGACCGGCGCCGACGTCACGACGACCCGCCTGGAGGCCGAGCTGGCCGAGCTGGCCGGATCCGTCCCGGACCCCGAGCTGCCCGTGCTCACCCTCGGCGAGCTGGGCGTGGTGCGCGGCGTGCGGATGCACGACGACGGCCACGCCGAGGTCACCCTCACCCCCACCTACACCGGCTGCCCGGCCATCGAGGCCATGTCGGCCGACATCGAGCGGGCCCTGACCGGCCACGGCATCCCCGAGGTGCGGGTGACCACCGTGCTGGCCCCGGCCTGGTCCACGGACGACATCAGCGCCGAGGGCCGCCGCAAGCTGGCCGAGTTCGGCATCGCCCCGCCCCGGCCGCACGCGGCCGGCGGGCCGGTCCCGGTGACCCTGTCCGTCCGCTGCCCGAACTGCGGATCGACCGACACCGAGCTGCTCAGCCGTTTCTCCTCCACCGCGTGCAAGGCGCTGCGCCGCTGCACCTCCTGCCGCGAACCGTTCGACCACTTCAAGGAGCTGTAGATGGCCGCCCCCCGCCACGGCGCGTTCCACCCGCTGACGGTGGCGGAAGTCGACCGGCTCACCGACGACTCGGTGGCGCTGACCCTCCGGGTCCCTGAGGAGCTGCGCGAGGACTACCGGCACGCCCCCGGCCAGCACCTGACGCTGCGCCGCACCGCCCCCGAGGGCGGTGTCGAGGTCCGCCGCACCTACTCGATCTGCTCGCCCGCCCCGACGGCCGACGGCCCGGGCCCCGCCCACCTGCGGGTCGGGGTGCGGCTGGTGGAGGGCGGGGAGTTCTCCACCTTCGCGCACAAGGAGATCGCGGCCGGCGACGTGCTGGACGTCATGGTCCCGGCCGGGCGCTTCGTGCTGGATCCGGCGGCGGCCCCCGCCTCCGGGCACTACGCCGCGATCGTCGGCGGCAGCGGGATCACGCCCGTGCTGTCGATCGCCGCGAGCCTGCTGGCCGCGCGGCCCGACGCCCGGTTCTGCCTCGTGCGCAGCGACCGCACGGCCGCCTCGACGATGTTCCTGGAGGAGGTCGCCGACCTCAAGGACCGCTATCCGTCGCGGTTCCAGCTGGTCACGGTCCTCTCCCGGGAGGAGCAGGAGTCCGGGCTGCCCTCCGGCCGGCTGGACGAGGAGCGGCTGACGTCCCTGCTGCCCGCGCTGCTGCCGGTGGCCGAGGTCACCGGCTGGTTCCTGTGCGGGCCCTACGGCCTGGTGCAGGGCGCTGAGCGGACCCTGCACGCGCTCGGTGTCTCCCGTACCCGGGTGCACGAGGAGATCTTCCACGTCGAGGACACCAGCCCCGCGCCGGTCCGCTCGGCGGCGTCCGCGGCCGCCGCGGCCGGCCGGGTCACCGCACGGCTCGACGGCCGTTCCGGCACCTGGCCCGTCCAGGAGGGGGAGTCCCTGCTGGACGCGGTGCTGCGCAACCGCGCCGACGCCCCGTACGCCTGCAAGGGCGGCGTCTGCGGCACCTGCCGGGCGTTCGTGGTGTCCGGCGAGGTCCGGATGGACCGGAACTTCGCCCTGGAGGCCGAGGAGACGGACGCCGGCTTCGTCCTGGCCTGCCAGTCGCACCCCGTCACCGAGGAAGTGGAGATCGACTTCGACCGCTAGGTCGTGTCCGAAAGACACGGCCCGGCCGCTGCCCCGGCCGTCCCCGGCTGTCCTCCCCTGTCCATTTTCAGGAACGTGTTCTATCTTGACGCACCGTCAGGTCAGAACGGGAGGACAGGCAGTGGACTTCACCTTCACCGAGGAGCAGCGGGCCGCCGTCGAGGCGGCCAGGGCCGTGTTCGCGGATGTCGCGCCCGACGGCGTGCCCAGCCCCGCCCTCACCCCGGGCGCCGTCGCCGACGACTTCGACCGCCCGCTGTGGGCCAGGCTGGCCGCGTCCGACCTGCTCGGCCTCGTCCTCGCCGAGGAGCACGGCGGCGCGGGCCTGGACACCATCGCCCTGTGCCTCGTCCTGCGCGAGGCCGCCCGGGTGCTGGCCCGGGTCCCGCTGCTGGAGCACTGCGCGACCGCCATGGCCGTACAGGCGCACGGCAGCCCCGAACTGGCCACCGCCCTGCTGCCCGGCGCCGGACGCGGCACGCTCGTGCTGACCGCCGCCGCCCACGGCCGCTCCGGCCACGACCCGGCCGAACTCGCCGTCACCGCACGGCTCGACGGCGAGGCGTGGATCCTGGAGGGCACCCAGACCGCCGTCCCCTGGGCGCACACCGCCGACTGGATCGCCGTACCGGCCCACACCGGCGAGGGCGACGCCGTCCTCGCGCTGGTCCCGCGCACCGCAGGGGGCCTCGCCCTCGCCGAGCAGGTCTCCACCAGCGGGGAGCGGTTCGCCGAACTCGCCCTGGACGGCGTGCGGGTGGAGCGGACCCACCTGATCGACACCCCGGGAGCCTGGGAGCGGCTCCACCAGGTCCTCACCACCGGCACCTGCGCCCTGGCGCTGGGGCTGGGCGAGGGCGTCCTCGGCATGACGAGCCAGTACACCAGCAAGCGCGAGCAGTTCGGCTTCCCGGTGGCCACCTTCCAGGCGGTCGCCGTCCAGGCCGCCGACCGCTACATCGACCTGCGCGCCATGGAGGTCACGCTCTGGCAGGCCGCCTGGCGGCTCGACGCCGCCACGGGCGGCGCCGGCGGTCCGCTGCCGAGCGCAGGTGACGTGGCGGTCGCCAAGATCTGGGCCTCGGAGGGCGTACGCAGGGTCGTACAGACCGCCCAGCACCTGCACGGCGGCTTCGGCGCCGACACCGACTACCCGCTGCACCGCTACCACGCCTGGGCCAAGCAGCTGGAGCTCCAGCTCGGCCCGGCGGCCGCGCACGAGGAGGCCCTGGGCGACCTGCTGGCCGCCCACCCCCTCGCCTGAGCCGCGCGGGATCGGAGCGCGGAGCTCGGAATCAGAGGACGAAGGCCGGGCTTCCGCTGTCCGTCACCATCGGCCGCCCGGCGCCGTCCCAGGCCTGCATCCCGCCGTCGACGTTCACGGCGTCGATGTCCTGGCGCACCAGGTACTGGGTGACCTGCGCGGAACGCCCGCCGACCCGGCACATCACGTAGACGCGGCGGCCGTCCTCGACGGCCTCCGTCAGCTCGCCGAAGCGGGCCACGAAGTCGCTCATCGGGATGTGCAGAGCGCCCTCGACGTGCCCGGCCGCCCATTCGTCGTCCTCACGGACGTCGAGGACAAAGCCTTCGGAGGGCACCGCGGCGGCGTCCACCGAGGGAAGCGGTCCGAAGTTCATAACTGTCGCCTTCTCTCTTCACAGGTCTGCTGCCAACCTATCCGACCCACAGACCCGTCCACGTCTACGCGGACCGCCCCGGCCCAGCCGGGAAACGTCCGGCACGCACGCGGCACGCACGCGGCACGCACGCGGCACGCACCCGGTCTCACCCGGCTCTCACTCGGCGGCGAGTTCAGCCGCCAGCTGCGCCTCGCGCTCGGAAACCTGCGCCAGCAGCTGCTCCGCGATCTCCTCCAGCAGCCGGTCCGGGTCGTCGGGAGCCATCCGCAGCATCGACCCGATCGCGCTCTCCTCCAGCTCCTTCGCCACGAGCGCCAGCAGCTCCTTGCGGCGCGCCAGCCACTCCAGCCGGGCGTACAGCTCATCGCTCTCGCCGGGCGCGGAGGCCTCGGGCACCGGCCCCGCCGCCCACTCCTCGGCCAGCTCGCGCAGCAGCCCCTCGTCGCCCCGCCCGTAGGCGGCGTTGACCCGCGCGATGAACGCGTCGCGGCGCTCCCGCTCGCCCTCCTCCTGGGCCAGGTCGGGGTGGGCCTGGCGGACCAGCTCACGGTAGAGGCGGCGCACCTCCTCCGAGGGCCGGACCCGCTCCGGCGGCCGCACGGGCCGGTCGGTGAGCATCGCGGCGGCGTCGTCGGAGATGCCCTCCGAGCCCAGCCAGTCGTGGAACAGCTCGTCCACCCCGGGCATCGGCATGACCAGCGAGCGCGCGTCCCGGGCCCGCCGCAGGTCCTCGGCATCACCGGTACGCGCCGCCTTCGCCTCGGCGATCAGCGCGTCCAGCTCGTCGAGCCGCGTGTACATCGGGCCGAGCTTCTGGTGGTGCAGGCGGGAGAAGTTCTCCACCTCCACACGGAAGGTCTCCACCGCGATCTCGAACTCGATCAGCGCCTGCTCGGCGGCCCGTACGGCCCGCTCCAGGCGCGCCTCGGGGCGCTCCTCACCGGTGACGGAGGAGTCGCCGGACCCACCGGGGACTGTCTGCTCTGGGTGCTCGGTCTGCTCGCTCACCCGGCCAGGGTACGGCCCGCCCGCGCGGGCGATGTTTCACGTGAAACATCGCCCGTCGCACAGCGGGCTGCGTGACCGCGCGACCTACACCCCGTTCTCTGCGGCGATCCGGCCTGCCCGCACCGCGGCCACGAGGTCGGCGTGGTCGGCCTCGGTCCGGTTCGCGTAGGCCACCGCGAAGGCCGCCATCGCCTCGTCGAGCTCCTCGTTCTTGCCGCAGTAGCCGGCGAGCAGGCGGGGGTCGACGCTGTGCGCGTGCGCCCGGGCCAGCAGGGCCCCGGTCATCCGCCCGTAGTCGTCGATCTGGTCGGGGGCCAGCGCCGCCGGGTCCACGCTGCCCTTGCGGTTGCGGAACTGGCGGACCTGGTACGGGCGCCCCTCCACGGTGGTCCAGCCCAGCATGATGTCGGAGACCACCTGCATCCGCTTCTGCCCGGCCACCACCCGGCGGCCCTCGTGCTCCTCCGGCGCAGAGGTGAAGCCCAGCCCGGGCAGGTGCGGGAGCAGCACCGAGGGCCGTGCCTCCTTCACCTGCAGGACCAGCGGTTCGCCCCGGTGGTCGAGCAGCAGGACCACGTACGAGCGGGTGCCGACGCTCCCGGTGCCCACCACGCGGAAGGCCACGTCGTGGATGGCGTACCGGGCCAGCAGCGGCCGCCGGTCGCCCTGCAGGGTCTGCAGGTAGGGGCCGAGCGAGGCCGCCACGGCCGCCGCCTCCGCGTCCGTGACGCGGCGCAGCACGGGCAGTGCGTCGATGAAGCGGCGGCCGCCGTCCGGCCCGATCTCGGTCGACTTGGTGGCGAACCGGGCCGAGGTGTTGTTGCGGGCCTTCTCCGAGACCCGCTCCAGGGTGCCCAGCAGATCGCGGGCGTCGGCGTGCGAGACCAGCTCCTCGTCGGCGATCGCGTTCCACGCGTCGAGCGCGGGGAGCTTGGCCAGCAGCCGCATGGTCCGCCGGTAGGCGCCCACGGCGTCGAAAGCGGCCGCCCGGCAGGTGTCCTCGTCCGCTCCGGCCACCCGGCCGGCCAGCACCAGCGAGGCTGCCAGCCGCTTCACGTCCCACTCCCACGGGCCGAACACGGTCTCGTCGAAGTCGTTCAGGTCGATGACGAGCCGGCCCCGGGCGTCCCCGTACAGGCCGAAGTTCGCCGCGTGCGCGTCGCCGCAGATCTGCGCGCCGACGCCGGTCACCGGACCGCCCGACAGGTCGTGCGCCATCAGCCCGGCCGCCCCGCGCAGGAACGCGAAGGGGTTGGCTGCCATCCGGCCGACCCGTATCGGCGTCAGCTCCGCCACCCGCCCGGCGTTGGACTCCTCCACCGCCCGCACCGCGTCCGGCCGCCCGGCCGGCACCTGGAAGCCGGCGTGCGCCGCCCTCGGCAGGCGGGCGCGCAGCGCCTTGCCCGCCTCCTTCGGAGAGTCCGCCGCCACGCGCGGCGCGAACCCCGCCACGTCCGGAATCCGCTGTCCCGCTGTCGCCGCCATCGGCGCCGCCCCCACCCGTCCATTTGATCGCTTCGAGAACGGGCTGACCGTATCTACAGCCCGGCGTCCCTGGCCAGCAGTGCCGCCTGAACCCGGTTCTCGCAGCCCAGCTTCGCCAGGATCCGGCTCACGTACGTCTTCACGGTGGCCTCGCTCATGTGCAGGCGCCGGCCCGCGTCCGCGTTGGACAGGCCCTCCCCGAGCAGCGCCAGGACGCCCCGCTCCCGCTCGCTCAGCTCGGCGACCCGGCGGCGGGCCTCCTCACCGCGCACGGCGGCCCTCCCGGACGCCAGCTGGTCCACCACGTGCCGGGTGGCGCCCGGCGAGAGGTAGGCGTCCCCGGCCGCGGCCGCCCGGACCGCCCCGATCAGGTCGCCCGGCGCCGAGTCCTTCAGCAGGAACCCCGCCCCGCCCTGGCCCAGCGCCCGCAGCACGTTCTCCTTCTCGCCGAAGGTGGTCAGGATCAGGGCCCGTACCTCCGGGGCGGCCCGCCGCAGCTCGCCCAGTGCGGTCAGGCCGTCCATCACCGGCATCTGGATGTCGAGCAGCATCACCGCGGGGGCGTGGGAGAGGGCCAGATCCACCGCCTCCCGGCCGTTCGCCGCCTCCGCGACGACCTCGATGTCCGGCGCCGACGTCAGGATCATCCTGATCCCGGCCCGGATCAGCGGCTCGTCGTCGGCGATCACCACTCTGATCACTTCGGCTGTCACCCCGTGCTCCTACTGCTTGACCTCGTACGCCTGCTTGTCCACGAGCTTGCCGTCCTTGAAGCAGAACCGGAAAACCAGGTCCGTGGACAGTGAGTTGCCGCTCTGGTCGTTGGCCAGCAGCACCAGGCACTCCGAGCCCGCCGGCCGGGGCGGCCCCTTCCGGTCGGCGCCCGCGGTCAGGAAGCTCTCACCGCTCGGCAGCCGCTCGCGGACCGCCTCCTCGGTCTCGCCGACGTGCACGGCGTCGTACTCCTCCCGGCCGATCATCGCGTCGCCCGCCGAGTCCATCAGCATCACCGCCGCGGCGACCATCACGATCACCAGCGCGACCACCGCCGCGAAGGCGATCCCGCAGCCCACCGCGATGCCGCCGCTGCGGCTGGGCACCCGTACGGCCAGCTCCCGGTCGACCGCCGCCCAGTCCATCGGCTGCTGCTCGCCGCGCCGCCCCCGCCCCTGGGGCTGCGTGAGCTTCTGCGCCTGTGCCTGCTGCCCGAAGTCGTCGGCCACGTCCTGGGCGCCGGCCGGCTCCGCGCCGTACGGCAGCACGCCGGCCACCCGGAACCCGCCGCCCTCGGCGGGGCCCGCGTGCACCATGCCGCCGACCAGCCGGGCCCGCTCGCGCAGCCCCGTCAGCCCCTGCCCGCCCGACACCACGTCCTCGCCCGGACCGGCCGACGGCCCGTTGGCGATCTCCACCACCAGTGAGTCGTCCTCGTAGCGCAGCTCCACCGTGATCGGCGCCCCGGGTGCGTGCTTGTAGGCGTTCGTCAAGGCCTCCTGCACGATCCTGTACGCGGCGTGGTCGCACGCCGCGACCAGCGGCCTGGGCCGCCCCGAGGTGGTCATCCGTACCTCGGTCCCGGCCTTCCGGGCGGCCTCCACGACCCCCGCGATCCCGGCCACGCCGCGCGCCGCGGGCTGTGCCTCCTCCACCGGCGGGGGCGCCTCCACGCCGTCGCGCAGGATGCCGACGACCTCGCGCAGTTCGTGCATCGCGGACACCGAGGCCTGCCGCAGCACGCCCACGGCCTCCCGCTGACGATCGGTGAGCTCGGGATCCACCTCCAGCGCACCCGTGTGCACGGAGATCAATGCCAGCTGGTGGCCAAGGCTGTCGTGCATGTCCTGGGCGATGCGCTGCCGCTCACGCAGCCGCGCCTGCCCGGCGACCATGGCCCGCTCGCGCAGCAGCTGGCCGTTGCGCTCGTGCAGCGCGGCCAGCAGGGTGCGGCGCTGCGACCAGTACCGGCTGGCCAGCCCCGGCATCACGGTGACCGCCAGGAACATCAGCGTGGAGAACACGACCACCAGCAGCGGCCGCATCTGCGCCCACTGGTCCAGGACGCCGAATGCGAGCGACGCGACGAAGGCCAGCGTGAACGAGCCCAGCGCCCGGCCCACGCCGACGATCCGCCGCCCGGAGGACCAGCCCAGCAGCGGCAGGACGAAGAACAGCCCCGGCAGGGCCGAGCTGAGCGCCGAACCGGCCACGAGCGTCGCCGCCGGCAACCGCCTGCGCAGCAGGGTCAGCGCCACCACGACCACGGCGCCCAGCAGCATCCGCTGCCCGGACCCCCCGTCGAGTTCCTCCACGCCCAGCCCGAGGATGGCCAGCACACCGGCGAGCGCGAGGTCCCCGGCCAGCATCCGCCGCGTCCACGGTTCGGGCCCCCTGAGCCAGTCCCAGCCCGCACGTGTCTTCGCCATCACATCCACGCGCCCGACCCTAGACACCCGCCCCCGGCCCCGGCCGCCCTCTTTCGTCTCGCCCGCCGCGACGAAAGTCGGACCGGGCGGGAGCAGTTGGAGCCGCGAGCCCCTCCGGCCGGCCGCGTCGTGACCGACGCCACACACCGAACACCGGACACCACCCGCCGACATGTCATGCATCACGCGCACACGCCGTCGCGGGGGCAAAGCGAAACGGCCGCCACCGCTTTCGCAGTGACGACCGTCTCGTCGATGTGGGCGAGGGGGGATTTGAACCCCCACGTCCCGAAGGACACTGGCACCTGAAGCCAGCGCGTCTGCCGTTCCGCCACTCGCCCGAGCAGCGTCCCAGTGGCTCTTCCCTTTCGGGCCGTTCCCCTGGCGACGTCGAAACATTAGCACGTAGAACGGGGTGGATTCACATCGCTTTCCTCCGGGGCATACGCCCCCGTGCGGACAGCCCCTCCCGCACTCCGCTCCCGGTGCGGGACACTGTTCCCGGAGCGCCCCTACGATCCCTTGTGAGGACCAACACTCGTCCTCACAGGAGCGATGGGGAACCACCCGAATCCGCCACGCGTGGATACGATCAGTAAGCAGTACAGGGCGACAACGACGGAGGAGGTGCCCCATGGGAGTTCTGAAGCGGTTCGAGCAGCGACTCGAAGGTCTGGTGAACGGCACCTTCGCCAAGGTGTTCAAGTCCGAAGTCCAGCCGGTGGAGATCGCCGGAGCCCTCCAGCGGGAGTGCGACAACAACGCCACCATCTGGAACCGCGAGCGGACCGTCGTCCCCAACGACTTCATCGTGGAGCTCAGCGCCGGCGACTACGACCGCCTGAGCCCCTACTCCGGGCAGCTCGGCGACGAGCTCGCGGGCCTGGTCCGCGACTACGCCAAGCAGCAGCGGTACAGCTTCATGGGCCCCATCAAGGTCCACCTGGAGAAGGCCGAGGACCTCGACACCGGGCTCTACCGGGTCCGCAGCCGCACCCTGGCCTCCAGCACCTCCCAGCCGCAGGGGGCGCCGCCGTCACCGGCGAGCGGCTACGGCTACCCGCCGGTCGCCGCACCGCCCATGCCCGCCGGCCCGCCCCCGGGCGGACCCGGCGCCCGCAGGCCCGCCCCGGGCGGTCCCGGCGCCGCGGCGCCGGCGGGACCGGGCGGCCCGCGGCGGCACTGGATCGAGATCAACGGCACCCGCCACCAGATCTCGCGCCCCACGCTCGTACTCGGCCGAAGCACGGAAGCCGACGTGCGGATCGACGACCCCGGCGTATCGCGCCGGCACTGTGAGATCCGGACCGGAACGCCCTCGACGATCCAGGATCTCGGGTCCACCAACGGCATCGTGGTGGACGGGCAGCACACCACCCGCGCTACGCTCCGCGACGGCTCGCGGATCGTCGTGGGCAGCACCACCATCATTTACCGGCAAGCCGAAGGGTGAAGCGGGGGCAATGTCAGAGCTGACCCTGACGGTCATGCGGTTGGGTTTCCTGGCCGTTCTGTGGCTGTTCGTCATCGTGGCCGTTCAGGTCATCCGCAGCGATCTCTTCGGGACGAGAGTGACCCAGCGCGGTTCCTCCCGCCGCGGCGGCGCCGGCGGCGCCCCGCAGCAGGGCGGCCGCCAGGCCGCGCCGCCGCAGCAGCGCCAGCGTCGCGGTGCGCCCACCAAGCTCGTCGTGTCCGAGGGCATCCTCACGGGAACCACCGTGGCCCTGGCCGGACAGACGATCACCCTGGGCCGCGCACACGACTCCACGATCGTGCTGGACGACGACTACGCGTCCAGCCGCCATGCCAGGATCTACCCCGACCGTGACGGCCAGTGGATCGTCGAGGATCTCGGGTCCACCAACGGCACGTATCTCGACCGGACCCGGCTGACCACCCCGACGCCCATTCCGCCGGGCGCACCGATCCGCATCGGCAAGACCGTCATCGAGCTGCGGAAGTAGTACGAGAATGAGCGAGCGGAGCGAGCGCGCGGCGGTGATCCGTGCCACCGAGGACACGGACACGAGCGCGCTCCCGACCGGAGGGTGGGCAGTGTGGCTCGAGACCGGTTGTACCCGGAGGAAGCTTCGTCGACAGGGCAGGTGCGCATGAGTCTGTCCCTGCGGTTCGCCGCCGGATCCCACAAGGGCATGATCCGCGAGGGGAACGAGGACTCCGGCTACGCCGGCCCACGTCTCCTGGCGATCGCCGACGGCATGGGAGGCCAGGCCGCCGGCGAGGTCGCGAGCTCCGAGGTGATCTCCACCCTCGTGCAGCTCGACGACGACGTCCCGGGCTCCGACATCCTCACCTCCCTCGCCACCGCCGTGCAGCGCGCCAACGACCAGCTGCGCGTCATGGTCGAGGAGGACCCCCAGCTCGAGGGCATGGGCACCACCCTCACCGCCCTGCTGTGGACCGGCCAGCGCCTCGGCCTCGTCCACGTCGGCGACTCCCGCGCCTACCTGCTCCGCGACGGCGTCCTCACGCAGATCACCCAGGACCACACCTGGGTGCAGCGCCTGGTGGACGAGGGCCGGATCACGGAGGAGGAGGCGACGACCCACCCGCAGCGCTCCCTGCTGATGCGCGCGCTGGGCAGCGGCGACATCGTCGAGCCCGACCTCTCCATCCGCGAGGTCCGCGCCGGCGACCGCTACCTGATCTGCTCCGACGGGCTCTCCGGCGTCGTCTCCCACCAGACCCTGGAGGAGACCCTCGCCGACTACCACGGCCCCCGCGAGACCGTGCAGTCCCTGATCCAGCTCGCGCTGCGCGGCGGCGGGCCGGACAACATCACCTGCATCGTCGCCGACGTCCTCGACACCGACAGCGGCGACACCCTCGCCGCCCAGGTCAGCGACACCCCGGTGGTCGTCGGCGCGGTCGCCGAGAACCAGCACCAGCTCTTCGACGGCGGCAACGCCATGCAGTCCGCGGCCGGCCGTGCCGCCGGGCTCGGCCGCCAGGCCCCGCCGCCCGCGGGCTCCTTCGGCCCGCCCGGCAGCGGCGACGCCCCCGGCTACGGGTACGGCGACCAGGGCCAGGGCGGCGGCTACGGCTCCTTCGGCGGGGCCGACGGCTACGACGCCGACTCCGGCTACGACGACACCTACGACCACCCCCGCAGGCGCCGCAGCAAAGGGCGCAAGTGGACCACCCGCACACTGACCCTGCTCGTCGTCGCCGGTGTCATCGGCGGCGGCCTCTACGCCGGCTGGCGCTGGACCCAGACCCAGTTCTACGTCGGCGTGAAGGGCGAGCACGTCGCACTCTTCCGCGGCATCAGCCCGAAGCTCGGACCGCTGGAGCTCTCCAAGGTGGAGACCGACCGCCCCGACATCGAACTGAAGTACCTGCCGCCCTTCAAGCGCAAGCTGGTCGAGGCCACCATCAGCGAGGGCAGCCTCGACGGTGCCCGCAAGAAGCTGGACGACCTCGGCGTCCAGGTCTCAGCGTGCAAGAAGGACGAAGAGCGCCGAGGCGCCGAGGCGCAGAACAGCCAGACACCCGGCCCCAGCCTGACTCCCGAGGAGCAGCAGCTGGTCGGCCTGTGCGGAAAGTAGCCCGCGGGCACAGGGGGCCTGCCACACCATGAGCGTTGTCACCAATACGACCACCATCGGCGCCATCGAGCTGCCGAGCCGGCGGAACACCGAGCTCCTGCTGCTCGCCTTCGCCGTGGTCATCCCGATCTTCGCCTACGCCAACGTGGGTCTGGCGATCCACGGCGAGCTGCCCCCCGGCATGTTCGCCTACGGGGCCGGCTTCGCCGTCCTCGCCGGCATAGCGCACGTCGTCGTACGCCGGTACGCGAAGTACGCCGACCCGCTGCTGCTGCCGCTCGCCACCCTGCTCAACGGCCTCGGCGTCGTCCTGATCTGGCGCCTGGACCAGTCCGAGCGGCTGCAGAACCTCGCCAAGCGCAGCTTCGGCGACTTCTCGCCCTCCGCGCCCCGCCAGATGATGTACACCGCGCTGGCGATCGCCCTGTTCGCCGCCGTACTGCTGATCCTCAAGGACCACCGCGTCCTGCAGCGGTTCACGTACATCTCCATGGCCGGCGCGCTGGTGCTGCTGATCCTGCCCGTCGTCCCGGGCCTGGGCGCCGACGTCTTCGGCGCCAAGATCTGGATCAGCGTCGGCGGCTTCTCCATCCAGCCCGGTGAGTTCGCCAAGATCGTCATCGCGATCTTCTTCGCCGGCTACCTGATGGTGAAGCGCGACGCGCTCGCGCTGGCCAGCCGCCGCTTCATGGGCCTCTACCTGCCGCGCGGCCGCGACCTCGGCCCGATCCTGATGATCTGGGCGATGAGCCTGCTGGTCCTGGTCTTCGAGAACGACCTGGGTACCTCGCTGCTCTTCTTCGGCATGTTCGTGATCATGCTGTACGTGGCCACCGAGCGCACCAGCTGGATCGTCATCGGTCTGCTGATGTCGGTCGGCGGCGCGGTCGTGGTGGCCTCCTTCGCCAGCCACGTCCAGGCCCGCGTCAACGCCTGGCTCGACCCCTTCGGCTGCTACGCCACCTCGGGCGCCTGCGAGCAGGTCGGCCAGTCGATCATGAGCTTCGGATCCGGCGGGGTCCTCGGCGCCGGATGGGGCCAGGGCAACTCCGACCTCATCGGCTTCGCCGCCAACTCCGACTTCATCTTCTCCACCGTCGGCGAAGAGCTCGGTCTCTCCGGTGTGATGGCCTTCCTCCTGGTCTACGGACTCATCATCGAGCGGGGCGTCCGCACCGCCCTCGCCGCCCGCGACCCCTTCGGCAAGCTCTTCGCCATCGGCCTCTCCGGCGCCTTCGCGCTCCAGATCTTCGTCGTCGCCGGCGGAGTCATGGGACTCATCCCCCTCACCGGCATGACGATGCCCTTCCTCGCGTCCGGCGGTTCCTCCGTCCTCGCGAACTGGATCCTCATCGCCGTCCTCATCCGGATCAGCGACACCGCCCGCCGACCGGCACCGGCCCCGGCCCCGTCCCCCGACTCCGAGATGACCCAGGTGGTCCGCCCGTCATGAACAAGCCCCTGCGCCGCATCTCGCTGTTCTGCGGGCTGCTCGTCCTCGCGCTGCTGATCCGGACCAACTGGCTGCAGTACGTCCAGGCCGAGGAACTCAGCACGCGCAAGGAGAACCGACGGGTCCAGATCGCCCAGTACGCCACCGAGCGCGGCAACATCATCGTCCAGGGCGAGCCGATCACCGGTTCCGCGGTCACCGACGGCAGCGACTACAAGTACAAGCGCACCTACACGGACGGGGCGCTCTGGTCCCCGGTGACCGGGTACGCCTCGCAGGCCTTCGGCGCCACCCAGCTCGAATCGCTGGAGGACGGCATCCTCACCGGCAACGACGACCGGCTGTTCTTCGACCGCACCATCGGCATGTTCACCGGCGAGAAGAAGCAGGGCGGCAACGTCGTCACCACGCTCAACCGCGCCGCGCAGCAGGCCGCCTTCGAGAAGCTCGGCACCAAGAAGGGCGCGGTCGCAGCGATCGACCCGCGCACCGGTGCCATCCTCGCGCTGGTCTCCACGCCTTCCTACGACCCGTCCAGCTTCGCCGGAAACTCCAAGAGCGACGAGAAGGCCTGGGTCGAGCTGAAGGACAGCGAGGACAAGAAGCTCGTCAACCGCGCCCTGCGCGAGACCTACCCGCCCGGCTCCACCTTCAAGGTGGTCACCGCCGCGGCCGCCCTGGAACACGGCGTGGTCGACAAGATCGACGACCCGACGGACACCCCCGAGCCGTACATCCTCCCGGGCACCAAGACCCAGCTGCCCAACTCCCACACCGGTTGCGAGAAGGCCAGCCTCAACGAGGCGCTGCGCATCTCCTGCAACTCCGTCTTCGCGAACCTCGGTGACAAGGTCACCCGCGACAAGATGGTGGAGACGGCCGAGAAGTTCGGCTTCAACAACGACAAGATCGACACTCCGGTCCGCGCCTTCGCCAGCGTCTACGACAAGAAGATGGGCAGGGACGGCAACGCCCAGAGCGCGATCGGGCAGTTCAACACCGCCGCCACCCCGCTGCAGATGGCCATGGTCACGGCGGCGATCGCCAACGACGGCAAGCTGATGAAGCCGTACATGGTGGACAACCTCACGGCCCCCAACCTGGACATCATCGAGAAGCACGAGCCGCAGGAGATGAGCCGGCCGCTCTCCCCGGGCAACGCGCAGAAGGTCCAGCAGATGATGGTCAACGTCGTCGAGAAGGGCACCGGCGAGAAGGCCAAGATCAAGAACGTGACGGTCGGCGGCAAGACCGGTACCGCCCAGCACGGCGAGGGCAACAAGAAGCGTCCGTACGCCTGGTTCATCTCCTACGCCGAGAACGCGGACGGCACCTCGCCCGTCGCCGTCGCCGTGGTGATCGAGGACAGCGAGGGCACCGCCCGCGACGACATCAGCGGTGGCGGTCTCGCCGCTCCCGTCGCCAAGGCGGTCATGGAAGCGGTGCTGGGAAGCCAGGGGTGAACAGGCGGGTCACAGGCCGGAATACGTGACGCAGGTCACTGATTCCGACCCGGATCCGAGCGTACGGTACCGGTCCAGTATCAGCCTGTGGCCACGAACCGATCACGGACGATCGGCCGGTAGCCTTTGCGCGAACAGCACACCGCCGGACCACACACAGGTGCGGTCGGGACTGACGGAGAGGGCTGCAACGTTATGGAAGAGCCGCGTCGCCTCGGCGGCCGGTACGAGCTGAGCCACGTGCTCGGCCGCGGTGGCATGGCCGAGGTCTACCTCGCCCACGACACCCGGCTCGGCCGTACCGTCGCCGTCAAGACCCTGCGTGCCGATCTCGCCCGCGACCCGTCCTTCCAGGCCCGGTTCCGGCGCGAGGCCCAGTCGGCCGCGTCGCTGAACCACCCCGCGATCGTCGCCGTCTACGACACCGGCGAGGACTACGTCGACAACATCTCCATCCCGTACATCGTGATGGAGTACGTCGACGGCTCCACCCTGCGCGAGCTGCTGCACTCGGGCCGCAAGCTGCTGCCCGAGCGCACGCTGGAGATGTGCATCGGCATTCTCCAGGCCCTGGAGTACTCGCACCGCGCCGGCATCGTGCACCGCGACATCAAGCCCGCCAACGTGATGCTGACCCGCACCGGTCAGGTCAAGGTCATGGACTTCGGCATCGCCCGCGCCATGGGCGACTCCGGCATGACCATGACGCAGACGGCCGCCGTGATCGGCACCGCCCAGTACCTCTCCCCGGAGCAGGCCAAGGGCGAGCAGGTCGACGCGCGCTCCGACCTCTACTCCGCGGGCTGCCTGCTCTACGAGCTCCTCAGCGTGCGGCCCCCGTTCGTCGGCGACTCCCCGGTGGCCGTGGCGTACCAGCACGTACGGGAAGAGCCGCAGCCCCCGTCGAACTTCGACCCCGAGATCACGCCCGAGATGGACGCCATCGTCCTCAAGGCGCTGGTCAAGGACCCCGACTACCGCTACCAGTCCGCGGACGAGATGCGCGCCGACATCGAGGCCTGCCTCGACGGCCAGCCCGTCGCCGCCACCGCCGCCATGGGCGCGGCCGGCTACGGCTACCCGGACCAGGGGCACGGCTACGGCCCGCAGGGCTACGACCAGCCGACCACGGCCCTGCGCACCACCGACGCGGGTGCCCAGACGTCGATGATGCCGCCCATGCCCCCGGGCGAAGGCGGCTACGGCTACGGCGACCAGGGCCACGGCGGCTACGACCAGGGCTCGAACCGCCGCCAGAACCAGAAGAAGAGCAGGGCGTCCACCGTGCTGCTCGTGGCGGCCGGCATCCTCGTCCTCGTCGGAGCGATCCTCATCGGCCGCTCCCTCTTCGGGGACACGGCCGACAACCGGCCCACCGTGCCCAAACTCGTCGGCCAGACCCTGGAAGCGGCGACGAAGAGCGGCGTGAACTCCAAGCTCAAGGTGGTCAAGGGCGCCGACGAGCCCTGCGACGACCAGCCCAAGGGCAACGTCTGCAAGCAGGACCCGGCGGCCGGCGCCAAGGCCGAGGAGGGCTCCACCGTCACGGTGACCATCTCCTCGGGCGCCCCGAAGGTGTCCGTCCTCGACGTCCTCAACATGAAGTTCGAGGACGCGGAGAAGGCGCTGCGGGAGAAGGGCTTCCAGGTCGACCGCAAGAACCAGGAGTCCGACCGCACCCCGGGCACCGTCCTGGAGCAGAACCCGAAGGCCGGCTCCGAGGCGGAGAAGAACAGCGTGATCACGCTGACGGTCGCCAAGGAGCAGTCCAAGGCCGAGGTCCCCGACCTCAAGGGCAAGACCAAGGACGAGGCGGAGAAGGCCCTCAAGGCCGTCAACCTGCGGCTCGGCAGCGTCACGGAGTCCGACCAGCAGCCCGGGGCCGTTCCGGGCACGGTCATCGCCCAGCAGATCGCGGCGGGCCAGCAGCTGGAGCAGAACAAGGCGGTGGGCATCACCATCGCCAAGGCCGCCCAGGCGACGGTCGTCCCGAACTTCGCCGGCCGGACGGTGGGCCAGTACAAGGACGACCTCAAGCGCGCCAACCTGCGGGTCGGCATCGTCACCGGTCCGTCGGACGACAACGCGATCGTGATCGGCACCGACCCGCAGCCCGGCACCCCGGGCACCTCGGGTCAGGCCGTGAACCTGTTCACGGTCGCCGGGCAGCAGGACGGCGGGAACAACAACGGCGGTCTCTTCGGAGGCCTGACCGGTGGCGGAGGCCGCCGCTAGCAGCGGCCGCGTCACCGACGCAGCGACAAAGGTCCGGCCCCTCTCGCCTGCGAGGGGCCGGACCTTTTCGTACGGCCGGCGCCCCGGGCGCCGCCAGAAGGCCGCCTGTGGCCCCGCAGGGTGCGCCTGAGTCTCCTGTGGCCCCCGGGCTCCCGCAGCGGCTCTCAGGGCCCCTGGGGGCCCGGACGGGCCCGCCTCAGCGCAGCTCGGCCGGGAGTGTGCGCTTCGCGTCGACCTTCTCCGTGCGGACCAGCTCGCCCCACACGATGTACCGGTACTTCGAGGTGTAGACCGGCGTGCAGGTGGTGAGCGTGATGTAGCGGCCCGGAGCGGTCTTGCCCGACTCCTTGGGGACCGCGTTGATCACGTCGGTGTTGTACTTCGAGGTCTGGCGCAGCTCCGCGAAGACCTTGTAGACGTACCAGGTGTCCCGGGTCTCGAAGACGACCGCGTCGCCGTTCTTCACCTTGTCGATGTTGTGGAACTTCGCCCCGTGGCCGTCCCGGTGCGCGGCGAGCGAGAAGTTCCCCTTCTCGTCCCACGGCAGCGCCGACTTCACGGGCTCCGTGTAGTAGCCGGCGACGCCGTCGTCGAGAACGTCCGGCGCCGTGCCCGCCTTGACGAGCACCTCGCCGTTCTTCATGGCCGGGACGTGCAGGAAGCCGACCCCGCCCCGGGTGTCCAGCGCTCCGGGCCCGGCCTGCTCGGGGGCCGGGTCCTGCCACTGGCGGCGGATCTCGTCGCCCCGCGCGGCGGCCTGCCGGTCCGCGAGCACGTTCGTCCACCACAGCGAATAGGCCACGAACAGGCCCAGCACCAGGCCCACCGTGATCAGGACCTCGCCCAGCAGGCTCAGGAACCCTGCGAGCACACTGCGGCTGCCGACGGGCGGGGCCGCGGGGCGGCGGCTGGCACGAGACACTGCTTGATTCGTCCTTAGCTGGTCAGCGCGGGCGGCGGGCCCTGGCTGCGGGGGCGTTCCTCGGTCATCCTGCCCCATACGATCATCCGGTAGGTGCTGGTGAACTCAGGGGTGCAGGTGGTCAGCGTGATGTACCGGCCCGGGTAAGTGAACCCCGACCCCTCCGGCACGGGCTTGATCACCCCGACGTTCGTCGGCGGCGTCTGCGCCAGCGACGAGGTCGTCTCGTAGGTGTAGTAGGCGTCCCGGGTCTCGACCACGACGGGATCCCCGGGGACGAGCCGGTTGATGTAGCGGAACGGCTCTCCGTGGGTGTTGCGGTGTCCGGCCACCGCGAAGTTGCCCTGCTCGTCGGCCGGCATCGCGGTCTTCAGCGCGCCCTCGCCGTAGTGCCCGACCATGCCCTTGTCCAGCACCTTCGGCTTGCTGATTCCCTCGGCGACGGGGACCTTCACGTCCAGCTTGGGGATGTGGAGGATGGCGAAGCCCTGGCCCGGCTCGAAGGCCGTCACGGGCGGTGCCGCGGCGCCACCGTCCGGCGGCCGCTCCCAGGTCTGCCGCAGGGAGCCTGCGGCGCCGTTCGCCGTCCGCTCGGCCAGCAGGTTCGTGTACCAGAGCTGGTAGGCGACGAACAGCAGCATCACCAGGCCCACCGTGATGAAGAGTTCCCCGCCCAGCCGGCTCGCGATGACCGCCGGGCCGCCGGACGCCGGCCGCTTGCGCCGCCGCCCGCCCCGCCTCCGGGTGTTCCTGGCGGCCCGTTTCGCGGCCTCCTGAGCTGCCCTGCGTCGCGCGGCCCGGCCCTCGGTGGGCGCGGACGGCGCGACCGTCGTCACGCGACGGCCTTGCCCACCACCGGGGCCAGCCCCACCGAGCGTTCCACCGCGCCCGCGTCACCGCAGCGCACCAGCCAGTTCGCGAGCATCCGGTGGCCCCATTCGGTCAGGACCGACTCGGGGTGGAACTGCACGCCTTCGACGTCGTGCTCCCGGTGGCGCAGGCCCATGATGATCCCGTCCTCGGTCCGGGCCGTGACCTGCAGGACGTCGGGCAGGGTCCCGGGCTCGGCCGCGAGGGAGTGGTACCGGGTCGCGGTGAACGGCGAGGGCAGTCCCTCGAACACGCCCAGGCCCTCGTGCTCCACGGGGGAGGTCTTGCCGTGCAGCAGCTCGGGCGCCCGGCCCACGACGCCTCCGTAGGCGACCGCCATCGACTGCATGCCGAGGCAGACGCCGAAGACGGGGACACCGGTGTCGGCGCAGTGCCGGACCATGTCGACGCAGACCCCCGCCTCCTCCGGAGTGCCCGGACCGGGGGAGAGCAGTACGCCGTCGAAGCCGTCCTGCGCGTGGGCGAGGGCGACCTCGTCGTTGCGCAGCACCTCGCACTCGGCTCCGAGCTGGTACAGGTACTGGACCAGGTTGAAGACGAAGCTGTCGTAGTTGTCTACCACCAGAATGCGTGCGCTCACGGAGTGGCTCCCGATCCCTCGTCCACCGTCACGTCGTTGAACGGAAGGAGCGGCTCGGCCCAGGGGAAGACGTACTGGAACAGCACGAAGACCACGGCGAGGACCAGTACGAGAGAGATCAGCGCGCGTACCCACGCGTTGCCCGGCAGATGCCGCCAGATCCAGCCGTACATGCCGCCTGATTCCTTTTCGTCCACATTCGTTCACCGCACCGCGGGGGCGGTACGCGAACAGACTAAAGCCAGCGGCCCGGCGGAGGGGGTCACCTGGACGAACCCCCCGGTCGGCCCTGTCCGCCGGCGCGCGTCCCGGTCAGTTCCCCCCACACCACCAGCCGGTGGCTGTGCCCCCATTCCGGGTCGCAGGTGGTCAGCGTCAGGTACCGGCCCGGTGCGGTGAAGGGCGACTTCCGCGGGACCGGGTCGACCACCCCGACGTCGGTGGGCAGGGTGCGCAGTGGCCCGCCGCGGATCGTGTACGTGTACCAGGTGGCCGCGTCCTTGAGGATCACCTCGTCCCCCGGGCGCAGCTTCGGGAAGTCCTTGAAGGGATCTCCGTGGGTGCGGCGGTGGCCGGCCACGGAGAAGTTCCCGACGGCCCCGAGGCGGGCGGTGGAGGCGTAGTGGCCCAGGCCCTTCTTCAGCAGCTCGGCGTCCGTGCCCTCCAGGACGGGCCGGACCCAGTCCGGGCCGAAGCGCGGGACGTACATCTCGGCGAAGGCCCGGCCGGGGGCGTACCGCGGTTCCCGCGGGGCGGCGGACGCGGGCGGCGGCGCGGCGGCCCCGGGGGCGGCGGCCGGGGCCGCCTGTGGCGCGGCGGCCGCCCAGCTGTCACGCAGCCGGGCCATCTCGCCGTCCGCGGCCCGGTCCGCCTTGACCCCGGTCCACAGCAGGACGTAGGCGACGAAGAGCACGATCAGCGTGCCGGCCGTCAGGCACACCTCGCTGACCGTCCGCACCGCCAGGCGCAGTACGACGTCGGGACGGACCCGGTCACGGGGTGGTGGCCACCGGCTTCGCATAGTGGAGGTCCACTGTGCCGGAGTAGGCGGGAAGTGTCAGCGCCTTGTGCTCGTCCACTTTCCAGCCCAGGCCGTAGGCGTTCACGTACAGCTGGTAGTTCTGCAGGGCGGGCGAGGCGGCGAGGGCCTTCCTCAGCGCGGCGGGGTCGCCGACCGCCGAGATCTTGTACGGGGGGGAGTAGACCCGGCCCTGGAGGATCAGGGTGTTGCCCACGCAGCGCACCGCGCTGGTGGAGATGAGCCGCTGGTCCATGACCTGGATGCCCTCGGCGCCGCCCTGCCACAGGGCGTTCACCACGGCCTGGAGGTCCTGCTGGTGGATCACGAGGTCGTTGGGCTGCGGCTCGGGCACGTTGGGGATGCGGGCGGTGGCGTTCGGCGGGGCGTCGTTGAGGGTGACGGTCAGGCCCTTGCCGGAGAGCTCCTCGGTACCGGAGGCGGCGCGCAGGGCGGCCAGCTTCGCGTCCTCCGCCCCGGTGCTGCCGTCGTCGCGGTCGGCGAGGGCGTCCACGCGGCCGCGGGCCACCGCGGTGCTCTCCTCCAGCTCGGCGTTGTCCTGGCTGCGTTCCTTGATCAGGTCCGACAGCTTGAGGAGGGAGGCGTCCGTCCGGATGTTCGTACCCTTGGAAGTGTTGAAACTGGTGACGAAGAGCAGCCCGGCGAGGGCGAAGACGGCGGCCGTCAGCAACCGGACCGGCCTGGCCCGGCGACGGGGACCCGCGGAGGAGTCGTCTGAATTGCTCAACGTACCCTTCTCCTTCAACGCCACAGGTCCACTACGCTAACGGACGCCCGGGGCAGGCAAGGTCCCCAGCGCATCGACAGGAGAGCCCCTCGTGCCGAAGTCACGTATCCGCAAGAAGGACGACTACACGCCGCCGCCCACGCGGCAGCCGCAGAACATCCGGCTGACCAACCGCAGCTGGGTCGCCCCGGTCATGCTGGCGTTCTTCCTGATCGGTCTCGCGTGGATCGTCGTCTTCTACGTGACCGAGACCCAGCTGCCGATCGAGGCCCTGGGCAACTGGAACATCGTGGTCGGCTTCGGCTTCATCGCGGCGGGATTCGGCGTTTCCACGCAGTGGAAGTAGCACGCCGCAGTCCCTGACGGAAGCTCTCCCCATGAGTTATCCACAGCGTCATCCACACCTGAGGAAAAGACAGAAGATCTGTGGATAACTCTGTGGAGAGTTGACGCCGGTGTGATCAGGTGAGTTCCGCCGTACGGAGCATGATCAGCCCCGCTGCCAGCAGGAACACCACCGCACAGGTGCCCCACTGGACGAGTGCGCGATGCTTCGCGGCGGTCGGCGTGAGCATGCCCAGCCCGACCAGCGCACCGGTGATCAGACCGCCGACGTGGGCCTGCCACGACACGCGCACGGCGCCGCCGAACGGTACGAAGGTCAGCACCAGCATCAGCACGACCATGATGATCACCGGCCGCATCTCGTACCGCAGCCGCCTCGCCAGCACCACCGTCGCGCCGAGCAGACCGAAGATCGCTCCGGACGCGCCGACGGTCGGGGCGTCCGGCGCGCTCAGGAGATAGACGAGAGCGCTCGCGCCCAGGCCCGAGAGCAGGTAGACGGCGAGGTAGCGGGTCCGGCCGAGGGCCGCTTCCAGCGGGCCGCCGATGACCCACAGCGCGATCATGTTGCTGATGATGTGCCACCACTCGACGTGCAGGAACACCGAGGTCAGCAGCCGGTGGTACTCGCCCGTGGAGACGCCCTGGACGGGGCCGCCGAAGTACTCGACGTAGCGGCCGAGCAGCCCCAGCTGCACCACCAGCCCCGGGGCCAGCAGGCCGGCGAAGAAGACCGCGACGTTGATCCCGATGAGGATCTTGGTGACCAGCTGGGGATCCTCGGCGACCACTCCGCCCGCGATGGTGCGCGCCGCGTTGGCGGTGGGGCGGTGCCCGGTCCCGGAGCCCCCGCGGACGCACTCGGGGCACTGGAAGCCGACCGAGGCGCTGATCATGCACTCGGGGCAGATGGGGCGCTCGCAGCGCGTGCAGGTGATCCCCGTGTCGCGGTCCGGGTGGCGGTAGCAGCCGGGCAGACGGTCGGTGTCCATCGGTCCCCTCGGTCGGCGGCGGCAGGGGGTGCGCCCCGCCGGTGCGGTACGTATCCAGTACGGACGGGCGGGGCGGAAAGGTTCCCGGCGGCGGACCGGGCGGAGCGGGGCGGCCCGGAGCGACTGGGAACGGCCCGGAGCGGCTCGGGCGGAGCGCTGGGCGGAGAGCGGGGCGGTCCGTCAGCGCTTCTCGACGACGACGGACTTGATGATCACGTCCTCCAGCGGCCGCTCGGTGCGCGAGTTGGTGGCGCTGGCGGCGATGGCGTCCACGACCTTCTGGCTCGCGGGGTCGTTGACCTCGCCGAAGATGGTGTGCTTGCGCGTCAGCCAGGCGGTGGGGGCGACGGTGATGAAGAACTGCGAGCCGTTGGTGCCCGGGCCGGCGTTGGCCATGGCGAGCAGGTACGGCTTGGTGAAGGCCAGGTCGGGGTGGAACTCGTCCGCGAACGCGTAGCCGGGACCGCCGGTGCCGTTGCCGAGCGGGTCACCGCCCTGGATCATGAAGCCGCTGATGACGCGGTGGAAGACGGTGCCGTCGTAGAGGGGGTCCGTGGTCTTCTGGCCGTCCGTGGGACGGGTCCACTCGCGGGCGCCCGTGGCGAGCTCGACGAAGTTCCGGACGGTCTTCGGAGCGAAGTTCTCCAGCAGCTCGATCTCGATGTCGCCGTGGGTGGTCTTCAGGGTGGCGTAGAGCTTCTCGGCCACGGATCTGCCTTCCATAGTCATCACTGTCGGTCCAGATGGTCGCACGGAGCGCTCCGCGGCACTGAAATCCTCCACCCGTATGCCCTGTCACGCATGCCTGTCGTCGCTATGGCAGGCATGATCCGACAAAGGGTGGAAAGGTGAACTGTGTCCGCCACCGAGGAGGAGGATCCCGTGACCGGCAAGGACAGCGCGCGCCTGGCAGCCGAGAGCGCCAGGGAGAGCGTGCGGTACGCGGCTGAAATGGTGGCGCCGTACGCGGAATCCGCCAGGGACGCTGCGGCGCACTACGCACACGAGGCCAATGAACGGCTGTCGCCGATGGTGTCCCAGGCTGCCACCGGCGCCGCGCGCCAAGCCCGGATGACCTACGACTGCCATCTGCAACCGCGCCTGAAGGCGGCGCGGGCGCACGTGCCGCCACCCGTTGACAGGGCTGCGACCAAGGCGGTCCACCAGACGCGTCTGGCGGCCCGTCAGGCGGCCGACTACACACAGCCGAAGATCGAGAGCGCCCTCGCGGCCGCCTCCCCCGTGGCCGAGGAGGCCGCGGCGCGGTCGGCCGCGGCACTGGCGGCGCTGCGCGGGCAGGTGACGGCGAAGGAAGTGCAGAAGCTCGTGCGCAAGCACGAGCGGGCGCAGCGCCGCGGCCGGGTCCTGCGCGGGGCCGCCCTGGTGGGCCTGCTCGCGGCCGGCGCCTACCTGGCGTGGCGGTGGTGGGACCAGCAGTCCAACCCGGACTGGCTCGTCGAGCCGCCGGCGGCGACCGAGCTGTCGGACCGCGACGCCGCACCGGCGAGCTTCGACGACGAGCTGGCGGAGAAGGAGCGCGAGGCCGGTTCTTCGGGACCGGAGGCGGGCTCCGGTCACTAGACGGCGACTGGGCGGCCACCGGGACGTTCCACAGCACGGGGAAGGGCCCGCACCCCCTCAGGGGGTGCGGGCCCTTCCGCGTCCGCGTGCGGGTCAGGCCGGCAGGGTCAGGACCGCACCCGGCGGCACGAGGTCGGGGTTGGCGCCGATGACGCCCCTGTTCATGGCGTAGAGCTCGCGCCAGCGTGCCTCGTTGCCGAGCTCGCGGCCGGCGATCGCGGCGAGCGTGTCGCCCTGCCTGACGGTGTAGGTGCGCCTCTCCGCGGCGGGCTTCGGCTTGCCCACGGGCGCCGCGGGCACCGCCTTGTGCGCGGCCGAGTGGGGCGTCGGCGTGTGCGCCGCCCCCGGCGGCGTGGACGGCCGCGCGGGCTTCGGCATCGCGGTGGGCCTGGGCGCCGCGGGCACGGCCTTGTGCGCCGCGGAGCCGGGAGTCGGGGTCGCGGGTGCGGGTGCGGGCCTGGGCGGCGCGGCGGCCGCCATGCGCTCGGCGGCGGCCCTGGTCGCCGAGGCGGCGTCGGCCGCGGCACTCCTGGAAGGGCCCGCCCCCTCGTCCGCCCGCTGCGGCACCTGTTCCTGCGCCTTCTTCTTGTCGGACTTGAGGAAGTCGAAGATTCCCATGTCTGTACGCCTCCGCCTGAGGGTCCCCCCTGGTGTCGATGCCCTTCCCCCACTGTCCGCCACCGGGCGGCGGGCGGCCCAGTGACGGGGCCGTCCGGGGGACCCGCGGGTCGCGGGAACGCGCCGGGAAGCGACCGGGAAGACCTGGCCCGAGCATCGTGGGACACGATGGAGGAGAAGACTGTGATCATCAGACAGGCCGCCGAGCGCGTGGTTCTGGTCAGGCCCGGGCCGGGGCTCCTGCACGCCGCGTTCGTGGCGGGCCTGGACGTCTGGGTCGTGTCGGACGCGGCGGCACGGCCCCCGGACGCCCCTTTCCCCATCGAGCTGCCGCCGCAGCGGATCCTGCGGGCGGACTTCGACGACGCCACCGCGCTGCGGGCCCTGCTGGCCGACACGGTCCTGCGGCACGGGATCGGCCACGTCCTGTACCTCGCGAGCGATCTCGCAAAGGGCCTCGCCAGCGGTGCGGCGGCGGCCGCCGAGGACGTGCTGGCGGACCTCGCCGCGTCCCGCCCGACTCCCGCGGGCGGGCTGCCGGACGCGGTCGCGGTACGGCGCGTCCTGAACCAGAGCCGGACCTCGGCCGTACGCGCCGAGGAAGCGCGGACCGTGGCCGAGGCCCGCGCGCTCGCCGAGGACTTCCCACTGCCCGTGGTCATCAAGTCCGCCGACGAGTCCGGCTGCTGGTGGACCGTACCGGTGCACGACCGGCCCGGACTCGACCGGTGGGCCGAGCAGGCCCTGAGCGCGCGCCACCGCGCCCCCTACCTCGTCGAGGAACTCCTGACGGGGGCGAAGTTCCACGTCGAGACCCTCACCGTCGACGGCATGCACCTGGTCGCGGGGATCACTCCCGAGGACAACGCGCCACCGCTGCCCGAGGCGGAACGGGCCGGGATCCGCGCGACCGTACGGGCCCTGCTGGACCTGGTCGGCTACGAGTGCGGCGCCACGCGGACGGACGTGCTGGTCGGCGCGCGGGGATCGCGCATCGCCGCCGCCGTGGAGCCGGACCGGGAACGACGCCGCGGCGGCCCTTCCCGCACCGCCGTGGCGACCGGTAGCGAGAGGGGAACGGACCGGTAAGGGACTGGGCCAGTCTGTGTCCTGTCGAAAGCGGCACCCCACCACACGGGAGCCGCGCACCGGTTGCACACACCAGGGGGTTCAGCACATGCGCAGCAAGCTGGTCGGACTGATCGGGATCTTCGCGGTGGCCCTGGTGACCGGAGCCGGTGTGACGGCGCAGACGGCGGACGCCGGTCAGCCCTCCGGATACGAGGTGCTCGCGGACGACAAGGGCCCGGGCGCCCCCTCCCCGCGCCCCGTCCCCTGACCCGCCCCGTCCCCTGGCCCGGCCGGCTGCCGCGCAGGACGTGGGAAGTGCCCCGTACCGGATCCGCGGTACGGGGCACTTCCCCGTGCGGGGTCAGTAGGCCCGGCGGTGCTCCGGCAGCCCCATGACCTCGAACAACGCCTCCGCCGCCGTGCGGTGTCCGGCCGCCGCCGACGGGTCCCCGAGCGCCTCGGTCGCGTGGGCGAGGCCCACCAGAGCCGCCGCCTCCTCGGCCCGGAAGCTCATGGGCGACGCGATCTTGTGGGCATGCGCGTGCAGGTCCAGCGCCGCCGCGTGTTCCCCCCATGCCGCGTGGAGCCGTCCCAGGACGTTCTCCACCTTGGCGAGCCGGATCGGGGCACCGCTCGTGCGGCCCAGGACCAGGGCCCGCTCGGCGAACGCCCGCGCCGCCACGCCGTCCTCGCGCTCCTGGGCCACCCGGGCGGACAGCGCGAGCACCAGGGCGACGTCCCCCGGCGACTTCGTCTCGTCGCACAGGTCCCGGGCCCGCTTGAGCGTGGCGTCCGCGTCCGTGTACTCCGCCAGGCCCACCTGGGCGAAGGCCAGGTCGGTCAGGGCCGCGATCACGTTGCTGCGGTAGCCGAGTTCGCGGCCGATCCCGATCGCCCGCCGGGCGGCGGCGGCCGCTTCGGGATACCGTCCCCACCGCTCGTACAGCGTGCTGAGCGTGCTCAGGGTCTCGGCCTCCGCCCGGGGGTTGCCCAGGTCCCGGGCCATCGCGACCGACCGCTCCAGCAGCGGCAGGGCCTCCGCGTACCTCCCCAGCATCGACATCAGCAGCCCGATGGTCGAGTCGCCGTGCGCCTCCGTGTGCCGGTCCCCGGCGCTCACCGCGGTGTCCCGCGCCTCCGTGGCCACGTCCAGGCCCTCTTCGAAGCGGCCCAGCTTCCAGCAGGCGGCTCCCAGGTTGGCCAGGCTGATCCCCAGCAGGGCCGGATCGCCGAGCCGGCGGGCCGCGGCGACGGCCAGGTGCCCGACGCTCCAGAACTCGTCGAGCTGCCCCTGCGCGTGCAGGTGGAAGCCGACGTTGCGGCTCAGACACGCCGCGTACCGGTCGTGGCCGGACCGTTCGGCGAGCGACACCGCCGCCAGCAGCCCGGCCTGTTCCCGGTCGAACCAGCTCACGGCCTCCTCGGCGTTGCGGAAGGACGGCCGCTCGCCCCCGTAGGGCGGGATCCCGGTGGGCCGCTGCTCACGGCGCGGGAAGAGCACCTCGCAGGCCGCGTCCGAGGTCGTCATGTAGTAGCCGAGGAGCCGCTCGACCGCCACCGCGTCGTCCTGCGCCGTCGCCGGGCCCCGCAGGCTCTGCGCGAAGGTGCGCACCAGGTCGTGGAAGGTGTAGAGCCCGATGTCCGGCTGCTGTACGAGATGGACGTCCAGCAGGAACTCCAGTGCGTCCTCGGCGTCCCGGACGGCCGTGCCGAGCAGCGCGGCCGCCGAGTACACGTCGGTACCGGCGCACGGGTACAGGCTGAGGATGCGGAACGCGGTGCGGTACTCCTCGTCCATCGCCAGGTACGACAGGCGCAGGGTCGCCGCGACGCTGCGCTCCCCCGAACTCAGCTCGTCCATCCGGCGCGTCTCGTCACGCAGCCGCTCGACGAGATAACGCACGGTCCAGCGCGGCCTGTTGCGCAGCCGGGCCGTCGCGATCCGCAGGGCCAGCGGCAAGTGGCCGCACAATTCAGCCAGTTCGGCGGAGGCCTCCGGCTCCGCGGTCACCCTGGCCGTGCCGAGCGTCTCGCTCATCAGGCTGGTGCTGTCCTGGGGCTCCATCATCCCGATGGACACCCACTCGACACCGTCGAGGTCGAGGAGCCGCCCGCGGCTCGTGATCAGTACGAGGCAGCCCGGCGAGGCCGGCAGCAGCGGCCGGATCTGCGGGGCGTCGACCGCGTTGTCGAGCAGCAGCAGCACCCGCCGGCCGTCCAGCTTCGCCCGCCACAGGGCGGTGCGCCCCTCCAGGTCCTCCGGTATGCGGTCGCCGGGCGTGCCGAGGGTGCGCAGCAGGCCGTCGAGCGCGGCGGCGGGTGAGACGGGACTGCCGCCCGGGGTGAAGCCGCGAAGGTCGACGTGGAGCTGCCCGTCGGGGTAGCGGCCGGCCAACTGGTGGGCGGCGTGGACGGCGAGGGTGGTCTTCCCCATGCCGCCCATGCCGTCGATGGCCACGATCCGGGAGTACCTCTCGCCGCCCCGGCAGGCGCCCTGTGCGTAGTCGAAGAGCCGGCTGAGCTCGCGGGCTCGGCCGGTGAAGTCGGGCAGGTCGTACGGCAGGGTGCACGGGGCGTCGTCCGACGCGGCGCCCTCCTGCGCGGGCGGCAACCGCTGCGGCTGCGAAGGCGGTTGCGGCGGCTGCTCGGAGACCGCCTCCGCGAGGATCGGCCCCTCGGGCAACGGGCCCGCCGGGACCGCCGGTTCGGCCGCTTCCGGTTCGGGCCGCGCCGGTACGGGCCCGGGCGTCGCGGGGGCCATCGGCTCGGGGGCCGGCCGCTCGGGTGCGGCCAGCTCCGGGCCGTCCCGCAGGATCGCCTCGTACAGCTTGGCCAGCCGGGGCCCGGGATCGATCCCCAGCTCGTCCACGAGCAGCCCGCGGACCTCCCCGTACTCCTTGAGCGCCTCCGCCTGCCGTCCCGAGCGGTACAGGGCCAGCATCAGCTGCCCGCGCAGCGTCTCCCGCAGGGGGTGCTGCGTGATCAGTGCGCGCAGGTCGGAGACCAGCTCTCCGCTCTCGCCGAGCGCGAGGGACAGATCGAAGAACTGCTCGGCCGCGGCCAGCCGGCGCTCCTCCAGCGCCGTCGCGGCGGCCTCGATCACCGGCCCGCCCGTGCCGGACAGGACCGATCCCCGCCACAGCGCGAGCGCGGACCGCAGGTGCTCGGCGGCCGACGGGCGGTCGCCCTCCCGCAGGGCCTGCGCCGCAGCCCTGGACAGCGCGTCGAACTCCAGCAGGTCGACCTGCCCGTCCGTCACCACCACCCGGTAGCCGGGCCCGTCGGTGGCGATCACCGCCGTCCCGGTGGGAATGCGCCGGCGCAGGTCGGCGACGGCCTTGCGGACCTGGTGCGCGGCGGTCGCCGGCGGGTCCTTCTCCCAGGTCGCCTCCACCAGCCGGGCCACGGGCACCACCCGGCCCGCTTCGAGGAGCAGCATGCAGAGGACGCGTTCCTGGATCGATCCCCCCAGCCGCAGCCGTACCCCGCCCGCCCAGCCCTCGAGCGAGCCGAGCACGTTGAAGCGCGGAAGGTCCCCCTCAAGGCCCCTCGTGCTTCTCTTCCAGGTCTCCTTATCCGCCCCCGCCATCGGACATCCCCCCGTAAGCACAGGCCCTGACCAGGGCCGTGTCAACGGGATCATAGGGCGTCCCTCCAGCACGCGGTAAGCATCCGGTAGCGGATCAGGAAGGCCCGCACGGACAGTTCACCGGCAGGCCCGACAAGGCCGCGGACAGAGCGAGTGCCGAAGGAGACGAGTGTGGGAAGACTGGAGCGACCACTGGCCCCCGACGCCGGACCCGTCACCGCGTTCGCCCGGGAGCTGCGCATGCTGCGGACCGCGGCGGGCAGCCCCGGTTACCGCGAGATGGCGACCCGTGCCATGTTCTCCGCGTCCGTCCTCTCCGAGGCGGCGGCCGGATACCGCCTCCCGACCCTCCAGGTGGCCCTCGCCTTCGCCGAAGCGTGCGGCGGCGACCGCGCCGGCTGGGAGCGGCGCTGGCACGAGGCGGCGCGCACCGCAGGCGACGACGGCGCCCCCCGCCCCGCGGCCAAGGCCGTGCAGACGCACCAGGAGAACGAACTGCGCGCCGCCGACGTGCGTGCCGTGCTCCCCCCGCCGGCCCAGCTCCCGATGGAACCGCACACCCTGGTGGGACGGTCCGCCCTGCTCCGGCAGGCCCGGTCCCTGACCGCCCGGTCCCACGGCGCGGAGCGGCCCGTGGCACCGCTGGTGATCAGCGGGCAGGTCGGTGCGGGCAAGTCGGCCTTCGCACTGCGCCTGGCCCACGAACTGGCGGCGGACCTGCCCGACGGACAGCTCTACGCGAACCTGGACCCGGCCGTCGGCGGGCACGACGACGCCGCCGGGATCGCGGGCGGTTTCCTGGAGGCGCTGGGCATCCCCGCCGACCGCGTCCCCGCCGACCCCGGGCAGCGCATCGGGTTGTACCGGTCCCTGCTGAAGCGCCGCCGGCTGCTCGTCGTACTCGACGGCGTGCGGCACGAGCACCAGGTGCGGGAGCTGCTGACGGCCGCGCCCGAGAGCCGCATCCTCATCACCAGCCGCTCCCGGCTGCTCGGCCTGGACGGGGTGCGCCGGATGCGGGTGCCCGCCCTGGAGCGGAACGAGTCCGTGGCGCTGCTCGCCCGGCTGCTGGGCGGCGACCGGGTCGGTGCCGAACCGCGCGCCTGTCTGCTCCTCGCCGACGCCTGTGGTGACCTGCCGCTGGCGCTGAACCTGGCGGGCCGGCGCATCGCGGCCCGACCGGAGTGGATGCTCCAGCACGCGGTGTCGGACCTGATCGGCGACCGGCGGCGGGAACCCGCCCGCTTCCTCGGCCGGCTGAGGGTGGGCGACGACGCCCTGGCCACCCGCCTCGACGACGCCTACCGGCAGCTGACCCCGTGGGCCCGCCTGATGCTGCGCCAGTTCGCCGGCTCCGAGAACCCGCCCTCGGTGGACGACGTCGTGTACGGGTCCGCCGAAGCGCTCGCCGCCCTGGTCGAGCGCTCCGCCCAGCCGGTCGAGGACCTCCTCGAACGGCTCCTGGACGCCGGCCTGCTCGACCACTCGGACCTGCCCGGGCAGTACGGGCTGACGCCGATGGCCCGGGCGTTCGCCCTGACCCAGCCGGACCCCACGCAAGAGGCCCCGCCCGTCGCGCCACGCCCCGAGGCCCCCGTGCCCGGGGCGTGGCTTGCGGATCCTGCCGGGCCGCGTGGGTGATCGTCAGGTAGAGGTGTTCGTCGAGGATCTTGGCCAGTGACGTGCCGGGCCTGCCGAGTCCGGCGCACGGGTCCGCCTCCCGGACAGCGCGGCCGGTTCCAGGTGCTCGCGGGCGAGCCGGGCCGCGACCACCATCCGCCGGGCCTCGGTGGCCAGTTCCGTCAGCTCCTGGAGGTCCTGGGGGGGCGAAGCCCAGTCCGCTCCCGTCGCGGGAGAGCGCGAGCCGCCGTACGTCCTCCACCGTGACCACTGCCCGCTCCTTCACATCCGGCCGCCGGCCGGCAGTCCCGCGAGCGGCGGGGCGTGGCCGGCCGGCGGCGGTCCGTCCAGCGCGCCGACACCGGTCGGGGTCGGGCTGCTGCCGGCCAGCCGGTCGGCGAGCGACCGCGCGATGAGCGGCGCGAACTCGACGGATGTCCCGCCGCAGGCCGCGTAGGCGTATCCCGCGCCGCCCAGGGCCGCCAGCGGCGGGCCGCCGGCCGGCGCGAAGGTGGCGTAGTAGGCGTCCTCGGCCGCGGTCACCCAGGCCGGCCCGAAGCCGGGCAGGACGTCGCCGAACTCCCTCTCCAGTGTGCGCTGCCAGTACGGGTCGGTGGCGTGGTCGGTGACCTCGTCCACCACCCGGCGGGCGGCGGCCGAGGTGAGCTTGAGGCCCCTGCCGGCCACCGGCGGGACCAGCCTCCCTCCGCCCGGGGTGCCGAGGGAGGCGATGGCCGGGGTGGCCGCCCACGCCCGCGCCTGGTGCGGCGGCACCCGGCAGTGCAGGAGGGACTGCCGGTAGAGGGTCAGCCGCTCGGCGACGCCCTCGGGCAGCAGGTTCCGCGATCGGGGGTCCACCGCCACGAGCACCGCGTCACCGTGCAGCTCCCGCCCGTCGGCCAGGCGTACGGTGCCGCTCCCGCCGTCGACGGCGCTCACGGCGCGGTGCTCGACCAGCTCGACGCCCCGCTGCCACTTCAGCCAGCCGGCGCAGGCGGCGAGGACCCGTCCGGCGAACAGGACGCCCGCCTCCTCCTCCAGTACCGCGCCGAGGGCGCCGTCCAGGTGCAGGTGCGGATAGCGGTCGGACAGGCCGGCCGCGGTCAGCTCCCTCGCGGTGCCTCCGGCGGCCGCGACCAGGGCCGCGCCGTCCGCCGCCGCCGCGGGCGGCAGCACGGTGAGGGCTCCGACCCGCTCGTAGAAGCGCGTCAGGAGCAGCTCTTCCAGTTCGACCCAGCGGTGCTGTGCGCGCAGCGCCGCCCCCGTGGTCCGCGGGTCCGCGGGACGCAGGGCCCGCAGGATGCGGCGGCGGCCCGGCGAGGTGGCCCCGCCGTCCGGGACGGGACCCTGGTCCACGACCGTGACCCGGTGTCCGTCGAGCACGCACTCGACCGCGGTGAGCAGGGCGATCACCCCGCCGCCCACGACCGTCACCCTCGCCGGCATCTCAGGCCCCGGCCGGAACCGGCCGCACGGCCTCGGCGGCGGCCTCGCCGTCGTGCTCGCCGTCGTCCTCGCGCAGCGACGGGACGGTCACGGAGGCGGTGACGCCGACGAGGGCGGAGAGGGGCAGCCGTTCGGCCCGATGGGGCCGGGCCGGGGCGGTCGTGGACACAGTGGCTCCTGGGAGTCGGGCCGGGGACGTCGACCGGCACGGCCCGGTGGCGGCCGGCCGAGGGCCCGACAACCGGATCGGCGGCCCGGACCACTCGCCCTGATTGCACGGTACGGCCCGATTGCCCGCGACCGTTGCGGGCCCCGGACAATCAAAAGCCGCTCGCGGCCGTCAGCGCACCGGCCAGCGCTCCAGCGCCGCGCGCAGCCCGTCCGGGTCCGGGTCGTCGGCGGCCCAGGCGACGTGGCCGTCCGGGCGGACCAGCAGCGTGGTGCGCAACGACCCGGCGGGTGCGACGGACGTCAGCCACTCGGTCTCCGGCACCGGGCTCCCCCGGGTGACCAGCACGAAACCGCCGCCGCGCAGCACCTCGTACAGCCGCCTTCCGCCCGCGAGCCGCAGATCGGGCACCCGGCGTCCGGTGAGCGGGTGGCTGCCGCGCGGCGCCGGGTAGGAGATGCCGATGCCGGACAGCAGACGCTCCCCCAGGGCGGTGAGCGAACTCAGCCGGGAGACGACGGGCAGGGCCAGGGCGCGCAGGGGGCGCGCCGGGCCGCCCCGCGGAGCGTCGAGGACGCCCCGGGTGATCGCCCCGGAGACGCGCAGCGCCTGCTTCCCGACGGGATGGCGCTCCCGCTCGTAGGAGTCGAGCAGCGGCTCCCCGGCCCGGCCGCGGGCCACCGCCGCCAGCTTCCAGCTGAGGTTGGCGGCGTCCTGCAGGCCCGTGTTCATGCCCATGCCGCCGGCGGGCGAGTGCACGTGCGCGGCGTCGCCCGCCAGCAGCACCCGGCCCTCGCGGTAGCGCACGGCCTGCCGCTCGTCGCTGTGGAAGCGCGAGATCCAGCGCGGGTCGTGCATGCCGTAGTCGGTGCCGAGCACCCGGTGCAGCAGTCCGGACAGCTCCTCCACCGCCAGCGGTGCGTCATCGGGCCTGTCGTCGCCGGCGATCCGGCCGATCGCCCGGTACCAGCCGTCGCCGAAGGGCACGAGGGAGGCGAAGCCGTGCTCGTTGGAGTTGGTGGTCACGGCGTCCACGGGCACCTCCTTGAGCCGGACGTCGGCCAGCATCACCGAGCGCACCACCGACCGGCCGGGGAAGTCGATGCCGGTCAGCCGCCGAACCGTGCTGCGCACCCCGTCGCAGCCCACCACGTACCGTGCGTCGAAGACGCCCGCTCCGGCCGTCTCCACCTCTACGCCGTCCTCCCGCCGGCGCAGGGCCACCACCTCGGCGCCCCGCAGGATCCGCACCCCGGCGGCGACGGCGCGCCCCTCCAGCAGTTCCTCCAGGTTGTACTGCGGGGTGATCAGCGCGAACGGGAAACGGGTGCGCAGGCGGTGCAGGTGCAGTTCGAGCTTGCCGAACACCCCCACCACGGGCGCCGTCCGGCCGCGTGCGACCAGTTCGTCGGCGAGTCCCCGTGCGTCCAGCACCTCCAGGGTGCGGGCGTGCACCGCGAAGGAGCGGGTCATTTCGCGCGCGGCCCGGGCGTCCGCGCTCTCGCGCCGCTCCAGCAGGGTGACCCGCACGCCGGCGGCGGCCAGGTCCCCGGCCAGCAGCAGGCCGGTGGGGCCCGCCCCCACCACCAGTACGTCGGCGGTCTCGGTCATGGGCTTGCGTCCTCCTCTCGCCGTCCGCCGCTACGCGGGGGTCGCGGCCACGATCATGTGCTGGTAGGAGTTGACCGGGCGTACGTCGTGGACGACGAGTCCCGCCCGTTCCACGAGCCCCAGCAGGCCGTCCCGGGTGTGCTTCCTGCCGCCGACGGTGAGCAGCATCCGCAGGTCCATCGCGGTGCTGAACCTCTGTCCCGGGCCGTCGTCGACGAAGTTCTCGACGATGACCACGCCGGCGCCCGCGGGGGCTGCCTTCACGAGGTTGGCCAGGACCACGACCGCGTCCTCGTCGTTCATGCCCAGGACGTTCTTGAAGACGTACGTGTCGACGTCGGCCGGGATCTCCTCGCGGCAGTCGCCGGCCACCAGCCGGACCCGCTCGGCGAGCGGCCCGCCGTCGCGCAGGCGCCCGTCGGCGCCCGCCACCACGTCGGGCCGGTCGAACAGGACCCCGTGCACATCGGGGTGGTGCTCCAGGAGCGAGGCCAGCAGGAAGCCCTGCCCGCCGCCGATGTCGGCGACGGTCCGCGCCCCGGCAAGCGGCAGGACGGCGGCGACGGCAGCTGCGGACTGCCGGCTCGCCTGGGTCATGGCGCGGTCGAACACGGCGGCGGACTCCGGCCAGGCGACGTGCACCTGGTCGAAGAACTCCCTGCCGTGGAGGCCGACGAACACGTCCTTCCCGGAGCGGACCGACTCGTCGAGCCGGCCCCACAGCTCCCAGGTCCACGGTTCGGTCATCCACAGCACGAGCTGGTCGAGGGCGTCCGCGGCGTCCGTGCGGAGCAGCCGCGAGACCTCCGTGTGGACGAACCGGCCCTCGGGATCCTCGGCGAAGACCTCGAAGCAGGTGAGCGAGCGCAGCAGCCGGCGCAGCGCGTCCGGGTCGGCCCGCACCGCCGCGGCGAGGTCCTCGGCCGTCGAGGGGGCGTCGCCGAGGGCGTCGGCGAGGCCGAGCTTCACGGCGGCGCGCAGCGAGGCCGCGCAGCTGGCGCTCAGGGCGCGCTCCAGCAGTCCCAGCACGTCCGGTTCGGCGTTCGGTCCGGCGTTGGGTTCGGCGTTGGGTTCCATGGTCACGGTGGAATTCCTCATATCCGGGAGGTGGTGTCGAGGGCGCCGGGGAAGTGGGCTTCGATGGTCTGGCGGACCCCTTCGCGCCAGGTCCGCCCGCAGGGGCCGGCGATGCTCCTGCGGCGGGTGTCGTCGTACGCGCCGACGGCACGGGTGACGTCGCTCGGCACGAAGTCGACGGGCACCCCGGTGAGCTCGGAGACGTGGGTCATGAGGTCCCGTACGCCGACGACCTCGTCCCCGCCCCAGTTCACGACGGTGGCGGGCGTCCCGGCCGCGGCCCACAGCCGTGGCACGTGGCGCGCGATGTCGTCGGTGTGGATGGGGGAGCAGTAGTGCTGTCCCCGGTGGGGCACCGCGATCGGCTCCCCGGCCAGCATCTGCCGGAAGAAGATGGTCGGGAGCCCGCCGTGCCCGTGCGGCCCGTAGGCGACGTTGAGCCGCGCGATGGTCGTGGGCAGGCCGAGCGTCACGGCGAGCGCGCGCACGGCGCCCTCGGTGGCCAGTTTTCCGACGGGGTACGTCGGCAGCCACGGGGACTCGGTCCCCAGCGGGTCGGTCTCGGTGTACAGGTGGTCCAGTGCCCTCGGCGCGTAGAGCGCGCTGGTGGAGACGAACAGGAAGGCCTCGGCGGAGCGGCAGTGGGTCATCAGCCGTCCGGTGGCGACGGAGTTCACCGCCACGACGTCCTCGAAGTCCCCGCTGCCGCGTTCGACCGCGGCGTGCAGCACGTGGGTGAAGTCGTCGGGGACGCCGTCCAGGGCGTCCACGGCCATGTCCCAGCGCCAGGTCCTCGCCCCCCGCTCGGCGAGCCGGCGTGCCGTCCCGGGATCGGAGAAGCGTCCGAGACACCACACCTCGTTGTGCTCCGCGAGCGTCTCGGCCACGGAGCGCGCCACCAGGCCGGTGGCACCGGTGATCAGGATCTTCTTTCCGGTCAGCATCGAGGGGTCGCTCCTTCCGCGCCGTCGGCGCCGGCAGGTCCGGTCAGGGCACGGTCGAGCTCCGCACGCAGGATCGACTGGAAGGCGGCCACGTGCTCCGGCCCCATGAGGGTGTAGTGCTCGCCGGGCACGTCGATGTACCGGGGCGTCCCGCGCGTGAAGTCCTCCCAGCGCCTGAGTTCGCCGTTCAGCCAGTCCTGCTTGCTGCCGCGCAGCGGGATCGCGTAGAAGACGCTCATCGCGGCGACGCTGCCGGACGGCCGGTAGGTCCGGCCGAGGCCGGTGAGGCCGTCGGCGAGGTCGGCCCACGCGGTGAACCGCTCAAGGTCCAGGTCGAGTTCGGCGAGCCGGTGCGAGGGTGCGATCGCCATGAGGTGACCGAGCTGCTCCTGCCTGCTCAGCGGGCGCAGTTCGGCGGGCAGCGTCCTGGCCTGCTCCGCGGACACCAGGTCCAGGAACATCGCCAGGTTGACGGCGGTCTCGACGAAGTCGAGTTCGTCCATGCGGTACTTGATGTGCGGCGGCAGGTTGAAGCTGCCCAGGAAGTCCACGCGCTCGCCGTCGGCCTCCAGCCGCTTGGCCACTTCGAAGGCCACCGCCGCGCCGAAGGAGTAACCGGCGATCGCGTAGGGGCCGTGCGGCTGCCTGGAGCGGATCGCGTCCACGTAGGTGCGCGTCATCTCCTCGAAGCTCTCGAACGGCTTCTCCCCGGGGTTGAAGCCGCGGGCCCGCAGGGCGTAGAAGGGCCGTTCGTGGACGAAGTACTTGGCCAGGTTGACGAAGACGAGCACTTCGCCGACTCCGGGGTGGATGCAGAAGAGCGGTGTCCCGTCGCCGCTGGTCTGCAGCGCGACGACCGGATCGTAGGGGGCCCGCTCCGCGCTCCGGCCCGCCTCGATGCGCGCGGCCAGCGCGCGGACGCTGGGCGAGGTGAGGATCGCGAGCACGGGCAGGTCGGCGTCGGGGAAGCGCTGGGAGACCAGGCTCTTGAGGCGCAGGATGTCCAGCGAGGTCCCGCCGAGGTCGAAGAAGCCCGCCGTGGCACTGATCGCGGACGGCTCCACCTCGAACAGTTCGGCGTACAGCTCGGCGAGGGTGGTTTCGACTGCGCCCTCGGGGGCGACGTGCCCGCCGAGCTGCCGGGTCACCAGTTCCGCGACCGACGCGATGTGCTCGTCGAGGTCGCCGGACTCCAGCCGGCGGCGCATGAGGGACCGGGGGATCTTGCCCAGGCTGGTCTTGGGGAAGGCGTCCTTGGGCAGCGGGAGGAGCAGCGCCGGGCGGAAGCCCCAGTGCAGCACCACGCTGTTCCTGATCGCGATGAGCAGGCGGTGCAGCGCCGCCTCGTCGCGGGCCACGTCCGGGTCGGCCGCGAACGCCACCGCGAGCTGCTCGGTGTCGCTGCCCCGCGGGCGGGTGGGGAAGGCGGCGACGAAGGACTTCTCGACGCCTTCGAGGCCGTCGAGCACGGACTCCAGGTCGTGGCTGTAGTAGTTGACGCCGTTGACGATGACGCTGTCCTTGCTCCGGCCCACGAGGGTCAGCCGCCCGCCGGAGAGCCGGCCGAGGTCTCCGGTCCGGAACCAGCCGTCCGCCGTGAACGCGGCCTGGGTCGCGTCCTTGTCGTTCCGGTAGCCGCTGGTGATCATCGGGCCCGTGAGCTGTACCTCGCCGACTTCGCCGTCGGGGAGCGGCGTGACGCCGTCCTCTTCCGCGACCCTGATGCGCAGGCCGTCGACCGGCCGGCCGACCGCCGCGAACTCGGCTGTGCGGTCGGCGTCGGGGAACTCCCGGTTGTAGATGCTGCCGGCGCAGGTCTCGGTCATCCCGAAGGCGGGCCAGAGCGCGCCGCGGTGCAGCCCGTACGGGGCGAGCCGCTCCAGGAAGCCGATGCCCGTGACGACGGGGTTGGCCTCACCGCCCGAGACGATGTGCCGCAGGCAGGAGAGGTCCAGGGGCGGCGGGGTGGACGACTGGTCGAGCGCCTTGTTGATCAGCCCGAGCAGGAAGTTGGGGGTGAAGGTCATCGTCACCCGGTGGGCGTCGATCAGTTCCAGGAAGCGCACCGGGTCGGCCAGCACCGGCTCGGGCGGGACCTGCAGCTGGACGGCTCCCACGGACAGCGGCAGGAGGTGCGCCTCCAGCAGTGCGGCGACGTGGTCGTAGGAGATCCAGTTGAGCGTCACGTCGTGCGCGGTGAGCGACTGCGCCGCGGCCTTGGCGGCCATCGAGGCCAGGAGGTTGGCGTGGGTGAGCCGGACGGCCTTGGAGGCGCCGGTGGAACCGGAGGTGAGGACCAGCAGCGCCACCTCCTCCGGGCCGGGCTCGGCCGCGGCCACGGTGCGCGCGTCCGTGCCGGCCCCCGCCAGGACCAGGTCCTCGAACGTGGCGACCGCCAGACCCTCGACGGCGGGCAGCGTCTCGCGGGTCCGGCTGTCGGTGATCAGGAGCGGCCCGTCGAGCAGGGTGTCGACGTGGCCCAACTGCGCTGCCCAGCGCTGCGGGTCGTTCCGGACGGGGACCAGCGGGCAGACGGTGATCCCGCCGAGCAGGCAGGCCCAGAACGCCGGGACGAACTCCTCGGGCCGCTCCAGCAGCAGTGCCACGACCCGGCCGGGGCGAACGCCCGCCTCCCGTAAGGAACCCAGCAGACGCAGCGAGTCCTCCAGGAGCTGCGGATAGGTGCGGAGCGTGTGGTCGAGGGGCCGCTCTCCCGAGCAGTAGCGGACCCCGTGCTCCGGGTACCGCGCCGCGGCCCTGACGAGCAGACCGCCCAGGTCGGCGCTTTCCCCACCCTCGACCGCGATGGCGCGACCGGCCGGTAACCCCTTGCTTGTCGTCATGGTGTCCCTCCTTGAAGTGGCCCGCCCGGGGCATGCCTGGGAGCCGCTCGGCGCGGCGCTGTTCGACAGCGCCGTCCGTGCGGCACGGTGCCCGAGGGCTCACAGACGTGCGGGGGGGGGCACGGCGCGCCGGTTCGCCGGCTCACGGCGGCCGGCCGTGCCGAGTGGTCAGTGGTTGGCGCGGATCAGGTCCAGCAGGCCGGGGAAGCGCTCGTCCAGTTCCGCCCGGCGCAGGGTCGCCGCCCGGCTGTTGCCGCGGTCCACCTGTCCCACCAGGCCCGCCTCGCGCAGGACTTTGAAGTGGTGGGTGATCGTCGACTTCGAGACCGGGAGGTTGAAGGACGCGCAGGTCCGCGCCGTGCCTTCCGGCTCCTTCAACAGGGCGGAGACGACCGCGTAGCGCAGGGGGTCGGCGAGCGCGCTCAGTACGGCCGGCAGGCTCATCTCCTCGAGCGAGGGGTGGCCATCCTCATCGGGCATCGCATACTCCTTCCTGAGGTACGGGTTGCATCATACCTCTCTTCTGTGTCAGCTTAAGGTTCGATCCGAACCGTACCTGGTCGCGCCGCCGGCCGGGCCGAGCCTGGAGTTGTGCCCCCATGAGTACGCAGACCACGTCGTCGGCCGCGCCACCTGTGCAGGCGGAAGGGCAGCCGGGCCGCACCCTCACCCTGGCCGCGGTGCTCCTCGCGGTGTTCGTCGTCCCCATGTCGATCTCCGGAACCGCCGTCGCGCTGCCCGACATCGGCGCCGACACCGACGCCGGCCTCGCCCCCCTGCAGTGGGTGGTGAACGCCTTCAACGTCGCCTTCGCCTGCTTCACCCTCGTCTGGGGATCCGTCGCCGACATCGTCGGCAGGGTCAAGGCCTTCGCGGCCGGCGCCGCCGTCTACGCCGTGGCCTCGCTCGCCAGCGCGCTCGCCACCAACGTGCTCTGGCTGGACGGCGCCCGCGCCCTCGCCGGCATCGGCGGCGCGGCGATCTTCTCCTGCGGCGCGGCGATCATCGCGACCGTGTTCGACGGCCCGGCACGCGCCAAGGCGTTCGCCCTGTTCGGCACCGTCGCGGGCGTCGGCGTGGCCATCGGCCCCTCGCTGGCCGGCGTACTCGTACAAGGCCTCGGCTGGCGCTGGGTGTTCGCCGTGCACGCCGTCGCCCTGCTCCTCGTACTGCTCGCGGTGCCCGCCATCGCCAAGGCCATGCCGGCCGACGGCGGCAGCGGTGCGAGCATCGACGTCCCCGGCAGCGCGCTGTTCGTCGTCGCCATGGTGCTGCTGACCACCGCCATCGTGCAGGGCTCGCAGTGGGGCTGGGGCAGCACCGGCGTGCTGGCGCTGTTCGCGGGTGCCGTCGTGGTCCTCGCGGTCTTCGCGGTGGTCGAGAACCGCAGGGAACACCCCATGCTCGACCTGAGCGTGCTGCGCAACCGGCGTTTCGTCGGCCTGTGCCTGGTGCCCGTCGCGGCGTCCTTCGGTTTCGTCACCATGCTCACCTACCTGCCGAGCTACCTGACCGCGGCCACCGGCCGTGACACCGGCGCCGCCGGCCTGATCATGCTGCTGCTCACCGCGCCCGTGCTGGTCTGCCCGATGCTCGCCGCGAAGCTGGTCACCCGCGGGATCTCCGCGCTCACCCTCATCTACGTCAGCCTCGCCTGCCTGGTCGTCGGCGATCTGGCGCTCACGCTCTTCTCGCCGGACGTGAAGATCCTCGTCGTCGCCCTGCCGATGCTCGTCACCGGTGCGGGCATGGGCCTTTCGGCCGGACTCGTCGACGGCCAGGCGCTGGAGCTGATCGACCCGGCGAAGGCCGGCATGGCCGCGGGCTTCCTCAACACGCTGCGCCTCGGCAGCGAGGCCATCGCCGTGGCGGTCTACGGATCGGTCCTCGCGACCGTCCTCGGCACCCGCATCGAGGACGGCATCGGCGACTACGCCGGCGCCGCGAACGCCGACCAGGTCGCCGACCAGGCTGCGGGCGGTGACTTCGCCCGCGCCACCGAGGTCTCGGGTGCCGTGGACACCGAGGGCTTCACCCACTTCCTCGCCCAGTCCTACGACTCCGCGTTCCACACCGTCCTGTGGGGACTCGCCGCGGTCTGCGTCGTGCTCTGCGCCGTGGTCGCCGCCCTGCTGCGCGGCGGCCCCGCCAAGAACACCGCGTGACCGTCCGGTGAGCAGGGGGGAGCGCGCACCGCGCTCCCCCCGCTCCGCACGACACCCCCGAGACCGGCCCGGCGCCCCGATTCCCCCGTCAAGGCGCCGGGCCTCCCGCGTTCACCCGCGCCGCCACCGCGCTTGCCGCGGCACACCGTGTCCGACCGGCGGGGCGGCACCAGGAAAGGACCCGCGCCCCCATGAACCGTGCCCTCCACGACATCCGCCCCGCCCCCGTACACGCCCAGGTCCTGGTCGTCGGGGGCGGACCTGTCGGGATGCTCGCAGCCGCCGAGCTGGGACACTACGGCGTCTCCACCGTCGTGCTCGAAGCCGAACCACGGACCCTCGACCAGCCCAAGGCGGGCACCCTGCACGCCCGCACCGTGCAGGGCCTCGCCCGGCGCGGTCATCTGCACGCGCACGCCGCCACCGAGGACCGGCTGCGGCGCAGTTCCGCCGACGCCTTCCACTTCGCGGGCATGCCGGGGCTCGTCATCACCGCCCCCGCCACCGAGCCCGGACCCATCGTCGGCCGCTCGCAGGCCGACCTGGAGCGGGACTTCGAACAGCGGGCCCGCGCCCGGGGCGTCACCGTGCTGCGCGGACACCGCGTGAGCGACATCCACCAGGGACCCGACTCGGTCGAGGTGAGCGCCGAAGGGCCGGACGGCGTACGGCGCTTCACCGCCGAATACGTCATCGGCGCGGACGGCGCCCGCAGCACCGTACGCGAACGGCTGGGCTTCCCCGAGGACACGCACCCCGCGACCGTGTCCGCCCTGCTCGGCCTGGTGCGGCTGACCGACCCCGACCACGTGCCGTACGGCTGGCACCGCACCCCGCGCGGCTGGACGGTGGCGGGCGTCAACCCGTACGGACACAGCCGGTTCATCACGATCGACTTCCGCGGCCCGCACCCCGACCGGCACTCCCCGCTCACCCTCGACGAGCTGCGCCGCGAGGGTGAGCGCATCCTCGGCCGGAGCGTGCCGATGGCCGACCCGGTCTTCTTCTCCCGCTTCAGCGACTTCGCCCGCCTGGTCCGCGACTACCGCCAGGGCCGGGTGTTCCTCGCCGGCGACGCCGCCCACGTGCACTTCCCCGTGGGCGGGCAGGGCCTCAACCTCGGTCTGCAGGACGCACTTAACCTCTCCTGGAAACTCGCCCACACCCTCGCGGGCACCGCGGGCAAGGACCTGCTCGACACCTACGACGCCGAACGGCGGCCCGCCGGAGCGCGCGTCATCGACAACACCCGGGCCCAGCTGGCCCTCATGCGGCCCGACCCAGGCCTCGACCCGCTGCGCGACCTCGTCACCGAGCTGCTCGGACTCGACGAGGTGAAGGGCCGCCTCGGTCACATGATCAGCGCCCAGGAGACGGCGTACCCCCCGTCGGGCGGGCCCGGCTCCCGATGGGAGGGCCGCTTCCTGCCGAACCTGCCCCTCACCACGGACGACGGCCCCACCGACCTGACCCGGCTGCTGCTGCCCGGCCGTCCCGTGCTGATCCTGCTCGGCGAGGACGGCGGGGTACACCTCGAACAGGCCGGGCGCTGGGCCCACGTACTGCGCACGGTCGCCGCGACGACCGCCGTCCCGATGCCCTGGGACGCCGTCCTCGTCCGACCCGACGGATACGTCGCGTGGGCCCCGGACGGGGGCCCGCTGGCCGACACGCTGCGCCAGTGGTTCGGCGAGCCCCGCTGACGGGCGCGGCGAAGGGCGGGCACGAAAACCCCGTGCCCGCCCCCGTCCCGGCGCCGCCCCGTCAGCCGGTACCCCGGCTCACCACCGGCTCACCACCGCACCGGCAGCGATGTCGGGCGCCGCAGCACCGTTCCGTTGTCCCAGGGCACCTCGGCCGGGTCGACGGCCAGGGCCAGGTTCGGGAACTCCTGGGCCAGACGCGTCAGTACGGTCACGATCTCCATGCGGGCGAGCGCGGCACCCATGCAGTGGTGCATTCCGTAGCCGAACTGCAGGTGCCGCTTGGCCGGCGCGCGGTCGGGGTCGACGGTCAGCGGGTCCGGGAACGCCTCGGGGTCCCGGTTGGCGGCGAAGGCGTCCGGGTAGACCACGGTGCCCTGCGCCACGACCCCCGCGGTGGTCTCCAGGTCTCGGCCCGCGATCCGCGGGAACGCGGAGATCGCCCCCAGCGGGATCAGACGGATCAGTTCCTCCGCGAGACGCGGGGCGATCGCGGGATCGTCGGCGAGCCGGCGCCACAGCGCGGGCGCCGCGAGCAGCGCGTACACCGACTTGGTCAGCACGGACACGACGTTCTGGTCGCCGCCGAGCAGCGAGCCGAAGAAGATGCCGGTGAGCTCGGCGTCGTCCAGCGGCGGCTCGGCCCGGTCCCGGTCGGCGCGGAAGCGGTCGATCAGCCCGCCGGGCACCACCGGCCGGACGCCGGTCACCAGGTCCTCGACGTATCCGTACACCCGGTAGAAGTGCTGCACCAGATCCGGGACGTCCTCGTGCGAGGCGATCTGCACGATCCGCGACGACGGCCGGAAGTACGGCACGTCCTCGACCGGGAAGCCGAGGAAGTGGGCGTTGACGGTGACCGGGACCCGGTCGAGGAGGTCGGTGAAGAGGTCGGGGGAGGCGCTGGAGCGCAGTCGCCGGATGCCCTCGTCCACCACCTCGCCGATCACCGGGCGCAGCCGCTCGGTGCCCGCGGCGCTGTAGTCGGTGGCGACGAAGCCGCGGATCCGGGCGTGGTGCGGGGCGTCCAGGTTGAGCAGCAGCTCCTTCGGCATCACGGTCGGCAGGAAGCTCGGCCCGTCCTCGACGTTGGTCTCGGTGCGACCGGACGCCGGGTCGGTGAGCACCTTGTGCACGTCGGCGTAACGGGTCAGGTGGGCGACCTTGTGGCCGCTCGGCAGCTGGATCAGCGGGACGCCGCCCGGGCCGCGCTCGTCGAGCACGGTGAACGCCGGGACGGGGTCGAGGTGGGGGATGTCCGTGACGGTGACGGCCGCGGACGTGACGGTGGTGGTCATGTGTGCTCCGTGGGGAAGAGGGGTGCGTCAGACGAGCGCGGGCAGGCCGGTGAGGCCCGCCAGCTCGCGTACGGTCCGGGCGTTGTTGCGGAAGTGCACCGCGCGCCAGCCGACGGAGCGGGCCGCGGCGCAGTTCTCGGCGAGGTCGTCGATCAGCACGCACTCGGCGGCAGGCACGCCCGCCTCCTTCTCGGCCCGCCGGAAGATCTCCGGGTCGGGCTTGCGGACGCCCACCACGCAGGAGTCGACGATGCAGTCGACCTCGCCGACGGGCTCGACGATCGCGCGCCAGTAGGGCTCCCACTCGACGACGTTGTTGCTGAGGATCCCGACCCGGTAGCCGTGCTCCTTGGCGTGCCGGGCCGTGGCCACCATCACCGGGTTGGCGCGGACCCCCTCGAACCACTGCCGGCCGAACTCCTCGAAGCGCGCACGGGACAGGTCGATGCCGGGGTCGGCCTGCCGCAGGACGCGGACCATCGACCGTCCCCACTCGGCCTCGGTGAGCAGGGCCAGTTCGAGGGGTGCCAGGGGCTCGACGCCCAGCTCGGCCGCGACCGCGGCCAGCGCGGTCTTCATCTGACGTGGCGTGATGCCCGTACGCGCGTGGTACGAGTCGAAGAGCTCGTCGAGCGGCGGCGAGAGCACGCCGCCGAAGTCGAACCAGATCATGGGCTGGGGCACTGCGGTGTCTCCTTGTGTCGCCCGGGTACGGGGTACGGGCTCTCAGGCGCCGGCGGTGGCGTGGGAGAACCGGTTCAGCAGCGCCCCGCCGATGGGGCTGGTCAGGGCGAGGTGCACCCTGGCCCGGGCGATCTGGTCCTCCTGGGTCATGGTGATCTCGAAGGCCACCGTGTCCGGGGTCGGCGATTGCACCACCCGCACCAGGCAGTCCGTGGGCAGCTCGAACTCGCCGAAGCGGGTGAAGTCCGTCTCCACGCGCGTGAGCAGCAGCCCCTGGGGCGAGAGACCGAACAGCTCGTGCGCGGCGTGCACCGCGGACTGGCGGAAGCCCTCGAAGATCAGTGCGCCCGGGATGTGGTCGAGCGGGTGGTCGAAGAGAGCCGGGTTGGCCTGGTCGACGATGACCTGGGTGAGCACCTCGTGCTCGCGGACCTCGGTCTCGGACAGCACGACGTTGTGCGGGGAGACGCGGCCCACGGCCACCGGGGGCACGCGGCGTCCGGTGTGGTGCGGCCGGGCGGTGTTGAGCGGGAGCGAGGCCCGGCCCTTCTCCCGCATCCGGTCCCAGGCCCGGCCCGGCATCCACTGGCAGGTGGTGCGCATGGTCGCGGCCTCACGGCCGTCCACCGTGAGGACCATGTCGAGCGTGCTGCCGGTGACGACGCCGTCGCGGTGCTTCAGTCCCGCCTGCCGGGCGTGGATCCGCGCGTGACCCGGCCGTGTGCCGATGTGCAGGGCGGTGATGTCGGTGACGATCATCTCGCCGCCGTTGAAGATGAACTTCTCGTCGATCGCGGCGTCGAGGAAGGTGTGGGCCGCGTAGATCGACGCCTGGCGGAAGACCTCGACGAGGAGCAGCGGGTCGTAGACGGCCGGCGAGGTGATCTGGTCGTTGTAGTAGCTGTGCACGCGCGGAAGTTGCGCGGCGATGAGGTATTCGTCCTCGGCCACCCGGACCGAGTCCGTGAGGAACACCTCGCAGACGGCCGCTCGGTGCACAAGGGCCCGCGTCACGGTGCTCGCGTAACTGAGTTCGGTGGCCAGGGTCGTGGACATGGCTGAGTTCCCCCTCATTGCATGCAGGTACGTCTCCAAACGGAGGTACGCATACGACCGTACCTTGATCGACGGCCCCTCTACCGTGGCGTACGCCACTCCGGCGCCACCGCGACCCGCCGCTTTAGCGAGACTTCAGCCGACCCAATGCATCGAGGTCGAAGTCGAGTTGCCCGCACGCGCGGCCCCGGCCGATAGATGTATCCACCATACTTTCGGACGGCCACCGGCCCGGCAACGACATATCCCCCACTGCACCGCGGGCCCCTTGCCCCGGGCCTGCGGGGGCACCTCGGGGAGGGACGGCCGGGCAGACCTTCGAGGCCCGGGAGCCACCGCGCGCCGCACGGCCGGGAACGCAGCCGCCGACCGGCATGAAAAAATGCTCCCTGACCCACGTTTCCGCAGGTCAGGGAGCATTTCGATGTGGAGCCTAGGAGATTCGAACTCCTGACATCTGCCTTGCAAAGGCAGCGCTCTACCAACTGAGCTAAGGCCCCGTGGAACTGGACGCACCGGTCCCGCGTGAGGGATGTGGTCGTTCCGCAGAACAGAGTACCGGGTTTACCCCCTCATCTCGCAAAATGATAGGGACTCCCGCCCTGCAACCACGCTCCGTAAGATGCTCGCGAGGTTCGCACCAGCGAAGGGGAGTAGTAAGAGTGGACGCAGTACAGCAAGAGGCCACGGCCAGAGCCAGAGAGCTTCAGCGCAGCTGGTACGGAGAGCCGCTGGGAGCGCTCTTCCGCCGGCTCATAGACGACCTCGGCCTGAACCAGGCCCGTCTCGCTGCCGTACTCGGGCTGTCGGCGCCCATGCTGTCCCAGCTGATGAGCGGCCAGCGCGCCAAGATCGGCAACCCTGCCGTGGTCCAGCGTGTCCAGGCCCTCCAGGACCTCGCCGGACAGGTGGCCGACGGCAGCGTCAGCGCGGCGGAGGCGACCGACCGGATGGACGAGATCAAGAAGACCCAGGGAGGATCCGTCCTCAGCAGCAGCGGCCAGACCACCACCGGTTCCGGCGCACCCACCGTCAAGCGCGTGGTCCGCGAGATCCAGTCGCTGCTGCGCTCGGTCTCCGCGGCCGGCGACATCATCGACGCGGCGAACAGCCTCGCCCCCAGCCACCCGGAACTGGCAGAGTTCCTCCGGGTGTACGGAGCGGGCCGCACCGCCGACGCGGTCGCCCACTACGAGGCGCACCAGAACTGACACGCACGACGGCGGACAACGGGTGACGGGGGACGGGCGCAGCGATGGGTGAGGTCTTCGCCGGCCGGTACGAGCTGATCGATCCGATCGGGCGCGGTGGCGCGGGTGCCGTGTGGCGGGCCTGGGACCACCGCCGTCGCCGCTACGTCGCCGCGAAGGTGCTCCTGCAGAGCGACGCCCACACGCTGCTGCGGTTCGTCCGGGAGCAGGCGCTGCGGATCGACCACCCGCACGTACTGGCTCCCGCCAGCTGGGCCGCCGACGACGACAAGGTCCTCTTCACCATGGACCTGGTCGGCGGCGGCTCCCTCGGCCACGTGATCGGGGACTACGGCGCCCTCCCGCCCCGCTTCGTGTGCACGCTGCTCGACCAGCTCCTGTCGGGCCTGGCGGCGGTGCACGCGGAAGGCGTGGTGCACCGCGACATCAAACCGGCCAACATCCTGCTGGAGGCCACCGGAAGCGGGCGGCCGCACCTGCGGCTGTCCGACTTCGGCATCTCCATGCGCAAGGGCGAGCCCCGGCTGACCGAGACGAACTACGTGGTCGGCACGCCGGGCTACTTCGCACCCGAGCAACTGATGGGCGCGGAGCCCGACTTCGCCGCGGACCTCTTCGCCGTGGGACTGGTCGCCCTCTACCTCCTCCAGGGGAGCAAACCCGACTCCCAGGCGCTGGTGGACCACTTCCTCGCCCACGGGACCCCGGCTGCAGCGCAGAACGTCCCCGCCGCGCTCTGGGACGTCATCGCGAACCTCCTGCAGCCCGACCCCCAGAACCGCTTCCGGACGGCCACAGGGGCGCGCAAGGCCCTTGCCGAGGCCGTGGAACTGCTGCCCCCGCCCGCCCCGGACGAGGATCCGGTGGAGGTGTTCGACCAACTCGGCCCGCTTCCGCCCGGTTTCGGCCCCGACGGCCCGACGGGCACGGGATCGTCGGCACCCGCGTCCACACCCGCGTCCACACCCGCGACCGGGTCCGCGTCGGCGCCGCCCCCGCAGCCGCCGACCGCCGGCGCTTCCGCCCCGGGCGGATCCGCCGCCGTGACGGTGGCCGCGGAGCCCACCCGTACCGACCCCCGCGGCGCCTCCGCCACGGCGCCGCCCGTCCCGCGGCAGGCCGCCGCCGAGGTCCACGCACCCTCGTACGGGACCCCGTACGCACCCTCGTACGGGCCCTCGTACGGGCCTTCGGAGACGGGCAGCTTCCACCTGCCCCCGCCGGCCGCCCCCGGCGCCCCGGGAACGGCCACCGCGGCGGTCCCGGCCGCTCCCGCGTCCGCGCCGGTCCGTACGCGCGGCGGCATCGCCCCGCCCCCGCCGAAGGCGGTGGCCTCGCTGCTCGCCGCGGCGCTGCTGTGCTTCGCGGTCGGCGTCTGGGCCCTCACGCGGATGTAGCGCCGCGCCCCCGCCGGCCGAGCAGGACCCATCCGCCCAGCACCGCCAGCAGCACCGCACCGGTGCCGAAGCCGGCGCCCGCCACGACGCGCATCAGCGAGCGGGTCCCGGCCGCCTCGGCGGCCTCCGGGGCGGTGAGCCCCTCCCGGGCCGCCGTCCGGTCGTCCGCCCCGACCGCGAAGCCGCCCGCGGCCGGATCGCCCTGGTACGCGGGCGCCTTGGCCGGGGTCCCGGTCACCTCCAGCCGCAGCGTCAGCGGGACGGGCACCGCGTCCTCGGTGAAGTCGGCGACCTTCCCGCCCATCGTCACGGCGACGTAGTACCAGCCCGCGACGCTCACCGGCTGGACCTCGCGGTCACTGGAGAAACGGTTCGCGTAGCCGACGGGCGGGGTCTTCTCCAGGGTGATGCCGGCCTGCACCCCGTCGTAGGAGGTGTTCTCGTCCGCGACCTGGCCCCGGTAGGGGTTGTAGAGGGTGACGGCCAGTCCGCCCGAGGCGGAGGTGAACTTCTTGGTCACCCGGGCCGCGGACAGCTCGGCCCCGAGGCCGAGCTGCTGTCCCCAGTCCAGCGGGACGCGGTACCAGCGGGTCTGCCCGGGCCGCATCTCGTCGCGCCAAACCCCCGCGCCCAGGGCCCGCGCGTCGTTGAAGCCGGTGCCGCCGGTGCGGCCCACCGCCTCGGTGCCGGGCAGCGCGGGGGCTCCGGTGGGCAGGTTGCTCGGCGCGGTGGTGGGAACGCCCGCCCCCCGCCCGGGTTCGCGCTGCACCTTGAGCTCCAGCGGCCAGGGGCTCTGGTCGGAGTCCTTGGCCGAAGTCCGGGTGACCTTCGCGTAGTACACGCCGGCGGGCGCGCAGTCGGCGTCCTCGGCCCCCCAGCGGACCCCGGCGGCGGCCAGGGGCACCGCGTCGTAGTTGAAGGTCGCCCGGCCCGTGCTCGCCGGGCAGGAGCGCCCGGCGGTGGTCATGAGCTCCACCTCGATGCCGTCGCTGCCGGAGACCTTGGCGCCCGCCGGCGGCCGGACCACGGCGGAGACGTAGACGTTGGAGCCGTCCTTCTCCAGGACGAGCCGGTAGAGGCGGTCCCCGGGCCCGATGGTGTCCTCGTAGGTCTTCCCGGCCTCGATGAGCGGGGCGTCCGCCGTGGAGGGCTTGCCCTCGACCCGCCCGGCCCCGTCGGCGGCCCGGTAGGCCGGCAGGGGCTGGGGCGCGCTCCCGTCGGCGTACGCGGTCACGGGCACGCCGGCCACCGCCATGCCGAGGGCCGCCGCCCACACCGTCGTCCGTACCCGACCCATCACGCCCACCCCGAATTTGCTACCGCAAGCCAAATCTTTGCAAAACGCAAGTTTTCGTCACAGAACAGCACAAAGCCCCGGCCGCAGCGGCAGCCGGGGCTTCATGAACTCAGCCTTCGGTCTCACACACCGGAACCAGAGGGCACGGAGTCGGTTGCCTCCGTCCACAGGTCCTGCTCGGCGCGGTCCGCCTGGATCTGGCGGTACACGAGGAGCCCGCCGATGGCGGCCAGTGCGACCAGGAGCAGCTTCTTCACCGCGCGACCTCGTCTTTCGTTGACGTAGGGGACTTCTGGCGCCCAACAATACACACCGACCGATACCGATCGGTGACCTGGCGGCCCACCAACCGGCCCAACGAAGAAGACCCCCAGGCCTTGGGCCTGGGGGTCTTCGACACTGTGGGGCTAACAGGATTTGAACCTGTGGCCTCATCCTTATCAGGGATGCGCTCTAACCAACTGAGCTATAGCCCCATCCGCGCTGCGCGCTGACTCCTGAAGATTAGCGCACAGACCCGGTCAGGCCAAAATCTGTTCCCGGGGGGCGTCTGCGCAGGTCATCCGACCCTTCGCAGGCGCTCCGCCGGGAGGCCTACTCGTCCTCGGCGAGGGTGAGCTCGACGCCGCCGACGAATCCCGCCGACAGGTTGTAGATGAACGCGCCCAGCGTCGCCAGCGCCGTCGCCAGCACCACGTCGATCACCGCGATCACCGACGTGAAGATCAGCACGCGCGGCAGCGACATGAACGCCTGCAGGTCGAAGCCGTTGCCCTCGTTCGATCCGGTCGCCTCGCTGATGGTGCCGCCGACGGTCGAGAAGACGCCCATGGCGTCCATGACCATCCACAGCACCGCCGCCGCCACGATCGTGCAGATGCCCAGCGCGATCGACAGCAGGAAGCTGACCTTCATCACCGACCACGGGTCGGCCTTGGCCACCCGCAGCCGCGCCTTGCGCGTCCGGGGGGTCGTACGGACCGGCGTACGCGGCTTGCGCTGACCGGCGGGCGCACCGCCGCCGCGCGGCGCACCCGGGCCCGCGGGCGCCGTGTAGGCCTGCGGCGGCTGGTACGGCTGCGCGGGCTTGTCCGCGCCGGCGGCGGCCTCGGCCCCGGTCTCGTCCGGCGCCTTCGGTCCTCGGGTGTCCGTCACGGTTCCCCCCTGGGAGTCCGCGGCGGGGCCACGGGCACCGTTCGCTCCAGTCTTGGCCGGTCCGGCGCCCGTGGCTCCACTCACGACTTACTCCTCGTGCTCCCCGGCCGAAGGCTGCGTGCCCTCGGCGGCCTCGGCGGCCGGTGCGTCGGCCGCCTCGGTCTCGTTCTCGTCGACCTCGACCTCGTCAGCTTCCTGACCGGCCTCGGCGTTACGGGCGATGCCGACCACGGCATCGCGCTTGCCCAGGTTGATCAGCTGGACGCCCATGGTGTCACGGCCGGTCTCCCTGACTTCATTGACGCGCGTACGAATCACACCACCGCTGAGCGTGATGGCGAGAATCTCGTCCGTTTCGTCCACCACGAGCGCCCCGACGAGCGACCCGCGGTCCTCCACGATCTTCGCGGCCTTGATGCCCAGACCGCCACGACCCTGGACGCGGTACTCGTCGACCGGCGTCCGCTTGGCGTAGCCGCCGTCGGTCGCGGTGAAGACGAACGTACCGGGCCGGACCACGCTCATGGAGAGCAGTTCGTCTCCTTCACGGAAACTCATGCCCTTCACACCCGACGTCGCACGGCCCATCGGGCGCAGCGCGTCGTCGGTCGCCGTGAAGCGGATCGACTGCGCCTTCTTGCTGATCAGCAGCAGGTCGTCCTCGGCGGACACCAGCTCGGCGCCGATCAGCTCGTCGTCGCTGCCGTCCTCGGTCTCCCGGAGGTTGATCGCGATCACGCCACCCGATCGGGGGGAGTCGTAGTCCTTCAGCGCCGTCTTCTTCACCAGGCCGCCCTTGGTGGCCAGGATCAGGTAGGGCGCCGCCTCGTAGTCGCGGATCGCGAGGATCTGGGCGATCTTCTCGTCCGGCTGGAAGGCCAGCAGGTTCGCCACGTGCTGCCCGCGGGCGTCACGGCCGGCGTCCGGCAGCTCGTACGCCTTGGACCGGTAGACGCGGCCCTTGTTCGTGAAGAACAGCAGCCAGTGGTGCGTGGTGGAGACGAAGAAGTGGTCGACCAGGTCGTCCTGCTTCAGCTTCGTGCCGCGCACGCCCTTGCCGCCGCGCTTCTGCGAACGGTAGTCCTCGGTCTTGGTGCGCTTGACGTAGCCGCCGTGCGTGATCGTGACGACGATGTCCTCTTCGGCGATCAGGTCCTCGATGGACATGTCGCCGTCGAAGGGCACCAGCTTCGAGCGCCGGTCGTCGCCGAACTTCTCGACGATCGCCGCCAGTTCCTCGCTGACGATCGAGCGCTGGCGCTCCTCCGAGGCCAGGATCGCGTTGTACTCGTTGATCTTGGCCTGGAGTTCGTCGTGCTCGGCGACGATCTTCTGGCGCTCCAGGGCCGCGAGGCGGCGGAGCTGCATCTCCAGGATCGCGTTGGCCTGGATCTCGTCGATCTCCAGGAGGCCCATCAGGCCCTCGCGCGCGATCTCGACCGTGTTGCTGCGCCGGATCAGGGCGATGACCTCGTCGATCGCGTCCAGCGCCTTCAGCAGACCGCGCAGGATGTGCGCGCGCTCCTCCGCCTTGCGCAGGCGGAAGCGCGTGCGCCGGACGATGACCTCGATCTGGTGCGTCACCCAGTGGCGGATGAAGGCGTCGATCGACAGCGTGCGCGGCACGCCGTCCACCAGCGCCAGCATGTTGGCGCCGAAGTTCGTCTGCAGGTCGGTGTGCTTGTAGAGGTTGTTCAGCACGACCTTGGCGACGGCGTCGCGCTTGAGGACGATCACCAGGCGCTGGCCGGTCCGCGAGGAGGTCTCGTCACGGACGTCGGCGATGCCGCCGACCTTGCCGTCCTTGACCAGGTCCGCGATCTTCTGCGCGAGGTTGTCGGGGTTGGTCTGGTACGGGAGTTCCGTGACCACCAGGCACTGGCGGTTCTGGATCTCCTCGACCTCCACCACCGCGCGCATCGTGATGGAGCCGCGACCGGTCCGGTACGCCTCCTCGATGCCCTTGCGGCCCACGACCAGGGCGCCGGTCGGGAAGTCCGGGCCCTTGATCCGCTCGATGAGCGCGTCCTGGAGCTCCTCGTGCGAGGCCTCCGGGTTGGCCAGGTACCACTGCGCGCCGTCCGCGACCTCGCGGAGGTTGTGCGGCGGGATGTTGGTGGCCATGCCGACCGCGATGCCGGCGCTGCCGTTGATCAGCAGGTTCGGGAAGCGCGCCGGCAGGACCGTGGGCTCCTGGTTGCGGCCGTCGTAGTTGTCCTGGAAGTCGACGGTCTCCTCGTCGATGTCCCGGAGCATCTCCATGGCCAGCGGCATGAGCTTGCACTCGGTGTAGCGCATCGCGGCCGCCGGGTCGTTGCCCGGGGAGCCGAAGTTGCCGTTGGAGTCCACCAGCGGCATGCGCATCGACCACGGCTGGGCCAGGCGGACCAGGGCGTCGTAGATGGAGCTGTCACCGTGCGGGTGGTAGGTGCCCATGACGTCGCCGACGACGCGGGCGCACTTGTAGAAGCCCTTCTCGGGCCGGTAGCCGCCGTCGTACATCGCGTACAGCACGCGGCGGTGCACCGGCTTGAGGCCGTCGCGCACGTCCGGCAGGGCGCGCGAGACGATGACGGACATCGCGTAGTCGAGGTAGGAGCGCTGCATCTCCGTCTCGAGCCCGACGGGCTCGATGCGCAGCACGGGCTGCTCCTCCGCGGGGTTCTCTGCGGTGGGGGTGGTTTCGTCGGCCATTGCTGGTCAGAAGTCCTTTCAGGCGGCGGTCAGCGGAGCCGACTCAGATGTCGAGGAAGCGGACGTCCTTGGCGTTGCGCTGGATGAAGGAGCGCCGCGCCTCGACGTCCTCACCCATCAGCACCGAGAACAGGTCGTCGGCCTGCGCCGCGTCGTCGAGGGTGACCTGGCCGAGGACACGGTGGTCCACGTCCATGGTGGTGACGCGCAGTTCCTCGGCGTTCATCTCGCCCAGACCCTTGAAGCGCTGGATCGAGTCTTCCTTGATCCGCTTGCCGTTCTGCTTGCCGAGCTCCACCAGCGCGTCGCGCTCGCGGTCCGAGTACGCGTACTCGAAGTCGTCGCGGCCCCACTTGATCTTGTAGAGCGGCGGACGGGACAGGTACACGTGACCGGCCTCGACCAGCGGCCGCATGAAGCGGAAGAGGAAGGTCAGCAGCAGGGTGTTGATGTGCTGGCCGTCGACGTCGGCGTCCGCCATCAGGATGATCTTGTGATAGCGGAGCTTCTCGATGTCGAAGTCCTCGTGCACACCGGTGCCGAAGGCGCTGATCAGCGCCTGGACCTCGGTGTTCTGCAGGATCTTGTCGATGCGCGCCTTCTCGACGTTCAGGATCTTGCCGCGGATCGGCAGGATGGCCTGGTACATCGGGTTGCGGCCGGACTTCGCCGAACCGCCGGCGGAGTCACCCTCGACGATGAAGATCTCGCACTTGGTCGGGTCGTTCGACTGGCAGTCGGACAGCTTGCCCGGCAGCGAGGCGCTCTCCAGCAGGCCCTTGCGACGGGTGAGGTCGCGGGCCTTGCGGGCCGCGACGCGCGCCGTGGCCGCCTGGATCGACTTGCGGACGATGTCCGCGGCCTCGACCGGGTTGCGGTCGAACCAGTCGTTCAGGTGCTCGTGGACGACCTTCTGCACGAAGGTCTTGGCCTCCGTGTTGCCCAGCTTGGTCTTCGTCTGGCCCTCGAACTGCGGCTCGCCCAGCTTGACCGAGATGATCGCCGTCAGACCCTCGCGGATGTCCTCGCCGGCGAGGTTGTCGTCCTTCTCGCGGAGCAGCTTCTTGTCACGCGCGTAGCGGTTGACCAGACCGGTCAGCGCCGCGCGGAAGCCCTCCTCGTGGGTACCGCCCTCGTGCGTGTGGATCGTGTTCGCGAAGGAGTAGACACCCTCGGTGTACTGCGAGTTCCACTGCATCGCGATCTCGACCGAGAGCATGCGCTCCTTGTCCTCGGCCTCCACGTCGATGACGGTGGGGTGGATCAGCTCGCCCTTGCGCGAGTTGAGGTACTTCACGAAGTCGACGATGCCGCCCTCGTAGTAGTACTTCACCGTGCGCGCCTGGGGCTCGGCCGTGTCCGCGTCCGGGTCGTCGGCGCCCGCCGTCGCCTTCGCCGACTCGCGCTCGTCCGTCAGCGACAGGGTCAGGCCCTTGTTGAGGAAGGCCATCTCCTGGAAGCGCCGCGACAGCGTCTCGAAGGAGTACTCGGTCGTCTCGAAGATGTCGCCGTCGGCCCAGAAGGTGACCGAGGTGCCGGTCTCCGCCGTCTCCTCGTTCTTGGCCAGCGGGGCCGTCGGAACGCCCAGCTTGTAGTCCTGGGTCCAGCGGTGGCCGTCCGTCTTGACCTCGACCGCGACCTTGGTCGACAGGGCGTTCACGACGGAGACGCCGACACCGTGCAGACCGCCGGAGACGGCGTAGCCGCCGCCGCCGAACTTGCCGCCCGCGTGCAGGACCGTCAGGACGACCTCGAGGGCCGGCTTCCCCTCGGACGGAACGATGCCGACCGGGATACCGCGGCCGTTGTCCACGACGCGCACCCCGCCGTCGGCGAGGATCGTCACGTCGATGGTGTCCGCGTGCCCGGCCAGCGCCTCGTCGACCGAGTTGTCGACGACCTCGTAGACGAGGTGGTGCAGACCACGCTCACCCGTCGAGCCGATGTACATACCCGGCCGCTTGCGGACCGCGTCCAGGCCCTCGAGGACCTGGATCGCACTGGCGTCGTAATTCTTCTCGTTGGAGTCGCCGGAATCGGCCACGAAGCGCCCTTTCTGGCACAGCGCAGCCCGTACTCCGGACCCAGCGAGTGCGCCAGCGGAGCGGCCGCGTCGATCTGCGTTGTCTGCGTGATCCCGCAAATGGGCGGGATTTCCCTCAGTCTACCGGTACCACGGACATGAATGGGGGTTTGCCGGTACCTGAGTCCGCATGTGCCGCCCTGAACCTCCTCTCTCCGACTCCCCACATCCGGGGAGGGGCTCAAAGAGGCTCACACGGGCACCCAGCGCTTCGGCCTGTCAACCTCCGGCTACCGTGAGGGACGCCACCCGCCGACGCGGGCACGACAGCGGCCCGCGGGTGCTACTCACCCGTAGGTGTCACCGGGTCCGGTGCTCCCCGGAGCCCGCCAGGGCCCGTACCCCTTCGGGCGTCCGCCCGGTCCCTGCACCTTGATCAGCCGGACCGTGCCCTGGCCCAGATCCGCGTTCAGCCGCGCCACCAGCTGCGGGGCCAGCAGCTTCAGCTGCGCCGCCCACGCCGAGGAGTCGCACCTCACGACCAGCTCACGGTTCTCGTACCGCTGCGGTTCACAGTGCGCCGCGATCTCGGGGCCGACGATCTCCGGCCAGCGCTCCATCACGCCCGCCACCGCCATCGGCATCTCCCACCCGCGCTCGGTGCGCAGCCGGTCCAGCGCCGCCATCAGCGGCATCGGGTCCCGGCCGTCCGCGCGGGCGCCCGACCGCAGCCCCGGCTGCTGCTGGCGCTTGCGGCCGCCCGCCGCGTTGCCCCGGGCCCGCGCCTGCTCGCGCGCCGCCGCCAGGGCCTGGCGGGCCAGGTCCACCCCGGATGCCTCCGGAGCCTTGCGGCCCTGCTGGGGCTCCTTGCCGTGCCGCGGATCCTTGCCGTTCTCGTTCACAACCGGGTCACCTCACCGCCGGACACCCCGAACCGGGCTCCCACCAGCACCCCCGGGACGTCGTCGTCCACGGCCGCCGTCACCAGCACCTGCTCGCCCGGCGCGACCAGCTCCGCCAGCCGCTCCCGGCGCCGCGCGTCCAGTTCCGCGAACACGTCGTCCAGGATCAGCACGGGCTCACTGCCCTCCGAGCGCAGCAGCTCGTAGGAGGCCAGCCGCAGCGCCAGCGCGTACGACCAGGACTCGCCGTGACTGGCGTAGCCCTTGGCGGGCAGCTCCCCCAGCCGCAGGGCCACGTCGTCGCGGTGCGGGCCGACCAGGGTCACGCCGCGCTCGATCTCCTGCTTGCGCACCTCGCCGAGAGCGGCCAGGAGCACCTCGTACAGGGCCTCGCGGGTGCGCGCCGCGCCGCTGTCGACGCTCTCGCCGGCCGAGCACTTGTACGCCAGCCCCAGCGGGCCGCCGCCGGGCGCGAGCTGCTCGTACGCCTTGTCCGCCAGCGGCAGCAGCGTCGCGATCAGGTCGAGGCGCTGCGCCAGCAGCTCCGCGCCGGCGCGCGCGAGGTGCTGGTCCCACACGTCGAGGGTGGACAGGTCCATCGAGCGGCCGCCGTGCCGGCGGGCCATCGCCGCGGACTTCAGCAGGGTGTTGCGCTGCTTGAGCACGCGCTCGTAGTCCGAGCGGACCCCCGCCATCCGCGGCGAGCGCGCCGTGACCAGCTCGTCGAGGAACTTGCGCCGCTCGCCCGGATCGCCCTTGACCAGGGCCAGGTCCTCCGGCGCGAAGAGCACCGTCCGGACGATCCCCAGCACGTCCCGCGGCCTGACCTGCGAGGACCGGTTGATCCGGGCCCGGTTGGCGCGGCCGGGGTTCAGCTCCAGCTCGACCAGCTGCCGGCGCTCGCCCTGGGTGACGGCCGCGCGGATCACGGCGCGCTCCGCCCCCATCCGTACGAGCGGGGCGTCCGAGGAGACGCGGTGGCTGCCCAGGGTGGCCAGGTAGCCGACCGCCTCGACGAGGTTGGTCTTGCCCTGGCCGTTGGGACCCACGAAAGCGGTGACGCCCGGGTCGAGGGGAACCTCGGCCCGGGCGTACGAGCGGAAGTCGGCCAATGAGAGATGCGAGACATGCATACGGCGCCGACCTCCCCCGGCTTTCCACTGCTCTTGTGGTGCTGTGCTGCTGAGCTGCTAGTTCTTCTCGACCGCGTGGCCGCCGAACTGGTTGCGCAGGGCGGCGATCATCTTCATCTGCGGGGAGTCGTCCTGCCGCGAGGCGAACCGCGCGAACAGCGACGCCGTGATCGCGGGCAGCGGTACGGCGTTGTCGATCGCCGCCTCCACCGTCCAGCGGCCCTCGCCCGAGTCCTGCGCGAAGCCCTTCAGCCGCTCCAGGTGCTCGTCCTCGTCGAGGGCGTTCACGGCCAGGTCCAGCAGCCACGAGCGGATGACGGTGCCTTCCTGCCAGGAGCGGAAGACCTCGCGGACGTCGGTGACCGAGTCCACCTTCTCCAGGAGCTCCCAGCCCTCGGCGTAGGCCTGCATCATGGCGTACTCGATGCCGTTGTGGACCATCTTCGCGAAGTGGCCCGCGCCGACCTTGCCGGCGTGCACGGCGCCGAACTCGCCCTCGGGCTTGAGGGCGTCGAAGACCGGCTGGACGCGGGCGACGTGGTCCTTGGCGCCGCCGTACATCAGCGCGTAGCCGTTCTCCAGGCCCCACACGCCGCCGGAGACACCGCAGTCGACGAAGCCGATGCCCTTGGCCGCCAGCTCCTCGGCGTGCTTCTCGTCGTCCGTCCAGCGGGAGTTGCCGCCGTCGACGACGACGTCGCCGATCGAGAGCAGCTCGCCCAGCTCGTCGATGGTGGACTGCGTCGCCGCGCCGGCGGGGACCATCACCCACACGACGCGGGGGGCCTGCAGGCTGTCCACAAGTTCCCGCAGGCTGTGGACATCCGCGAGGTCCGGGTTGCGGTCGTATCCGATGACGGTGTGGCCTGCGCGGCGGATGCGCTCGCGCATGTTGCCGCCCATCTTGCCGAGACCGACGAGACCAAGCTCCATCAGGTGGTTCCTTAAGCGTTGTGGCCGTCTTTGCCGGGGCTGCCCCGGCCGTGTCCGCGTGGGACGGGCGGGGGCCGCCCACCGGATCCGAGCCTACGCCGGGCCGTGGCGACGGGCCCCGCGGGCGCTCCATGGCGACCGGTCCGGCTTTCCGGGTTTCCCCGGCGCCCTCCCCAGCCTGTGGACGACGCCGGGCCCGGTCCGCAGCAGCGTGCGAGACCGGGCCCGGCGTCGACGGGTGGAGCGTCAGCCGGACAGGCGCACCGGCATGATCAGGTACTTGTAGGCCTCGTCGGCCTCCGCGTCGACCGCCGGGCGGCCGCTGAGCAGCGCGGGCTTGGTCGACGTGGTGAAGCTGAGCTGGGCCACCGGGGACGCGATCGCGCTGAGGCCGTCCAGCAGGAAAGTCGGGTTGAAGGCGATGGAGATGTCGTCGCCGTCCAGCTGGGCGTCGACCCTTTCCACAGCCTGTGCGTCGTCGGAGGAACCGGCCTCCAGGATCAGCACGCCCTGCTCGAAGCTCAGGCGGACCGGGGTGTTGCGCTCGGCCACCAGGGCCACGCGCTTGACGGCCTCGACGAAGGGCGCGGTCTCGATCACGGCGACGGAGTTGAACTCGGTCGGGAAGAGCGTCCGGTACTTGGGCAGGTCGCCCTCGAGGAGCCGGGTGGTGGTGCGGCGGCCGGCGCCCTCGAAACCGATCAGGCCTTCGCCCGCACCGGAGCCGGAAAGCGCCAGAGTGACCGTGTCACCGCTGGTCAGCGAGTTGGCGATCTCCTGGAGCGTCTTGGCGGGCACCAGGGCCACCGCCGACGCGTCCGGGTTCTCCGGCTTCCACAGGAACTCGCGGACCGCGAAGCGGTAGCGGTCGGTGGAGGCCAGGGTGACGCGGTCGCCCTCGATCTCGATGCGCACACCGGTCAGCACCGGGAGGGTGTCGTCGCGGCCCGCGGCCGTGGCGACCTGCTTGGCGGCGGCGGCGAAGACCTCGCCGGGCACGGTGCCGGTCGCGGTCGGCATCTGCGGCAGTGCCGGGTACTCCTCCACAGGCAGGGTGTGGAGTGTGAACCGCGAGGAGCCGCAGACCACGGTCGCCCGTACACCGTCTGTGGAAATCTCCACAGGGCGGTTGGGGAGGGCGCGGCAGATGTCGGCGAGGAGCCGGCCGGAGACCAGGACGGTGCCGTCCTCCTCCACGTCCGCCTCGACCGAGACGCGGGCCGAGACCTCGTAGTCGAAGCCGGAGAGGCTCAGGGTGCCGTCCTCGGCCTTGAGCAGCAGGCCCGCGAGGACGGGCACCGGCGGCCGGGCCGGGAGGCTGCGGGCCGCCCAGGCCACCGCCTCCGCGAGTACGTCGCGCTCCACCCGGATCTTCACCGGAACCGCCTCCTGCTGTTGCTCGCTCGTCTGCCGGCCTTCGTCGTCGGCTCGTCGATGCCTCGACCGATGCCGGGGACCAGTCTGACGTACGGCGCCGACACTCGGTGCGGCTGGCGGTCAAGTCGGGAGCGAGGCGTCGGGACGGGCGACCGACGAGTTGTGCACAGGACCTGCTTGAAAACCGAAACCGGGCTAACTCTCTATGGGGGTAGTAGTAGGGCCTGTGGAAACGGTGGATAAGCCCGTCGTCGCAGGTCAGCCCGCGTTTTTTATCCACCGGCCCTGTGGGTGACACCGGTGGACAACCCGGTGTCCCTGTGGAGAACGAAAAGTTCTGCACAGGCTGTCCCCAGGTACCCCCGGTTACTCCACAGGTGTGTCCCCAGCTTTCCCCCGGTACTCCACAGCCCAAACGTCTACATCCGTGTGACGGCTTTCACTCCGGGCGGTGAGAGGGGGTGGCGGGTTGCCGAACAGTGGACAAGGGTGTGGAGAACTCTGCAGAACCTGTGCACAGCATGAGGGAACCTGTGGGGTGGCGGTGGACAACGTCGTGGAAAGAGCTGTGGACGAGATTTTCGTCCACAGCCTGTGGATGACGCTTGCGCACAAATCCACAGGGTTCTGACCTGGCCTGATGGATCCTCACCAGCCACCCCTGTGGACAGATTGTGGGTGACGCGGGCGGTCCCCAGGGTGTGGACGGAAGAAAGTCGCCGAATCTGTGGATGAGTTGCTCCGCGGGGGGCGTATTCGAACAGGTCAGGGGCGCACGCACGAAGAAGGGCGCCCCCGTTGTGGACCGGGAGCGCCCTCTGAATGTGTTTGAAGGGGCCTGTCAGCCGTTCTTGATGCGGTTGGTGAGCTCGGTGACCTGGTTGTAGATGGAGCGCCGCTCGGCCATCAGAGCGCGGATCTTGCGGTCCGCGTGCATGACCGTGGTGTGGTCGCGGCCGCCGAACTGCGCCCCGATCTTGGGCAGCGACAGGTCGGTGAGCTCCCGGCACAGGTACATGGCGATCTGCCGGGCGGTGACCAGGACCCGGCTGCGCGAGGAGCCGCACAGGTCGTCCACGGTCAGGCCGAAGTAGTCCGCGGTGGCCGCCATGATGTCGGAGGCCGTGATCTCCGGCGCGCTGTCCTCGCCGCCGGGGATCAGGTTCTTGAGGACGTCCTCGGTGAGACCCAGGTCGACCGGCTGGCGGTTGAGGCTCGCGAAGGCCGTGACCCGGATCAGCGCCCCCTCCAGCTCGCGGATGTTGCGCGAGATGCGGGAGGCGATGAACTCCAGTACCTCCGGCGGGGCGTTGAGCTGCTCCTGGACCGCCTTCTTGCGCAGGATCGCGATCCGGGTCTCCAGCTCGGGGGGCTGGACGTCCGTGATCAGGCCCCACTCGAAGCGGTTGCGGAGCCGGTCCTCCAGGGTGACGAGCTGCTTGGGCGGCCGGTCGGAGGAGAGGACGATCTGCTTGTTTGCGTTGTGGAGCGTGTTGAAGGTGTGGAAGAACTCCTCCTGCGTCGACTCCTTGCTCGCGAGGAACTGGATGTCGTCGACGAGCAGGATGTCCATCTCGCGGTAGCGCTTGCGGAACGCGTCGCCCTTGCCGTCGCGGATCGAGTTGATGAACTCGTTCGTGAACTCCTCGGAGCTCACGTACCGCACGCGGGTGCCGGGGTAGAGGCTGCGCGCGTAGTGCCCGATGGCGTGCAGCAGGTGCGTCTTGCCGAGGCCCGACTCCCCGTAGATGAAGAGCGGGTTGTAGGCCTTCGCCGGCGCTTCGGCCACGGCCACCGCGGCGGCGTGTGCGAAGCGGTTGGACGCGCCGATGACGAAGGTGTCGAAGAGGTACTTGGGGTTCAGCCGGGCGGTCGGCTCCAGCGGGCCCGAGGTGGAGCCGCCGGACGGCGCAGGGGGCGCCGCGGGCCGGCCGGGAGCCTGGCGGGGCGCCGGCTGCTCGTAGGACTGCTGCTCGTATTGATGCGGCTGATGGGGCTGGTGCGACTTCTGCTGCTCGTACGGAGACTGCTCGTACTGCTGCTGCTCGTACTGCTGCTGGTCGAAGGAGCCCTGGTCGTACTGCTGCTGGTCGTAGCCCGAGGGTTCGGCCTGCTGGAGGTAGCCCGGCTGCGGGGAGGCGTAGGGGTCGCGCTCGGGGAAGCCGCCCAGGCGCGGCTGCTGCCAGCCGTAGTCGTCCTGCTGGCCGCCGCGGGGCCACGCGCCGGGCTCGGAGCGCGGCTGCTGGTAGTCCGGATAGGCCGGGCGGGCCGTGGGGAGCTGCTCTTCCGAGGGGCCGCCGCCGGGGCGCTGGCCGCCGTACGGCTCGTAGCCGCCGGGCTGCTGGCCGGGCGGGGCGGCGGGGGCGGGCTCGCCGGCGGAGTCGTCCACGGTGATGGCGATCCGGATCGGGCGGCCGCACTCGCGGCTGAGCGCGTCGCTGATCAGCGGGGCGAGGCGGCCTTCGAGGACGCGCTTGCCCCACTCGTTGGGAACGGCCAGGAGGGCGGTGTCGGCGACGAGTGCCAGGGGCTGGCACCGCTCGACCCACTGCTTGTCCTTGGGCTCGATGCCCGGCTGTCCCTCCCCGAGGAGCTTTTCGAGCACCCTTGGCCACACTGCGGCAAGATCGGCAGGTACGTCAGCCACAGAGCACGCTCTCTCACAGGGGTCCCACGAATGTGTGGTTCTTTGGGACGGTCGGGACAAAAAATCCGGGGTCAGGCAACGGTAGTCAGGCCAGAGGCTGCGGTTCAAGTCGTTGTCCACAGCCTGTGCACAGTGCGGGGTCGGGCAGGCTCGGTTTGACCGGATGGCGTAGCCGCGCGTACCGTAACGAGGTCGAGTTGTCGATGGCTGCTGCCGCCTGCCTACCGATGGGCGAAGGTCACTGATAGTGATCAATTAGCGGTGCCACTCGGGCGAACACGCGAGTTTCCTCGTGGGCGCACGGTGACAGCCAGGCGATGTCCCGCCACAACGATTCATTCTCTGGAGCCCCCGAGTGAGCAAGCGCACCTTCCAGCCGAACAACCGCCGTCGTGCCAAGACCCACGGCTTCCGCCTGCGGATGCGTACCCGCGCCGGTCGCGCGATCCTCGCGAACCGCCGTTCCAAGGGCCGCGCCGCCCTTTCCGCGTAACAACGCGCAGGTCGTGACGTCGTGCTGTCTCCCGAGAATCGGCTGAGGCGGCGCGAGGACTTCGCGAGCGCGGTACGCCGAGGACGCCGGGCCGGTCGCCCACTCCTCGTCGTACACCTACGTACAAGCGGTGCAACGGACCCGCACGAGTCGGGGGAGATCGATCCCTCGTCGCGTGCGGGTTTCGTCGTCAGCAAGGCCGTAGGCAACGCCGTCATACGGAACCGGGTGAAGCGGCGCCTTCGCCATCTGGTCCGCGAGCGGCTCTCACAGCTGCCCGCCGGTAGCCTGGTGGTGGTACGAGCGTTGCCCGGAGCGGGTGATGCCGGCCCCGACGAACTGGCCCGGGACCTGGATGCCGCTCTGGTGCGGCTCCTGGGAGGCGTGGCTCGATGAAGTACCCGCTGCTCGCTTTGATCAAGCTGTACCAGTGGACGATCAGTCCGCTGCTCGGGCCGGTGTGCCGCTACTACCCGTCGTGTTCGCACTACGGGTACACGGCCATCGACCGGCATGGTGCGGTGAAGGGGACAGCGCTGACTGCCTGGCGGATCCTGCGGTGCAATCCGTGGTCCCCGGGTGGTGTGGACCATGTCCCACCCCGTAAACGCCCGCGTTGGCACGAGCAGCTGCGCAGTGCGTTGCGTAGATCTCGCAATGCTCAAGGAGCCTGATTAGTGGACACGATTGCCAGTCTGTTCAGCTTTATCACTTACCCCGTCTCGTGGATCATCGTCCAGTTCCATTCGATGTACGGGGCGATCTTCGGTGAGTCCAGTGGGTGGGCCTGGGGCCTGTCCATCGTGTCCCTGGTGATCTTGATCCGTATCTGCCTGATCCCGCTCTTCGTGAAGCAGATCAAGGCGACGCGGGGTATGCAGGCGCTCCAGCCGAAGATGAAGGCGATCCAGGAGCGCTACAAGAACGACAAGCAGCGCCAGTCCGAAGAGATGATGAAGCTGTACAAGGAGACGGGCACCAACCCGCTCTCCTCGTGCCTGCCCATCCTGGCGCAGTCCCCGTTCTTCTTCGCGCTGTACCACGTGCTGTCGAACATCGCCGATGGCAAGGCAGTCGGCGCGATGGACCAGCAGCTGGTCGACAGCGCCCGCGCGGCCAAGATCTTCGGTGCGCCGATCGCGGCGAAGTTCATGGACAGCCCGGAGAAGGTCGCGGCCCTGGGGGCCACGCTGACGGACGTCCGGATCGTGACCGCAGTCATGATCATCATGATGTCGCTGTCGCAGTTCTACACCCAGCGTCAGCTGATGCAGAAGAACGTCGACCTGTCGGTCAAGACTCCCTTCATGCAGCAGCAGAAGATGCTGATGTACATCTTCCCGGTGATCTTCGCGGTCATGGGTATCAACTTCCCCGTCGGTGTCCTCGTCTACTGGCTGACCACCAACGTCTGGACCATGGGTCAGCAGATGTACGTGATCAACCAGAACCCGACGCCGGGCAGCAAGGCGCAGGACCAGTACCTGACGCGGCTGCTCAAGCACGCCACCTCGCACGGTGAGGTCAAGGGCCGGGGCAAGAAGAAGATCGTCGCTGCCATCGTGGCCAAGGGTCCGGACCGCAACGACAACGAGCGGAAGTTCATCACGGCTCTGTCGAAGCAGGGTCTGGCCGCTCAGGCGGACGGTTCCGTGATCAAGAGTGTCGAGACCACGGCGGACTCGGATGCGGCCAGCGGCGGTGCCGCGAAGCGGCAGCAGCCGAAGCGGCAGACGAAGTCGCAGCGCCAGACGCCCAGCAAGCCCTCTCCCAAGAAGTAAGAAGGAGTCCCTCCCGTGACGGAAGGCACCACCACCGCCGCCGCTGAGAGTGGCGACACCCTGACCCGCCTTGAGCAGGAGGGTGAGATCGCGGCCGACTACCTCGAGGGTCTGCTGGACATCGCAGACCTGGACGGCGACATCGACATGGACGTCGAGGCCGACCGTGCCGCGGTGTCGATCGTCAGTGACTCCGCCAGCCGCGACCTGCAGAAGCTCGTGGGCCGCGACGGTGAGGTCCTGGAGGCCCTGCAGGAGCTGACCCGTCTGGCCGTCCACCGGGAGACCGGGGACCGCAGCCGGCTGATGCTCGACATCGCCGGGTTCCGTGCGAAGAAGCGCGAGGAGCTGGCGGCCCTGGGCGCGAAGGCGGCGGCGGACGTGAAGGCGTCGGGCGAGCCGCTGAAGCTGGCTCCGATGACCCCGTTCGAGCGGAAGGTCGTCCACGACGCCGTGGCGGCCGCCGGTCTGCGGAGCGAGTCCGAGGGCGAGGAGCCCCAGCGCTTCGTCGTTGTGCTCCCGGCCTGACCGCCAGCATGAGTGTTCGGCCCCGTCTGTGTCGCAGGCGGGGCCGATGTTTGTCAGCCTGGCATGTGAACGACGCGGCATCTTGAATACGTGGTCTTCGGGACCACGAGGTACGGAAGGACGGTCCCCGTGACGGAGGCAGCTGAGCTTCCCGAGGCGCCCGAAGAGGCGCGCGCGGTGTTCGGTGAGTTTTTCCCGGAAGCTGTGCGGTATGCGGAGCTGCTCGCGGACGCGGGAGTCAAGCGCGGCCTGATCGGCCCGCGTGAGGTGCCCCGGCTGTGGGAGAGGCACCTGCTGAACTGCGCAGTGCTCTCGGAAGTGGTGCCCCAGGGCGTCACGGTGTGCGACGTGGGCTCCGGTGCGGGTCTGCCCGGCATCCCGCTGGCACTGGTGCGACGGGATCTCAAGATCACGCTGCTCGAACCGCTGTTGCGGCGGACGACCTTCCTCCAGGAGGCCGTGGAGCTGCTGGGGCTCGACCACGTCACGGTGGTGCGCGGGCGTGCCGAGGAGGTCCTCGGCAAGCTCCAGCCGGTGCACGTGGTGACGGCGCGTGCGGTGGCTCCGCTGGACCGGCTGGCCGGCTGGGGCGTTCCCCTGTTGCGCCCGTACGGGGAGATGCTGGCGCTCAAGGGCGACACCGCCGAGGAGGAGCTGGTGTCGGCCAAGACGGCGCTGACGAAGCTCGGTGTGGTGAAGACCTCAGTGCTGCAGGTGGGCGAGGGTCTGGTGGACCCGCTCTCGACGGTGGTCCGAGTCGAGGTCGGAGAAAGCCCCGGTGGGGTGAGGTTCGCGGCCAAGCGGGCTAAGGCCGCCAGGGTCGGCCGGTCGCGTCGTCGTCGTTGATTCTCTGGCTGTGTGGGGCCCATGCGGAGATTTCGTCTGTGTTGGGCCCTATAGGTATGCATTTCGGAGTGTCGTAGAGGTCTGAAGACTCCGTCCGGGCATCGTGTTTCACGTGAAACGTCGCTCTCTGCTGCACGGAATCATCAGCCGCGGTCGTGCGGCCGCGTCCCCCCTCCAGCGCAAGGAAGCAAGGGGGACGGAGTTGTCCACATCGGTGGATTCATCCACAGGAGTACGGGCCCCGCTGGTTCGCGACCCCGGTGACATGGCAGGCTCTGTTCATCGCGAGCCTGATGTCGAGGAGAGTGACACCGTGCGGTCCGACGCCAACCTCGCGGGGCCGATGGCCGACCCGGTCCCCGGTCCCCGCTCAGAACCGGTGGGTGAGGATGTTTCACGTGAAACATCGGCCCCACCCCTTGTAGACAACGAGACCCCCATCGGTCGAGCCGCCCAGCTGGCGGTCGAGGCCATGGGGCGCTCCGGGGCGGCCATGCCGCGCCCGGAACAGACCCGCGTCATCGTGGTCGCCAACCAGAAGGGCGGCGTGGGCAAGACCACGACGACCGTGAATCTGGCGGCCTCGCTGGCTCTGAACGGGGCGCGGGTCCTCGTGGTCGACCTCGACCCTCAGGGGAACGCGTCCACCGCCCTGGGCATCGACCACCACGCCGACGTGCCGTCCATCTACCACGTGCTCGTGGACAGCAGGCCTCTCCTGGAGGTCGTCCAGCCGGTCGTGGACGTGGAGGGGCTCTTCTGTGCTCCGGCCACGATCGATCTGGCGGGTGCGGAGATCGAGCTGGTGTCTCTGGTGGCGAGGGAGAGCCGGCTCCAGCGGGCGATTCAGGCGTACGACCAGCCTCTCGACTACATCCTGATCGACTGCCCGCCCTCCCTCGGACTGCTGACGGTGAACGCCCTGGTGGCGGGCGCCGAGGTGCTGATTCCGATCCAGTGCGAGTACTACGCGCTGGAGGGCCTCGGCCAGCTGCTGCGCAATGTCGATCTGGTGCGCGCCCACCTCAACCCGGCCCTGCACGTGTCGACCATCCTGCTGACGATGTACGACGGCAGGACCCGGCTGGCATCGCAGGTGGCGGAGGAGGTGCGCAGCCACTTCGGCAAGGAGGTGCTGCGCACGAGCATCCCCCGATCGGTGCGTATTTCCGAAGCGCCGAGCTATGGGCAGACGGTGCTCACGTATGACCCGGGTTCCAGCGGTTCCCTCTCCTATCTGGAGGCGGCGCGAGAGATCGCGTATCGGGGGGTCGGTATGCAGTACGAGTCCCAGCACGCCCATCTGGGCGCAGGCATGAACAGCACGCAGAGTGTGGCGGAGGGGATCCAGTGAGTGAGCGACGTAGAGGGCTGGGACGGGGGCTCGCTGCACTGATCCCGCAGGCTCCGCAGGAGAAGACGCTGCCGGCGAGCAGTGTCGGTACCACCTCGCCGACGGCGGTACCGGAGCTGACGTCCGAGCGTGGGATCGCGGCGGCGAAGCTCGCGGCGTTGGCGCAGGCCGATGTTTCACGTGAAACATCGCTGGCGGTCGTCACGGTGGACGAGCCGACGGCGGGTCTTGAGCCGGCTCCGGAGCCCGAGGCGAACGTGGTGGCGGGAGCGATGTTCGCCGAGCTGCCGATGGACACGATCACGCCGAACCCGCGGCAGCCGCGCGAGGTGTTCGACGAGGACGCGCTCGCCGAGCTGGTGACCTCCATTCAGGAGGTGGGTCTGCTCCAGCCGGTGGTGGTGCGCCAGTCGGCACCCGGCCGCTATGAGCTGATCATGGGTGAGCGGCGCTGGCGGGCCTGTCGGGAAGCCGGACTGGAGGCCATTCCGGCGATCATCCGTGCGACCGACGACGAGAAGCTCCTGCTGGACGCGCTGCTGGAGAACCTGCACCGGGCTCAGCTCAACCCGCTGGAAGAGGCTGCGGCCTACGACCAGCTGCTGCAGGACTTCAACTGCACGCATGACCAGCTGGCCGACCGGATCGGTCGTTCGCGTCCCCAGGTGTCGAACACCCTGCGACTGCTGAAGCTGTCGCCGCCCGTGCAGCGCCGGGTGGCCGCCGGGGTGCTCTCTGCGGGTCATGCGAGGGCGCTGCTGTCTGTGGAGGACTCCGCGGAGCAGGACCGGCTGGCCCATCGCATCGTGGCCGAGGGTCTGTCGGTGCGTGCGGTCGAGGAGATCGTGACGCTGATGGCCTCGGAGCCGTCGAGTGCGGTCAAGCCGAAGGGGCCGCGTGCCGGTGCCCGGGTGTCGCCGGCGCTCAACGAGCTGGCGACACGGCTGTCGGACCGGTTCGAGACCCGGGTGAAGGTGGACCTGGGCCAGAAGAAGGGCAAGATCACCGTCGAGTTCGCCTCGATGGAGGATCTGGAGCGGATTCTGGGGACGCTGGCACCGGGCGAGGGCCGGGTGCTGGACCAGGGCCTCGCAGGCGAGTGATCTCCGGATTGGCCGAGGGGCGGATCGTGCCGGTGTGAACCGGTGGTCCGCCCCTTCGCTTTGCTGTCGAAGAACGATGGACCAGTGGATACGATGCGGTCATGGGTCGTCGGCTGGTACCGCTCACGCTGGACAACCTCCAGGATCTGCCCCGACGTTGCCGGTCCTGCGTCTTCTGGGAACTGGACCCGGTCACCGGTGAGGCCGCCGTGAAGGCGGGCACTTCGGCGACGGAGAAGGAGGCCTGGATCTCCGCTGTCCTGCTGGAGTGGGGGTCCTGCGGCCGTGTGGTCTACGTGGACGACGTTCCGGTGGGCTTCGTGCTGTACGCACCACCGGCCTACGTCCCACGGGCCACTGCCTTCCCGACGAGTCCCGTCTCCCCGGACGCCGTTCAGCTGATCACCGCGTGGATCATGCCCGGGTATCAGGGCCAGGGGCTGGGCCGGGTCATGGTGCAGACGGTGGCAAAGGACCTCCTGCGCAGGGGGTTCCGGGCGATCGAAGCCTTCGGGGACGCACGGTGGGAGGGGCCTGCCTGCCTGCTGCCCGCGGACCATCTCCTGGCGGTGGGCTTCAAGACCGTACGTCCGCATCCGGCCCATCCCCGGCTGCGACTGGAACTGCGGTCGACCCTGTCCTGGAAGGAAGACGTCGAGCTGGCACTGGATCGGCTGCTGGGTGCGGCGCGCAAGGAGCCGGCGCTGCGGCCGCTCTGAGCATCAGACGAAAAACGGGCCCGCCCCTTCGAGGGGGCGGGCCCGTTTCACGTGAAACATCGGCCGCCGTCAGGCGGTCTTGACCTCGACGAAGTCAGAGAGGTCGCGCAGGATGGCGGCCTTCGGCTTCGCACCGACGATCGTCTTGGCGACCTCGCCGCCCTGGTAGACGTTCAGCGTCGGGATGGACATGACGCCGTACTTGGCGGCGGTGGCCGGGTTCTCGTCGATGTTGAGCTTGACGATCTCGATCTGGTCGCCGTACTCGGCGGCGATGGCCTCGAGGGACGGCGCGATCTGACGGCACGGTCCGCACCAGGCGGCCCAGAAGTCCACCAGTACGGGCTTGGCGCTCCTGAGGACCTCGGCGTCGAAGTCTTCGTCGGTCACGTTCTTGAGGGTGCCGGCCACAGCGGCCTCCTTGTTCTTCCTGCGGGGTGGGGTGTGGGGCGGTGCGGTATCAGACCGTTCAGACCGCGGCGTGGGCCGCCTTCTCGGCGTCCGCGAGGGCGGCGAGGAAGCGCTCGGCGTCGAGTGCGGCCGAGCAGCCGGTGCCGGCGGCGGTGATGGCCTGACGGTAGGTGTGGTCCACGACGTCGCCGGCGCCGAAGACACCGGTGACGCTGGTCCGGGTCGAGGGAGCGTCGACCTTGAGGTAGCCCTCGTCGTCGAGGTCCAGCTGGTCCTTGAACAGCTCGGTGCGCGGGTCGTGGCCGACGGCGATGAAGAGGCCGGTCACGGGCAGCTCTGAGGTCTCACCGGTCTTGGTGTTGCGCAGGGTGAGCCCGGAGAGCTTCTGCTCGCCGTGGATCTCGGCGACCTCGCTGTCCCAGGCAAACTTGATCTTCGGGTCGGCGAAGGCGCGGTCCTGCATGGCCTTCGAGGCGCGCAGGCTGTCACGGCGGTGGACGATCGTGACGGACTTGGCGAACCGGGAGAGGAAGGTGGCCTCCTCGATCGCGGTGTCTCCGCCGCCGACGACGGCGATGTCGTGGTCCTTGAAGAAGAACCCGTCACAGGTGGCGCACCAGGAGACACCGCGGCCCGAGAGCGCGTCCTCGTTGGGCAGGCCGAGCTTGCGGTGCTGCGAGCCCGTGGTCACGATGACGGCCTTGGCGCGGTGCACCGTGCCGGCGGTGTCGGTGACGGTCTTGATCTCACCGGTGAGGTCCACGGACACGATGTCGTCCGGGACCAGTTCGGCGCCGAAGCGCTCGGCCTGGGCACGCATGTTGTCCATGAGGTCCGGGCCCATGATGCCGTCCTGGAAGCCCGGGAAGTTCTCCACGTCGGTGGTGTTCATCAGGGCGCCACCGGCGGTGACGGCACCTTCGAAGACCAGCGGCTTGAGCGAAGCGCGTGCGGTGTACAGGGCGGCGGTGTAACCGGCCGGCCCGGAGCCGATGATGATCACGTTTCGAACGTCGCTCACGGGTTTCTTCCTCGTCTCTGCGGACTGCGTGCTGCCTACCGGGGGCCGGTGCGGACTCTCACCCCACCCAACGGATCCTACGGCGCCCGCATTCCCCACCCGTCGCAGTGCGGACCTGAACGTGTCAGCTTCGCGGATAGCTGCTCTTCAGGAGGACCTTTCCCGGGGTGGCCGAGCCGGTGCTCTCGCACGTGGTGTCGACGAGGTAGGCGTCCACGCGTGAGGCGTCCTGCGGGTGCGGCAGGACGAGGAGGTAGACGGCGGCGCCCTGGTAGCTGCCGCGTTCGGCGGCCAGCGGAGCATCGGATCGGCCGGTCGCGTCCTGGACGCAGGAGGGGACCTCCGGCGCCGCCCGCTTGCCCTCGGGGGCGACACCGGGAGCGCTGGTGGTGTCGTCCGTTCCGAAGGTGTTGTTCTGCTCGCCGGGGGCGGTCTTGGCAGCCGTTCCGGGAGGGATCAGCCGCTGGACGCTGTCCTGGAGGCCCTGCGCGGTGTAGGCGCCTCCTGCGGGCGCGCTGACGGGCGGGTGGGCGGCTGAGTCCGAAGCGGCGGTGTTGGGGTGTGGGGTGCCGGAGAAGTCGACGAAGAGGAAGAGGCCGAGAGCACAGACGGCTGCGCCGGCCAAGCCGCCGAGGACGGCGATCCGACGGCGTGCGCGGCGTCGCCCGGGACCGGTTGGGCCGCTCGGGTGACCGGCCGGCGATGTTTCACGTGAAACGTCGCGGAGCGCCGGGCGCAGGCCGGGGGCCGGTGCGGCCTTGTCCCGTGGCTGGGTCGCGTCGAGGAGGGCCTCGGCGGCGAGGGCCGCGTCGATCCGCCCGGCGATGTCGCCGGGCATACGGGCAGGCCCGGGGAGGGTGCCGAGAAGGCCGCGGATCTCCTCCAGGGAGGAGTGGACGTCGGCGCACAGGGCGCAGTCGTCGAGGTGACGGCGGATCTCCGCGGTTCGGGACGGGGAGAGCAGCCCTTCGGTCAGGTCGGAGATCTCCGAGACGTCCGGGTGCCGGATCGTGCCGGTCGTGCCGGGCGTGTCAGTCGCAGGGCTCACGGTCGTCCACCTCCGCCCTTCACAGCATCTGGGTCTGGTTGCCTGGGTCCTGCCGCTGGTGGGACGGGCGGGCCCGGCGTCCGGTTCCTTCCCCGCTCGGCGGTGGTGTTATCCCCGGCATTCGTGCGCAGATGAGTGAGGAGCGGCAGGAGTTTCGCCCGGCCACGGGCACACCGGCTCTTCACGGTGCCGGTGGGCACGTCGAGGATGTCGGCGGCTTCTGCGACGGGGTATCCCTGCATGTCGACGAGGACCAGCGCGGCCCGCTGCTCGTCCGGGAGGGTCCTGAGAGCGGCCAGGAGCTGGCGGTGGAGGTCCTGGCGCTCCGCGGGCGCCTCGGCGGACTCGTGGGGCTCCAGAAGGCGCTCCAGGCGCTCGGTGTCGTCCAGGGGCGCCGTCCTTCGCGAGGCGGCCTTGCGGGCACGGTCGAGGCAGGCGTTCACGGTGATCCGGTGCAGCCAGGTGGTGACGGCGGAGTCCCCACGGAAGGTGTGCGCGGCCCGGTACGCGGACACCAGGGCGTCCTGTACGGCGTCCGCGGCCTCCTCCCGGTCCCCGAGCGTCCGCAGCGCCACGGCCCACAACCGGTCCCGATGCCGCCGCACGAGCTCCCCGAAGGCATCGGCATCGCCGGCGACGTGCCGGGTCAGGAGCTCCTGGTCCGAGGCGGGGGCGAGGTCGTCAGCGGCAGGCCCCATGGTTCCCCTCCTGTTGGAAGCCGAGAACGTGTCGAACCGGGTTCGTCCGGGAGCCGGCCCGAGAGGGCCGGGCCGCACGGGTCTGCGGGAAATCCGTTCCCGCAGACCCTATGCCCCGGGCACAGCGCGAGAAGCGCTAGGAGGTCCGGGAGAAGACGACGTTCGAAATGCCCTGCTTGAAGCCGGCGCCGCTGTACTCCGAAGCTCCGGCCTTCGGCATGGCCGTGAGCCACAGCACCACGTAGCGCGTCTTGACCGGTTTGGCCGCGACGAGTTCCAGCTTGTTGTCCTTCGTGGTTCCGCTGGCGATCGGCTCCATGTTCTTGATCGGAGTGGACGACGACAGGCTCGGCGCGGCGTAGATCGTCGCGGTGGTGTGGTCTCCGTCGTACCTGAACGCTATCGAGGCCGCACTCACCTCCTGCTCCTCGCCGAGGTCGAAGACGAGTCCGAGCCCCTCCTTGTACGCCCCGAGGTCAGGACCGTCGTCGTACCGGTAGGTCCGCCAGAACGAATTGGGGTCCTCGTCGTAGCTCTTGGAGACGCCGTCGAGGTCCTGGGCCTTGTTGTCCGGGTAGTACTCCGCCGCGCCCTTGATGGACAGAGGGGTGCGCTCCGCCTCTTTCGGGTTGTCGTCGGTGCCGGGCTTGGTGTTGTTGCTGGTGCCGCTGTTGCCCTTCTGGGTGCCGCGTTCCAGGAGGGTGTCGGCCAGCTGCCAGCTGCCCAGGCCGAGCGCGGCGATCAGCAGGGCGGCGACACCCCACTTGAGCGCGCGGCCGGTACGGCTCTGCAGGGGCGGCGGCGGAGGCGCGACGGGCAGGCTCTGGACGGTGGTCACGCCGGGGGGCGTGGCACGGCCGTAGCTGCCCTGCTGGTAGGTGGTGTGCTGGTACTCCGGCGGCGCCGTGAAGGCGGGCTCCGGCGGCCGGATGCGGGGCATCGCGGCAACGGCCTTGGACAGCTCCTCCGGGGTGGTGCAGGCCGGTTCCTGACGCGAGGCGGTGGCCCCGTCGTTGGCGAGCGCACGCATGGCGAGCTCGCCCAGGCCCCGGTGGACGCCGGCGCGGACCTGGTCGGGGGCGATCAGGCCGACCCCCTTGGGCAGACCGGCGAGGCCGTACGCGTCGCTCTCGTACGGCCAGCGCTGCGTCAGGGCGGCGTAGAGCAGGGCGCCGATGGCTTCGGTGTCGGCGCGCTGCGGGGTCTCGCTGGTGATGCCGCGCAGCGCGGCGTTCACGGCGAGGCCGCGGATGCGCCACTGACCCGTGGACGTGCGCAGTATCGCGCTCGGCGTAAGCCGCAGGTGCGCGAGCCCTTCGCGGTGCGCGGCGGCCATCGCCTGGGAGACCTGGCTGACGAGCTGGTAGGCCTCATGGGCCTCCAGCGGCCCCACGGCGAGCAGAGCGGTGAGTTCGGTGGCGTCCGGCAGCCACTCGTGGACGACGTAGACGAGGTCGTTCTCCTCCACGGCATCGAGCACCTGGACGAACCGCGGGTCGCCGAGGAGGGCGGACGAGCGGGCGGCGGCCAGGACGGAGCGCGCCCGTGAGTGGTCGGCGGGCATCAGGTGCACGCCCACGGCGCGGCGCAGCTTCTCGTCCATCGCGCGCCAACTGCTGAATCCGTCCACACGGGTGACGCACTCTTCCAGCCGGTAGCGTCTGGCGAGCTTGTGACCGCTGTGGAGTTCGGGTGCGGCCGTGGAGGCCGTGTTCGTGCGTTCGCCGTCCTTTTCGGGCATGGGTCCGTCCGCGGCTCGTCCGTTCTGGGTGTCCACCCCGTCGGACGTGGCCCTTGCCGCCTGAGCGGCAGACGGCTCGTCGCCGTCGTTGTCGGCCACGTCGACGGCAGCCGTGCTACGTTCCGCCACCGTCGTTCCTGCCTCCCCATCCGTTGCGCGCTGTAGGCCAGTCTGCGAAGCCATGCCAATTGTGCCCACAGTCCGACGCTATGCACGACACACGAAAGGGGGCGACGGTTGTGCGCATCAGCGCCCCAAACGTCCTCGGACCATCCCGACCATCGCGTTGAGCTCTTCGATCCGCATCCGCTTGGCCGCGATGAGGAACACGGCTGCCAGGGCGATACCGCCGGCGACCAGGGCGGCGGCGGAACCGAGGACTCCGCTGCCCAGCCACTGGGTGACCCCGAACGCGGCCGCGCCGGCCACGGCGGCGGCCGGGACGCAGGCGCCGGTGAGGCGGGCGTAGGTGCGCATGACGTGGGCGCCGTCGAGGTCGCCGCCGAGCCGGGTGCGCAGGCGGCGCCAGGCCACTCCGACGCCCACGGCGTAGCCGAGACCGTAGGAGGCCGCCATACCGACGACCGCCCAGCGGGCGGGGAGTACGAAGAAGGAGATCGCCGAGCCCGCTGCGTTGACGGCGGCGACGATGACGGTGTTGTAGAAGGGCGTGCGGGTGTCCTCGTAGGCGTAGAAGCCGCGCAGGACGACGTACTGGACGGAGTACGGGATCAGTCCCAGGCCGAACGCCATCAGGACGTAGCCGATGTTCTGGGCACCGGAGCCGGAGCCCGCGTAGAGCAGGGTGGCCATCGGGACGCCGAGCGCGAGGAACGCGAAGGCGCAGGGCACGATCGCGACGGCGGACGTGCGCAGGCCGTAGGAGATGTCGTCGCGGACCGCGGCGGCGTCCCCGTCGTGGGCGGAGCGGGAGATGCGGGGCAGGACGGCCGTCATGACGGAGACGGTGATGATCGCCTGCGGCATCTGCCACAGCAGCAGCGCGTAGTTGTAGGCGGTGATGCCGGTACCGGGGTGGCCCTGCTTCTCGGCGACCGAACCGGCCCAGGTGGCGAGCTGGGTGACGATGACGAGGCCGACCTGGTTGGCGAGGACGAAGAAGAACGTCCACTTGGCCAGGCGGGCCGCCTTGCCGAGGCCGTGGCCCTTCCAGTCGAAGCGCAGGCGCGGCTTGAAGCCGGCGTCGCGCAGGTAGGGGAGCATCGCGAGGGCCTGGACGGTCAGGCCCAGCAGGGTGCCCAGACCCAGCAGGCGGACGCCTTCGGGGGTGACGGTGGTGGCGTTGACCCCGGAGGTGGTGAAGCCGCCGAAGGCCCAGATGAAGGCGCCGAAGGTGGCGATGACCACGATGTTGTTGAGGACCGGGGTCCACATCATCGCGCCGAAGCGGCCGCGGGCGTTCAGGATCTGACCGAGCACCACGTGGACGCCCATGAAGAACATGGTCGGCAGGCAGTAGCGCGCGAACGCGACGGCCACGTCCATCTGCTGCGGGTCGGAGGCGATCTTCGGCGACATCATCGTGATGAACACCGGTGCGGCCAGGACGCAGATGGTGGTGATGCCGGCCAGGAGGACCACGACGAGGGTCAGCAGCCGGTTGGCGTACGCCTCTCCCCCGTCGTCGTCGTTCTTCATCGCGCGGACCAGCTGCGGGATGAAGACGGCGTTGAGGGCGCCACCGCCGACCAGCACGTAGATCATCGTGGGCAGCGTGTTGGCGATCTGGTAGGTGTCGTTGAAGGTGCCTACGCCGATCGCCGCGGCGATGACCAGGGTTCTCAGGAAGCCCGTGATGCGGGAGACGATCGTTCCCGCCGCCATGAGCGCACTGGACTTGAGCAGGCTCGCGGCACGGCCGGCGGGCTTGGCCGGCGCCGGTGCGGCGACGGGGGCGTCCTCGACGGGCGTGCGGGGAGCCGCCTCCTGGTCCCGGTAGAGGTGCGCGAAGGCGTCCGGCTCGGGCTGCTCCTCCGCGGCGCGGGTGACGAGGGAGTCCACGCCCACGAATTCGGTGGTGGTTGCGTGGTCGCCGTACGGCAGGTGCCGGGAGGGGCCGTCCGGCTCGGGCGGCGGGGTCTGGGCCCAGACGCGGGGGTCGGGGGAGTACATGGGCGCGGCCGGTGCCGCGTACAGCGGACCGGGCTCCTGGAAGGTACCGGGGGGCGGCGGCGGGTGCGCGGCACGGTCGTAGAGGACCTCGCCGACGGGGTCCTGGGCGGACAGGTCCTGGGACCGGTACGGGTCGTAGTCGTAGGCATCCTGGACATACGGGTCGTGGTCCGGCGCGGGCGCAGGTGCGGGAACCTGCCCGGGCACCGGGGTGCCCGGGGCAGTGCCCTGGGAGGGCGCAGGCCCGCCAGTGCCCTGCGCGCGGTCACCGTCGTACGGCGCGTTCATCGAAACCCCACCTCATCGTCCCCAGGCCGACCGGCCACGGCATCGCTCAACGGTCCACTGTCTCACTCGTGCCGGACCCCTCGGTGCTTTGCGGTTCGGTGTCCGGGGACTCGTCACTCGGCTGCGTGCTCTCCTCGGCGGCGGCACGCGCCGCGACACGCTTGCGGCTGGCGTACATCTTGATGCCTGCCAGGACCAGCAGGAGCACACCGCCGGCGATCACGAGCATCACGGTGGGAGTGATCTCGGTGGCCTCCACGGTGAACCGGCGTTCCTTGCCGTAGGGGATGCCGTCCTTGGTGAAGAGCTGCGCGGTGACTTCGACGGGCCCGCTCGCGGTGGCGTTGGCGGGGAACTTCACGGTCTGGGTGTGGTCGCCCTGGACGGTGACCTGCTGTTCCGCCTGGCCGCTGCCGTTGAACATCAGGCGGGACGGGTTGGCGGACTTCACCCGCAGGACCAGGTCGTGCACGTCCTGCACGAGGCTGTTCTGGACGCTGACCGGGATGGTGGCGCTGTGTCCGGACAGGGTGGCGTCGGACTTGGGGATGACCTTGACCTTCTCGGTGAGACCGATCAGGTATTCCTGCACCTGGTCCCGGTAGAGGCGGGCCTCGTCGGGACGTCCTCGCCAGGAGGTCGACATCTCCCGGTTGACGGTGTTGCCGAAGGGGATCTCCACGCGGTCGGGCGCGGCGAGGATCACCTTGAAATGGTCCAGCGTGTTCTGCGTGGTGCGGATCTTCTCGAAGGCCGACACCGGCAGCTCCTGCTTGCGCAGGTCCTCGGGGTACTGGCCGGCGCCCGGCACCTGGGTGGTGGCGCCCGGGTCGGGCTTGGCGGCGGCCGCCGCTTCCAGGTCCGCGGGCTGCGTCCAGCGGCCCCCCTGGAGGCCGCGTATGGCGGCGGCCATCGACCGGGCCTGGCTGACGGTGGGCATCCGCTGGGGAGCCACGACGAAGCTGCGCGGTTCGTCGGTCTTCTGCAGGTTCAGGGCGAGGCTGTGGGCGAGGAACCGCTGCACGGCGAGCGTGGAGCTCCCGGCGTTCAGCATGTCGCCCTCGAAGGCCGTGGACAGCTCGGCGTCCGCCACGACGGCGGTGGTGCCGGCTCCGATGGGGCGGGCGGCCGACGGCGTGTAGCCGAGGGCGCCGCTCTCGACGAGGCTGTCGCTGCGGGTCAGGACGTTGTGGGCACCGGCCGAGGTGGCGACGTTCACGATCGAGGGATCGATGGCGCCGTTCACGGGCCAGGAGAAGTCGGTGGACGCGGGGACGTGCAGGACCGTCTCGACGGCCTGCTTCGCCTTGTCGGTGGCCGGGCGCAGCTGCCCCAGGGTGCCCGAGACGTCCTTGCCGTGGTGGGCGAGGGAGGCGAGGTCGGGGTCGGCGAAGGGCAGGGCCACGACCTTCTTGCCCTGGACGGCCGCCTCCAGGGAGCTCAGCCACTGCTCGGCGACGGCCTTGTTCTTGCCCTGGACGGTTTTGCCGTTGGCGCCCCGGACCCGGTAGCCCTTGGTCATCGCGTCGACCGTGTAGAGCAGGTCGGGATCGATGACCCAGGTGATCGGCAGGTCCTTGCCGAGGGTGACCATCTGCTCCAGGCGGCCGCCCGGCTTCAGCTCCTCGTAGAGGGAGTCGTCGAGGAAGACCGGTGTCTGGAGCTCGTCGGACCCGGTCTCCGCCGTGACACGGGTGGTGGAGATCAGCGGCCAGGCGTAGGTGAGCTGGGAGCGCTTGGCTGCGGCGTCGGGCTGCCAGGGCAGGAAGGTCCGCTTGATGCCGAGCACCTGCTCGGAGGGCCGGCTGTCGGTGACCCCGGACAGCGAGACACCGAGCTGGTAGACCCCGTCCTTGTCGAGTTCGAGCTTGTTGACCGGGACGGTGAGGGTGAAGTTCTGGGTGACCTTGGACGGCAGGGAGTCGATCTTCACCGCGTACGCGGGGTCGATCTCGCCGGGATCGGTGCCGGCCCGGAAGCCGTTGCGTTCCGCCGTCTCGTCGATGGACGACCGGTCCGTGAGCGCGGGCCCGACCCGCAGGCCGACGTGGGCATCGGTGATCGTCTCGGAGCCGGTGTTGACCACGGTGCCCTCGATGGTGAGGGTGTCGCCCTTCACCGGGGCGCTGGGTGCCATGGAGACCAGCTGGACGTCGACGGAGGAGGCCTGGGCGGCCTCGGCCTGCGGGGCGGGGGCATAGACGAGCGCGGCCAGCACGGGGGTCCCGGCGAGCAGGACGATCGCGCGCCGCAGCCATCGGCGCCGGACAGGGGCGGGGGACGCCCCTTGGATGTCTGCCGCCTCGGCCACGCGCTAGCCCGTCCCTAGAAGTGTCAGTGGTCGTCTTTTGTGCGTCCACGAATGGTAACGAGGTGCGCTGTGTGCGAGTGCCGCACCTTGCTCCACATGATCGGCTCAGCCCCGCGGCGGCCGCGTACCGGGGTCGCCGATAAACGGGGCGGTCCCTGGTGGGCCGGGCACGTACCCTTTTCAGTTGTGCCGAACGCCAACGAAGACAACCCCAGTGCCCTGAGTCAGGTGCAGCGCCGCGCGGTCAGTGAACTGCTGCAGGTCGCTCCTGTCGCCGACGAGCTCGGCCGCCGGTTCCAGGAGGCGGGCTTCCGCCTCGCCCTGGTCGGCGGGTCCGTCCGCGATGCGCTGCTCGGGCGTCTCGGCAACGATCTCGACTTCACCACCGACGCCCGCCCCGAGGACGTTCTGAAGATCGTCCGGCCGTGGGCCGACTCGGTCTGGGACGTCGGCATCGCCTTCGGCACCGTGGGGGCCCAGAAGAACGCGCGCGTCGCAGGCGCCGTCCGGAACTTCCAGATCGAGGTGACGACCTACCGCTCGGAGGCCTACGACCGCACGTCGCGCAAGCCGGAGGTCTCCTACGGCGACTCGATCGACGAAGACCTCGTGCGCCGTGACTTCACGGTCAACGCCATGGCCCTGGCCCTTCCCGAGCAGGAGTTCATCGACCCGCACGGTGGCCTGGAGGATCTGGCCGCCGGCGTGCTGCGCACCCCCGGAACCCCCGAGGACTCCTTCTCCGACGATCCCCTGCGGATGCTGCGTGCTGCGCGCTTCGCGGCGCAGCTGGACTTCGAGGTCGCCCCGGAGGTCGTGGCGGCGATGAAGGCGATGTCCGAGCGGATCGAGATCGTCTCCGCGGAGCGGGTCCAGGGCGAGCTGAACAAGCTGATCCTTTCCGCCAACCCGCGCCGGGGTCTGGGACTGCTGGTGGACACCGGGCTGGCCGACCGGGTGCTGCCCGAGCTGCCCGCGCTGCGCCTGGAGAGTGACGAGCACCACCGGCACAAGGACGTCTACGACCACTCGCTGATCGTGCTGGAGCAGGCGATCGCGCTGGAGGAGGACGGCCCGGACCTCGTGCTGCGGCTCGCCGCCCTGCTGCACGACATCGGCAAGCCCCGCACCCGCCGCTTCGAGAGCGACGGCCGGGTCTCCTTCCACCACCACGAGGTGGTGGGCGCGAAGATGACCAAGAAGCGGCTGACCGCGCTGAAGTACTCCAACGACATGATCAAGGACGTGTCCCGGCTGGTCGAGCTGCACCTGCGCTTCCACGGCTACGGGGACGGGGAATGGACCGACTCCGCGGTGCGGCGCTACGTCCGTGACGCCGGGCCGCTGCTGGACCGCCTGCACAAGCTCACCCGGTCCGACTGCACCACCCGCAACAAGCGCAAGGCCAACGCGCTCTCCCGCACCTACGACGGTCTTGAGCAGCGCATCGCACAGCTGCAGGAGCAAGAGGAGCTGGACGCGATCCGGCCCGACCTGGACGGCAACGAGATCATGCGCGTCCTGGACGTCGGCCCGGGGCCGGTGATCGGCAGGGCCTACGCCTTCCTGCTGGAGATGCGGCTCGAGAACGGCCCGATGGGGCACGACGCCGCTGTGATCGCCCTCAAGGAGTGGTGGGCGGCCCAGGCCTGACCTGCGAGCGCGGGTGCCGATGTTTCACGTGAAACATCGGCACCCGCCGCCCGGGGAGGAGCGATGTTTCACGTGAAACATCGGCTGCGCCGGCCGAGCAGCACGGCGGTCAGGGCGTAGAGGGCGGACACGCAGACGAGCAGGACCACGGACTGGCCGTCGGCGGGGAGCATGAGGGCGGACACCGCCGCCGCCCCGACGAAAGCGACGTTGAAGAGCACGTCGTAGACCGAGAACACCCGGCCGCGGTAGTCGTCGTCCACCTGGGACTGCACTTCGGTATCGGTGGAGATCTTGGCGCCCTGAGTGGCGAGGCCGAGGACGAACGCGGCGACCAGCATCGGCCCCGGGGCGAAGAACAAGCCCAGGGCGGGCACGAGGACGGCGGAGCCGGCGGCGCAGGCGGTGATCCAGCCGAGGGTGCCCAGTCGGCCCACCATCCACGGGGTCACGACGGCGGCCGCGAAGAATCCGGCCCCCGAGGCGCCGACCGCGATGCCCAGGAGGGCGAGTCCCTCGGCCTCGGTGTCCGACCAGGCGTAGCGGCAGAGCATCAGCAGCATGACGAACAGGGCCCCGTAGCAGAACCTCATCATGGTCATCGCGGCGAGGGCCCGGGCCGCCCGGCGCCGGGCGGCGAGGTGCCGGAGGCCTTCGGCCATGCCCCGCACGGTGAGGGCGATGCCTTCGGCCGGCGAGGGATGGACCTGTCCCGCGGAGTGGTCGGGGCCCAGCAGCCCGATGGCCAGGCGTAGCGAGACCAGAGCCGCGCACAGGTAGAGACAGGCTCCGAGCAGCACGACGAGGGCGTTGGAGCCGGAGGCGAGCAGCCGGACGAGGAAGGCCAGCCCGCCGCCGGCCACGGCCGCGAGAGTGCCCGCGGTGGGGGAGAGCGCGTTCGCGGTGACCAGCTGATCGGCTCCGACGACGCGGGGCAGTGAGGCGGCCAGGCCGGCCAGTACGAAGCGGTTGACCGCGGTCACGGACAGCGCCGAGGCGTAGAACAGCCAGTCGGGCACGTGCGCGACGATCAGCACGGCGGTGATGCAGGCGAGGAAGGCCCGCAGCAGGTTGCCGTAGAGGAAGACCTGACGGCGGCGCCAGCGGTCCAGCAGTACCCCGGCGAAGGGGCCGATCACCGAGTAGGGCAGCAGCAGTACCGCCATGGCCGAGGCGATGGCCGCCGGGGAGGTCTGTTTCTCGGGGGAGAAGACGACATAGGTGGCGAGCGCGACCTGGTACACGCCGTCCGCCGCCTGGGAGAGCAGCCGTACGGCGAGCAGGTTGCGGAAGTCCCTCAGGCGCAGGAGTACGCGCAGATCACGTACGACAGGCATGAGGGAAAGGGTCACATACGCGGAGGGTCCCCGGGCACATTGCCCGGGGACCCTCCGCGGAAGAACAGCCGAAGTCCAGGTGTCGACCGGACTCGGTGGCTTCGACTAGCGCTCGACCTCGCCCTTGATGAACTTCTCGACGTTGGCCAGGGCCTCGTCGTCGAAGTACTGGACCGGCGGGGACTTCATGAAGTAGCTGGACGCCGACAGGATCGGGCCGCCGATACCGCGGTCCTTGGCGATCTTCGCGGCGCGCAGGGCGTCGATGATGACACCGGCGGAGTTCGGGGAGTCCCACACCTCGAGCTTGTACTCGAGGTTCAGCGGGACGTCGCCGAACGCGCGGCCCTCAAGGCGGACGTAGGCCCACTTGCGGTCGTCGAGCCACGCGACGTAGTCGGACGGGCCGATGTGGACGTTCTTCTCGCCGAGCTCACGGTCGGGGATCTGCGAGGTGACGGCCTGCGTCTTGGAGATCTTCTTCGACTCGAGGCGGTCGCGCTCGAGCATGTTCTTGAAGTCCATGTTGCCGCCGACGTTGAGCTGCATGGTGCGCTCAAGACGGACACCGCGGTCCTCGAACAGCTTCGCCATCACGCGGTGCGTGATGGTGGCGCCGACCTGCGACTTGATGTCGTCGCCGACGATCGGGACACCGGCCTCGGTGAACTTGTCGGCCCACTCCTTGGTGCCGGCGATGAAGACCGGGAGGGCGTTGACGAAGGCGACCTTGGCGTCGATGGCGCACTGCGCGTAGAACTTCGCAGCGTCCTCGGAGCCGACGGGGAGGTAGCAGATCAGGACGTCGACCTGGCGGTCCTTGAGGATCTGGACCACGTCGACCGGAGCCTCGGCGGACTCCTCGATCGTCATGCGGTAGTACTTGCCCAGACCGTCGTAGGTGTGGCCGCGCTGAACGGTGACACCGGCGTTCGGGACGTCGCAGATCTTGATGGTGTTGTTCTCGCTGGCGCCGATGGCGTCCGAAAGGTCGAGGCCGACCTTCTTCGCGTCGACGTCGAACGCGGCGACGAACTCGATGTCACGCACGTGGTAGTCGCCGAACTGGACGTGCATCAGCCCGGGGACCTTGGACGCCGGGTCGGCGTCCTTGTAGTACTCGACGCCCTGCACCAGCGAGGCGGCGCAGTTGCCCACGCCGACGATGGCTACGCGAACCGAACCCATTCCGGTTGCTCCCTGTTTGTTCTCGGACAAGGCCTGCAAGATGCAGTCCTCATTTTTCGGTTTCGTCGGACGGACCTGATCGTCTCCGATCCCGTCCCGCCCGCTCACTCTCGATGAGCTCGTTCAGCCAGCGCACTTCGCGCTCCACGGACTCCATGCCGTGCCGCTGCAGCTCAAGCGTGTAGTCGTCGAGGCGCTCCCGCGTTCGGGCGAGTGAAGCGCGCATCTTCTCCAGGCGCTCCTCCAGCCGGCTGCGGCGGCCCTCCAGTACCCGCATCCGCACGTCTCGTTCGGTCTGGCCGAAGAAGGCGAAGCGGGCGGCGAAGGACTCGTCCTCCCAGGTCTCGGGGCCCGTGTGGGAGAGGAGCTCCTCGAAGTGCTCCTTACCCGCGGCCGTCAACCGGTAGACGATCTTGGCGCGGCGCCCTGCGAGTGAAGCGGCGAGAGCGTCTTCCGGGGCGTTGCCCGGTTCTTCGATCAACCAGCCGTTGGCGACGAGCGTCTTGAGGCAGGGGTAGAGCGTCCCGTAGCTGAAGGCTCTGAACACTCCCAGCGAGGTGTTGAGCCGCTTGCGCAGCTCATAGCCGTGCATGGGGGATTCGCGGAGCAGGCCGAGGACGGCGAACTCGAGGATGCCTGAGCGTCTGCTCATCCGCCCGCCTCTCCTCCACCCCTGAGTCTTTATGTCGAGCTGATGTATCGACTCGATACATCCAGACGATAGAACGGGCCGCCTTCATCGACAAGGGGAGACATGGTGACCGGCATCACATCACCGATTCGCACCAGGCAGGTTGCCTGATTTGGGGTGAACTTCGGCACTGGGCGCGTTTTGACCGTGCGTAGTCTGTGCGCCATGACACCGGGGGGAACCGGAATTCATCTGCCGCTTCCAGGCCACTCGCCTGCCCGAGGAGTAGTCGTTCGATGAGCGAGCACCGCCGCAAACCGCCGCAGCCCCAGGGCGGGGGGCGGGCCTCCGCCCGCCGCGCCGCCCAGCAGCGCCCCGGCAGGGGTGCCCCGGCCGGACGTGACGTCCCCACGGCGTCACACAGCGGCCCGTACGCACAGCAGCCCGGCCAGGGCAGTCGCGCCGACGCCCGCCGGGCGGCGCAGAGAGGGCCCGCGGGCCGTGGCAGAGGCGCAGCGGGGAGTGCGCGCGGCGCCAGCCGCCCGGACAAGCGGCTCATCAACTACCCGCGCTCCGACCGGGACGGCTGGAAGCGCTTCGTGCCTTCCTGGAAGCTGGTCTCCGGCACCGCCCTCGGATTCTTCGCGGTCATCATCGCCGGTGCCGGCATCGGCATCGCCATGGTGAGCACGCCGGACCCGAACAAGGCGGCCAAGGCGCAGAACAACGTCTTCTACTGGGCCGACGGCAGCCAGATGGTGGCGACGGGCGGTTCGATGAACCGCCAGATCGTCCCCATCTCCAGCATTCCCCGGTCGATGAGGGACGCCGTGATCGCGGCGGAGAACGAGTCCTTCGAGACGGACAAGGGCGTGGACCCGATGGGTATCGCCCGCGCCGTCTGGAACATGGGCACGGGCGGATCCACCCAGGGCGGCTCGACCATCACCCAGCAGTACGTGAAGAACACCTACCTTGACTCCGACCAGACGCTCAAGCGGAAGGTCACCGAGCTGTTCATCGCGATAAGGCTCGGTGTCAGCGAGGAGAAGGACACCGTCCTCGCCGGGTACCTGAACACCGCCTACTACGGACGGGACGCCTACGGCATCCAGGCCGCGGCCCGCGCCTACTTCGGCAAGGACAGCCAGGACCTGAACCCCTCCGAGTGCGCCTTCCTGGCCGCCGTGCTGAAGGGCCCCAACCTCTACAACCCGGACGGCGGCATCGGCGCCGCCGCCACCCCCGCCCTCAACGAGGACCGCGCCAGGAAGCGCTGGGCCTGGGTGCTGGACCGCGAGGTCGAGGTGGGCCGCATGGAGGCGGCGGAGCGGGCGAAGTACAAGGACTTCCCCGCGCGCGTCGAGTCGGAGCAGGCCCGCGGTATGACCGGCCAGATCGGCTACCTGGTCGACACGGCCAAGGCGTACGTGATGAAGACCAAGGGCATCACCGCCGAGCAGATGGCCCTGGGCGGCTACCGGATCAAGACCACCTTCGAGAAGCCGAAGGTGGACGCCATGTCCAAGGCGGTCGAGGACATCCGAGCCGGGCTGATCGACGAGAAGAAGCGCCCCGAGACCGACACCTTCGTACAGTTCGGCGCCGCCTCCGTGGACGTCAAGACCGGCGCGCTCGTCGCCCTGTACGGCGGCCCCGGCTGGGACCAGAAGTACTTCAGCAACAACGCCAACACCAGCGGCGTGCCGGTCGGCTCGACCTGGAAGCCGTACGTGCTGGCGGCGGCCATGGAGTACGGCACCCAGAACTCCAACGGCAAGGGCATCTCGGTCGACAGCAAGTACCAGGCCAACGACCTCACCGTGATCAACAACCGTGAGGGCAAGCCGCTGCGCGACGCCTCGGGCAACCCCTTCCGGCAGAAGAACGAGAGCCCCACGGCCTTCGGGTACGTGACCCTCAACGAGGCGATGGAGAAGTCCATCAACGTCCCGTTCGCCCAGCTCGTCTTCGACGTCGGCCACGAGAAGGTCCGCAACGTGGCGAAGTCCACGGGCATCCTCGAGGAGTCGATCAACCCGAACACCGACGCCTCCTTCGCCCTGGGCACCTCGACCCCCAGCGCCATCCGCATGGCCGACTCGTACGCGACCTTCGCCGCCTCCGGCATGCACCGCGAGCCGTACTCCGTGATCGCGGTCGAGAAGAACGGAGAGAAGCTGTCCGGCTTCGAGGCCCCCAAGGACCAGCGGGCCATGGACAACGCGGTCGCGGACAACATCACCAAGGTGCTGGAGAACGTCGTCGAGAACGGCACCGGCAAGAAGGCCAAGAAGCTGGGCCGGCCCGCCGCGGGCAAGACCGGTACCACGGACGAGAACAAGTCGGCGTGGTTCGTCGGCTACACCCCGGAGCTGTCCACCTCCGTGGTCCTCTTCCGCACCGACCCCAACTCGGCGGAGAAGAAGCTCATCTCCATGAAGGGCGTGGGCGACATCCCCTCCCTCCACGGTGGTGACATCCCGGCCGAGATCTGGACCGAGTACATGGGCGAGGCCCTCAAGGGCAAGCCGGTCACCGAGTTCCCCGAGGCCGAGGACATCGGCGTCACGGCCGACTCCGCCGGCGCCCCCTCCCCCACCCCGGTGGCACCCGTGACGCCGTCCCCGTCCCCGTCGTCGATCCCGCCGAGCTCCCCGCCGCCGTCCCCGTCGCCCTCCAAGGGCGGCGGCCGGCCGTGCAAGCCGTGGGAGCTGTACTGCGACCCGGACACCACGCGCGGCGGCACCAACGAGGGCACGAACACCGGCACCAACTCCGGCGTCATCGGCGGGCCCAGCGGATCTCCGTCCCCGTCGCCCAGCGGCAGACCGGGCCGCCCGGGCGGCCTGACCGGAGGGACCACCGGCAGCACCGTGCCGGACTGACCCGCTCCACCGCCCCCGTGACCCAGGAAGGCCGTCGCACGGACTGTGCGGCGGCCTTCCCCCGTGCCCGGCCCCGTACGGCAGGATGAGCCCCATGACGAAGGTGCACGAGGACCGCCCCGTACTGCCCACGCAGCAGGACGAGGTCGCCGCAGCCGGCAGTGAGCTCATCGGCGGCCCGCTCGGCCGCTACGCCCGGCTCGGCGGACACTGGCTGGGACCGGTGCGCGTCGTGGCCCTCATCGCCATCGGAATGTTCGCCCTCGGCATGGTGCAGAAGCTGCCCTGCTACGACTGGGCGTGGTTCCGCGGGGCTTCCTCGCAGTACACCCACGCCTGCTACTCCGACATCCCGCACCTGTACGCGGTCCGCGGCTTCGCCGACAACCTGACGCCCTACTTCGACCGGCTGCCCGGCGACATGGAGTACCTGGAGTACCCGGTGCTCACCGGGCTCTTCATGGAGATCGCCTCCTGGCTGACCCCCGGCAGCGGCTCCATGCAGCACCGCGAGCAGATGTACTGGATGGTCAACGCGGGCATGCTGATGGCCTGCGCGGCGGTCATCGCCGTGTGCGTCGCCCGCACCCACCGCCGCCGGCCCTGGGACGCCCTGCTCTTCGCCCTGGCGCCCGCCTTCGCCCTGACGGCGACGATCAACTGGGACCTGCTGGCCATCGCCCTGACCGCGGCCGGGATGCTCATGTGGTCCCGTGGGCGCACGGTCCTCTTCGGCGTCTTCATCGGCCTGGCCACCGCCGCCAAGCTGTACCCCGTGCTGCTGCTCGGGGTCCTGTTCGTGCTCTGCTGGCGGGCCGGCAAGTGGCGCGAATTCGGCCTGGCCACCGTGGGAGCGGCCCTGGCCTGGATCACGGTGAACCTTCCCGTGATGCTCTTCGCCTGGGAGGGCTGGACGAAGTTCTACACCTTCAGCCAGGAGCGGCCCATCGACTTCGGTTCCGTATGGCTGCTGATCTCCCAGCGCTCGGGCAACCCGCTGCACGACGCCAACACCTACGCGACCGGGCTGACGCTCCTGCTCTGCGGGGCCATCGGGCTGCTCACCCTGACCGCCCCCCGCCGCCCCCGCTTCGCCCAGCTGGCCTTCCTGGTCGTCGCCGCCTTCATCCTCTGCAACAAGGTCTACTCACCGCAGTACGTGCTGTGGCTCATCCCGCTCGCCGCGCTGGCCCGGCCGCGCTGGCGGGACTTCCTGATCTGGCAGGCCGGCGAGGTCGCCTACTTCCTCGGGATCTGGTTCTACCTCGCCTACATCAACAGCGGGGACAAGCACCAGGGCCTGCCCGTGGAGGGCTACCAGCTGGCGATCGCCGCCCACCTGCTGACCACGCTCTACCTGTGCGCCGTCATCGTCCGCGACATCCTCCTCCCGGAGCGCGACGTCGTCCGCCAGGACGGCTCGGACGACCCCTCCGGGGGCGTCCTGGACGGGGCCGAGGACGTGTTCGTGCTGTCGGACGCAGCGAGGGCGCCGCGGTACGCGACGCCCTCGGAGGGACAGCGGGTCGACTGGGGCGCCGGCCCCAGGGACTGACCGGGACGGCTCAGGCGTCGAGTACCCGGTCGAACTGCGTGGTGGTGTGGCGCAGGTGCGCCACCAGCTCGTCGCCGACCTTCGGCTCGGTCGCGTCGGCGGGCACGAACAGGATCGAGACCTGCATGTGCGGCGGCTCGGCGAACCAGCGCTGCTTGCCCGCCCACACGAACGGCGACAGGTTCCGGTTGACCGTGGCCAGACCCGCCCGGGCGACGCCCTTGGCCCGCGGCATCACACCGTGCAGCGCCTTCGGGGCCTCCAGGCCCACACCGTGCGAGGTACCGCCGGCGACCACGACCAGCCAGCCGTCGGACGCGGCCTTCTGCTGGCGGTACCCGAAGCGGTCTCCCTTGGCCACGCGCGTGACGTCGAGCACCGAGCCGCGGTACTGGGTCGCCTCGTGGTCGCCCAGCCACAGCCGGGTGCCGATCCGGGCCCGGAAGCGGGTCTGCGGGAACTGCTGCTGGAGCCGTGACAGCTCCTCGGCCCGCAGGTGGCTGACGAACATGGTGTGCAGCGGCAGCCGGGCCGCGCGCAGCCGGTCCATCCAGCCGATGACCTCCTCCACGGCGTCCGAGCCGTCGGGCCGGTCCAGCGGCAGGTGCAGGGCGAAGCCCTCCAGCCGTACGTCCTCGATCGCGCCGTGCAGCTGGCCCAGGTCCTGCTCGGAGATTCCGTGGCGGCGCATCGAGCTCATGCACTCGATGACCACACGGGCGCCGACCAGGCTGCGGACCCCGTCCAGCGAGGAAACCGAGCGGATGACCCGGTCCGGCAGCGGCACCGGCTCCTCGCCCCGGCGGAACGGGGTGAGGACGAGCAGGTCGCCGCCGAACAGGTCCTTGATGCTGGCGGCCTCGTACGTCGTGCCGACGGCGAGTACGTCGGCGCCCATCCGGGTCGCCTCCTCGCACAGCCGCTCGTGGCCGAAGCCGTAACCGTTGCCCTTGCAGACCGGGATCATCCCGGGGAACTGGTCCTGGACCTGCTTCTGGTGCGCACGCCAGCGCGCGGTGTCGACGTAGAGCGTGAGCGCCATGCCCGTCCGGGACCTCTCCTGGGAAGCTGCGCGGGGCAGCGGAACTGTGTGGGGGAAAGCGGGTGGATCGGGGTCAGCGCCGCGACATGTAGATGTCGAGCGCCTTGTGCAGCACCTTGTTCAGCGGGAAGTCCCATTCGCCGACGTACTCCACGGCTTCGCCGCCCGTACCGACCTTGAACTGGATCAAACCGAACAGGTGGTCGTTCTCGTCCAGCGTGTCAGAAATTCCGCGCAGGTCGTAGACGCTCGCACCGAGTGCGTACGCGTCGCGCAGCATGCGCCACTGCATCGCGTTCGAGGGCCGGACCTCACGCTTGTGGTTCGCGGAGGCGCCGTAGGAGTACCAGACGTGCTGGCCGACGGTGAGCATCGTGGCGGCGGCCAGCGGCTCTCCCTCGTGCGTGGCGATGTACAGGCGCATCCGGTTGGGGTCCTCGGAGTTGAGGGCCGTCCACTGGCGCTGGAAGTAGCTGAGGGGGCGCGGGCGGAACTTGTCGCGCTCGGCCGTGATCTCGTAGAGGTGCTGCCAGGTCGGCAGGTCGTCGTAGCCGCCTTGGACGACCTCGACGCCGGCCTTCTCGGCCTTCTTGATGTTGCGGCGCCACAGCTGGTTGAAGCCCTTGAGGACGTCGTCCAGCGAGCGGTTGGCCAGCGGGACCTGGAAGACGTAGCGGGGCTGGACGTCGCCGAAGCCGGCGCCGCCGTCCTCGGCCTGCTGCCAGCCCATGCGGCGCAGCTTGTCGGACACCTCGAAGGCGCGCGGCTCGATGACCGAGGCCTCCACGTCGCGCAGACGCTTCACGTTCGGGTCCTGGATGCCGGCCTTGATGGCGGCCGAGTTCCAGCGGCGGATGACGACGGGCGGGCCCATCTTCACCGTGAAGGCGCCCTGCTGCTTGAGGTGGGCCAGCATCGGCTGGAGCCACTCCTCCAGGTTCGGGGCGTACCAGTTGATGACCGGCCCCTCGGGGAGGTACGCGAGGTAGCGCTTCACCTTGGGCAGCTGCCGGTACAACACGAGTGCCGCTCCGACGAGTTCCTCGGACTCGTTGAACCAACCGAGGTTCTCGGAACGCCACTCGTTCTTCACGTCGGCCCACGCCGGGACCTGGCAGTGGCTCGCCGAGGGCAGGCTCTGGAGGTATCCCAGATGCTGCTCTCGGCTGATGGTCCTCAGGGACAGGCTCATGCGGGGCGTCTCCTCGGCGGCTTCGCTGGCTATGCCGCGAAGCCTACTGCGACAGGGGCGCCACCCTTCTGGGGGACGGGCCGTGGGCCCGGGCCGGAGTGTGGCCGGCGCCCTGCCGAGGAGGTGTCCCGGGCAGCCCGGTCAGCCCCCGAAGAGGCCGCCGTGGAACATGCCGAGGTAGAAGCCGATGGCAGACGCGCCAAGGCCGATGATCAGGGCGAAGCGCTCGCGTGTCGTGACGGAGACGAACTGTCCGTACGCGCCCGTCAGGATTCCGATCAGCCCGGCCCACGAGCTGATCAGGTGCAGGTTGTGGAAGAAGGCCGTGATGAACGCCACGGCGCCGAGGGTCAGAGTGACCGCCATCAGGGTGTCCTGCAGCGGGTGGGGCTTTCCGTCGGTGGAGAGCAGGGAGATCTGAGGGGGCCGCATTGCCTGTGCCATCGGAAGGCACCTCCTGGCTGAAGCTGGCGGTGCTGCGGGCTGCCTCCGGCAGGGGGCCGGGGGCATAGCACCGAGCACACCCGATGGATACAGATTGTGGCCCTCTCCTGCCGGATTTCAACCGGAAGGACGCGAGCAGGTAGTCTGTACAGCTGCGCGGTGTCTGCTCTGCGGACGCCGTGCTCACGCATCACGACCCTCCTGCCACGGAACGACCGTGGCCGCTGAGTCCAAAGGAGGTGGGTTCCACATGCGTCACTACGAAGTGATGGTCATCCTCGACCCCGATCTCGAGGAGCGCGCTGTCTCCCCGCTGATCGAGAACTTCCTCTCCGTCGTCCGTGAGGGCAACGGAAAGGTCGAGAAGGTCGACACCTGGGGCCGTCGTCGTCTCGCTTACGAGATCAAGAAGAAGCCCGAGGGCATCTACTCGGTCATCGACCTTCAGGCCGAGCCTGCGGTCGTCAAGGAGCTTGACCGACAGATGAACCTGAACGAGTCGGTTCTCCGGACCAAGGTCCTTCGCCCCGAGACCCACTGAACTTCGGTTCAGCGGTAATCGGGATCGAGTAGCACAGCAGCCCAGCAGCAATCCCCGCCGAGAGGTTCATCCATGGCAGGCGAGACCGTCATCACGGTCGTCGGCAATCTCGTCGACGACCCCGAGCTGCGCTTCACCCCCTCGGGTGCGGCGGTCGCGAAGTTCCGTGTCGCGTCCACCCCCCGCACCTTCGACCGTCAGACCAATGAGTGGAAGGACGGCGAGAGCCTGTTCCTGACCTGCTCGGTGTGGCGGCAGGCGGCGGAGAACGTCGCCGAGTCCCTCCAGCGAGGCATGCGCGTCATCGTGCAGGGCCGGCTGAGGCAGCGGTCGTACGAGGACCGTGAGGGTGTCAAGCGCACGGTCTACGAGCTGGACGTCGAGGAAGTCGGCCCCAGCCTGAAGAACGCCACGGCCAAGGTCGCCAAGACCACCGGTCGCGGTGGCCAGGGCGGATACGGCGGCGGCGGTCAGCAGCAGGGTGGCGGCGGTGGCTGGGGCGGAGCCCCCAGCGGCGGCGGCCAGCAGGGCGGCGGAGCTCCCTCCGACGACCCGTGGGCGTCCAGCGCGCCGGCCGGTGGCCAGCAGCAGGGCGGCGGCGGGGGCGGTTGGGGCGGAAGCTCCGGCGGCTCCGGCGGTGGCTACTCGGACGAGCCGCCCTTCTAGGGCAGCTCCATCCAAACTTCTTGATCACACAGGAGAGACACAATGGCGAAGCCGCCTGTGCGCAAGCCTAAGAAGAAGGTCTGCGCGTTCTGCAAGGACAAGACCGCTTACGTGGACTACAAGGACACGAACATGCTGCGGAAGTTCATTTCCGACCGCGGCAAGATCCGTGCCCGCCGCGTTACCGGCAACTGCACGCAGCACCAGCGTGACGTCGCCACGGCCGTGAAGAACAGCCGTGAGATGGCGCTGCTGCCCTACACGTCCACCGCGCGATAAGGAAAGGGTGACCGACTAATGAAGATCATCCTGACCCACGAGGTCTCTGGCCTCGGTGCCGCCGGCGATGTCGTCGACGTCAAGGACGGCTACGCTCGCAACTACCTGGTCCCGCGTGGTTTCGCGATCCGCTGGACCAAGGGTGGCGAGAAGGACGTGGCGCAGATCCGCCGCGCCCGCAAGATCCACGAGATCGCGACCATCGAGCAGGCCAACGAGGTCAAGGCCAAGCTCGAGGGCGTAAAGGTCCGTCTGGCCACCCGCGCGGGTGACGCCGGTCGTCTCTTCGGTTCCGTGACCCCGGCCGACATCGCCACGGCGATCGAGGCTTCCGGTGGCCCGAAGGTCGACAAGCGCCGCGTTGAGCTGGGCTCCCCGATCAAGACCCTCGGTTCGTACCAGGTCTCCGTGCGTCTGCACGCCGACGTGGCCGCGAACGTGGGCATCGAGGTCATCGCCGCCTAAGGGCTGCACGTGAAGGGCCGCACCCCGATGGGGTGCGGCCCTTCGCCGTTTCCTGGGCCCTCCGGGCCGGATCGGCAGGCGGTGTTTCACGTGAAACACGACGACGCCGGGGCGGTGTTTCACGTGAAACACCTACCGGGTGGCTCCCGCGATCGCCCATCGGCCGGAACGGGCTCGCAGCTGAAGGGTGAGCATCCGGACCAGCATCATCAGGGTCATGGCCCACCAGAGCATCGTCAGCCCGCCGCCCAGGGCCGGGACGAGCAGCGCGACCGGGGTGAAGGCGGCAAGCGTCACGAGCATGGCCCTGGCCAGGTAGCGGCCGTCGCCCGCGCCCATCAGGACTCCGTCCAGTACGAAGACGATGCCGGACACGGGCTGGGCAAGGGCCACCACCAGCAGGGCGGGCAGCAGGGCGTTCTCGACGGCCGGGTCGCTGGTGAACAGCGGGATGAAGACCGGGCGGGCCAGGACCACCAGCAGACCGAGCACGATGCCCGTTGCGATGCCCCACTGCACCATCCGGCGGCAGACCGCCTTTGCACCGTCCGTATCGCCCGAGCCCAGGTAGCGGCCGATGATCGCCTGCCCGGCGATCGCGATGGCGTCCAAGGCGAAGGCGAGCAGGCTCCACAGGGAGAGCAGGATCTGGTGGGCCGCGATGTCGGCGTCGCCGAGCCGGGCGGCCACGGCGGTCGCGATCATCAGGATGGCGCGCAGGGACAGGGTGCGGACCAGCAGCGGAGCCCCGGCCTGGGCGCAGGCGCGTATCCCGGCGGTGTCGGGACGCAGGGAGGCGCCGTGCCGTCGGGCCCCGCGCACGACCACGACGAGGTAGGCGGCCGCCATGGCGCACTGGGCGAGGACCGTGCCCCAGGCGGAGCCGGCGATGCCGAGGCCCGCACCGTAGACGAGCGCGACGTTCAGTCCCGCGTTGAGGGCGAAGCCGCCAATCGCTACGTAGAGCGGTGTACGGGTGTCCTGGAGGCCGCGGATCACCCCGGTGGCCGCCAGGACCACGAGCATCGCGGGGATGCCGAGCGCGGAGATGCGCAGATAGGTGATCGCGTGCGGGGCGACGCTGTCGGACGCGCCGAAGAGGGAGATCAACGAGGGTGCGGAGGGCAGCACCACGGCGATGACGGCCACGCCGAGCAGCAGAGCCAGCCAGATGCCGTCCATGCCCTGCCGGATGGCCGCCTGCAGGTCTCCCGCGCCGACCCGGCGGGAGACGGCCGCGGTGGTGGCGTAGGCGAGGAAGACGAACACGCTCACGGCGGTGGTGAGCAGGGCGGCGGCGATGCCGAGGCCGGCCAGCTGGGGGGTGCCGAGGTGTCCCACGATGGCGCTGTCGGCCATCACGAAGAGGGGCTCGGCGACGAGGGCGCCGAAGGCGGGGACAGCGAGAGCGAAGATCTCTCGGTCGTGCCGTCTCGGCCCCGCCGTGGGTGCTGCGAGGGCCTGTGTCATGCGACCAATCTAATCTTCCACAGGTAATGGACGCAACACCATCTGGATCCTTACCGACGCGCTGACTTGCGGGTTCTCCCCGCCTCGTTGGAGGCGTTCTCGAGAGCGCGGCGAACAAATTTCGCGCCCGCCGTCGGTGGAAGAGGAAACCCCAGGTCAGACGGGGTAATGGGGTGCCCCGGGTGATTTTGTCCACAGCGTCGTCCCCCGGTCCGTGCACAGCTTCCGGGGAGTTACCCACAGCATTGGCGCCGTCATCCACATCTCATCCACAGAGCCTGTGGATAACAAGATTGGCTGACGCCGCTCCCGGCCCTACCGTGGTGCGTTGCCCGACTCGCCGACAGCCGATTCGGGTGCCCCAAATGTCAGAGCCGTGTCGTAGAAAGAGTCGCACGGCGAGGTCCGCGTTGCGGACGGGAGGAGGCGGCCCGGTGAGCATGCCCGAGCCCATGGACGACCCCTGGGCCGACAGCGGTCCAAGTGACCGTCTGCCCGCCCGTCCGCGCCGTAACAGCGAGGGCCGGGGCCGCGGCGACGAGCAGCACGACCGGGGTCGCGAGGGCGGCTCCTGGGACGGTGGCGGCGGCTTCGAGCGAGTCCCTCCGCAGGACCTCGACGCCGAGCAGTCGGTGCTCGGCGGCATGCTGCTCTCCAAGGACGCCATCGCCGACGTCGTCGAGGTCATCAAGGGCCACGACTTCTACCGGCCGTCGCACGAGACGATCTACCAGGCCATCCTCGACCTGTACGCCAAGGGCGAGCCGGCCGACCCGATCACCGTCGGCGCCGAACTGACGCGACGCGGCGAGATCAGCAAGGTCGGCGGAGCCTCGTACCTGCACACCCTCGTCCAGTCGGTGCCGACGGCGGCGAACGCGGAGTACTACGCGGAGATCGTCCACGAGAGGGCCGTCCTGCGCCGCCTGGTCGCCGCCGGCACGAAGATCACGCAGATGGGATACGCGGCCGACGGCGACGTCGACGAGATCGTCAACAGCGCCCAGGCCGAGATCTACGCCGTCACCGAGCAGCGGACCTCCGAGGACTACCTGCCGCTGGGCGACATCATGGAGGGCGCCCTCGACGAGATCGAGGCGATCGGCTCGCGCAGCGGGCAGATGTCGGGCGTCCCCACCGGCTTCACCGACCTGGACTCGCTGACCAACGGCCTGCACCCGGGCCAGATGATCGTCATCGCGGCCCGTCCGGCCATGGGTAAGTCCACTCTCGCGCTGGACTTCGCCCGGGCCTGCTCCATCAAGAGCAACCTGCCCAGCGTGATCTTCTCCCTCGAAATGGGGCGCAACGAGATCGCCATGCGCCTCCTCTCGGCGGAGGCCAGGGTGGCGCTGCACCACATGCGGTCGGGCACGATGACGGACGACGACTGGACCCGGTTGGCCCGCCGGATGCCGGACGTCTCCGCCGCCCCCCTCTACATCGACGATTCCCCCAACCTGTCGATGATGGAGATCCGGGCCAAGTGCCGCCGGCTCAAGCAGCGCAACGACCTTTCGCTCGTGGTCATCGACTACCTCCAGCTGATGCAGTCGGGCGGCTCGCGCCGACCCGAGAGCCGTCAGCAGGAGGTCTCGGACATGTCCCGAAACCTCAAGCTGCTGGCGAAGGAGCTCGAGGTCCCGGTGATCGCGCTCTCCCAGCTGAACCGTGGTCCGGAGCAGCGAACCGACAAGAAGCCGATGGTCTCCGACCTGCGTGAGTCCGGCTCGATCGAGCAGGACGCCGACATGGTGATCCTGCTGCACCGCGAGGACGCCTACGAGAAGGAGTCCCCCCGCGCCGGTGAGGCCGACCTGATCGTGGCCAAGCACCGAAACGGTCCCACCGCGACGATCACCGTGGCCTTCCAGGGCCACTATTCGCGCTTCGTGGACATGGCCAACACGTAGCATCCGATCATGGATGAGCTTGCCGAGGACCGTGAACTGCTCCCCACCACCCGGCGTGCGCTGAGGCACCGGATCGCCGTCGCGCAGAGCACGGGCCGAGCGCCGTCGGTCGTGGCGGCCGTGCTCCGCGCCGGGCAGGTGGTCTGGGAGGGCTCCCGGACCTCCGTCGAGGGGCACGGCCCGGACGGCGACGTCCAGTACCGGATCGGGTCGATCAGCAAGACCTTCACCGCCGTCCTCGTCATGCGCCTGCGGGACGAAGGTCTGCTGAGGCTCGACGACTTGCTGGAGCAGCATCTCCCGGGGACCGCCGCCGGCCGGGTGACCATCGCCCAACTGCTCGCCCACACCGGCGGGCTGGCCGCGGAGACCCCCGGCGAGTGGTGGGAGCGCACCCCCGGCGCACAGCGGCCCGAGCTCGTCGACGTGCTGGGTGAGGAGCCCTTCAAGCTGACCCCGGGCAGCAGGCACCACTACTCCAACCCCGGTTACACCCTGCTGGGTTCGCTGGTGGAGGCGCTGCGCGGCCGGCCCTGGGAGGAGGTCCTGCGGGCCGAGGTGCTGGAGCCGCTGGGCCTGGACCGTACGAGCGGCCTGCCGCAGGCCCCGCACGCGGGCGGCTGGGCGGTGCACCCGTGGGCGGACGTGATGATGCCCGAGCCGCTCGAGGACCTGGGGCTGATGGCCGCGGCCGGTCAGCTGTGGTCCACGACCCGGGACCTCGCCCGGTTCGCCGACTTCCTGCTGCGCGGTGACGAGCGGGTGCTGAGCGCGGAGTCCGTACGGGAGATGCGCCGCCCGGCGTCGCCTCCGGAGCCCGGGTTCGCCGATCTCGGCTACGGGCTGGGGGTGCAGCTGATGGCCCAGGGCGCACGCCGGCTGGCGGGCCACAGCGGGTCGCTGCCCGGGTTCGTCGCGGGGCTGTGGCTGAGCGAGGCCGACGACGTGGCGGCGGTCGTGCTGGCCAACTGCACATCGGGGCTGCCGGCCGCGGCCGTGGCCGCCGATCTCGTGGGGATCGTGGCGGATGCCGAGCCCCCGTTCCCCCGGCCGTGGCGGCCGTTCCGGGAGGCGGATCAGGTGCCTCTCGAGGTGTGCGGCCCCTGGTACTGGGGGACTTCGGCCCAGGTGGTGCGGCTGCTCGCCGACGGCTCGCTGGAGCTGGCGCCGGTCGGCGGGACGGGGCGTACGGCCCGGTTCCGGTCCGAGCCCGACGGCAGCTGGACCGGGCTGTCCGGGTACTACACGGGCGAGACGCTGCGGGCGGTGCGCCGCGAGGACGGCTCGGTGAGCCACCTCGATCTGGCGTCCTTCGTGTTCACGAGGGAGCCGTACGACCCCGCAGCCCCGGTGCCCGGCGGGGTCGCCCCGCAGGGCTGGCGCGGCATCGGCTGACAGCCCGGGGGCCGTCTCAGGCGACGAGTTCACGCTCCAGCGGAGTGCGGAAGCGCGGGGTGACGCGTGCGTCGCCCACCCAGGCGGTGAGGCGGGCGGCCTCGGCGGTGATCGCCTTCTCGGCGGCGCGGCCGGGGTCGGCCAGCAATCGCCAGACGATCTCGCCGTCCGGACGCTGGGCCCAGCCGCCGACGATCTCGCCGTTCCACCACACGGTGGGCCCGATGTTGCCTGCGTAGTCGAAGAGGGCGGACCGGTGGGCGGCATCGAGGTGGAACCCCCGGTCGGCCCAGCCCATGCCGGCGGGGTCGAGCGCGGGCAGCAGCGCCGCCCAGGGCTCGGGGGCCGGCTCGGGCGCGGTGTCCCCGGGGCTCACGAGGGCCGTACTGCCGTCGTCGAGGCGTACCTGGTCGGGGCCGACGGCCGCGAGCGCCTTGCGGACGTCCGTGAGGGTCCAGCCCGTCCACCACTTGAGGTCGGCCTCGGTGGCCGGGCCGTACGCGTGCAGCCAGCGGCGGGCGATCTCCGCGCGGGCCTCGGCGGCCGGTACGGCGGGCCAGGGCGCGGTGTGGACCCAGCGGAACTGGCTGGAGGTCCATGAACCGCGTGGCCGGTCCCGGCGGATCCGGCCGTCGGCGGCCAGCAGGCGGATGACCCGGGTGGCGACCCCCTGCTCCGCCTCGTACTTCTTGCCCCGGCTGAGGGTGATCTTCTGGCGCAGCGCGGGCACGGCGGCGGACAGCTGACTGCCGGTGAGGGGACCGTGGGTGTCGAGGGTGTCCAGCGCGACCGCCTCCGTCCGGGCCAGCCACTCGGCGTCGAGTCCTTGCCCGTCCTCGTCGAGGTGCTTGAGGAAGGTGCGGCGCTCCTTGACGGCGATGGCACGGGCGGTCGACGCGTCGACATACGGGGCGAGTTCCGTCGACACCGCGAAGAGGGTGTTGCGCATGCTGAGCAGCCGCACGAGCCGGACGTCGTCGTAGAGCGCCTGCTCGACCGTTCCGGGGCCGCCCTCGGCGAGCCGGGCCCGCGCGGAGAGGAAGACGGTCGCGGCGTCGGTGGCGTGCAGGGCGACGACGGAGTCCGCAGCCTCCGCGACCGTTGTGACGCGGGCCGACGGAGCCAGCCGGTGGCGTCGGCCGAGCCGGCTGCGGCGCTCGGCGGTGCTGATGAGGGGGAGACTGGCGCTCATCTTCCCGATCGTAGGCCGGGCCGCCGACACAGGGTCCCGGCCCGGCCCACGGTGCGGCTGGTCAGAGCTGGAGCTTGAACCCGACGTGCGACGCGGTGAACCCGAGCCGTTCGTAGAAGCGGTGGGCGTCGGTGCGGGTCACGTCCGACGTCAGCTGGACGAGTGCGCAGTTCTCGGCGCGGGACTTCTCGATGGCCCACTCGATGAACCGGGTGCCCAGTCCGCTGCCGCGTTCGTCCGCGTGGACGCGGACGCCCTCGATGATGGAGCGGGTGGCGCCCTTGCGGGAGAGGCCGGGGACGATCGTCAGCTGGAGGGTGCCCACGACCCGGCCGGCCCGCACCGCGACGACCACGTGCTGGTTCGGGTCACCGGTGAGACGCTCCAGTGCCGTGCGGTACGGGGTGAGGTCCTGCGGGGACTCGCGGGTGGCGCCGAGCGGGTCATCGGCCAGCATGGCGACGATGGCGGGCAGATCGGCCTCGGTGGCGGGCCGGATCGCCGGGTCGGGAGAGTCGGTCACGATGGCAGCTCCTCTCAGCCCGCGGCCACGGTCAGCGGCGCCCAGCGGCGGGTCCAGTCACCGGGCAGGTCGGGGATGTCCCGGGTCATCACGGCGTTGAAGGCCACCGACTCCAGGCCTCGTTCCTTGAGCCACGCCAGCAGTTCCTCGTGCCGTACGTCGACATCCGTGCGCAGGACACGGTCCGTGCTCCTGGCGAGAGCGGCGATCAAGGACTTGGCGGTGCCGGTGTCGCGGGCGACGAGCGGGCCGATGACATGGGTGTGCATGTTGGGCCAGGCCGCGGCGTATCCCGTGAGCGTGCCGTCCTCGCCGTCCCTGCCGTGCTCCTCGGCGACGAGCAGCTGGTCGGCGAAGGCGGGCAGCCGCGTGAGCATGTGCGTGCGGTCGGCGCCGAAGACCTCGGCGTCCAGACGCACGATGCGGGGAAGGTCGTCGGCGACCGCCGGCCGCACCCGAGCGGTGCCGTGATCGTCGGATGTGCCGTCCTCGCGGAAGGCGCCCACCAGCATCTCGGCGCGGCCCGTGGTCTTGAACCCGAGCTCCTCGTAGAGCGGGCGCCCATGAGGCGTGGCGTGCAGGGTGAGTGGGATGCCCTTGAGTACGTCATTGCAGACGTGGGTCATCAAGGCGCGTCCCATGCCCTGTCGGGAGTAGCGGTCGGCCACGAGAACCATGCCGATGGCGGCGAGTCCGGGTCCGGCGGAGGTGCTGCCGTACCGGGTGACGACGCAGGCGGCGGCGAGGCCCCGGCCGTCGGGAGCGTCCACGCCGAAGCCGTTTCCGGCGGCGAGCAGCAGTCCCCACTTGTGGTCCTCGCGGAGCCAGCCACGATCTTCGGACAGGTCGGCGCAGCGGTGGAGATCGTCCACGGTCAGCGCCCGGATCGGCAGATCGGTGATGTGTGGTGGTGTCACCGGCCCAGACTGGATCATGGGCCGGGAGCCGTCCAGAGGATTTGAGCCGATGTTTCACGTGAAACGCCGGACGATGTTTCACGTGAAACACGGTGTTTCACGTGAAACCAACCCACTAGCCTCGGGGGCTATGACGCGCCTGCACCTCTTCGACCTCGACGGAACGCTGATGTACGGCTCGGCGGCTCCGGTGGAGATTTCCCGCCAGCTCGGGGTGAGTGCCGAAATCGCCAAGCTGGAGCGGTCCTTCGCCGCGCGGGAGATCGGGCCGCACCAGTTCTCGGTGGCGGCACATGCCCTGTGGGCCGGGCTGACGCCGGAGCACGTCAGGGCCGCGTTCGACGGTGCTCCGTGGCTCGCGGGAATCCGGGACGTCTGGCAGGAGATCAGGCAGCGCGGGGAGTACTGCGCGGTGGTCTCCCTGTCACCGTCGTTCTTCGTGGAACTGCTGCTGGAGTGGGGCGCTCATGCCGCCCACGGGTCGGTCTTCCCGGAAGTGCCCTTCACCCGGCCCGTGGAGGCGGCGGGGATCCTGACCCCCGAGGCCAAGGTCATGGTGGCCGACCGGCTCTGCGAGCAGTTCGGTGTGACCCGGGCCGATTGCGTGGCGTACGGGGATTCGGCGACCGACATCCACCTCTTCGAGGCGGTATCCGTTTCGGTGGCGGTCAATGCGCGACCGCATCTGGCCGCGCGGGCGAGCCATGTCTACGAGGGGCGGGATCTGCGGGAGGTATACCAGCTCGTGGCGGTGGCGCGCCCGGGAGTTGACGCATCTTAGGAGGAAAGTGGGTTCGAAACGCGGATTTTCCGCGTTTCCCCGCAGGCCTCTGGGACGGCTGGCACGCTGTGAAACCGGGAACCACGGATTCATAGACCGTGGCGTGTGCAGACCGACCGAGATGCTCGAAGCGAGGCACCGCATGGACGCTCCGCCCACCAGATCGGCCAGACGCGAAGCGGCCCGGATACCCTCCGAGGGCGGTGCGGCCGAGCCCTCACCGGATGCCGTGCTCATCCGCAGGACCCTCGCGGAGATCGCCCCGGTCGCCGACAAGGTGACCTCGTACTTCTACGCCCTGGTCTTCACCGGGCACCCGGAAGTGCGGGGCATGTTCCCGGTGGCCATGGACACCCAGCGCGACCGCCTGCTGAAGGCACTGCTGACCGCCGCCGAGCACATCGACGATCCTGAAGTACTCGCCCCCTACCTCTGCCGCCTGGGCACCGGCCACCGCAAGTACGGCACCATGGCCGGCCACTACCCCGTGATCGGCGAGGCCCTCGTCGGGGCGCTGGCCCGGTTCGCGACACAGAGCTGGGGCCCGGAGACCGAGGCCGCGTGGGTGCGGGCGTACACCGCGATCTCCCAGATCATGATCGACGCGGCGGCCGCGGACGAGGTGAAGACGCCCGCCTGGTGGCACGCGGAGGTGGTCTCCCACGACCTGCGCACCCCGGACATCGCGGTGCTGACCGTCCGCCCCGACCAGCCCTACGCCTTCCTGGCCGGCCAGTACGCGAGCCTGGAGACCCCGTGGTGGCCACGGGTGTGGCGGCACTACTCCTTCGCCTCGGCCCCCCGGGCCGACGGACTGCTCTCCTTCCACGTCAAGGCCGTCCCCGCGGGCTGGGTCTCCAACGCGCTGGTGCGCCACGCCCGCCCCGGGGACGTGCTGCGCCTGGGGCCGCCCGCCGGGTCGATGGTGGTGGACCACAGCACCGACAACGGGATGCTGTGCCTGGGCGGCGGCACCGGCATCGCCCCGATCAAGGCGCTGATCGAGGACGTGGCCGTACACGGGGAGCGGCGACCGGTCGAGGTGTTCTTCGGGGCGCGCAGCGACAGCGACCTGTACGACAAGGACACGCTGCTGGGGCTCCAGCGCTCGCACCCGTGGCTGTCGGTGCGGCCGGTGGTCGGCGACGGCCTGGCGGGACAGCTGCCGCACGCCGTGGGTGAGCACGGGCCGTGGAGCTCGTACGACGCGTTCATCTCGGGACCGCCCGCGATGATCCGCAGCGGGGTGGACGAACTCCTGCGGATCGGCATTCCGGGCGAGCGGATCAGGCACGACGCGGTCGAGGAGCTGGCGGGCATCGCCGGGTGAGACCGGCGGGCACGGCCGGTCCGGGACCGGTGGCAGCCCACCGGCCCCGCAACGGCCTCAGCCCAGGTCGGGCGCGTGCATGGCGCGCACGCCCTCGATGTTGCCGTCCAGGTAGTGACGTAGGGACAGCGGGACGAGATGGACCGCTGCGATGCCCACTCGGTTGAAGGGCACGCGGACGATCTCGTACTCGCCCGCAGGCTCGTCGATCTCGGGGCCGTGCCGCAGGCTCGGGTCCATCGATTCGAGGCGGCAGACGAAGAAGTGCTGCACCTTCACGCCGGTCACCCCGCCGTCGGCGATGTGCTCGACGGTGTCGACGAAGCAGGGCACGACATCGGTGATCTTCGCGCCGAGTTCTTCGTGGACCTCTCGGTGGAGGGCGTCGACGACGGTGGCGTCCGAGGACTCCACTCCCCCGCCGGGGGTGACCCAGTACGGGTCGACGCCGGGCTTGGTGCGTTTGATGAGGATCAGGTCGTCACCGTCGAGCAGGATCGCGCGGGCGGTGCGTTTGACCACGGGACGTTCGGTCATGGGAGAAGAGTGGCCCACCGCTCCGCTTCTGAAACGCGCCACGGGCCGGAAACAGGGGGCTCACCAGTGCACGGCGGCCTCCAGCAGTCGCTCGCGCGCCCTGGCGAGGTGGGCGAGGGCGGGACTCCCGGCCCGTAAGACCAGGAACCAGGTGCGCAGCGGCGGTACGGGGGGCTCCGCCACGGCCGCGATCCGGCCGCTGTCGAGGGCGTCCTGGCACAGGTACCGGGGCAGCACCGCGAGCCCCGCGCCGGCGAGGACGCATTCCAGTACGGCGCGCAGGTCGGGTGCGACCACGGTGGCGCTCAGGGACCTGGCGGCCGGCAGGACGTCGAAGACTGCGCTCCAGTACCGGGTGACGAGCGGCAGGGTCTCGTGGACCTCGACGAGCGGGATGCCTTCCAGGGCCCCGGGACCGTCGTCCCGCAGCCGTTCCGTGTCGACGAGGGCGGCCCAGTACGGGGCGGCGACCAGGACGTGCTCCTCGTCGCACAGCGCGGTGGCGGTGAAGGGGCCGCCCCGCGGGTGGGCCGTGGTGACGGCGAGGTCGTGGTGTCCGGCGGCGAGCCCGTCGAGGACGGTTCCGGAGTCGCTCTGCAAGGTGGCGCGCAGGGTGTGGCCCTGGCCGACGAGGGGTGCCAGGGCGGGGAGCACGCGCAGGGACAGGAACTCGGGCGGCCCGGCGACGTGGAGGGAGCGCAGCCCGCCCGCGTCCTCCCGCTCGGCCTCGGTGATCCGCAGCAGCGCGTCGAGGTGCGGGGCGGCCTTGTGGGCGAGTTCGTCGCCGACGGCGGTGGGGGTGACACCGCGGGCCCGGCGGTGGAAGAGCGGCCGCCCCAACTGGCGCTCCAGGGTGCGGATCTGGGAGGTCACGGCGGGCTGGGACAGTCCGAGGAGGGCCGCGGCCCGCGTGAACGAGCCCGCCCGGTGGACGGTGACGAAGGTGCGCAGCAGGGCCAGATCCATCGCGACACCTCTCGGTGGGGGTCTACAACTATAAATATGCAGATAGGCCCCTGTCGCTACCGTGATTGGACTCTGACGCAGAGTCAATTAGCCTTGTCGCGTGGTTCTTCGCGCGCGGAACCCGGGGCGGTCCGAGCCACTAGGGGGGAGGCTCGGACTGCCCTTTCCACGGCTTGTTCAGCGATCGTGACCGGCCGGCTCCAGGGCCCGGTCGAGGGCGTGCAGGACGTCCGCGACCAGGTCATCGGTGTCCTCTGCCCCGGCGGAGAAGCGGATGAAGCCCTCGGGGACGGCGTCGCCGCCCCACCGTCCGCGCCGCTCGGCTGTGGACCGCACGCCACCGAAACTCGTGGCGTCCTCGACCAGGTGCAGGGCGGCCATGAACCGTTCCGCGTGCGCCCGGTCGGGCAGCGTGAAGGAGACCACCGAGCCGAAGCCCCGCATCTGCCGGGCGGCCGTCTTGTGGGAGGGGTCCGTGGTCAGCCCCGGGTAGCGCACGCCGCTCACGTCGCGGCGCGCGCTCAGCGCCTCCGCGACGGCCAGTGCGTTGGTCCACTGGCGCTGCGCGCGCAGCTGGATCGTGGCCAGCGAACGATGGGCGAGCCAGGCCTCCATGGGGCCGGGGATCGCTCCGACGATCTTGCGCCATCCCCGGACGCGGGCGGCGAGTTCCGGGTCGCGGCACACGACGTACCCGAGCAGCAGGTCGCCATGGCCGGTGAGGCCCTTGGTGCCGCTCGCCACGGAGAAGTCCGCCCCGAGCTCCAGGGGGCGTTGTCCCAGCGGGGTGGCGAGGGTGTTGTCCACCGCCACCAGGGTCCCGCCGGCGTGCGCGGCTTCCGCGAGGCGTCGTACGTCGCACACGTCGAGCCCGGGATTGGACGGCGTCTCGATCCACAGCATCCGGGCGCCGTCGAGGACCTCGATCTGGGCGTCCGATCCGGTGGGGGCGGTGCGCACGTGGATCCCGTACGCCTCCAGCTGCTCCCGCAGCAGCGGCAGCGCCTGGTAGCCGTCGTCGGGCAGGACGACGGTGTCGCCCGTGCGCGTCTGGGAGAGGAGAACGGCGGAGACCGCCGCCATGCCGGAGGCGAAGACGACGGTGTGCACGTCCTGGCCGGGGGCTTCCAGCTCCCCGATCGCCCGTTCCAGCAGGGTCCAGGTCGGGTTGGTGTCGCGCCCGTAGGCGTAGGGGCCCTCGACGTCTCCGGGGAGGTGGAAGTGGGCGGCGAAGACCGGCCCCGGCAGGGGCGGTTCGTTCTTGACGGCCTCGGGCAGACCGGCGCGCACGGCGCGGGTGCCGTCACCGATCGCAGCGCCGGTCGTTTCGGGGAAGTGCTCGTTCACGCGGTGTGCTCCTTCATCGCCTCGCGTACGGCGTCCAGCAGACCGGGGCCGGCGGCCTCGATGAGTTCCAGGCATTCCTCGAACCCGTCGATCGAGCCGTAGTAGGGGTCCGGTACGTCGTGCTGCCCGGCCGTGGCCGCCGGATCGTAGGACCGCAGCAGCCGGACCTTCGCGGCGTCCTGTGGAGTGGGTGCGAGTGCCCGCAGGTCCCGCAGGTGCCCGGCGTCGAGTGCGATGACGAGGTCGAGGCTGGAGAACCAGGAGGAACGGAACTGCCGGGCGCGGTGGTCCTGCGCGTAGCCTGCGGCCTCCAGGACGGAGACCGTGCGCGGGTCCGCGCCGTCGCCCTCGTGCCGGCCGCCGGTCCCGGCGCTGTCCACCTCGACGAGGGCGTCGAGTCCGGCCCGTTCGACATGGGCGCGGAAGACGGATTCGGCCATGGGGGAGCGGCATATGTTGCCGGTGCAGACGAAGCAGACGCGGTACATGCGCGGCCCGCTCAGTTCTTGTCGGGAAGGACCATGTTCACGGCCCAGGAGACGACGGAGATGATCAGGCCGCCCAGGAGCGCGGTCCAGAACCCGTCGACATGGAAACTGAGATCGAGCTGCTCGGCCAGCCACGAGGTCAGGAGCAGCATCAGGGCGTTCACAACGAGCGTGAACAGCCCCAGGGTGAGGACGAAGAGCGGCAGGGAAAGCAGCTTCACGAGCGGCTTGACGATCACATTGACCAGGCCGAAGACCAGGGCGACCAGGATCAGTGTGAGGGTCCGGCGGCCGAGACTGCTGCCGTCGTCGAGGGTGATGCCGGCGAGCAGCCACACGGCGACGGCCAGGGCCGCCGCGTTGGCGAGCGTCTTGACTACGAAATTCGTCATGTGTCTGATCGTGGCAGAGAAGATCCCGGTGGGACATCCGCAGATCAGCGGATGCGAGGGAACGATCGAGTACAAGGGGCACAACCACGATGAAAGCCTTCCGGCTTGACGACCTCGAAGCGGAACGGGCCGCCAACGACGGCGCCTATCTGCAGTTCCTGCGCGAGCGGAACATGTCGGTCGGGCTGTACGCGCTCGACGCCGGCCAGACCGATCCGCAGCGCCCGCACGGTCAGGACGAGGTGTACTTCGTCGTCAGCGGGAGGGCCTCGATCACGGTCGGGGAGGAGACCACCACCGTGGCGCGCGGCAGCGTCGTCTACGTCCCGGCGGGCGTCCCGCACAAGTTCCACCACATCACCGAGGACCTGAAGGTGATGGTGGTGTTCTCTCCGCCCGAGGGCTGAGCGGCGGCGCGGGTGAGGGTCGCGGCCCTGATCCCCCTAAGGGGCGGATCAGGGGACTCCGGGGGCTCGCGGGCCCCGATCGGCGCCCGCTGACTCCTAGCATCGAGAGCAGGAAGTCACAGACGGGAAGACCGGGAAGAGGTCGAGGACATGAACGGCATCCGAGAGATATTCGCAGGCATGCCCTGGTGGGTGAAGTGGGTCGCCGTCCCGCTGCTGGCCCTGTTCGTCTTCGGCGGCGTCATCACCAGCATCCTGGGCGCACTGATCTCGTTCGCCTTCAAGCTGCTCCTCTTCGTCGGCCTCGTCGGCGGTCTGATCTTCGTCGTGAAGAAGCTCGGCGGCGGAACTTCGAAGTCCTCGTCCGGCGAGTGGTAGGTGACGGGCGGGGGCGGCTGCGGGATTAACCCAGCTGAGGGAACGTGGCGCCCTGAACCGCTCACGGCCCCGGAATCGGTCGATAGAGTCGCGATCTGTGCCGTTGCCTGGGCACCGAGAGCCGGTATCACCCCCTGACCTGTGGTGATGCCGACGACCCGCCGAGCGCGACCCCCAGGACCGGCATGCGCGGGGGTGACCCCCGCCGAGCGGGTCACCCCTGAAGGCCCGCCACCACGCCTGGGGGTGAGCTGTGTCTGCGGTCCACAATGCCGGTGTGCCGACACTGATCGGTTCGGTGCAGAGGGCGCTGAGGCTGCTGGAAGCCGCGGGATCCCACCGTGAGGGAGCCCCGGCGAAGCAGCTGGCGCGTGAGGCCGGGCTCCCGCTTCCCACCGCCTACCACCTGCTGCGCACCCTGACGCACGAGGGCTATCTGCGCAGAGAGTGCGGAGTCTTCGTACTCGGCGACGCGGCCTGCAGGCTGGCCGGCGGGGGACTCCAGCAGAAACGTCGCAGCATGATCCTCGACTCGCTCGCGCACTTCCGCGACGTGGTCGGGGCACCCGTCTACTTCGCGGTCTACCGCGAGGGTGAAATCGAGGTCGTGGGCGTCTCGGACACCCCCGGCAGTCCCGCGTGCGAGGAGTGGGCCGACTTCCGTGCGACGGGATACGCGCACGCCATCGGGCAGTGCCTGCTCGGCCAGCTCGACGAGGACGCGCGCAAGGACTATTACGACCGCCATCCGGTAGAGGCCATCACCCCTTATACCGTGCGCGATCTGCGCTCCTTGGAGAACCGGATCGGGGCCCTCGGGCGAATGCAGCCTGTAATCGAGCGGCAGGAATATGCCCTCGGCACGGTCTGTGCCGCCATCCCCATCACGGCCGGGGATGCGGCCGCAACTATGGCCATTTCTTTGCCCCTGCATCAGGAAGATCGATTGCTGTATGTAGTCGATCGACTACGGAGTGAAGTAGGCGCGCTGTTGAGCACCCTCTCGTTCTCTATCAGTATCTGAAAACTCACTCCTTGTGATCTGCTAGCGCTTCCACCACTCTTGTCAAGAGGGCCTTGGGGGATCATTCCTGGCCACTTCCACTACAGCGGGGTAGTCAATGCGCGAGTCGGTACAGGCAGAGGTCATGATGAGCTTCCTCGTTTCCGAGGAGCTCTCGTTCCGGATCCCGGTGGAACTCCGGTACGACGCCCGTGATCCCTACGCAGTCCGCCTGACCTTCCACCTTCCCGGAGACGCGCCCGTGACCTGGGCGTTCGGCCGGGAGCTCCTCCTCGACGGCATCAACAAGCCGTGCGGAGACGGCGATGTGCACATCGCCCCCACCAGCCCGGAGGAGTTGTCCGACGTCCACATCCGGCTCCAGGTCGGCGGCGACCGGGCCCTTTTCCGTGCCAGCGCGGCGCCGCTCGTCGCGTTCCTCGACCGCACCGACCGGCTCGTTCCGCTCGGACAGGAGCGGAACACGGGCGACTTCGAGGAGCACCTGGACGAGGCGCTCGGCAGAATCCTGGCCGAGTCGAAGCAGAACGAGCAGAACGCCGGCTGAGCCGCGGCCGGACCGAACCGCCGTTCGCACCGAACCGCGGCTCATCCTGAACTGCGGCCCGTCCTGAACCGCCGCTCAGGCTGAACCGCCGTTCAGCGCTTGCGCCGTCGGCCCCGGCCGCGCACCGGTCCCGAAGCCGGTGCGGTGGCCGGGGACTCCGGCCGGTCCGCGGAAACCACCAGCGCGGCGAGCGCCGTCGTCACGGGCACCGAGGCCACCAGCCCGATCGAGCCCACGAGGGTCCGTACGATCTCCACCGCGACCAGCTCGCTGTTGGCCACCGACCCCATGCTGCTGTTGGCGATAGAGAACAGCAGCAGCAGGGGGAGCGCGGCGCCCGCGTAGGCCAGCACCAGGGTGTTGACCACCGACGCGATGTGGTCGCGGCCGATCCTGATGGCGGCCCGGTACAAGGACCGCGGGCCCATCGACGGGTCGGCCTGGTGGAGTTCCCAGACCGCCGAGGTCTGGGTGACCGTCACGTCGTCGAGCACACCCAGCGAACCGATGATGATGCCGGCGAGCAGCAGACCGCTCATGTCGATGTCCGGGTAGAGCCCGTGGATCAGCCCGGTGTTGTCGTCGGTGTTGCCGCTGAGGAACGCCCAGTCGATGAAGACCGAGCCCAACAGGCCGATCAGCAGCAGCGACACGAGCGTGCCGAGGACGGCCACCGACGTACGGGCGGTCAGGCCGTGGCACATGTAGAGCGCGATCAGCATGATCGCGCTCGCGCCCACCACCGCGACCACCAGAGGGTTCGACCCCTGCAGGATGGCGGGGAGGATGAAGAGCGTCAGCACACCGAAGCTGACGACCAGGGCGATCAGCGCGAACAGCCCGCGCATCCGCCCGACGAGCACGACCGCCAGCGCGAAGATGCCGGCCAGCACCGCCAGCGGCAGCTTGCGGTTCACGTCGATCACCGAGTACTGGAGGTCGCGGGGCGCGTCCGGGGCGTACGCCACCACCACCTCCTGGCCGTCCGCCAACTGCCGTGGCGCGCCCGGCTGGACGATCTCCACGAAGGTGCGTCCCTTGTCCGGGCCGCTCCCGATCTCGACGGTGGCCTTCTTGCACTCGCCGGTCTGCGCCGCCCGGGCCCCGCCGCCCGACGGGGCGGAGGCCCCACCGGCCGCCGGTACCTGCGCGGCGTTCACGGACTTGCAGTCGACGTTTTCCAGCGAGACGACCTTGGCCTGCTGGGTCTGCCGGTCGAAGCCCACCCCGGTCCGCTCGTGCCCGGGCGTGCCCCCCGGCCAGAGGACTGCCATGCCGACGAAGACGGCGACGGCGAAGGGGATCAGTACGGCCGCGATGACCTTGCGCAGGTGCTTCGAGACGGGGGCGGCTGGGCCATGGCCATGGCTGTGGGAATGGCCGGAGGAATGCCCGTGGCCGTCGTGCGCGTGGCCGGAGTGCGCACTGGGCTCGGTGGGCTCGGTGGGGGGCTGCGGCGAGGACGTCACCAGCAGATCATCGCAAGAGATGAGGGGGCCCACTGTTCAGCACGCCATGGATGACGCTAGCGTGGGGGCTACTTTGCACAACGCGGGAGCTCGGAGCACCGGGCTGAGAGGACGCTGATCACCGTCATCGCATCACAGATGCGTACGGGAGGAGGCTGCGTCGACCGCCGAACCTGTTACCGGGTAATGCCGGCGTAGGGAGATAGGTCTCATGACCATTCAGCACGCACGCACGCCTGCCGTCAGCCAGGACGGCGACGGCTCGACCGAGCGCAAGCCGGGCTGGCACAAGGGCTACGTGGCGGGCTCCCGCCCCGACATCCGGGTGCCGGTCCGCCAGGTCCACCTCACCAACGGCAAGGACGTGACGCTGTACGACACGTCCGGTCCGTACACCGACCCGCAGATCGAGACCGATGTGCGACGGGGCCTCGCGCCGCTGCGCGAGAACTGGATCATCGGCCGCGGCGACACCGAGGAGTACGCCGGCCGCCCGGTGCGCCCCGAGGACGACGGCATCAAGCACACCTCGCCGCGCGGTGGCCTCAAGAACCTCGACGCGGTCTTCCCCGGCCGCCCCCGCCAGCCCCGCCGGGGCCGTGACGGAGCCGCCGTCACGCAGCTCGCGTACGCCCGCCGGGGCGAGATCACCCCGGAGATGGAGTACGTCGCGATCCGCGAGAACGTCTCCCCCGAGGTCGTCCGCGAGGAGATCGCCGCAGGCCGCGCGGTGCTTCCGGCGAACGTGAACCACCCCGAGATCGAGCCGATGATCATCGGCAAGAAGTTCCTGGTGAAGGTCAACGCCAACATCGGCAACTCCGCCGTCACCTCCTCCATCGAGGAGGAGGTGGAGAAGATGACCTGGGCGACCCGTTGGGGCGCGGACACGGTCATGGACCTCTCGACGGGCCGCAACATCCACACCACCCGCGAGTGGGTGCTGCGCAACTCGCCCGTGCCGATCGGCACCGTGCCGCTCTACCAGGCGCTGGAGAAGGTCGACGGCCGCGCCGAGGAACTGACCTGGGAGATCTACAAGGACACGGTCATCGAGCAGGCCGAGCAGGGCGTCGACTACATGACGGTCCACGCCGGCGTGCTGCTGCCGTACGTGCCGCTGACCGCCCGCCGCAAGACCGGCATCGTCTCGCGCGGCGGCTCGATCATGGCCGCGTGGTGCCTCGCGCACCACAAGGAGAACTTCCTCTACACGAACTTCGAGGAGCTCTGCGAGATCCTGGCGACGTACGACGTCACCTACTCGCTGGGTGACGGCCTGCGCCCCGGTTCCATCGCGGACGCCAACGACGCGGCCCAGTTCGCCGAGCTGAAGACGCTGGGCGAGCTGAACACCATCGCCAAGCGCCACAACGTCCAGACGATGATCGAGGGCCCGGGCCACGTCCCGATGCACAAGATCAAGGAGAACATCGACCTCCAGCAGGAGATCTGCGAGGAGGCGCCGTTCTACACGCTCGGCCCGCTGACCACGGACGTCGCGCCCGCGTACGACCACATCACCTCGGGCATCGGCGCCGCGATGATCGCCTGGTGGGGCACGGCGATGCTCTGCTACGTCACGCCCAAGGAGCACCTGGGCCTGCCCAACCGGGACGACGTGAAGACCGGCGTCATCACGTACAAGATCTCCGCGCACGCGGCGGACCTGGCCAAGGGCCACCCGGGTGCGCAGGAGTGGGACGACGCCCTGTCCGACGCGCGGTTCGAGTTCCGCTGGGAGGACCAGTTCAACCTGGCCCTGGACCCGGACACGGCCCGTGAGTTCCACGACGAGACCCTTCCCGCCGAGCCGGCCAAGACCGCGCACTTCTGCTCCATGTGCGGTCCGAAGTTCTGCTCCATGAAGATCTCGCAGGACATCCGCCGTGAGCACGGCGGGGACCTGAAGGCCGATGAGATCCAGGCCGGCATGGCGGAGAAGTCCGCCGAGTTCGCGGCCTCGGGCAACCGCGTCTACCTGCCGCTGGCCGACTGAGGCCGATCGGCCGGACAGGACGGCAGGACCCGGCTGACGGGCGGACCCGCGACCCATGGGGGGAGTCGCGGGTCCGCCCGTTTTTCGTGCCGTCGGGAGATGGGGCGGGGCCGTGTTCGCCACGGCGGCCATTGGTGTCGCATCGATAGTCCGATGAGTGGACTTGTCTGCGCGGTGTCCCGCCGCTGAGGGCCGCGGTTCCCACGCTACCGATGTGGCCGGACAGGCCGGCCTCCATCGTTCGATCGGTTTCGAGAAGGAGTGGTATGCGCCCCGAGAACAGGTCCAGGTCGCCCCTTGGCCCGCTGCCCAGGAGCAGCTGGCGCAAGGCAGGCACGCTCGCGTCGCTCGCCCTGGTGATGATGGGGATGGCCAGCCCCGCCGTCGCCGTGGCACAGAGCGTCCAAGCGGCTGAGCGGGTCACCGCGGCGAGCCCCACGGGTGGGGACGACTGCAGGCCGAATGGTCATCATCACCGCCCGGACCACCGCCCGGACCGCGGTCCCGATCAGGGGCCGGACCAAGGACCGGACTTCAACCCGGACCAGGGCCCGGACTTCAACCCTGACCACGGTCCGGACGAGGGCCCCTGGGCGGCGGGCCTCATGGCCGGCCCCAACGGCGACGACAGGTGTGAGCAGGGCAGGCCCGGACCGACAGGACCGACGGGCGCCACTGGCGCCACCGGTGCCACCGGCGCGACGGGTGCGGACGGCGCCGACGGCGCTGACGGTGCGACGGGCGCCACCGGCGCCACGGGCGCGACGGGCGCGACGGGCGCCGACGGTGCGACGGGTGCCACCGGCGCGACCGGCGCGACCGGTGCTGACGGTGCGACCGGTGCCACGGGCGCGACCGGTGCTGACGGCGCTGACGGTGCCACGGGTGCGACCGGCGCCACGGGTACGGACGGTGCTGACGGCGCGACCGGTGCCACGGGCGCCACAGGTGCGACCGGCGCCGACGGTGCCACGGGTGCGACCGGCGCCACGGGTGCGACCGGTGCCACGGGTGCGACCGGCACGGACGGCGCCACGGGCGCCACGGGCAGCACCGGCACCTCCGGGGTGAACGGCGAGGACGGTGCCACCGGAGCGACCGGCGCCACGGGTACGAATGGCGCTGACGGTGCCACGGGTGCCACGGGTGCCACCGGCGCGACGGGCGCCACCGGTCCCTGCAGCGACATCGACAGCTACGCGCCCTCGAACACCGAGTCGTTCAGCGCCGTCCTCACGAACGGCATCGCCTACGCCGGTCGCGCGAGCACGACCGGAGGTGTTCCGGTCTGGCAGAACATCACGGACGCCGACAACCCGGGTTTCCCCTTCGGTCGGGCCTGCGGCATCTCGATCATCGACCAGGGCAACAACGCCTACATTCAGGTCCTGACCACCGACAACAGGGTCTACCAGACACACGGTGACACCAACATGAACAACTTCGTCTGGGACGAGGGGTGGTTCGAACTGACCCCCGGCCCGACAGGAGTCCTCCGCGGCAAGTCCTTCAAGGGGGACACGATGCGCGGAGCACCCATGAACCGCCTCCCCTAGGAGGGCTCGCGCAGAGGGGCCGGACGCATCCCGGATCGTGACGGATGCGGCCGGCCCCTCGGCCGTTCGACGGCGGCGGGGCCCTCAGGCCACCACCTGGTACTCCGGGCCGAGCTTGGACAGGGCGAACGCACGGTTCTCGCCGACGCGTTCGCGCTGGCTCTCCGGAAGCCCGCCCTCCCGCAGGAGTCGGTCGCAGCACTCCAGCGACTCCTCGTACGCGCCGACCCAGTAGGCGGCGACCGCGAGCTCGTCGAGCGCGCGCCACTCGTACCAGTCGAACTCGACGAACAGGATGTCGTCGGGGCGCGGGATCCGCGACGCCTGACGGGCGAACAGGTACGCCAGCTGGAAGCGGCCTTCGAGCCGGCACAGGCGCGCCAGGTCGCCCAGCGCCTCCGCCCGCCCGGGGCGGTTCTCGTGGGCGCGGAGGTAGCGGTCCATCACCTCGGCCGGCGGCCGCTTGAGGCCCGCCGCGAGCCGCGCCGCGTAGAGCTGGGCACAGAAGGCCTCCTCGGCGAAGCCGCCCATGGTCGCCCGGTGGTCGTAGGCGGCCAGGGACTTCTCCGGTTCGCCCGCGTCCCGCCAGCTCTGGGCGAGATAGAAGGCGTAGCGCGCATTCCCGGGCTCTTCGCGCAGGCCCTTTTCGAGGATCCCGGCATCGCGCAGGTACTTCTCCCGGCTGCCCCCTTCGCCCTGGCGGGCTCCGCCGCCGACGATGCGGATATGGAAACCTTCGACGACCCCCCGGGTGAACGGCGCGTCGCAATCGAGGTACTCGTGCAGAACGCCGACGTATTTCCAGGGCAATCGGGTGGAGACGAGAGCGGGCCGCCAGTGGATGACGGGCCGGTGGTGCACCGCGACGCCGTACGAATCGAAAGTGAGCTCCGGCATCAGGAATCCGGGGTCCACCTCGATCACGTCGTCCGCGTCGAGGAACAGCAGGTAGTCGGCGCTGGAGCGGGCCAGGTCGATCGCCTCGGTGCGGCTGCCGTCGAATCCCTTCCAGGGGCGTTCGTGCAGGACACCGGGAAGGTCGGCGAAGAATTCCCGGATGATCTCCTGGGTGCCGTCCGTCGACCCGGTGTCCACGATCACCCAGGTGTCGATCAAAGGGCGTACGGATTCGAGACAGCGCCTGATCACCGCGGCCTCGTTCTTCACGATCATGTTCAGACAGATTTTTGCTTTCAAGGATCCCGTCCACGGTGGTGGTGAAGACGATCGTGAGGCGACCGTAGGGATCCGGCCAATGGGGTGCAAGGAAGCCACGATGAGAGCCGCCATTGGGGGCCTGTTGCTGGGCCGATGAGATGACTGCCGAGCGAGGCGGCGGGTTTCTGCAAATCCGATTTCCCCACTATGGCCGAGGCGGCCCGCCCGGGCCGATCGCACATCGTTCGATCCGGTTTCGAGAAGGAGCGGCGTATATGAGCCCCGTGAGCAGGAACAGGTCAGCCCTTGGCCCGGTAGCCCGCCGGCGGAGTGCTGTGGTGAAGGGAGGTGCGCTGGCGTCCCTCGCCCTGGTGGTGGCGGGCATCGCCAGCCCGGCGTTCGCCACGGCACAGACCGTCCAGGCGGCCGAGACCGTCCGGACGGCGAGCCCGGCCGGTGGCGGCGACTGCAAGGCGAAGGAGGATTCAACCTGGGATCCGAGGGCTGTGGGCGCCCAGGCGGGCCCACGCGGCGGCGATGAGTGTGAGGGCAAGCGGGGTCCGACGGGCCCTACGGGTCCGCGCGGCCCGCAGGGTGAGCCGGGCGAGGACGGCCAGGACGGCGCGACCGGTGCCACGGGTGCGACCGGCGCCACGGGTGCGACCGGCGCGACCGGCGCCACGGGTGCGACCGGCGCGGGCGCCTGCGTGGACGTCGACGCCGTCCGCGACAACAACGACCGCGAGTTCAAGGCGGCACTCACTCCCGACGGCATCACCTACGCCGGTGTTCGCGAGATCCAGAACACCACGGTGGGCCCCTGGATCTGGTACGACCTCACCACCAACGAGGAGGGTGACTACCCGACCGGCGCCTGCGGGGTCTCCATCGGCCACCAGGCCAACCGGCTGGTCATCGAAGTGATCACCGTCGGCGGCGAGATCTGGGAGACGTTCTGCGACGTGAACCCGGGCACTCCCGACCAGCTCGAGTGTGACGGAGTGTGGAACGACGCGGTACCGCAGCCCAACCCGGGCGACCCGCCGCCGCTGCGTACCCACGCACAGCCGATCCGTCCCATGGACCCCAACCACCTGCCGAAGGCGCTGAAGTAGGTCCGGTTCCGGCCGGAGCACCTACTCCGGCCGGTGGTCCGGGCCTCCGAAGTCCGGGCTGGTGAAGTCCGGTGGCGTGTAGCCGGGAGGGGAGCCCTGCGCAGGGGCTCCCGGACTGGTGAAGTCGGGCCGGGTGTACCCCAGACTGGGGATGCGCCCGGCCCCTGGCGTGCGGGGGGTCGGAAAGCCCGGGCCCGCACTCGGATCGGCCAGCGCGTCCCGCAGGAACGGGATGATGCCGCGCTCCAGCAGGGCGTGGCGCCAGGCCTCGCGGGCCCGCGCCACCTCGTCGGGTATCGCCTCGGTCTCGTCCGCCACCACTTCGGTCGCGCTGTTGCGGACGGCCGTGACCAGAAGCCCGATGACGGCGAAGAGCAGGGCGGCCGCGGTGAGCGCCCCGAAGAGCCAACCCGCCGTCAGCATGGTCTGCGCGAAGGCCGGTTCGGGCTCGATCATCTTCAGGATGTAGCCGACGAGCAGGAAGATCAGCATGGCGGTGCCCGCCAGGACCGGCGCGAGGACCGCGACCACGGCGCTGACGCCCGCGCCGCCGCTGCTTCGGTCGCCGTCCTCGTCCCCCGTCGTGGCGGGTGCGGAGAGCACCCCGTCGCGTCGTTCCCCGCGGACCTTCACGTAGTGGTCGTACTCGGCGGCGGCCGCGGCCGCCAGCAGGGCGCTGGCGCCCTGGGCCATCGTGCGCAGCTGTTCGGCGTTCAGCCGTTCGCCGAGACTGGCGAGTTCGGGCCGTTCGTTCGCGGCGCGCAGTGCCTCGTCGATGAGCCGGTCGAACTCCGGTCGGTCCTCGGTCAGCAGGTGCGGAGCGCTGGTCATGTGCATCCCCCGATGCTCCGTAGAAGCCGGTTTGCCGCGCGTAGACCCGGGTGCCGGCTGGAACGGAGGAGAGCCTGCTACGGATAGAGCGATGGTAGAGCGCCCACACCACGCCGTGACAGGGGCTTTCCGGAAATACCCCTCTGCGTAAGCTCTCAGTCGCTCAGGGGAAGCCGTACGACGAGCAGCTTGCCCGCCATCGTCACGCCGCCGTCCATCGCGATGGCGAGGCCGTCCGCGTAGACGTGCGGGCCGTCCACGGCCTCCGGTCCGCGCGAGTCGTCGCCGTCCTCGGTGCCCACTTCGCCGAGCAGGTACGGGATGGGGCTGTGGCCGTGCACGACGCGGCTGCCGCCGTAGGTGTCGAGGAGTTCGCGGACGGCCTGGGGGCCGGTCTCCTCGTCGCGGAAGGCGAACCGCTTGGTGAACTTCCGGAACAGATCCCACGTGATGTCGACGTCGCCCCGATTGAGGAGCTCGTGAATGGTGTCGTTGACGTCCTCGATGGAGTCGCCGTAGTCGAGGTAGGCCGTGGTGTCGGAGTGCAGCAGCAGGTGGCCCTCCTCCAGCACGGCCGCGTCCAGCCGCGACATCCACTGCAGGTGCACGTCCTGCAGGCGCTCCATGTCGGTGCGCTGGCCGCCGTTGAGCAGCCAGGCGGCCTGGAAGGTGGCGGTGCCGGCGCCGGAGACGACGGGGGTGTCGCCGAACCGCTTGGCGCCGATGAGCAGCAGTTCGTGGTTGCCCATCAGGGCCTTGCAGTAGCCGCCGGCGGCGGCCGCCTCGGCGGACAGCCGCATGACGAGGTCGATGACGCCGATGCCGTCGGGGCCGCGGTCGGTGAAGTCGCCGAGGAACCAGAGCCGGGCGTTGCCCGCGGACCAGCGGCCCTCCGAGTCGATCAGACCCTGGGCGCGCAGTTCGGTGACGAGCTCGTCGAGGTAGCCGTGGACGTCGCCGACGACGTACAGCGGGCCGGGCCCGGCGACGTCCTGCGGGACGTACTGGACCTGGACGGTGTCGCCGGGGCCGCCGAGCGCGCCGGAGCCGATGACGGGGAGGTCCCGGTAGGTCGGGGTGTAGCCGTCGGGTTCGTCCTCCTCGGGGCCGCCCTGGCTCATCGTGTGCACCGGCTCGGCGTCGGCTTCGGCGTGCGCCTGAGGGTGCGGGTGGCCCTGGCCGTGCGCGTGCAGGTGCTCTTCCTGGCGCGGGGCGTGCCGGGGATCGTGGCGCGGGTCCTGGCGCGGATCGTGGTGCGGGGCCGGCGGCGCGGGGGGCGCCGGAGGCTGTGGCGCGTAGCCGGGCTGCAGCGGCACCGCGGCGGTCCGTGCGTCGTCCTCGTAGTACGCGGGGTACTCGCCGTACACGGGGGCCTCGTCGGGCATACCGGTGGATACGGCGTACGGCGCGGCGGGTTCGGTGACTGGCACCCGGAAGTCCCGCAGCGTTTCCGTCCGCATCGCGGGTCCCTGACCGGCCCCCTGAGTCATCGACCCCTCCACCACCGTCGCGCTGCCGTACACCTGCGGACCCTCCTGACCTCCGGGGAGGAGGGTCCGTGATGTCGTGCGCCCATCATAGGAATGCGGCTCGCGCTGTGTGACGCACCAGGGGTGGTGAATCCTTTGCGGAGCGTATCGTTCCTACCGTTTTTGCCCGATATTGCCGTTGCTGAAATCTTGGACCGACCGCCGATCAGGCCGACCGGACGGTCTGGCGGTCAGTCCTGGGCCGGAGATCGGGGCGGGCTGACGGTCGTGCGGGGCTGCCTGCGCTGCGACGAGGTGCGGATGATCAGCTCGGTCGGGACGACCTGTTCGACCGGGCGTCCCGTGTCCACGCCCTCGATCGCGTCGATGAGCAGCTGCACGACGGCGGTGCCGATGCGGCGCGGTTTGAGGGACAGGGTGGTGATGGGCGGCTCGGTGTTGGCGTACACGGTGGACTCGCTGCAGCAGACGAGCAGCAGGTCCTCGGGGACGCGCAGGCCGTAACGGCGGGCGGCGGCGAGCAGGTCGGTGCCGTTGGGGTCGAAGAGCCCGTAGACGGCGTCGGGGCGGTCGGGGCGGGCGAGGAGCCGGTCGGCGGCCACGGCGCCCGCGCACGGGTCGTGGGCGGGGTAGGACTCGTAGACGGGGTCCTGGCCGACGCGCTCGCACCAGTTGAGGTACGCGGTGGTCGACAGGCGGGTGTAGGTGTCGGTGGTGGTGCCGGTCAGCAGCCCGATCCGGCGGGCGCCGGCGGCGGCGAGGTGGTCGAGGAGGCCGAGCACGGCGGCCTCGTGGTCGTTGTCGACCCAGGCGGTGACGGGGAGGGAGCCGGCGGGCCGGCCGTCGGAGACCACGGGCAGGCCCTGGCGGACCAGCTCGGTGACGACGGGATCGTGGTCGGAGGGGTCGATCACGACGGTGCCGTCGAGGGCGACGTTGGACCACACGTCGTGGCGTGAGGTGGCGGGGAGGATGACGAGGGCGTAGCCACGGGCGAGCGCCGCCGAGGTGGCGGCCCTGGCCATCTCGGCGAAGTAGGCGAATTCGGTGAAGGTGAAAGGTTCATCCCCGTACGTGGTCACGGTCAGGCCGATGAGGCCCGACTTGCCGGTACGGAGGGTGCGGGCGGCCGCCGACGGGCGGTAGCCCAGCCGGTCGGCGACTTCGCGAACGTGGCGGCGGGTGGCGTCGGGCAGCCGTCCCTTGCCATTGAGCGCGTCGGAGACGGTCGTGATGGAGACGCCCGCCGCGGCGGCCACGTCCCTGATGCCGGCCCGGCCCTGTCGGCCGGCGGCCCGCCGGGTGGTCTCGGTCCGGCTCACCTGATGCTTCCCTGCTGCTGTCATGGCGAGCCGATAGTAGGGCTCGGTGGGGTGGGCGGTCCGAGTGCATATGCACGCGTTGACAGGCACGTTTCTGCATGGTTCGCCACCCCCAATGACCTTGGAAATAAAGGCGTTTGATCGTTCAGGCTGGTGGTGGAGCTTGTCGGCGGGACCGGGCATGCCAAAGCGGCGCGGTTTCAACTCGGTCGCAACTCACCTGCACGAGGGATGCGCGCCACGGCGCAGGCCACCGGCGCGCGCATATATGCGCGCGCTCCCCCGCATTCCAGGCGCCCCCATTCTCGGAAGGGCGGAATCCTCATAAGGTGAGCAGTATTGAGTCGACGGCGACGTCGTACGGGACGGTCGAGGAGGACCTGCGGTGAGCGAGAACAGCCCGAAGCTGCGCGCCGAGCTGGACGGCATTCCGACATACAAGCCCGGCAAGCCGGCTGCCGCGGGCGGGCCCGTCGCGTACAAGCTGTCCTCGAACGAGAACCCGTACCCGCCGCTGCCGGGGGTGCTGGAGAGCGCGGTCACGGCGGCGGGGGCCTTCAACCGGTACCCCGACATGGCCTGCACCGGCCTGGTGAACGAGATCGCCGAGCGGTTCGGCGTGCCGGTCGAGCACGTGGCCACGGGCACCGGCTCGGTGGGCGTGGCCCAGTCGCTGATCCAGTCCACGGCGGGCCCGGGTGACGAGGTCATGTACGCCTGGCGCTCCTTCGAGGCCTACCCGATCATCACGCAGATCTCGGGCGCGACCTCGGTGCAGGTCCCGCTGACCGAGGGGGACGTGCACGACCTGGACGCCATGGCCGCGGCGATCACCGAGCGGACCCGGCTGATCTTCGTCTGCAACCCGAACAACCCGACCGGCACCGCCGTGCGCCGGGCCGAGCTGGAGCGCTTCCTGGACCAGGTGCCCTCGGACGTACTGGTGGTCCTGGACGAGGCGTACCGCGAGTTCGTGCGCGACACGGACGTCCCGGACGGCATCGAGCTGTACCGCGACCGCCCCAACGTCGCCGTGCTGCGTACGTTCTCCAAGGCGTACGGGCTCGCCGGCCTGCGGGTCGGATTCGCGGTCGCGCACGAGCGGGTGGCGGCGGCGCTGCGCAAGACGGCGGTGCCCTTCGGCGTCAGCCAGCTCGCGCAGGACGCGGCCGTGGCCTCGCTGCGGGCCGAGGACGAGCTGATGGGCAGGGTCGGGGCGCTGGTCTGCGAGCGTGCGCGGGTCCACGAGACGCTGCGGGCGCAGGGCTGGACCGTGCCGGACACGCAGGCGAACTTCGTGTGGCTGCGCCTGGGCGAGCGGACCGTGGAGTTCGCGGCGGCCTGCGAGAAGGCCGGTGTGGTGGTCCGGCCCTTCGCGGGCGAGGGCCTTCGGGTCACGATCGGTGAGCCCGAGGCGAACGACCTCTTCCTGCACACGGCGGAGGCGTTCTTCAAGGAGCTCTAGGAGCGGGCGGGGTTCAGGCCAGTTCCACGCGGACGGGATCGCCGTCGCGAACGGTGGAAAGCAGGCGGGGGTCGCCGTCGAACGAGCCGAGCACGTTGCACGGGCTCGCCAGGCGGCTCTCGCCTCCGCGTGAGATGGGCGTGGGGCCGTAGGGCAGCGCGAGGGCGTCGCCCTCGGTCCAGAACGCGACCGTGCCGGGCTCGACGACCTGCCGGGCGTCGTCCTCCAGGGCCACGGAGACGCCGGTGTCGAAGTAGACCTCCTCGCCCCAGGTGTGGGCGGAGGCGGAGATCGGAAGGGCCTCGGCCAGCGCCTTGCTGGTCGGGGTCTCGTCCAGGGTTGCGGTGAGCTGGCCCGCTGGCCAGGAGATTCGAATCTGCATGAGCCGCATTCAACAATCTGTTGAATGGATTGGCTAGAGGGGTACCCCGCGTGAAGGTCGCCGAAAGCAGTGCGCCATAATGCTTGTGAATGTGAACGCGTTCACAAGCGCGTCTGCTTCCTCCTGGTTTGAGTGGTCTCGGGAGGCGGACTTCCCTTGTGATCACGGCGACACGAAGGAGACGAGGACGTGGACCTGGCTCTGGCGCCAGAAACCCTGGCGCGATGGCAGTTCGGCATCACCACCGTCTATCACTTCCTCTTCGTGCCCCTCACGATCTCGCTCGCCGCGCTCACGGCCGGCCTGCAGACCGCTTGGGTGCGCACCGAGAAGGAGAAGTACCTCAGGGCCACCAAGTTCTGGGGAAAGCTTTTCTTGATCAATATCGCGATGGGTGTCGTCACCGGCATCGTCCAGGAGTTCCAGTTCGGCATGAACTGGTCCGACTACTCGCGGTTCGTGGGTGACATCTTCGGTGCCCCCCTCGCCTTCGAAGCGCTGATCGCCTTCTTCTTCGAGTCCACCTTCATCGGGCTGTGGATCTTCGGCTGGGACAAGCTGCCCAAGAAGATCCATCTGGCCTGCATCTGGATGGTGTCCATCGGCACCGTCCTGTCCGCCTACTTCATCCTGGCGGCCAATTCCTGGATGCAGCACCCGGTCGGGTACCGGATCAACGAGGAGCGCGGCCGGGCCGAGCTCACCGACTTCTGGCTGGTGCTCACCCAGAACACCGCGCTCACCCAGTTCTTCCACACCATCACGGCCGCCTTCCTCGTCGGCGGTGCGTTCATGGCCGGCATCTCCGCCTACCACCTGGCGCGCAAGAAGCACGTTCCCGTGATGCGCAGCTCGCTGCGCCTGGGCCTCGTCGTCCTGATCATCGCCGGCCTGGGCACGGCGATCAGCGGTGACCTCCTCGGCAAGGTCATGTTCAAGCAGCAGCCCATGAAGATGGCCGCGGCCGAGGCCCTCTGGGACGGCGAGGCGCCCGCGCCCTTCTCCGTCTTCGCCTACGGAGACGTCGAGAAGGGCCACAACAAGGTGGCCGTCGAGATCCCCGGCCTGCTGTCCTTCCTCGCCAACGACGACTTCACCTCCTTCGTCCCGGGCATCAACGACGTCAACAAGGCCGAGCAGGAGAAGTTCGGGCCGGGCGACTACCGGCCCAACATCCCGGTCGCCTACTGGGGCTTCCGCTGGATGATCGGCTTCGGCATGGCCTCGCTCGGTGTCGGCGTGCTGGGGCTCTGGCTGACCCGCAGGAAGTTCCTGCTGCCGCCGGGGCTGCGCACCGGGGAGGACGAGGTCCCGAACCTGGTGCTCTTCAAGAAGGCGCTGAGCCCCAAGTTCGGCAACCTCTACTGGATCGTCGCCCTCTGGACCATGGGCTTCCCGCTCATCGCCAACTCCTGGGGCTGGATCTTCACCGAGATGGGCCGCCAGCCGTGGGTGGTCTACGGAGTCCTGCGCACCCGGGACGCGGTCTCGCCGCACGTCTCCCAGGCCGAGGTGCTCACGTCGATGATCGGCTTCACCCTGCTCTACGCCGTGCTGGCCGTGATCGAGGTCAAGCTCATGGTCAAGTACGTCAAGCTCGGCCCGCCGGAGCTCACCGAGGCCGACCTCAACCCGCCCACCAAGATCGGCGGGGACGACAAGAATCCCGACCGGCCGATGGCCTTCTCGTACTGAGGCTGAGGAGAACGCACCATGGAGCTCCACGACGTCTGGTTCGTGCTGATCGCCGTCCTGTGGATCGGCTACTTCTTCCTGGAGGGCTTCGACTTCGGCATCGGGGTACTGACCAAGCTGCTCGCCCGCGACCGAACGGAGAAGCGGGTCCTGATCAACACGATCGGACCCGTGTGGGACGGCAACGAGGTCTGGCTGCTCACGGCCGGCGGTGCGACCTTCGCCGCCTTCCCCGACTGGTACGCCACGCTCTTCTCCGGCTTCTACCTGCCGCTGCTGCTTATCCTGATCTGCCTGATCATCCGCGGGGTGGCCTTCGAGTACCGGCACAAGCGCCCTGAGGACAGCTGGCAGACCAACTGGGAACACGCGATCTTCTGGACCTCGCTGATCCCCGCCTTCCTGTGGGGCGTGGCCTTCGCCAACATCGTGCGGGGCGTGAAGATCGACCAGAACAAGGAGTACGTCGGGAGCTTCCTCGACCTGCTCAACGTCTACTCCCTCCTCGGCGGACTGGTCACCCTCACCCTGTTCACCTTCCACGGCGCCGTCTTCGCCTCGCTCAAGACCGTCGGTGACATCCGGGACCGCGCGCGGGGGATGGCGACCGTGCTGGGCCTCGTCGCTGCGGTACTGGCCCTGGTCTTCCTGATCTGGACCCAGGTCTCGCGCGGCGACGGGAAGAGCCTGGTCGCGATGGCCGTGGCGGTGCTGGCCCTGCTCGGGGCGCTCGGCTTCAACCTGGCGGGCCGCGAGGGCTGGTCGTTCGCACTGTCCGGGATCACCATTGCCGCGGCCGTCGCGATGCTCTTCCTGACGCTCTTCCCGAACGTGATGCCCTCCTCGCTCGACGCAGCCTGGAACCTCACGGTCACCAATGCCTCGTCCAGCCCGTACACCCTGAAGATCATGACCTGGCTTGCCGCGGTGGCCACCCCGCTCGTGCTGCTCTACCAGGGCTGGACGTACTGGGTGTTCCGCAAGCGGATCGGGACGCAGCACATCGTCGACGCCCACTGAGCCCGGAGGGATGTTTCACGTGAAACCGATCGACCCGCGCCTGCTCCGTTACGCCCGTTCCACCCGCCTCTTCCTGGGGGCGGTGGTGGCCCTGGGGCTTGCCGGGGCGGGGCTGGTCGTCGGGCAGGCGATGCTCATCGCCGAGATCGTGGTCGGTGCCTTCGAGGAGGGTCTCGACGGCGCGGCGCTCCGTACACCGCTGTTGCTGCTCGCGGCGGTGGCGCTCGGCCGGGCGCTGATCGCGTGGCTGACGGAGCTGGCCGCGCACCGTGCCGGCGCGGCAGTCAAGTCGGAGCTGCGGCGGCGGCTGCTGGACCGGGCCGCGGAGCTCGGGCCCGGGCGCCCGGGTGGACAGCGGACCGGGTCGCTGGTGTCGCTGGCCACCCGGGGCGTGGACGCGCTCGACGACTACTTCTCCCGCTACCTGCCCCAGTTGGGGCTCGCTGTCGTGGTGCCGGTGGCGGTGCTCGCCCGTATCGTCACCGAGGACTGGGTGTCGGCGGCCATCATCGTGGTCACCCTCCCCCTGATCCCGGTGTTCATGGTCCTCATCGGCATGGCCACCCAGTCCCGGATGGACCGCCAGTGGCGGCTCCTGTCGCGGCTGTCGGGGCACTTCCTCGACGTGGTGGCCGGTCTTCCCACGCTGAAGGTCTTCGGCCGGGCGAAGGCGCAGGCCGAGTCGATCCGCAAGATCACCGACGACTACCGGCGGGCGACGATGCGGACGCTGCGCATCGCGTTCCTGTCGTCCTTCGCCCTGGAACTGCTGGCGACCCTGTCCGTCGCGCTGGTGGCCGTGACCATCGGCATGCGACTGGTCCACGGCGAACTGGACCTCTACACCGGCCTGGTCATCCTGATCCTGGCCCCCGAGGCCTACCTGCCGTTGCGGCAGGTGGGCGCGCAGTACCACGCGGCCGCCGAAGGGCTGGCTGCCGCCGAGGAGATCTTCGAGGTCCTGGAGACCCCCGATGCCGTCCCGGCCGGTACGGCGCACCTGGCGGGCGGCGCCCCCCTGCGGATGGAGATCGACGGGGTCGCCGTCCGCTACGAGGGACGCGACGAGGACTCGCCCCGTCCCGTCTCGCTGACCGTCGGACCGGGGGAGTGCGTGGCCCTCACCGGCCCGAGCGGGGCCGGCAAGTCCACCTTGCTCCAGGTCCTGCTGGGATTCGTGCGGCCGACCGCCGGGCGGGTACGGATCGCGGGCACGGACCTGGCCGAGCTGTCCCCGGAGCACTGGCGGGAGCAGATCGCGTGGGTACCGCAGCGGCCGCACCTCTTCGCCGGGACCGTCGCCGAGAACGTACGGCTGGCCCGCCCGGACGCCGGTGACGGCGAGGTGGCCGCCGCCCTGGAGGACGCCGGGGCCTGGGAGTTCGTGTCCGCGCTGCCGCGCGGGCCCGAGACCCTGCTGGGCGAAGGCGGTGTGGGCCTTTCCGCCGGCCAGCGCCAGCGCCTGGCGCTGGCCCGGGCCTTCCTGGCGGACCGGCCGGTGCTGCTGCTGGACGAGCCGACGGCGGCGCTGGACGGCGAGACCGAGGCGGGGATCGTGGACGCGGTCCGGCGGCTCTCCGCGGGGCGGACGGTGCTCCTGGTCGTGCACCGGCCGGCCCTGCTCGCCGTCGCGGACCGGGTGGTCCGGATGACGGCCGGTCCCGCCCCCGACGTTGCCCGCCCCGGACCCGCCCTGCTCGCAGGGCCGCTCCCCCGCCCCGCAGTGTCCGGGGCGGATGCCGAAGAGCCCTCCCCTGGTGGTCTCGACCCGGACGCCGGAGAGTGGATCCTCGGCGCCGCTCCCGAGCGGGTGAGGCCCGGCGGCACCTCCGACGCGCGCGGAGCCGATCCGCTGCGCCGGGTGCGGGCGGTGGCCAGGGCATGGCAGGGACGGTTCAGGCTGGGCCTGCTGCTCGGGTCGCTCGCCGTCGGCTGCAGCGTCGGCCTGATGGCCGTGTCGGGCTGGCTGATCTCCAGGGCCTCCGAACAGCCCCCCGTCCTCTATCTGATGGTGGCCGTCACCGCCACCCGGGCCTTCGGACTGGGCCGCGCCGTCTTCCGGTACGCGGAGCGGCTCGTCTCGCACGACGCCGTCCTGCGGATGCTCGCCGACCTGCGGGTGTCGGTGTACAGGCGGCTGGAGCGCATCGCGCCCGCCGGGCTGCGCGAGCACCGCCGCGGTGACCTGCTGGCCCGGCTGGTCGCCGACGCCGATGCCCTGCAGGACTACTGGCTGCGCTGGCTGCTGCCCGTCGGCACCGCCGTGCTCGTCGGGACGGGCTCCGTCGCCTTCACCACCTGGCTGCTGCCCGAGGCCGGAGCGGTGCTCGCCGTCGGGCTCCTCGCCGCGGGCGCCGGGGTGCCGCTGGTCAGCGGTGCCTGCGCCCGCCGTGCGGAGCGCCGGCTCGCACCCGCCCGGGGAGACCTGGCCACCCGGGTGGCCGACCTGCTCACCGGCACCGCGGAGCTGACCGTGGCCGGCGCGCTGGAGGACCGAAAGGGCCGGGCCCGCGAGAGCGACGGCGCCCTGACGCGCATCGCCGCCCGGGGCGCCGCCGCGGCAGGTCTGGGCGGCGGGCTGTCCGCCCTCGTCTGCGGACTCACGGTCGTGGCCGCCGCGGCCGTCGCCGCGAACGCGGTCCACGACGGACGGCTGTCCGGGGTCGCCATGGCCGTCGCGGTCCTGACGCCCCTCGCCGCCTTCGAAGCGGTGAGCGGACTCCCCCTCGCCGTCCAGTACCGCCAGCGGGTGCGCCGGAGCGCCGAACGCGTCTACGAGGTCATCGACGCCCCCGTCCCCGTCGCCGAGCCGGAGCAGCCCGCCGCCGCTCCCGCCTCCCCCTTCCCGGTCCGGCTGGCCGGGCTCACCGCCCGCCACCCGGGTCAGGAGCGGGACGCGCTGCGCGGGCTGGACCTCACCCTGGAGGCCGGCCGCCGTATCGCCGTCGTCGGCCCCTCGGGCTCGGGCAAGACCACGCTGGCCCAGGTCATGCTCCGGTTCCTGGACCCGGCCGAAGGGTCCTACAGCCTGGGCGGCGCCGACGCGCGCACCCTCGACGGCGACGACGTACGCGCGCTCGTCGGCCTCTGCGCCCAGGACGCGCACCTCTTCGACAGTTCGGTCCGGGAGAACCTCCGGCTGGCCCGGACCGGAGCGAGCGAGGAGCAGCTGCGGGACGCCCTGGCCGCGGCCCGTCTGCTGGAGTGGGCGGACGGCCTGCCGGACGGGTTGGACACGCTCGTCGGTGAGCACGGCGAGCGGATCTCGGGCGGCCAGCGCCAGCGCCTGGCCCTGGCCCGGGCGCTGCTGGCGGACTTCCCCGTACTGGTCCTGGACGAGCCGGCCGAGCACCTGGACCTGGCCACGGCGGACGCCCTGACCGCGGACCTGCTGGCCGCGACCGAGGGCCGGACCACCGTGCTGATCACGCACCGGCTGGCCGGCCTGGAGGCGGTCGACGAGGTGGTCGTGCTGGACCGCGGCGAGGTCGTGCAGCGCGGCGGGTACGCGGAGCTGGCCGCCGCCGAGGGGCCGCTGCGCCGGATGCTGGAGCGCGAACGGGAAACGGACGGGAGTTTGGCCAACTTTCCCCTCTAATGGGGACTAACTAGGCTCAGGGACATGTCAGCGCAGCCGTCGCAGGAATCACCGGATCCCCTGCCGGATCCATCGCCGGGAACCCCGGACCCCCTGGTGGCAGCCACCCAGGCCACCAAGAGCCTGCACGGCCTGTCCACCGAACTCACGGCCCGGGTTCCGCAGCTGCTGGAGGCCATGCGGTCCGTCGGCACCGGCCTGGAGCTCCATTCCACGCTCGACCGCATCTGCGAGACCGCGGCCGAGCTGGCGGACGCCCGCTACGCCGCGATCGGCGTCGTCGACACGGAGGGCCGCGGGCTCTCGGACTTCGTCACCCACGGCATCAGCCCCGAGCTGTCCCGGAAGATCGGGCACCGCCCGGACGGGAAGCGGGGCCTGCTCGGAGCGTTGATCTCGCACTCCGACACCGTGCGGCTCGCGGATCTGACGAAGGACCCGCGCTCGGCGGGTTTCCCGGCGCACCATCCGCCCATGAAGACCTTCCTCGGCGTCCCGATCCGGGTGCAGGGAGAGATCTTCGGCAACCTGTACCTGGCCGAGAAGATGGGCGGCGTCGAGTTCAACGACTACGACCTCCACATGGTCCGGGTGCTGGCCACCGAGGCGGGCATCGCCATCGGCAACGCCCGCCTGTACGAGGCCGCCACCCAGCGCGAGCGCTGGATCGACGGCTCGGTCGCGGTCACCACCGCCCTGCTGTCCGGCGGGGACGCCGACGACGCCCTCTCGGTGGTGGCCGAGCAGGCCCGCCGACTGGCCGACTCCGCCGCCGGGATCGTCCTGCTGCCGGCCGAGGAGGGCGGGATGGAGATCGTCGCGGTATCGGCGGAGAACCCCGCCACGTCCCTCGGCGTGGTGATCCCGGCCGAGAGCCCGGTGGTCGACCACCTGCTGCGGGGGGAGCCGGTCTTCACCGATGACGCCTCGTCGGACCCCCGCATGATCAGCCGGCTCACCAGCCAGTACGGCCCCTGCATGATGCTGCCCCTGCACAGCGGGGGGCGGGTGCTGGGAGCGCTGGTCACCCCGCGCGGCCGCGGCAAGCGGCCCTTCACCGAGGCCGAGCGGACCCTGGCCACCCAGTTCGCCTCGCAGGCGGCGCTCGCGCTGATGATGGCCGAAGCGCAACGCGACCGGGAGCGGCTGGCGGTCTTCGAGGACCGTGACCGGATCGCCCGGGATCTGCACGACCTCGTCATCCAGCGACTGTTCGCCACCGGGATGATGCTGGAGGGCGCACAGCGCCGGTCGATCGTCCCCGAGGTACGCGACGGCGTGGGCAAGGCCGTGGACGAACTGGACGTGACGATCCAGGAGATCCGCACGGCGATCTTCGCCCTCCAGCAGGGGCCCGCGGAAGCCCCGTCCGGGCTGCGCACCCGCGTTCTGCGGGAGATCAACATGGCGGCCGTCCCGCTGGGCTTCAAACCCGCCCACCGCTTCCTCGGAGCGATCGACACGGTCGTCGGCGAGCTGGTGGGCAAGAACCTGATCGCCGCGCTGCGCGAGGCGCTGTCCAACGCCTTCCGGCACGCCGAGGCGTCCCGGATCGAGGTGGTCCTGGACTGCACCGTCATGCTGCCCGACGGCAGGGCCGGAGTCCGGCTGGAAGTCGCCGACGACGGGGTGGGCATCCCCGAGAGCGGGCGGCGCAGCGGCCTGCGCAACCTGCGGCGCCGGGCGGAGTCGCTGGGCGGTACGAGTTCCTACGGCCCCGGCATCGGGGACGACGGCGGCGGGACCACCCTGGTGTGGGAGGCCCCGCTCCAGTAGCACTGCGCCGGTTACGCCTGGTGCCGCGCGAGGCGTTCGGCCAGGATGCGCTCGATGACGAGGGCGACGCCGTCCTCGTTGTTGGCGACCGTCCGGCCGGACGCGGCCGTGATCACATCGGGGTGGGCATTGCCCATCGCGTAGGAGGTGCCGGCCCAGCTGAGCATCTCCACGTCGTTCGGCATGTCCCCGAACGCGACGACCTCTTCGGGGGTGATGCCCCGTTCAGCGCAGCACAGCGCCAGGGTGCTCGCCTTGGACACACCGTGCCCGCTGATCTCCAGCAGGGAGGTGGGGCTGGACCGGGTGATCGACGCGTACTCGCTCGCGGCGGAGCGGGCCAGTGCGAGGAACTCGTCCGGTGTGATCTCGGCGTGGTGCGCCAGCAGCTTGAGTACGGGCGCGGAGCTTTCGTCCGTGTTCTCGTGGAGCAGCTCCTCGGCGGTCGCGAGGTTGGCGCCCGGATCCTTGAAGAAGGGCGGGTAGTCCGGCTCGTAGTTGATGCCGGTGGTCAGCTCGACCGCGAAGGACGTGCCGGGTGCCGCCGCGCGCAGGGCTTCGACGACGGAGAGCGCGGCGTCCCTGGGGAGGGCCCTGACCTGTACGAACTCCCGCCCGGCGTGCAGGTCGACCACCGCCGCGCCATTGGCGCAGATCGCGAGGCCGTGTCCGTGGACATGCTCGGCGACCACATCCATCCACCGGGCGGGGCGGCCGGTGACGAAGAAGACCTCGATCCCCGCCTCCTCAGCAGCCGCCAGTGCGGCGACGGTACGCGGCGAGACGGACTTGTCGTCATGCAGCAAGGTGCCGTCGAGATCGGTGGCGATGAGCCGGGGCGTGGGAATTGGCCCGTCCGGGCGCTGAGGAGCCGAGGTCACGGCTCCATCTTCGCCCATGTGAGCGGAGGACCGGACCATGATCAAGCCAGGCTGCCGTCGTGAGCGGTGTTTCACGTGAAACGCAATGTTTCACGTGAAACATCGGCCCGCCGTACGCTCGACGCATGAGTCTGCGTCTGAGCACGGTGATCCTTCCGGTACGTCGATGGCACGAGGGGGGCCGAGACCAGTGGCTGCGAGCTGAGCAGCTCGGGTTCCACACGGCCTACACCTATGACCACCTGTCGTGGCGGACCTTCCGCGACGGCCCCTGGTTCGGTGCGGTTCCCACCCTGACCGCGGCGGCCGCCGCAACCGAGCGGCTGCGCCTGGGCACGCTCGTCACCTCGCCGAACTTCCGTCATCCAGTGACCCTCGCCAAGGACCTCATGACCTTGGACGACATCTCCGGCGGCCGTATCACCCTCGGCATCGGCGCCGGCGGCAACGGGTTCGACGCCACGGCGCTGGGCCAGGAGGCCTGGTCCCCGCGTGAACGCGCCGACCGCTTCGCCGAGTTCGTGCCGCTGCTCGACCGGCTGCTGACCGAAGGCTCCGTGAGCCACGAGGGCACTTTCTACTCGGCCGAGGAGGCCCGCAACATCCCCGGCTGCGTGCAGGGGCCGAGGCTTCCGTTCGCGGTCGCCGCGACCGGTCCGCGCGGTCTTCGGCTCGCCGCCCGGCACGGGCAGGCATGGGTGACCACGGGCGACCCGAAGCTCTTCGAGAGCGGCACGCCCGAGCAGTCGCTGGAGGCCCTGCGCGGGCAGCTCGAACGGCTCGACAAGGCTTTCGTGGAGATCGGCCGGGCCCCCGAGCCCATGGAGAAGATCCTGCTGACCGGCTTCACTCCCGAGGCCAACACCGTGCTGGAGTCCGTGGACGCGTTCGTCGACTTCGCGGGCCGGCACCGCGAGCTGGGCTTCACGGAGCTGGTCGTCCACGCACCGATCCCGGACTCCGACTTCGCCGCCGACGAGGCCGTCTTCGAGAAGATCGCCACCGAGGCCCTGGCGCAGCTCGACAGCTGATCCTTCCTCGGAAGCCCCGACCCTCACCGATCGGCGCGGAAGCCGTGGGGCCGCGGACGTGGGGGCGGACGTGGAGGTGGACGTGGGTGTGGGCGCCGTCCGGGCTACTGGAAGCGCAGGAACTGCGGGGGCACGGCGTCCACCAGCCACACCCCGTTGGCGCTGATCCGGAAGACGTGCCCGGCCGCACGCATCGCCCCGGCGTCCACGCTGAGCACCACGGGCCGGCCGCGGCGCGCGCCGACCCGGGTCGCGGTCTCCCGGTCGGGGGACAGGTGCACGTGGTGGCGGGCCATCGGGCGCAGGCCCTCGGCGCGGATCGAGTCGAGGGCGGCGGCCACGGTGCCGTGGTAGAGGTACGCGGGCGGTTCGGCCTCCGGCAGGTCCAGGTCCACGGCCACGGTGTGCCCCTGGCTGGCGCGGATGCGGGTGCCGTCGACGGCGAACCGCTGCTTGTCGTTGGCGGCCACGACATGGTCGAGCTCGGCGCGGCTGAAGTGGAAGCCGTGCGCGGCGGCGGCGCGCAGCAGGTCGTCGATCTCCACCCAGCCATGGGGATCGAGCACCAGTCCGATCCGTTCCGGCTGGTGCCGCAGGTGTTTCGAGACGTACTTCGACACCTTCACGGTGCGTCTTTCATCCATGCGCCCCAGCGTGCCCGCTCCGGAGGCCCTGCGGCAGCGATTTTCGGCGGCCGCGCGCCGATGGACACCCTCTACCCCCATTCCAAGATGCGGAATATATTTTCCATTATTACTTCCGCCCTGGGGGAGAACCCATGACAGCCCATACCTCTCTGCCACGCCGTGCGGCTGCCGAGCTGATCGGGACCGCCGGCCTGCTCGTGGTCGTGATCGGCTCCGGGCTCAAGGCCGCGGAACTCAGCTCCGACACCGGTGTCGCCCTCATCGCCAACTCGTTCGTGTCGGCGATCGGCCTCGGGCTGATCATCACTCTCTTCGGGCCGCTCTCCGGCGCCCACCTCAACCCGGTGGTGACCCTCACCTCCTGGTGGGCCCGCCGCACCGGCGGTACGGGGCTCGGCGGCCGTGAGGCGTCCGTCTACGTCGTCGCCCAGACGGCCGGTGCCATCGGCGGCGCCGTCGTCGCGGAGGCCATGTTCGGCCGGACCCCCGGCACCTTCGCCACCCAGGTGCGCGACGGGGGCCACCTGCTCGTCGGCGAGGTGATCGCCACCGCCGGTCTCGTCCTCGTGATCCAGGGGCTGGGGCGCATCGGGCGCGCCGGGCTGGTACCGGCGGCGGTGGCGGCGTACATCGCGGCCGCGATCTGGTTCACCTCCTCGGGCTCCTTCGCCAACCCGGCCGGCACCATCGGGCGCAGCTTCAGCGACTCCTTCACCGGCATCGCGCCCGGGTCGCTGCCGGGCTTCGTCGCCGCCCAGCTGGCCGGAGGGATCCTCGGTCTGGCCCTGGCGGCCCTCCTCTACGGGACCGGGGCGAAGGACGGCGCGAGCGACCGACGTGAGGGCGGCGAAGGCCTCGAAGCCGAGCCGAAGCCGGGCGCATCGGCGGCGCCGGCCGCGCTCCCCGGGGTCGCCCCGGCGGACGACGAGGGCCCCGACAGGGCCGCGTACCAGACCGTGGGCTGAGACGCCGTCTCAGTTGCCCACAGGAAAAGGGCACTTGTCCACAGCCGTTTGGGTGGGTTTTGACGGCAAACGCGTGATCCGCCCTGTGGAACCTGTGGACCAATTCCGTTCGGGCGCTACCGGGTGGCCCGGCGCGCCAGGTCGTTCATCGTCCGGGCCTGGAGCTCCCGCTCCGTCGCGGCCCGCACGAACTCCGCCACGTGGTCGGCGCCGACCAGCTCCTGCACCGCCCGTACCGTCCCGGCCGGCAGCGCGACCGGCGAGGAACCCGTCGGCTGAGGGGTGCCGGCCGTTCCCAGGTGCCGCTGCAGGTGCCGGGTCGCGAAGAGCCGCATCGCCCGCGCCAGCTCCGCGTCCACGGTCTGCTGCGCCAGCGGCCGCAGCCGCCGCACCATCGTCGCCGCCTCCGCGGCGTCCGCGTCCGTGGGCGGCACGTGCCCGAGGTAGCGCGCGAAGACGTGCTCGGTGGTGAACTCCAGGAACCGCGAGGCGATGTGCTCCACCTGGCCGCGCAGTTCCCGGAGGTGTCCGGTGATCGCCGCGAGCGGCACTCCGGCCGCGTACAGCTCGGCGGCCACCGCCAGCTCCTGCGGGGACGGCACCAGGAACTGGTCCGGGCGCCCCGGGATCCGTTCCAGCACGCCCAGTTCGCAGGCCTCGCCCACCGCGTCGTCGTCCGGCAGGCCGCCGAACCGTTCGTTCAGCTCGTCCCGGCTGATCCGGGCCGCCTCCTCGTCGGTCCAGGGCCCGTGCACCTCGGCGACCAGCCCCAGTACGCCGCCCAGGCCGCGCCCCGCGTCCCAGGCCTCCAGAAGCTCCTTGATGGAGGCTAGGGTGTAGCCCCGGTCCAGCAGGTCGGCGATCTGGCGCAGCCGCGCCAGATGCGTGTCCCGGTAGACGTTGGAGCGGCCCCGCCGCTCCGGCTTGGGCAGCAGACCGCGGTCCTGGTACGCGCGGATCGTGCGCACCGTCGCTCCGCTGTGGTGCGCCAGATCCTCGATCCTGTACTCGGCTACCGCCTGATCGGACAATCCCGGCTCCCTACGACATGGCGGCTCGGCCGACCGCGCCGGCTGCGGCCCGGGCGGCAGGTGAAGCCGCAAGGTACTCGACCGCCCTGCGCAGCGAGCCCTCCTGCGAGGGATGGTACGACTGCCGGAAGTAGCGGGATATGGCCGTGCCGGGCTCTCTCCCCGTGGGCGAGGCCGGATACGGGTCCCCGCTCACAACTTGGGCTCCACTCGGGCGATGCGCCGCAGGGCGCGCGGTGCGAAACGGGACATCCACAGGGCCCCCTTGGACTCGGGCGTGACCGGCACGACCGCCTCGTTGCGGACCACGGCGCGCAGGATCGCGTCGGCCACCTTCTCCGGCGGGAAGTTGCGCAGGCCGTAGAGCCGCGAGGAGCGTTCCTGGCGGCGCTTCTCCTCGGCCTCGTCCACACCGGCGAAACGCGAGGTGGCGGTGATGTTGGTGTTGACGATGCCGGGGCAGATCGCGGAGACCCCGATGGACTTCGAGGCGAGCTCCGCGCGCAGGCACTCCGACAGCATCAGCACCGCGGCCTTCGAGGTGCTGTACGCGGGCAGGGTGCGGGAGGGCAGATAGGCGGCGGCGGAGGCGGTGTTGACGATGTGGCCGCCCTGGCCGCGTTCGGCCATCTGCTTCCCGAAGATCCGGCAGCCGTGGATGACGCCCCACAGATTGACGTCCAGGACCTTCTTCCAGTCCTCGGCGGTGGTGTCGAGGAAGGCTCCCGACAGGCCGATGCCGGCGTTGTTGACCAGGACGTCGACGATTCCGTGCTCGGCGGCGACCTTCGCCGCCAGCTTCTCCATCGCCTGCTCGTCGCTGACGTCGACGCACTCCGCCCACGCCTCGGAGGCGCCGACGAGGCGGGCCATGTCGGCCGTGCGCGCCGCGCCCTCCGCGTCGCGGTCCACGGCCACCACCCGTGCGCCCGCCTCGGCGAAGGCGAAGGCGGTGGCCCGGCCGATGCCGCTGGCCGCGCCGGTGACCAGGACCAGCTGGCCGCCGAAGCGGTCGGCGTATTTGGCCGGGGCCTTCTGCCGAGGTGCCCGCGCGGCCGGTTCCTCCCGGGCCGTGACGAACTCCGCGATCCAGGAGGCCAGCTGGTCGGGCCGGGTCCGGGGGATCCAGTGCTTGGCCGGCAGGGTCCGCCGCAGCAGGTCCGGCGCCCACCGCTCCAGACCGTCGTAGAGCCGCTCTGACAGGAACGCGTCCCCGGTCGGAGTGATCAGCTGCACCGGTACATGGGCGAAGGCGTCGGAGCGCGGCCGGCGCAGCCTCGGCCGCACGTTGTCGCGGTAGAGCCAGGCGCCGTGCGCCGCGTCCGAGGGCAGCGAGGCCGTCGGGTAGGAGCCGGCCGGCACCTTTTCGACGCGCTGCAGCATCTTGGGCCACCGCTTGCCGAGCGGTCCGCGCCAGGCGAGCTCCGGCAGCACGGGAGTGTGCAGCATGTAGACGTACCAGGACTTGGTGGCCTGGCCGAGGAGCTGCGCCGCCGCGCGCGGGGTCGGCCGCGACATGCGCTTCTTGATCCAGTGCCCGAAGTGGTCCAGGGAGGGCCCCGACATCGACGTGAAGGACGCGATCCGCCCCTCCGTACGCCCGACCGTCGCGAACTCCCAGCCCTGTACGGAACCCCAGTCGTGGCCCACCAGGTGCACCGGCCGGTCCGGACTGACCGCGTCCGCCACCGCCAGGAAGTCGTCGGTCAGCTTCTCCAGGGTGAAGCCGCCGCGCAGCGGCTGCGGCGCGGTGGAGCGCCCGTGGCCGCGTACGTCGTAGAGCACCACGTGGAAGCGCGTCGCGAGCCGCTCGGCGACCTCCGTCCAGACTTCCTTGCTGTCCGGGTAGCCGTGCACCAGCAGTACGGTCGGGCGGCCCCGCTCACCGAGCTCGACCACGCACAACTCGATCCCGCCGGTGCGCACCCACTGCTCCCGCGCACCCGGGAGATCCGCCGCTCCTGCTCCGCTCACGCCGCTCATGCTGCCTTCTCCTCCTCGGCCCAGCGCCGCACGTGCGGCAGATCGTCGTCCAGCCAGAACGCGCTCTCCTCGGGGTCCCGGGAGTCGGTCACCACGAGGATCTCCTCGAACTTCGCGCCGGTGCCCCGGAAGCCCAGGTGCGGCTCCACCGCCCACAGGCCCGGCTGCGGCGGGTGGTCGGAGAAGTGGTAGGGGCTCCACAGCGGGGACCAGCCCTCACGGTGCCCGTGCAGGGCGTCACTGGCCAGCCCCTTGAGGGACTGCGTGCCGAAACCGAACGCCGTCGGCGACCAGCGCCGCTCCTTGACCCGGTCGATCTTGTGGGCGATCACGCCGAAGGGGTAGGCGCGGTGCCGGTTGGCGTACCCCTGCCGGTTCATCAGCCGCTCGACGTCCTCGTAGATCTCGCGCAGGGAGCGGCGTTCGCGCACCTGCTCCAGGATCAGCCTCCGGTGCGCCTGAAGATCGGACATGAGCCGGTCCTGCACCGGATTCAGGCCGAGGCTGCCCGAGTAGCCGATGTCCGCCGAGAAGCCCTTGTAGACGGGGGCCATGTCGAGGATGAACGGCATCCCCGGCTCCAGCCGCCGGTTGGTCGGGAAGAACTGCAGCGGGATGCGGAAGTTCGCGAAGGCGGTGCGGTCCCCGAACCAGGCGAACGGCAGGTGGAACCAGTCCCGGACCCCGCGGTCGCGCAGCCACTCGCGCTGCATGCGCGCCGCCTCGCGCTCGGTCACTCCGGGACGCAGCTGCGCCGCGACCGCCTCGGCGCACTCGTACGAGAGGCGCTGCACCTCTCTGAACCCGCTCAGGTCGGCGGAGGGCCGCCCGGAGTGCCGTCCGGGGTGTCGCGCGGTGCGTTGCCTGGTGTCCCCAGCCATGTCAGCCGTCCATCCGTAGAGCCGTACGCGCCCGTAAGTTGACACTGATGAATGTGACAATGACCGGAGATCACGTCAAGGGTCGTGCACGGACCTGTGGACAAAGTTGTCCGGTCCACATCAGCCTCCAGTACGGGTATGTACGCCGGAAGGCTGAGACCGGATCCAGCTCCAGGTCTGACGCCTGACGAGGGCCACGCCACTAACGTCGGATCCGTGACTGTCATCGCGACCGAAAGCCTGAGCAAGCGGTACCCCCGAGTGACCGCCCTCGACCGGCTCTCCCTGGACATCGGACCCGGCGTGACCGGGCTCGTGGGCGCCAACGGAGCCGGCAAGTCCACGCTGATCAAGATTCTGCTGGGACTGTCCCCCGCCACCGAGGGCAGCGCCGCCGTGCTCGGCCTCGACGTCAATACGCATGGCAGCGCCATCCGTGAACGCGTCGGGTACATGCCCGAGCACGACTGCCTGCCACCCGACGTCTCGGCCACCGAGTTCGTCGTCCACATGGCGCGCATGTCCGGGCTGCCGCCGACCGCGGCCCGCGAGCGCACCGCCGACACCCTGCGCCACGTCGGGCTGTACGAGGAGCGCTACCGCCCCATCGGCGGCTACTCCACGGGCATGAAGCAGCGCGTCAAGCTCGCCCAGGCACTCGTCCACGACCCCCAGCTGGTCCTCCTCGACGAGCCGACCAACGGCCTGGACCCGGTCGGGCGCGACGAGATGCTCGGCCTGATCCGCCGCGTCTACACCGACTTCGGCATCTCCGTCCTGGTCACCTCCCACCTCCTCGGCGAGCTGGAGCGGACCTGCGACCACGTGGTGGTCGTCGACGGCGGCAAGCTGCTGCGCTCCAGCTCCACCAGCGACTTCACCCAGACCACCACGACCCTCGCGGTCGAGGTCACCGACTCCGACGCCCACCCGGACGGCAGCGCCGCCCTGCGTAAGGCACTCACCGAGGCGGGCATCGCCCTGCACGCCGGCGAGGAGCAGGGCCTGCCCGGAGCCGGCCACATCCTCCTCGTCGAGGCCACCGGCGAGCACACCTACGACACCATCCGCGACACCGTCGCCGAGCTGGGCATCGGCCTGGTCCGCATGGAACAGCGCCGCCACCACATCGCGGAGGTCTTCCGCGACAACGACCACCCCGCGTACACCGCTCAGCAGAAGGGAGCCGGTTCCGATGGCGCCTGAAACGTCGACGCAGATCCACAACATCGGCTACCGGTCCTACGACGGACCGCGGCTCGGCCGTGCCTACGCCCGCACGTCACTGTTCTCCCAGTCCCTGCGCGGCGCCTACGGGCTCGGCCGGTCCGCCAAGTCCAAGGTCCTCCCGATGCTGCTCTTCGCGGTGATGTGCGTTCCGGCGCTGATCATCGTCGCGGTCGCCATCGCGGTGCCCGGCTCCACGGACCTGCCGATCAAGTACACGACGTACGCCCTGACCACCCAGGTGGTCATCGGCCTCTACCTCGCCTCCCAGGCGCCGCAGTCCGTCTCGCGCGACCTGCGCTTCAAGACGGTCCCGCTCTACTTCTCGCGGCCCATCGAGCGCGTCGACTACGTCGTCGCCAAGTACGCGGCCATGGCCTCGGCCATGTTCATCCTCACCGCGACCCCGCTGCTGATCATGTGGATCGGCGCGCTCCTGGCGAAGTTCGACTTCGCCGACCAGACCAAGGGATTCGGGCAAGGACTCGTGTCGGTTCTGCTGCTGTCGCTGCTCTTCTCCGGGATCGGCCTGGTGATGGCCGCGCTCACGCCGCGCCGTGGGTTCGGCGTCGCGGCGATCATCGCGGTGCTGCTGATCCCCTACGGGGCGGTCACCGCGGTGCAGGGCATCGCCTACAGCACCGGGAACGCGGAAGCCATCGACTGGCTGGGCCTGTTCTCCCCGATCACCTTGATCGACGGCGTGCAGACCGCGTTCCTCGGCGCCACCTCCGCCTTCCCCGGCGGTGAGGGCCCCTCGGCCGGCACCGGCTTCGTCTACCTGCTCGTCGCCCTCGGCCTGATCGCCGGCTCCTACGCCGCCCTGATGGCCCGCTACCGGAAGGCCGGGCTGTGACCACCATCGACATCGACCACACCTCCCGCTGGTTCGGGAACGTCGTCGCCGTCAACGACGTGACCATGCGCATCGGCCCCGGCGTCACGGGACTGCTGGGCCCCAACGGCGCGGGCAAGTCCACCCTCATCAACATGATGGGCGGCTTCCTCGCCCCCTCCACGGGCACCGTCACCCTCGACGGCGCCCCGATCTGGCGCAACGAGCAGATCTACAAGCAGGTGGGCGTCGTGCCCGAGCGCGAGGCGATGTACGACTTCCTCACCGGCCGTGAGTTCGTCGTCGCCAACGCCGAGCTCCACGGCCTCGACGACGCGGCCGCGCAGCGCGCACTGGCCACCGTCGAGATGGAGTACGCGCAGGACCGCAAGATCTCCACCTACTCCAAGGGCATGCGCCAGCGCGTGAAGATGGCGTCCGCCCTCGTCCACGACCCGTCCGTGCTGCTCCTGGACGAGCCGTTCAACGGCATGGACCCCCGCCAGCGCATGCAGCTGATGGACCTGCTGCGGCGCATGGGCGACGAAGGACGCACCGTCCTGTTCTCCTCCCACATCCTGGAGGAGGTCGAGCAGCTCGCCTCCCACATCGAGGTGGTCGTGGCCGGACGGCACGCCGCCTCCGGCGACTTCCGCAAGATCCGCCGCCTGATGACGGACCGCCCGCACCGCTACCTGGTCCGCTCCTCCGACGACCGGGCCCTCGCAGCGGCCCTGATCGCCGACCCCTCCACGGCCGGCATCGAGGTCGACCTGAAGGAGGGCGCGCTGCGCATCCAGGCCGTCGACTTCGGCCGGTTCACCGAACTGCTGCCCGTCGTGGCCCGACAGCACGGCATCCGGCTGCTGACGGTCTCACCCTCCGACGAGTCCCTCGAGTCGGTCTTCTCCTACCTCGTCACGGCCTGAAAGGAGCTGGCACCCATGTACGTGTACGACCCCACCGTTGCCCGGCTCACCTACCGGGCCCTGCTCGGCCGACGCCGCGCGCTGATCCTCTTCGCGCTTCCCGCCCTGCTGATCGTCATCGCCTTCGTGGTCCGTGCCTTCGTCGGTGTGGACGACAAGGTCGCTGCCGACCTCCTCGGGGGCTTCGCCCTCGCCACGATGGTCCCGCTGATCGGTGTCATCGCCGGCACCGGTGCCATCGGCCCCGAGATCGACGACGGCTCCATCGTCTATCTGCTGGCCAAGCCGGTGAAGCGCCCGAAGATCATCATGACCAAGCTGATCGTGGCGATCGCCGTCACCATGGCCTTCTCCGCCATCCCCACCCTGATCGCCGGCTTCATCCTCAACGGCAACGGCCAGCAGATCGCCGTCGCCTACACCATCGCCGCACTCGTGGCCTCGATCGCCTACAGCGCACTGTTCCTGCTTCTGGGCACGGTCAGCCGGCACGCGGTCGTCTTCGGCCTGGTCTACGCCCTGATCTGGGAGTCGCTTTTCGGCAGCCTGGTCTCGGGCGCCAAGACCCTCAGCGTCCAGCAGTGGGCCCTGGCCCTGGCCGAGAAGGTCGCCGGGGAGGGCTACGTCGACGCCACGGTGGCCCTGCCCACGGCCTCGGTCCTGCTCGTCGTGGTCACCGTCGGAGCCACGGTCTACGCGGGCCAGAAGCTGCGCCGCCTCACGCTGGCCGGCGAGGAGTAGGCCCGGCCGCCGCACTCGCGCAACCGTGCCCCGCCCGGCCCATCGGCCAGGCGGGGCACAGCTTTGCGGGTCATCATCGGTGCATGAGCGAGCGAACCGACCCGGAGCCTTCCCGGCCCCTGCGGTCCTGGATACGTTCCTCGCCCGGAACGCACATCTGGCTGCTGATCATCGCCGTGACCAGCATCATCGTCGCGATAGCCCCCGACCAGGTGGACCGCGTCCTGCTCCACCGCAACAGCAGCAACATCCACCAGCTCGTCCAGCACCCCGTCCGAGCACTCGTCAGCAGCGCGTTCTGGATCGCCAACCCTGCCTCACTGGCCCTGTACGCCGTGCTCTTCGAGGTGTTCCACGCCCCCGTCGAACGCTGGCTCGGAACCCTGCGCTGGCTCGTGATCGTGGCCACCGCCCATGTCGTCGCCACCCTGATCAGCCAGAAGGTCCTTCTGACGGCCATCCAGGACCACCGTGCCCCGCGCAGCATGACCCACGTCGTCGACATCGGCGTCAGCTACGGACTCGCGGCCTCCATCGGTGTCCTCACCTACCGGCTCCCCAGTCCCTGGAGATGGTTCTACCTGGCCGGCGCGATCGCCTTCTTCGGGATCCCCCTCGCCACCGGAGGCACCTTCACCGACCTCGGCCACGCCATCGCGCTCGCCGTCGGACTGCTTTCCTGGCCGCTCACGCGCCACGCTGTTTCACGTGAAACAACGCCGGCGTTTCACGTGAAACGTCACTAGTCGGCCTCCGCTTTCGCTACGCCGTGCTCCCATGCCCATGCGGCGATCCCCACCCGGTTCCGGGCCCCGGTCTTCGCCTGGACGTTCGCGATGTGGGTCTTGGCGGTGCCCGCGGTGATGAACAGCTCCGCGCCGATCTCGGCATTGGTGAGCCCCCGCGCCACCAGCCGTACGATGTCCAGCTCCCGCTCCGTCAGCGGATGAGCCGCCGGTCGGGCGACCGGAGCAGGCTGCGTCAGCCGGCTCAGCAGGCGCACCGTGATCTGCGGACTGATCAGGGTGTCCCCCGCCATGGCGGCCCGTACGCCCTCGATCAACAGCGCCGGTCCGGACCGCTTCAGCAGAAAACCGCAGGCTCCGTTGCGCAGCGCGGTGTGCACGTACTCGTCGAGGTCGAAGGTGGTCACGACCACCACCCGCGTCTCGGGCGCCAGCAGCCGGGTCACCTCCAGCCCGTCGAGCCGCGGCATCCGGATGTCCGCGAGCACCACGTCGGGCCGCAGCTGCCGGGCCAGCGCCACCGCGCTCTCGCCGTCCGCCGCCTCCCCCACGACGGTCATGTCGGGCTGCGAATCGAGGATGAGCCGGAAGCCGCTGCGGATGTCCTCTTGGTCGTCGGCTATCAGGATGCGTGTGGTCACGCCGCCATGATCACCTGGGGGCGTTCTCCTGTGCCGGGAAGACGGCGCAAACCTGCCACCCGCCGTCCTCGTCCGTCCCGGCCCGCAGGGTTCCGCCCGCCGCCTCCACCCGCGCCCGCAGACCGGCCAGCCCGGTACCGCCCCGCCTGCGGCGGGCCAACAGCCCGCCCCCGCCACGGGGAGCCGCGGAGTTGGTCACGCTCAGCTCGATACCCGCGCCCGCCCGGCGTACGGCGACCCGGACCACGGCCGCTCCGGGCGCGTGCCGGCGTACGTTCGTCAGCGCCTCGACGGCCACCCGGTAGGCGGTGGTGTCCGCCTCCCGCGACAGCTCCCTCACCGCCACGGGGTCGGCGTCCAGGGCTCCGCCCTCGAAGCGCTCCACCAGCTCCGGCAGCCGGGCCAGCCCCGGAACGGGAGCCGTCGGCCCGCCTGCGGCCTCCTGCAGCGCGTGCACGGTGCGGTCCATCGACGCCAGCGCGCTCAGTCCCGCCGTCTCGATCCGCTCCAGCGCGCGAACCGCCTGCCCGGGATCCTGCTCGGCCACGAACCTCGCGGCCTGCGCCTGCACCACGATGGCGCTCACGTCGTGCGCCACGAAGTCGTGCAGGTCCCGGGCCAGTTCCAGCTGCTGGTCGCGCCGCGCATCGCGTACGGCCTGCTCCATCCGGGTCGCCTGGCGGCGCAGGTAACCGCCGGCCAGTGCGGCCCCGAGCGCCGGGACGGCCCAGAAGCCCGCCACGCCGCAGAGGTCCAGCCACGAGCCGGTCTCCCACACCAGCGGCAGCGGCCACACCGAGACCGCGACCAGGCCCAGCACCCCCGCGACGGTCCCCGAACGCACCGGCGACCAGCGGGCCACCAGGGCGAGCAGCAGGAGCAGCAGGCCCGCCCAGCCGAGCAGCCACGTCGCGGGCATGCCCAGGACGGTGGCGGTGATGCCTGCGAGCGCGGCAGAAGCCAGCAACGGGGCCCATACGACACGGAGGTTGACGCTCATGAACCGACCCTACGAGCGCACGCGGACGGCCGGCCATCTGCCGTTCGGCAGATCCGCGCCGCCCGGCGGCGCCGTCCGGCCTGCTGATCGGCGGATGGTCCGCAGAGCCGGGGCCGAGGAGGCTGGAGCCGTCAACCAGCCCCTCCCGGACAGGACTTGGACGATGACCCCGACCGCCACATCCGCCTCACAGGCACTGGACGCCGTACCCGGGGTCTCCGTACGGCTGCGCCGGCTCGCAACGTTCGCCTCGCTGACCGTCGTCCCCAGCTGCGTGTGGCGGCTCGCGATCGCGGCCGGCATCCCCATGGGCTGGGGCCCCGGCAGCGATCTGCACCACTCGTACTACCCGGGCCGGGAATCCCTGGTCCTCCTTCTCGTCACCCTCCTGCAGGAAGGCCTGGGCCTGTTGAGCCTCGGTCTGGTCCGGCGCTGGGGCGAGGAGCTGCCCCGCTGGATCCCCCGGCTGGGCGGGCGCCGTTTCCACCCGCTGGTGGCGGTGGTCCCCGCGGCGCTGGGCGCGCTGGCGCTCACCGCCATCACCTGCCTCGGTGCCGTGACGTGGAACGAGGTCAACGCCGCGAACCCCGACGCGCCCACCGGACTCGCCCTGTGGATCTTCAACGTGAGCTACGCACCACTGCTGCTGTGGGGGCCGCTGCTGGGCGTGCTCACCGTCGCCTACTTCAGGCGCCGCCGACTTCTCGGCTGATGCGAGGAAAATCGCTGGTAAGGGCGACGGGGCCGGGGCAGAGTGAGTCGTGCGGGGAGCAACAAAAGGTCCGGGGCAGCCACTTCGAGCGCGCCTTCTGGCGCGGGCTGCCCCGGACCTCTCGTACGTCCTGCGCGCTATGCGGCGCCCACCAAGCGCTCCAGCACGACCGCGATCCCGTCCTCCTCGTTGGAGGTCGTCACCTCGTCGGCCACCGCCTTGAGCTCCGGATGGGCGTTGGCCATGGCCACCCCGTGGGCGGCCCAGCCGAACATCGGGATGTCGTTCGGCATGTCGCCGAAGGCGATCGTCTCCGCCGCCTTCACCCCGAGCCGGCGCGCGGCCAGGGACAGGCCCGTGGCCTTCGTCAGGCCCAGCGGCAGTATCTCGACGATGCCGGGACCCGCCATGACCACGTCGACCAGGCTGCCCACGGTCACCCGGGCCGCCTTGACGAGCTGGTCGTCGTCCAGTTCCGGGTGCTGGATGTAGAGCTTGTTGAGCGGCGCCGTCCACACCGCGGCGGTGTCCTCCAGGTAGAGGGCCGGAAGGCCCTCCTGCACCTGGTAGCCGGGCCCGAAGAGGACTTCCCCGTCCACCCCGTCACGGCTGGCGGCAAGGGCCAGCGGACCGACCTCCGCCTCCAGCTTCGAGAGCGCCAGCCCGGCCAGCTGCCGGTCCAGCGTCACCGAGGTCAGCAGCCGGTGCGCACCCGCGTCGTAGACCTGGGCGCCCTGGCCGCAGACGGCGATCCCCTTGTAGCCGAGATCGTCCAGTACGTGCCGGGTCCAGGGGACGGCGCGGCCGGTGACGATGATGTGGGCCGCGCCCGCCGCGGTGGCCGCGACGAGCGCTTCACGGGTGCGTTCCGAGACGGTGTCGTCGCCACGCAGCAGCGTGCCGTCGAGGTCGGTCGCGACGAGCTTGTACGGGAACGGGGCCGGGCTCACTTGTTGATCGGCTCCAGGACCTCGCGGCCGCCGAGGTACGGACGGAGCGCCTCGGGCACCCGCACGGAGCCGTCGGCCAGCTGGTGGTTCTCCAGGATCGCGACGATCGTGCGCGGAACCGCGCACAGGGTGCCGTTCAGCGTGGACAGCGGCTGGGTCTTCTTGCCGTCGCGGTAGCGGATCGACAGGCGGCGGGCCTGGAAGCTGTCGCAGTTCGACGCGGAGGTCAGCTCGCGGTACTTGCCCTGGGTCGGGATCCACGCCTCGCAGTCGAACTTGCGCGAGGCGGAGGCGCCCAGGTCACCGGTGGCGACGTCGATCACCTGGAACGGCAGCTCCAGGCTGGTCAGCCACTGCTTCTCCCACTCCAGGAGCCGCTGGTGCTCGGCCTCGGCGTCCTCCGGCGCGACGTACGAGAACATCTCGACCTTGTCGAACTGGTGGACGCGGAAGATGCCGCGGGTGTCCTTGCCGTACGTACCGGCCTCACGGCGGAAGCACGGGGAGAAGCCGGCGTAGCGCAGCGGCAGCTTGTCGCCCTCGATGATCTCGTCCATGTGGTACGCGGCGAGCGGGACCTCGGAGGTGCCGACCAGGTAGTAGTCGTCCTTCTCCAGGTGGTAGACGTTCTCCGCGGCCTGGCCGAGGAAGCCGGTGCCCTCCATGGCGCGCGGGCGGACCAGCGCCGGGGTCAGCATCGGGATGAAGCCGGCCTCGGTGGCCTGGGCGATGGCGGCGTTGACCAGCGCCAGCTCCAGCAGGGCGCCCACACCGGTCAGGTAGTAGAAGCGCGAGCCCGAGACCTTCGCGCCGCGCTCGACGTCGATGGCGCCCAGGAGCTCGCCGAGTTCCAGGTGGTCCTTGGGCTCGAAGCCCTCGGCGGCGAAATCGCGAATGGTGCCGTGCGTCTCCAGGACGGTGAAGTCCTCTTCGCCGCCGACCGGCACGTCCTCGTGGACGATGTTGCCGAGCTGGAGGAGAAGGCGCTTGGCGGCTTCGTCGGCCTCGTTCTGCTCGGCCTCGGCGGCCTTGACGTCCTGCTTGAGCTGTTCGGCCTTCTTCAGCAGCTCCGTCCGCTCCTCCGGGGAGGCCTTCGGGATGAGCTTGCCGAGCGACTTCTGCTCATTGCGCAGTTCGTCGAAGCGCATGCCAGAGGACCTGCGGCGCTCGTCCGCGGAGAGCAGGGCGTCGACGAGTTCGACGTCCTCTCCACGAGCGCGCTGCGAGGCGCGGACACGGTCAGGGTCTTCACGGAGCAGCCGGAGGTCAATCACCCCTCCAGGCTACCGGGCTGGGCTTCCTGGGATCACATCGATATCACGCTGCGTGTCGCTATGTCCCAATTGCAACGAATGGATAAGTCTTGATCGCTGACCGGAAGTGACCCTTCTCGGACTGTCAATAAAAGCGGTCCCATTCCCCGAAAAGGGGCACAATGCCGGATCCCGAGCGGGCCCTGAGCAGGGCCGGAGAAGGTTCTTGTCCACAGGAATTGTGACCGTCCGCAGCTTATCCACAGGCTGTGTGCTGCATCTGTGGACACAGGAATAGATCATTCCTGATCGGCGGATGGCCGAGGTGAATCGGGGTTCAAACCGCCCTCACACACTCATTCGGGTGGGAATGACTCGCTCCAAAGAGTTGAACGGGGATGCAGGGGTGACGGCGTTCACCTACCGCTTCCCCGCGCGAAACCTGGGCCCCCCGACCGATTTGTCGACCTTGTCGCGCCGCTCTGTCGACTTGTCCCCAGGTCCCCATCTCCGCCTGTGGATAACTCTGTGGACAGTGGACGACGCTACGCCCGGCCGTCGAGGCAGCGTGCCAGCCAGTCGGAGGCAGCAGTGAAGTCGCCATCGGACGTTCCGGCCCGCGGGGAGCGGACGTCACTCTGAGCGACACCGGCCCGGGGGTAGGAGCCCAGGAAGCGGACCTGCGGGCACGTCCGCTTGAGGCCCATCAGCGCCTCGCTGACCCGCCGGTCGGAGATGTGGCCCTCCGCGTCGACGGCGAAGCAGTAGTTGCCGATGCCCTGTCCGGTCGGACGGGACTGGATCAGCATCAGGTTCACCCCGCGGACCGCGAACTCCTGGAGGAGCTCCAGCAGCGCACCGGGGTGGTCGTCGCCGAGCCAGAGCACGACGGACGTCTTGTCCGCGCCCGTCGGAGCGGCCGGCCGCGCTGGGCGTCCCACCAGGACGAAGCGGGTCTCGGCGTTCTCCGCGTCGTGGATCTCGGTGACCAGTGGGACGAGGCCGTAGGTGGCGGCGGCGAACTCGCCCGCGAAGGCGGCGTCGAAGCGCCCTTCCTGGACCAGCCGGGCGCCGTCGGCGTTCGACGCCGCCGACTCCCACACCGCATCGGGCAGGTTCGCCCGCAGCCAGTTCCGAACCTGGGGCTGGGCGACCGGGTGCCCGGTGACGGTCTTCACGTCCGACAGGGCGGTCCCCGGCCGTACGAGCAGGGCGAACGCGATGGGCAGCAGCACCTCGCGGTAGATCATCAGCGGTTCGCCCGAGGCCAGCTCGTCGAGGGTGGCCGTGACCCCGCCCTCCACCGAGTTCTCGATCGGGACGAGCGCGGCCGCGGCCTCGCCGCCCCGCACGGCGTCCAGGGCAGCCGGGACCGACACCATCGGGACGAGCTCCCGGGTCGCGGCTTCCGGCAGGGTGCGCAGGGCGGCCTCCGTGAAGGTGCCCTCGGGACCGAGATACGTGAAGCGGGTGGCTGACATGCGATCAGCCTAATGCCGGGGTGCCGGCCACCGCGGTGCTGTTCACCCTTCGAGCAGCCGCTGGCCCACGTACTCGCCGCTGCGCGGGCCGGGCGGAACCGCGTACAGGCCGCTCGACTCGTGCCGGATGAACGCCGACAGCGCGTCGCCGCGGTCGAGCTTGCGCTGTACGGGTACGAACCCGCGCAGCGGGTCGGCCTGCCAGCAGATGAACAGCAGCCCGGCGTCGGGAGCGCCGTCGGAGCCGATCCCGTCGTGGAAGGAGAAGGGGCGCCGCAGCATGGCGGCCCCGCCGTTCTGCTCGGGGGCCGAGATCCGGGCGTGGGCGTTGGACGGGATGACGGGCTTGCCGTCGGCGCCGATCTTGTCGAGCGCCATCTCGGTGGTCTCCCCGCCACCCGTCAGCGGGGCGCCGGTGGCCTTGGTCCGGCCGATGACCTGCTCCTGCTGCGCGAGGGACTGCTTGTCCCAGTCGTCGAGGAGCATCCGGATGCGCCGCACGACGGCGTACGAACCCCCGCCCATCCAGGCGTGCTCAGCGGGGCCCGGGCCCGCGGCGGGTACGAAGATCCGCCGGTCGAAGTCGGGCTCGGAGGGCTTGGGGTTGCCGGTGCCGTCGACCTGCCCCATGAGGTTGCGGGCGGTCATCGGGGTGCCGGTGGCACCGGGGGACCGGTTGAAGCCGTTCATCTGCCAGCGGACGCGCGCGGCGTCCCCGGCGTCCTTCTGGAGTGCGCGCAGGGCGTGGAAGGCGACGAGTCCGTCGTTCGCGCCGATCTGGACCCACAGGTCGCCGTTGCTGCGCTGGGCGTCGAGCCGGTCGGACGAGAAGTCGGGCAGCGGGTCGAGGGCGGTGGGTCGGCGGGCGCTGAGGCCCGTGCGCTCGAAGAAGGAGTGCCCGAAGCCGAAGGTGACGGTGAGGGAGGACGGCCCGGCGTCGAGCGCGATACCGCTGTCGGCGGTCGGGGCGGTCTCGCCCGCCATGAGCCGCCGAGCGGTGTCGGACCAGCGCCGCAGCAGCGCGGCGGCCTCGGTGCGGCCCGCTCCCGCGGCCAGATCGAAGGCGACGACGTGCCCCTTGGCCTGCAGGGGTGTGGTGATGCCCGCCTGGTGGTCCCCGTGGAACGCCACCTGGGTGGCTCCGAGGGAGGAAAGGCTCCCTGCCGCTCCGGTGGCGGAGCCGCTCCCGGAGCCGGCGAGCGCGGAGTGCGCGAGGGCGCCGCTCGCGCCGCCGAGGGCCAGGCCGGCGGCGCCCGCGGCGCCGACGGTGCCCAGCAGCCGGCGCCGGGAGATCTCGATGTCGGGGTTGCTCTCGGTCACGCTGGTCAGCCGATCTTCACGGTCTTCTGGACGGTGGTCTGGTCGATGTCGGACGTACGGACGGTCACGTCGATGCGCCACTCGCCGGCGAGCGGCAGTTGGACGCCGGATGCGGTCCAGTGCCCGGGGGAGGCATGGTCGGGCAGGACCGGGAGGGGGCCGATGTCCTTGGCCGGCAGGGTGAAGGCGACCTTGATCTCGGGGAGGTCGAAGGGCTGCCCGTCGCCGGTGTCCGCCCAGAGGTGCAGGGTGTTGGCGCCGACCCGGCCCGGATCGAGCTCCAGCCGGACCGACCCCTTGCCGTTCTGGCCGCCGGTGTCGAAGGGCAGGGTGATCTTCACTGCGCGGTCGGGGACCGCGGTGGCACTGGAGCCGCGGGCCGCCTCCTGCTCGACCGTGCGCCCCGGCTCGGTGCTCGTGAGGACCGTGGTCACGACGAGCAGGACCACGGCGATCGCCGCCTCCGCGAGGACCGAGCGGCGCAGGCCGGCGCGGTCCGGGTCCGCGTCACGCACCCGCTTCTCGCGTGCGTTCTCCAGGGCGGCACGCTGCCGGGCGAGCTGTGCGGCTCGCTTGGGGTCGGCGGCGTCGGCCGGGACGGTGACCGTCGCGGCGACGGGCGATGTTTCACGTGAAACATCGTCGGCCGCGACCTCCTGCCCACCCGCCTCCGAGGCCGCCCCTTCGCCGGCCGCCGGAGCCTCCGCGAGCCGGGCGGTCCACTTGCGGGACATGTAGGCGACGCCGAGGAGGACGGCGACCAGGGCGACCTTGAGGAGCAGCAGCCGCCCGTACTCGGTTCCGTTGAGGGCGGACCAGCTGCCGGTCTGACGCCAGGCCTGGTAGACGCCGGTGACGGCCAGCACGACCACGCTGACGAAGGCGACCCCGGAGAACCGCCGGACCGCCGAGCGCTCGATCCCGGGGACCTTGTGCAGGGCGACGAGCAGCGCGGAGAGTCCGCCGAGCCAGGTGGCGACGGCCAGCAGGTGCAGGATGTCGGCGGGCATGGCGAGGCCGGGCTGGATACCGGTGGACGCGTGCTCGGAGAGGGCCCAGGTGGCCGCGATGCCGCCGGCGACCACGGCGCCGCCGATGGCCAGGCCGAAGGTGAGGTCGCCGGTGTCCCTGTCCTCTTCCTCGCTCGTGGCGTCCTGCACATGGCGTGCGTACACCCCGAAGAGCACCGCGACGAAGAGGGCGGCCGCGCCCAGCAGGAGCAGCCGGGACACCAGCGACGCCCCCGTCTTGGTCTCCAGGACCGCCCTGAGCCCGTCCAGGTCGAAGGCGTCGGCGAACCGTCCGGACCCCGTGTACGGAGTCCGGAGCACCAGCATCGCGAGGGTGGCGGCGGTCAGGGTGACCCAGGCCCGCACGACCAGCTTCTGGAGCGGCCGCTCGGCGGCGCCCCGGTGCCAGCACAGCAGGATGAACGCCGCGCCGCCGACCAGGACGGTGAAGCCGGCGTAGGCGGCGTAGCGGGCGATGCCGTAGGCCATCCCGACGGGTCCGCCGCCCGCCGTCGTGGTGGGGAGGGAGACCTCGGTGGCCGAGGGCGCGCCGATGGAGAAGGTGAACGCGCCGGAGATCGGGTGGCTGTCGGCGGAGACGGCCTGCCAGGCGACGGTGTAGGTGCCGTTGGGCAGGCCGGAGTGCAGGGCGGTGCCGTAGCGGACGGTGTTGCCGCTGCACATGTCGCGCAGCTCACCGGTGTCCACCCGCCTGCCCTGGGGGTCGAGGACGCGGATGGAGTCGTCGCCCATGGCGACCTGCTCCGAGAAGGAGAGGGTGACCTGGGCGGGTGCCGTGGCGACCACCGCCCCGTCCGTGGGGTCGCTCGCGGTGAGTGCGGCGTGCGCCGTGGCCGGTGCGGCCGCGGTGAACAGGGTCGCCAACAGGGCTGCGAGGACCAGCGCGAGCCGCGGCAGCAATGCCGTGGCACGGGCGCGGGCCGTGGAGGGGGCGGGGGCGGTGGCCGTCATGGCGTTGTCGGTCCTCGGTCCGTCAGTGGCCGCTGTGGGCCGTGGATGTCGGGGCCTGCGCGTTGTACGTGCGGTCCTTCACGTCCAGCTCGACCTTGACGGAGCCGGCCTTCTCGAAGCGGAGCTCGACGGTGACCTTGTCGCCGACCTTGGGAGTGCTCTTGAGCCCCATGAACATGATGTGGTTGCCGCCGCGCTCCAGCCGGAGCTCGCCGTCCGCCGGCACGTCCATCGACTGGACCTGCTGCATCTTCTGGTCCTTGGTCTCGTGGATCTGGAGATCGTCGGAGAGCGGTGAGGTGGCACCGGTGAGCTTGTCGGGGGTCTCGGTGGGGTTGCTGATGACCATGAAGGCACCGGCCATCTTGTCGTTCACCGGCTGCGGCATGAAGGCGCCGCTGACGGTCATCTTCGGCTCGCTGTCGCCGGAGCAGCCGGATATGGCGAGCGCTGCCGTCAGGGAGAGGGCGGCGGCGAGGATGCGGGTGGTGCGGGTGTTCACGGGTTCTCCCCCTTGATGAGCTTCGGCAGGTCCTTGGCGTAGTCGTCGACGGTCGTGCCCTCGCCGTAGAGGACGTAGCCCTCGTCGGTCTTGGGCGAGAAGGCGATGACCTGCGCGCCGTGCATGGAGACGACGCTGCCGTCGGCCTCCTTCTTGGCGGGATCGATGCCGATGCCGAGGGTCCGGGCGGCGGCCTGGATGGTCGCGAAGTCCCCGGTGAGTCCGACGAAGGACGGGTCCTGCGCCTTGAGCCACGCGCCGAGGGACTCGGAGGTGTCCCGTTCGGGGTCGGTGGTGACGAAGACGACCCGGAGGTTGTCCTGGTCCTCCTTGGGGAGGTTCTTCTTCGCCACGGCGATGTTGCTCATCGTCAGCGGGCACACGTCGGGGCAGTTGGTGTAGCCGAAGTAGATGAGCGTCGGCTTGCCCTTGGTCTGCTCGCGGAGGTTCCACGGCTTGCCGGTGGTGTCTGTCAGGACGAGTTCCGGCTTGTTGAACGGGCGGTCCAGAACGGTGGCGGCCTTGTCGCCGCTCTGGCCGCCGGCGATCTGGGTGACCCCGCTGCTCTTGACGGGTTCAGCGCCGCCGCAGGCGGTCAGGGTGAGTACGGCCGCGGCGAGGAGCGCGGCGGCCGTCACACGTGTGGTGCGCATGGAGAGATGTCCCTGGGATCGGGGATGTAGGGATGCTGGGGATGTACGGAGCGACAGCGCCCGGGGGCGCGGCACGTCAGGCGGAGCGACGACGCGAGGCGACGCCGAAGGCGACACCGCCGAGTCCGATGACGATGCCGGCGATGCCCAGGGCGCGCGCGGTGGTGTCGGAGCCGTGGTCGGCCGCGGCCTCGTCGTGGCCGTGCCCGGCGGCGTCCTTCTCCGCGTTCTTCGCCTCGTCGGTCTTGGCGCCGGCGTGGTGGTCGTCGCCCTTCGCGGCGGTCAGCTTCAGCACCGGTGCCGGGGTCTGCGGCTCCGCGGCGCCTTCCTTGGCCTCTTCGATCCAGCGCACGACCTCGTTGTTGTCGTAGGTCTGGATCGCCTTGAAGACCATCTGGTCGGCGTTCTCGGGGAGCTTGCCGACGGAGACCGGGAACTGCTGGAACATGCCCGGCCCGATCTTCCCGCCGGACCAGGTCACCTTGGTGACGACCTCGTTGACCTGCTTGCCGTGCACGGTCAGCGGCTTGTCGAGCTTCGTCTTCTCGACGTTCACGGTCCAGCCGGGGACGTCCTGCGGCATGACGGACGTGAGGGGCTGGTCGACCGGGAAGTTGACCTCGAGCTGAGTGGTCGAGGCGTTGTCGCGCTCGTTGGGGACCTTGAAGTTGAGCGTCGCGTACCCGCCCTTGGCGGCTTCGCCGACCGGCTGTACGCCGACGTGCGCGAAGGCGGTGCCGGACAGGACGAGGACGGAGCCGGCGGCGAGGGCGGCGGCGAAGGAGACGCGAGAGGTCTTCATGGCAGAAACACTCCACGGAAGCAGTGGTGGCGGTCGCTCCGCGCACGGGCGCGCGCGGAGTACGCGGCACCGGTGCCCCCGATGTGTGTTCCGGGGAGGTGGGTGCCGCGTCAGGCTGCGAGGGCGAACGCCGCGGGCGGCCCGCGGCGGATCACCGTGTGCTGGAGTGCTTCCCGGCCCGTCGGGGCCGCGTGGTCGGCTTCGGTCCGGCGACCGGTCCGCGGGGTGCGGGCGGGCGCGCCGAGTCCGGCGCCCAGGGCGCGTACGAAGGCCAGCGCGGCGCGCAGCGGGCGTACCGGGGCGGCCTCGGCGGTGAGCCGGGACAGTTCGACGAGCCGGAAGAGCGCGGCGTCGCCGCGGCCGAGCAGCCAGCCGGCGACGAGCGCGGCCAGCAGGTGCCCGAGCAGCATGGCCGGGCTGAACAGGCCGGTCTCGGGTGCGGTGGTGACGGCCCGGGCCGCGTGCGCGTGCGCCCCGTGGCCCTGCTCCGCGACCTGCCCGGCCTGGGCGGCCAGGGCGGCGGGGTCCAGGCCCGCGGCCTCAAGGATCCGGCGGGCGTCGGCCGGGCTCAGCGGGACGGAGTTGCCCCCGCACACCAGGCGGGAGGCGAGTTCCGCGAGCGAGCCGTCGGACGCGCCGCCGGGTGCCTGAGCCGCCGCCGCTGTGCTGTGCTGGCCGAGGCCGAACAGCGCGTGCAGGGAGAGCTGCCCGGCGGTGAGCCCGGCGGCGATGCCGGGCAGTGTCCGGCGGCGTCCCGCGAGCGGGGCCGCGACCGCGAAGACGGCGAGGAAGCCGATGCACAGGGACCACCAGGGCACGGTGGCGCAGGACGCCAGGGCGTGCCCGGCCGCGGACAGCACGACGCAGACCGCGGTGAACACCGCGGCCCGGATGAGCCGGAGGCCGGCTCCGGCGTGCGTCGCGTGGGGGTCAGACATGGCCGGGTCATCATCGCACTGCGCTGATGTCCTCCATACGGCAGGTCCGGAAGGTCCGCATGAGCCCGCTCTGCGAAGGCGGTCCCCACAGGTCCGCTCCCGCCGCGGACGCGGTCCGGCCCTCTCCTCGGCGTGGTCCGGGCCGCACGCCACCGCATACACCGCCCTCCGGGCGAGCCGCATCCGCCGGACGGGCGCAATGGGGTCCCGGTACGGCCCAAGGGCGCTTACGGCCCCTCGCGGGCGGCAATAGGTATCCGTATGAGCATCTGGTGGTCTCTCCACTTGAGGCGCGAAGCCGCGAGCGTGTCGCTCGCCAGGCGACTGCTGCTGGGGACGATGGAGACCGCGGGGGTGGACCCGGACATCTCCTTCGATCTCTCGGTGGCGCTGAGCGAGGCCTGTGCGAACGCGGTGGAGCACGGCGGGGGCGGTGACATCCCGGACGAGACCGAGGCGTACCACGTCACGGCCTATCTGGACGGGGACTGCTGCCGTATCGAGGTGACCGACTCCGGTCCGGGGTTCCCGCCCGCCACGGTGGCCCGCCGCAGACCCGCCCTGGCCGAGCACGGCCGGGGCCTGCACCTGATCGCCGAGCTCTCCGACCACGTCCGGTTCCGCAACCGGCCGGGCCGCGGCGCCGTGGTGAGCTTCGACAAGATGCTGAAGTGGCGCGACGACGCGCTGCTGAAGGTGTCGTAGTACGCCGGTGGGCGGGACCCCGTACGGGATCCCGCCCACCGACACGCTCCGGCGCGGACGCCGGTCCTCGGGACGTCAGCCCTTCAGGCGCGCCATCCACGCCTCGACGTCGGTCGAGGTGCGGGGCAGCCCGGCCGACAGGTTCCGGTTGCCGTCCTCGGTGACGAGGATGTCGTCCTCGATCCGGACGCCGATGCCCCGGTACTCCTCGGGCACGGTCAGGTCGTCGGCCTGGAAGTAGAGGCCCGGCTCGACGGTGAGGCACATGCCAGGCTCCAGCGTCCCCTCCACGTAGGCCTCGGTGCGCGCGGCGGCGCAGTCGTGGACGTCCATGCCGAGCATGTGGCCGGTGCCGTGCAGGGTCCAGCGGCGCTGCAGGCCGAGCTCCAGGACGCGCTCGACCGGGCCCTCCAGCAGACCCCATTCGACGAGCTTCTCGGCCAGCACGTGCTGGGAGGCGTCGTGGAAGTCGCGGAACTTCGCACCCGGCTTCACCGCGGCGATGCCGGCTTCCTGGGACTCGTAGACCGCGTCGTAGATCTTGCGCTGGATGTCGGTGTACGTGCCGCTGATCGGCAGCGTGCGCGTGACGTCGGCGGTGTAGAGGGAGTGGGTCTCCACACCGGCGTCGAGCAGCAGCAGGTCACCGGAGCGGACGTCACCGTCGTTGCGGACCCAGTGCAGGGTGCAGGCGTGCGAGCCGGCGGCGCAGATCGAGCCGTAGCCGACGTCGTTGCCCTCGACGCGGGCGCGCAGGAAGAAGGTGCCCTCGATGTAGCGCTCGGACGTGGCCTCGGCCTTGTCGAGGACCTTCACGACGTCCTCGAAACCGCGGACGGTGGAGTCGACGGCCTTCTGCAGCTCGCCGATCTCGAACTCGTCCTTCACGGCGCGGGCCTCGGAGAGGTAGACGCGCAGCTCCTCGTCGCGCTCCTTGGTCACCTTGTCGGTGAGGGCCGACTCGATCACCGAGTCGTGGCCGCGCACGTTGCGCACCGGGCCCTCGGCCTCGGTGAGGGCCTCGGCGAGTTCGCGGACGTCCTTCGCGGGGATGCCCAGGAGCTGCTCGGCCTCGGTGAGGGAGTGGCGGCGGCCGACCCACAGCTCGCCCTGGCCGGACAGCCAGAACTCGCCGTTCTCCCGGTCGGAGCGCGGCAGCAGGTAGATGGTCGCGGTGTGCCCGGCAGGCCCGGACGGCTCCAGGACCAGCACGCCGTTCTCGGTCTGGTCGCCGGTGAGGTACGCGTACTCCGTCGAGGCGCGGAAGGGGTACTCGGTGTCGTTCGAGCGGGTCTTCAGCCGGCCCGCGGGGACGACCAGGCGCTCACCGGGGAAGCGCTCGGACAGCGCGGCACGCCGGGCGGCGGTGTGCGCGGCCTGCGCGATCGGCTCCAGGCCGTGCAGCTCGGTGTCCGCCCAGCCGGTGCGCATGTTCTCGGCGAGTTCGTCGCTGACGCCCGGGTACAGACCGTTCTTGCGCTGCTTGTGCGTCTTCTTGGGCTGCTCTTCTTCCGGGGTCTCCGGGGTGAGCTCGTCAGCCACGTCTTCTCCTCAGCTACGACGGTACGGACCTGGGTGTGGACCTCATCCATCGTATGCGTGTACGGGGAAGGCGTGGTCCGGATCGTGCGGGTTGTCACGGTCCGGGACCCGCGGCGGATCACTCGAAGCGGGCTGCGAGCAGCACGATGTCCTCAGGGGCGTCGGAGGGCCCCCCGTCGGGCAGCACGGTCCGCAGGATGTGGTCGCACAGGGCCGCCGGGTCCTCCCGGGCGGCGCGGGGCACGCCCGCGGCTGCCGCGTGCAGCCGCGCGTAGGCCCGGTCCATCGGGTCGCCGGTGTGGCGCAGCAGCCCGTCGGTGTACAGCAGCACCGTTTCTCCGGGAACGGGTTCGATCTCCATGCTCGGCGCCTCCCAGCAGGACAGCATGCCCAGGGGGGCGGAGAGCGAGGTCTCCACGTACTCGGTGCGGTGCTCGCCGATCAGGAGCGGCGGGGTGTGTCCGGCCCCCGCGAGGATGATCTTGCTGCCCCGGCCGTCGGCCTGAGGTCCTCCGGCGGGCTCGCAGTAGGCGAAGAGCGCGGTGGCGCAGCGGGCGGGTTCGGTCAGCCGCAGCAGCAGTTCCAGGTCGGACAGGACGGCCACAGGGTCCTCGCCCTCCATGACGGCGTAGGCGCGCAGTGACGCGCGCAGCCGTCCCATGGCGGCGACGGCGCTCGGGCCGGAGCCGGTGACGGATCCCACGGCCAGTCCCAGGGCGCCTTCGGGCAGGGGCAGCGCGTCGTACCAGTCGCCTCCGCCGCGCGGTCCCGTGTGGTGGCGGGCCGCGAGCTGGACCCCGGGGATCCGGGGGAGGCGGCTGGGCAGCAGCTCCTCCGCGACGGTGGCCAGGCGGGTGCGGGATCGTTCCACCTCCAGCATCCGCGCCAGGTGCTCGGCGGCGTGCCGCACGTACAGCCCGGCCAGGTCGCGCTGGCGGTCGTTCGGTTCGGCCTGCTCGTCGTAGAGCCATACGGCGGCCCCGAGCCGGCCGGTGGCCTCGGCGGTCAGCGGGAGCGCGTAGCTGGCGGCGTAGCCCAGGCGGGCGGCGACTTCGCGGTGGCGGGGGTCCACCGGGGCTGCGAACCCGCCGGTGCCGGGGGGCGCGTCCGACTCGGGGAGGAAGTCGGAGCCGCCCTGGGCGTCGGGCAGTCCGTCGAGGATCCGCCCGTAGGGGGTCGCGCTGCGCGGCACGGTCTCGATGTGGCCCAGTTCGGCGTGGCCGAGGCCGAGGCCGATCGTGGTGGTGGGGCCGAGCCCGTCGGAGGGCTCCAGGACGATCAGGCCGCGGCGGGCGCCGACGAGTGCGGCCCCGGCGCGCAGGAACTCGTGCAGGGAGGTGTCGAGGTCGCCTGCGCGGGCGAGGCGCTCGGTGAGCTCGTGCAGGGTGGTGAGGTCCGAGACCATGCCCGCCAGGCGGTCCTGGATGAGACTGCCCGCGGCCGGCGCGGGGGCCGGCGCCGGGGTGGTCCGGGCGGGCGCGGGCGCCGCAGTGTGCGGTGACGCGGTGACTGCTGGATCGATTCCAGCCACTTTCGGCAGATGCGGGGCGCTCATGGCGTCCGCCTTTCCACCTGGTGCGATTCGCCAAATAGCATCGCAAACCCCCAGATCGTGCTGCGCCGCCATCAAGGAATCCACATCTACACGCACACATGGATGCATGTCCAGCATTGCCCAGGTGGGAATCCTGGTGTCCGTGAGGCGGCAACTCACTGTCGGGCCAAGGCTAGAACTTGGCCGGAAAAAGCTGGAAGCAGTCGGTTTTTGAGGTCGACTGGACGAGCTCCGTAGGGGGGTCGGGTACGTACTCGGTGGTGGCTGAGGTCAGTTGGCGTACCGGGAACCACTCGGTCGCGGGTCGTCGTCCTTAGTGGCGGCAGCCGGTCTCGGCGGTCGGCGCGGGTCGCGCTCCATCCCCGCCGGACGTTTGATGGACCCGTAAGAAACTGCACGAACCGTGTGTACCTGCCTCTGGCGGACAGTGACGCGAAACCTGTACGTGTGGTGAGTCTCCGGTTACATGGTGTGATGTGGCCCTCGGCGTTCAACGGAAAGGAACGAGCGCTCATGCGCGAGATCCTCGGAAGGCGTCTCCAGCGGCTCCGCGATCGCTTTCAATCCCTACGCCCCGACCGGGTACACAGCGGCGGTACTTCCTCCCTCCTCGAAGCGGCGCTCACCTGCGCCACCACGTTCCAGTGGCCCGTCCTGCCCGGCGTCGGCCGGTCGAGTACCGACGGGGCGCGCTGCGCCTGCCCCGACCCCGACTGCGCCGTCCCGGGCGCGCATCCCTTCGATCCGGGTCTGCTCGCCGCCTCCACCGACCCCCGGATGGTGGCCTGGTGGTGGACCAACCGGCCCACCGCGCCCGTCCTGATGGCGACCGGCGGATCCGCCCCCTGCGCGGTGAGCCTCCCGGCCGCTGCGGCCGCGCGGGCCCTCGTACGACTCGACGCGCAGGGCATGCGCCTCGGGCCGGTCGTCGCCACCCCCACCCGGTGGGCGCTGCTCGTGGCGCCGTACTCGCTGGAGCGGCTCGGGGAACTCCTCTACGCGAAGGACCATGTTCCCTCCTCGCTGCGGTTCCACGGCGAGGGCGGCTACCTGCTGCTGCCACCGTCCGCCGCGTCCAGTGGCGGCCAGGTGCGCTGGGAGCGCGAACCCCGTCCGGCGCCTCCGCGTCCGGCGGATCCGAAGTCCCCTGGCGCACGGGCGCCGCAGGCCTCGGGGACCGAACTCTGGCTGCCCGACGTCGAGGCGGTCGTGGACGCGCTGGTCGAGGCGAGCAGCGGTGCGCCCGGCGGCGGAAGCCGGCTCGCGTACTGACCTGCGAGGTCCCGCAGGATCACTCGTACGGGTGCCAGCGGGACGAGTTTCCAAGGGAATTGGGCGCGGGGATCTCCGCGCCCCTTTCCCGCATCGCTATCTTCGGCGAATGAATCTCCGCCTGATCGGTATCGGCGCCGGTGTGCTGATCATCTTGTCGCTCCCGCTCGCCGGCGCGATCGCCGGGCCTGATTTTGCCGGTCAGGATGACGGAAAGGGCGGCGGCCTGTTCAAGACCCTCGGCCTTTCGGAGCCCGCTCGCACCACCCCCGCGCCGGCCGGCCGCCCGGCGGCGCCCGCCGCGACCGAGCAGTCCGGCCCGGCGGAGCAGCCCCGTACGGATTCCCGTTGCGGCCCCGAGCTGTCCTCGCCCCACGGAGTGGAGGCGCAGACGTGCGTTCTCGTGGCCGAAGGCCGGACGTGGGGCAGGAGTTACTACCGGAACACAAGTGGTCGCGCGCTGGATGCCGTGCTGACGGTGATGGGGCCGGCCGGGCGCACGGTGCAGATCGCCTGTGCGGTCGGCGCCGGTGACGAACCCGGTCTGTGCGAGACGCCCAAGGAGGACTCGGCCGGGGAGCCGGAGAGTTACTCCGCAGTTGCGGAGTTTGCAGTTCCGGATGATGAAGGGAAGCTGCTCTTGCGGTCCGGGAGCAACTCACCGGCACCGGGTGACGGTTGAGAACCGCCGTAAAAGGAAGGGCCCGGTCGCTGGCGACGGGGGATGCACCAGCGACCGGGCTACAAGAACGGTAACAAGAGATCGCCTGTTCGCAAATTCGATCTCTGATATTCAGACACCGATTTGCAGACGATTAGCGGGAGTTGTGACTCCGGTCACCGGCTCCGGGCGTCCGCGCGGCGTCAGCTGAGGGTCACCTGGCGGTTGGTGAGACCGCCGCGCGCCCTGCGCTCCTCCGTGGTCAGCGGAGCATCCGTGGCCAGCGCCTTGGCCAGCCGCTCGGCGAGCTCCGCCGCCGGCTTCTCGACGTCGTCGGCCGTCACTCCGGTCGGCAGGTCCCAGACCGGGACCATCAGCCCGTGGGCGCGGAAGGAGCCGACGAGCTTCGTGCCCTCGCCCAGCGAGGACGTGCCGGCCGCGTGCAGTCGCGCGAGGGCGTCGAGCAGCTTCTCCTCGGGGTGCGGCATGACCCAGCGCAGGTGGTTCTTGTCCGGCGTCTCGCACCAGTAGGCGGCGTCTACGCCGGTCAGCTTGACGGTGGGGATGGCGGCCGCGTTGGCGCGCTCCAGCGAGGCGGCGATCTCCGGGGACGCGTTCTGGCCGCCCTCGGATTCCGGAATCCAGAATTCGAAGCCGGTGTGCACAACCGGCTCGAAACCGCCGTCGGCGTCCAGGAGATCCTGAAGTCGGGGACCCTCGGCGGGGACCCGGCGGGCAGCGACCGGAGTTCCCGGCTCCGCCACGAGCGCCCGCTCCAGGGTGTCGGCCATGTCGCGGCTCAGGTCCCCGGTGGACGTCTCGTTCTGCAGGCCGAGCAGGACGGACCCGTCCTCGCGACGCAGCGCCGGCCACGCCATGGGCAGTACGGTCACCAGCGTGACGGAGGGGACGCCCTCGGGCAGGCCGCCCTTCAGCGACAGCGGGATGGTGGCCGCGGGCACCAGCTCGCGCAGCGCCACCCAGTCGCACTCGCCCGGCAGGCCCTCGAAGGGGCGCTGGACGTGCTCGGTGACGGCGTGCGCGGCGGCTGCGCCGTGGCAGGCCTTGTAGCGGCGCCCGGATCCGCAGGGGCAGGGCTCGCGGGCGCCCACAACAGGGATTTCACCGTTGTTGAGCTGCGGCTTTGCAGACTTGGCTGCGGGGCGCTTCTTGGCCATCGTGCGTGTCTCCCGGTTGCGGCGGTACGGCGTCGTGTCTGGGCGCGAGCCTAGCCGTTCGTACCGCCGGAACCGGTGGGGTGCGGCCGGGAGCACGGTCGGCGTGCGCTCCCGGACGGCCGCCTGTACGGATGACCGGTACTGCTGTGCTGCTGCTGAGCTGTTGTGCGGTCGGTTGAGCTGTTGTGCGGTCAGGGATGCCGGTGCCAGGGTGTCCTGGGTTCCGGATCCGCGGGTTCAGACATCGAGATCGTCGAATGCCGTACTGAAGTCGATCGCCGGGGGCGCAACGCGCGTAGCGAAATCGTCGTGCCGGGGCCCACAGGCGACGATCACCCAGACGGTGACCTCACCCGCCGCTCCGTCCCGGACACCCCAGTCCTGGGCCAGGGCGCTGATGATGTTCAGCCCCCGGCCGCCGCGTGCGGTGACCGAAGGCGTGGAAGGAACAGGCCGGGTCGGCCCACCCCCGTCCGTGACCTCGACCGTCAGCCGCCCCGCCCTGTCGATGCGCCATGCGGCGCGTATCTCCCCGTCCCCGACTTCCCGCGCGCCCAGTGGCCTGCCGTGTCGGCAGGCGTTGCTGAGCAGTTCGGAAAGGATCAGTACGGCATCGTCCACGACCGATTCGGCCACCCCGCTGATACGCAATTGTTCGCGCATCCGGTGCCTGGCCTCACCCACGCCCGCAGGACCATGGCGTACGTCCATGCACGACGACGTGGGCACTTCTTGTGCCACCACCAACGCCACCCCCGGAACCTCCTTAGCCCCACGCATGGTCTGGATGCCCCTTTGGCCTGGACCGGAAACCGCCGAAGGGGGCCGCTCTGACGCATTCGCGCGGCCGAATGCGGAGCGGATGCGCCGGAGCACACCCTGTGACGGGCGGGGTGGGGGTGGCGGGTGCGCAAATGGGGACGTCAGCGCCCCAGTTGGGACAGAACTTGACGGGGTCTGTTCGTGATGATCGCTTCCACACCCATATCAGCGCAGAGCTGAACGTCTTCCGGCTCGTTCACTGTCCATACGTGCACGGAATGGCCGGCGTCCTGAAGCTTGCGGATGAAGCCCGGATGGTTGCGGACGATCCGCATTCCGGGGCCGGCGATGGTCACCCCGGCAGGGAGCCGCCCGTCGCGCATCCGGGGCGAGATGAACTGCATGAGGTACACGGTCGGGACCGTCGGTGCGGCGGCCCGCACCCGGTGCAGGGAGCGTGCGGAGAAGCTCATGACCCGGACCGGGTGGGGTCCGCCGGGCGGCGGGGCGTCCAGGCCGAAGCGCTTGAGGAGGAACAGGAGGCGCTCCTCCACCTGTCCGGCCCAGCGGGTCGGGTGCTTCGTCTCGATCGCGAGCTGTACCGGCCGTCCGGCGTCCGCGACCAGCTCCAGCAGGCGCTCCAGGGTGAGGACGGAGGTACGCTCGGGGTCGCCGTCCCAGTCGGGGGACTCCTCGCGGTCCTTCCAGGAGCCGAAGTCGAGGGCGGCGAGATCGGCCAGCTCCAGGGCGGAGACGGCGCCGCGGCCGTTCGAGGTGCGGTTCACCCGGCGGTCGTGGACCAGGACCAGATGGCCGTCGGCGGTGAGCCGGACGTCGCATTCGAGGGCGTCCGCGCCGTCCTCGATGGCCTTGCGGTAGGCGGCCAGGGTGTGCTCGGGGGCGTCCTCCGAAGCGCCGCGGTGGGCGACGACCTGGATGGTGCGCGGCATTGCGTGGGTCACCGGGTCATGGTGCCACCGTCAGCCCCCCGGCGGTCGAGGTCCGGCCCTGCGAGTGCGTCCGAAATGTCGGACATAAAGAATGGGGGGAGATGCACAGGTCCGGCTTACAGTGCTCTGACGGGGCATGGGAAAGGCTTTGCCCTGGAACTTGTACGGCACGTCGAACGTTCAGCCGGATCGATATCGCCAGATTCTGCAGCTGTGTGTGACGAGGAGAGAGAGCTGTGAGCACCGAGAACGAGGGCACCGCGGCCCCCACACCCCCCGCGGCCCCGTCCGTAACCCCTGCTCAGGGCTCCGAGACGGCGGCGGCCCCCGGGCCCGCTCCGCGGCCGGACCACGCCCCGCAGGACGCCGCCCCGGCCGCCCCGCCTGCCGCACCCGCCGCGGCGCCCGCCGCTGGTGAGCAGGTGACCCAGCAGCTTCCGCCGACGCCCGCGCCGGGCAGCGAGCCGACCCAGCAGATCCCGCCGGTGCCCGCGGCGCAGGCGCCGGGCTACGGCCAGGACCCCGCTTACGGCCAGGCCTATGGCCAGGCTCCCGCCCCGGCCGCGCACGGCGCCGAGAGCTGGCCGCCCCCGCCGCCCACTGTGCCGGCGTACGGCGCCGGCGGCGCGGGCGGTGGCCCCGTGTGGGGCGCTCACCCGACCGCCGACGGCGCCCCCGGGCCCAAGTCCAAGGGCAAGGGCGGCATGATCGCGGCCGTGCTCGTGGCGGCCCTCGTCGCGGGTGGCATCGGCGGCAGCGTGGGCTACTGGGCCGCCGAGCGCAGCAACAACGGCAGCGGCTCGACCACCATCAGCGCGACCAACACCCCGAAGGACCTCAAGCGCGAGGCCGGCTCGATCGCCGGACTCGCCGCGGGCGCCCTGCCCAGCGTGGTCACCATCGAGGCCTCGGCCGGCGACGGCGAGGGCGGCACCGGCACCGGGTTCGTCTACGACCAGCAGGGCCACATCCTCACCAACAACCACGTGGTGGCCTCCGCCGCGAACGGCGGCAAGCTCTTCGCGACCTTCTCCGACGGCAAGCGGTACGACGCCGAGGTGGTCGGCCGAGCCCAGGGTTACGACGTCGCCGTGCTCAAGCTGAAGAACCCGCCTGCGGGCCTCAAGCCGCTGGCGCTCGGCGACTCCGACAAGGTCGCGGTCGGCGACGCCACGATCGCGATCGGCGCACCGTTCGGCCTGTCCAACACGGTCACCACCGGCATCGTCAGCGCCAAGAACCGCCCGGTCGCTTCCGGTGACGGCACCGGCAGCAAGAACTCGTACATGAGCGCGCTCCAGACGGACGCCTCGATCAACCCGGGCAACTCCGGCGGACCGCTTCTCGACGGCCGCGGCGCGGTCATCGGCATCAACTCCGCGATCCAGTCGGCCGGGAACGGCGGTTTCGGCGGCGGTCAGGCTGGCTCCATCGGCCTCGGCTTCGCCATCCCGATCAACCAGGCCAAGAACGTGGCCGAATCGTTGATCAAGACGGGCAAGCCGGTCTACCCGGTGATCTCGGTCTCCGTGGACCTCCAGGCCAAGGCCGAGGGCGCGAAGATCTCCGACCAGGGCGCGGCCGCCAACGAGCTCGTCGACCCCAACGGGCCGGCCGGCAAGGCGGGCCTCAAGCCGGGCGACATCATCACGGACTTCGGCGGCAAGCCGGTGGACAGCGGCCCGACCCTGATCAGCATGATCTGGACGTACAAGCCCGGCGACACGGTGAAGCTGACCTACCTGCGCGACGGCAAGCCGACCACCGTCGACATCACCCTCGGCTCGCGGGTCGGCGACAAGTAGCACCACCGGCCACGGCAGTGGCCCGGTGACGAGGGGCCGTGGGCGGGATTCCGCCCACGGCCCCTCCAACGTCCGCTTATGCTTCGCTGGTGTTCGATTCTCGGCACATACGGACGTTCCACACGGTGGTCGCCTCCGGTTCTTACTCGGCGGCCGCCCGCGTGCTGGGGTACACCCAGCCCGCCATCACCCAGCAGATGAAGGCGCTCGAACGCGCCGTCGGCACCCCGCTGTTCACCCGCGTGGGCCGCAAGATGCAGCTCACCGAGGCCGGGGAGTCCCTCTCCCGGCACGCCGAGACCATCCTCGGCAACATCTCCGCCGCCGAGGCCCAGCTGCGGGCGTACGCACGCCTGCGCACCGGCCGCGTCAGGCTGTGCGGCTTCCCCAGCGCCAACGTCACCCTCGTCCCGGAAGCACTGAGCGGCCTGGCCAAGGACCATCCCGGCGTACAGGTGGAACTGCTGGAGGGGGAGCCCCCGGAGTCGCTGCGCCGGCTGGAGCGGGGCGAGTGCGACATCACGCTGGCCTTCACCTATCCCGGCCTGCACGAGGAGATACCCGAAGAGGTCGCCGAGGTCAGGTTGCTGGAGGACCAGCTGACGGTGCTGCTGCCGACGGGGCATCCGCTGGCCCGGCGCCGCGCCGTGCACCTGGCCGACCTCGCCGAGGAGCGGTGGATCGCGGGCTGCCCGCGCTGCCGGGCGAACCTGCTGCACGAGTGCGCCGAGCTGGGCTTCGTGCCCGACATCCGCTTCGCCACCGACGACAACCTGGTGGTGCAGAGCCTGGTGGCACAGGGCCTTGGCGTGGCGATGATGCCCGCGCTGGTCCTCCCCTCGCTCTCACTGAGCCGGGTCTGCGGACGGGCGCTCCAGCCTGCCGCGCGCCGGCACATCGCCGCGTACGTCTACCGGGACCATCTCCGGATCCCGGCGACGGCCGTGGTGCTGAACGCGCTGAAGCAGGTGGCCGCGAACCGGGTCGGCTGCTGACCGATCCATAAGCGCTGCTTGGGATTTCCCGTCACAACTGTCGTTGGACGCGATGGAGCGACGCCCGCACGCTGCCCGTATGACCACCACCACACCGGCCCGTACCACCACGAGGATGGCCGCCCTCGTCAGTGAGATCCGCACGGTCGTGGAGCGGGGACTGGCTCCCGACCTCACCGCCTACTTGGTGGGCGAACGGCTCGCCCCGCATCTGGGGGCGCCCGACCTGCTGACGCCGACGCAGCAGGAGGGCGACCCGGAGCGCTACCGGCAGCACATCCTGCACGCGGAGTCCGACGGCAGTTTCTCCGTGGTGGCACTGGTGTGGCTGCCCGGACAGGAGACGTGCATCCACGACCACGTCTCGTGGTGCGTGGCCGGAGTGCACCAGGGCGAGGAGAGCGAACGCCGCTTCCGGCTCGCGCCCGGTGCCGGTCCCGCCCGTCTGGTGGCGACGGAGGACGTGGTCAACGCCCAGGGCGAGGTCTGCGGTTTCGCGCCGCCCGGGGACATCCACAAGGTCCGCAACTCCTGTTCCACAAAGGCGATATCGGTGCACGTGTACGGCGCCGACGTGTCCCGGCTGGGCACCAGCATCCGTCGCGTCTACAAGCTCCCCGTCGACTGATGGCACTCCTCCACCGCCCACAGGGCATGGCGGTTCGGCATGTTTCACGTGAAACATCCACTCCCTGGCCCGGGTTGGCGCTGGCCGCGGGCGGAGCCCTGGTCGCCTGGTGCGTCCACCACCTCGTGCCGGCCGTACCGATGCTGACCGCGTCGGTGGTGCTGGGCATCGCGGTCGCGCACGTCCCGGGGCCGCGGACCTTCGTGCGAGGGGCCGCGCGGGCCGGTCTCTCCCTGGCCGGCCGGCGGCTCATGCGGATCGGCATCGTCCTGCTGGGCCTCGGCCTGGGGCTGGACCAGGTGCTCCGGCTGGGCTGGACCACGGTGGCCATGGTGGTCGGGGTGGTCGCGGCCACCTTCTTCGGCACCCTCTGGCTGGGCCGCCGGCTCGGGCTTCCGGGTGATCAGCCACTGCTGATCGCCACCGGGTACTCGATCTGCGGGGCCTCGGCGATCGGCGCGGTGAGCGAGGTCTCGGGCAGCGACGAGGAGGACGTCGCCGCCTCGGTGGCACTGGTCACCCTCTGCGGGACCCTCGCCATCGCCGTACTCCCCCTCCTCCAGGACCCGTTGGCGCTCTCCGATCTAGCCTTCGGACGCTGGGTCGGCGCCGGTGTCCACGACGTCGGCCAGGTGGTGGCGACCGCGCAGACCGCGGGCCCGGACGCCCTCGGCGAGGCCGTGCTGGTCAAGCTGATGCGGGTGGCCCTGCTCGCTCCGCTGGTGGCGGCGGTCGCCTTCTCGGTACGGGCCCGGCGGCGCGGGGTGCGCACCCCCTCGGGGCGCCGGCCGGCCCCCGTGCCGCTGTTCGTGGCCGGATTCCTGGCCGCGGCCGCGCTGCGCGCCACCGGCGTGCTGCCCGACGTAGCGCTGGAGTGGGCGCACACCGCGCAGGAGGCACTGCTGGCGGCGGCCCTGTTCGGCCTGGGGAGCGCGGTGCACCTTCCGACGCTGGCGCGGACCGGGGGGCGAGCGGCGGCGCTGGGGCTCGGCGCGTGGGTGGTCGTCGCCGGCGTCTCGTACGGGGGCGTGATGCTCACCGTATGACGCTGCAACGGCCGGGAGTTGGCCATTTCCTGGCCGGAACCGACCGAACGTTCTGACTGGCCGCTGACTTTGACGCGGGGCCGTGCCACTCTGCCCCGGCAAGCCGCACCACGCACAGCCGATCCGCACCGACCGCTCTTCACCCCCACCCTGCCCGGCTCCGACCGGTCCGGGCACGGCAGAAGGAGTCATGCGTGAATCGTCATCGCACGGCCTTGTCCGTCCTGCTCTCCGCGGGCGCCCTGGTCGCGGGTGTCCTGACGGCGGCCACCCCCTCGATCGCGGCGGACACCCCGGCGTCCTTCCGGCAGCAGCACACCCAGGGCTTCTGGACCGCCGAGCGGATGCGGGAGGCCACGCCGCTCGATGTGACAGCGGTCCCCGGCGCCGCCCGCACCCCGGTGGCCACCTCCGCGGTTCCCACCGCCGTCGCCCCGACCGCTGCCCTCTCCGCCGCATCGCCCACGGCGTTCCCGCAGGCGGGCGGGGTCTGGACGGGCGGCGGCGCGGTCGTGAAGACGTCGGGCCGGGTCTTCTTCACGATGGGCGGCCGCACCGCCTCCTGTTCCGGCAACTCGATCACCAGCGCCAACGGCAGCACGGTGATGACGGCCGGCCACTGCGTGAAGTACCAGGGCGCCTGGCACACGAACTGGGTCTTCGTGCCCGCCTACAACAACGGGTCGGCGCCCTACGGCCAGTGGTCGGCCACCAAGACCTTCGCCACCGACCAGTGGGCGGCGAGCGAGGACATGAACATGGACGTCGGCCTCGCCGTCGTCGCCCCGCTGAACGGCCAGACCCTCAGCCAGGCCGTCGGCGCCCAGGGAGTCCTCTTCAACGGCGGCTACAACAAGAAGATGTACTCCTTCGGCTTCCCCGCGGCGGCCCCGTACGACGGCACGAAGCTGGTCTACTGCAGCGGCAACAGCGGCAAGGACTTCCTGCTCACCAAGGACCACGGCCTGGGCTGCAACATGACCGGCGGCTCCAGTGGCGGCCCCTGGTTCCAGGACTTCAACGAGGCCACGGGCCTGGGCACCCAGGTGTCGGTGAACAGTTTCGGCTACACCTTCCTGCCGAACCGGATGTACGGCCCGTACCTCGGCAACGAGGCGAAGGCCGCCTACGACAAGGCTCAGGCCTCCTGACCTCACAGTCGCCCGCCACCCCCGCCCGGCCGGTACTCTGTACCGGCCAGGTGGGTTGCCCGAGCGGCCTAAGGGAACGGTCTTGAAAACCGTCGTGGCAGCGATGTCACCGTGGGTTCAAATCCCACACCCACCGCCAGGTCAGAGAAGTAGCAGGTCAGAGGGCGGGTGCCCGATCAGGGTGCCCGCCCTCTCTGCTCATCCTGTCTCACCTTGATGCACCCGTATCCCGCTGTTGACCAGCGCGTATGGGCCATCTGTGGGCCAGGATCATGGCGCTAGACCTGCGCACTCCTGGAGTCGCGCCGCCGAGCCACGTAGCGGAACAGGGCCCAGATCGCCGCGGCGTTGACCAGGGCGCCGATCAGGACCGAGGCGTAGAAGCCGAAGCCGTCCAACATGTCGAGCTTGGGGTCCACGGATGTGTCCGGTACCCAGTCCGCGGGGAGCGGGCCCGACTCCGAGGGGTAGTCCGTGGGCAGCTTCGTGGGCGGCTCGGAGCCGTACTGGGGATGGGGATCCATGGGCGGGGCCGAGTCCAGGGCGTCCGCCGCGGGTCCGAAGGACGTCAGCAGCACGAGGCTGACCGGCGCCGTGGCCAGGATGGGCCAGGCTCCGAAGATCCCGATGTCCCCGATCCGGCTGCCGACCGCGACGTAGACCAGCATCCCGACGACCAGCGCCAGGTACGCACCGGGCACCCACATCTCAGCCTTCGACCAGCGCCGCACCATCACGTTCCCCGTTCCGTTCCACTTCGTTCGACCTGCGCCCAGTCTCGAAGCTGCCGAAGACCGCCACCTGAGTACGCCTACTCATCCTGCTCGGCCGTGCGTACCTGGTCACAGCCGTGCACGACAAGAACGCCAGGGACACCATGCACTAGTGCCGGCAAAGTTCGCCCCCTTGACGAGGGTGGACTGCTACCGCACGCAGGAGCCGTCCGGCGTCATGTCCGGGGAACCCATCCCGAAGGAGTACAGGAGGGTCAGCACACAGGCCGCCACGAACAGGGCCACCCATTTGACCTCGGGTTCGGTCTGATCCGGTAGCACCGCCACCAAGATGGTCTGGAAAAGCCCGAGCAGTAGGGTCATGCCGATCCAGGCGAACGGCATGATCATCACAAATCCCGTACGGGTCGGCGCGTCCATCCCGTGCGCACAGTCCGCCCACCTTTGCGATGCCAGAGCGGTTCCCAGCACAGTGCCCGCCACGGCGAGCAGCGGCCCCGTCACGAACCACCCCAAGCCGGGCTCCTTGCCCTCCCCCGATGCCGTCATCTGTGCCTGACCTCTCCCTTTCGATCTCACGTACCGGAGCACACACGCCCCCGAACTCCTGCCCGGTTCCCGCGCCGAGAGCGCCATCCCGCTGCCCGGGGCCGCATTTCAGGCCGTCTCGACGAACATGTCGAACTGCATCGCTGAGCACACCGGAGCTAGGCCGTTTCCTTCGGATCACCTTGCTGACCAGATGAAGATGTGGGGCTGGGACCGGACGTGGAAGCCGTCTACCGGGGGATGCTGGCGGACCCGTCGGGGGGTATCGCGGAGCTGTGCGCGAGCCTCGGACTCGCCGAGGCACAGGTGCGGGAGGGCCTGGATCGGCTCGTCGACCTCGACCTGCTGAGGCCGTCGCGGGACACCCCCGGTGCGCTGCGCGCAGTCAGTCCCGAGGTGGGTCTGGAACTGCTGCTGCGCCGCCAGGAGGAGGAGCTGGCCCGGCGTCAGGAGGAGTTGGCCCGCAGTAAGGCCGCAGCCGCCCGGGCCGTGTCCGAATTCGCCGAGCTCCGCCCCAATACCGAGGTCGACGGCGCGGAACGCCTGGTGGGCATGGACGCCATCCAGAGCCGGCTCGAAGGGCTCGCCCACGGGCTGACGCGGGAGTGCCTGGCGATCCTGCCCGGCGGTGCCCTGTCCGAGGCCAGTCTGGAGGCGTCACGCCCGCTTGACCGACGAGCACTGGGCCGTGGCATCGAGATGCGCTCGATCTATCAGGACAGCGCCCGCAATGATCCGATGACGCTGGCCTACGCGCGGTGGCTGACGCAGGAAGGCGGCCAGGTGCGCACCAGCCCCCTGCTGCCGCCCCGTTTGCTGATCTTCGCCCGCAGCGTGGCGGTTGTCCCGATCGACCCGGCCAACTCCCGCCTGGGTGCCCTCTGCACCAGCGCGCCGGGCATCGTGGCGTCCCTGCTGACCCTGTTCGATCAGACCTGGGACTCAGCCGTACCCCTCGGCGCCGACCGCCCCCGCAGTACCGACTCCACCCCTTCTGCGGCCGAGCTCGAACTCCTCAAACTGCTGGCCTCGGGCATGACGGACGAAGCGGCCGGAAAACGCCTCGGGGTGTCCCTGCGCACCGTCCGACGCCAGATGTCCGCGCTCATGGAACGACTGCACGCCAGCAGCCGCTTCGAGGCCGGCCTCAAGGCGGCCCAGCAGGGCTGGCTCTGATCCGCGCCGGGCACCCCGCCTCCCGTCTGTCGTAAGGCCTGCGAGCGCGATCTCGGATTGCGGGCCGGCTGCCTGTGTGCCGGGACAACGGTGCAGGTCGGGCCTGGTTCGGGGCGGTCCCGAGGGCCCGGCCGCAAGGGGATGCGGGAGGGGGTGAAAGGCCGGATTGGTCCTTCCGAGTGGTGTTTGTCGGAAGATCGGCGCGTGTGATGAACGCAGTGCAGTTGCCCCCACATCATGACGAATGTATTCAGATCCGCCCGTCGGAACATCGCGAATCGAGGCACTCCGTCATGACTGACCGCACCATCCTCACGTCGATCTGGACCTCCGTCCTCGCCGCCCTCGTGGCCGTCCTCTCCGCCCTCGGCTTCGGCGGTAAGGTGGCTCCGGCCGCCGCCCCCACCGCCGGTGGCGCCGCCGCGGCTACCGTCGCCGCCCCCGTGCGCCGGCCGGCCGTCACGGCCCCGCGGAGCTGGCGGGAGATGATGCGGGGCGGTTCGCTCCCGCCGACCCTGAAGCAGCGCATCCGGGCCGAGGCCCACGGCAAGACCCCCGGTGTCCGTCGCTCGACCACCGCCGCAGCCATGGGCGCCGCCCCGGGAACCGCCGCCCGCGTCCTGGTCCCCGCCCAGGGGCCCGCCACCCGCGTCCTGACCCCGGCTGCGCAGCCCGCCGCCCGCGAGTCGCTGGCGCTCGCCGCGTAGCACCGTACGGGCGAGTCCGGACGAAGTGGGAACGCAGACAGAAGCGCCGGGTACGTCAGCAGGAGCAGAACCACGGACGCACGTACGGCACGCAGGAGCAGGACCGCAGAAGCCAGTGCGGCACGCAGGAGCAGGACCACAGACGGCACGTACGGCATGCAGCAGCAGGAGCGTAGGCAGGCGCTGGAGCCCGGTCGGTCGTGACCGCGGATCGCGCCACGCGGTGTCCCGGCAGCGGGGCACGGATGGATCACCCCGGCGTGCGCCGGGGAGCGCGCAGGGGGCGTGAAGCTTGGCATTGCAGGGCCGCAGGCCCGGGAGACGGCGGGGTTCCCGGACGGCGCGGCCCTTTTCGGCATGTCCGGGCGCGGCGGCGGTCGGCCAACTGCCTTGGGGCAACTCCCACTTCGATTCTCTGGAGGAATCAAGACATGGCAAGCATCCGTACCACCCGCGTCATCGCCGCCGTCGCCGCTCTTCCCCTCGCCGTAGCGCTCTTCGGCGGGGTGGCGGCGGCCGACAACGGATCCTTCGCGAACGACGGATCGAATGCGAGCGTCGCCAGCATCATCGGCAGCGGCGTGGGTGGCGACAACAACGGCAACTCGTCGACTTCGCAGCAGGTGGCCACCGGCTCCGGCGCCTCCAACCGGAACAACACCGCGCAGGTCAACGGCTCGGCCTTCACGGCGCTCCAGCAGTCCAACTCGAACGTGGCGGTCAACATCCACCCCTGGTGGTGACAGCGGCATCAGCCGCTCCGAATCTTGAGGGCGCCCGTGCGACCGGACCGGCTGGGGTCCGGTCGTGCGGGCGCCCTCGCGCGTGCCCGGCTCCCCTCCCCCTCTCGACCTTGACACCACGGGCAAATCTGACGGACAGTCAGTTACCTCGATGATGCGATGCCGGGAGGCCTGCGCCGTGCACCTCGCCCCGACCGATGGCCAGTTGCGGCTCCGTGCCGAACTGCGCGCGTACTTCAAGGAACTGCTGCCCGATGGGGTCCCCGAGGATCCGGCACGCCAGCGCGCGCTCCTGCGCCGCATCGGCGCCGACGGACTGCTCGGCCTCGGCTGGCCCGTCGAGTACGGCGGGCAGGGGCGCGGCGCGGACGAGCAGTTCGTCTTCTTCGACGAGGCCTACCGGGCCGGCGCCCCGGTGTCCATGGTCACGCTGAACACGGTCGGCCCGACCCTGATGAAGTACGGGACCCGGGAGCAGAAGGACTATTTCCTCCCCCGGATCCTCGCGGGCGAGATCGTCTTCGCCATCGGCTACTCCGAGCCCGAGGCCGGCACCGACCTCGCCTCACTGCGCACCCGGGCGGTCCGCGACGGAGCCGACTGGCTGGTCGACGGGCAGAAGATCTTCACTTCCAACGCCCAGAACGCGGACTGGATCTGGCTCGCCTGCCGGACCGACTCCCAGGCCCCGAAGCACAAAGGCATCTCGATCATCCTCGTCCCCACCGACGACCCCGGCTTCTCGTGGACCCCGATCGACACCGTCGGCGGACTCACGACCACGGCGACCTACTACGACTCCGTCCGCGTGCCGGCCGGAAACCTCGTGGGCCCCGAGCACGGCGGCTGGGGACTGATCACCAACCAGCTGAACCACGAGCGCGTGGCCCTCGCAGCCATCGGCATGCAGGCGGAGGACTTCTACGGGCACGCGCTCCGGCACGCCCGCACCCCCGACCCGGCCACCGGAGAGCGGCCCGCCGACCTGCCCTGGGTACGCTCCCGCCTCGCCGAGGCCCACGCCCGGCTGGCCGCCGTACGCCTCCTCAACTGGCGCCTCGTCCAGGACGTGGGCAGCGGCAGCCTGGCCCCCGGCGAGGCCAGCGGCGTGAAGTTCCTCGGCACCGAGTCCGCCGTCGAGGTGTACCGGATGTGCCAGGAGGTGGTGGGCGAGGAGGCGCTCGTACGCGGCCTCGCGGCCTTCGCGGGCGGCGAGCTCGAACGGATGAACCGGGCCGCGCAGATCAACACCTTCGGCGGCGGGGTGAGCGAGGTCCAGCGGGAGATCGTCGCCATGATGCGGCTCGGCATGAAGGGGAGGAAGCGATGACGGCGGACGCAACCGGCACGGCCGAGGAGGCGGCCCGGTTCCACGCGCTGCTGGCGGCCTTCGAGGGACAGCCGGCCGCCACCGCCGGCCGGGGCAAGGACGCGGTCAACGAGCCGATGATCCGCCACTGGTGCGAGGCGATGGGCGACACCAACCCCGCCTACTCCGGGCCGGACGCCATCGCTCCCCCCACCATGCTCCAGGCCTGGACCATGGGCGGGCTCTCCGGTCACTCCGACCGCTCCTCCGCCTACGACGAGCTCCTCGCGCTCCTCGACGGCGCCGGCTTCACCTCCGTCGTCGCCACCGACTGCGAGCAGGAGTACCTGCGTCCGCTGCGCCCCGGCGACACGATCACCTTCGACGCCGTCATCGAGTCCGTGTCGCCGCGCAAGACGACCAAGCTGGGCACCGGCCACTTCGTGACCACCCGGATGGACGTCCGGGCGGGCGGGCAGCCCGCCGGCACCCACCGCTTCCGGATCCTCAAGTACGCGCCCGCCGCAAGACCGGCGCAGGAGCCCGGGCCCCGCCCGAAGACCGCGGCGCGACGCCCGCGCCCCGTGGTCAACCGCGACAACCAGGGCTTCTGGGACGGGGTCCGCGACCACAGACTGCTGATCCAGCGCTGCACCTCCTGCGCCACCCTCCGCTTCCCCTGGCTCCCCGGCTGCAACGCCTGCGCGAGCCCCGACTGGGACACGGTCGAGGCCTCCGGCGCCGGCACCGTGTTCAGCTACGTCGTCCTGCACCACCCGCCGTTCCCGGCCTTCGATCCGCCCTACGCGGTCGCGCTCGTCGAGCTCGCCGAAGGGGTCCGCATGATCAGCAGCATCACCGGCGTCCCGTACGACAAGGTGCGCATCGGCCTGCCCGTCCAGCTGGAGTTCCTGCGCGTCGACGACGACCTCGAACTCCCCGTCTTCCGCGGGAGCGAGGGCTGATGGACTTCCACCCCACCGAGGAACAGGCCGCCGCGGCCGGCCTCGCCGCCCGGATCTTCTCCGACCTCGCCACCCATGAGCGCCTCGCCGCCGCCGGCACCGGCAGCGACGCCGAACTCTGGAAGGCCCTCACCGCCGCCGGCTTGACCGCAGCCGTCGAGGAGATCGGCCTGCTCGGACTGGTCCTGCTCCTGGAGGAACAGGGCCGCACCACCGCGCAGGTCCCCTACGCCGCCACCTGCGCGTACGGGATCCTCCCCGTGGCCGCCCACGGCAGCGCGGACCAACGCGCCCGCCTGCTGCCCGCCCTCGGCAACGGGGACGCGGTGGCCACCGGCGCCTTCCCGGCCCGCGGCCGGATCACCGCCGAGGACGGCCGGCTCACCGGCACCGCCCCCGCCGTCCCCTGGCTGCGCGACGCCACGCACGTACTGGTTCCGGACGCCGAGCGGGCCCTGTGGCTCGTACGGACCGACGCGCCCGGCGTACGGACGTCCCCGGTCGAGACCACCGCCCCCTGGTCGGCGGGCCGCCTGGTCCTCAGCGGGGCCGGGGCCGAACGCATCGGGTCCGACGGCGCCTACGAGCACACCCTCGCCGCCGCCCGCACCGCCTTCGCCGGGCTCCAGGCGGGCGTCTGCGCGGGCTCGCTCGCCCGTGCGGTGGAGTACACCTCCACCCGCGAGCAGTTCGGCCGGCCGCTCTCCACCAACCAGGGCGTCATGCTGCGCGCGGCCGACGCCCACATGGACACCGAGGCGATCCGGGTCACCACGTACGAAGCGGCCTGGCGCATCGACCAGGGGCTCGCGGCGCGCGAGCACGCGCTGACGGCGGCCTGGTGGGCCTCTGAGGCCGGCAAGCGGGTCGTGCACGCGGGCCAGCACCTGCACGGCGGCATGGGCGCCGACCTCGACCACCCGGTCCACCGGCACTTCCTGTGGGGACGACAGCTGGACGCCTACCTGGGCTGCGGCAGCGAGCTGCTGGCCGAGCTGGGGGCGTCGATAGCCGAGGGAGAACAGGCATGAACGTCGGCGACACGCTGCCGCCGCTGGAGATCGCGGTCACCCGCACCCTGATCGTCGCGGGCGCGATCGCCTCCCGCGACTACCAGGACGTGCACCACGACACGGCGCTCGCGCGGGAGAAGGGCTCCCCCGACATCTTCATGAACATCCTGACCACCAACGGACTGGTCGGCCGCTACATCACCGACCGGCTCGGGTCGCGGGCCGTCCTGCGCAAGGTGGCCATCCGCCTCGGCGCCCCCAACTATCCGGGGGACACCATGACCCTCACCGGCACCGTCACCGCTGTGCTCGGCAACACCGTCGAGATCCGGGTCGTCGGAACCAATGGCATAGGCCACCACGTGTCGGGAACGGTCACCGCGGAGGTGGCGCGATGAGCGTCCGCACCCGGGACCAGCTCGGCGGCCGGGCCGCGATCGCCGGCATCGGCGCGACCGAGTTCTCCAAGGACTCCGGCCGCAGCGAGCTCAAGCTCGCCGTCGAAGCCGTGCACGCGGCCCTCGACGACGCCGGGCTCACCCCCGCAGACGTCGACGGCATGGTCACCTTCACCATGGACACCAGCCCCGAGATCACCGTCGCGCAGGCGGCGGGCATCGGGGAGCTGTCCTTCTTCTCCCGCATCCACTACGGCGGAGGCGCGGCCTGCGCCACCGTCCAGCAGGCCGCCCTCGCCGTCGCCACCGGGGTCGCGGAGGTCGTGGTCTGCTACCGCGCGTTCAACGAGCGCTCCGGACGCCGCTTCGGCTCCGGCGTCCAGCAGCGCGAGGCCTCGGCGGAGGGCGCGGCACTGGGCTGGTCGCTGCCCTGGGGGCTGCTGACCCCTGCCTCCTGGGTGGCCATGGCCGCCCAGCGCTACCTGCACACCTACAACCTCAATCCCGAAGCCTTCGGGCACGTCGCCGTCACCGGCCGACGGCACGCCGCGAACAATCCGGCCGCCTATTTCCACGGCAGGCCGATCACCCTCGCCGACCACGCCGCCTCACGCTGGATCGTCGAACCGCTGCGGCTGCTGGACTGCTGCCAGGAGACCGACGGCGGCCAGGCCCTCGTCGTCACCACGACCGAGCGGGCCCGCTCCCTGCGCCGCGCGCCCGCCGTGATCACCGCGGCGGCGCAGGGAGCCGGACGCCGTCAGGAGGGCATGACCTCCTTCTACCGCGACGACCTGACCGGCCTGCCGGAGATGGACGTGGTCGCGCGCCAGCTGTGGCGCACCAGCGGGCTGCGACCCTCCGACATCGACGTCGGCATCCTCTACGACCACTTCACCCCCTTCGTCCTGATGCAGCTGGAGGAGTTCGGCTTCTGCGAGCCGGGCGTGGCCGCCGACTTCGTGGCCGCGGACGCGCTCGCGCTCAACACCCATGGCGGCCAGCTCGGGGAGGCCTACCTGCACGGCATGAACGGCATCGCCGAGGCCGTCCGCCAGGTGCGCGGCACCTCCGTCAACCAGGTGGCGGGAGCCTCGCACGCACTCGTCACGGCCGGCACCGGGGTGCCGACGTCCGGGCTGATCCTCGGCGCCGACGGCTGAGACCCCGGTCCGTGCCGGGCCCCGCCCCCTCCACCTTCAGGGGGTGGGGATGGCCCTACTCCTACAACCTGAGATGGATCCCCCATCGGCACCTACGGGCGATTCCAGGGCTGGCGGGCGCTCCTAGCGTGGAGACATGACCCCGCCTGTGTGCCCGCTCGCCTCGAACCCGACGCCGTACCCGTCGTTCTCGGCGTACGTCCGGAACCGCGGCACGGTCCTGTTGCGCACCGCGCGTTCCCTCACCGCCAACCCGTGCGATGCGGAGGACCTGCTCCAGACCGCCCTCGCGAAGACGTACGTGGCCTGGGACCGCATCGAGGACCACCGCGCACTGGACGGCTACGTCCGGCGGACCCTGGTCAACACCCGTACCTCCCAGTGGCGCAAGCGCAAGGTCGACGAGTTCGTCTGCGACGAACTCCCGGAGACCGAGCCGGCCCCCGCCTCCGACCCCGCCGAGGCCCAGGCGCTGCGCGACGCGATGTGGCGTGCGGTGACCCGGCTGCCCGACCGGCAGCGTGCCATGGTCGTCCTGCGCTACTACGAGGACCTGAGCGAGGTGCAGACCGCCGAGCTGCTGGGAGTCTCGGTCGGCACGGTCAAGAGCGCCGTCTCCCGCGCGCTGGGCAAGCTCCGTGAGGACCCGGAGCTCACCCCGGTCCGCTGAGACGGGCGTTGTTTCACGTGAAACAAGGGGCTGTTTCACGTGAAACACGAGGCGGGTTCTACCCTCGGGTAGTGACAGACCGACCGGTATGTGAGCAGAATCGGCAGCATCCGTAGCCGCCGCAGCGCCGCAGCGCTCACCGGGAGGACGCTTTGCTCAGCACCATGCAGGACGTACCGCTCCTCGTCACCCGCATACTTCGTCACGGGATGACGATCCACGGGAAGTCCCAGGTCACGACCTGGACCGGAGAGGCCGAGCCGCACCGCCGGAGTTTCGCCGAGATCGGTGCCCGGGCCACCCGCCTCGCCGGCGCCCTGCGCGACGAGCTCGGAGTGCAGCAGGACGACCGGGTCGCAACCCTCATGTGGAACAACGCCGAGCACGTCGAGGCGTACTTCGCGATCCCCTCCATGGGCGCCGTCCTGCACACCCTGAACCTGCGGCTTCCCCCGGAGCAGCTGGTCTTCATCGTCAACCACGCCGCCGACCGGGTCGTCCTGGTCAACGGCACCCTGCTGCCGCTGCTCGCCCCGCTGCTGCCGCACCTGCCGACCATCGAGCACGTCGTCGTGACCGGCATCGGCGACCGCTCCGTGCTCGACGGCGCCAACGTGCGCGTGCACGAGTACGAAGAGCTCCTCGAAGGCCGCTCCGACAGCTACGACTGGCCCGAGCTGGACGAGCGCCAGGCGGCCGCGATGTGCTACACCTCCGGCACGACCGGGGAGCCGAAGGGCGTCGTCTACTCCCACCGCTCGCTCTACCTGCACTCCATGCAGGTCAACATGGCCGAGTCGATGGGGCTGACCGACAAGGACACCACCCTCGTGGTCGTTCCGCAGTTCCACGTGAACGCCTGGGGCCTGCCGCACGCCACCTTCATGACCGGCATCAACATGCTGATGCCGGACCGCTTCCTCCAGCCCGCCCCGCTCGCCGAGATGATCGAGCGGGAGAGGCCCTCGCACGCCGCGGCCGTCCCCACCATCTGGCAGGGGCTGCTGGCCGAGGTCACCGCCAACCCGCGTGACCTGACCTCGATGAAGCAGGTCACCATCGGCGGCGCGGCCTGTCCGCCCTCCCTGATGGAGGCCTACGACAAGCTCGGGGTCCGCGTCTGCCACGCCTGGGGCATGACGGAGACCTCCCCGCTGGGCACGATGGCGCACCCGCCGGCCGGTCTGAGCGCCGAGGAGGAGTGGCCCTACCGGATCACGCAGGGCCGCTTCCCCGCGGGCGTCGAAGCCCGCCTCGTCGGCCCCGGCGGCGACCTGCTGCCCTGGGACGGGTCGTCGGCCGGCGAACTCGAGGTGCGCGGCAACTGGATCGCGAGCGCCTACTACGGCGGTGCGTCCGGCGAACCCTTCACGCCCGAGGACAAGTTCAGCGCCGACGGCTGGCTCAAGACCGGGGACGTCGGCGTCATCAGCCCCGACGGCTACCTCACCCTCACCGACCGCGCCAAGGACGTCATCAAGTCCGGCGGCGAGTGGATCTCCAGTGTCGAGCTGGAGAACGCGCTGATGGCGCACCCCGAGGTCGCCGAGGCCGCGGTGGTCGCCGTACCCGACGAGAAGTGGGGCGAGCGGCCGCTGGCGACGGTCGTCCTCAAGGAGGGCGCGACCGTGGACTACACGGGGCTGCGCGAGTTCCTCTCGCACTCGATCGCCAAGTGGCAGCTGCCGGAGCGCTGGACGATCATCGCGGCCGTGCCGAAGACCAGCGTCGGCAAGTTCGACAAGAAGGTCATCCGCCAGCAGTACGCGGACGGCGCACTGGACGTCACCAAGCTCGCCTGACGCCCCCGGGCCCCGAGGGGGCCTAACCCCGCGTGAGCCATGGCCGCAGCAGCCTGCTGACGGCGGGCATGGCCACATAGGTCATCAGCGTGCTGAACACGACGGCGAAGGCGGCCGTGCGCAGTACGAAGTGCAGATCCACCAGGTACGGCCCGAGCACCGCGTTGCCGGCGAGCGAGATCGGGAAGATGGCCAGCCCAGAGCTGATCGCCATCTTCCATCGCGGCGGCGCGGGCCGGGTCGTACCCGGCTTGGCGAACCAGGTCTCCATGCCGTGGAGTTCCCGCCGGGCTATCTCCGTGTGGTGGTGGCCCAGGCAGTTGGAGAACCACTGCGCCCGCTCCGGGGAGTCCTGCCAGCGCTGGAAGGCGGCCTGGTTGCGGAAGCGGTGGACCAGGAACCACGGACCGCCCTCCGTCGCCGGCCGGAAGAGCCCGTAGCCCAGGTGGTCCGGGAATCCTGCGGCCGTCTCCAGGATCCCGTGGGCCCAGGCCTCGAACGTCTCCTCGTGCCCCGGCTCCACCTGTCGCGCGATGAGCAGGTTCACCTCCCCGTTGTCGGCGGGGACGGTGTGCTCGGTCGTGTTGATGATGGCCATCGGGCCAGGATCGCTAGTTGGTGCCGATCTTGGCCAGCAGGTCCACGATGCGGCCCTGGACGTCCGTCGTGGTCGCCCGCTCCGCGAGGAAGAGCACGCTCTCGCCCGAGGCCAGGCGCGGCAGTTCGGCCGGATCGATGCCGGTCGCCGTGTAGACGACCAGCGGGGTCCGGTTCAGCTGCCCGTTCGCCCGCAGCCAGTCCACGATCCCGGCCCGCCGACGGCGCACCTGCATCAGGTCCATGACCACCAGGTTCGGCCGCATCCGCGTCGCCAGCTCCACCGCGTCGGTGTCCGCGCCGGCCCGGGCGACCTGCATGCCGCGCCGCTCCAGAGCCGCGGTCAGCGCGGTCGCGATCTCGTCGTGCTCCTCGATCAGCAGCACCCGGGAGGGATGCTGCTCGCTGTCGCGCGGGGCCAGCGCCTTGAGCAGCACGGCCGGATCGGCTCCGTACGCCGCCTCGCGCGTGGCGTGCCCCAGCCCGGCCGTGACCAGTACGGGCACCTCGGCGGCCACCGCGGCCTGCCGCAGCGACTGCAGGGCGGTCCGGGTGATCGGCCCGGTCAGCGGGTCGACGAACAGCGCGGCGGGGAACGCGGCGATCTGCGCGTCCACCTCCTCACGGGAGTGGACGACCACCGGGCGGTAGCCCCGGTCGCTGAGCGCCTGCTGCGTCTGCACATCGGGCGCCGGCCACACCAGGAGCCGGCGCGGGTTGTCCAGGGGCTCCGGCGGGAGTTCGTCGTCCACGGGCTGCGGCACGGGCCGGTTGACCACCTCGACCGCACCGCCCGGGCCGTCCAGCGGCTCGGGACCCTCGTCGGCGCCCGCCTCCGGGGCGCCTATGGCGAAGGCTCGGCCCTGCGGGCTGGGCTCGGCGAGCCGGCGGCGCCGGCCGGACCCGGAAGCCGCAGCGGGGGCCGCGGCGGTGGGGTCGACGGCGATGCCCTGGCCGAGGGTGCCCAGAGCGCGCACACTGATCGGCTGCGCGGCCTGCCCCTGCGCGGGCGCGTCCTGCGACTGGCGCGCTCCGGGGACCGCGACCTGGCCGGTGGCCCCGTCGTCCTCGGAGGCCGTACGGGCTGCCGGAACCGGCCACGCGGGGGCGCCGGCCAGCGCACGCCGCCGCCCGGTCGGGTTCTCGGCGGGAGCGTCGGACGGTGCGGCCGACGCCTCGGCGGGCTCGGCTCCGGGGGCGCCCAGCGCGCGGCGGGCACGCCGCCCGGCCGGTGCCTCGGCGTCGGGTCCGCTCTCGCCCTCGGAGGCGGCGGCACCGGGGCCCGCAGGAGCTGACGGAGCGGAGGGGACGGGGGGAACGGGAGCCGGACCGGCCGGCAGCGCGAAGCCGCCCTCCGGTGCGATGGGCCGGGCCGGAGCGGGCGTCGGACCGAGCCCCGTCGCCGGTACGGGACCGCCGGGCTGCGCCGGACCGGCCGGACCCAGCGCCCGCCGTCGGCCGGCCGGGTGTTCGGTCACCGGCACCGGGGGCACCGCGGGCACGGGCGGGAGCGCGGGCATCGCGCTGCCCTGCGGCTGCGCGGGCCGACCGGGGCCGCCCTGGCCCTCGCCGCCGCCCTCGCCGCTGTCGTCACCGGCCCGGCCGCGCCTGCGTCCGGTTCCGAGCCCCGCCGGGTTCACCGGGGACTGCGCGAGTTCGGGCCCCGCCGTCGGGCCGGCCTCGCCGGCGCGCCGACGGCCCGACGGCAGCGCCAGCGCGCCCCCGCCCTGGCCGGCCTGCGCGGCCTCGGGTCCCGCGGTCTCGTCCTCCAGGAAGGCGTCCACTCCGCGCCGGCCCCGCCGGCCGCCGGAGACCTTGCCGGGAGCGGCGCCCGGGGCCGTCCCGGCGCCGTCCGGACCGGTGCCCGCCGGGGGCTCCGCCGGCTCGGGCAGGGTCACCGTGCCGGCACCCGAGCCGAGCGGCAGTTCCAGCACGTAGGCCCCGCCGGGCGCGCCCGGGACCTCCACCGTCTGCAGCACGCCGCCGTGAGCGGCCACGATGCCCCGCACGATCGGCTCGTGGACCGGGTTGCCGCCCTCGTAGGGGCCGCGCACCTCGATCCGTACGACATCGCCGCGCTGTGCGGCGGCCACCACGATCGTCGAGTCGCTGTACCCGCTGCCCTGACGGGTCTTGCCGGTGGCGTCCACACCGGCGACGTCCGCGACCAGGTGTGCGAGTGCGGTCGAGATCCGCTCGGCGTCCACCTCGGCCTCGATGGTCGGTGCGTGGACGGCGAACTGCGCGCGCCCGGGCCCGATCAGTTCGACCGCGCCGTCGACGCCGGCCGTGACCACTCCGTTGATCAGGACTTTCTTCTTGGCGAGCTTCTCGCGGCCGGCGTCCAGGCGCTGGAAGCCGAGCACGTTGTCCACCAGGGTGGTCATCCGCGAGTAGCCGGCGGCCAGGTGGTGCAGCAGCTGGTTGGCCTCGGGCCACAGCTGTCCGGCGTCGTCGGCGGCCAGGGTCGCCAGCTCCGCGCGCAGCTCGTCCAGCGGCCCGCGCAGCGAGTCCCCGAGGACGGCGAGCAGCTGCGCGTGGCGCGCGGCCAGGGCGTCGTAGGGCCGGCGGTCGGTGAAGGTCATGACGGCGCCCACGAGCTGCTCCCCGTCCCGTACGGGAGAGGTGGTCAGATCGACGGCGACCGGCTGCCCGGCCTTGTTCCAGAGCACCTGCCCGCGTACGCGGTGCTTGCGCCCGCTGCGCAGGGTGTCGGCGAGCGGGGACTCCTCGAAGGGGAAGGGCGAGCCGTCGGCGCGGGAGTGCTGCACCAGGCCGTGGAGTTCGCGGTTGCCGAGGTCGGTGGCGCGGTAGCCGAGGATCTGGGCGGCCGCCGGGTTGACGAGCACCACCCGTCCGTCGGTGTCGGTGCCCACGACGCCCTCGGCGGCGGCGCGCAGGATCATCTCGGTCTGCCGCTGGGAGCGGGCCAGCTCGGCCTCGGTGTCGACGGTCTGCGAGAGGTCCCGGACCACGAGCATCAGCAGCTCGTCACCGGTGTAGGCGGGTTGCGGCTCGCGGTAGGCGTCGCGGCCGTCGAGGTGGGCGCTGGTGACCTCGACGGGGAACTCCGAGCCGTCGGTGCGGCGGGCGACCATCCGCTTGGGCTTGGTCCGGCCGCCTTCGTCCTCGCCGGGCCGGCGCATGGAGCCGGGGATCAGCTTGGAGTCGAACTCGGGCAGGAGGTCGAGCACGCCCCGGCCGACGAGCCCGGTGCCGGGGCTCTCCATGACCTCGAGCGCGATCGAATTGGCGTTGACGACCGTGCCGTTGGCGTTGACGAGCAACAGCGCGTCCGGAAGGGCGTCGAGTATTGCTGCGAGGCGAGCAGCGCCTCGGGATGGCCTGCTGCTCACGACGAGCTTCCTCCCTGACCAACGACTACCGGCAAGTCACGGGAGGAGTCTAAGGCCACAGGCTCGCGGCGGGGTGGCCGATGTGGGGCCGGCGACTCCCCTTCCGGGCATCCTCCCAGGTCAGGAACGCCCACTCGGAAGCAGAGGTTCCAACTCGTCCCAGCGCTTGATTTCGCATCCGTCCGTCCGGCGGAAGGTGGCGTTCACCTTGCGTCCGTTCCATGTTCCGGTGACGCGCGCGGTCGCGGGTCCCCCGTACTGCTTGGTGCAGATCTGGTCCGGAGGGACGGGGGCGAAGGGGTCGCGCCCCTCCTTGGCGAACTGCTCCAGCCGCGCGCAGGCGCCCTCCGCCTCCGGGTGGTCACCGCCGACGGGTCCGCATTCGAGCCTGTACTCCCGGTCCAGCTGTCGGTTGCCGGTGTCGGCCATGGTCATGGTCAGCCGGTCGGGCGGGGCCAGCAGCTGTCCCAGGGGCAGTGGGGGCAGCGGCCCGGCGGCCGCGGTGGCCAGGGCCGAGGTGACGGCGAAGGCGGCGAGACGCAGCATGGGGCACTCCAGGTCGTCCGTACGTCATTCGCCTGCCCAACGACGCGGGCGCGCCGATGTTGCGTGCGGCGGGGCCTTTAAGGCTTTGCCCTCGGCCCGTCCCGCCTAGTACCGTGGGAGCGGATTGGTGAGGGGCCCTGCGCCTGTGTCATCATCTGCACGCACCCTCGTACGCGGGGGTGTGCTGGAGGCGTCGCCTAGTCCGGTCTATGGCGCCGCACTGCTAATGCGGTTTGGGTCTTACCACCCATCGAGGGTTCAAATCCCTCCGCCTCCGCAGTTCATCGAAGCCCCGGTCCATCAGGACCGGGGCTTCGATGCGTTCCAGGGCTTGCGCGCCGGCCCGGGCTCGCGTGGCCGGCGGGGCGTTCAGGCCCGGCCCTTGCGCGACCTCACGCGGACGATCTTCATCCAGGGCGTTTCCGCAGGTCAGGATGGGTTTGGCTAATGGATTTCGCGTCCCGGCGAGGTCCATGTATTGTTGTTCTCGCAAGGCCAACGGGGCGAAAAACCCCGGGAAGCCCAAGCACTCGTAGCTTAACGGATAGAGCATCTGACTACGGATCAGAAGGTTGCAGGTTCGAATCCTGCCGAGTGCACAGCAGGGCAGAGGCCCCGGACGAAAGTCCGGGGCCTCTGTCGTATGTCCCCCCGGATGTGCCGGGCGGGGTCTCCTCCTTGTTGGGGAGGGGGTCCCCCGGAAGGTGTCAGGGACGGAATGGCTCTGGCGGGGGACGCCGGCCACCCGGTGGCGTCGGTACGGTTCTTGAAGATCGTCCGAAGCCGGAAAACGGGGGCACTCATGGGACTGTTCGGGAATGCGCACACCGTCGACCCCGTGTCGGCGCAGCGGGACTACGCGCGGCTGCTGGGGCAGGGGGAGCAGGTGCACGCGGCCTACCTGCTGATCCGGGACACGATCCTGTTCACCGACCGGCGGCTGGTGCTCGTCGACAAGCAGGGGATCACGGGCAAGAAGGTGGAGTACCACTCCGTCCCGTACCGGAGCATCACGCACTTCTCCGTGGAGACCGCGGGCCACTTCGATCTCGACGCCGAGCTGAAGATCTGGATATCCGGCAGCTCGACGCCGATCGAGAAGACCTTCACCAAGGGCGTCGACATCTACGAGGTGCAGGCGATCCTGACGCAGTTCGTCGCCCGGTAGCCCGGCGTCCGGCCGGTCTCAGAGGACACGGGGCAGGCCGGTCACCGACATCACCAGGGAGTAGAGGGAGGTGGTGGCGGTGATGAAGAGGCGGTTGTTCTTGGGGCCGCCGAAGGCGATGTTCGAGACGGGCTCGGGGACGCGCAGGCGGCCGATCAGGGTGCCGTCCGCGGCGTAGCACTGGACGCCGTTCTCCATCGCGGCCGCCCACAGCCGGCCCTCGTCGTCGAAGCGGATGTTGTCGACGCCGGGGCAGGTCGTGAAGACCCGGTCGCCGGTGAGGGTGCCGTCGTCGGCGACCTTGAAGGCGCGGATGTGGCCCGCCCTGGTGTCTGCCGTGTACAGCTCGCTCTCGTCGGGGGAGAAGACGAGGCCGTTGGGGCCGAGGAAGCCGTCGGCGGCCATGCGCACCTCTCCGGTCGAGGGGTCGGCCCGGTAGAGGTTGCAGGCTCCGATCTCGCTGGGCGCGCGGTGGCCCTCGTAGTCGGTGGTGATGCCGAAGTCCGGGTCGGAGAACCAGACGGAGCCGTCCGAGCGGACCACCGCGTCGTTCGGGCTGTTGAGCCGCTTGCCGTCGAAGCGGTCGGCGATCACGGTGATGCTGCCGTCGGGTTCGGTGCGGGTCACGCGGCGGTTGCCCTGTTCACAGGAGATCAGGCGGCCCTCGCGGTCAAGGGTGTTGCCGTTGGAGTGGCCGGCGGGCGAGCGGAAGACGCCGACCGCCCCGGTCGCCTCGTCCCAGCGCAGCATCCGGTCGTTGGGGATGTCGCTCCACACCAGTTGCCGCCAGGCCGGCAGGTACAGCGGGCCTTCCGCCCAGCGGCAGTCGTCGTAGAGCCGCTCCAGCCGGGCGTCGCCGTTGGTGCAGCGGCCGGTCTTGAAGCGCTCGTCCAGGATCTCGTACAAGGTGAGGTCGACTATGGCAGACATGGTTCCCCCTGAGAGAGATTTGCCGAATTCTGTTCGGTTCGATGGTGAGATTGCAGGATCCGGTACCGTCTTCGCAAGAGTTCTCAGGCCCATGAGAGGAAGATTGCGTGGACGACATCGACCGGGCGCTCGTCCTGCGCCTGCAGCAGGACGCAGGGCAGTCCTACGCGGCTCTCGGTACGGCCGTCGGGCTTTCGGCCGGGGCCACCCACGAGCGCGTACGCAAGCTGCGCGAGCGCGGGGTGATCCGGCGGACCACCATCGACGTCGACCCGGCAGCGGTCGGCAGTGGTGTCCTCGCCTACGTGATGGTCGACTCCAACGCGTGGATGGGCGAGTCGGCGGACGACTTCGCCGCCATCCCCGAGATCCAGGAGGCGCACATCATCGCGGGCAGCGCGTCGGTGCTGGTGAAGGTGCGCACGGCCTCGACCGAGCAGCTGCAGGACGTCCTGCGCCGCCTCTACGCCATCGACGGCGTCAGCGGTACGCACGCCACCGTCGTCCTGGACAGCTTCTTCGAGCGGCCGCTGCCGCTGTGACCTGGTGGTGCACCGGGATCCGGTGGAAGGGCTGCGCTCCCGTCATCGGGTGGTACGGCCAGGGGCGCGGCGAGCGGGTCAGCGCGCCGGCATACGGGCAGCGGCTGGCCTTCGTCGCCCGCGGGGAGCGGCACTGCCTCGGCGTGTGGAGGGCCGGTAAGCGGACGCCCTGCCCCACTTCCGCCACCGTGCCCGGTCGCGGAGGGAGTGCGCAATGCCCCGAATGCGCCCGCCTCGACCGGTCGTTCTCCGTGGCGGCCGACACCAACGCCGCCGATCCGCGGACCTACCGGGTCTATCTGGCCTGGTTCGGGCCCGGCATGGTCAAGGTCGGGATCACCGCCGAGGAGCGCGGCTCCGCCCGGCTGCTGGAGCAGGGGGCGATGGCGTGGACCTGGCTGGGGCGGGGGCCGCTGATGGCGACCCGGCGCACCGAGGAGCTGTTGCGGGCGGCGCTCGGGGTGCCGGACCGGATCGCGTACGCCCGCAAGCGCGCCGTACGGGCGCACCTGCCGGATGCGCCGGAGCGGGCGCGGGAGGTCTCCGAGCTGCACGGCCGGGCGGCGGCGCTGGCCGGGTGGCCGGAGTCCCTGGAGCGGCTGGGGTGCGAAGTCGCCGACCACGCGGCGGTGTTCGGGATGGACGGCTGGGCGGGGCTTCCGGCTCCGGACCGGGTGGTCGCGGAGATGGTGGCCGACGGGGCCGTCGTAGGGCGGCTGGCCGGCGCCGCCGGGCCCGACCTGCACTTCGAGGACGGGCTCGTGGTCGACACCCGGCTGCTGGCCGGCTGGGAGCTGGCCGCCCCGGGTGAGGGGGCGGTTACCTCGGTGCCGGTGGCGCAGATCCCGTCCGCGGCCGCCCCTCCCGCCGAACAGGACGGGTTGTTCTGACGTTGCGGACGCCGGCGGCCGCGCGGGATCATGACGGTCCACGGGGCATGAGTGCCCCGCGTACCAGGTCAAGTCTTGGATCCCTTTGGCGGTCCGGGGCCGATCCGGGTGGACACGCCGGGGGCCCTCCACCGAGGGTGGAGGGCATGACCACTCAGCCGGTGGCGGCCTTCGAACCGCCCTACGTCATGGCCGTTTTCACCAGCATCCGCACTTCGGACGAGACCGGGTTCGACGAGCGCAACGACCGTATGGAGGAGATCGTCCAGGCGATCCCCGGTTACCTCGGCTACGAGTCCGCGCGCAATCCCGGCGGCCTGGGCATCACCGTCGCCTACTTCCGGGACCACGAAGCCCTCACGGTGTGGCGGGAGAACATGGAGCACCAGGCGGCCATGAAGAAGGGCCGCGCGGACTGGTACGAGAGCTACACCCTGCACGTCGCCACCGTCGAGCGGAGTCACGGCTTTGTCCGCAACGACTGACGCGGTGCGCGCCTTCCGGGAGCGGCTCGGGCTGCCCGGACTGGTCGACGTCCACACGCACTTCATGCCCGAGCGGGTCCTGGAGAAGGTGTGGGACTACTTCGACGCGGTCGGGCCGCTGACCGGCGTCGAGTGGCCCATCACCTACCGCCACGAGGAGGAGCAGCGCGTCGCGCTCCTGCGGGAGTTCGGGGTCCGGGCCTTCACCTCCATGCTCTACCCGCACAAGCCGGAGATGGCCGCCTGGCTCAACGCCTGGGCCGCCGATTTCGCGGCCCGCACCCCCGACTGCCTGCACACCGCGACCTTCTACCCGGAGGAGGGCGTGGCCGCGTACGTCCGCCAGGCCGTCGCCTCCGGGGCCCGGATCTTCAAGGCGCACCTCCAGGTCGGCGGCTACGACCCGAACGACGACCTGCTCGACCCCGTCTGGGGGCTGCTGGCCGAGGCCGGCATCCCCACCGTGATCCACTGCGGCTCCGGGCCGGCCCCCGGCAAGTACACCGGTCCCGCCCCGATCGCCCGGCTGCTGGCCCGCCATCCGCGGCTGCCGCTGATCATCGCCCACATGGGCATGCCCGAGTACACGGACTTCCTCGACCTCGCCGACCGCCACACCGCGGTGCGTCTCGACACGACCATGGCCTTCACCGACTTCTCCGAACGGCTGAGCGGATTCCCGCCCGCCGACCTCGGACGGCTCGCGGACCTCGGCGACCGGATCCTGCTGGGCACCGACTTCCCGAACATCCCCTACCCGTACGAGCACCAGCTCGTCGCCCTCGAACGGCTGGGCCTGGGCGACGACTGGCTGCGGGCGGTCTGCCACGACAACGGCGCCCGGCTCTTCGGCCTCGCCGGCTGACCCTGCCCCACCCTTTCTCAGGAAATTCACAGGTTGGGGCAAGAACGCTCTCAGAGGCACCGGGGAGCGTATGCACATGACTGCGACGACCACCTCCCATGCGTCCACGTCCACCAGCAACCACACGGCCCTGGTGCGGCCCGACGGCGGGCCCTGCCGGGTGCTCGTCGTCGACGACGAGGCCTCGCTCTCCGAGCTGCTCTCGATGGCCCTGCGCTACGAAGGCTGCGAGGTCCGCAGCGCCGGCGACGGGGCCGGGGCGCTGCGAGCCGCGCGCGGCTTCCGCCCGGACGTGGTCGTCCTCGACGTCATGCTCCCCGACATGGACGGCCTCGCCGTCCTCGGCCGACTGCGCCGGGAGATCCCCCAGGTCCCCGTCCTGTTCCTGACCGCCAAGGACTCCCTGGAGGACCGGATCGCCGGTCTCACCGCCGGCGGCGACGACTACGTCACCAAGCCCTTCAGCCTGGAGGAGGTCGTGGCCCGGCTGCGCGGCCTGGTGCGGCGTTCGGGCGCGGCACAGGCGGCGCGCGGCGGCTCGGTCCTGACCGTCGGGGACCTGCGCCTCGACGAGGACAGCCACGAGGTGGTGCGGGACGGCCGGGAGGTCCACCTCACCGCCACCGAGTTCGAGCTGCTGCGCTACCTGATGCGCAACCCGCGGCGCGTGCTGAGCAAGGCGCAGATCCTGGACCGGGTCTGGTCCTACGACTTCGGCGGCCAGGCCAACGTGGTCGAGCTCTACATCTCCTACCTGCGCCGCAAGCTGGAGAGCGGCCTCGGCCTGCCGTCGATGATCCACACCCGGCGCGGCGCCGGCTACCTGATCAAGCCGGCCGAGTAGTGGCACCGCGCGGGAGCCGGCGACCGGGCGGGCGCCGGCCCTGGTCGCTGCGGACCCGGCTCGTCGTCTCGGCGGTGGCGCTGATCGCCGTGGTGGGTGCGGCCATCGGAACCGTCACCACCCTCGCGCTGCGCTCGTACCTGGTCACTCAGCTCGACGAGCGGCTGGACACGTCCCTGAGGATGGCCGCCCGGGTACCCGGCGGGAAGGCGGCCCGGGAGAGCGGTACGGGCTTCGCCATGCCCCCCGGCAGCCCGCTGGACGCCGTGGGGATCCGCCTGGACCACGACGGCACGGTCGTAGGGAGCGCCCGCAACACCCGCCGCGAGGGATGGTCTCCCGACCAGGTGCCGCCGGCCCTCACCGAAGCCCAGACCACGACCCTCGCCGAGGCCGCCCAGGAGGCCGCCCAGGAGGCCGTGCAGGGCTCGTCCGGGCGGGCGGTGGGCGCGGAGCTGCCGGGCCTCGGCACCTACCGGGTGCTCACCTCACCGGACCGGACCGTCGTCCTCGCCTTCCCGCTCAGCGAGGTCGACTCCACGGTGCGCGCCCTGGTCGGGGTCGAGGTCTGCGTGACCCTCGCCGGGCTGATCGCCGCCTCGCTCGCCGGGCAGGCCCTGGTCGGCGTCGCCCTGCGCCCGCTGCGCCGGGTCGCCGCCACCGCCACGCGGGTCTCCGAACTCCCCCTGCACAAGGGCGAGCCCGCCCTCCACGAACGGGTCCCGGACGCCGAGGCCGACCCCCGCACCGAGGTGGGCCAGGTCGGCGCCGCCATCAACCGGATGCTCGGCCACGTCTCCTCCGCCCTCACCGCGCGCCAGCAGAGCGAGATGCGGGTACGGCAGTTCGTCGCCGACGCCAGTCACGAGCTGCGTACGCCGCTCGCCTCCATCCGCGGCTACGCCGAACTCACCCGCCGGGGCCGTGAGGAGCCGGGCCCCGACACCCGGCACGCCCTGGGCCGGATCGAATCGGAGGCCACCCGGATGACCGGCCTGGTCGAGGACCTGCTCCTGCTGGCCAGGCTCGACGCCGGCCGCCCGCCGTCCACCGGCGACACCGACACAGACCTCGCCCCGCTCGTGGTCGACGCCGTCAGCGACGCCCGCGCCGCCGGGCCCGAGCACCACTGGCGCCTGAACCTGCCCGAGGAGCCCGCGCCCGTACGCGCCGACGCGGCCCGCATCCAGCAGGTGCTGGTCAACCTGCTCGCCAACGCCCGTACGCACACGCCGCCCGGCACGACCGTCACCGCCCATGTTTCACGTGAAACATCCGCCGTCCGGCTGCGCATCGAGGACGACGGCCCCGGCATCGCGCCCGAGCTGCTCCCCCGTGTCTTCGAGCGCTTCGCCCGCGGTGACGCCTCCCGTTCCCGTGCCGCCGGTTCCACCGGCCTGGGGCTGGCCATCGTCCAGGCAGTGGTCACGGCCCATGGCGGGAGCGTCAACGTACAGAGCGAGCCGGGGCGGACTCGCTTCGAGGTCGTTCTGCCGCTCGCCGGGGCCACCGCAGCGGCGGATCCGGACTCACAGACGGGCCACAGGCTCAGCACACTGGGGTGACAGGCGGCTCCACGAGGGTCGGAGCATGCCAACCGACACCTCTCCCGGGGCCCTTCCGGTACGGGCGCCCCTCGCGCCCGTACCCGGCGAGCCCGTCCTCGACGTGGTGATCCCGGTCTTCAACGAGGAGAAGGACCTCGGGCCGTGCGTGCGCCGGCTGCACGAGCACCTGACACGGACCTTCCCCTACCCCTTCCGGATCACGGTCGCCGACAACGCGAGCACCGACCGCACCCCCGAGGTCGCGGCCGGGCTCGCCGCGGCACTGGACTGCGTCCGCAGCACCCGTCTGGAGGAGAAGGGCCGGGGCAGGGCCCTGCGCACGGTCTGGTCCGGTTCCGACGCGCCCGTCCTCGCCTACATGGACGTGGACCTCTCCACCGACCTGAACGCGCTGCTGCCGCTGGTCGCCCCCCTGATCTCCGGTCACTCCGACCTCGCCATCGGCACCCGCCTGGCCCGCTCCTCGCGGGTCGTGCGGGGGGCCAAGCGGGAGTTCGTCTCCCGCGCCTACAACCTCCTGCTGCGGTCCTCCCTCGCCGCCCGGTTCAGCGATGCCCAGTGCGGCTTCAAGGCCATCCGGCGTGAGGTCGCCGAGCGGCTGCTGCCGCTGGTGGAGGACACGGGCTGGTTCTTCGACACCGAGCTGCTCGTGCTCGCCGAGCGGGCCGGGCTGCGGATCCACGAAGTGCCCGTGGACTGGGTCGACGACCCCGACTCCACCGTGCACATCCTCAAGACCGCCACCGAGGACCTCAAGGGCGTCTGGCGCGTGGGCCGGGCACTGGCCGTCGGAGCACTCCCGCTCGACCGGCTCGCCCGCCCCTTCGGCGACGACCCGCGCGACCGCACCGCAGTGCCCGGCGTGGACGGCGGACTCGCCCGCCAGCTCATCGGCTTCTGCACCGTCGGAGTCCTCTCCACGCTGCTCTACCTGGTGCTGTACTCCGCCTTCCGGGGCGGCGTCGGCCCGCAGCTCGCCAACGGCGTCGCCCTGCTGCTCTCCGCCGTGGCCAACACGGCGGCCAACCGACGGCTCACCTTCGGCGTCCGCGGCAGGGAACGGGCCGTACGCCACCAGGCCCAAGGACTGGTGGTCTTCGCCATCGGCCTGGCCCTCACCAGCGGCTCCCTCGCCGCCCTCACAGCGGCCACGCCCGATCCCGCGCACGGCACCGAGCTGGCCGTCCTGATCACCGCGAACCTCGCAGCCACCGTGCTGCGCTTCCTGCTCCTGCGCGCCTGGGTCTTCCCCGAGCGGCGCGGCACCGATCCCCGCACATCCACTTCCAAGGAGGGCCGATGACCACGGCAGCACTCCCGATCTTCCCGGCCGCCGTGGCCGGAGCCCATACCGCCCGGCCCCGCTGGGAACGGCCCGCCCTCGCCGGGCTGCTGATCGCCACCGCGGCCCTGCTCCTGTGGGACCTGGGCGCCTCCGGCTACGCCAACTCCTTCTACTCGGCCGCCGTTCAGGCCGGCAGCGAGAGCTGGAAGGCCTTCTTCTTCGGCTCCTCCGACGCGGGCAACTCCATCACCGTCGACAAGCCCCCGGCCGCGCTGTGGCCGATGATGCTCTCGGTCCGGCTCTTCGGGCTGGGCAGCTGGCAGATCCTCGTCCCGCAGGCACTGATGGGGGTGGCGACCACCGGTGTGCTGTACGCCTCCGTGCGCCGCCAGTTCGGTCCGGGAGCCGCGCTGCTGAGCGGCGCCGCCTTCGCACTGACCCCCGTCGCCGCCCTGATGTTCCGCTTCAACAACCCCGACGCGCTGCTGACCCTGCTGCTGACCGTCACCGTGTACTGCCTGCTGCGGGCCCTCGAAGGGGCGCAGACCCGCTGGCTGCTCTGGGCCGGGGCCGCAGTCGGCTTCGCCTTCCTGACCAAGACGCTGCAGGCCTTCGTCATCCTGCCGCCGCTCGCCGTGCTGTACGCCGTCTGCGCGCCCACCGGGCTGCGCCGCCGGCTGGGGCAGCTGCTGCTCGCGGGGGGCGCGATGGCGGTGGCAGGCGGCTGGTGGGTCGCCGTCGTCGAGCTGTGGCCCGCCTCCTCCCGCCCGTACATCGGCGGCTCGCAGAACAACTCCTTCCTGGAGCTGACCCTCGGCTACAACGGCCTCGGCCGGATCAACGGCAACGAGACCGGCAGCGTCGGGGGCGGTGCGGGCGGCCCCGGTGGTGGCGGCGGCGGACGCTGGGGCGAGAGCGGCATCGACCGGCTGTTCTCCGGCAACATCGGCGGACAGATCTCCTGGCTGCTGCCTGCGGCCCTGGTCCTGCTCGTGGCCGGGCTGGTGATCACCTGGCGGGCCCGCCGGGCCACCGACTCGGTGGACGGCATGGCGCGCGCGGCCTTCCTGGCCTGGGGCGGCTCGCTGCTGATCACCGCGGTGGTCTTCAGCTACATGCAGGGCATCTTCCACGAGTACTACACCGTGGCACTGGCACCCTTCGTGGCCGCGCTGATCGGCATGGGCGTCGCCGTGCTGTGGGAGGAGCGGGGCAGCGCGGCGGCCGCCGTCACCCTCTCCGGCACGCTCGCGCTGACGGCGGTCTGGTCGTACGTCCTGCTCGGCCGCGCCACCGGCTACCTGCCGTGGCTGCGCTGGGCGGTGCTGGTGGGCGGGCTGCTCGCCGCGGTCGCTCTGCCGTTCGCGGGGCGGGCCGGGCGGCAGGTGCTGCGGGCCACGGCGGGGCTCGGGGTGGCGGCGGCCCTCGCGGGGCCGTTCGCGTACTGCCTGACCACCGTGAGCACCGGGCACACCGGGTCCATCGTGACCGCCGGACCGGCGGTGGCGGGAGGCCGGGGCGGACCCGGCGGGATGATGGGCGGCCCGGGTGGCCCGGGCGGCTTCGGTGAACTGCGCCAGGGCGGCCAGGGCGGCCAGGGCGGCCAGGGCGTTCCGGGCGGCGGGCCGCAGCCGGGCGGCGCGCTGCCGCAGGGCGCCGTACCCCCGGGCCAGGGCCCGGGCGGCACGCCGGGCGCGGACGGCCGCGGAGCCGAGCGCGCGGGCGGCTTCCCCGGCGGCATGACGGGCGGCGGCCCCGGCGGCGGCGCCGGCGGTCTGCTCAACGGCGCCCGGGTCAGTGCCGAGGCGAAGGCGGCCCTCACCGCCGACGCCGACACCTACACCTGGGCGGCGGCGGCCATCGGCTCGCAGAACGCGGCCAGTTACCAGCTCGCCACCGGCGTCCCCGTCATGCCCGTCGGCGGCTTCAACGGCAGCGACCCCTCGCCGACCCTGGAGCAGTTCAAGCAGTACGTCCGGGACGGGAAGATCCACTGGTTCATCGGCCAGGGCGGCAGCGGTACCGCCGCGGGCGCCGGCGAGGACGGCGGCCGCCGTGGCGGCGGCGGCCCCGGAGGCCCGGGCGGCGGCACCAGCTCGGAGATCGAGAACTGGGTCAAGGCCACGTACAAGGAGTCCACGGTCGGCGGAGCCACCTTCTACGACCTGACGGCCCCGACGCCCTGATCCCCCGACGTCCTGATTCCCCGTCATCCGGCCCGGTCGGCGGGACACCCCCGAGGGGGTGTCCCGCTAGCATCACGAGGGCGGACCGGGCATTTCGGGCTGGTCCATCTGTCGCGAGGAGGGTGCCCGCATGGTGACCGCGGCCGATCCAGGCGAGACACGGACCAGCGTGTGGCTGGTGGCCAGGCCCACCACACCCGGCAGACGTCGTACCGAGGCACCCTCAGGGCTCGACCGGGAGCGGATCACCGCAGCCACCGTGCGGCTGCTCGACGCCGCGGGGCTCGCCCGCTTCTCGATGCGGCGGCTGGCCGCCGGGCTCGGGGTCACCGCGATGTCCCTGTACTGGTACGTGGACACCAAGCACGATCTGCTCGAACTGGCCCTGGACCGGGCCCTGGGCGAGCTGGCCCTGCCGGCCGGGTCCGGCGGGCCGGCGGAAACCGGCTGGACGGGCGGGCTGAAGGACCTCGCCCGGGCATACCGGAGGGTGCTGGCGGACCATCCCTGGGTTGCTCCGCTGAGCGCCGCCTACCCGAACATCGGCCCGCACGCGCGGGCCTTCGACGCCGCCCTCCAGCGGCTGATGGACGCCACCGGTCTGGTGGGCGCCACCCGGACCGGCGCCCACCTGGCCGTCCGGCAGTTCCTGCACGGCTGCGGGGGCGCGGCGCGGCGGACGCCCGAGGGCGACTTCTGCCTGGCGCTCGACGTCCTGATCGCGGGCATCGAGGCCAAGGCCACCGCCTGAGCGCAGCAGAGCGCCGCCGGAGCCGTCCGGCGGCGCTCAGTCGACAACAGCTGCAGGGATCATCCGCAGGGATCAGCCGCGGCAATCAGCTGCGGCAATCAGCTGCGGGGATCAGCTGGGGGATCAGGCCTTGACGGCGGCGTCCGTGACCTCGGCCGCCGCGGCCTCCTGCGAAGCCGCCGCCGGGCTGTGCACCGCGGGCTTCGACTTCAGGGCGACCTCCTTGATGAAGACCACCAGCATCAGTCCGAGGAGCGCGAAGGGGGCGGCGTAGAGGAAGACGTCGCCGACGCCGTGCCCGTACGCGGACTCGATGACCTCGCGGATGGGCGCGGGCAGCTTGTCGAGGTCGGGAATCCCGCCACCGGCGGCGCCGCCCTGGCCCATGGCCGCGGCCTTCGGGCCGAGGGCGGTGAACCCGTCCTGGACGTAGTGCGTGACCCGGTGGGCCATGACCGCGCCCAGCGCCGAGACGCCCATGGCGCCGCCGAGGGAGCGGAAGAAGGTGACGACCGAGCTGGCCGCGCCCAGGTCCTCGGGGGCCACCTGGTTCTGGGTGGCGAGGACCAGGTTCTGCATCATCATGCCGAGACCGAGGCCGGTCACCGCCATGTAGACCGCGATGTGCCAGTACGGGGTGTCGTGGCGCAGGGTGCCGAGCAGGCCCAGTCCGGCCGTCAGCAGCACACCGCCGGAGACGAGCCACGCCTTCCACTTACCGGTCTTGGTGATCACCTGACCGGAAACGGTGGAGGAGACGAAGAGGCCGCCGATCATCGGAATCGTGAGGATTCCGGACATCGTGGGGGACTCGCCACGGGCCAACTGGAAGAACTGGCTGAAAAACACGGTCCCCGAGAACATCGCGATGCCCACGAAGAGCGAGGCGGCCGAGGCGAGGGTGATGGTCTTGTTGCGGAAGAGCCGCAGCGGGATGATCGGGTCGCTCGCACGGGACTCGACGAGGACGAAGAGCAGTCCGAGGACCACCGAGCCGCCCGTCATCGCCCAGGTCTGCCAGGAGATCCACTCGTAGGAGTCGCCGGCCTGGGTGACCCAGATCAGCAGCAGTGAGACGGCGGCGCTGATCAGGAACGCGCCCAGCCAGTCGACCTTCACGTCGCGCCGGACCACCGGCAGCCGCAGCGTCTTCTGCAGGACGATCAGCGCGATGATCGCGAAGGGCACGCCGACGTAGAAGCACCAGCGCCAGCCCAGCCACTCGGTGTCGGTGATGACGCCGCCCAGCAGCGGGCCGCCGACGGTGGCGACGGCGAAGACCGCGCCGAGGTAGCCGCTGTACCGGCCGCGCTCGCGGGGCGAGATCATCGCGGCCATGACGATCTGGGCGAGGGCCGAGAGGCCGCCCACGCCGATGCCCTGGACCACGCGGCAGGCGATGAGGGTGCCGGTGTTCTGGGACATGCCCGCGACCACGGAGCCGAGGACGTAGATCACCAGGGATATCTGGACCAGCAGCTTCTTGCTGAAGAGGTCGGACAGCTTGCCCCACAGCGGGGTGGCCGCCGTCATGGACAGCAGGGCGGCGGTGACCACCCAGGTGTACGAGGACTGGGAGCCGCCGAGGTCGCTGATGATCTGGGGCAGGGCGTTGGAAACGATCGTGGAGGACAGGATCGCCACGAACATGCCGAGCATGAGCCCGGACAGCGCCTTCATGATCTGGGGATGGGTCATGTCCACGGATGTGGACACGGGGGCGGTCGTCGTCTCCGACTGGGCCATGTCTTTCCTTCCGCTAGAAGCTCGATCGGAGTCGGGCCAGCAGGGTGTTGAGTACGTCGATGTCCTGGGCGGACCAGTCGTGGAGGGCTCTCTCCAGGGCGGCCGTGTACCGGGCGCCGATCTCGGCGAGCAGCGCCCGTCCGGCCGGGGTGAGCCGCAGGATGCGGCAGCGCCCGTCGCCCGGGTCCGGCTCGCGCTCGATCCAGCCGCGGTCGGCGATGTGGGTGACGTGCCGGCTGGTGACCGAGATGTCGACGGCCATGAGGTCGGCCAGGCGGCTCAGCCGCATCTCCCCGTGCCGGTCGAGCACGGTGAGTACGGCGGCGGCACCGGGCGGGCAGTCGGCGGGCAGGTTGCGGGCGAGCTCGCGCTTGACCGCGCCGATCCCGGTCAGCCGGCCGGCCAGCTCCTCGTGCGGAGTGGTCCGCGTTGTCTGTGTAGGCACCGGGCGACCCCCATCTTGTTGCTTGAGGCAACCATAGAAGCGGGTGGTTGCTACAGGCAAATTAATCCGGGGGGTGGGGCGGTAAAAGAATCGGAAAACCGGCTAGGGTCCTGCTCCATGGCTGAGAACCACAACTCACAGGTCCCCGAGGGCAACTACGACCCGGCGGGCAGCACCCAGATGTTCCGGGCCTTCGTCGAGGAGGCCGCACCGGCCCGGCAGGCGGGCCCGGGGTCACGCCAGCAGCGCCGTGCCGAGCAGGAGGCGTCCAAGTCCTCCGGTCCGGCCGTGAAGGTGGGGCTCGTCCTCGCGCTCGTGCTGGTGATCGGCGCGGCCGCCTGGGTGGTCCTGCACTGAGGCCGAGGGCCCCGGCGGATGCGGAGGGCCGGCGGCCGGCGGTGGCCGGCCGCGGGCCGACGAGGGGTCGCCGCGATCAGTTCCAGGTCGCGGTGACCTCCCGGGTGTCCACGTGCATGCCCAGCGGTACCCGCCAGGCCTCCAGGCACACCGTGTAGGTCTGCGTCTTCGAGGCTCCGCCCGCGATGGGTGCGGGCAGCGGCTGGGTCGTGGTGATCGTGGCCCAGTCGATGCCGAGGGCGCCGATGACGTGCGTCGCGAAGCTGACCGTGCCCGAGCGGGCCGCGGTGCTCCCGGTGTTGGTGAAGGTCACGGTGACCCGCTCGCACCAGCGGTCGGCAGCGGCCGACCGGGCCGGAGCGGACAGCGTCAGGCGCGCCGGGGTGGCCGGGGGCGGCGCCGGGGGCGTCGTGCCCGGCCTGCCGGGAGGGCCGGTGGGGCTCGCCGGGCCCGTGGGGCTCGTGGGGCCGGTGGGATTCGTCGGCGTGCCGGGGGCGCCGGGTGATGGGGTGGTGCGGCCCGGGCCGCCCGAGGTGCCGGAGGTGCTTCCGGAGCCGCCGGTAGGGGTGGTCGTGGCTCCGCCCGGGGTTGAACCGCCCGCGGTCCCCGATCCCGGGGGAGCGGCCGACGTAGCGGACGACTCGGTGGATCCGCCCGCCGCGGACGGGCCGCCGAGCTGCTGGAACTCCACCCCGCCCTGCGGTGCGACGTTCTCCCCCGCGCCCCGCTCGGGGCCCGGGGCGGCGGCGCCCACGGCGGAGAAGCCCTCGCGCGCCGGGCCGCCGCAGCCGGTGAGGCCGGCGGCCGCCGTGCAGCACAGGGCGAGCAGGGCGGTGGCCGCTCGCGATCCCTTTCGCATCGCGCCAGTGTTCCTGACGCTCCGTCAATTGGGAAGCGATCGGCCGGTACGCGATCGGTCGACACGCGTCCGGCCGGCACTAGTCCGGCCGGCACTAGTCCGGCACCGGATCGCCCCACCGGGCGATCCGGCCCCCGCGTCAGTCCCCGATCAGGCCCACGCGCAGCTGCGCGAGCGTGCGCGTCAGCAGCCGGGAGACGTGCATCTGGGAGATGCCGACCTCCTCGCCGATCTGCGACTGCGTCATGTTCGCGAAGAAGCGCAGCATGATGATCTGCCGTTCCCGGGGCGGGAGTTTGGCCAGCAGCGGCTTGAGCGACTCGCGGTACTCGACGCCTTCGAGCGCGGTGTCCTCGTAGCCGAGCCGGTCCGCGAGCGAGCCCTCGCCGCCCTCGTCCTCCGGGGAGGGCGAGTCGAGCGAGGAGGCCGTGTAGGCGTTGCCGACGGCGAGGCCGTCGACGACGTCCTCCTCCGAGACCCCGAGCACGGCGGCGAGTTCCGGGACGGTCGGCGAGCGGTCCAGCTTCTGGGCGAGCTCGTCGCTGGCCTTGGTCAGCGCCAGGCGCAGCTCCTGGAGCCGGCGCGGTACGCGCACGGACCAGGAGGTGTCCCTAAAGAATCGTTTGATCTCGCCCACGACGGTCGGCATGGCGAACGTCGGGAACTCCACGCCGCGTTCGCAGTCGAACCGGTCGATCGCCTTGATCAGGCCGATGGTGCCGACCTGGACGATGTCCTCCATCGGCTCGTTGCGGCTGCGGAAGCGGGCGGCGGCGTACCGCACGAGGGGCAGGTTCAGCTCGATCAGGGTGTCGCGTACGTACGCCCGTTCCGGGCTGTCCGCGTCCAGGGTGGCGAGTCGCTGGAAGAGCGAGCGGGAGAGGGTGCGGGTGTCGATGGCTTCCGAGCGTTCGGACACTGCCGGCGGCGTCACGGGCTTTACGAGCGTGAGCACCTTGGAGCTGCCCTGGTCTACGGACATGCCACCCCCTTGAGGTCGCGGACGGTCGCGTACGGCGCGCCCGTCAGAGGAACGCAGCTTCCACCTGAATACCGGAGGCGGAGCCGCGGCAAACGCGGTTCACGCAGAATGTCACATGTCGGCAACACGCTGTAGCGCCATGTCGACATATAGCTCCGACGACAGAAGGGGGCAGAACGTGATCAGCCCGTTCTGTCGGGAAACACGTGATTGATCTACACCCGTTCCGGTTACGCCTCGATCCTGTTTGCGGATCTCAGACGGGCGAAGCTCCGGGCGAGGAGTCGCGAGACGTGCATCTGCGACACCCCCAGCTCGGCACTGATCTGTGACTGCGTCAGATTGTTGTAGTACCGCAGGAGCAGGATCCGTTGCTCGCGTTCGGGCAGTTGTACGAGGAGGTGGCGGACGAGGTCACGGTGCTCGACCCCGGCCAGCTCCGGGTCCTCGTAGCCGAGGCGGTCCAGCAGTCCGGGCATGCCGTCGCCCTCCTGGGCGGCCTCCAGCGAGGTCGCGTGGTAGCTGCGCCCGGCCTCGATGCAGGACAGCACCTCGTCCTCGGTGATGCGCAGCCGCTCGGCGATCTCGGCGGTGGTCGGGGTGCGGCCGTGGAGGGTGGTGAGGTCCTCGGTGGCGGCGTTGACCTGCACCCACAGCTCGTGGAGGCGGCGCGGGACGTGGACGGTGCGGACGTTGTCGCGGAAGTACCGCTTGATCTCGCCCACGACCGTCGGCATGGCGAAGGTCGGGAACTGCACGCCGCGGTCCGGGTCGAACCGGTCGATGGCGTTGATCAGGCCGATGGTGCCGACCTGGACCACGTCCTCCATCGGCTCGTTGCGGCTGCGGAAGCGGGCGGCCGCGTACCGGACCAGCGGGAGGTTCGCCTCGATCAGGGCCCCGCGGACCCGCGCGTGCTCGCTGGTGCCCGGCTGGAGGCCCTTCAGCTGGCCGAACAGGACCTGGGTGAGGGCCCGGGTGTCCGCACCCCGGCTCGCCGGTCTCGGGGCCGCCGGGGCTGCCGGGAGGACTGGCGGGACGGCTGCCGGAGGCTCCTCGGGCGGCTGCGGCTGGAGGGTTCCCGTACGGGGTTCCTGCTGGGGCGGTACCTGAGGGTCCTGTCGGGGTGGCACTTGAGGCGCAGTACTGGCCGGCACGGTCACGCCACCCCTTCAGTCAACTCATCCGTCAAAAGCGGTCATAGCATCACAAGAGATGTGCACTGTGTGCAAGCACCGTATATCTCCGTGTTGAGGGCAAGTTGGGCATATCGGGGCATTATGCCCGGCGGTGGGTACGCAAAAGCCCCCCACCCGTCGAGTGGGGGGCCGGAAGTCCGGGAACCGCTTCGGCGTACGGGTCAGCGCACCAGTTCGGTTATGAACTCGCCGATGCCGGAGGCGGCATCCGATATCCCCTGGAACCCTATTTCCACGATCTCGGCGGCTCGCTTCGGCTGGGTGATGATCACGAAGAGGGCGAATACGGTGAGGGCACCCGTGATGAGCTTCTTGGTGTCCACGTGCGGGCGGCCTCCCCAACCGGTCCTTGCAAGTCGGGTGAGTCTAACCGGTCAGGTTTGGGCACTCACCTGTCCTTTAGGGACCAATGACCCGGTGGTCCGGGCCCTTTGCCGGGCGGCCGGCGGTTGCGGCGGGCACAGGATTGATGTGAGCCCACCGGTTCTGGCAGGAAACCGGTGGGTGAGGGACAGGGCCTCACTGCGGGGTCCGGGCCGCGAGCTTCCCCCTGACTGCGGCCCGGACCGGCAGGCCCGTCCTCGTCGGGGGAAGTGGCTTGTCCCCCCGATGCCACTTCCCCCGTCCTACGCGTCGAAGGTCCCGGCCCCGGTCGGGGCCTTCTTCGCGTGCCGCTGCGGAGCCGCGGTCACTGGATGGCGCCGGCCAGGTCGGTGAGGGGCTGTACGGGGGCGATCACGGGCGCCAGCTGGTTGGGCAGGTCCATCAGCGCGTTGAGCCCGTTCGCGCCGTCGCCGACCTTCCCGACGACCTCCTGGACGGAGGCGGGCTGGGTCCCCGCGGGCATCCCGGGTGCGGGGATCGGCACGTCCGGGAGGGTGAGCGGGGAGATCGGAGCCGTGTCCGCGGAGGCGGCGGGTGCGGCGAGGCCCGCGGCGGCCCCCGCGAGGGCGAAGGCGGCGAGGATGCGCTGGGTCTTGGTCATGCCGTGACAACGGCCGACGGGGCGGGCGGTCACGCCGCTGTCCTCCGGAGAGCCGATCGGACGGACCGCCGTACGGGGCACCGGGCGGGCCGTCGCGCTGAACGCCGGAAGCCCGCAACGGCCTCCGGAACAGCCCCGAACACGACGAGAGCCCCGTCCCTTGCGGGGCGGGGCTCTCGAACGGAGCGGTAGTGGAGGGATTTGAACCCCCGATGGGTTGCCCCATACTCGCTTTCGAGGCGAGCTCCTTCGGCCACTCGGACACACTACCGAGATGGATCCTAGCCTAAGGAACCCCATCCGCTGAAATCGGTGTGCGCGAGCCCCACCGCGAGCCCGTCACGAGCCCGTCACGGGCTCCCCCACGAGCCCGTTCACAGGTCGCGGAAGAAGTCCGTCAGCTGCCGTGCGCACTCGTCGCCGAGCACCCCGCGCACCACTTCCGGCCGGTGGTTGAGCCTGCGGTCCCGTACGAGGTCCCACAGCGAGCCGGCCGCGCCCGCCTTGTCGTCGTCCGCGCCGTAGACGACACGGGCGACGCGCGACTGCACGAGCGCGCCGGCGCACATCACGCACGGCTCCAGGGTGACCACGAGGGTGCACCCCGGAAGCCGCCATTCCCCGCGTGCGGCGGCAGCCCTGCGCAGCGCCAGGACCTCGGCGTGCGCCGTGGGGTCGCCGCTCGCCTCCCGCTCGTTGTACCCGGTGGCGAGGAGTTCCCCGGCCGGGCCCAGCACGACGGCGCCGACCGGCACGTCGCCGGCCGGCACCGCCCGGGCGGCCTCCTGGAGCGCCAGGCGCATGGAGTCCCGCCACGGGTCCCGCACGGGGTCGACGGGATCGGTGGTGTTCGCGGTGAGCACTAGCGGACGGCCTCCAGGACCTCGGTGGCGCCGAGGGACTCGGCGATCTCCGAGAGGGCGTCCCCGTCGAGGGTCATCAGTTGCTTGTTGGTCACCCCGAGGTCGTCCAGCAGCCGGGGATCGCCGAGCGGACCGGCCGGTACCGGCTCGGAGCCGGCCCCGCGCTCCCCGTCCTCGTCGGAGTCCTCGTCCGTGAACGCGGCGATGGCATCCTCCTCGCCGTCCTCGGTGCCGTCCAGGTCCAGCTCGTCGAGTTCGTCGTCCTCCTCGTCGCTGCCCAGCAGCTCTTTGGTCAGCATCGAGCCGTAGGAGCTGCGGGCGGCCGCGGCGGCGTTCGACACGAAATACCGCGGGTCCTCCTCGCCGTCCACGCGGACGACGCCGAACCAGGCGTCCTCCTGCTCGATGAGGGCGACCACCGTGTCGTCGTCGACAGCGGCGGACCGGGCGAGATCGATCAGATCACTGAGGGACTCGACGTCGTCGAGTTCCATGTCGCTCGCTTCCCACCCGTCTTCGGTGCGCGCGAGCAGTGCGGCGAAATACACCGTGACTCTCCCACTGGTCTTAGGCGTGCCGGTTGGAGGTCCCCCCGGCCGGAGGTTGGGACAAAGCGGCCGTGCTGCTCGCCGCCTGCCCCGCCCAATCGGCATCGTGGCAGAAACAGCGGCTTTGCGAGAGGTCTTCCGCGCTTGCGTCGTGCCGCGCCGTGCCCCGCCGGGGCCGGTGCGGGGTTGTGGCGCAGGGGCGTTCCGGGGTCGGCGGGGGCCCGGCCGGTTGCCCGGCGGGCCGCTCGTGTCGCGCCGGAGCGCGCCCGGTTCACCAGCGGAACGTGCGCATGCGCATCTGCTGGCGCATACGGGCCGCACGGGCGCGGCGGGGCTGTACGCGATCGCGCAGGGCGCGGGCCTCCATCAGGTCACGCAGGAACTGCGCGCGGCGTGCTCGGCGCTGCGCCGCCGTCTCCGGAGCGTCGTCGCTCGGCTGCGTGTCGGGCATCGGCCACCACCCTGGGCTGGTCGGTCGTTTCCCCCTGCACCCACCTTGCCCCGGACGGAGCGTTTGATGCCACCCCCGTGCAGGTCAGACGTCGTCCTTGAGGGTCGGGACGATCGCGACCGGGCCGTGCGCGTGGTGCAGTACGGCATGCGCCACGGAGCCGATCTGCAGCGACATGGCGGTGCGCCGCGGGTGGTGGCGGCCGACCACCACCAGGGCCGCCGAGCGGGAGGCGTCGACCAGCCGGCCGGCGGGGTCGCCGGGGACCGCGGCCTGCTCCACGGGGACGTCCGGATAGCGCGTGCGCAGCGGTGCCAGGCGCTGGGTCTGGGAGCGGAGCATCTCCCGTTCGGCCGGTACGCCGTCCCCCTCGTCGGCGAGGCCCTCCGGCGGGATCACCTCGAAGGGCCTGTCGATCACGAGGGCCGGCGCGGGCGGGACGGCGTACGCGGAGACCACCTGGACGGTGGTCCCCCGCACGGCCGCCTCCGCGAAGGCGAAGGAGAGCACGTCGTCGGGGGTCTCGGCGGCGTGCAGGCCGAGCACCACGCGTCCCGCGGAGTCCTCGGAGCCGGCCGCCCCGGCGTCGCGGTCGGCGTGCGGGACCACCACCACGGGGCACGGGGCGGTCGAGGCCACCGCCCTGCTGCTCGACCCGAGCAGCAGGCTGGCGAAGCCGCCGCGGCCCCGCGAACCCATCACGAGCATCAGCGCCCCCGCGCCGATCACCCGCAGCGCCTCGGGGACGGAGCCCTCCAGCGACTCGTAGCGGACCCCGTCGGGCAGCGCGGCGCCCCCGCCCAGCATGCTGCGGACCCAGTCGTGCACGGGGTCGGGGTACTCCGCCGGCTCGGAGGCGTCGTGCAGGGCCGCCCGGCGGCCCGCGTACAACTGGGCGTGATCGGGCAGTACATGGGCGATGAGCAGCCCGGTACCGTGCCGCAGGGCGGCGCCCCGCGCCCACTGGAGGGCCTTGAGGCTGTGCTCCGACCCGTCGACGGCTGCGATCACCGGTGCGTGGCTCATCAGTCCAGCGTGCTGGGCCGGCGCGCGCGTCGCATCCGCAGGCCGCCGTGGGCGAGGACGGCCGCTTCGGACGCGAAGGGGCCGCGTCAGCGCGTAGCCTTTTGGGTGCAGGTCGCGTCGGGCGACCGTTTTTGCAGGTCGCAGGCTGAGTTTTGGAGGATGTTGTGCGTTTGCAGGTCGTCGATCACCCCTTGGTGGCGCACAAACTCACCACCCTGCGCGACAAGCGCACCGACTCCGCCACGTTCCGGCGGCTCGCGGACGAGCTGGTGACCCTGCTCGCGTACGAGGCCACCCGGGACGTGCGCACCGAGCAGGCCGACATCGAGACCCCCGTCGCCGCGACCACGGGCGTGAAGCTCTCGGCCCCGCGGCCGCTGATCGTCCCGATCCTGCGGGCGGGCCTGGGCATGCTGGACGGCATGGTGCGGCTGCTGCCGACCGCCGAGGTGGGCTTCATGGGCATGGTCCGCAACGAGGAGACCCTGGAGGCCTCCACGTACGCGACCCGCATGCCGGAGGACCTCTCCGGGCGGCAGGTCTACGTCGTGGACCCGATGCTCGCCACCGGCGGCACGCTCGTCGCGGCGATCCAGGAGCTGATCAAGCGCGGCGCCGACGACGTCACGGCCGTGGTGCTGCTGGCCGCGCCGGAGGGCGTCGAGGTCATGGAGCGCGACCTGGCGGGCACGCCGGTGACGGTCGTGACGGCCGCGGTGGACGAGCGGCTCAACGAGCACGGCTACATCGTGCCGGGCCTCGGCGACGCAGGCGACCGGATGTACGGCTCGGCGGAGTAGTCCCCGGCCGGCCGGACCCGCGGCTCGGCGGAGTGTCCTCCGCCGGGCCGTTCGCGGGCGGTTCAGCAGTTCTTGGCGGGCGCGGGCACGGGGTTGGCCAGCAGGGCCAGCGCCTTGTCCGCGTCCTCCTTCGTGCTGAGCTCCTTGAAGGCGTCGCCCAGGATCAGGTCGACGTCCGCGGTCTCACGGGTATCGGTCTGCTGGGTGGTGCCGGCGAGCTGGGTGCCGAGTACGGCGAAGACGGCCTTGTCGGTCGTCGGGGAGCCCAGCAGTATCCCGGTACCGGGGACCTTCTTGTCGAAGTCGGCCGGGGCGTTGCCGACGCTGCCGATGACGAAGCCGCGTTTGGCGAGTTCGTCGCCGACGGCCTTGGCCAGGCCCGCGCGCGGGGTCGCGTTGTAGACGTTGACCGTGATCTCGCCGGGCGGGGGGAGTACGACCGCCGGTTTGGCGGGGGCGGACGCCGCGGCGGCGGCCGCGGGGGCGCCGCCCTTGGCAGCGGCCTCGGGTGATTTCGGCGGGCAGTCCTTGGCACCGGCAGCCGTGTTCCGCTTCGGGCTGTCGCCCTGGAACACGTCGATGAGCTGCAGTGCCCCGTAGCCGACCAGGGCAAGCGCGAGGACCGAACCGAGCACGGCGAGGACGATCCGACGTCGACTCCGCTTACGGCTCATGCGGGGATAGGCGGTCCCCGTGACGCGGTACTTTCCGCCCATGCCGGGGGGAGTGAGCATGCTCATGGGCGCAGCGTAATGCGACCCGGTGGCGATGCCTACTAAATGATCTGCTGATAGGTCAATGGTGACCCGAAAGGCGCAATCTACGCGAAGCGTCAGTCCATCTCGAGGACGCGGGCGTGCAGCACCTGACGCTGCTGCAGGGCCGCGCGGACGGCGCGGTGCAGCCCGTCCTCCAGGTAGAGGTCGCCCTGCCACTTCACGACGTGGGCGAAGAGGTCGCCGTAGAACGTGGAGTCCTCGGCGAGCAGCGTTTCGAGGTCCAGCTGGCCCTTGGTCGTCACGAGCTGGTCGAGCCGGACCGGGCGCGGCGCGACGTCCGCCCACTGCCGGGTGGTTTCCCTGCCGTGGTCGGGGTACGGCCGCCCGCTTCCGATGCGCTTGAAGATCACACGGAAAGCCTACCGGGCCCGTGCCTGCGGGCGCAGCCTCGCAAGGGTGGTGCAAAAGTGGTGAACCCTGCCATATGGGGAGTGATCCATGAGCGAGAGCACCGACGCCGCCGCTGCGGCGGCCCCGACGGACCCGGCCGGGCGGATCGCCGCCGGCTACGCCCTCACCGGACCCGCGCTCGACCTGGGGGCCCTCCTCTGGGACGGCGCGTGCCTGCCCGACCGTCAGATCCGCATCCCCCTGTCCATGCTCAACCGGCACGGGCTGGTCGCGGGCGCCACCGGCACCGGCAAGACCAAGACGCTCCAGCTCATCGCCGAGCAGCTGTCGGCGAACGGCGTCCCCGTCTTCCTCGCCGACATCAAGGGCGACGTCTCGGGCATCACGGCCCCCGGCACGCCCGGCGGACGGATCGACGAGCGGGCCCGGGACGTGGCCCAGTCCTGGGAGCCCACCGGATTCCCGGGCGAGTTCTACTCGCTGGGCGGGATCGGCCCCGGCATCCCGGTCCGGTCGACCGTCACCGCCTTCGGCCCGGTGCTGATGTCGAAGGTGCTCCAGCTCAACCAGACGCAGGAGCAGTCCCTCGGCCTGATCTTCCACTACGCCGACACCAAGGGCCTGGAGCTGATCGACCTCAAGGACCTGCGCGCGGTCGTCGCCTTCCTCGTCTCCGATGAGGGGAAGGCGGAACTCAAGGGGATCGGCGGCCTGTCCACCGTGACCGCCGGGGTGATCCTGCGCGCGCTGACCGCCTTCGAGACGCAGGGCGCCACGGAGTTCTTCGGCGAGCCCGAGTTCGACACCAGCGAGTTCCTGCGTACGGCCGCCGACGGACGCGGGGTGGTCTCCGTACTGGAACTCCCGGCGGTCCAGGACAAGCCGCAGCTCTTCTCCACCTTCCTGATGTGGCTGCTGGCCGACCTGTACAACGACCTGCCCGAGGTCGGCGACCTCGACAGGCCCAAGCTCGTCTTCTTCTTCGACGAGGCCCACCTGCTCTTCAGCGGGGCCTCGAAGGCCTTCCTGCAGTCGGTCACCCAGACCGTCCGGCTGATCCGCTCCAAGGGCGTCGGCGTCTTCTTCGTGACCCAGACCCCCAAGGACGTGCCGGCCGACGTGCTCGGCCAGCTCGGCAACCGCGTGCAGCACGCCCTGCGCGCCTTCACCCCCGACGACGCCAAGGCGCTGAAGGCGACCGTGAAGACCTTCCCGCACTCCCCCTACGACCTGGAGGAGCTGCTCACCGGCCTGGGGACCGGAGAGGCGGTCGTCACCGTGCTCAGCGAGAACGGCGCCCCCACCCCGGTCGCCGCGACCAGGCTGCGCGCCCCCCAGTCGCTGATGGGGCCGATCGCGGCCGACGACCTGGAGCGGGCCGTGCGGGCGTCGCTGCTCTGGTCGCGCTACGCCGAACCGGTCGACCGCGAGTCGGCGTACGAGAAGATCAGCGCCGAGCAGGCCGCGGCGGAGGCGCGGGCGGAGGCCGCAGCGGCCGCGGCCGAGGCCGAGAAGCAGGCCGAGGCGGCGGAGAAGGCGGCCGTGAGGGCGGCCGGACGCGGCGCCCCGAAGGCGGACCCCTCGCTGGCCGAGCAGGTGGTGGGCAGCGGGCTGTTCCGTTCGCTGGCCCGCTCGATCGGCACGCAGCTGGGCCGGGAGATCTCGCGCTCCGTCTTCGGGACGGCGCGCAGGCGCAGGTGACGCGGTGACAGACTCGGGGCATGCGGACTGAACTCACCGACACCACGTCCAGCAAGATCAACCGAGCCCTGCTCGCAGCACGCCGGGCGATAGGCAGCCCCACGATGGGGCTGGTGCTGACGCTCGTCGTCGTCACCGACGAGGAGAACGCCTACGACGCGGTACGCGCGGCCTCCGAGGCCTCGCGCGAGCACCCGTGCCGCATCATCGCGGTCATCAAGCGGGTCACGCGCGGCCCGCACAAGCTCCGCGCGAGCCGGGTGGACGCCGAGCTGCGGGTCGGATCGGACGCCGGGACCGGCGAACTCGTACTGCTGCGACTGCACGGCGCGCTGACCGAGCAGGCCGGGTCCGTCGTGCTGCCGCTGCTGGTGCCGGACGCGCCGGTGGTGGCGTGGTGGCCGGGCGACGCCCCCGCCGACCTGGCGCGGGACCCGCTGGGCGCGCTCGCGCAGCGCCGGATCACGGACGCGGCCGCCGCCTTCGACCCGGTGGGCGTGCTCGACGAGCGGGCCGGCGGCTACCAGCCCGGCGACACCGACCTGGCGTGGACCCGGCTGACGCCGTGGCGGGCCCTGCTGGCCGCCGCCCTGGACCAGAAGCCGCTGCCGGTGACCGGTGCCGCGGTGGAGAGCGAGCCGGACAACGCGAGCGCCGAGCTGCTGGCGCGCTGGCTGGAGGACCGGCTCGGGGTGCCGGTGGACCGGGTCGCCACCGACGGCCCGGTCGTCACCGGGGTGGTGCTGCGCACCACGGGCGGGGAGATCCGGGTGGACCGGCCCGCGGGCGCGCTGGCCACCCTGATCCTGCCGGGGAGCCCCGACCGCAGGGTGGCCCTGAAGGTCCGCAGCGGCGCCGAACTGATCGCGGAGGAACTGCGCCGCCTCGACGCGGACGTGGTCTACGGCTCCGCGCTGCGGCGGCGGCCGCTCCAGGCGGGGCTCTCGGCGTAGTGGTTGTCGTAGGTCGCCGAGCTGTCCTTGATGTCCTGCACGGTGGCCTCGCCCGCGTTGACCCGGCCGAGGAGGCGGTAGTAGTCGAAGCGGCCCATGCCGGGGGTGAAGCCGACGAAGACGCTCGCCGTGTGGCCGGCGGCGGGGGCGAAGGCGTGCTTGACGCCCGGCGGGATCGCGATGAAGTCGCCGGCGTCCAGGGTCTGGATCTCGTCGCCGACCAGGACGTCGAGGCGCCCGGCGGTGACGTGGAAGAACTCGGTCGCCCTGGTGTGGAAGTGCACCGGGGCGCCCGCCGCGCCCTCCTCGAAGGTGGCGGTGTTGCAGGTCAGTTCGGCGGTGTCGGTCAGCAGGGTGATGAGGCTGCCGGGGGCGTCCTGGACGGCTTCGGCGGTGGCGGCGCGGGTCGCGATCTCTGTCATGTCCCCAATCTAGGGTCCTGATCGACCGGAATCAGGGGTCAATCAGGACCACGTGCGGCCGGTCAATTCAGGTCGGGAGCGGCCCGGGAGGGAACCGCCTGGGGAACCGGCTCAGGCGCCGCCGGCGGCCTTCGCGGCCTTGGCGGCGGCCTTCATCTCCTGTTTGTGCGCCCGCACCTTGGCCAGGGACTCGGGCCCGGTGATGTCGGCCGCCGAACGGTAGACGTTCGCCTGGCCGTAGCCGCCCGCGGCCTCCCGCCAGCCCGTCGGCCGCACCCCGAACCGCTTGCCCAGCAGTGCGAGGAAGATCTGGGCCTTCTGCTCCCCGAAGCCCGGCAGCGCCTTGAGCCGCTTGAGCAGCTCCTGCCCCGTCGGGGCGTCGGCCCACACGGCTTCGGCGCTACCGTCGTAGCGCTCCACCAGGTACGCGCACAGCTGCTGGATCCGCGTCGCCATCGAGCCCGGGTACCGGTGCACGGCGGGCTTCTCGGAGAGCAGGGCGGCGAAGGCCTCCGGGTCGTGCGCGGCGATGGCGTGCGCGTCCAGGTCGTCGGAGCCCAGCCGCTGGGCGATCGTCCAGGGCCCGGAGAACGCCCACTCCATCGGCACCTGCTGGTCCAGCAGCATTCCGACGAGCGCGGCGAGCGGGCTCCGGCCGAGCAGCGCGTCGGCCTCGGGCTGCTGCGCCAGCCGGATGGTGATGTCCTTGTCCATGGCACCAGCGTCCCGCGCGGGCGCACTCCCCGCGCGGGCGGCACACCGCGCGCCTAGCGTGAGTCACGACGACAGCCATGAACGAGCCGAGGAGTCGATCGATCATGCATGAGTTCCCCGAGGGCGCGCCGTGCTGGGTGGACGCGATGTTCAGCGACGTGGAGGGCGCCAAGACCTTCTACGGCGACGTGCTGGGCTGGACCTTCGGCGAGTCCAGCAGCGAGTACGGCAATTACACGCAGGCCTACTCCGACGGCCAGGCCGTCGCGGCCGTCGTGCCGCCGATGCCCGGGGTCGACGCCCCCTCGCAGTGGTGTCTGTACTTCGCCTCGCCCGACGCGGCGGCCACCGCCGGGAAGGTGACGGCCAACGGCGGCGAGGTCCTCATGGGCCCGATGCAGGTCGGCGCCTTCGGCACGATGCTGATCGCGAAGGAGCCGAGCGGCGCCGTCTTCGGCGTCTGGCAGCCGGGCGAGCACAAGGGCTTCGAGAAGATGGGCGAGGCGGGTTCCTACGCATGGGCGGAGGTCTTCACCCGCGAGCCGGCCAAGCCGGACGCCTTCCTGACGAAGGTCTTCCCGTACGCCGCCGAGCAGATGGACCCGGGCGACGACCCGGAGATGGCCGACATGGACTTCAAGGTCTTCAGCGTCGGCGCCCCGGGGCGCCCGGTGCTGGGCCGGATGAAGATGGACGACGACTTCCCGCCCGAGCTGCCGCCCTACATCCAGGTCTACTTCGGGGTCCCCGACTGCGACGAGGCGGTGTCGAAGACGCAGAAGCACGGCGGGAAGCTGCACTTCGGCCCGATGGACAGCCCGTTCGGCCGGTTCGCGGCGGTCACGGACCCGCAGGGCGCCGCCTTCGCGGTGATCGACATGTCGACGACGGTCGGTGAGATGCCGACCTTCGGCTGACCCGGGCCGCGGGACCCGCCGGGCCGTGACGCGTAGCGGCCCGGCAGACTTCGCCCCTGATACGTGAGTTCGAGCGGGTGGGGGCGGATCCGATGGGACGTACTGCGGTGGCGGCTGCGGGATGCGGGCTGGTGATGGTGGCGACGGCCTCGTGCGCGATGCCCCCCGCGCCCCCGATGTCACCGGGGGCGCAGCCCGCGGCCGCGTCCGCGCCTTCGCACTCGCCTTCGCATTCGGCGTCGCATGCGCCGAAGCCGCCTTCTCCCTCCGTCTCCGCTCCGGCGTCGCCCTCGCTCTCCCCGACGCCTGCGCCCGCGTCCGAGCCGCCGACGCGGTCCGGGCCCGCCGAGCCGGTCGGGGACGGCAAGGTCACGGCCGCCGACCTGCCGCTGCTGACGGCGGTGCGGCGCGCGTCCGCCGCACCCGTGCCGGACGACGACGCCGTCATCGTGATCAACCGCGGCCCGGAGGGCGCGGGCGAGCTCGCCTGGATGCCGGACGACCGCAACTACTGCCTGGCCGTGATCCGCGAGGCCCGGGCGGAGACGGGCTGCAAGCCCCTGCCGACGTCCTGGGCGCGGATCGGGATCCGGCTGGTGACCAAGGGCGGTACGACCGGCGCCCGTACGGTCTTCTTCGCCGTCGTGGACGGCGGCCACGGCCCGTACGGCTACCAGGGGGCCACGGCCCCGGGCCCCGGCATGGGCCCCGTCCACGACGCGACGGCCGCCTTCGCCCCGGGCCGGACGCTGAGCCTCCTGACGTACGAACGCCCCACCGGCGCCGGCACGCCCGGTGACCACTACATCTGCAGCGCGGACAACGCGGTCTGCTTCCCGGCCCTCGACGCCTACGTCGGCTAGCCGGGGCTCGGCGCCCGTCAGCGGGGGGACACGGGAAAGTCGAAGGGCCCCGCTGCAAGCAGCGGGGCCCTTCGACAACGTGCCCGGTGAGGCACTGGCGGAGGATACGAGATTCGAACTCGTGAGGGGTTGCCCCCAACACGCTTTCCAAGCGTGCGCCCTAGGCCTCTAGGCGAATCCTCCGCCGCAAACAATACAAGACGTGGAGGGGTGCTCGCGAACGTGATCGTCCGCCGGGCCCCGACCCGGGGTCGGGGACGGGGCGGGGTCGATTCCGGGGGCGCGGATCCGCTAGGGTGGGGCTCAGCCCCTCACGTGGCGCTATCTCACCCAACTCCCCCAGGGCCGGAAGGCAGCAAGGGTAAGTGGGCTCTGGCGGGTGCGTGGGGGGCCCTTTGCGTTCCCGGGGCCCTGTGTTCCGGTGCCCGGTGGCGTCGGCGGGCCGCTGTTGTCGGTGGGCCCGGATAACCTCGTAGACGTGTCGTCCCTTGCGCTGTACCGCCGCTACCGCCCCGAGTCGTTCGCCGAGGTCATCGGTCAGGAGCATGTCACTGCACCCCTGATGCAGGCCCTGCGGAACAACCGGGTCAATCACGCGTACCTGTTCAGCGGGCCGCGCGGGTGTGGAAAGACCACCAGCGCGCGCATCCTCGCCCGGTGCCTGAACTGTGAGCAGGGTCCCACTCCGACCCCCTGCGGCGAGTGCCAGTCCTGCCAGGACCTCGCCAGGAACGGGCCGGGGTCCATCGACGTCATCGAGATCGACGCCGCCTCGCACGGTGGTGTGGACGACGCCCGTGACCTGCGCGAGAAGGCCTTCTTCGGCCCGGCGTCCAGCCGCTACAAGATCTACATCATCGACGAGGCCCACATGGTCACCTCGGCGGGCTTCAACGCCCTGCTGAAGGTGGTCGAGGAGCCGCCGGAGCACCTCAAGTTCATCTTCGCCACCACCGAGCCGGAGAAGGTGATCGGGACCATCCGGTCCCGGACCCACCACTATCCCTTCCGCCTGGTCCCGCCCGGGACCCTGCGCGAGTACCTGGGCGAGGTCTGCGGCCGGGAGGGCGCCCAGGTCGAGGACGGCGTGCTGCCGCTCGTGGTGCGCGCCGGCGCGGGCTCCGTGCGTGACTCGATGTCCGTCATGGACCAGCTCCTCGCCGGCGCCGGCGAGGAGGGTGTGACGTACGCCATGGCCACCTCCCTGCTCGGCTACACCGAAGGCTCGCTGCTCGACTCCGTCGTCGACGCCTTCGCCTCCGGCGACGGCGCGGCCGCCTTCGAGGTCGTCGACCGGGTCGTCGAGGGCGGCAACGACCCGCGCCGGTTCGTCGCCGACCTGCTGGAGCGGCTGCGCGACCTGGTCATCCTCGCCGCCGTCCCCGACGCCGGGGAGAAGGGGCTGATCGACGCCCCCGCCGATGTGGTGGAGCGGATGCAGGCCCAGGCGTCCGTGTTCGGGGCCGCCGAGCTCTCCCGCGCCGCCGACCTCGTCAACGCGGGCCTCACCGAGATGCGCGGCGCGACCTCGCCGCGGCTCCAGCTGGAGCTGATCTGCGCCCGCGTGCTGCTGCCCGCCGCCTTCGACGACGAGCGCTCCTTCCAGGCCCGGCTGGACCGCCTGGAGCGCAGCGGGGCCGCCGCCTTCGCCGCCGCGCCGCAGGCCGTGGCCCCCGCGATGGGCTATGTGCCCGGGCCCGAGGCGCACGCCATGGCACCCGCCGGTCCGGGCGGGGGCCCCGCCGCCGCGCGGGCCGCCGCCGCCCGCACCCCGGCGCCGGGCCCCGTCGCGCCGGCCGTCGCTCCCGAGCCGGTACGGGCTCCCGCGCCGCCGGAGGCCGTACCGGCCGCCGCCGCGCCCGCCGCACCCGTCCAGGCCGCGCCCGCCGCCCCGGCAGCCGCGCCCGCCCAGGCCGCGCCCGCGCCCGGCGCGTGGCCCGGAGCCGCGCAGCCCGGCAGCGGTGCCCCGGCCGCCCGGCCCGCCGCCGCGGCCCCCGCGCCCGGTGCCTGGCCCAGTGCGGCCGCCCCCGGGCAGGGCATGCCCGCACCCGCGCGGGTTCCGGCCACCGCAGCACCGGCGTCCGCCGCCGCGGCGGCGCCGGCTCCCGCGCCCTCCCCCGGCATGGCGGCCGGAGCGGGACAGGTCCAGGCGATGTGGCCCGGCGTCCTGGAGGCGGTCAAGAACCGCCGTCGTTTCACCTGGATCCTGCTCAGCCAGAACGCCCAGGTCACCGGCTTCGACGGGACCACACTGCAGCTCGGCTTCCCCAACGCCGGAGCCCGCGACAACTTCGCCAGCAGCGGCAGCGAGGACGTGCTCAAGGCGGTCCTGGCCGAGCAGTTCCAGGTCAACTGGAAGATCGAAGCCGTCGTGGGTGGCGGCTCCCCGGCCCCGGCGGGCGGCCCGGGCCCGTCGTACGGGGCGCCGTCCGCGCCCGCGCCGGCCTACAGCCCGCCGCCCCCGCAGCAGCACGCGCCGGCCCCGCAGGCGCCGTCCACGCCGCCGCAGCAGCAGTCCCAGCAGCATCAGCAGCCCCAGCAGTCGGCCTCCGCACCGCCGCCGCCCGTACAGCAGGCGCCCCCGCCGGTGGCTCCCGAGGACGACTTCGCGGAGGACGACGACCCCGACCTTGTCGAGAGCGCGCTGACCGGACACGACCTGATCGTGCGCGAGCTCGGAGCCACCGTTGTGGAGGAATACACGAACGAGTAGCCGGTCCCGATTGGGTGGCCGCACGAAGAGGGGCGCTCCGGCCGGGCTAGGCTGAGCAGCGTGAAGGTCCTCGTCATCGGCGGCGGCGCCCGCGAACACGCCCTGTGCCGCTCTCTGTCCCTCGACCCCGCCGTCTCCGCCCTGTACTGCGCTCCCGGCAACGCCGGGATCGCCGACGTGGCCACGCTGCGCCCGGTCGACGCCCTCGACGGCGACGCCGTCGCCACTCTCGCCACCGAACTGGTCGCCGACCTGGTCGTCGTCGGACCGGAGGCCCCGCTGGTCGCCGGCGTCGCCGACGCCGTGCGCGCCGCCGGGATCCCCGTCTTCGGGCCGTCCGCCGAGGCGGCGCAGCTGGAGGGCTCCAAGGCCTTCGCCAAGGACGTGATGGCCGCGGCCGGGGTCCCGACCGCGCGCAGCTACGTCTGCACCACCCCCGAAGAGGTGGACGCGGCCCTCGACGCCTTCGGCGCCCCATACGTCGTCAAGGACGACGGTCTCGCGGCCGGCAAGGGCGTCGTGGTCACCGACGACCTGGCCGTCGCCCGCGCGCACGCGCTCGCCTGCGACCGCGTGGTCATCGAGGAGTACCTCGACGGCCCGGAGGTCTCCCTCTTCGCCATCACCGACGGCGTGACCGTGGTCCCGCTCCAGCCCGCGCAGGACTTCAAGCGCGCCCTGGACGGCGACCAGGGCCCCAACACCGGCGGCATGGGCGCGTACTCCCCGCTGCCCTGGGCCGACCCGAAGCTGGTCGACGAGGTCATGGAGCTGGTCCTGCAGCCGACCGTCGACGAGCTGCGCCGCCGCGGCACCCCCTTCTCGGGGCTGCTCTACGCCGGCCTCGCGATCACCGGTCGCGGCACCCGGGTCATCGAGTTCAACGCCCGCTTCGGCGACCCCGAGACCCAGGTGGTCCTGGCCCGGCTGCGCACCCCGCTCGCGGGCGTCCTGCTGAACGCCGCGAACGGGACCCTGGACGCCCAGCCCCCGCTCGTCTGGCGCGAGGACGCGGCCGTCACCGTGGTCATCGCCTCGCACAACTACCCCGAGACGCCCCGCACCGGGGACCGGATCGAGGGCCTGCTCGAGGTGGCCGCCGAGGACGAGCCCGACGCCTACGTGCTGCACGCCGGGACCCGGCGCGAGGGCGACGCCGTCGTCAGTGCGGGTGGCCGCGTGCTGTCGGTGACGGCGACCGGTTCTGATCTGGCGCAGGCCCGTGAGAAGGCGTATACGGCGGTGGCGCGCATCCGGCTGGACGGCTCGCAGCACCGTACGGACATCGCCGCCAAGGCGGCCGGCCTCGGCTGACCAGCGGCTCCGCAGACCCGCGGGCCCGGTGCGCACCTCCCGCGCCCGGGCCCGCGGGCGTGTCCGCGTGCGACTGCATCCGGCCTCGTTCGAACGCACCCAGCTTTACCCAAAGCCATTCCATCGGGTGATCGTCCCCTCGTCTGCCTGACGCCCGGGCGTGCCCCAACTAGGGTGCGGCGCAAGCATTCCGGCACTTGGCCCACCGACCTTGCGATGTCAGTGGCGGGTGTCACAGTGGGGGAGTGAGCAACGCAGCCGCAGGGCAGAGGGGGTGAGACCGGCCGTGTCCGGATTCGGTTCGACCATGGAAGCGGGCGTTCCGTCCGCGCGGTCCCGCGCTCTGGCCGTGCTGCGCGTGCGCAGCCGGGCCCTGGCCGTCGCGCTGCTGCCCGCCGCCGCGGCGGTGGTGCTGGTGGCCGCCCGGGCGACGGGCCGGCTGGCCGGTGAGCCCTGGGCCGCCGTGACCCTCGTGGTGTGCGCGGTCGCGGCGCTGGTGCTGCTCCTCGGCGGGATCTTCGCGGCGGTGGTGCTGCGGGCCGGCCCGGCGGTGACGCCGACGGTGCCGCTGTCCGAGGCCGCCGCGCCCGACCTCTACCGCCTGGTGCGGGACCTGGCCGACCGGATGGACGTGCCGCCGCCCTCCGCGATAGCCCTGACACCGGACTGCGACAGCTGGCTGGAGGACCGCACCCATGCGGCCCACCGCCGGGGCGGCATAGCCGGCGGCCCCCAGTCCGCGCCCGGCGCGGCTCCGGTGCTGGTGATCGGCTCGCCGTTCCTGTGGTGGATGCGGGTCGCGGAGCTGCGGGCGGTCCTCGCGCCGGTCGTCGCCGGTACGGGTCCTTCCGCGCACCCGGACATAGCCGACGCGCGTGGCTTCGTACGGGGTCTGGACGCGGCCGTGGACGTGGGCGGCCGCCGCGGGCTCGGCTGGATCGCCGCGCCGGCCCGGCTGCTGCTGAGGCTGTGCCGGACGGACGCCGCCGAGATGGAGCGGGGAGTGGCCGCCGCCGCCTCCGACCGTGCACAGGGTGTGGACTACGGACTGCGCATCGTCGCCCAGGAGCAGGTGGGCCTCGCCTACGCGGGCTGGGACCGGCTGCTGACCCGGGTGGCGCTGCCCGCCTGGCGGATGGGCCGCTGGCCCGCGCACCTGGACGCCGGGGTGGTCTCGGCGCTGACCGAGCTGTCGCGGCGCGACCGGCTGGCCGAGGGCTTCACCTCGCGGCTCGGCGAGCGGCCCGCCTGTGACCTGCTGGAGCAGCCCGGCGTGATCGACGAGGCGACCTCGCTGCTGGCCGCGCGGCTCTTCCACGGAGGTCCGGCCGAGGCCGGCCCGGAGTGGTCCCCGGTGGAGTGGGCGGCGTATCCGGAAGAGGTCGTGGACCGCAAATGGCGTGCCGAGGCGGCCCGCCTGCACGCGGCACTGGACGCGCTCGCCGGCCCGGAGGGCCGGCCCACCGGGCCCGGCGGGCCGCACGGCTGCGCCGGACCCACCGCGTCCGCCGGCTCCGCGAGCCCGGCCGGTGCCGGTTCTGCCGCCCCCGCCTCGGTGGCCCCCGCCGCTGCCGGCGCCGCCGGTTCACCCGCCCCGTCCGGTCCGTCCGGTGCGGCGGGACCGGCCACGATCGAGGCCGCCGACGCCGCGCCGCACGCCGTGGACGGCTTCGCCGGACCCACCCTGGAGCGGGTGCTGGGCTGCCTGACGAACGCCTCGGGAGAAGGGGCGCTCGGCGAGGCCCTGGCCGGCCGGCTCAGCGCCGACCTGGCCCGCGAGGAGCGGGCCGCGGACACCGCGGCCGGGGCCGGCAAGGCCCGCGGCGCGGACGCCGTACCGCTGTTCCCGCTCCAGCCGCCGCGCAGCGGCCGGGACCTGCTGGCCGACCACGTGACGGCGATGGTGTGCTGCGCCGCCGTGGACTCGGCCGGGGCCGCACCCGGCATGGACTGGCTCGACGGCCCGGTCCTGCTGGTCGGCGGCGACCGCCGGAGCGATCTGGCTCCCCGCGTGCTCTGCCTGGTCGAGGACGGCGACCCGGAGCCCCTGCGGGAGTGGCTGTCGGCCCTGGGCGTCCGCACGGAGAAGCCCGTCCGTCTCGTCTGAGGGGTTCTGGTCTCGCCAATTCGCGACGAACGGTGACGGAGTGCGTGCGTAATGTGATGTGCTGGGACCGGTCGCGGCTGGATGCTCCCGAAGCGGATGTCCGAGAAGTGCCGCACCGGCGCAACGCGCGCCACGCACCGAGGCGATGCACGCCGGCCGGGGGAGCGAGGGAGGGGAGCGGTCATGGGTACGGACCAGATCCGGCGTTGGGAGTCGGGTGCGCTCGCGCACGCGGTGAACGACCCCTTCGGACAGGGCCCCCTGCCCTGGTTCCGGGGCAGCGAGCTCTACTTCGACGACACCGGCCAGGTCGTCCCCTGGTACGTGGACCCGGCCGCCGCGGCAGCCGGCACCGGCCAGATCCCCCGGGCCCGCGGCAACGGCGGCCCCCGCACGGCCGACGACGTGCACCGCCAGATCAAGGGCTTCGCCTCCACCGGCGCCGTCGCCCCGGGCGAGGCCATCGACTTCCACATCACCGTCGACCCGCCCCAGCAGTTCTCCGTCGACGTGTACCGGATCGGCCACTACGGCGGCGACGGCGCCTCGAAGATCACCACCAGCCCCCGCCTCTCCGGCATCGTCCAGCCCGCCCCCCTCGCCGCGGACCGCACCGTCTCCTGCCACCACTGGTGGCTCTCCTGGCGCCTGCAGGTCCCGTCCTACTGGAGCGTCGGGGCGTACGTCGCGGTCCTGACCACCGCCGACGGCTACCGCTCCCACATCCCCTTCACGGTCCGCGACGACCACCCGGCCGACCTCCTGCTCCTGCTCCCCGACATCACCTGGCAGGCGTACAACCTCTACCCGGAGGACGGCCGGACCGGCGCCAGCCTCTATCACGCCTGGGACGAGTCGGGCCGGCTCCTCGGCGAGCAGGACGCGGCCGTCACCGTCTCCTTCGACCGGCCCTACGCGGGCGCCGGCCTGCCCCTCCACGTCGGCCACGCCTACGACTTCATCCGCTGGGCCGAGCGCTACGGCTACGACATCGCCTACGCCGACACCCGCGACCTGCACGCCGGCCGCGTCGACCCCACCCGCTACCGCGGCCTGGTCTTCCCCGGCCACGACGAATACTGGTCGGCCCCGATGCGCCGGACCGTCGAACGCGCCCGCAACCACGGCACCTCGCTCGTCTTCCTCTCCGCGAACACGATGTACTGGCAGGTCGAGCTGGCCCCGTCGCCCTCCGGGGTCGACGACCGGCTGCTCACCTGCCGAAAACGCCGCGGACCGGGCCGCCCCAGCCTCTGGCGCGAGGTCGACCGCCCGGAGCAGCAGCTGCTCGGCATCCAGTACGCGGGCCGGGTCCCCGACCCGGCGCCGCTGATCGTGCGCAACGCCACGCACTGGCTGTGGGACGCCACCGGCGCCGGCGAGAACGACGAGCTGCCGGGCCTGGTCGCGGGCGAGGCCGACCGGTACTTCCCGCGCACGCAGCTGCCCGAGCACCAGGACCGGATCCTGCTCGCGCACTCCCCGTACCTCGACAGCGAGGGCCAGCGCCGCCATCAGGAGACCTCCCTCTACCGGGCGCCCAGCGGGGCGCTGGTCTTCGCCTCCGGCACGTTCGCCTGGTCCCCGGCCCTCGACCGCCCCGGCCACGTCGACGAACGCGTGCAGCGGGCCACGGCCAATCTCCTCGACCGGATCTGCAAGCGCGACTGACACGGCCCGCGCCCGGCGCACCCCTGTCGCCGGCAGGGGGCGCCGGTGCGCGAGAATCGGTGTGCGCTTCATACAGAACCACAGGGAGACCCCGTGTCCGGATTCGTCGAAAAGCCCGAGCCGGTTCAGGTTCCGGGCCTCGTCCACCTCCACACCGGCAAGGTGCGCGACCTCTACCAGGACGAGGACGGCCGCCTCGTCATGGTCGCCAGCGACCGTATGTCCGCCTTCGACTGGGTCCTGCCCACCGAGATCCCGGACAAGGGCCGCGTGCTGACCCAGCTCTCCCTGTGGTGGTTCGACCAGCTCGCGGACCTCGTCCCGAACCACGTCATCTCCACCGAGCTGCCCGCCGGTGCTCCCGCCGACTGGGCCGGCCGCACGCTGATCTGCAAGAACCTCGACATGGTCCCGGTCGAGTGCGTGGCCCGCGGCTACCTCACCGGCTCCGGCCTCGCCGAGTACAACCAGACCCGCACGGTCTGCGGACTGGGCCTGCCCGAGGGCCTCGTGGACGGCTCCGAGCTGCCCGGCCCGATCTTCACCCCGGCGGCCAAGGCCGAGGTCGGCGAGCACGACGAGAACGTCTCCTACGAGGAGGTCGCGCGCACCACCGGTGTCGAGACGGCCGCGCTGCTGCGCCAGACCACCCTCGCCGTGTACTCCCGGGCCCGGGACATCGCCCGTGAGCGCGGGATCATCCTGGCCGACACCAAGTTCGAGTTCGGCTTCGACCCGAAGGACCGCACGCTGGTCGCCGCGGACGAGGTGCTGACCCCGGACTCCTCCCGCTTCTGGCCGGCCGACCAGTGGGAGCCGGGCCGCTCGCAGCCCTCCTTCGACAAGCAGTACGTCCGCGACTGGCTGGCGTCCGCGGCCTCCGGCTGGGACCCGAAGGGCGAACTCCCGCCGCCGGCCCTCCCGACCCAGGTCGTCGCGCAGACCCGCGCGAAGTACATCGAGGCGTACGAGCGCCTGACCGGCCTGGACTGGGTGTAGGAACGAGAGAAGCCCCGGTCCGAGGACCGGGGCTTCTTCCCTACAGAGCGGACAACGCGACTCGAACGCGCGACATCCACCTTGGCAAGGTGGTGCTCTACCAACTGAGCTATGTCCGCAGGCGCCGTAAGGCGAGACCTACTATACCCAACCTCGCTCCCGTGCGAGACGCACTGCGGTGTGCCGGTTCTCGGCACCCAGCTTCGTGGCCGCCGAGGACAGGTAGTTGCGGACGGTCCCCTGAGAGAGCGAGGCCCGCTCCGCGATCTCCGCGATCGGCGCGCCGTCACCCGCCAGCTCCAGTACCTCGGCCTCCCGGGCGGTCAGCGGGGAGTCCCCCGCGCTGATCGCGTCGGCCGCCAACTCCGGGTCCACGTAACGGCCTCCGGCGTGCACGGTCCGGATCAGTTCGGCCAGCCGCTGCGCCGAGACCGTCTTCGGGGCGAAGGCCCGCACCCCCGCGGCCAGGGCCCGCTTCAGGTGCCCGGGGCGGCCGTGACTGGTCACGATCATGGTCTTGCAGTCGGGGAGTTCGGCGCGCAGCGTTGTGGCGACGCTCACACCGTCCGCCCCCGGCATCTGCAGGTCCAGCACCGCCACGTCCGGCCGGTGCGCCCGTGCCATGGCCAGCGCCTCGGGGCCCGAGGCCGCCTCCGCGACGACGAGCAGGTCGTCCTCCAGCGCGAGGAGCGCGGCCAGCGCCCCGCGGATCAGGTGTTCGTCGTCGGCGAGCAGTACGCGTACGGGGCTCACGCCCGCACCTCCAGTTCTTCCAGTCGTCGGCCCGGGATCTGCGCCCGCAGCCGGAACCGGCCGTCGCCGACCAGCCCGGCCTGCAGCGTCCCGTCCAGTGCGGCGAGCCGTTCGCGCAGCCCGGCCAGGCCCGAGCCGGGCGGTCCGGCGGGGGCTTCCGGTGCCCCGTCGTTCTCCACCACCAGCGTCACGGCTCCGCCCTCCAGGGCGGTCAGCCGGATCAGGCAGCGCTGTGCGTCCCCGTGCCGCAGTACGTTCGTCGTGGCCTCGCGGACCACCCAGCCGAGCGCCGACTGCACCTCGGCGGGCAGTTCGGGTCCGGCGCCGAAGTCGACGCGGCAGTCCATCCCGGCCGCGCTGAGCACCCCGCGCGCACCCTCCAGCTCCACCGCGAGGTCCGCCTCCCGGTAGCCCCGCACCACGTCCCGTACCTCCCGCTGGGACTCCTGGGCGATCCGCTGGACCTCGATCATCTGCTCCACGGCCTCCGGCCGTTCGCGGCGGGCCAGCTGCACCGCCAGCTCGCTCTTGAGGGCGATGACCGCCAGGTTGCGGCCCATCACGTCGTGCAGGTCACGGCCGAAGCGCAGCCGCTCCTCCGCCACCGCGAGGCGGGCCTGGACCTCGCGCGAGCGGTCCAGCTCGTAGACGGTGGTCAACAGCCAGGCCGAGAACCCGCAGGTGGCGCCGAAGAACAGGCTGCCCAGCAGCACGCCGACGGCGTACCCGAGCGCCTTCGTGGCCGGCATGCCCACGGCCAGGACGGCCAGCCCCGTCGCGACCGCCGCCGCCGACGGGACGAACCACATGCGCTTGACCGACCGCAGGCACAGCACCAGGGATCCGGAGGCGAACCAGGTCAGGCCCGCCACCAGCGTCGGCGCCACCGCCGGTTCCCAGATGTGGCCGGTCACCCGGAGGACCAGTACCCCCAGGGCGCACGCGGCCGTCACGGCGGCCGTCGTCACCGCCAGCCGGGTGGGGCGCTCGCGCCGCCCCACCACCCAGTGCAGCGCCTTGGACGTGAGCACCCCGCACAGGACCGCGTGGGCGCACAGCAGCAGGAAGAGCGACAACGGCACCACGTAGGAGGACTTCCCGGCCGCGGAGGCCACGGGGGCCACCCCGAACGAGGTGATCTCCAGGAGCACGAAGAGGTGGAACGACCCCCGCGTGTACAGCTCGACCTTCCCCGCACTGCTGCGGTTCTTCCACCACCCCGTCAACTTCGGCACTGGGCCCGTCCCCCGACTCGTTCTAGCGACGCGGTTCCCAGCGGAACCACCGCTGGACAGCAAACACGCTGATCACGATCCAGGCCAGCGTGGTGAGCCCGGCTCCCAGCAGGTCCCCGCCCGCCGCGCCGCCGCTCCAGCCGGCCCGTACGAGCGTCATCACACCGCTCAGCGGCAGCAGTTCGCACACCCGGGCGACCGCGTCCGGCAGGGAGTCCACCGGTGCGAACATCCCCGAGCCGAGCACGCTCACCAGGAACAGCGGCAGCGTGGTGAGTCCCGCCGTCTCCACGGTGCGGGTGAAGGAGCTGGTCACCGCGGACAGCGCGGCGAGCAGCAGGACGCCGGCCAGGACGGCCACCAGGATCAGCAGCGGGTTCCGCGGCACCGCCACGTCCAGGACGGCGGCCCCGGCGACGGCGAGGACGGCGATCTGCGCGAGGGCCAGAGCGGCGGCGGGCAGCGCGGTCCCGGACAGGATCTCCACGTCGCTCGCCTCGCCGGTCCGCAGCCGCTTCAGGACGAGTTCCTCGCGGCGCGCGACGTAGGAGGAGACCAGGTTCATGTGGACGACGAGGAGCAGCACCATGCCGATCCCGCCGGTCAGGGTGGCCTCGCCGACCGTCTGCGCGCCCTCGGAGTCGCCGAGGGAGGAGCGCAGGATGAACACCATCATCAGCGGCATCAGCAGGGCCAGGGTGAGCGTGGCCCGGTTGCGCACCAGCAGGGTGAGTTCGGAGCGGCCGAGTGCGGTGATCCGGCCGGCGTTCAGGGTGAGCGTGTTCATCGGGTCCCCGCCATCGTGTCCTCGGTACGGTCGCCGGCGCCGCGGCGGCTGTGGGCGATCTCCAGGAAGGCCTCCTCCAGGGAGGCGGACCGGGCGTCGAGCCCGGCCAGTTCCACGCCGGTCTCCCGGGCCCAGCCGAGCAGCTCGGTCAGGTCCGCCTGGAGGCGCTGGGTACGGATCTCCACGCGCTGGCCTGAGGCCGCCGCCCGCAGCGTCAGCGGGAGCCGGGCCGCGGGCACCCCGGCGGGCAGGGTGAAACGGATCCGGGCCGGCCGGGTGGCGGTCACCTCGGCCGGGGTGCCGGACAGGACGAGCTCGCCGTCGTGGAGGATCGCGAGGCGGTCCGCGAGCTCCTCGGCCTCCTCCAGGTAGTGCGTGGTCAGCAGCACCGTGGTGCCCTGTTCCCGCAGCTCGCGGACGAGGGCCCAGGTGTCCCGGCGCCCTTCGGGGTCCATGCCGGTGGTGGGCTCGTCCAGGAAGAGCACCTCGGGCCGGCCGAGCAGGGCCAGTGCCAGGTCCAGGCGGCGCCGTTCACCGCCGGACAGCTGCTTCACGCGTACGGAGGACCGTGCCGTCAGGCCGACCAGCTGCAGCACCTCGGCCGCCGGGCGGGCACCGGTGGTGACGCCGCCCCACATCCGCACGGTCTCGGTGACCGACAGGTCGGAGGGGAACCCGCCCTCCTGGAGCATGACCCCGGTGCGCGGCCGGACCTCGGCCCGCCGGGCGTACGGGTCGAGGCCGAAGACGCGGACCTGCCCGCCGCTCGGCGCGGCCAGTCCCTCCAGCAGTTCGACGGTGGAGGTCTTGCCGGCGCCGTTGGTGCCGAGCAGGGCGAAGACCTCGCCCCGTGCCACGGAGAAGGAGACGCCCCGTACGGCCTCGAATCCCCCGGAGTAGCCGCGGCGCAGGTCCCGCGCTTCGATCACGCTGTCAGTCATGACTCCAGCGTCGCGGCGCCCGGAGCGGGTCGGCAGTGCGCGCTGTCATGGCCGGCGATGACATTTGTCAGGAGGCCCGGCGGGCAGGACGAGGGGAAATACGAAGAAGGCCCCGATCGTAATGATCGGGGCCTTCTGCTCACAGAGCGGACGACGCGACTCGAACGCGCGACATCCACCTTGGCAAGGTGGTGCTCTACCAACTGAGCTACGTCCGCAAGCAGTGCACTGCCGGGGCAGTACGTGCATCACTGTACCCGATCCACCGGAGTGGTCGGAAAGTCATGCAGAGCGGGTGACAGGAATCGCACACTGCGCCTTCCCTCTGGAAGAGGGATGTTCTGCTACTGAACTACACCCGCACGACCTCGGAGGCTCTGACCTGCGGCCTCGCCCCTCGGCGTGATCCACACATTAGCCGAAGGGAGGGGGTGGATGGCAAATCGGCCCTCAGTGGGCCGCGTTGTAGGCCTCGTAGATCTTCTTGGGGATGCGGCCCCGCGGCGGCACGTCGTGCTGGTTGGACCGGGCCCACGCGCGGACGACCGCCGGGTCGGGGGCGACCGAGGTGTGCTTGAAGGTCTTCCCCGAGCGCGACTGGCGGCGGCCGGCGGCCACGAACGGCTCCAGGCTCTTCCGCAGTTTCTTTGCGTTGGCCACATTGAGGTCGATCTCGTACGACTTACCGTCCAGGGCGAACATGACCGTTTCCGCCGCTTCTCCGCCATCGATGTCGTCGGAGAGCGTGACCACTACGCGCTGCGCCACGGATATCGGTCCCTTCGTGCGACGCCGCCAGCTGCTGACGTGCGGCGATGTCGCCTGTTCGGATGTTTTGGGGCAATGCAACTTTGGGCCGGAATCCCGGTTGATTCCTTTGTACCTCGATTCCCATTGCATTGCGAAGCTCAGTTAATTCTCTCCGCGTGTCCCGCCGCAATGCCGGGTACGTGGTTTTCCTGGGGATTTTGCGAAGCGTTGGTGAAGCCGAAACGGCGCGGTGATCAAGGCCGTCCGATATCTACCCGCGTAGAAATTTCGGCCGGGTACGCTGATGGAACCGCCTTGCACCAACCACCTCATCGGGAGTGCCAGTGGCACGCGTCGTAGTCGACGTCATGCTCAAGCCGGAGATCCTCGACCCCCAGGGCCAGGCGGTGCAGCGTGCACTGCCGCGCCTGGGCTTCGAGGGCATCGCCGACGTCCGTCAGGGGAAGCGCTTCGAACTGGAAGTGGAGGGACCGGTCGACCAGGCCGCCCTCGACCGCATCCACAAGATGGCCGAAACGTTCCTCGCCAACACCGTCATCGAAGACTTCACCGTGAAGGTCGAGGCCTGACGGTGACCACTCGCATCGGTGTCGTCACGTTCCCCGGAACGCTCGACGACCGTGACTCGCTGCGCGCCGTCCGCCTCGCGGGGGCCGAGCCGGTCTCGCTCTGGCACCGCGACAAGGACCTGCACCAGGTCGACGCGGTCGTCCTCGCGGGCGGCTTCTCCTACGGGGACTACCTGCGCGCCGGAGCCATCTCCCGCTTCTCGCCGGTGATGGAGACCATCATCGAGCAGGCCAGGGGCGGCATGCCCGTCCTCGGCATCTGCAACGGCTTCCAGGTCCTCACCGAGGCCCACCTGCTGCCGGGGGCGATGCTCCGCAACAACCACCTGCACTTCATCTGCCGCGACCAGAAGCTGCGGGTGGAGAACGCGGAGACCGCGTGGACCGGCGACTACACCGCCGGCCAGGAGATCTCCGTACCGCTCAAGAACATGGACGGCCGGTACGTCGCCGACGAGCGCACGCTCGACGAACTGGAGGCCGAGGGCCGAGTGGCCTTCCGCTACCTGGACATGAACCCGAACGGGTCGCTCCGCGACATCGCCGGGATCACCAACGCCCAGGGCAACGTCGTCGGCCTCATGCCGCACCCCGAGCACGCGGTCGAGCCGCTGATCGGAACCGGCGGCACCGACGGCCTCCCGTTCTTCACGTCGGTCCTGAAGAAGCTGGTCAGCGCATGAGCCTCGACACCGTCAAGAACGCCACCGAAACCCCGGACGCCTCCCAGCCCTGGAAGGAGCTCGGCCTCAAGGAGGACGAGTACGCCCGGATCCGGGAGATCCTCGGCCGCCGCCCGACCGGCGCCGAGCTCGCCATGTACTCGGTCATGTGGTCCGAACACTGCTCGTACAAGAGCAGCAAGGTCCACCTGAAGCAGTTCGGGGAGAAGGCCCCCCAGAACGACGCCATGCTCGTCGGCATCGGCGAGAACGCCGGCGTCGTCGACGTCGGCCAGGGCTACGCGGTCACCTTCAAGGTCGAGTCGCACAACCACCCGAGCTACATCGAGCCCTACCAGGGCGCGGCCACCGGCATCGGCGGCATCGTCCGCGACATCCTCGCCATGGGCGCCCGCCCGGTCGCCGTCGTCGACCCGCTGCGCTTCGGCGCGGCCGACCACCCCGACACCAAGCGCGTCCTGCCGGGCGTCGTCGCGGGCATCGGCGGCTACGGCAACTGCCTGGGCCTGCCCAACATCGGCGGCGAGGTCGTCTTCGACGCCTGCTACCAGGGCAACCCGCTCGTCAACGCCGGCTGCATCGGCGTCATGAAGCACGAGGACATCCACCTCGCCCAGGCCTCCGGCCCCGGCAACAAGGTCATCCTCTACGGCGCCCGCACGGGCGGCGACGGCATCGGAGGCGTGTCCGTGCTGGCCTCGGAGACGTTCGACGACTCCAAGCCGACCAAGCGCCCCGCCGTCCAGGTCGGCGACCCCTTCCAGGAGAAGCTCCTCATCGAGTGCACCCTGGAGATCTTCAAGGAGAAGCTGGTCGCGGGCATCCAGGACCTCGGCGGCGCCGGCCTGTCCTGCGCCACCTCCGAGCTGGCCTCGGCCGGCTCCGGCGGCATGCGCGTCGAGCTCGACACCGTCCCGCTGCGCGATGCGACGCTCTCGCCCGAGGAAATCCTCATGAGCGAGTCGCAGGAGCGCATGTGCGCGATCGTCGAGCCGCAGCACGTCGACCGCTTCATGGAGATCTGCGAGAAGTGGGACGTCATCGCCACCGTCATCGGTGAGGTGACCGACGGCGAGCGCCTGGAGATCTTCTGGCACGGCGAGCAGATCGTGGACGTGCCCCCGGGCACCGTCGCCCACGAGGGCCCGGTCTACAACCGCCCCTACGCCCGCCCCGACTGGCAGGACGCGCTCCAGGCCGACGACGCGGGCAAGCTGCCCCGCCCGCAGACCTCCGAGGAGCTGCGCGCCCAGGTCCTGGCCCTGGTCTCCTCCCCGAACCAGGCCTCCAAGTCCTGGGTCACCGACCAGTACGACCGCTTCGTGCAGGGCAACACCGTCCTGGCGCAGCCCGAGGACGCGGGCATGGTCCGCATCGACGAGGAGTCCAACCTCGGCGTCGCCATGGCCACCGACGGCAACGGCCGCTACGCCAAGCTCGACCCGTACACGGGTGCGCAGCTGGCCCTGGCCGAGGCGTACCGCAACGTCGCCGCGACCGGCGCCAAGCCCCTGGCGATCTCCGACTGCCTGAACTTCGGCTCCCCCGAGGACCCGGGCGTCATGTGGCAGTTCGCCGAGGCCACCCGCGGTCTCGCGGACGGCTGCCTGGAGCTGGGCACCCCGGTGACCGGCGGCAACGTCTCGCTCTACAACCAGACCGGCGACGTCGCGATCCACCCGACCCCGGTCGTGGCCGTGCTCGGTGTGATCGACGACGTCAACCGCCGTACGCCGATGGCGTTCGCGGAGGCCGGCCAGCTGCTGTACCTGCTCGGCGACACCGCCGGGGAGTTCGGCGGCTCGGCGTGGTCGCAGGTCGTCCACGACCACCTCGGCGGGATGCCGCCGAAGGTGGACCTGGGCCGCGAGAAGCTGCTCGCCGAGATCCTGATCTCCGCCTCGCGCGACGGCATGATCGACGCCGCGCACGACCTGTCCGACGGCGGTGTCATCCAGGCGCTGACCGAGTCCTGCCTCAAGGGCGGCAACGGCGCCCGCGTCGTGGTCCCCGAGGGCCTGGACGCCTTCACGTTCCTCTTCTCCGAGTCCGCGGGCCGCGCCATCGTGGCCGTCCCGCGCAGCGAGGAGCTCCGCTTCACCGACATGTGCGGTGCGCGCGGCCTGCCGGTCGCCCGCATCGGTGTGGTGGACGGCGACGAGATCGAGATCCAGGGCGAGTTCAGCCTGCCCCTGGCCGAGCTCCGCGAGGCCCACGAGGCGACGATCCCGGCCCTGCTGGCCTGATCGACGGCGAGAACACGACCGGGGCCCCGCACGGATTTCCGTGCGGGCCCCGGCCTTGGCCGCCCGGCCAACCGGCCGTAGCGATTCCGTGGCACGACGGCCGTACCCGCCCGGAGAAGCGCTCCCCATACTGACCGCGTGAGCATCGTCAAGAACCTGCCGGACGCCGCGATACCCGACGGCGGCGCCCCTCACTGGCACGTCAAGGACGCCCGGCGCTGGCTCGACGCACGCGTTCCGGCCGCCTTCGCCCCGGTCACCGTCGGCTGGATCCTCGCGCCGCTGGTGCTCCTCTCCCTCGTCCTCCTCGCCTGGAGCGCCTCCGAGACCCCGGAACACGGCACCTCGTGGGCCGGATACGCGCCGGCCGTGCTCCTGGTGTCCCTTCCCGCCTGGTACCGGTTCCTGCCCGCCGCCACCCTCCTGTCCACCCCCGTGATCGCTGCGGACTCCGTGCGGAACCTCTACGCCCTCGACCCCGCCGAGGGCCCCGGGCCGGTCGGCGGCGTGCTGGTGCTCGCCCTCTGCGCCTGGGCGTTCGCCGGGTCCGTGCTCCGGCTGCGCTCGCGGCGGCGGCAGCGCGAGCTGTTCCTCGCCGCCGCCGGTGACACCCGCGCGGTGATTCCCGAGGACCTGCCGGACGGCCACCGCCGCCGCGGGCGAGGGCTCCTCGTCAGCGGGGCGGCGCTGTGCCTCGCCGCCGCCGCCCTGCTGGTGTGGGTCCTCACGCAGGACCTCGCGGCGAGCCCGCGGGACCCCTTCGACGGGACGGGCCCGCAGGTCCTGGCCATGATCCTGCTCGTCCCCGGCGTCCCGCTGCTCGGCCGCGGCCTCGCGGCGCGCCGCGCCGCCCGCACGCTGCACGACGGCCCGCAGCCGGTGATGCGCGTCGGGGTGCGCAAGGTGCTCCTCGGTCCCGGCTGGCTGGTGGCCGACGCCGAGACCACCACGGCCCCGCCGCTGATCGCGTTCCGGGACCGCTTCGACGACGGCTACCGCAGCCGTCCCGCCCAGACCCTCCTCGGGGGTGCGGAGAGCCGGCTGCGGGCCGACCACCACGACATCGACCCGAGCTCCGAGCCCTACGAGGCGCTCCTGTACGGGGTGCCCCGCGAGGGGGCCGAGGTGCTCCTGCGGTACGCCGTCTACCACGGCGACAGCACGATCACCGACGCCGTCCGCGCCGTGCCGCTGATGCCCTTCCGCCGGCACCGCCTGCGGTCGTGGCGGCCGGCGGGCACCTCGTACACCCTCCAGCGGCGGGCGGAGGAGGACAAGCGCAGGCAGCGCGCGGCGGAGCGGTCGAGCAGCTCGGGGAGTTCCTGCGGCTCCTCCGGCGGCTGCGGCTCCGGCGGCTGCTCCAGCAGTTGCGGCAGCAGCTGCGGTGGCGGCTGCGGAGGCGGCGACTGATCGGGCAGACTCCCGGCATGGCACCCAAGACCCGCAGGTACGACGACGCAAAGATCAGGGCGGCCGTGACCGCACAGTTCGACCATGTCGCACGGGCCGTGGGGGAGTTGGGCCCCGAGCAGCTGGCGGGCCCCAGCGGGCTCGGGGACTGGACCGTCGCCGACCTCGCCGCGCACATCGCGTGGATCGCGGACTCGCTGGCCGCGGGCCTGGCGCGGCCGCCCGCCGCCGTCCCCGAACTGACCGCCGTCGAATGGCCCTTCGCCACCGCCTCCCTCGCCGGGAAGATCTCCGAGGCGGCCCGGGAGACCCTGACCGGCGCGCCCCTGCCCGAGCTGTACGACCGGGCGGCCACCGCCATGGCCCGGGAGCTCGCGGCGAACCCGGGCGGCCGCGTGCTCCAGCTGTGGATCGGGGACATGACCCTGGCCGACTTCCTGGTCACCCGGACCGTGGAACTGGTGGTCCACACCGACGACCTGAACCGGGCCGCCGGCCTGGACGTCCCGATCGAGCGGCAGGCGCTGGCCGCCTGTACCCGGCTGCTCGCCGACTCCCTGGCCCTGCGGGCCCCGGGCGGGTCGGTCGAGGTACGCATCCCGCCCTTCGCGGTGGTCCAGTGCATCGAGGGCCCGCGCCACACCCGCGGCACCCCGCCGAACGTGGTGGAGACCGACCCGCTGACCTGGATCCGGCTCGCGACCGGCCGTACGGACTGGGCCGCGGCGCTCGACGGGGCCCACGTACGGGCCGGCGGCGAGCGGGCCGACCTGTCGGCGCTGCTCCCCCTGATGAGCTGAGCGGGGGCCGCGAACGTGAGGGAACCGACCGCTCGGCGCGTTCGTCCCAGGGGCATGCGTACCCTCCGGCACGTCCACATCCCCGCGGGGCTGGCCCTCGTACTCGCGCTCGCGGCGGCCGGCTGCGGCCAGGACGGGCAGGGCGCCGGCTCGGGAGCGGTGCTCCCCGACCCCGTGGGCCGCTGGTCCGTCGAGTCCCTGACCACGGGCGGCCGCACCCTGCACGCCCCCGAAACGGCCCGTCTCGACATCGGCGAGAACCAGGCCAAGGGCAACTACGGCTGCAACGGCTTCACGGCGGCCCTGTCCTTCGCGGGCACCTCCGCGGTGACCGTGACCCCCGGCGCCACGACCACCAGGGCCTGCGCGGACATGGAGTTCGAGACGGCCTTCGCCAAGCTGTTCACCGGACGGCTGACCATCGACCGGGGGCCCGACCGGCTCACCCTGAAGACGGCCGACGGGAGCACGATCGCCATGACCTCGCAGCCCGCCGTCCCGGACGCACCGCTGACCACGGTCGAGTGGACCGTGCAGTCCCTGATCAGCGGCGAGTCGGTGTCCTCGCTGCCCGCCGGGGCCGCCGGCACGGCCCGGTTCACCGTCGCCGCCGACCTGTCGGTGAGCGGGACCCTCGGCTGCAACCGGTTCAGCGCCCAGGTCACCCGCGACGGCGACCGGCTCACCTTCGGGCCGCTCACCACCACGCGGATGGCGTGCGACGGCCCGGCGGGCGAGGTCGAGCAGAAGCTGACCGACCTGCTCGCGAGCGGCCCCCTCGTCTCCAGGATCGAGGGCCGCCGGCTGACCCTCACCGCCGCGGACGGCAAGGGCCTGATCGCCGAGGCGCCGTCCGACGCCGAATAGCGCGGACGGTCGGGGTCTGCGGGGGATCAAGGCCGCAGAGCCACGACCTTAGGCCGGGTAGGGCAGCAGGCCCGCGTCCACGGCCTCCCAGGCGGCGCGCAGCTCCGCCAGCCGGGCCGGTTCCACGGCGGCCTTGTCGGCCTGTTCGCGGATGTCCCCGGCCAGGTTGAACAGCTGGTCGCGGCCCGTCTTGCCGCGGTAGTACTTCCAGTCCCCGCGGCGCAGTGCCCGCTCTCCGCGGACCCGCCAGAACAGGTCCCGCTGGGCGACCTTCTCGCCGCGCAGCAGGTATCCGGCCAGGCTCACGCCGTCCAGGGGGTAGGCCGGGTGCGGGCGGGCGCCGGCGAGCTCCAGCAGGGTCGCGGTCCAGTCCGGGCTGAACACCGGCACGTGGCTGACCTGCCCGCCGTCCAGCCGGGCCGGCCAGCGCACGATGTTCGGGACCCGGATGCCGCCCTCCTGGAGGGAGGCCTTGTTGCCCGACAGCGGCCAGTTGTAGGAGAACCGCTCCCCGCCGTTGTCGCTGGAGAACACCACGACGGTGTGCTCCTCCTGGCCGGAGCGCTTGAGGGCCCCCAGGACCTCGCCGACCGACCGGTCGAGGTCCTCGACCATCTGCTTGTACTTCTCGACCGAACCGCCGTCCTGGTGCCACAGGGCGCGCCCGTCGCCCGCCTTGATCCGCCGGACGATCTCGGCGCTCTGCGCGGTGTCCCCGTCGGCGATCCACGGCCAGTGCGGGGTGGTGAAGTTCAGGTTCAGCAGCCAGGGCTTGCCGTGGTGGTCGCGGGAGACGTACTCGCTCGCCCGCTCGGTGATGATCCGCGTGTAGTAGCGCAGGTCCTTGTACTCGGCGTCGCCCTCGTAGAGGTCGTACTCGCCGCCCAGGCCCAGCTTGGAGTAGTACTCCAGGGCCCCGCCGAAGTTGCCGAAGAACTCGTCCCAGCCGGACTTCGTCGGGCTGTAGTCGGGCAGGTAGCCGGCGTGCCACTTGCCGATCAGGGCGGTCGCGTAGCCGGAGGCCTTCAGTAGCGAGGCCAGGGTGGGGTGGGTGGGCTCCAGCCCCGCGGACTTGTCGGCGATCGGCTCGGCCAGCCCGCCCCTGGTCCGGGCCGGGTAGCGGCCGGTGTAGAGGCTGAAGCGGGTCGGCGAGCAGGTCGCGGAGCCCGAGTAGGCGTCGGTGAAGCGGACGCCCTGGCGGGCGAGCCGGTCCAGGTTCGGGGTCTCGATGTGCGGGGAGCCGTAGGCGGAGAGATCGGCCCAGCCCAGGTCGTCCCCCAGGATGAACAGGACGTTCGGCCGGCGTGACGGGCGGCTCCGGGAGGCCCGGAACTCCCGCTCCGCGGGGCCCGCCTGCCGGTCCTCGGCGGCCTGGGCGGGGGCGGCGCCCAGGCCCACGGCGGCGGCGGCCGCGGTCACGCCGACGGCGCCCGTGAAGGCACGCCGGGACAGCTCGTTCTCGTACGAAGACACAGGTACTCCAAGGCACGGTCCACCGGCCGGCTCCGGGCGGGGCGCGGGACGGCGCGCGGCACGGCGGAGCAGGGCGGGGCGGAACGGAAAGGGGAAGAGGAGAGGAAGAGTTGTGACTACGCGCAGCAGCGACAGATGGCGCTCGCGACACGGACCAGGTCCACGTGCCGGCGCTCGACGAGGGTGACGGTGCGGTCACCGAGAGGCTGCATGGACCGAGAGCCTGTACGAATGGCTTCGTAGATGTCAACAAGGTGATCCGAATACCGAGACGGAGGCGTCCCGTCACCCTCTGTGCTGTGACATTTCCCGGCCGTCCCCAATTCGGACCAGTGGTCGATCTCGCCTACACTCGGAAGCGTGCCTCGTGGTGATGGACGACTCAACCACGACCTGCTCCCCGGCGAAAAGGGCCCCCAGGACGCTTGCGGCGTCTTCGGTGTCTGGGCTCCGGGTGAAGAGGTCGCCAAGCTCACCTACTTCGGACTGTATGCGCTGCAGCACCGTGGACAAGAGTCCGCGGGAATCGCTGTGAGCAACGGTTCCCAGATCCTCGTCTTCAAGGACATGGGCCTCGTTTCCCAGGTCTTCGACGAAACCTCCCTCGGTTCGCTCCAAGGTCATATCGCGGTCGGTCACGCCCGCTATTCGACCACCGGCGCATCCGTGTGGGAGAACGCGCAGCCCACTTTCCGCGCGACCGCCCACGGCTCCCTGGCCCTGGGTCACAACGGCAACCTGGTGAACACCGCCGAGCTCGCCGAGATGGTCGCCGACCTCCCCCGTCAGGACGGCCGTGCCACCCAGGTGGCCGCCACCAACGACACCGACCTGGTCACGGCCCTGCTGGCCGGCCAGGTGGACGAAGACGGCAAGCCCCTGACCATCGAGGAGTCGGCCGCCAAGGTCCTCCCGCAGGTCAAGGGAGCCTTCTCGCTGGTGTTCATGGACGAGGGAACCCTCTACACCGCCCGTGACCCGCAGGGCATCCGCCCGCTGGTCCTCGGCCGCCTGGAGCGCGGCTGGGTGGTCGCGAGCGAGACCGCCGCCCTCGACATCTGCGGCGCCAGCTTCGTCCGCGAGGTCGAGCCGGGCGAGCTCATCGCGATCGACGAGAACGGCCTGCGCACCTCCCGATTCGCGGAAGCGAAGCCCAAGGGCTGTGTCTTCGAGTACGTCTACCTGGCGCGCCCGGACACCGACATCGCCGGCCGGAACGTCTACCTCTCGCGTGTCGAGATGGGCCGGCGCCTGGCCAAGGAAGCCCCCGTCGAGGCCGACCTGGTGATAGCGACGCCGGAATCCGGCACGCCCGCCGCGGTCGGATACGCCGAGGCCAGCGGGATTCCGTACGGCTCGGGCCTGGTCAAGAACGCCTACGTCGGCCGGACCTTCATCCAGCCGTCGCAGACGATCCGCCAGCTCGGCATCCGCCTGAAGCTCAACCCCCTCAAGGAAGTCATCCGGGGCAAGCGCCTGGTGGTCGTGGACGACTCGATCGTCCGCGGCAACACCCAGCGCGCACTGGTCAAGATGCTCCGCGAGGCCGGCGCGGCCGAGGTCCACATCCGGATCTCCTCACCGCCGGTGAAGTGGCCGTGCTTCTTCGGCATCGACTTCGCCACCCGGGCCGAGCTCATCGCCAACGGCATGACGGTCGACGAGATCGCCACGTCCCTGGGCGCGGACTCCCTCTCCTACATCTCGCTCGACTCGATGATCGAGGCGACGACGATCCAGAAGCCCAACCTCTGCCGTGCCTGCTTCGACGGCGAGTACCCGATGGAGCTCCCCGACCCGCAGCTCCTCGGCAAGCAGCTCCTGGAGACCGAGCTCGCGGGCGGTACGGACGCCGCCGACGCACTCCGTCGCCCGTAGCCCTGGCTCAACCTGCGCCGGGCCCTGTCTTTGAGGCTTCTCCCAGGGCCCGGCACCACACGCAGTAACGACACGAAAGCTCTCTCCTGTCATGACAGAGAAGACCACCGGTGCCAGCTACGCAGCCGCAGGCGTGGACATCGAAGCGGGCGACCGCGCCGTCGAGCTGATGAAGGAGTGGGTGAAGAAGACGCAGCGCCCCGAGGTCCTCGGCGGCCTCGGCGGCTTCGCCGGCCTCTTCGACGCCTCCGCCCTCAAGCGCTACGAGCGCCCCCTGCTCGCCTCCGCCACCGACGGGGTCGGCACCAAGGTGGACATCGCCCGCCAGCTGGGCGTGTACGACACCATCGGCCACGACCTGGTCGCGATGGTCATGGACGACATCGTCGTCTGCGGCGCCGAGCCGCTCTTCATGACCGACTACATCTGCGTCGGCAAGGTGCACCCCGAGCGTGTCGCCGCCATCGTCAAGGGCATCGCCGAGGGCTGTGTCCTCGCCGGCTGCGCCCTGGTGGGCGGCGAGACCGCCGAGCACCCCGGCCTGCTGGGCCCGGACGACTTCGACGTGGCGGGTGCCGGAACGGGCGTCGTCGAGTACGACCGCCTGCTCGGCGCGGATCGCATCCGTACGGGTGACGCCGTCATCGCGATGGCTTCGTCCGGCCTTCACTCGAACGGGTACTCGCTGGTCCGTCACGTCCTCTTCGACCGTGCCGGCATGTCGCTCGACGGCCACGTGGAGGAGCTCGGCCGGACCCTCGGCGAGGAGCTGCTCGAACCCACCAAGATCTATTCGCTGGACTGCATGGCCCTCACCCGAACGGCCGAGGTGCACGCCTACTCGCACATCACCGGCGGCGGCCTCGCGGCGAACCTGGCCCGGGTCATCCCGGACCACCTGCACGCCACGGTCGACCGTTCGACCTGGACCCCCGGCGCGATCTTCGACCTGGTCGGCAAGGCCGGACAGGTGGAGCAGCTGGAGCTGGAGAAGACCCTGAACATGGGCGTCGGCATGATGGCCGTCGTGCCCGCCGAGTCCGTGGACGTGGCACTGACCGCGCTGGCCGACCGGGGCGTCGACGCCTGGGTCGCGGGCGAGATCCTGGACCGCGGCGACCGCACCGAGGGCGCGACCCTCACCGGTTCCTACGCGAGCTGAGCAGCACTGAAACCCGGCCCGGGGCTATGCCCTGGACCGGGTTTCAGTCTTTGCCGTGTCGTGCAGACGCCTCAGGGCGTCAAGCGCCGCGACGCTGTGTCGACGGACCGGACTCGTCGTCCTCGTCGTCGTCATCGCTGTTGTAGAGATCCGCGTACCTGGCGTACGGGTCGTCGTCGTCATCCAGCTCGTCATCGACTTCGACCGGCTCGCTGATCTGCAGCGGCTCTGTCGGCGATGCGCCCAGCTCATTGGCCAGACGCGAGAGGTCAGTCCCGCCGCTGTTGTACTTCAGCTGGCGGGCGACCTTTGTCTGCTTGGCCTTGGCCCGGCCGCGCCCCATGGCTCGACCCCCTCGGTGACGGGGCTCGACGGCCCCAGAGTCTGACACGCGTTCATGGTTCGGAGCGGACTCTCCGCGGAGAGACCGTCCGTAGGGGTTTAACGGTACCTGCTTCCGCGGCCATACGGTACGCCGCCCGCATGACGCGCCCCGGTGCAGAACCAACAAGGCGCCCCGTCCTCGCTGGTCAGCTGCGATTTTAACCCTTTCCTGGCGGGCGACCCGCCGAAGTGCAGTGAGTTCCGTCTCGCCGCACCCCGGCGGGCCTCGCGAGGGGCCCTTAGGAGGCCGTCACCGGGAGGGTCCGGCGGCCGTCGGCCATGCGCTGTTCGGCGATCCGGTCGGCCGCGGCAGCCGGCGGGATGCCGTCCGCCTTCGCACGCGCGAAGATCTCCAGTGTGGTGTCGAAGATCTTCGTGGCCTGCACCTTGCACCGGTCGAAGTCGAAGCCGTGCAGCTCGTCGGCGACCTGGATGACCCCGCCCGCGTTGACCACGTAGTCCGGCGCGTAGAGGATGCCGCGGTCCGCGAGGTCCTTCTCGATGCCCGGGTGGGCGAGCTGGTTGTTGGCCGCGCCGCACACGATGGTGGCGGTGAGGGCCGGGACCGTCTCGTCGTTCAGGGCGCCGCCGAGCGCACACGGGGCGTAGATGTCCAGGCCCTCGACGCGGATCAGGGCGTCCGTGTCGGCGACCGCGGTGACCTTGCCCGGGTGCTTGTCGAGGATGCGCTGCACCGACTCCTGGCGGACGTCGGTGATGACGACCTCGGCGCCGTCCTCCAGCAGGTGCTCCACGAGGTAGTGGCCGACCTTGCCGACGCCCGCGACGCCGACCTTGCGGCCGCGCAGGGTCGGGTCGCCCCACAGGTGCTGCGCGCTGGCGCGCATGCCCTGGAAGACGCCGTAGGCGGTGAGCACCGAGGAGTCGCCGGCGCCGCCGTTCTCGGGGGAGCGGCCGGTGGCCCAGCGGGTCTCACGGGCGACGACGTCCATGTCGGCGACGAAGGTGCCGACGTCGCAGGCGGTCACGTAGCGGCCGCCGAGAGACTCGACGAACCGGCCGTAGGCCTCCAGGAGTTCCTCGGTCTTGATGACGTCGGGGTCACCGATGATCACGGCCTTGCCGCCGCCGAGGCCGAGACCGGCCATGGCGTTCTTGTAGGACATGCCGCGCGAGAGGTTGAGCGCGTCGCGCACGGCCTCCTCGTCCGAGGCGTAGGCGTGGAAACGCGTACCACCGAGGGCAGGGCCCAGGGCGGTGGAGTGGATCGCGATGACGGCTTTCAGGCCGGTGGCTCGGTCCTGGCACAGCACGACTTGCTCGTGGCCGCCCTGCTCCGTGCGGAACAGGGTGTGCAGGACGCCGTCGGTCATTTCGGTCACGGTGGTGACTCCCATGGAAGAGATGCGGCGGGAAGACGCCCCCCTGCGGGTGGGGGAGGGCGCGCTGGGAGCAGCGTAAGACCTCTAGGCCGGATGGGGGTGACCTGTCCGGGGATCGAAACACTCCTGGAGTACGGGAGCGGCCCCGGGCCCGGCGCCGGGCGGTCCGGAGGTGAACCGGGCCCCTGAAGGGGGGAGTACGAGAGGGTGACCGAATCCTCCGATCCCCTGCTGCCCTCCGCGCGCTCGGCGCCGGCCGTCCCGTACGCCTCCTACCTGCGCGTCTACGAACCCCTGGCCGCTTTCGCGGAGCCGGAGCGCACGCACTGGGCGCAGTACGCCCGGCGCGGGACGGCCCCGACCGCCCAGGACGAACTGCGCCGGTCGCTGGCGGACTTGGTGCGGGTCCCGCTGGTGGGGGTGCCGGTGCACGAGAGCGCCGACGCGTTCACCGCGCAGGTGGACGGGGTGCTGCTGGTCTGCCCGTGGCGCACCCGGCTGCGCGGCTGGCTGGCGCTGGAGGAGCTGGTCGACCAGTTCCCACGCCCGGTGCTGGACGCGGCGCTCCCGCCCGTGGCCCGCCGGCGGGCCACCGAGGAGTACGAGCGCTGGCGCGAGCGGAACCCGGACGCGCGCCCGTGGATCCGTACGGGGGTGTGGCAGATCCCGCTGCGCTGGTTCGTGCTGGTGGCGGACGAGGAGCGGGAGTACGTGCCGGGGGAACTGCTGCGCTACCGGACGCCGATGGTGCAGGCGCGCCGGCGCCTCGCCCGGGCGCTGAGGACGCTGCGCGACGCGGAGGGGTACGGGATGCTCGCCGAGGGCCTGGTCGAGGTGGGGAGCTGGCTGGAGGAGTTCCACCCGCGGTCGATGGTCGAGCTGGACTACGGCGGGCTGGTGCACGCCCTGCCCGCGGACCGGCTGGCGGCCGACCACTCGGCGGGGGACCTCGCGGCGGGTATCGCGGCCCTGCGGGCGGGGGACGCCGAGGGCGCGGCGGGCACGTACACGGGGCTGGCGGAGCGGTGGAGGGCGGTCCGGGAGCGGCTTTTCGCGAATTAGGCCGAAAGTAGCCGGTGTGGCTGGTTTCACCTTTTGGGAGTCCGTACGTACCGTCGCGTATCGGTCGTTCGGTCAAAACTGGCTGATCAGAGCGCTGATCGTGGCATTTGGGACGTAGTACCAGGACCTACGTCCCGATACGGGCCATTGGCCCAAGCGTGACGGACCGCACTAACCACACCCTTGCGCCCTTCCCCTACCCTCGTGCCAAAATAGGACAAGGAGTCCGGGGAGGGTTCCTTCCGCCCAACTAAGGGCGGAATGCTCGGCATTGCACTCTACGGGGGGTCTGACGACTCCTGATCGCTCTGTGACTGATCGTCACAGTGGGGTGACTGTCCGTTATGGGACGGTCCATCGGGCTTCCGCCGCTGATGAACACCTCGGAGGGCAATTCCGTCGGTTTGGCCGTCGAGGCTGGACGGATGGTGTAGTTGTAGTGCCGAGGACAAGCCGTTCGTCCTATAACCGACTCGGCCCGCGTATGTCCATTTCGGGCAACGCGGGCCAAGGTGCAGAATTTAGAGGAAAGAACCGAGATGGTTCGGTTCTCCCGAGGAGGCCGCTCATGACCGCTCGCACCCCTGATGCCGAGCCGCTGCTGACCCCGGCTGAGGTTGCCACGATGTTCCGCGTGGACCCGAAGACGGTCACCCGCTGGGCCAAGGCTGGCAAGCTCACGTCCATCCGCACCCTGGGTGGACACCGCCGGTACCGCGAGGCCGAGGTCCGCGCACTGCTGGCGGGAATTCCGCAGCAGCGCAGCGAGGCCTGAGGTCGCGTAAACACCCCGCTTTAACGGGTCGCTGTCGGGTCCCCCAATCCGATGAAAACCCACATTGCTTCATACGACCCGACCTGCCCCAACAGGTTCTCGGGTCGTTCGATCGCGCTGGACTCCGCCGGGTCCAGCGCGATCTTTTTTATGCCCAGGTCAGGGGCGTGCCGAAGGCCGGCCGGGATACCTGACGGGGTAGGTACCATTGCACATATTAAATCGAGCGCGCGTATGGATGCGATAAAAGTGTGAGTCCGAAAAACTCATGCGGTGACACCCGTCACAGATGATCACTCTTGTACATCCGGCAATGCACCCCGTAAAGGGGAAGTGGCTCGCGGTGGGCATCATGCGAACGGGGGATTGTCGGCGGGAGCGGGGCCGGGAGCGGGACCGGAGCGCGGCGGGAGGGCTGCTCCGGGCCGCCGTCGGGGTCCCACGCGACAGCCGGTCGCCGGGAGCGGGGGAAAGGGGGCCGCACGAGGGCGCCCGCAGGCGCGCGGGCGGAGCTTTGCGCGGAGCCGGGGCGGAGTTCGGGCGGCGGGCGGTCGGCAGTCGGGCACTCGGGGTCCCAACCCGGCCCGGGCGGTCGCGCCCGCCAACGCGTCAGGGCCCGTGTCCCCTGGGGGATACGGGCCCTGACGTTGTTGCGATCCTGACGGGACTTGAACCCGCGACCTCCACCTTGACAGGGTGGCGAGCTAACCAACTGCTCCACAGGACCTTGATTCGCGGCCGCTCTGCGGCGGCTGCGAATCAGACTGTACAGCAGCTCAGGGGGTGCGGTCGAACCGATCAGGGGGCCGCCGCGTCCACGGCCTTGACGATCCGCTTGTCGGAGATCGGATACGCCGTACCGAGCGCGTGCGCGAAGTAGCTGACGCGCAGCTCCTCGATCATCCAGCGGATGTCGGTCACGGTGGTGGGGACGGGCCGTCCCTTCGGCAGCTGCTCCAGCAGCCAGGCGTACTCGTCCTGCATCTCGTGGACCTTCTCCATGCGCGTCGTGTCGCGCTGGACGCCCGTGGGCATCTGCTGGAGCCGCCGGTCAGCCGCCACCAGGTAGCGCATCAGGTCAGGCAGCCTGCGCAGCCCGGTGAGCGTCACGAAGCCGGCCGGCACCAGGGCCGCCAGCTGCGTCCTGACGTCCTGGATGTTCGCGACCAGGGCGAGGCTGGAGGTGGCCTTCAGGCGCCGCTCACAGGCCTGCCAGGCGGCCAGCACCTGCTGCACCTGGTGCACGGCGCGGACGGTCGTGTCCACCAGGTCGGCGCGGACGGCCTCGTAGAGCTTCCGGAAGCCCGCCTCGTCCCACGCCGGGCCGCCGTGGTCGGCGATGAGCTTGTCGGCCGCCGCGGTCGCGCAGTCGTCGAACAGCGCCTGGATGGAGCCGTGCGGGTTCCTGGACAGGGCCAGCTTCTGCTGGTTGGTGAGGTGGTCCGAGGCGAACTTCGCCGGGTTCACCGGGATGTTCAGCAGGATGAGCCGACGGGTGCCGAGCCACATCGCCCGCTGCTGCTCCGCCTCGGTGTCGAAGAGGCGTACGGAGACGCTCGCGCCCTCGTCCACGAGCGCCGGGTACGCCTTGACCGGCTGGCCGGCCCTCCGGGTCTCGAAGACCTTGGTCAGGGTGCCGATCGTCCAGTCGGTCAGCCCGGTGCGCTCCACCGACTCCCCGCCCGCCCGCTCGGCGGTGGCGGCCGCGGCCTTGGAGAGGGCCTGGCGGGCCTTCGGCTTCAGCCTGAGCCGCAGGGCCTCCAGGTCCTTGTCCTCGGCGATCTTGCGGCGCCGCTCGTCGACGATCCGGAAGGTGATCTTCAGGTGGTCGGGGATCCGGGTCAGGTCGAAGTCCTCGGCCGTGACCGGCACCCCGACCATCCGCTGGAGCTCGCGCGCGAGGGTGACCGGCAGCGGCTCCTGCAGCGGCACGGCAGTGTCCAGGAAGCGGCCCGCGTAGTTCGGCGCGGGCACGTAGTGCCGGCGGATGGGCTTGGGCAGCGAGCGGATCAGCTCGGTGACGACCTCCTCGCGCAGGCCGGGGATCTGCCAGTCGAAGCCCTCGTCGGTGACCTGGTTCAGCACCTGCAGCGGGACGTGGACGGTCACGCCGTCCGCGTCCGCGCCCGGCTCGAACTGGTAGGTCACCCGGAACTTCAGCTGCCCCTGCCGCCAGGAGTCCGGATAGTCGGCCTTGGTGACCCCGGCCGCCTTCTCCGTGAGCAGCATCTCCCGCTCGAAGTCGAGCAGTTCGGGCTCGTCGCGCTTCTTGTGCTTCCACCAGGAGTCGAAGTGCGCGCCGGACACCACGTGCTCGGGGATCCGCTGGTCGTAGAAGTCGAAGAGGGTCTCGTCGTCCACCACGATGTCGCGGCGCCGGGCCCGGTTCTCCAGCTCCTCCACCTCGGTGAGGAGCTTGCGGTTGTCGGCGTAGAACTTGTGGTGGGTCCGCCAGTCGCCCTCGACGAGCGCGTTGCGGATGAACAGCTCGCGCGAGACCTCGGGGTCGATCCGGCCGTAGTTGATCTTCCGCTGGGCGACGATCGGCACGCCGTACAGCGTGACCTTCTCGTACGCCATCACGGCCGCCTGGTCCTTCTCCCAGTGCGGCTCGCTGTAGGTGCGCTTGACCAGGTGCTGCGCCAGCGGCTCCACCCACTCGGGCTCCACCTTGGCGTTCACCCTGGCCCACAGCCGCGAGGTCTCCACCAGCTCGGCCGACATCACGAACTTCGGCTGCTTCTTGAACAGCGAGGAGCCCGGGAAGATCGCGAACTTGGCGCTGCGGGCGCCGAGGTACTCGTTCTTGTCGGTGTCCTTGAGCCCGATGTGCGAGAGCAGTCCGGCCAGCAGCGAGACGTGGACGACCTGCTCGGGGGCGTCCGCCTCGTTGACGTGGATGCCCATGCCCTTGGCGACCGTGCGCAGCTGGGAGTAGATGTCCTGCCACTCGCGGATCCGCAGGAAGTTCAGGTACTCCTGCTTGCACATCCGGCGGAAGGAGGAGGAGCCCCGCTCCTTCTGCTGCTCGCGGACGTAGCGCCACATGTTGAGGAAGGACAGGAAGTCGCTGGTCTCGTCCTTGAACCGGGCGTGGTTCTGGTCGGCCTGGGTCTGCTTGTCCGAGGGCCGCTCGCGCGGGTCCTGGATGGACAGGGCCGCAGCGATGACCATGACCTCGCGGACGCAGTTGTTCTTGTCGGCCTCGATGACCATGCGGGCCAGCCGCGGGTCGACGGGCAGCTGGGACAGCTGCCGGCCCATCTGCGTCAGCCGCTGCCCCCTCTTCCCCTCCGGGGAGGACTTCTCGCCCGTCTCCAGCGCCCCGAGCTCCTGCAGGAGCTGCACGCCGTCGCGGATGTTGCGGTGGTCCGGCGGGTCGATGAAGGGGAACTTCTCGATCTCGCCGAGGCCGGCGGCGGTCATCTGGAGGATGACGGAGGCCAGGTTCGTGCGCAGGATCTCGGCGTCGGTGAACTCGGGGCGGGCGTTGAAGTCGTCCTCGGAGTACAGCCGGATGCAGATGCCGTCGCTGGTACGGCCGCAGCGGCCCTTGCGCTGGTTGGCGCTGGCCTGCGAGATCCGCTCGATCGGCAGGCGCTGCACCTTGGTGCGGTGGCTGTAGCGGGAGATCCGGGCGGTGCCCGGGTCGATCACGTACTTGATGCCCGGCACGGTCAGGGAGGTCTCGGCGACGTTGGTCGCGAGCACGATCCGGCGGCCGGTGTGCTGCTGGAAGACCCGGTGCTGCTCGGCGTGCGAGAGGCGGGCGTAGAGCGGCAGCACCTCGGTGAAGCGGAGCTTCTTCTTGATCAGCGCGTCCGCGGTGTCGCGGATCTCGCGCTCACCGGAGAGGAAGACCAGGATGTCGCCGGCGCCCTCGCCCTGGAGCTCGTCCACGGCGTCGCAGATCGCGGTGATCTGGTCGCGGTCGGACTCCTCGGAATCCTCTTCGAGGAGCGGCCGGTAGCGGACCTCCACCGGGTACGTCCGCCCGCTGACCTCGACGATCGGGGCGTCGCCGAAGTGGCGGGAGAAACGCTCCGGGTCGATGGTCGCCGAGGTGATGACGACCTTGAGGTCGGGCCGCTTGGGAAGCAGCGTCGCCAGGTAGCCGAGCAGGAAGTCGATGTTCAGCGACCGCTCGTGCGCCTCGTCGATGATGATCGTGTCGTAGGCGCGCAGCTCGCGGTCCGTCTGGATCTCGGCGAGCAGGATGCCGTCCGTCATCAGCTTCACGAAGGTGGCGTCCTGGTCCACCTGATCGGTGAACCGGACCTTCCAGCCGACGGTCTGCCCGATCTCGGACTTCAGCTCCTCGGCGATGCGCTCCGCGACCGTGCGGGCGGCGATCCGGCGGGGCTGGGTGTGCCCGATCATGCCCCGGACGCCGCGGCCCAGCTCCATGCAGATCTTGGGGATCTGCGTGGTCTTGCCGGAGCCGGTCTCGCCAGCGACGATCACGACCTGGTGGTCGCGTATCGCCTCGGCGATCTCGTCCTTCTTCTGGCTGACGGGCAGGTTCTCGGGATACGTGACCTCCGGCATCCGCGAGGCGCGGCCGGCCAGTCGCTCGGCGGCCTTCGCGGCCTCCGCGGCGATCTCGTCGAGCACGGCCTGCTTGGCCTCGGGCTTGCGGATACGGCGGGCGCCTTCGAGGCGGCGGCCGAGGCGGTGCGCGTCACGGAGGGAGATCTCACCGAGAAGCGTCTGCAGGGCGGCGAAGGAAGTAGACATACCTGATCGAGGATCTCACCTGGGCCCTCCGGGTGGCGAACGCATTTGTCGGGTGGACCCGTACCATTTCGGGACGAGTCCCTCGGCCGCACGAGTGAGAGGCAGCCCACCTTGTACCGCCCCCGCCTCTTCGGCCGTGCCGTGCTCGCGGTCCTGGCGGTGCTGCTGGGCGGGACGGCCCCCGCCGCTGCCGGAACGCTTCTGCACGGTTCCGGGCAGCCCGCGGTCCGGGCCGCGGCCCCGGCGGCGGCGTCCGACGCCTCCCGGGCGGCACCGCGGCCCGACCGGCCCCGCGCCGATCCGGCGGTCCAGGGCGGCGGGCCCTCCTGCGCCCCCGCCTCCCCCGACCGGGGCGGTACGCCCGCCGTCCCGGCCCGGGCCGGCGACCACGCCCAGGTCCCGCCGGGCCGCCCGGTGCCCGTGGCGGCCCGTCCGTACGCCGACCCGCCCGCGCGGGTACGCGTACGGGGCCCCGACCGGCCGGCGCCCGGCCCGGTGGAGCTGTCCGTGATGCGGGTCTAGGAGGACCGGTTTCCCCCGGTCCACCTCACCACCGCATCGCTGGAGCACCCGTATGTCCTCGTCCAAGAAGAGTCCCAAGACCACGTCCGCCGCGAAGCCGCTGCTGATCTCCGCGGGCGTCGCCCTCGCCGCCGTCACCCTCGGCATCGTCTCCTGGCAGGCCACCGCCCCCGCCGGGCAGGGCTCCGCCGGCTCCGCGCCCGCGGCCGCCGCGCCCCGCGAGGACACCTCCGCCGCGCTCCGGGCGCTGGCCCGCCGCGAGGCCGGCGACAAGCTCGCCCTCGGCCGCGCCGACGCCCCCGTCGTGCTCATCGAGTACTCCGACTTCAAGTGCGGGTACTGCGGCAAGTTCGCCCGGGACACCGAGCCCGAGCTGGTGAAGAAGTACGTCGACAACGGCACCCTGCGCATCGAGTGGCGCAACTTCCCCATCTTCGGCGCCGAATCGGAGGCCGCCGCCCGGGCCGCCTGGGCCGCCGGCCAGCAGGACCGGTTCGCCGCCTTCCACTCGGCCGCGTACGCCGACGGCTCCAAGGAGAAGGGCTTCGCCGAGCCGCGGCTGCTGGAGCTGGCCCGCGAGGCCGGTGTGCCCGACCTGGACCGCTTCAAGGCCGACATGGCCGGCGAGCAGGCGGCGGCCGCCCTGAAGAAGGACCAGGAGGAGGGCTACCGCATCGGCGTCACCTCCACCCCGTCCTTCCTGGTCAACGGCAGGCCGATCGCCGGCGCCCAGCCGCTCGGCGCCTTCACCGCCGCCATCGCGCAGGCCGAGGCGGCGGCGAAGCAGTGACCGACATCGGATATCTGGCCGCCCTGCTGGGCGGTCTCCTCGCGCTGCTCAGTCCCTGCAGCGCCCTGCTCCTGCCGGCCTTCTTCGCGTACTCGATCGACTCCACCTCGCGCCTGCTGGCCCGCACCGGCATCTTCTACGCGGGCCTCGCGAGCACCCTCGTCCCGCTGGGCGCGGCCGGCTCGTACGCCGGGCGGTTCTTCCACAGCAACCGTGACCAGCTGGTCATGGCCGGCGGCTGGCTGATCATCGCGCTCGGAGTGGCGCAGGTCCTGGGCCTGGGCTTCGCCTCGCAGCGGATCTCGGAGCTGTCGGGGAAGATCCGGCCGACCACCGCCCTGTCCGTGTACGCGCTCGGCGCGGTCTACGGGCTGGCCGGCTTCTGCGCCGGCCCGATCCTGGGCAGCGTCCTGACGGTCGCGGCGGTCAGCGGCAGCCCGGTCTACGGCGGGCTGCTGCTCGCGGTCTACGCGCTGGGGATGGCCGTGCCGCTGTTCGTGATGGCCCTGCTGTGGGAGCGGTTCGAGCTGGGCCGGCGGCGCTGGCTCCGCGGCCGGGCCCTCTCCGTGGGCCGCTTCGAGCTGCACACCACCTCACTGCTGTCCGGGCTGTTCTTCATCACCCTGGGCGTGCTGTTCCTCGTCTACGACGGGGCGAGCGCGCTGCCGGGGCTGCTGGACGTGGACGACTCGTTCGCGGTGGAGCAGCGGGTCCGGTCGCTGGCCGAGGCGGTCCCGGACGGGGCGCTGCTCGCACTGGTCGCCGTGGGGGCGGTGGTCTTCGGCGTCGTGCAGTGGCGCCGTCGCACCGGCCCCGCGGAAGAGGCCGAGTAACGAAGGAAGGCCCCGTCCGATGGACGGGGCCTTCCGATGGTGGCTGGGGCCGGGGTCGAACCGGCGACCTATCGCTTTTCAGGCGATCGCTCGTACCAACTGAGCTACCCAGCCACGAAACCGTTTCCGGTTTCAGCGATCCTGACGGGACTTGAACCCGCGACCTCCACCTTGACAGGGTGGCGAGCTAACCAACTGCTCCACAGGACCTTGCAGTGTGCGAGAGCAAGTCTTGCACACGGTAATGCGTACCCCCAACGGGATTCGAACCCGTGCTACCGCCTTGAAAGGGCGGCGTCCTGGGCCACTAGACGATGAGGGCTAAAGACCCACCGGGCACTTCTTCAGCGCGTCGGGGACGTGAGAAGCATATGGGATCCGGGGAGCTATCGCCAAAACGGTTTCCCCCGGAGCGACAATGGCCGGGTGCTGGAGATGACGCGCGAGGAGTTCGAGGAGCTCGTCGCAGAGGCCCTGGACCGCATCCCGCCGGAGCTGACGCGGCTGATGGACAACGTGGCGGTGTTCGTCGAGGACGAACCGCCCGCGGACGACCCCGAGCTGCTCGGGCTGTACGAGGGGACCCCGCTGACGGACCGCGGCGAGTGGTACGCCGGGGTGCTCCCGGACCGGATCACCATCTACCGCAATCCCACGTTGCGGATGTGCGAGGACCGGGAGAGCGTGGTCGCGGAGACGGAGGTCACCGTGGTGCACGAGATCGCCCACCACTTCGGGATCGACGACGAGCGACTGCACGCGCTGGGGTACGGGTGACCCGGAAGGGTTCCCGGCCCGCGGCGGGCTCCGAGGCGATCGACCCGGACGTCGACCTGCACGTGCCCGCGCAGCGGGCCGAGCCGCAGGGCCGGGTGCTCGCGGCGGTGGCCGCCGGCGGCGCGGCCGGGGCCTCGGCGCGGTACGGGATCTCCCTGCTCTGGCCGGCCGCGCCCGGGGCGTTCCCGTGGGCGACCCTGTGGATCAACACCTCCGGGTGCGCGCTGATCGGCGTACTGATGGTGCTGATCAGCGAGGGCGGACGGACGGCGCCGCACCCGCTGCTGCGGCCCTTCGCCGGGGTCGGCGTGCTCGGCGGCTTCACCACCTTCTCCACCTACGCGCTGGACTTCTCGCGGCTCCTCGACGCGGGGGAGGCGCGGTCCGCGCTGGCCTACGCGGGGCTCACGGTGGTGGCGGCGCTGGGCGCGGTGTGGGCGGCGGCCTCGGCGACCCGGCTCGCCGTACGGGGCCGGGGGCCGGACCGGGTGGTGCGGTGAACTGGCTGCTCGTGGTGGCGGGCGCGGTCGTCGGTGCGCCGCTGCGCTACCTGACGGACCGTGCGGTGCAGCAGCGGCACGACTCCGTCTTCCCGTGGGGGACCTTCGTCGTGAACGCGGGCGCCTGCCTGGTGCTGGGGGTGCTGACCGGCGCGGCGCTGGCCGGGGCCGCCTCCTCCTGGGTGGTGGTGCTGCTGGGGCCCGGGCTGTGCGGGGCGCTGAGCACGTATTCGACCTTCTCCTACGAGACGCTGCGGCTGGCCGAGCGCGGGTGGGGCTTCCTGGCGGCGGCGAACGTCGCGATGTCGGTGCTGGTGGGGCTGGGCGCGGTGCACCTCGGCTCGCAGGTGGCGCGACAACTGTTCGCCTGAGGGCGTGTCCCTTACGGTGCAAAGGGAGTTGGGCACATCGACCCGCTCCTGCGGGCCTTCGTCCCCAGGCTCCGGAGGTGCCCCGTGCGCCAGTTGTCCGCTTCCCTCCGACTGGCCGTCACCGCACTCGCGGTCGCGGCGACGGCCGGCTGCATGAGTGTCGGCGAGGACGCGGCGAAGCCGGGACCCTCCGCCGCCGCGGACCGGCGCGCCGGCTCCGAGGCGGGTGCCGGTTCCGCCTCCGGGCGGGGCTCGGGGATCCACGGCAACGGGCACGGCGCGAAGGACGGTACGGGGAGCCAGGACGGCAGGTCCAAGGACGACGGCAAGGCCTCCGGCGCGACCGGGGCGTCCCCCAGCCCGGGCGCGCCGAGCGGGGCGCCGGGCGCGCCCGCACCGACGGCGGGACCGGGCGGCGGCGCCGGCGGCCAAGGCCACCAGGAACCGTCGACGGGCGGTTCCGGCGGTGCGGGCGGCTCCGGTGGCCCGGGCGGGCCGGGCGGCGGTCAGCAGTCGGCGAGCCCGACCCCGGAGCCGCCGCTTCCGACGCCCCCTGTGACGGAACCCACTCCGATTCCGTCGAGTCCGCAGCCGGAGCCCAGTACCCAGGCGGCGCCGCAGGCCTAGCGCGGGAGCCGCGCCGCAGGCCCGCCGCGGTTGGCCGCTGCGCGGCGTTTGTGCAGGTCAGAGGTGTTGTTGCCGGAGCGACTTGCCAGACCCGGGGGAGGGTGCGTATGGTTATAGATCGTTTGATCCCATTGCCCGGCGCCGAATCCGAAGAGCGCCGCGTGGCGCGTACTCTCCCTAGCCGTGGCTGACCGCATTGAGGCGGTCGATTTGCGATTCACGGAGTTTGGGCGCGTGCCGAGACTCCGGAAGGTTTCGCATTTCGCATGTCCATTTCCAGTTCTGACCGTTCCGTCATGCCCGAGAACGACTCCAACGAGATCATCGACGCCGAGGCCCTCGTCGTCACCGAGGCCATCGAGGCCGCGGAAGCCGAGGGAATCATCGAGGCTCTCGAGGCCGACGTGAGCGGCGAGTCCTTCGAGGACTCCACCGACGACTTCGACGCCGATGCCGACGCCGAGCCCACGATCACCTTCGGTGACCTGGGTCTGCCCGAGGGCATCGTGCGCAAGCTCGCCCAGAACGGTGTCACCACCCCCTTCCCGATCCAGGCCGCGACCATCCCGGACGCCCTGGCCGGCAAGGACATCCTCGGCCGCGGCCGCACCGGCTCCGGCAAGACCCTCTCCTTCGGTCTGCCGACCCTGGCCACGCTGGCCGGCGGCCACACCGAGAAGAAGAAGCCCCGCGCGATCATCCTCACGCCGACGCGTGAGCTCGCGATGCAGGTCGCGGACGCCCTCCAGCCGTACGGCGACGTCCTCGGCCTGAAGATGAAGGTCGTCTGCGGCGGTACCTCCATGAGCAACCAGATCTACGCTCTGGAGCGCGGTGTCGACATCCTCGTCGCCACCCCGGGCCGACTGCGCGACATCATCAACCGCGGTGCCTGCTCCCTGGAGAACGTCCGGGTCGCGGTCCTCGACGAGGCCGACCAGATGGCCGACCTGGGCTTCCTGCCCGAGGTCACCGAGCTGCTCGACCAGATCCCCGAGGGCGGCCAGCGCATGCTCTTCTCCGCCACCATGGAGAACGAGATCGGCACCCTGGTCAAGCGCTACCTGTCCAGCCCGGTCACGCACGAGGTCGACAGCGCCCAGGGCAACGTCACGACCATGACGCACCACGTGCTCGTCGTGAAGCCGAAGGACAAGGCGCCGGTCACGGCCGCCATCGCCGCCCGCAAGGGCCGCACCATCATCTTCGTCCGCACCCAGCTGGGCGCCGACCGCATCGCCGAGCAGCTCGTCGAGGCCGGCGTCAAGGCCGACGCCCTGCACGGCGGCATGACGCAGGGCGCCCGTACCCGCGTCCTCGCCGACTTCAAGGACGGTTACGTCAACGCGCTCGTCGCCACCGACGTCGCCGCCCGAGGCATCCACGTCGACGGCATCGACCTGGTCCTGAACGTGGACCCGGCCGGTGACCACAAGGACTACCTGCACCGCTCGGGCCGCACCGCCCGTGCCGGCAAGTCCGGTGTCGTCGTCTCCCTCGCGCTGCCGCACCAGCGCCGCCAGATCTTCCGCCTGATGGAGGACGCGGGCGTCGACGCCTCGCGCCACATCGTCCAGGGCGCCGGCGCCTTCGAGCCGGAGGTCGCCGAGATCACCGGTGCCCGTTCGCTGACCGAGGTCCAGGCCGACTCCGCGAACAACGCCGCCAAGCAGGCCGAGCGCGAGGTCGCCGAGCTCACCAAGCAGCTGGAGCGCCTGACCCGCCGTGCCGGCGAGCTGCGCGAGGAGGCCGACCGTCTGGTCGCCCGCTCCGCGCGTGAGCGGGGCGAGGACCCGGAGGCCGCCGTCGCCGAGGTGGCCGAGGCCGCCGAGGCCGAGGTCGCGGCTGCCGCCGCTGCCGCTGCCGCCGAGATCGCCGCCCAGGAGCGCCGCGAGGAGAACCGCGCCCAGCGCGACGACCGCGGCAACTTCGAGCGCCGTGACAACCGCGGTGGCGACCGCGGTGGTGACCGTGGCGGCTTCCGCGGCGGCGACCGTGGTGACCGCGGTGGTGACCGTGGCGGCTTCCGCCGTGACGACCGCCCCTCCGGTGGCTTCCGTCGCGACGACCGTCCGTCGGGTGGTTTCCGTCGTGACGACCGTCCGTCGGGTGGTTTCCGTCGTGATGACCGTCCGTCCGGTGGCTTCAACCGTGATGACCGTGGTGACCGTGGTGGCTTCCGTCGCGATGACCGTCCGTCGGGTGGTTTCCGTCGTGACGACCGTCCGTCCGGTGGCTTCAACCGTGATGACCGTGGTGACCGCGGTGGTGACCGTGGCGGCTTCCGCCGTGACGACCGCCCCTCCGGTGGCTTCGGCGGCCGCCGTGACGACAAGCCGCGCTGGAAGCGCAACGGCTGACACCGGCTGAGCTGAACCCCTGACAGGGCCCCCACGACTCCCGTCGTGGGGGCCCTGTCGCGTGTTGCTACGATCCGAACTTTGCGGTGGGGGACACGGCGACGCGCGACCGCGGCCGCCCCCGGCGCGTCTTTTTTGGGGGGAGTACACGCATGAGACGGTCACGTGTGCTGGGCGCAGCCGCGCTCGCACTGGCCACGGGAATCGGCGCCCTCACCGCCGTACCGGCCGCCGCGGGACCCGCGGCGGCCGACGAACTGACGATCGCTCCGCTGCCGCACCAGGAACCGTCGTACCGGTCGGTCTACGGCGCGGGCCCCAAGGGCGCGGTGCTCGACCGGCCCAGCGGCGGTCTGTACTGGAAGAGCTTCGAGGACGGCCGCGAAGTGCCGCTCGCGGACTGCGCCACGGGGGCGTACGACCAGTCGCTGCAACTCGGCGACACCGTCGGCTGCGAGCGCCGTACGTCTCCCACGGCCCCGGGTCCGCTCACCCTGCACGACCAGGCCACGGGCCGCACCGAGACCCTCGCCGTGCCGGCCGGCCGGACGTGGACCACCACCTTCTCGCCGACCCAGGTACTGGCCTACGAGCTGGACGCCGAGGACCGCGTCACCCTGCACCTGATCGGCCGTGAGAACGAACCGCGCAAGGACGTCACCGTCTCGGCGCCGGAACGCATCCCGGTCGACTCGCTCTGGGTGCGGACCTCCGACGAGCAGGGCGCGCTGATTACCTACCGGTCCGCCGCCGGCCGGACCACCCTCGCCCTGCTCGACTACGCCAAGGCCACGCTGACGCCCCTGGCCCTGCCGGACGGCGCGACGGACCCCGGCTACGTCGACTACTCGCTCGGCTCCCACTGGGTCTCGCTGCGCAAGAACGGCTCCGCCACGGCGACCCTGCGCTCCCGCGCCGACCTCACCGTGACGCGCAGCGTCAACACCCCCACCCCGTACGGACGTACGCACCCCGTGGGCGACTGGCTCGTCGTGCAGGACCACTACGCCACGAGCAACGCGGTCACCGCCCTGCCGGTCGCAGGAGGTGCCCCGCGCACCCTGCTCGCCCGCACCTCGGACCGGGGCCTGAAGACGGGCACGGACGGCTCCGCCTACCTGGCCGGAGGCACCGACCCCAGCCACTGGGCCATGCACCGGATCACGTCCGGCCCCGACGGCGCCCCGGCGCTGTCGACGGTGATGACCCTGCCGCCGAACCCGGCGAACCGGCTGACGCTCAGCCTCGCCCAGGGCCGGCTCGTCGCCGGCCAGGAGGACCCCACCCGCAGCCTCCAGGGCTACTCCGTGCCGGTGTCCGGGACGTCCCCGGCGAAGCAGACCCCCGACTGGAGCTGCGACGAGAACGCGGACGGCCGGCTCTGCCGGCCCTACGCCGATCTCCCCGGCTGGACCGTCCCGACGGGTGACGGACGGATCGTCTCGCTCTCGACCCACGGCGCGGGCATCGCGGTGAACGTACGCGAGACCCGCCCCGGCGGCACGGTCCGCCAGGTGCCCCTGCCCGGCACCGACGGCATGCAGCCGTACCTGCCGGAGAGCGCCTCGGGCCGGTACGTGCTGTTCAGCGTGACCGAGAAGAACGACCCCCGGATGGTGGTCGCGGACATCGACGCCGGAAAGGTCCTGGACATCAGGCCTTCCGCGGCCGCCGCGCTCTGGGGGTCGGTGCTCTGGGACCGTTCGGAATGGGACGGGGTGCGCGGCACCGATCTGCGGACCGGCAGGGTCACGCAGTACCAGGGCCTCGGCACGACCTGCCGCCCCGACGAGATCCAGGCCGCCGGGGACTGGCTGTACGTGCTGTGCCCCGCGTCCGCCGACGGCCCCGCCGCCTTCCACCTGCCCTCCAAGAAGCGGATCCCGCTGCCCTTCGCCCCCGAGAACGACCGGGTGAAGCTCGGCGACGGGTACGTCGTGCGGCAGGGGGGTGTCGGCCTGGAGGTCTACGACCTGCGCTCCGGTACGGCGGTGCGGGAGCGCGAGATCGCCCAGCAGGTGACGAGGTACGCAGCCGACTGGACCGTCGACCGCTTCGGCGGCCGGCTGGCCTACACCGGCCCGGACGAGACCGTCCACCTGGCCGCCGTCCCCGGTGCGACCTCCCCGCTCGCGGCGATCGACCAGGACGTCGCCGCCACCGCGGACTTCAGGCAGGAACAGACCTGGCGGGCCCGCTGGTGGCCGTCCAAGCCCGTCTCCTCCTGGAAGCTGACGGTGCGCAACAAGACGTCCGGCACCACCACGGTCGTGCGCACCGGCACCGAGGCGCGCGGCCTGATCGCCCCCGCGTGGGACGGCAAGTCCCCGACGGGCACGTACCTCTTCTCCGGCGAGTACGAGTGGACGCTCACCGCCCGCCCCGCCGACGGCCGGGGAGGCGAACTCAGCACGTCCGGCACGGTCTCCGTGACCCGTCCCCCGGCCGGTGTCCGGCCGCCCGCGCGCCCCTGAACTGACGCCGACAGGCCGGTCGGTCGATACCCGATCGGCTGACCGGCGCTGTCCGGCTATGCTCTGGGGTGAGCACCCGGAGGGCCATTAGCTCAATTGGCAGAGCAGCGGACTTTTAATCCGTTGGTTGTCGGTTCGAGTCCGACATGGCCTACCGCTCCCAGCGCCCCGTCCGCCCTTCGCGGACGGGGCGCTGTGCTGTGTCCGGGGCGGGCGCCGGGGGCGGGCCGTAAACCGGAGGAACCGCGCGGGCGGCAGGCGGTAGCGTCACCGTCGTGACCCCGGTTCTGCGTACCGAACGCCTGCTGCTCGACCCGTACACCCCCGAGGACGAGGAAGCCTTCGTGGCCCTCTTCCAGGACACCCGGGTCTCCCGGTGGATGGGGGACGGTCCCGCCACCGAGGCCGAGGACCGCGCCCTGTTCGGGCGGGTCTTCACGAAGGTCTACGCCGAGGACCTCTTCGACGTCTGGGCCGTACGCCGGGACGGGCGGCTGGTCGGGCACGCCGAGATCAAACGGACCGACGAGGTCGACGGCCACGAGATCATCTACGCCCTGGCACCCGAGACCTGGGGATCCGGACTGGGCACCGAGGTCGCGGAGGCCGTCGTCCGTCACGCCTTCGACGGCCTGGGCCTGACCGAGGTGCACGCCACGGTGGCCGCGCCCAACACGGCGTCCCTGGCCCTGCTGACCCGCATCGGCTTCACGCACGTCCGTGACGTGCGGGAGGACGACGGCTCCACCACGCGCGTCCTGACCCGCCACCGCGAACCGGCCGCCGCCTGACCGCGTCCGCGCGCAACGTGAAGCGCCCCGCCCGAGGGATCGGGCGGGGCGCTTCGGGGGTGTGGGGAGGTGCGATCAGGCGTTGGTGCGGCGGCGACGGCCGAGCCAGGCGGCGGCCGCGCCGAGCGCGACCAGGGCCGCGGCGAGGCCCGCGTACAGGCCGGTGGACGAGCCGGCGCCGGTGGTGGCCAGGGAGCCCGTGGAGGAGCCCGTGGTCGCCACGTTGGAGTTGCCCGTGGTGGTGGCGACGGCCTGCTTCACGGGGGAGGTGGAGGACGGGGTGGGGGTCGGGGACGGGCTGGTGGTGGGGTTGGTGGTCGGGTTGGTGGTCGGCCCGGTCGGGTCCGGCTCGGCGATCGGGGCCAGCGGGAACTGCACCGGGGCGGTCAGGAGCGGCCAGGTGTTGCCCTCGGCCTGGCGGACCTCGGCCTCCATCGTGATGACGGTGCGCTTCGTCAGCTTGGTGTCCCTGCCCAGGCTGAGCCGCAGCGGCTGGGTGTGGACGCCGGAGGCGGCGCCGAAGCCCTTGGCGATGCGCGGCAGCTCGTAGCGGCTGTCCTTGGCGTTCAGGTCCTGCCAGCGGCCGTCGATCAGGGCCTGGAGGCGGAAGTCGGCCTTCTCCTCGCCGGGGTGGGACAGGGTCAGGCTGGTGGCGAGCGGGACGTTGAACGTGCCGTCGCCGGTGGCCTGGTAGTTCAGGTCCAGGTACGCGCGCTGCTCCTGGCCGTCCTTGCCCGAACTGACCTGCTTGAACCAGGTCTTCAGCTCGCCCGTCTTGATCTGCGGGTCGACCTTGAAGAGGTGGGAGTCCGCGCCGCCGGGCGCGACGGAGTTGTTGTAGCTGCTGGCGGTGAAGTTGAAGTCGCCGTTGTTGGTGGGGTAGTTCGCGCCGAGACCGAGGGTGACCTTCCAGGTCATCTTGCCGTTCGCGGGAATGTCGAAGCCCTGGCCGGGCTCACCGGCGGACGGGGAGAACAGGCCCTGCCACTCGCCGTCCTGCTGGCCGACCGAGGCCTTGGTCGCCGGGGCGTCCACCGCCTCGACCTTGAAGACGACGTCGTCCTTCTGGAGCAGGCTCGGGCCCTTGGCGTCGAGGAGCATCCACGGCTTGTACTCGACGGCCTTGCCGGTCGGGTTCTTCACCGTGAGGTCGAAGGTCTCGGTGGCGCCGCCGCGGGTCAGCGGGCCGCTGGGGACGGGAGCGCCCATCTCCGTACGCAGCACGGCGTGGTCGTCGGTGGCGGGTGCGGCGGACGCGGCGGTGGCCGAGAGCGGCAGCAGAGTGGTGACAACGCCGGCGACGACTGCGATGGCGGCTGCGGTGCGAACGGACATGGTGGACTCCCCCCAGGAATCACGAGGGCATCGGCAGAGTGCCGAGCCGTTTGGTGTGGTCTGTGTCGTCCGGCCGGTTCGTCTGTCCCCCTGGCCTCGGCGACAGATGAATCTTCGCCCGGATCCGATCGCGGAACCATCCCTGCAGTGTCACCGGCGTGCAACAGAGATGATCTTCGTTCGCGCGATGCCGGTTTCGGGCCGGATTTAGGCCTTTGACCTGCGGCGATGTCCATCCTGGGGCGGACCGACGGTTAATTGGCGGAGGGCCGCTCCAAGATGCCGTAGAGTTGTGTTCACCGACGCGGGGTGGAGCAGCTCGGTAGCTCGCTGGGCTCATAACCCAGAGGTCGCAGGTTCAAATCCTGTCCCCGCTACTGAAGACGAAGGCCCGGTTCCCTTGGGAGCCGGGCCTTCGTCGTGTCCCCGCCGTGTTCCCGGCCCCTCGTGATGTCCCACCTTCCCGCGCCCCGTCACCCGCACGGCCGCCGCCGGGTCGCCGTACGCCCGTACCTGCGGCCAGCCTTGAGGGGCGCGGCGGCGGGCCCGCACCCGTGGGACGGGACCGGGCGGCAGGAGAGCGTGTGGTGGGGCTGGGCCGGAAGGGCAGCGGCGGGCGGCGGGCGGCCGGCCGCGGGAGCGGTACGGCCCGGCGCGTGCTCCGGGTGCTGCCGGGCGTGCTGATCGCCGCCGGTCTGGCCTTCGACCTGCTGACGCCGCCCAGTTTCACGGGATCCCCGTCCTTCTCCGCGGCCCCGCTGATCGCCGCCCCGCTGTACACCCTGTGGGCCACGGCCGTGACCGGAGCGGTGGCCGTCCTCGCGGTGTTCCTGCTGCACCTCCACCACGGCACCGGCTGGACGGCCCAGGGGCTGACCGAGCTGGCCACGATGGTGACCGTGGCCGGGCTGGCGCTCCTGATCAACCGTGTGGTGCGGCGCAGCGGCGAACGGCTCGCCTCCGCCCGCGGGATCGCGGAGGCCGCGCAGCGGGCGGTGCTGCCGAGGCCCGCCGGGCGCATCGGAGGGCTGGAGGTGTGCGCCTGGTACGAGGCCGCGCAGGCCGACGCCTTCATCGGCGGGGACCTGTACGCCGTGCAGGAGACCCCGTACGGGGTGCGCCTGGCGGTGGGGGACGTACGGGGCAAGGGGCTGGGGGCGGTCGAGGCCGTCGCGGTGGTCCTCGGGGCGTTCCGGGAGGCGGCGGAGACCGAGCCGACGCTGGAGGCGGTGGCGCAGCGGCTGGAGCGCGCCCTGGCCCGGGAGGGCGCCCGGCGGGAGGGCCTGGACGCGGTGGAGGGGTTCACGACGTGCGTGCTCGGGGAGATCCCGCCGGAGTCGGAGGTGCTGCGGCTGCTCAACCGGGGCCACCCCGAGCCGCTGCTGCTGTACGGGAACGGGGACCTCGCGGTCCTCGCCCCGGCGGAGCCCGCCCTGCCGCTCGGCATGGCGGATCTGGGCGGCCGGCCGGGCCGGGCCCAGCAGTGGGCCTTCCCGACGGGGGCCACCCTGCTGCTCTACACGGACGGGCTGACGGAGGCCCGCGACCGGGCGGGGGACTTCTACGATCCGGCGGCCCGGCTGCGCGGCCGGATCGTGTCCGGGCCGCAGGCCCTGCTCGGCGCGCTGAGCAGCGACGTGCGGCGGCACACGGGCGGCGGGACGACGGACGACATGGCGCTGCTCGCGGTGGGCAGGCCCGGGCGGCGGTGGCAGGAGCGGAGCCGGGTGGAGCGGCGGCGGGCCGTGCCGGTGGTGCGACGGGCGGACGACGTCGTGTGACGGTGTGTGATCGAACGGGCGCTGTGTGCAAGCTGATTGAGGGTCAGTCATGACAAGCTTGTGGCTGGGGAGATGGGTGAGTCGTTTGATTTTTGCCCTAGTTGATCCAGTTATGGGGCGATAAGGAATGGCCAAAGCAAGCCAGGCTGTGGCCAATTGGTGGGAACGATCAAGCGCAACAGCTTGGAATCACTCCCTCACTTCTATTACCTTTCGATAACGCAGCGCGGTCGTCCCGGCCGTCGCAAGAGACGGCACCGTGCGCGTGCGTGTCAATGAGGAGTGTGCCCCCGTGGCCTCCAACTCGCCTGCTCCTGAAGGCATCGAGATCCAGGAGCCGCCCACCGCGGGTGCCTGGGGCGAGTGGAACCCCACCGAGGACACGGTCCGTCCGGTCCGGGGCAAGCACCGTGTGGCCAAGCAGCGCGGGGGACTTGCCCGCAGCTCCACCGTCCTCGGCGTCGGTGTCATCGCCGCCGTCGGCGCCAGTGGCATCGCCACCGCGCAGGACCGGCCGCAGGTCGCGATATCCCTGCCCTCCCTTCCCGGCCTGGTGACCGGGGACAACGACCGTCAGGGCGACGGAGGTTCCGGCCAGGAGGCCGAGGCCGAGCGCGGTGGGACGACCGGGATCATCGCCCAGCAGGCGGGCCGCGGTGCGGACGCCGGCGAGCTCCTGCGCAACCGCATCCTCCAGCAGGCCGAATCGCAGCACGAGGCCGCCGAGGCGAAGGCGCGCGCGGAGGCCGAGCGCGCCGCGCAGGTGGCGGCCGCCCAGGAGGCGAAGGACAAGCTGGAAGCGGCCCGTCAGGCGGCCGAGGAGGCCAAGGCGCAGGCCGAGGCGAAGGCCGCGGAGGAAGCCGAGTCCGCCAGGAAGGCCGCCGAGGCCAAGGCGGCGCAGGAGCGTCCCGCCGCAGCGGCCGGAAGCTGGTCCCTGCCCACCTCCGCCTACACCCTCACCTCGCACTACGGGGTCTCCGGCTCCATGTGGTCCTCCGGCCACCACACCGGCCTCGACTTCGCGGCGCCGACCGGCACCCCGGTCAAGGCCGTGGGAGCCGGCAAGATCACCTCGGCCGGCTGGTCCGGGGCGTATGGCTACCGGATCGTGCTGGAGCTCGAGGACGGCACGGAGATCTGGTACTGCCACCTCTCCTCGATGTCGGTGACCTCGGGCTCGGTCGGCACCGGCGACACCATCGGCCGGGTCGGCGCCACCGGGAACGTCACCGGACCCCATCTCCACCTGGAAGTGCGCAAGGGCGGATCGACGACGGACCCGCTGGCGTGGCTGGAGTCCAAGGGTCTGAACGTCTGAGGGAGGGCTCCGGGCGCCGAGGCCCGCGCCGCTCCTGCCATCGGTCTTCCCGCCGCTCCTGCCGCCGGCCTCCCCACCGCTCTTCCCGTCGCGGCTGGGGAACCTCCGCCGCGGCCGCCGGCGCCAGCGGATCGAACCAGGGCGGAAGCAGCTCCTCCATCACCGCCGCACGGGCCAGGGCGGGTCCCGCCGTCGCGCGGCGCTGCCACAGCCTGTGCAGCAACTCCCGTTCCCGACCCGCGAAATCCGCCTCTCGCAGCGCTCCCCCGCGGCGCGCCCGGTTCCGCAGCAGCGCCAGGGCGGCGGCGTCCGCCTCGTAGCGGGCGACCGCGCGTCCGGCGGCCCGGCCCCCGCTGCGCCGCGCCAGGGCACGGGCCAGCGACCGGGCCGGCATCGAGGCCAGGGCGGGCACCTCGGCGGGGGCCAGCCAGCCCGCGGCCGCGTACAGCGCCAGCTCCCCGGCGACGGCCCGCAGCCGGCGGTGCCTTATCCGCACGGCCAGCCACACCAGCAGCCCGAACATCGGGACCATCACGCAGACGTACATCACGTAGAAGCCGTCGTCCCCGAACTGCGAGGAGCCGTTCCACAGGGCGTGCATTCCCATGGCCAGCGCCAGGCCGAGCAGGGGCAGGCCGACCCGGCGCGAGCGGCCCGCGCTGACGGCCGCCGCCCCGACACCGAGCCCGGTGAGCACCGTGAACAGCGGGTGCGCGAACGGCGACAGCACGATCCGTACGAAGAAGGTCGCCGCGGTCACCGAGTCCAGTACGCCCGTGCCGTCGGCCAGGTCCTGAACGAAGGCGTTGCCGAGGTAGAGGATGTTCTCGGTGAAGGCGAAGCCGGTGGCGGTGAAGCCCGCCACCACGAAACCGTCGGCGGGCCCGGTGAAATGCCGTCTGCGGAACACGAACACCAGCAGCAGCGCGGCCGCCTTGGCGCTCTCCTCCACCACCGGGGCGATGGCGATCGAGCCGAGGTGGTCCGCCCCCGAGGGGTCTGCGGTGGCCGCGGCTATCCACTCGGTGGCGAAGTTGTTGGCCAGTATGGCGATCAGCGCCGCGGTGCAGGCACCCCAGCCGAAGCAGAACAGCAACTGGGGCCAGGGCGCGGGCGCGGCCCGGCCCAGCCACCGGAAGGCCGCCATGAGCGGGGCCACCGGCAGCAGGGCCAGACCGAGGCCGACGAAGAAGCCCGGGGTGCCGGTCTGCTCCCGCACGAGTTCGAGGATGGCGATGCCGGTGGCGGCGAGCAGGACGAGGAGCACGCACGTGCGGACCGTGGCGGACGGACGTGCGAGCACGGGGCGGAGTGCTCGGAACACATCATGACCCTAGCGATCCGCCCTGACACGCGCGGTGACGTTGTCAGTTCTCCGTGCGACGGAAGAGCAAGTCGTGTACGACGTGTCCCTTGTCGAGGCCCTGGCCCTCGAAGCGGGTGAGGGGCCGGAAGTCGGGGCGCGGGGAGTAGCCGCCGTCGGGCCGGGTGTTCTCGAAGTCGGGGTGGGCCGTGAGGACTTCGAGCATCTGCTCGGCGTACGGCTCCCAGTCGGTCGCGCAGTGCAGTACGGCTCCGGGTGCCATGCGCGTGGCCGCCAGGGTGAGGAACTCGGGCTGGATCAGCCGGCGCTTGTGGTGGCGGGCCTTGGGCCACGGGTCCGGGAAGTACACGCGGATCCCGGCGAGCGAGTCGGGCGGGAGCATCTCGCGGAGCAGGATGATCGCGTCGCCGTTGGCGACGCGCACGTTGTCGAGGCCGCCCCGCTCGGCGAGGGCGAGGAGGTTGCCCTGGCCGGGGGTGTGCACGTCGGCGGCGAGGATGCCGGTCGCCGGGTCGGCGGCGGCCATCTGCGCGGTGGCCTCGCCCATGCCGAAGCCGATCTCCAGGACGACCGGGAGGCCGTCGAAGAGCGCCTTGAGGTCGATGACCGAGTGGCCGTCGATGTCCAGGCCCCAGGTGCCCCAGAGCCGCTTGAGGGCCTCGCCCTGGCCGGTGGTGACCCGGCTGCGCCGGGGCTGGAAGCTCCGGATCCGCCGCTCGTGGTGCGAGCCGGCCGGGTCCGGGGCGGGGCCGTCGGGGAAGCGGGGCTCGGTGCGCCACTTGGGGGGCACGTACGAGTTCGCCTCCGGCGCGGCGTCGGCGGCGTAGTCGGCGACGGGGGCGTCCGGGACGGCGGGCGGCGTGGGGTTCAGGGACTCAGACACAATGCGCTGATTCTACGACGGGGGGTCGTGGCGCCGCTGCCCGAGCGGCTGGTGGGCCGGCGCCGGGGGGCGGGG